>NZ_JADNQO010000006.1:0-378032 GCF_047608665.1 Amycolatopsis sp. cmx-11-51 | reverse complement strand
CGGACGACCCGGCTTCTTCCCCACAGGCAGCAACGGTTCCAGCCTCGCCCACTGCTCATTCGTCAGGTCACCACGCCCCATACAAAGATCATCCCAAAACAAGACCCACTTCTGAAACAGGCCCTAGTTGCGGTAGTTCGCGCTGCCAACTACCGCAACTAGAGGACGGAACGCGGCGGGGAGACGCCCCCGATCGAGTGGCGGCTTGCGGTGGTGACGGGACGTTCCCGGCCGGTCACCCATAAAGTAGGCGGAATGCAGGCTTCCAAGATCGCGCGTGCCTGGTTCGGGGCGACGGCGCTGGTGGTGATCGCCGGTCTCGCCGCGCAGATCCCAATCTCGGCGGGCACCACGGGTGGCACCTTCCAGACCCCGGCCGGACGGGTGGCCAACCTGCTGGCCTTCTTCACCATCGACTCGAACATCCTGGTCGGCATCGGCTGCCTGCTGCTCGCGCTCGGCGTCGCGGGCCGGTCGCCCCTCTTCGGCGTCCTGCGGCTGACCGGCCTCGTCGGCATCACCGTGACCGGCGTCGTCTTCCAGGTCGCGCTCGCCGACCTCTACGAACTCCACGGCTGGGCCGTGTTCGCCGACACGATGCTGCACAAGGTGTCGCCGCTGATGTGCGTCGCGGGCTGGCTGCTGTTCGGGCCGCGCGGCCAGTTGTCGTGGCGGGTCCTGTCCTGGTCGCTGCTGTACCCGCTGGGCTGGCTCGCGGTCACGCTGGTGCGCGGCGCGCTCGTCGGGTTCTACCCGTACCCGTTCGTCGACCCTGGCATCAACGGCTACGGCGGAGTCGCCTTCAACTGCGTGCTGATCGGCGTGCTGTTCATCGGGCTCGCGGCGGCCGCGGTCGGTTTCGATCGCACCTTCGCCAGGCGCGATGAGCAGGACGAGAGTTTGGCTTGGGAGCAGAGCTCCTCCGTTGAGGGTGGCGGCGGGGGCGTGGATGGATCAGCCCCGGACGCGGCGGAAGGCGTTGAACGGATCCGCGACGCCGGCACGTACTAGCGTCCGCATCGCGCCGAGCCGGCGGTCCACCGGTTTCCCGGCGGCCACCCGGTGCATCTGCTGGGTGTGCCACTGGATCTCGAGCAGGCTGTCCGCCAGTCGAATGCCCGTCTTCGGCGCTTTGCGCTCGGCTCGCACGTCCTCGCCGCGAAGCAGTCGTCCGGGCAGCGCCGGATCGACGATCAGCGGCCTGCCGAGACCGATGACGTCCAGCGCGCCGGAACGCAGCGCGTCCGCCATCCCCTCCGGGCTGGTGAAGCCACCGGTGACCATCAGCGCGACATCGGTGACCTGCCGCGCTTTCGCGGCGTAGTCGAGGAAGTAGGCCTCACGGCTGACCGTGCTCGCCTTACCGGAGCCCATCATGGCGGCCTTTTCGTAGGTGCCGCCGGAGACCTCCAGCAGGTCGATACCCGCTTCCCCCAGCTCACGGACGACTTCGAGCGATTCCTCCTCGCTGAAGCCGCCGCGCTGGAAGTCCGCGCTGTTGAGCTTGACCGCGATCGGCACGGCGTCTCCGACCTCGCCGCGTACGCGGGCGACCACTTCCAGCAGGAACCGGCGCCTTCGCGGGGCGTCACCGCCCCAGCCGTCGGTGCGCCGGTTGGTGAGCGGCGAAAGGAACTGCGACACGAGATAGCCGTGCGCGCCGTGGATCTGGACACCGGCGAACCCGGCGTCGACGACGGCGCGCGCGGCCACTCCGAACCGGTCGATGATCGCTTCGATCTCGTCGCCGGTGAGCGCTCGCGGCGTCGCGAACACCGAGCGGATACCGCGGTCGCCGAACGGCACCGCGGACGGCGCGACCGGCTGCCGGGACAAAAACCGCGGGCTCTGGCGCCCCGGGTGGTTGAGCTGGACCCACAACCGGGTCTCGGTCCCGTCTGCCGACCGGGCCCACGGCTTGAACTCGGTCGCGTCCGGCTGCCGGGGCACGGCGACGTTGCGAGGTTCGCCGAGCGCGGTGGGATCGACCATGACGTTGCCGGTGATCAGCGTCCCGGCACCACCTCGCGACCACGTCCGGTACAGCTCGGCCAGTTCGGCGGTCGGCCGGTTCCGGCGGTCGCCGAGCTGCTCGCTCAACGCGGCCTTGGCCAGCCGGTTCGGCAGGAGCGCGCCGCACCGCAGTTTCAGCGGTTCGGCCAGCAGTTCCTTGGGCTCGCTCATCGCGCTTCCTCCGCCGGTTACCTACCGATCAGTATCCTTACTCGAAGTAACATACTCGCGGTATGTCGAGTACTCAAGGTGCGCCGAGACCGAAGGGGTTGTCGATCACGTAGCGCCAGAGCCCGTCTTCGCCGCAGCGCGCGACGTCGGTGGCCGTCGCCGCGAGGTGCCCCTCGATCACCCAGTCGACGATCAACAACGCCAGGTCACCGGCCACGCGCACCTGCCGCGGCGTCACGGTGACGGGCTGCCCGAGCGCGAGGATCATGCCGTTCGCGGCCCGGCGTTCCGCACCGGTCACCTGCACGCCGTCACGACGGACGAACACGGCGCCCGGTTCGTAGATCGTGTCGAGGATTTCGGCGGATCCGGTGTTGAAGGCGGCCTGGAAGACGAAGGGATGCTCGGCGGGATCGGCGGTCAAGGGCACACTGGCGGAATGCGTCATGCGGACAGCGAAACCGACCGCGAAGCAGGTCACCAAACGGAAACCTTCGACGGCGAACTCGTCCCCGACGCCCGGGGCCGCACCCGGCGACCGGAACCGGACTGCCCCGTCGAGGTCGCGCTCGCCGCGATCTCGGGCCGCTGGACGACGTTGGTCCTCCGGGAGCTGATGAGCGGCGCCCGGTCCTTCAGCGACCTTCGCGCCGCGTTGCCCGACCTGTCCGCGAAGGTGCTAACAGAACGCCTCGGCGACCTGACCTCGCGACGCCTCGCCGTCCGGGAGGAACTGCCGGGCTTCCCGAGCCGGACCAGCTACCGGCTCACCCCGGCGGGGCGGGCACTGCGGCCGCTGCTGATCGAGCTGTACCGCTCCGGCTCGGCGCTACAAGCCCTGTCCCAGTAGACGAGGCGGAACCGGCTCGACGCGGATCCGCACCTTCACTTCTTCGGCCATCGCCCGCGCCCACTCCTGCAGCCCCGGGATGTCGATCCCGTGCGGCCTGTTCTCGCGGAACGGCTCGATGTTGTCCGCGCCACGCTCCAGCAGCGAGACCGCGCCGCTCCCGTTTCCCCTGGCCACATGGGTCAGACCGACGGCGAGTTGCGCGAGAGCGCGCCACAGCTCCCGCTCCGCCCCGTCGGTGGTTTTCCACGCGTCCTCGAACACCTCGTGCGCGTGGAACGGGCGACCCGCGTCGAGCAGTCGCTGAGCCTCGGCGATGGTGTCTTCGGGGGCCCGTTCGATGCCCTCGGGCTGCCGCTCGACACCGTCGGCGCCGTACGGGAGCGGCCTGCCGAGACCGTCACGAGGACGTGCGTTGCGGGCTCGTCCGGCTTCGTCACGATCCCGGTCGGTCATGCCGACATTGTTCCACGCGGGTATCCTGGGGACTCGTGCGCTTTCTCGACGGGCACCGGCCCGCTCACGACCTGACCTACGACGACGTGTTCCTCTTGCCGAACCGTTCGAACGTGGAGTCCCGCTTCGACGTCGACCTGTCCACCGTGGACGGCACCGGCGCGACGATCCCGATCGTGGTGGCCAATATGACGGCCGTCGCCGGCCGCCGGATGGCCGAGACGGTCGCCCGGCGCGGCGGGCTCGTCGTGCTGCCGCAGGATGTCGACACGGCCGCGGTCTCCGACATCGTCGCCTGGGTGAAGAGCCGCCACACCGTGTGGGACACCCCGCTCGTGCTGACCGGCGGTGACGCGGTCGCCGACGCGCTGAACCTGGTCGGCAAGCGTGCCCACGGCGCCGTCGTCGTGGTGGACGAAGACGGCAGGCCCGTCGGCATCGTCGGCGAAGCGGCCTGCGCCGGTGTCGACCGCTTCGCGCGGCTCGCCGACGTCGCGGAACCCGCACTCGTCACGGTCCCGTTGGACACCCCGCCGCGCGAGGTGTTCGAGCGCCTGCACGCCCACGGTGGCGGTCTCGCGCTCGGCATCGACGAAAACGGCAGGCTCGCCGGCGTCCTGACCGAGACCGCGGCGCTGCGCGCGGAGATCTACACCCCCGCCGTCGACGACGGTGGCAGCCTGCGCGTCGCCGCCGCGATCGGCGTGAACGGCGACGTCGCGGCGAAGGCCGAGGCCGTTCTGGCGGCGGGTGTCGACGTGCTGGTCGTCGACACCGCGCACGGTCACCAGGAAAAGATGATCTCCGCACTCAAGGCCGTCCGGTCGGTGAACCCGCGGGTCCCGGTGGTCGCCGGGAACGTGGTCACCGCGGAGGGCACACGCGACCTGATCCACGCGGGCGCGGACGTCGTCAAGGTCGGTGTCGGCCCCGGCGCCATGTGCACCACGCGGATGATGACCGGCGTCGGCCGCCCGCAGTTCTCCGCCGTCGCCGAATGCGCGGCCGCGGCCCGTGAACTGGGCAAGCACGTCTGGGCGGACGGCGGTGTGCGGCACCCGCGTGACGTCGCGCTCGCACTGGCCGCCGGCGCGTCTTCGGCGATGGTCGGCTCATGGTTCGCGGGTACGCACGAATCCCCCGGTGACCTGCGCTACGACGAGCAGGGCAAGCCGTACAAGGAGTCGTTCGGCATGGCGTCGAAGCGCGCCGTCGGCGCCCGCACGCGCACGGACAACGTCTTCGAACGCGCCAAGAAGGGCCTGTTCGAAGAGGGCATCTCGGCGTCGCGGATGGCGCTGGACCCGGCTCGCCCCGGTGTCGAGGACCTGCTCGACTCCATCGGCTCCGGTGTCCGCTCCGCCTGCACGTACGCGGGCGCGCGGACGCTGGAGGAGTTCCACGAGCGCGCGCTGCTCGGCATCCAGTCGGCCGCCGGATTCGCGGAAGGGCGCCCACTGCCGGCGGGCTGGTGATCCGAAGGCCCGGGGAGTCCCGCCAGGACTGTCCTAAAGGGACTCCCCGGCTCGGCTATCCGTGGTCCTCCAGCATCTCGGTGACCAGCGCCGCGATCGGCGAACGTTCGGAACGGGTCAGCGTGACGTGCGCGAACAGCGGGTGACCCTTGAGCTTTTCGATCACCGCCGAAACGCCGTCGTGCCGCCCGACCCGCAGGTTGTCGCGCTGCGCGACGTCATGGGTGAGCACGACCCGCGAAGCCGTGCCGAGTCGCGAAAGCACGGTCAAAAGCACGTTGCGCTCCAAGGACTGCGCCTCGTCGACGATGACGAACGTGTCGTGCAGCGACCGGCCGCGGATGTGGGTCAGCGGGAGCACCTCGAGCATGCCGCGGTCGAAGACCTCGTCGAGGACGTCCTGACTGACCAGCCCGCCGAGGGTGTCGAACACCGCCTGCGCCCACGGCTGCATCTTCTCGCTCTCGGAACCGGGCAGGTAGCCCAGTTCCTGGCCGCCGACCGCGTACACCGGCCGGAACACCACGACCTTGCGGTGCTGGCGGCGTTCCATCACCGACTCCAGCCCCGCGCAGAGCGCGAGCGCCGACTTACCGGTACCGGCGCGTCCGCCCAGCGAGACGATGCCGACGTCGGAGTCGAGCAGGAGATCCAGCGCCACCCGCTGTTCGGCCGAGCGGCCGTACAGGCCGAACGCCTCCTTGTCACCCCGCACGAGCCGGATCCGCTTGTCCGCGGTGACCCGGCCCAGCGCGCTCGAACTGCCAGCGAGCAGCCTCAGACCGGTGTGGCAGGGCAGCTCACCGACCTCGGGCATCCCGAACTCCGCCGGATCGACGGAAGACCCGCTGAACAGCGCGTCGACCAGGGTCTGCGGGACGTCCACATCCGCCATTCCCGTCCAGCCCGAGGGCGTCACCTCCTGCGCGCGGTACTCGTCGGCCTCGAGGCCGACGGCGCCCGCTTTGACACGCAGGGGGATGTCCTTGGTCACCAGCGTGACCGACGCGCGTTCCGCCGCCAGGTTAAGCGCGCAGGCGAGGATGCGGTGGTCGTTGGAGTCGGTGCGGAAACCGGCCGGGAGCACCGTGGGGTCCGAGTGGTTCAACTCCACCTGCAGGGTGCCGCCGTGCTCACCGATCGGGATCGGCGCGTCGAGCCTCCCGTGCTGACGACGCAGGTCGTCGAGCATACGAAGCGCTTCGCGCGCGAACCAGCCCAGTTCGGGATGGTGGCGTTTCGCCTCCAGTTCACTGATGACGACCAGCGGGAGCACGACCGCGTGTTCGGCGAACCGGGTCACCGACCAGGGGTCGGAGAGCAGGACCGACGTGTCGAGCACGTAAGTGGACCGCTGGGATTCGGGCGAGATCGAGGCTTTCTCCGGGCCAGGGGCACCGGTCGAAGAACGGCCAGAGGCCTTGCGGGGTGAACGCTGCGCAGTCACGACGGCATCTCCCTCGTGGGCGTGGCACCACGCCCGCACTCGCTGGGCCGGGCACTTCCCTGGCCAACCGCTCCTTCCGACGCTTTCCGCGTCAGACGGCGCGGCCACGAGGGCCGGGTGCCGGCCCCCTCGCGCATCCACTGGGCGGCTGTGCCGCCCTGTCGACAACTGCCACGACCAGGGCCTCCCGTGAGAGTCCGCATGGGACGCGAACCCTCACTTCCGGAAGGTACCGGCGTCCGGGCGATCGCGCAGGCAGCCACCACGGTGATTCGCCAAACCGTCATCTCACTGTCGGTCGCACGACATCAACGCTTCGTCACCATCACGGTAGGTAGTAATGATCACCCTTCGGGGACGCCCGTCGACGTGACCCGGATGGATCAACGCGACAGAGGGCGTTCGCCTGATCGAACTCGGGGTTTTACCACGTTCGACAGCGGAGCGCGCTTTGTGACCGAGATAAAGAACCGTACCGAGTGAAGAGGGTCATTTCGCGCTCACACAATGGGCGTACGAGACGGTCACAAGTTCTGGATAGCGAGTAATTTGCTCACCGCGGGACACCCCCACCGGATTTTGGTGCCCCCGAACCTGAATAATCTCCACCAAGGAGTGTGCGAAGTGCTGAAGGAGGCTGGTTTCGTTTTCCGCCGTCGCCGCGGGCGTCATGACGGTCGGCGGGACCGCGTTCGCCGCCACTGGTGACACCACCGGTACGTTCGGCGACGCGTATGCGACGTTCATCGAGGGCGGTGGCGCACTGGGCTATGGCGCCGCTTCGCTGGTCGCAGGTGCCTACACGGGCATTGCTACCACACCAGCGTCGATCCGTCACTCGCTGGAGCACCACAACCACTGATCTTCAGCGTGGACACCGAAGGCCCCGGAGTGCGCACTCCGGGGCCTTCGTCTGTTCGGGTCAGGAACCGAAGCGCCGGTGCCGCCAGGCGTAATCACGCATCGCGCGGAGAAAATCGACCCGGCGGAACGCGGGCCAATACGCTTCGGTGAACCAGAATTCCGAATGCGCCGATTGCCAGAGCAGAAAACCGGAAAGCCGCTGCTCACCCGAGGTACGGATAATCAGATCCGGATCCGGCTGGCCCGAGGTGTACATATGTTCGGAAATGTGGTCGACGTCCAGGATCTTCGCGAGCTCGCGGATCGAGGTGCCCTCGTCGGCGTGCTGGAGCAGGAGTTTGCGGACCGCGTCGGCGATCTCCTGACGCCCTCCGTAACCGACCGCGATGTTGACCTCCATCCCGGAGCGCCCTTCGGTGCGTTCCGCGGCCGCGCTGAGGGCCTTCGCGACCTCAGGGGGCAGTAGGTCAAGGGCTCCCACGATGCGGAGCCGCCAGGGCGTGTGCGGCGCGGCGAGCTCGTCGGTGACGTCGGTGATGATCTTCAGCAGCGGGCTCAGTTCCTCGACCGCGCGGCCGAGGTTGTCGGTCGAGAGCAGCCACATGGTGACGACCTCGACGTCGGCCTCGTTGCACCAGCTCAGGAAGTCGGCGATCTTCTTGGCGCCGGCACGATGGCCGTCGGCGACGTCGGTGAAGCCCGCTTCGCGCGCCCAGCGGCGATTGCCGTCCAGCATGATGGCGATGTGGCGTGGATGACGCCCCTTGGCCTGCTGGATCAGGCGCCTGCCGTAGGCGCTGTACACGACGTCTGACAAGAAGGACCGAAGACTCACGCCAGTGGAGGGTAGTCACCCCGCGAGCCTCAGTGGGACGCGCCACGGACACTGGAAAAAAACCTATGGTGCCGTAGCCTGAAACAGTGCGCGTAGAGACCGAACCCGAGCCGTCCGGCCCCACGCCCTTGGTGGACACCCGTCCTCGTCTGCGGGGACATCTTCACTTCTGGTCCTTCTTCGGCGCTGTCGCCGGAGCCGCGGCCCTCATCAGTCTCGCGGCGTCCACTGTGTCGCCTTTGGCCACTTTGGCCACGTCGATCTACGGCCTGACCGTCCTCGGCCTCTTCGGCGTCAGCGCGCTCTACCACCGTCGCTTCTGGAGCCCACGAGCATACGAATGGATGAAGCGCGCCGACCATTCGATGATCTTCCTGTTCATCGCCGGCACTTACACGCCGTTCACCCTTCTGGCGATGTCCCAGCCGACCGGGTACATCGTGCTGGCGATCGTATGGGGCGGCGCGCTCGGCGGCGTCACCCTGAAGATGCTGTGGCCGAACGCGCCACGGTGGCTGGGCGTGCCGATCTACATCGCACTCGGCTGGGTCGCCGTCTTCGTCCTGCCCGAACTGGGCGCGCACGCCGGCGTCCCCGCGCTCGTACTGCTCTGCGTCGGCGGGCTGTTCTACACCTTGGGCGCGGTGTTCTACGCGGTGAAGTGGCCGAACCACTTCCCGGATACGTTCGGGTACCACGAATACTTCCACGCCTGCACCGTGCTGGCGGCTGTTTCGCACTATATCGCGATCTGGCTGGCGATGTACGCCTAGCCGCAGGTCAGCCGGTCACGTAGCTGATCGTCGTCACTTGAGCTGATCAGCTGAACCACTTCCGAGTTGCCGTTGTGGTTCGGAGCGTTCAGCAGCCGCAATCGCCAATCTTCCGCGTACTCCCGCGGTCCCGAGCGGCGCTTTCAGCTTCCGACGAGTTTCGGCGTAGCTGTGGCAACCAGCAGGCATGGCACCAGCCTCCAAACGAGTCGGCCATCAGGCTGTCCAATTGCGGATCCCATCGCGCCTTCCCCCGCCGCAAACGCGGGTAGTTCCCCTGGTAGTACAGCGTCTGCCAAGGCACCCCGGACGTGTTCGGGGGCCAGGGTGGACAAGGCGGGTCAACTGATCGGCCGGGTGACCAGGAGAGACACACGCGTGTTCCCTCTGGCACAAGAAAGTGCCTTCTTCCGCGCCCCCACCACGGCAGCCATGATCGCCACCATGGCCAAGAACGCACCTCCCCGCCCGCTCGACGACGCCGCCCTCAGCGACTTCCTCGCCGAGCACACCTTCGGCGCCCTCGCGACCCTCAAGCGCGACGGCCGGCCGCATCTCTCCACCGTCGTCTACGACTGGAATCCCGAGGCCCGCGAGATCCGGATCAGCACGACCGAAGACCGCCTCAAGGTCAAGCAGATCCGCAATAATCCACACGCGTCCCTCTACGTCTCCAGCGCCGACCACTGGAAGTTCGCGGTCGTGGAAGGAGAAGCGGAACTCTCCGAAGTCGTTCGAACACAGGAGGACCCGGGCGAGCGCAGGCTTTTCATCACCCTCAGAACCGGGAAACTCTATGGAACGGCCCTCGACATCGCCTAACGTACGCACCTGGGAAAGGCCAGGTGAGGAGACGCCCGATGTGGGAAAAGCGGATGGAGTGGCCGCTCAACGCCGCCGCCGTACTGTTCCTGGCCGCCTACGCGTGGCCGATCCTCCAACCCTCGCTCGGGCATACCGGCAAGGTCTGGTGCGAGGTGGTCACCTGGGTCTCTTGGGCGGTCTTCGCCCTGGACTACGGCGTCCGCCTCAGACACGCCGAGGACAAACGAGCCTTCCTGAAGAACAACATCTTCGACCTGTTGATCATCGTGCTCCCGCTGATCCGGCAGCTGCGGCTGCTCCGGCTCGTCACGGTGCTCAACGTCCTCAACCGCAACGCGGGCCTGTCGCTGCGCGGCCGCGTCGTGGTCTACACGGTGGGCGCGACGGCGCTCATCGTGTTCTGTTCGGCACTCGCCGTGCTCGACGCGGAACGGGCCTCGCCGGACGCGCCGATCACCGACTTCCCGGACGCGGTGTGGTGGTCGATCACGACGATCACCACGGTCGGCTACGGCGACCGTTATCCCGTCAGTGGCACCGGCCGCGTCGTCGCGGTCGGGCTGATGGTGGCCGGGATCGCCCTGCTCGGTGTGGTCACCGCGACGCTGGCGTCGTGGCTGATCCGCCGGGTGACCGAGGCCGACGAGAACGCGCAGGCGGTCACCCGTGAGCATCTCGACGAGCTGACCCGCGAAGTCAAGGCGTTGCGGGCCGAGCTCGCCGAGCAGCGTGCCGGGGTCAGTCCCGCAGCATCGGAGCCGCTAGGTACTGCTCGGGGATAGCGAAGGCGTCCACGAGCGTCCGCGCGTGCGGGCGCAGGTCGGCGCACAGCGCGTTCACCGCGGCGGTGACGGCCTTCGAGCGCCCGGAGGCCAGCCGCCCGTGTTCGAGGAACCAGCCCCGATCCGCCTCGATGTTCGCGAGCGCGTAAAGGTCGCAGACCCGCTCCAGCAGCTCACGGGCCTCCGCGTCGGCACAGCGTTCGATAGCGTCGATGAACGCTTCCAGCACCACCCGATCGACGTGCACGCGCCCCGCGCGCAGCACGTGGTCCTGCGCGTCGTTGAAGACACCGAAGACGCCGGAGGGGTCCGAACTCGCCTTACGCAGGCGCTGCGCGACACCGCCGAGTACGTGCTCTTCGCGGTCTTCGAACAGCTTCAGATGCCACTCACGCGAGTACAGCACGTCGCTGTCGTCGGCGTCGGTGAGCCGCTCGACGACCTTGCGCGCGGACGTCCGTTCGATCACGGCCTCGACGAACTGCTCCGCCACGAACCGCGCGGTCGCGAGCGGGCTGAGGTCTTCGAACTGGTCCTTGTAGCTGGTCAGCAGCCCCTTCGCGACCAGTTGCAGCAGGACGGTGTTGTCACCCTCGAAAGTGGTGAAGACGTCCGTGTCGGCCTTCAGCCCGGCGAGCAGGTTCTCCGAGAGGTAACCGGAGCCGCCGCACGCCTCGCGGGCGGTCTGGATGGTCGCCGTCGCGTGCCAGGTGGACACCGCCTTGATCCCGGCGGCCCGCGATTCCAGCTCGCGCTGCTCCTCCTCCGGCGCGTCCTCGGCGATGTCGTGAAGCTTCGCGACGAGCGCTTCCTGCGCGAAGTGCAGCGCGTACGACGTCGCCAGCGCGGGCAGCAGTTTCCGCTGGTGGGCGCGGTAATCGAGGATCACGACCTCGTCGCCGTCGGGCCGCGCGAACTGCCGCCGCCGCTCGCCGTACCGGACGGCCAGCGCGAGCGCGCGTTTCGTCGCGCTGCCGGCGCTGCCCGCGACGCTGACCCGGCCGCGGATGAGCGTGCCGAGCATGGTGAAGAACCGGCGGCCGTCGCTTTCGATCGGACTCGTGTACGTCCCGTCCTCGGCGACATCACCGAACCGGTTGAGCAGCGCCTCGCGCGGAACCCTCACCTGGGTGAAAGTGAGTCGCCCGTTGTCAACGCCGTTGAGGCCCGCCTTGCGCCCGCAGTCCTCGATCTCGACGCCGCTCACGTTCTCGCCGCGGATCGGCACCACGAAGGCGTGCACACCACGCGACTCGCCACCGGTGATCAGCTGCGCGAACACGACCGCGAGTTCGCCGTCACGGGCGGCGTTGCCGATGTACTCCTTCGTCGCGCCCCGGTCCGGCGTGTGCACGACGAACTCGCGCGTGGCCGGGTCGTAGGTCGCGGTGGTCCGCAGATGCTGGACGTCCGAGCCGTGGCCGTGCTCGGTCATCGCGAAGCAGCCCAGCACGTCCAGATCCTTGATCTCGCGCAGGTAGCGCTCGTGGTGGCGTTCGGTGCCGAGCAACTGCACCGCGCCGCCGAACAGGCCCCATTGGACACCGGCCTTGACCATCAGCGAGAGGTCGCCGAACCCCAGCATCTCGAACGACATCACCGATCCGCCGACGTCGCCGCCTCCGCCGTGCGCCGGGTCGAAGCCGAGCCCCGGCCGGTCGGTGCGGGCGAGCAGACGCATCCATTCGAGGACCTGGGCACGATGTGCTTCCACGTCGAGATCGACGGGGTCCTTGAAGCTCTCGGCCGCCATCTGCGCGCGCACCGCGCGACGCAGTTCGGCCCACCGTCCGTCGAGGACGGTGGTGAGCGCGTCCGGGTCGATCTTCGCGGGAAGTCCTGGTGTGGCCACGATTCCTCCGATGCGGTGCGGTCTGCGCCCAGCCTGCCGCACCGCATCGGGAAGCGCAGGACGAATCAGACCGGTTTCCCGTTGATCGTCGTGTTCTCGAACCGCAGGTCATCGACGCGTTCCAGGGTGTTCTCGATGTTCGCGACCCTGCGAAGCAACAGTCACTCACCCGCAGGCCACGGACGTGTGAGTTAGGCAACCTCGGACGTTGAACGCCGCTTGCCCGCACTTCGTGCTGGAGGAGTTGCCGATGGTGAGTGGGCCGAACCGCGGGAAGTACACGCGGGTTTGGCCGTTGCAGCCCGGCAGGACGTACACGACCGAGCGGCGAGGTGCAGGTCCACATCGCTCTTGAGGTACACGGCGCCGGTGACGAAGGTGCCCTTCGGCACGACGACGTGCCCGCCCCCGCGCGCGTTGGCCGTCTCGAAATCGAGCACGGAGAACGTCCGGTCCGGGAAGACCGGGAGTTTCGCCCGCGCGACGAGGTCGTTGGCCGCGGGCCAGGGAAGTACCGGGATCGAGACCGTGCACGGGGCCGCCGAGGCGGTGGGCGCGAGCAAGGGGCTCGCCGCCACCGCCAGGCCGCCCGCGATCAGCCGCCGCCGGGCGATTCCGCCGTCCATGACGCCTTCTTTCGCAAGAGGACTTCGTTCAAGACGGCGGAAACCCGACTCCGGGGGCGGACCCCGGCTTCAGGAAAGGTCCGGTCCCTGTGAGCGGAGATCGTCGACCTTGGTCATCGCCTCCCGGAGTTCGGCGAGCCAGGCGTCCGCGTGTTCCCCGACCAGCCGGACCGCCCAGGCCAGTGCCTCCGACCGCGACCGCGCGACGCCGGCGTCCACGAGGGTGTCGAGGACCAGGCGCTCCGGCTGCCGCAGCCTGGTCATGACCGGCGCCGAATGCGTGGTGAACAGATGCCTCGTGCCGCCGAGGCTCGCGCCCCAGGCGACCTTGCGCTGATACCGGTGCTCGGCCTGGCGCGCGATCTCGATCCGCTCGTCACGGGTCTCCTCGCGGAACCGGCTGATCCGGCCGTCCTCGGCCGCCGCGCGAGCGGCGTCGTCGGCGTATTCGCCGGTGAGCGGCTGGAGTTCGCCGACGATGACGATCTCCTCGCGATCCACCGTGACCTCGGGGTCTCCGGTGAACCAGCCCTCCGGGAGCCGCCCGCCGAACCACGCGCCCGCGTCGTCCGCCGGCGGGATCTCCGCCTGCTGCCAGCCGCCCCGGCCTTTCCAGTTACCGCGTCCCATCTGCCTCGCCGTCCTGAAGTAGGTGCGCATGCTCGCTCCCGCGATTACATGATTACAACGCTACCGACGCTACGCTCGCGGCGACCGAGATTCAGTCGTGTTCTCCTCCGGCGTAATCCAGGGCAACCCGATGACCTGTGCGGACGTGTCCCCTTCAGTAGTCATCGGGGAAGGGGAACGGCATGCTGAAGAAAGTCATGATCGGCGCTTTCGTGCTCGAAGCGGCTCAACTGGCGGTGATCGCGCCGGCCACGGCGACCACCGATCCCAGCTGGTACCTCGGCCCGAGCGAACTCGGATCCGGGGAACAGATCTACGCCGAGACCAAGGCCGCGGCGGGCGGCTGCTTCCCGGGCGGCCCGGTGACGTCGCCGGGCCTCGCCGCGCCGATCCAGTGGACCGTCGGCGGGAACTTCGGGACGCACGGCGGGTTCGGGAATGTGGTGAAGACGCCCGGCGAGTACGTCGCGACCCTCACCTGCTCCGACGGACGCAAATCGACCCGGATGTTCACGGTGACGGGTGTTCCGCCGAAGTCGACGGCGGCCAGGGCGAAGGGACCGCAGGTCGCGGTAAAGCCGGTGGGAACGCCTCGGCCCGGTGGTGATGCCTTCGGCCTCCGCCCTATGGCGTGGGACTGGTGAGCCCTTGCATCGGTGCAGGCCGAGGCGGTTGTCCGTGAAAGGGATCCCCGCGACAGAATGCAAAGGCTCACTGAGCCTCACGGTCAGACCGGTGATCGCCGCGGTGAAGGCCCTCAGCCGAGCTGGGCGCGCAGTTCTTCGGCTTGGGTGACCGGGCGTTCGCACACGTACCCACGGCACACGTACGCGGCGGCGGCTCCCTCGACCAACGGACGGTCGGCGAGCAGCGGCACGCCGTCGGCGTCCGGGTTCCCGCTCACGACGACGGCGCCGTCCGGCAGCGACGCGACGGCAGCGGCCAGCAGGTCCTCACGCGAAGCGGCGTCCGGTCCGACCACGGCGACCTGGACAGGCCCCGCGGCGGCGGCTTCGGCGACCGAAAGCCAGTGCCCGGCGAACCGCGGCGCGTGGGCGGCGAGCCGTCCAGCCCGCGCCAGCGCCCGCTCGGCCGCCTCGCGGTAGCTGCCCACCTTGTCGTGCCCGGCCAGCACGGACGCGGTCAGCAACGCGTTCGCCAGCGCCGAAGCCCCCGACGGGCTCGCGTTGTCGGTCGGATCGGAAGGCCGCTGCACCAGGACTTCCGCGTCGTCGGCCGTGTCGTAGTAGGCGCCTGGCGAGTCCGGGATGCCGAAATGGGCCAAAGCGAGGTCCAGCAAGGTGATCGCGTCGGCGAGCCAACGCGGTTCCCCGGTCGCCTGGTGGAGTTCGAGCAACCCTTCGGCGAGACACGAGTAGTCCTCCAGCACTCCGGCGGTCGTGCCGACGACGCCGTCGCGCGAGGTCCGGCGCAACCGTCCGTCCACGAAGTGGTTGTCCATCAGGAAAGCCGCCGCACGGGCGGCCGCGTCGATCCACTGTGGACGGCCGAGCCGGGCGCCAGCCTTGGCGAGCGCGCCGATCGCGAGCCCGTTCCACGCGGCGATGACCTTGTCGTCGCGGGCGGGCTGAGGGCGTCCGTCGCGCGCTGTCAGCAGTGCCCGGCGAACCCGCTCGTAGCGCTCCGCGTCTTCGGGATGGGGTTCACGCAGCCGCAGCGTCGACGCGCCGTGCTCGAAGTTGCCTCGCTCGGTCACCTGGAACAACCCGGCCGCCCACGCACCGTCTTCCTCTCCGAGCACTTCGACGAGCTGCGCGGGCGTCCAGACATAGGTGAGCCCCTCGACGCCGTCGGTGTCCGCGTCGAGCGACGCGGCGAACCCGCCTTCGGCCGTCCCCAGGTCGCGCAGCAGGAATTCCGCGGTCTCCTCGACAATCCGGCGCGCGTACCCGAGCCCGGTCACGCCATGGAACTGAGCATAGAAGCGCAAGAGTAGACCGTTGTCGTACAACATCTTCTCGAAGTGCGGCACTTCCCAGCGCGCGTCGACCGAATAGCGCGCGAACCCGCCCCCGAGCTGGTCGTCGAGCCCGCCGAGTGCCATCGCTTCGGCTGTGTGCTTCACCGGAGCGAGGGCGTCCTCGGAGCCGGTGCGTTCGTAGTGGCGCAGAAGGAAGGTCAAGGCCATCGTCGGCGGGAACTTCGGCGCTCCCCCGAATCCGCCGGTCTCGGGGTCGTATTCCTCGCGCAACGACGAGACCGCGCCGTCCAGCGCGGCACCGTCCACAACGGACTCGGGCAGCGGGCCGCTCTTCTCCGTGAGGTGAGCGATGATCTGCTGGGCGCCGGAGCGCAGTTCCTCCGGACGTTCACCCCAGGCTTCAGCGACGGCGACGATCAGCTGCGAGAACGACGGCATCCCGTGCCGGGGCGACGGCGGGTAGTAGGTGCCGCAATGGAACGGCTCCCCCTCCGGGGTCAGGAAGCACGTCATCGGCCAACCGCCCTGGCCGGTCATCGCCTGCGTGGCGGCCATGTACACCGCGTCGATGTCCGGGCGTTCTTCGCGGTCGACCTTGATGTTGACGAAGTTCGCGTTCATCAGCGTCGCGGTGGCTTCGTCCTCGAAGGACTCGTGCGCCATGACATGGCACCAGTGGCAGGCCGCGTAGCCGACCGAAAGCAGGATCGGCACATTCCGCCGCTTCGCCTCGGCCAGCGCTTCTTCTCCCCAGGGCCACCAGTCCACCGGGTTCTCGGCGTGCTGAAGCAGATACGGGCTGGTCGCGGCCTTCAGGCGATTCGACATGCCTCCAGGGTCGCATGCTCAAAAGCACGCGCGCCGCGGCGGCCGTCTGCGAGACACTCACCCTGTGCTCCTCACCATGACGACCACCCGCGACCCTGCGACCGACCTGGGCTTTCTCCTGCACAAGCATCCGGAGAAGGCGCAGTCGTTCACGCTGTCGGCCGGGACGGCGCACGTCTTCTACCCCGAGGCGTCCGAAGAGCGCTGCACGGTCGCGCTGCTGGTCGAGATCGACCCGATCGACCTCGTGCGCGGCGGCGCGACGTCGTTGACCCAGTACGTCAACGACCGGCCGTACGCGGGTGGCTCGTATCTGGCGGTGGCACTGCGGGCGGTCTTCACCACGGCGCTGTCCGGCCGGTGCGCGAACCGGCCGGAACTGGTGGACGAGGCGTTCCCGCTGGAGATCCGGATGCCGTCGCTGACCGCGCGAGGCGGCGCCGAGGTCGTCCACAGGCTTTTCGAGCCGCTCGGCTGGCAGGTCGAGACGAAGACCATCCCGCTCGACCCGCACTTCCCGCAGTGGGGCGATTCTCGCTACGTCGATCTCAGACTGACCGGGACGCACCGGGTCGTCGACGCGCTGCGCCACCTGTACGTCCTGCTGCCCGCTCTCGACGGCGACAAGCACTACTGGATCGGCCAGGACGAAGCCGACAAGTTGCTGCGGGCAGGCGAGGGCTGGCTCGCCGTCCATCCGGAACGGGACCTAATCACCAACCGGTACCTCGAACGGCGCCGCCCGATCGTCTCGTACGCGCTTGCCCGGCTGGCCGAGGCGGAGGACGTGCCGTCCGAGGCCGAAGCGCGGGTCACGGAGCCGCCGGACCGGCCAGAGCCGCTGGCCGTCCAGCGTCACGGGAGCGTGCTCGCGGCACTTCGGGCGGCGGGCGCGCGGCGCGTCCTGGACCTCGGCTGCGGTGGTGGCGCGCTGCTGCGGGTGCTCCAGAACGAACCGTCGTTCACCGAGATCGTCGGTGTCGACGTTTCCGCGAGCGCTTTGGACATCGCCGGCAAACGGCTCGAGGACAAGATTCGGATCACCCTTCGGCAGTCCGCGCTGACCTACGCGGACCCGTCGCTGGCCGGGTACGACGCGGCGGTGCTGATGGAGGTGATCGAGCACGTCGACGAGGAGCGCCTGCCCGCGCTGGAGCACGCCGTGTTCGGCGTCGCCGCACCGCGGACGGTGCTCGTCACGACGCCGAACGCCGAGTACAACCGGCACTTCGAGTTTCTCGAAGAAGGCCGGTTCCGGCATGCCGACCACCGTTTCGAGTGGACACGGGAGCAGTTCCGTTCGTGGGCGGAGGGCGTCGCGGCCCGGCGCGGCTACGACGTCCGTCAGCTACCAGTGGGACAGGTGTCCCAGGAATCAGGACCGCCCACCCAAATGGCGGTCTTCACGTCTCGAAAGGAGGCCTTGGCATGAAACTGACCATTCCCGACATGTCCCTCGTCGTGCTCGCCGGGGCCTCCGGCTCCGGCAAGTCGACCTTCGCGCGGACGCATTTCGCGCCGACACAGGTGCTGTCCAGCGACTACTTCCGCGGCTTGGTGGCCGATGACGAGAACGACCAGAGCGCGTCGGCCGCCGCTTTCGACGTGCTCCACTACGTCGCGGCGAAGCGGCTCGCAGCAGGCAAGGTCACCGTGATCGACGCGACGAACGTCCAACGCGCTTCCCGGGCGAGCCTGCTGAAGCTGGCGAAGGAGTACGACGTCCTGCCGACCGCGATCGTCCTCGATCTCCCGCTGAAGCTCTGCCAGGAACGCAACGAGTCCCGGCCGGACCGCGACTTCGGCGAGCACGTCGTCCGCCGTCAGCGTGGCGAACTGCACCGCTCGCTGAAGTCGTTGGAGCGCGAGGGTTTCCGCCGCGTCCACGTGTTGCGGAGCGAAGGCGAGGTCGCCGAAGCGGAGATCGTCGTCGAACCGCTGCGCAACGACCGCCGCGAGCTGACCGGGCCGTTCGACGTCATCGGCGACGTCCACGGCTGCCGCGAGGAACTGGAGGAGCTGCTCAGCGAACTGGGTTACGCCGACGGCGTGCATCCCGAAGGACGCACCGCGCTGTTCGTCGGCGACCTCGTCGACCGCGGACCCGACACACCGGGGGTGCTGCGCCGCGTGATGGCGATGGCCGAAGCGGGCAACGCGCTGGTCGTCTGCGGGAACCACGAACAGAAACTGACCCGCGCCCTGAACGGGCGCAAGGTCCAGGTGACGCACGGCCTCGCGGAGTCACTGGAGCAGCTTTCCGCACAGGACGAGGACTTCCGCGCGAAGGCACACGCCTTCTGCGAAGGACTCATCGCGCATTACGTCCTCGACGGCGGCAAGCTCGTCGTCGCGCACGCGGGCCTGCCCGAGAAGTACCACGGACGCGCGTCGGGCCGGGTGCGGAGCACCGCGCTCTACGGCGACACCACCGGCGAGACCGACGAGTACGGCCTGCCGGTGCGGCTGCCGTGGGCGCGCGACTACCGAGGTACCGCGATGGTCCTTTATGGACACACGCCGACGCTGGAACCGGAGTGGATCAACGGGACCATGTGCCTCGACACCGGCTGTGTGTTCGGCGGCAAGCTGACCGCTCTGCGCTACCCGGAACGGGAAGTCGTCTCGGTGAAGGCGAAAAAGGTCTGGTTCGAGCCGGCGCGCCCGCTCGAACCGGAGCGGCCGCTGGACGGACGCGAGCCCGCGGTGCTGGAACTGGGCGACGTCACCGGGAAACGGATCATCCAGACCCGCCACCACGGCCGGGTCGGGGTTTCCGCCGAGCAGTCGGCGGCGGCACTCGAGGTGATGAGCCGGTTCGCCGTCGACCCGCGTCTGCTGCCGTACCTGCCGCCGACCATGGCACCGTGTTCGACGTCCGCCTCCGAGGACTACCTCGAACACCCCGAGGAGGCCTTCGCCGAGTTCCGCACGTCGGGCGTCCAATCCGTCGTGTGCGAAGAGAAGCACATGGGATCGCGGGCGATCGTGCTCGTGTGCCGTGACGACGACGTGGCTCCCGCGCGGTTCGGGATCAGCGGTCCCGGCGCGGTGTACACCCGCACCGGGCGGCCGTTCTTCACTCCCGGGCAGAACACGCGGCTGCTCACGGGTGTGCGCGAGGCCGCGTCAGAGCTGTTCGACGAGCTGGACACCGGTTGGCTGCTGCTGGACGCGGAGTTGCTGCCGTGGAGCGCGAAGGCCGGATCACTGATCTCGGGCCAGTACGCGGCCGTCGGCGCGGCGGCGCAGTCCGTGCTGCCCGCCGCCGTCGCCTCACTGGACGCCGCCGCCGCTCGCGGGATCGACGTGTCCGAACTGCTTTCGCGAACACGTGTCCGCGAGTCCACTGTGGACGCTTACCGGCAGGCGTACCGGCGTTACTGCTGGCCGACCGACGGCCTCGACGGCGTCCGGATCGCGCCGTTCCAGGTACTGGCCTCGGAAGGCCGGTCGTACCATGACCGGCCTCACGACTGGCACCTCTCGCTGCTGGACCGGCTCACCGGTGACCTGTTCACGCGTACACGGACCCTGTCGGTCGACACCACCGACCCGGCGTCGGTGGCGCGCGGCGTCGAATGGTGGCTGGAACTGACCGGCGCGGGCGGCGAGGGGATGGTCGTCAAACCGGCGGCGAACCTGGCCCGCGGGACGCGCGGGCTGGTGCAGCCGGGAGTGAAGGTGCGCGGGCGCGAATACTTGCGGATCATCTACGGGCCGGACTACACGCTGCCGGAGAACCTCGCGCGGCTCCGCAAACGCGGACTGAACCGGAAGCGGGCGCTCGCGCTGCGCGAGTACGCGCTGGGACTGGAGGCGCTGGAGAGGCTGGCGCGCGGGGAACCGCTGTGGCGGGTGCACGAGTGCGTGTTCGCCGTACTGGCCCTGGAGTCGGATCCGGTCGACCCGCGCCTCTGACCCGCTTCGACACTGTGATGAACGGGACTTTCATCGCGAATTCTGCAATGAAAGTCCCGTTCATCACACGCTCAGTCGGATTTGGCGGCCGGCTTCTCCGCGGCCTTCGCGACAGGCTCCTCAGCCGCGGCCTTCACCACAGGTGCCTCATCGGCCGAAGCCTCCGGCGACGCCTCCGACGAAGCGGCAGGCTCGTCGAAGCTCTCCGGAAGCCGCTTCAAGTGTTTGGTCATCGACCGCACCAGCAGCGCGACGGCGATCAGGAACAGGATCAGGATCAGGAAACCCACCGGCGACGACTTGCCGAAGTCCTCACCTTGGCCGCCGTTGTCGCCGTTGCCGGGCTGCTGCGCCAGAAACTGCGACGACACCGTCACTCCGACGACGGCGAACGCCGGCACCGAGAAACTCATCTAGCCCACCTTCTCCGTCAAACCGGCGAACAGATCGTCCTCCGGCAGGGTGCTGTCCACCAGTGAGCGGACCAGCTCGTACTCCTCGGTCGGCCAGACCTCGCGCTGCAGGTCGCGCGGGACGGCGAACCAGCGGCTGTTCGGGTCGATCTGGGTGGCGTGCGCCTTGAGGGCCTCGTCACGCTGCTCGAAGTAGTCGCCGCACTCGACTCGGGTGGTCACCCGCTCCATGACGTCGGCCTTCTCCGGGTCCCACGACTTGAGCCACTCTTCGTACGGCGACTCCAGGCCGCGCTCGAGCAGGCCCTCGTGGAACACGGTCATCCTGGCGCGCGAGAACCCGTGCACGTAGTACAGCTTCAACGGCTGCCACGGCTCGCCCGCGTCCGGGTAGTGCTCCGCCTCGCCGGCGGCGTCGAAGGCCGCGACCGAGATCTCGTGCGTCCGGATGTGGTCGGGGTGCGGGTACCCGCCGTTTTCGTCGTAGGTGACGATCACGTGCGGGCGGAACTCGCGGATGACCTTCACCAGGGCACCGGTCGACTCTTCGAGCGGGACGACCGCGAACGAGCCCTCCGGGACCGGGGGCAGCGGGTCGCCCTCGGGCAGGCCCGAGTCGAGGAACCCGAGCCACACGTGGCTCACGCCGAGGATCTTGGCCGCGCGGGCCATCTCCTCCCGGCGGACCTCGGTCATGTTGGCCAGCACGTCGGGACGGTCCATGGCCGGGTTCAGCACACTGCCCGCTTCGCCACCGGTGCAGGTCACGACCATGACCTCGTGCCCCTCGGCGGCGTACCTGGCCATCGTGGCGGCGCCCTTGCTCGACTCGTCGTCAGGGTGCGCGTGCACCGCCATCAGGCGGAGGCGTGACTTCGGCGGTTCATCGGCTAGCACCATGCTCCGAACGTCCCCTTCTCGTTCCCTATTCCCCCACGACCCTGCCTGACGGCCCGCGCGACCGGGCGCGGATACTCGAGGGGGACCACTCGCATCTGACCTCATTGTCCCTGCCAGCAAGACGACACCAACCGGGAGGCCCGGGTTGAGCACGGGACAGGATGCTTCCATCACGGAAAGCACCCGGACGGACCTGCTTGAGAGCCGGTACGGCAAGACCCGTGCCGCGCGGCCCGCCCGCTGGCGGCGGCTGGTGTACCTGCTGATCGCACTGCTGGTCAGCGGCGGCCTCGCCTACGTGATGTACACGAATTTCGGCAGCGCGCCCATCGAGGGCGAACGCGTCTTGTTCGCTGAGAAGCCGGGCGACGCGATGGAGATCACGATCAACGTGACCAGGGACGACGTGAACCGTCCGGGAGTGTGCGTCGTCCGGGTCCGCGACAAGGCCGGGGCCGAAAGCGGACGCAAAGAGGTCCTGCTTCAGCCTGGTTCGAAGAACAGCCGGGTGACTACCACCATCAAGAGCATCGGAAAGCCGGTCACGGCTGATATCTTCGGATGCTCTTACGACGTACCACGGTACCTGTCAAGGCCATAGCGGCCAACGGGGTGAAACGGGCGCCCAACGCCGGGGCGCGACCGAATTCGACCGGCGGCGATGCCTCGCGCCGTGTTACTCTGATCTACCGGCACGGCCCAAGACGGGCCGTGTTTTTCCTTTATCTCAGCCAGGCCGGCGCGCCATGCCGGTCTGGTGGCCGGCTTGTACACCCAAGCCTGGCAGGCCCTACTAGGAGATGGTGACCGTGAGCGACACAAAGGTGACCTGGCTGACCCAGGATGCCTACGACAGGCTCAAGCAGGAACTCGACCACTACATCGAGCTCCGCCCGGTCATCGCCGCGAAGATCAACGACAGCCGGGAAGAGGGCGACCTCAAGGAGAACGGCGGTTACCACGCCGCCCGCGAAGAGCAGGGCCAGCACGAGGCCCGCATCCGCCACCTCCAGGAGCTCCTCCGCTCGGCCAAGGTGGGCGAGGCGCCCGCCAACGACGGCAGCGCGGGCCCTGGCAAGGTCCTCACCGTGCGCTACGACGGTGACGACGTGGACGAGAACTTCCTCTTGGCGACCCGCGAGGAGGGCACCGAGGGCAACCTGGACGTCTACTCGCCGGAGTCCCCGCTCGGCAAGGCGCTGCTGGGCGCCAAAGAGGGCGAAACCCGCGAGTACGAGCTGCCCAACGGCAGCATCCAGAAGGTGACGCTCGTCAAGGCCGTGCCTTACACCGGCAAGTGAGCCTCCGCGTGCCCGGCCGATATGGCCGGGCACGCGGATGAGCCGTTAGCGTGACCTCCAGAGAATATCTGGAGGGAAACGATGAGCGAGCTACCGATCTGCGTCGCCTGCGGCACGCAGTACGCGGAACCCCGGTCCGACTGTCCGATCTGCGAAGACGAACGTCAGTACATCCCGCAGGCCGGACAGCGGTGGACCGATCTGGACACCGTTCGCGCGAGCGGGACGTACACGGCTCGCGTCGAGGAGCAGGGACCCGGTCTCATCGGAGTCGGGTCCACCCCCAACTTCGCCATCGGCGAGCGCGCACTGCTGGTCAAAGCCGACTCCGGCAACTTCCTGTGGGACTGCGCGGGCTTCATCGACGACGACCTCGTCGCGCGGGTTCGCGAACTCGGCGGGATCACCGGCATCGCGATCAGCCACCCGCACTACTACACCACCATGGTCGAGTGGGCCCACGCCTTCGACGCGCCCATCTACCTGCACGAGAGCGACCGGCAGTGGATCGGCAGGCCGGATCCGGCGATCAAACTGTGGGACGGCGTGACCCTCGACGTCGCCCCCGACCTGCGGCTGATCAACCTCGGTGTGCATTTCGCCGGTGGGACGGTGCTGCACTGGCCCGGTGGGGAGAACGGCCTCGGCGCGGTGCTCTCGGGCGACATCCTGCAGGTCATCCCGGACCGCCGGTTCGTCGGCATGATGTACAGCTACCCGAACCTGATCCCGGAGCGCCCGGAGGTCGTCCGGCGCGCGGCCGAACTGCTCGAACCGTACGAGTTCCCAGCGATCTACGGCGCCTGGTGGGACGCGATCATCCGCACCGACGGGCACGAGGCCGTCCAGCGGTCGGCCGCGCGGTATCTGAACCAGCTGCGCTAGCTCCTCGCCAGCCGTTCCAGCAACGGCCGGACGCGCGGCGGAACCGGTGTCGACAACGCGATCGACGTCGACGTCCGCCGCACGTACGGCGCGCCGACCACCTCGTCCACCACCCGCTGCAGATCGTCGTTGTCGCGCGCCACCATCCGCACGAAGAGGTCGCCCTGGCCTGTCGTCGCGTAGACCTCGCACACCTCGTCGATCGCGGTCAGCGCCTCCGCGACCTCGGCCCGGCGGCCCTGGGCGATCTCCAGGACGGCGAACGCGGTGAGGCCGTATCCCATCGCCGCGAGGTCGAGTTCGGGCGGGAAGCCACCGAGGACGCCGCGTTCGGTCAGCCGGTCCAGCCGGGCCTGAACGGTGCCCCGCGCGACGCCGAGACGGCGCGCGCATTCGAGCACGCCGAGCCGCGGCGAGTCGGTGAGCAACAGCAGCAGCCGCGCGTCCAGCGCGTCGAGTACTTCCGACATCGCGCCCTACCTCCTACACAGGTTGTCCACTATGACCGCGCCATCCCAGGCTTAGCTAGGCATAGTGTGCAGCAAAATCTTTGACCATTGCACATTTTGTCACGTGCTCGGATGCTTCTTGGCATGACGCACACAGTGGAACCCCAGGGTGCTCTTGACGACGTGAGCTATGACCAGCTGCGTCAGCTCGTCGGGCTCGTCGACCACGACTCTTCGACCGACCCGTTCCCGGTGAAGTCGATGGACGCGGTGGTGTTCATCGCGGGCAACGCCACGCAGACGGCCTGGTTCTACCAGGTCGCGTTCGGGATGCGGCTCATCGCGTACTCCGGCCCCGAAACCGGGAACTTCGAACGCAAGTCGTTCGTGCTGAAGTCCGGTTCGGCCCGTTTCGTGATCACCGGCGGCGTCAGGCCCGACTCCCCGCTGCTGGAACACCACCGCCGCCACGGCGACGGCGTCATCGACCTCGCGCTCGAGGTCGCCGACGTCGACCGGTGCATCGACCACGCCCGCGCGCAGGGCGCCACCGTCCTCGAAGAGCCGCACGACGTCTCCGACGAGCACGGCACCGTGCGAATCGCCGCGATCGCGACCTACGGCGAGACCCGCCACACGCTGATCGACCGGTCGAAGTACACGGGCGTCTATCTGCCCGGCTACGAGCCGCGTGAGAGCAAGGTCGTCCGCCCCGAAGGCGCGCCGAAGCGGCTGTTCCAGGCCGTGGACCACTGTGTCGGCAACGTCGAACTCGGCAAGATGGACTACTGGGTCGACTGGTACCGCCGTGTCATGGGCTTCGTGAACATGGCGGAGTTCGTCGGCGACGACATCGCGACCGAGTACTCGGCCCTGATGAGCAAGGTCGTCTCCAACGGCAACCACCGCGTCAAGTTCCCGCTCAACGAGCCGGCGGTCGCGAAGAAGAAGTCGCAGATCGACGAGTACCTCGAGTTCTACGGCGGCGCGGGCTGCCAGCACATCGCGCTGGCCACCAACGACATCGTCACGACGGTGAAGGCGATGCGCGCGGCGGGCATCGAGTTCCTCGACACCCCGGACTCCTACTACGACGACCCGGCGCTGCGCGCGCGGATCGGCGAGGTCCGGGTGCCGATCGAGAAGCTCAAGGAGCACCGCATCCTGGTCGACCGCGACGAGGACGGATACCTGCTGCAGATCTTCACCAAGCCGATCGGCGACCGCCCGACGGTGTTCTACGAGCTCATCGAGCGGCACGGCTCGCTCGGCTTCGGCAAGGGCAACTTCAAGGCCCTGTTCGAGGCCATCGAGCGTGAGCAGGAGCGCCGGGGCAATCTCTAACGGCGAGGCGCCATCAGCGCGGCGCCGAGGCAATCTTCAACGGCGAGGCGCCATCGGCGCAGCGCCGAGGCAACCTCTGACCCCGGCAGTTCGCAGGGCGTGAAAGGGCTCTTCATCGCACTTTGTGTGGTGAAGGGCCCTTTCGCTGCGTGATGGGACCGACTTTGTCGGCCAGGGGTGGTACACCGGACGAGAACTAAACTTCGAGCGCACCGGAACCGGAGCCGTCTTCGGACCGTCAGTGTGAAGACGTCAGCTTGCAGCTTGTGGAAGGGTCCCGATGCCGGACAACGTCGACGCCAGCGAACAGATGGTGGACAACTGGACGAAGCAGATCCAGGAGACCGCCGCGCGCTATCAGGCGATGGCCGCCCGCGTGCAGGGGCAGACCGTGACCGAGCGGTCGAAGGACAACACCATCGAAGTGACGATCGACTCGAAGGGCCTGCTCACGAACCTCGTCATCGCCGAAGCCGCGAGCGGCAAGCGGATGGCCGAGGTCTCGTCGCAGGTCATGCGGCTCGTACAGCTCGCGCAGTCACGGATCCCGGAACTGCTGCAGGCGGCGATGGCCGAAACGGTCGGCACTACCGACGAGACGGCGAACCGCGTGATCGCGGAAGCGCAGAACACCTTCCCGGAAGCTCCGCCGGAGGAGGACCTCGCTCCGCCGGAGCCCGAGCGGCACCACCGCTTCGGCCCGGACGAGGAAGAGCCCCCGCCGCCCGCGCAGGCGAACCCGCCGCAGCCGAAGCCGATCCCGCGGCGGCGCCGCACGCAGGACGACGATGACGACTTCGGCGGCAGCATCCTTTCTTAGACGTTCATCCGGCCTGGTAGAGGGGAGAAACCATGGCAGGCAAGGGTTATGAGCTCGGCTCCGACCTCGACGCGCACGCCAAGCAGATCGACGGCATCGCCGACGGGCTGCGCACGGCGGTCGACGCCGCGCGGCAGGTGAGTATGCCGACCGACGCGTACGGCATCATCTGCCAGCCGTTCCGGATGATGCTCGACCCGGTCGAGGAGTTCGGTCTCAACGCGCTGAACAAGGCCGTCGAGGCCGCGACCGCTGTGGCGAACAACGTGCGATCGGCGTCCAACGCCTATCGGACGCAGGACGAGAACTTCGCCGCCGAGTTCAAGAACGCGCAGGTGCCTGACTGATGCCCGAGGGGAATCCGCTCGTCGCGAAGGCGCCGACGGACGGCGACGGCCCAGGACCGCTGACAGCCGGGAACAGCGAGTACGGCTACGCGGCGGGCATCGGCGTCGCCGAGTCGGCCATGGACGCCTTCAACGGCATCTCGAACGGCGACTGGATCGGCGGCGGGCTCGGCGTGCTGAGCCTCGCCGGCGAGATCGCCAGCGCCGCGATCGACCCGTTCGGCTACCTGCTGTCGTCGGTGGCGTCGTTCCTGATGGAACACATGCAGCCGCTGAAGGACATGCTGGACGCGGTGGCCGGCGATCCGCCGGTGATCCAGTCGTACTCCGAGACCTGGGGCAACGTCGCCAAGAAACTGGAAGACACCCAGGTCGAGTTCTCGAACACGGTCAAGAACGGCACTTCCGGCTGGACCGGCGAGGCCGCCGACCAGTACCGCAAGCAGGCCGCGGAACAGGCGGAGGCGATCAGCGGGGCGGCGACGGTCGCGGGCGCGATCAGCACCGTCGTGATGATCTTCGGCGAGATCGTCGCGTTCGTCCGCGAATTCATCCGCCAGCTGATCGCGGACGCGGTCGGCAAGCTCATCGCGTGGGTCATGGAGACGGTGTTCTCCCTCGGTTTCGGCACGCCGATCGTGGTCGCGCAGGCCGTCACCGCGATCGCCAAGTGGGCCGCGAAGATCGCCGACAAGCTCAAGGAACTGTGCGACGCGATGCGGCGGGTCTCGCCGCTGCTCGGCAAGCTGGTCGACGTCTTCGAGAAGATCATCAAGATCTTCGGCAAGATCGCGGGCAAGATCACCGGGCTCGACGCGCTCAACCCCAAGAACATCAAGGCGGGTGGCTTCGTCCAGCGTGGTGGCCGCGGCGGCGGGTCCGGCGGGCCCGACGGCGGTGGCACGGGCTCCGGGGACGGTCCGGACGGCGACGGTTCCGGCAGCGGCTCCGGCGACGGCTCCGACGGTCCGGGCGATGGCTCCTCCGGCTCGAACGGCTCCGACGGCGACTCGAGTGGTTCGGGCGGCTCCGGCCGCTCCGGTGACGGCTCGGGCGACTCAGGCTCGGGCGACTCGGGCTCGAACGGCGACTCGCGCACCGGCGGTTCCGGCGACACCCCGTCGAGCACCACCACTCGCGGTGGCGACGGTGGCGGCGCATCGTCCACAAGAGACAATGGTAGCTCGCCGACCCGTTCGGAAAGCGGATCTCCCGGTCGCACCGGCGATGGCGACTCACCGTCCACTTCGGACTCAAACCTCGGCAGCACACCGGACGGTGGCGGCTCGTCGCCGCGCTCCGACCCCTCAGCTCCGCACACCCGGTCCGAGGGCGGATCGCCCGGCGATTCCGGGACTCCGAACCGCGCGCCCGACGGCGGCTCGCCGAGCCCGGCTCGCGCGGACAGCGGCGGTTCGCCGCAGACACGAACCGACACCGGCGGCTCGCCGAACCACGCACTCGACGGAGGTTCCCCGGCACCGCACACGCGGGCCGACACCGGCGGCTCCCCCAGCCACGCTGCGGACAGCGGTTCCCCGGCACCCCACACCCGGGCCGACAGCGGTGGTTCGCCGAACCACGCCCCGGACGGCGGTTCTCCCGCCCCGCACACCCGGACCGACAGCGGTGGCTCCCCCAGCCACACACCCGACAGTGGTTCCCCGGCACCCCACACCCGGACCGACAGCGGCGGCTCCCCCAGCCACGCCGGCGATGGCGGCGGCTCGCCCCGGACACACGGCGGTGACGGCGGCGGCTCGCCCACCCCGCGGTCCGACCCGTCGCCCGGCCACCACGGCGGTGACAGCGGCGGCGGCCCCACCAGGCCGACCGACAGCGGCACGACGACCAGCGGTACCGCGCCCACGGCACCGCGTCTCGGCGACGCCGGCCCGTCACACGTTCCTTCACAGCGCGGCGGTACCGGTGGCGACGGTTCGCCCGGTGTCCCACCGCAGGGTCAGCCGGTCGCCGGCGGCATGCCGCCCCAAGGCGCCCCGGGTGGCGCGCCCGGCGGTGCCCCGGGTCCGCCCGGCGGCAGGCCGCAGGGCGGCGGCTGGACGGGCACGCCCGGTTCGCCGCGCACACCGGACACGCACGCCCCACGCGGTCCCGACACCCACACCGGCCCCAGCCGTGGTCTCGGCCAGACCGGTCCCGGCGGGCGGCCGAACCAGCCGCATCAGCCGCAGCCCGTCGCCCGTGGCAACGACTTCGGTCCAGGAGCCCAGCCACACACCGGCACGCCCGGCCCCGGCAACCGGCCCGGCGGCACGGGTCCCGGCAACACCGGCCCCGGCGGCCGCGGTCCCGGTGGTCACACCGGCCCGCCGCGTTCGCCGGACGGCCACGGTCCCGACGGGCACGGACCGCGCCAGGACCCAGACGGCCACCCCGACGGTTCACCGCACGATCGCGGCCCCGACGGCGAGCCGGACCGTCCGCTGACACCGGACGAGGTCAATCAGCGGCATTCCGAAGGCACCCCCGCGGGTAGCTCGTACCACCGCGGCGACCCGGACATGGGCGACCTGCCGCACCGCGTCCACCCGGACCCGGACGGCCGCTACACGGTCGACGTGCACGTCACCCCGGACGGGCACGCCCGCATCGGCAACCGCACCTACACCCCGGAGGAATTCGCGGACATCCTGCGCCGCAACGGTGACTACGACGGCAGGCCGATCCGGCTGATCGGCTGCGACGCCGGGTCGAACGACTTCGCGCGCCGTCTGTCGCGGGAACTCGACACCGAGGTCATGGCGCCGAGCAGGCCCGCGTGGACCGACTCGAACGGGCGCGTCTTCTCTTCCGACTACGAGGTCGGCCCCGACGGCCGCACCCGTCCCCGGATCCCGCCGAACGGCGAGTGGGACGTCCACAGCCCCGACGGCTCCGCCCGCCGGGCGAGCGACGACGGCTTCACACCGGACACGTCGCACGCGGACAAGCAGGACGTGGACGCCGACAGCGCCCAAAGCCGCGGCGACGGCGACGACGCCGGCCACCCGCCCTACGACGACGTTCCGCGTCCCCGGACGATCAGCCGCGATTCGCCGGAGTTCAACGAGCGGTTCGCCGATTGGAACCGCCGGGACGACTCGGACTTCACCGGACAGCGGGACCGGCCGGGTGGGCACGATCCGATCGAGTCGCCCAAGGTCATCGACGACGTCGAGCCGCGCACCAGAAACCGCAAGCTGGATCCCGAAGGGGTTCCGCAGGCACTGCGCGGCGAGAGGCCACTGGCGGGGAACGCCGAGTACAAGGTGGAGTACAAGAACGGTGCCACCAGCCGGTTCTTCACCGACGCCGACGGCAAGGTGACGCACGTCGAGTCGTCCCCGGGCACCCAGAAGCCGTTCCACAACCCCGATCTGCGCTACCCGTTGCAGCCCGGCACGCAGTACCGGGTCGCGAACTTCCACGACCCGAGCAAGGCGTGGACCTTCGAGGTCGGACAGAACGGGAGGCCGACCGCCATGACCGGCGACCCGGCCTTCCGAGGACAGAACGAGGACTTCCGGGACCAGGCTTCGCAGGACAGGTCCAACAAGGAGGGCAAGGCCGCCTTCGCGAACCATCCCGAGTACGCCGACGATTTCGATCACGTTCACTGGGCGGGCGGTCACCTCGCGGCGAACGAGATGGGTGGCCCCGGCGAGTACGTCAACATGCATCCCCAGATGGCCGCCTCCAACAGCGGCAACTACCGGGACGGCTGGGTTCACGCGGCTTCCTGGCGGGCCCAAGAGGTCGAACTCGGCCACTATGCCGAGCGGCCAGGGCACGAGATCGAGAACTACCAGGTCAGGACCGAAGGCAGCAGCAACGGCGTTCCGGAGAACGTGACCATGCGCTGGCAGGAGGTCGTGTACGAGGTCGACAGCCAGGGCGTTCCCGTCCCCGGTCCCGACGGGAAACCGGTCGAGCTGTCGCGGGTGACCAAGCAACGCGACTTCCCGAACGATCCCTCCAATGTCAACTACGGCGCGCGTACCCACTACGGAGCGAACGAATGACGGACGTGCTCACCGGTGCCATCGCCTCGGCTCTGCGGACGGCCGCGCCGGACGGCTGGGCGAGGATCAGCCTCACCGTGTCCGCGACGGTGCTGGCCTACGACTACGCCACGGAAATCCGGCTGGGCGACGGCCGGAGCGGGGATATCGAGCTGCCCGCCGAGGTGCGGAGCGGCTTCCGTGAGCTGCGCACCCGGATGTACGAACCAGGTCGCGGAACGTGGTTCTCGGCGACGCTCGTGATGACGTCCGGTGCGGCACCCGAGTTCTCGTTCAACTTCGACGAGGATCCGAAATGGTGGCCGCCCTTGCACCCGACCACCTTCACCCGCGACCTGGAAGCGTTTCCGCGCGACGAAGAACACGTTCCGCCGTGGTTGCGGAATCTGGTCGCCCAAGGCGCACAACTGGAGCAGGAGCGGGAAACACCGGCCTGAACCCGGCACCGTGCCATGATGGGTCACCGCTACTCCAGCGGTGACCACGAGGAGGATCTACCGGATGGCTCAATGGCCTCAGCTCGACCCCATCGCACAGAACGAGCTACTGGGCGAGATCACCTTGTCGGTGGTCGGCGCCCTGCCGCCGGGCTGGCGTGAGGTGGTGCTGGACTACCGGGTGGTCGGCAAGAACATCGACGTCGCGGTCGGCGTGCTCGACCCGAACGGTACCTACCAGGTGTGGGAACCGTCCGTCGAGACGTGGCGCATGTTCCAGCGGCTGCGCGGTGGGATGTACCAGGAAGGCGAAGGAACCTGGTTCTCGGCCAGGCTCGTCATCGAGCCTCCGTCGCGGTTCCGCGCGCAGTACAACTGGCAGAACGAGCCCGACTTCCAGCCGTATCCCGCACCGGACGAGTTCGCGCTGGAGCAGGAACGGTTCCCCCGCGGCGAGGCGTACATGCCGGACTGGTTCAAGCGGGGTCTGGCAGCCTCCGGCGCCAAGACCGACTGAGGACCGACGATGACCCAGCCGCCGATGCCGTTGAACCAGCCGCAGCAACAGCAGCTCGTCTGGCAGATCGGCCATGCCCTCGCGACCCCGCTCCCACCCGGCTGGCGGCAGCTGCGCGTCGAGTACCGGGCGGCGGGCAGGCACGTCGAGATCGACTTGCTCGTCACCGGTCAGGACGGTCTGCCGCGTCCGGTACAACCGAACCCGGAAGCCGTGCAGCTGCTCGGAAACCTGCGTGCGGGGATGTACCAGCCCGGCCGCGGGACCTGGTTGAGCGCGATCCTGGTCTACGGCTCGGCGACGGTGCTCAGCACGGACTTCCTCCCGGATGTCGAGCCGCCGTGGCGACAAGCACCGCCACCGATCGGTTTCCAGGACGAACTCCGGTTCTTCCCGCGGGCCGAGCAGAACATCCCGCGGTGGCTGCGGCAGCGAGCCGGCCTCGAAGCCGCGCCGCCGACCGAACCGTTGGTCGCCACTCCGCCCGCCGAAGCCCCGGAAGCACTGCGCTCGCCACGTGTCCACGACGGCCTCGACGAGTCGGGCCGCCCGGTGGTGAACCGCGAGCCGCTGTCACCCGCCGAGCGGGACCGCGTGCTGGACTACCTCGACGGCGCGCCGGTCGTCCTCGCGTCGCGGACCTATGACGCCGACGCGTTCGAGCCCGACCGGGAACCGTTGGTGCCGTTGAACTTCCGCACGGACGGCCGGTGGTACTGGCCGGGCGCGGTCGCCTACTACCTGCGCGAGCACGACGTGACGCCCGATCCCGAACTGCTCACCCACATCCGGGCGCTGCGGTTCACCCTGCCGGAGGTCGGTGAGCCCGAACGCGAACTCGCGGTCGCCGCCATCACCGGCCAAACGTCCACTTAGGACTCTGTCGCCCTTGCGGGTCGCTTATCCGTGAAGGCCTCCTTGCCTACCTTCAGAGTCAGGGTCCCGGCAAAGTCGCAGAGCTGGGCAGCGCTGCTGTTCGTGATCCGGACTTGACATTTCTGGTGCCTGCAAGGGGCCGAGTGGAGAAGACATGTCCCTGAACCCCAGTTGGTCAAGCTCCGCAACCGGTGTGACCCCGCGACGAACAACCGCCTGACCTGCAAAACTTCGACCTTGCCGGGACCCCGACCTTCAAAGTAGCGAAGGAGGTCTTCACTACTTCGCGGGCCGGTTGTGCCGAGTGGGGATTCAGGTTCTGGCGAAACTGTATTGCCTGCCCACTGGTCTCGATGACCGAACCCTTGACCGGTCACCCTTGGAGAATTCTCCACACTCGAATGCTCCGGAGTGTGCGCGCCTGGGTTCCGGGTGGGACTACCTTGATCAACCCGACCGTTCACTGACCGGATCATGCCACCTGGCGGATACGCCACGTGACAAGTTCACCGTCCGGGTACTCTTGACGGTGGCGGCGAAAGCGACCAGGGAGTGCGCATGACACGGGGGAACATCGGCAGGGTCCGGGCGACCCGTTCCGCCGGGATGCTCCCGGTCGTGCTGGCCCTCACTTCGGCCGCGCTGCTGACCGGCGCCGCCGTCTACACGGTCGATCGCGCCGGATGCGTGGACCCGGGCCAGTACATCCGGCACGACAACCACATCGAACTCGTCGGCGGCTGCGTCGACGGCTCCGAACTGCCCGCCGCGCCGCAGGGAACCTCGCACGAGGCGGACGCGAAGAGCGGCGTCACACCCAGCAACTTCCGACCGTGACCGGGCGGTTCTTCCCACCACACCGCGCTGACCAGTACGAAGAGAGCAAAGGACCTTTGCTCTCACTTAGTTAGCATGGCTACGCTAACGGTAGCAAAGGTCCCTTGCTCCCCCTCTGGGCTCGGCGGCGGTCAGCCCAGGGCTGTGGCCAGATCGTTGACCAGGTCGCTGCCGTCCTCGATGCCGACGGACAGGCGCAGCAGGTTGTCCGGCACCTCCAGGGTGGACCCGGCGGTGCTCGCGTGGGTCATCCGGCCCGGGTGCTCGATGAGCGATTCGATCCCGCCCAGCGACTCGGCGAGGATGAACAGCTTCGTCTTCGACGCGACGCCCAACGCGGCCTGTTCACCGTCGACGTGGGTGAACGAGATCATCCCGCCGAACCGCCGCATCTGCTTCGACGCGATCTCGTGGCCGGGGTGCTCCGGCAGGCCCGGGTAGTAGACGCGCTCGACCTTCGGGTGCTTCAGCAGCATCCGGGCGATCAGTTCGGCGTTGTCGCTGTGCTGTTCCATCCGCAGCGCGAGCGTCTTGATTCCGCGCAGGGTCAGCCACGCGTCGAACGGGCCGGGCACCGCGCCCGCCGCGTTGCGCAGGTAGAACAGCTGCTCGCGCAGTTCGTCCTCGTTGGTCAGGATCGCGCCGCCGACGACGTCGGAGTGCCCGCCGAGGTACTTGGTCGTCGAGTGCAGGACGACGTCGGCACCCAGCGAAAGCGGGTTCTGCAGGTACGGGGTGGCGAAGGTGTTGTCGACGACCAGGCGGGCGCTGGCGCCGTGGGCGACCTCGGCCAACGCGGCGATGTCGGCGATCCCCAGCATCGGGTTGGTCGGCGACTCGCACCAGATCAGCTTCGTCTCCGGCCGGATCGCCGCGCGGACCTCGGCGATGTTCCCCAGGTCGGCGACGGTGTGTTCGACGCCCCACAGGCTGAGCACCTTGTCGATCAGCCGGAACGTGCCGCCGTACGCGTCGTTGCCGAGCACGAGGTGGTCACCGGGGCGCAGGGTCGCCCGTAGCAGGACGTCGCTGGCCGCCATTCCCGACGAGTAGGCGAGGCCGTGCCGGGCGCCTTCGAGCGCCGCGAGCGCGAGCTCCAACGCGGTGCGCGTGGGGTTCGCGGTACGGGAGTACTCGTAGTCGCCTTCGCGCGTGCCGCCGACGCCGTCCTGCGCATAGGTCGAGGTCTGGTAGATCGGCACGATGACCGCGCCGGTCCGGGGATCAGGCGTCTGCCCGGCGTGGATCGCGCGCGTCTCGAAGCCCAGTAGAGAGTAGTCGTCGGCCATACCGTCCAGGGTACGACCACTCCCTCGGGATCCCATCGTCTGGGAGCGAACTCACCACTGTCCGGGTGGCTGGCCCTGCTGCGGTCCGGGAGCGGGCGGGTATCCGGGCCGCGCGGGCGGATATCCGAAGTTCTGCGGCGGCATGGCCATCGCCGGCTGCTTCTCGGCCGCCAACCAGCGCGCGGTCGGCGGGATCAGCGTCAGCACGAGGGTTGCGATCGCCGGGAGCAGGTCCACGATGAGGAGCACGCCGACGCCGAACCGCAGGGTCACGCCGCTGTACGAGAAAGAGAAATCCGTGCCGATCGCCCGGAGCACGAAGGTCAGGGCCACGAACCCAAGCGTGGACCCGGCTCCGATCACGGCGAGCACTCGCCCGGCGCCTTTGCGCAGGAGCAGCAGGATTCCGCCGCTCAAGAGCAACGCCGCGGTGAGGAAGTCGAGCACCGCGCCGACCAGGAGGAACGAAACGACGACATGGGAGAGCTCGATGAGGTGGAACGCGAGGCCGGCGAGGAACCACAAGCCACCGAGTATCGCGAGGACCCCGGCGATGATCCCGGTGGCACCGCTAGGTTGCCGCGCCATTCCCGGTGGCGGGTAGGCACCAGGCGGTGGATAGCCACCCTGCGGCGGGAACCGCTGGTACGTCATCGCTCCCCCTGTCGAGATGTTCGCTTCATCCTGCCAGCCCGGCTACCAGCCGGGAAGCCGCTCCTGCTTCGACGGCTGCCGCGCAGTAGAGCGAGGACGGCCGCGCTGATCGCGGTCGCCGAAGATTGGTCTCGAGTCACCAGCCGCCTTGGCGGGGCACCTGGTTCCGTGGCCGGTACGGCTGCGCCGGGGAAGGCCGCCAGCGCAGATATTTCAGCGTCGGCGGGATGATCGCGAAGATCAGCGTGAGCGGGACGACCGCGAACATGACCACCCGCGCGATGGCGACGAACGTCTTGAACTCGAACTGCAGGCGGAAGTACTGGCTGTAGGTCCCGTTGAACGCCAACGGTTCCATCAGGACGGCGGTGATCACCATCAGGGAACCGAGCACCAGCAGGACGGCGCCGGCGACCGAGCGGAAGAACGCCGACAGCGCGCCGATCAGCAGGAGCAGCGCGGCCAGCAGGTACAGCCCCAGCACGGTGAGCACGAGACCGGGGAGATCGCCGAGGCTGAATCCGGACGGCAGCCTGAGGAAGAAGTAGACCGGGATGTACCCGGCGGCCCCCGCGGCGACGAGCCCGGACAACGCCGCGATGATCGCCGTCGCCCCGGTCGGCCTCGTCTGCGGTGCGGGGTATCCGAAACCGGCCGGTCCTGGCTGCGAGGGATATCCGTACGGTCCGGTCACGTCGCCCCCATCAGCCGGGTGTCGGTTAACGGCGCTCACCCTAGCCCGATGGCCCTGGTCGTGACGGAGATTCGGCGGACACCGGCGAAAACAGAACGCCCCCAGCCGACCGGCTGGGGGCGTTCCGAGCGAAACCGTTCAGCGGAGGCGAATCACCACTGCTGCGGCGGCTGGCCGGGCTGTTGACCCGGCTGGCCGAAACCACCGTTCGGCGGCCCCTGCTGACCGGGCTGCTGCCCGAAACCACCGTGCTGCGGGGGCTGGCCGTAGCCACCCTGCGGCGGCTGACCCGGCTGGGGGAAACCACCGCTGGGCGGACCGGGCTGGCCGGGCTGCTGCCCGAAACCACCGGGCTGACCCTGCTGCGGGAATCCGCCCGCAGCCGGCCCCTGCTGACCGGGCTGACCGTAGGGGCCCGGCTGCGGCTGACCGTACGGACCCGGCTGACCCGGTTGACCCGGCTGGCCGAAGCCACCCTGCGGCGGGCCGCCGAAACCACCGGGCTGGCCGCCTTGCTGGGCACCGAGCACCGAGCCGCCGCCACCGAGACCGACGAACTGCGCGGTCGGCGGGATCAGGCCCAGTACCCCGACGATCAGGATCAGGATACCGAAGATCAGGTGCGGCAGGCCGATACCGATGCTGACCTCTCGCGGGATCCCTTCACCCGACGCGGTCGTGGCGCCGAGGAGCAGGATGCCGAAGAGGAGCAGCAGCGCGCCGCCCGCGGTGACCGCGATCGGCACGATCTTCTTGAGCGAGGCCGGGAGCTTGCTCGCCAGCGCGAGACCGGCACCGGCCGCCGTCGCGATGATCGAGGCGACCAGCAGCAAGATCACGTAGAGCCAGACGGTGCCGGGCGACGCCAGGCCGAACTGGTCGAGAAGCTTGTCGACAGCCTCCTGACCGATCTTGGCGGATTGGCTGTCGACCCCTTCGGAGAACTCGCTCGCGTCGCCGAAGTACACGAAGCTGAAGACCAGCGCGAGAAGTCCGAGAAGGCCGACGAGACCACCGGCGATGAACCCGAACAACGGGTTCCCGCCGCCGCCACCGGCGGGAGCGGGGCTGTAGCCCTGCGGCGGCCCGCCGAAACCGGGCTGCTGGCCGAAACCGCCCTGCGGCGGTCCGCCGAAGCCCTGCTGCGGCTGGCCGTAACCGGGCTGCTGCTGACCCTGCGACGGGTCGAACCCACCCTGCGGGGACCCGCCGAAGCCCTGCTGCTGACCGAAACCGCCACCCTGGGCGCCGTAGGCACCGGCGGCCGGGTTGTCGGCCGCGCTCGGCGGCGGGGCGTACGGGATGGCGGGCGGCTGCGAACCCGGCGGCACGAGCTGGGTGGACTCGCTGGCGGGGGTCTCCCCGCCAGAGTTCACCGGCTGCACTACCTGGGTCGCGTTCGCGTCGCCGGAACCCGGCTGCACGACCTGTGTGGGCTCCGGCGTGTCGCCGAACCCGCCGCTTTGGGGCTGCTCATACGAGGGCTGCCCGTACTGCGCTTGCCCGTAATCGGGCTGAGCGGGCGGGCCGGGCTGCACCACCTGGGTCGGTTCCGGGGAACCGAACGGGTTGTCTTGCTGCGGCTGGGGGCCACTCGGGGGTCCCTGCGGTGGCTGGGCGCCACCCCAAGGCTGATCCGGTGGCTGCGGAGCGCTCATTTGGGTCTTGAACCCCCTTGACGAGGACATAGAAGTTCAACTCACCCAATACGCTATCGGATAGCCGGGTGGGCCGCTCGTAACGCCCCGACCCGACCATCCGATGAAATTTCTCTTTACCGCCCCGCGAGAAACGCGAGCAGGTCGTGCCGGGTGACGACGCCCGCCGGCTTGCCGTCGACCAGCACCAGCGCGCCGTCGGCGCCCGAGAGCGCGTCCATCGCCGAACCCACCTGTTCCCCGGCGCCGATGGTCGGCAGCGGCGGCGACATGTGCTGCTCGAGCCGGTCGGCAAGCTGCGCCTTGCCGGTGAACAGCGCTTCGAGCAGATCGCGTTCGTTGACCGCGCCGACGACCTCGGCCGCCATGACCGGCGGTTCCGCGCTGACCACGGGCATCTGGCTGACGCCGAACTCGGCGAGGATCGCCACCGCTTCGGCGACCGTCTCGTTCGGGTGGCTGTGCACCAGGCTGGGCAGCGAACCGCTCTTCTTCATCAGGACGTCGCGGACGGTCGCGCCGCTCGAGTCCGGCGGCAGGAAGCCGTAGGAGGACATCCAGCTGTCGTTGAAGACCTTGGTGAGGTAGCCGCGGCCGCCGTCGGGCAGGAGCACGACCACGACGTCGTCCGGGCCGAGACCCTCGGCGACCTTGAGCGCGGCGGCGACGGCCATCCCGCACGAGCCACCGACGAGCAGACCCTCTTCGAGCGCGAGACGACGCGTGATGTCGAAGGAGTGCGCGTCCGAGATCGGGACGATCTGGTCGGCGACGCTCCGGTCGTAGGTCTCCGGCCAGAAGTCCTCACCGACGCCCTCGACCAGGTACGGCCGTCCGGACCCGCCGGAGTACACCGAGCCTTCGGGGTCCGCGCCGATGACCTGGACGCGGCCGTCGCTGACCTCTTTCAGGTACTTGCCGGTGCCCGAGATCGTGCCGCCGGTGCCGACGCCCGTGACGAAGTGCGTGATCTTGCCCTCGGTCTGGCGCCAGAGTTCCGGGCCGGTCGAGTGGTAGTGGCTGGCGGGGTTCTCCGGGTTGGCGTACTGGTTCGGTTTCCAGGCGCCCTCGATCTCACGGACGAGGCGATCGGAGACGTTGTAGTAGGAGTCCGGATGCTCCGGCGCCACCGCGGTCGGGCAGACCACGACGCGGGCGCCGTAGGCCTTGAGCACGTTGCGCTTGTCCTCGCTGACCTTGTCCGGGCAGACGAACACGCACTTGTACCCCTTGCGCTGCGCCACCATGGCCAGCCCGACGCCGGTGTTGCCGGACGTCGGCTCGACGATGGTGCCGCCGGGCTTCAGTTCGCCGGAACGCTCCGCGGCTTCGATCATCCGCAGCGCGATGCGGTCCTTGACACTCCCGCCGGGGTTGACGTATTCGACCTTGGCCAGGATGAGTGGTTGCAGCCCCTCGGCCAGTGCGTTCAGCTTGACCAGAGGGGTGTTGCCCACGAGGTCCACGATGTGCTCGACGTAATCCACACTGACAGCCTAAACGCCGCAGGTCGGGATGTGTCCACTCAACTCCGGCGCCGGAGCCGGGGCATCGGAAAGAGTGGCGTGGATCGCGTTCGCCTTTGACCCGCACCGCGCTCCGGTGGAGGATGCGAGGTGAGCAGCCGCTTAGCGCGTGTCTGGATCGAAAACAAGGGAGTGTCGTTCCATGCCCGAAGCCGTCATCGTCTCCACCGCCCGATCCCCGATCGGCCGCGCCGGCAAGGGATCGCTGGTGAGCATCCGCCCGGACGACCTCACCGTGCAGATGGTCCGCGCCGCGCTCGACAAGGTTCCCGAACTCGACCCGACGCAGATCGAAGACCTCATGCTTGGCTGTGGTCTCCCCGGTGGCGAGCAGGGCTTCAACATGGGCCGCGCGGTCGCCGTCGAGCTCGGTTACGACCACTTGCCCGGCTGCACGATCACGCGGTACTGCTCCTCCAGCCTCCAGACCACCCGCATGGCGCTGCACGCGATCAAGGCGGGCGAAGGCGACGTGTTCATCTCCGCGGGCGTCGAGACCGTTTCGCGCTTCGCCAACGGCAGCTCGGACTCCTGGCCGAACACGCACAACCCGCTGTTCGCCGACGCCGAGGCCCGCACCGCGCAGGTGGCCGCCGAAGGTGCCGACAACTGGAGCGACCCGCGCGAGAAAGGTGTCCTCCCGGACGTCTACATCGCGATGGGCCAGACAGCCGAGAACCTCGCGCGCCTGAAGAACGTTTCGCGCGAGGAGATGGACGAGTTCGGCGTCCGTTCGCAGAACCTCGCCGAGAAGGCCATCGCGGACGGCTTCTGGGCCAAGGACATCACCCCGGTGACCCTGCCGGACGGCACCGTGGTCTCGAAGGACGACGGCCCGCGCGCCGGCGTCACCCTCGAAGGCGTCTCCGGTCTCAAGCCGGTCTTCCGCCCCGACGGCCGGATCACCGCAGGCAACTGCTGCGCGCTCAACGACGGCGCCGCCGCGGTGATCATCATGTCGGACACGAAGGCGAAGGAGCTCGGCCTCACACCGCTCGCCCGCGTCGTCTCGACAGGTGTTTCGGGGCTGTCGCCGGAGATCATGGGCTACGGCCCGGTCGAGGCGTCGAAGCGCGCGCTCGCCCGTGCCGGGATGTCGGTCGGCGACATCGACCTCGTCGAGATCAACGAGGCGTTCGCCGCGCAGGTCATCCCGTCGTACCAGGACCTCGGGATCGACCTCGACAAGCTGAACGTCAACGGCGGCGCGATCGCCGTCGGCCACCCGTTCGGCATGACCGGCGCGCGGATCACCTCGACGCTGATCAACTCGCTTCAGCACCACGACAAGCAGTTCGGCCTCGAGACGATGTGCGTCGGCGGCGGCCAGGGCATGGCGATGGTGCTGGAGCGCCTGTCCTAGTCCCTGCAGGCCCGATGCCGCAGCGAGGACCCCGGCCTTCCTGTGACGCGAAGGGGACCTTCCCCACATGTCATGCGGGGAAAGTCCCCTTCCCACACCCAGAACACCGCGGATCCGCGAGCCCCGACATGTCGAGGCATCACGTACGAATCTCCGACGCAGGACTAACACGGGTTTGACCTGCCAACTTTCCCCGTACGCGGACCGAAAGGGCAAGCCCGCGTACGGAGTGTGGCGCAGAGTGATCAGCAGACGCTGTCCGTCGGGACCGGGTTGCCGAGCCCGAAAAGCGGCCGCAGTTTGAGCCCGATCCACGTGCCGCCGAGCGCGAACACACCCCACAGCCAGCCGTGCAGGCTGCCGACCGAGATTCCGCCGAGGTAGGCGCCGATGTTGCAGCCACCCGCCATCCGCGCCCCGACACCCATCAGGATCCCGCCGAGCACCGCGGCGACGGCGGTCCGCCACGGGATCGAGCTGTGGATCTTCCAAGCGCCCGCGGCCGCGGCGGCGACTCCCGCGCCGATCATGATTCCGATGTCGGTGAGGCTGTTCTTGTCCTTCCAGATCGGCGCCGCCAGCGAAGCCGCGTTCGCCTTGAGCCGCCAGAATTCCCACGTCTCAGGGTGGAGACCGAACACCTGCAGGATCTTGGCGCCCCACAGGCTGAACGCGCTCGTGACGCCCCAGATCCCGCCGGACACCAGGAAGACCGCGCCCGCCAGTACCCCGAGGACGACGGCGCCGACGAGGATCGGCCACGAACCGCGGAAGATCCGGGCGAACCCGTGCGCGGTCGGGACGACGTCGACCGGCGGCGGGTTGCGGCGCTTCTGCACGAACCGGGTGCCGAACACGATCGCGGCGAGGACGGCGACCGTGATCGCCCACGAACCGAACCAGCCGACGTGGTCCGCGAGCAGGATCCCCTTGAACTCGGGCCAGCCCGACAGCAGCGGATACGCCCACGTGTAGAGGACCGAACCGGTGATGAACCCGCCGAGGGTCAGCACGATCGTCGACTGCCCGGAACCGACCGCGAACAACGTTCCCGACGCGCACGCGCCGCCCAGCTGCATGCCGATGGCGAAGATCGTCGCACCCGCGAACAGCGCGAGCCCCAGCCCGCCCGCGGCCGGGTTCGGCGTGCTGCCGAACAGGCCGGAGCCGGTGCCGACGATCAACGCGATCAGGGTCGCGGCCGTCCCGAGCAGCAGCGTGTGCGCTCGCAGCCCCTGGCCGTTGCCGACCGCGATCAGCTGGCGCCAGGCCGAGGTGAAGCCGAAGCGTGAGTGGAAGAGCGCGAGGCCGAGCAGCAGGCCGAGAATGAGCAGGACGCCGAACTTCGCCCCGTGCGCCGCCCAGACGTACCAGGTCAACCCGACCGCGAGGGCACCCGCGACGGCCAGCGGCACGAACTTGACCGGTTCCTCCGGTCGCGGGATCGGGGCAGCGCAGGAGGTCGGGAAGTCGAGGAGTTTCTTCTCACCGGCTTGGGTTTCTGTCGTCGCCACCAGGGCTCCAGGTCGATCGGCGGGTCGGGGACGAGCAACGTTAGGGCCGGTGACCACCCGGTCGCAGCCCGTCCCACACTGTGCGACGAATGGCTGCTCACCCACGGCCGGATGGCGGCGGTGATAGCAAAGGTCCCTTGCTCCCCCGCTTCGGTCCCGGAGCGCATGAAGGCCTCCTCCCTCGGCTGAACCGAGAGAAGGGGCCTTCACGCGAAACGAGGGCTACTTGTCGCCCTTGATGACGCACATCGTGGTCGGCGGGGTCGAGTAGCTGATGACGTTGGTGGCTTCGGTGCCTTCGCACACCGCCTTGTCCATCTGTCCCTCGACGATCTTCAGGAACTCGACCTCCTTGGCCGGGTCCGAACACGGCACCTTCTTGTAGCCCGTGGTCCCGGCACCGAAGTTGGCCAGGCAGTCACCCTGCTTGACGTTGACCATCAGGCAGAGCTTGTACGAGATACGGCCGGTCTGCGAGTACTCGTCGTACCCGCCTTCCGGGCAGGACTCGTTGTCGCCCACCTTCGCCGCGACCTTGACGTTGGCGTCGGCGGTCCCGCAGTCGGCCTGCTTCGGGTCGGCCTTACTGGTGAATTCGGTGACCGCGAGGCAGTCACCGACTTTGGCACCGTCGGTGCCGGTGAAGTAGTTGATCGCGTACCCGCCGGCGACGAGTACGACGATCACGATCGGAAGGGCGATCTTCAGCCACGCGAGCTTGGACCGTTTGGGCGCCGCCGGCTGAACGCCGGGAGGCGGACCGAAAGCGTCGGGCTGTCCCACCGGCGTTTGGCCCCCAGGGGCCGGCTGGGAAGTGGTCACCGAGAAACCTCACAGTTGTGAAGAGGAATGAGAACCTCGCTATCAAACACTCACCGTGAGTAACACCACCTATCGGGGCCCCATACGAGTGAAAGTTCCTGGTTGAGGTCCCTATTTACCGGCTTTGACGCAGACCGTCGAGGGCGGCGTCGAGTAGCTCTTGAGATCGGTCGCCCCGGTCTCATCGCAAGCCGTATCGCCCGAAGTGCCGTCGATGACCTTCACAACCTCCGCGTCCTTCGTGGGATCCGAGCACTCCACCTTCTGATACGCCACGCTGTCGGCCAAGAAGTTCTCGAAGCAGTCACCCTGCCTGGCGTTGATCATCATGCAGAGCTTGGACGAGGAGAACGTCCGGTCGACGGTCAGCTGGTCGTACTCGCCCTGAGGGCAGGCATCGCCGCTTCCGGCCTTCGCGCCGAGCTTCGTGTTGGCCTCGTTCGAACCGCAGTCCGCCTTCGCCGGTTCGGCATCGACGTCGCCGAAAGTGGTGACCGCGTAGCAGTCGCCCACCACGGTGCCGTCCGCGCTGGAGAGATACCCGGTGACCCAGGTCGCCGCGCTGATCACCACGATCGCGACCGGCACCAGGATGCCCACCCAGAACCACATCGAACGTTTGCGCTCGGTCATGTCAGCAGAGTATTCACCGACACGGAAAAGGGCGCCCCGATCGCTCGGAGCGCCCTTTCGCGGTGAACCTGGATCAGTCGCTGTGGAAGTACGACAGCAACCGCAGGATCTCAAGGTACAGCCAGACGAGCGTGGTCATCAGGCCGAAGGCGACGTACCAGGACCACTTCGACGGCGTGCCTTCGCGGATCATCCGGTCGGCCTGGTCGAAGTCGAGCAGGAAGCTGAACGCCGCGACACCGATCACCACGAGGCTGAAGATGATCGCGATCGGACCACCGTCACGCAGCGGGTTGAAATTGAAGAAAAGGCTGGTGACGAGGTTGACCAGCATCATGATCGCGACACCGACCACGGCGCCGATGATCCACTTCGTCAACTTCGGGGTGACCTTGACGGCACCCGTCTTGTAGACGACCAGCATCGCGATAAAGACACCGGCGGTGCCGACGATCGCCTGCAGCGCGATACCGGGGTACAGCGCTTCGAAGAGGCCACTGATCGCACCGAGGAAGACACCTTCGACGGCCGAATACGCCAGCGTGAGCGGGCCACTCGGCATCTTCTTGAAGATGATCACCAGCGAAATCACGAGGCCGACGATCATCGAGCCGACCAGCGCAGCGATCACGGCACCGGGGATGCCGAGGATCTTGCCGGACGCCGACATCGGGATCTGGCTGATCGCCCAGATCGCGGTGAGCACACCGGTCACCAGCGCGGTGCCGAGGCTCAGCGCCGTCTTGATGACGACGTCGTCGACGGTCATCGGACGGTCGTCGGCACCGGCGGAGGTCTGCGGAGGGCCGTAGCCGGGCACGCCCCCCTGGGGTTGGTTGAAGCCTACGTTGGGTCCGTACTCCGCCGCGCCACGCGGCAGGTTCCGGAACGCCGGGTTGCTACTGGATCGCACCTGATCCTCCTGGATCTACTGGCACCTGCATCGGGTTCAACGACCGCGGGGGCCGCCCGGTTCCCGTCGAAGTAAAGACGACTTTACTCACATTCGACACGGGGCCCATCCCCCACACCGTATGCGGCGGCGATCACGACCGTTCACCGATACCCCACCTGATGACCTCTTGCCAAAACCGCTGATCACAGGCCACCCTGCACGATGCGTGTTCGGATAATCACCGAAGGCGTGTCGGGGAACCTATCGATCGTGTGACCTGCATCGACGTAAAGGCGCCGGGGCAGGGCACGGCCAAAGGAGTCAACACACCATGGGGTGGACAACACGCCCGAGCGTGCGTTCGCGCGCCTTGACCAGCCTGATCGCGACGTGCCTGCTGGGCGCGCTGTCCACCACCGTCGCGGCGACACCGGCCTCTGCCGACCCGAAACAGGGCGTCGGCCACGCCGTCACACCCGGCCAGCCGTTCGGCGGCCATGACCAGGCCAGCGATTGGCTCGGCTCCTACGTCGTCAACGGCAAGCACGTGTTCTGCGTGAGCTTCCAGCAGAAGGCGCCGGACACGAACGAGGAGTACAAGCCCGGCGACGAACTGCTCGACAAGTGGGGACAGAAGCTGCCGGAGGACATCGCGGCCAACATCTCCTATCTGCTCCTCCGCTACGGCGGCACGCAGGACAACGCCGAAGCCGCCGCGCTCGCTCACCTGCTCCATTCCTGGACGGCCAAGCCGCGGTCCGACGCCGACACCAACCCGGAACTGCCTTCCAACAAGATCGGCTACAAGATCCAGGACCATCTCGACAAGCTGAAGGCGCAGCACCCTGCCGCCGCCACGGCCGTCGTGAAGCTGACCAAGGACGCTGAGGCCAACCGCGGGCCGTGGACCACCGCGATCGCGCCGCCGAAGGAAGACCAGCACATCGGCACCGCGGGCGAGTGGACGATCAGCGTCAAGAACGCCAAGGGCAAGGGCATCTCCGGGGTGCCGGTAAAGCTCACACCGTCGAACGCGACCGTCGAAGGCGGCGAGACCACCAAACCCGCGTCGACCTCGACCGCCAAGGCCGAGAAGGCCGCCACGGTGAAGACGGGCGAGGACGGCACCCTCACGGTCAAGGTGACACCGACCGGTGACCAGCCGAAGCTGGCCAGCACGCTGTCCGCCCCCGCGGACCGGCCGTACGTGCAGTTCCCGGTCGACACCGGTGTGCAGAAGGTCGTCTCGACCGGTGGCGAGAAGGAACTGAAGGCCCAGGGTGTCGCGGTCGTCTCGAAGCCGGGCAAGGTCCAGGTGACCAAGGTCGACACGAAGACCGAGAAGGGCATCGCGGGCGCCGCGCTGCGGATCACCGCCAAGGACAAGACCACCGCGGCCGTCGGCCACGACGGCAAGCCGCTCAACGGAGCCGACGGCAAGCCCGCCGTCGTCACCACCGAGGGCGAGACCGGGACGGTCACGGTGGAGAACCTGCGGACCCCGCAGGAGATCTGCGTGGTCGAGGTCAGCGCACCGCCGGGCTACACCAACGCGTTCGACCCGAAGAATCCGCCGTCCGCCTGCGGCGAGGTCAAACCGGGTGAGACGCTGGCGCTCAAGGTCGCCAACACGCCCAACGAGGTACCGCGCACCATTCCCGCCGGCGACCAGCCGGTGGCGATGATGCAGGGCACCGTCGAGAACTCGGCGTCGACCGCCGGGATCCTCGGCGTCGGCGCGCTCGCGCTGCTCGGTTCGCTGATGGTATGCATGGCCGCGCGGCGGTCTTCGCGACGCTAAGAGGGTTCAGGAATGTCTGTACGACGCGGGTTCGCGCTGGGAGCCGTCACGGTCCTGTGCGCGGACCTCGTCGCGGCCTTGATCGTCTGGCCGCCGACGACCGTGGTGACGGGGACGGCACAGCCCGCCTCCGTCTCCGTCGCGGGCGGTGCCCCGGCGGCGCCCGCGCAACAAGAAGTCCCGCCTCCGCCGGAGATCGTCCCCACGACGCCGCCTCCCGCGCCGCCGCCGTCGTCGTCGAAGGAACCCGAAGCCCCGAAGCCGCAGGGCCCCGGAACGATCCGGTTGCCCGCGGGCGGCGCGGCGAAGCTGATCCGCAAGGAACTCGGGCCGGGCGCGGAGCTGCCGGTGCCGGAGAATCTCGGCGAGGTGACCTGGTGGGGTGCCGAGCTGAGTTCGGCGACCGGGGCGAGCGTGTTCGCCGGGCACGTGAACTGGAAGGGCGCGACAGGTCCGTTCGCGGAGTTGTGGACCGAGCGGATCGGCGGCGCCGTCACCGTGGTCGACAAGGCGGGTAAGTCTTGGCGATACAAGGTTTCCCAGCTGATCACGTTGAAGAAGAACGAGCTGCCGCAGCGGGCGGACGAGCTGTTCGGCCAGTCCGGTCGACATCGGATCGTCCTCGTCACCTGCGGCGGCCGCTGGGTCGGCGGGGAAACCGGCTACGCCGAGAACCGGGTCGTCATCGCCGACCCGGCCTAGCTACCCGCGAGTAACTTCGCGGGTGCCGTGGTGGTCAGCGCCGTCGTGATGCAGCAGAATGCCGGTGGACGCGGGCGAGCACGGTGAAGGGTGAAGCAGATGGCGACTTTTCTGGTGACCGGGGCGACCGGACTGATCGGGCGCCAGTTCACCCGGTTGCTGCTCACCAGGGAGGACGTCGACAACATCGCGCTCGTCGTCCGCGCTTCTTCGCGGGACAAACTCGCGAAACTCGTGAACGCCTGGCCGCATCCGGAACGCGTCACCCTCGTCACCGGTGATCTCGGCGAGCCGCTGCTCGGGGTCGGCGAAGACGACCGAGAGAAGCTTCGCGGAGTCGATCACGTCGTGCACCTCGCCGCCCTTTACGACCTCACCGCCGACGATGAAGACAGCATCAAGGCCAACGTCGAAGGCACCGCGCAGGTGATCGCGCTCGCCGCCGAGCTGAACGCAGGCCGCCTGCACCACGTGTCCTCGGTCGCCGTCGCCGGAGACCACGAGGGCATGTTCACCGAGGAGATGTTCGACGTCGGCCAGCGGCTCGTCACGCCGTACCACCGCACGAAGTTCGAAGCGGAGCGCCTCGTGCGCGAGCAGCAGGACGTGCCGTGGCGGGTGTACCGGCCCGCGGTCGTGGTCGGGAACTCCGAGACCGGCGAGATGGACAAGATCGACGGCCCGTACTACCTGTTCCCCGCGATCAGCAGGCTGGCCGGGCTGCCTGACCTGCCGATCGTCGGCCCCGACCTCGGCGACACCAACGTCGTCCCGGTCGACTACGTCGCCGAGTCGCTGAACGCCCTGATCACCACGCCGGGCCTGGACGGACGCGCGTTCCACCTGGTCAACCCGGAACCGCAGCCGGTCGTCTCGGTCTACAACGCCTTCGCGAAGGCGGCCGGCGCTCCGACGATCTCCGTGCAGCTCAACGAACGGGTGTCCAAGGGCATCGTCAACCTGGTGAAACTGAGCGAGCACATCCCCGGCTTCACGATCGCGCGCGACGCCGTGATGGAGCGCCTCGGTATCCCGCCGGTGCTGCTGGAGACCATGGCGTTCCCGTCGGTGTTCTCGTCGGCGTCGACGCGCAAGGCGCTCATCGGCTCGGGCGTCGAGGTGCCCCGGATCGAGGACTACGCGCCCACGCTGTGGCGCTACTGGCGTGAACACCTGGACCCGTTCCGCGCCCGCAAGCACGGCCCGCGCGGCGAGCTGGACGGACGGCGCGTGATCATCACCGGCGCGTCGTCGGGGATCGGCCGGGCGACCGCGATCAAGGTCGCGGCCGCCGGTGGGGTGCCGCTGCTCGTGGCGCGGCGGCAGCACGAACTCGAAGAGGTCCGGGACGAGATCATCGCCGCCGGCGGTACGGCGTCGGTGTACCCGGCCGACCTCACCGACGAGGAGTCGGTACTCAAGGCCGTCGACGCGATGCTCGCCGATCACGGCCGGATCGACATGCTCGTCAACAACGCAGGCCGGTCGATCCGGCGCTCGATCAAACTGTCGTACGACCGGTTCCACGACTACGAGCGCGCGATGGCGATCAACTATTTCGGTGCGGTCCGGCTGATCCTCGCGGTGCTGCCGCAGATGTCCGAGCGGAAATTCGGGCATATCGTCAACGTCTCGTCGATCGGCGTGCAGGGAATCGCGCCACGCTTTTCGGCGTATGCGGCGTCGAAGGCCGCTTTGGACTATTTCTCCCGGATCGCCGCGACCGAGACCCACGGCGACGGGATCACGTTCACGACCATCCACATGCCACTCGTGCGCACGCCGATGATCCGGCCGACCAAGATCTATGACGCGTTTCCGACGAAATCGCCGGATCAGGCCGCGAACATGGTGATGAAGGCGTTGAAGGAACGTCCGAAGCACATCGGCACGCCTGCCGGGCAGGCCATCGGGCTCGCCTACACGCTCACGCCAGGACTCACGGATGCGGTGGCCTACCAAGGATTCCGCGTGTTCCCGGACTCCGCGGCCGCGGGTGGCGGCGGCGGGCTCAAGATCGGGAAGGGCGAGCAGCATCTGTCCCGAGCCGCGATGACCCTCGCCCGGCTCAGCCGCGGCTTCCATTGGTGACACTGCGCACACGGGTGGCGGCCGTTCAGGTGAGGGACAGCAGCTGAGGGCAGACACACGTCGGTGAATCACCAAGCCTGACAACGGCGACGCCGGGTACGCAGGTACCGTCGTGACCATGGTTCCCGAGCGAGACAACGGCCTGTTGCCCCTGCGGCGCGAGTACACCCAGGCCTGGCACGGCTTCGACCGGAACGAAGTGCGCCAGTATCTGGATCATCTCGAAGCCCAGCTGCATCGCGTGATCACCGACCGCGACGCCGCGATCGCGCAGGCGACGTCGGCCTCGCGCGAACTCGAAACCGTGCGCCACGAGGTGGCGAAGCTCAACGCCAGAGTCGAGGAGCTGAAGAAGCCGCCGGAGCGGCTCGAAGACCTCGACGAGCGGATGCAGCGCACCGTCACGCTCGCGCAGGCGCGCGCGGAAGAGGTCACGAAGCGCGCCGAGGTCGCGGCCGAGAAGCATTGGGCGTCCTCGAGCGAGGCCTCGAAGAAACTCCGTGAGCGCTACACGCGGCTCGTCGCCGAACTGGACAAGCAGGCGGACGCGCTGCACTCCGAGCACGAATCCGCGCTCGCCGAGACGCGGGCCGAGGTCCAGCGACTGACCGTCGAGGCCGCCCAGCGCCGGGAACTGCTGGACAACGAGGCCGAGCGCAAGCGCCGCAAGATCGAGCGCGAGTTCGACCAGACGATCACGGCTCAGCGCACGTCGCACGAAAAGCACATCGCAGACCAGCAGACGGCCAGCAAGAACCAGGCCGAACGCCGGATCGCGGAGGCCACCGCGGAGGCCAAACGCCGCGTCGACGAGGCGACGACCGAGGCCAAGCGCCGACTCGACGAGGCCACCACGACCGCCGCCCAGCGCACGACCGCCGCCCAACGGAAGGTCGAGCGGCTGGCGGAGATTCGCGAGCAGGCCCGCAAGAGCCTGATGCAGGCCGACGAGGTCCTGAAGGGCAGCGAAGCGATGCTCGCGGCCCTGCCCGAGGAGTCGGTGATCCCGCACGCTTCGAAGCTCGTCGGCGGCGACAGCAAGCCCGAGGGGACGAAGCCGGCGGGCAAGCCCGCCGAACCGCCCGCGTCGAAGGCCGCCGCTCCGGCTCCGGCCAAAGCCGCTCCCGCCAAGCCCGCTTCTTCGGCGCCCGCCGCCGCTGCGCCGAAGAACGGACAGAGCGAGCAGAACGGTCCGAAGTCGAACGGGCAGAAGCCGTCGCCCGCCAAAACCGGCTCCTGACCAGCGCGAAGTAGCAGGGGACCTTTGCTATCACTCTCTTTTGGAGAGTGATAGCAAAGGTCCCCTGCTCTCTTTCCAGGGTCAGGAGGCCGTGGTGCGGGGCCAGGGATTGGCCGCTTCGAGCTGGGCGGCGAGGCCGAGGAGGAGCGCTTCCCCGCCGGGGGCGGCGACGAGCTGAACGCAGGCCGGGATCCCCGAGGGGTGCACGCCGACCGGCACCGACATCGCCGGATAGCCCGCGAGATTCCACAGCCCGGCGAACCCCGCGACCCGCAGGGACGGCAGCGCGTTGGCGATCCATCGGCTTTCGTGCCACGTGCGGGCTTTGAGCGGGAGGCTCGCGAGCATGGGCGTGACCAGGACGTCGTGCTCCGCGAAGAACTCCTCGGTGCGCTCCAGCCATCGCTCACGGGTGCTCTCCCGAATCCGAGAAGCCAGGAGGCGGCCGAGACGGACATGCGTACGCGTCCGCGGCTGGAGCGCTCGGAAGTCGAACTCGGCCGCTTGTTCGGCCGGGCCTGCGGCCCAGCGCGCGACGATACCGCCGATGGCTCCGGGGTTGTACCGAGGTGTTCCGGACGCGACGGTGTGCCCAGCCGCGCTGAACAGCTCACCGGCCCGCGCGACCGCTCGGCCGAACGCCCGCGGCAACGGCGCCGTGGCCAGCGGGGCCCGGGTCGACAGGGCGATGCGGGACCGCTTCGGGTCGGCGAGGTCCGCCAGGCCGGGCTGTTCGGCGAGGACCGACATCAGCACGGCCGCGTCGGCCACGGTGGTCGTCATCGGACCGTGCGTGGACAGGCCGAACCAGCCGTTCTCCCCCGGCACGCGGACCACGCCTTTACCCGGTTTGAGACCGACGATCCCGCATATGGCGGACGGAAGCCGGATCGAGCCCAAGCCGTCGGTACCGTGCGCGATGGGCACCAGCCCGGCCGCGACGGCCGCGGCACTACCGCCCGACGAACCGCCCGCGGCGTAGGACGGATTGCGCGGATTGCGCGCCGTCCCGTCCGGATCGTCACTCGACGGCCAGACACACAGCTCCGGCACCCGGGTCAGGCCGATGATCACCGCACCGGCGGCACGTAGCCGCCGCGCTATCTCACCGTCCTTTGTGGACACCGTCGACGAACCCGCACGCGATCCCCAGGAGGCGTACTCGCCCTTGACCGGAGCGACATCCTTGACCGCGATCGGCACTCCCGCCAAGGGCAGGTCGGCCAGGTCCGCGCGTTCGGCGACGGCGGCGGCCTCCGCGAGTGCCTCCTCGGCCCGGACCCGGCGGAACGCACCGACCACCCCGTCCACCGCGGCGATCCTGGCCAGCGCCTCCCGAGTCACCTGGACCGGGTCGAGTTCCTTGGTACGCACAGCCGCCGCGATTTCCACTGCCGTCTTGACCATCCCCGCACTGTAGATCGGGCGGCGAAGATCAGCTGCGCGCCAAACAGGCGAACTTCGCCGAGCCCGGTTCGAACGCCGGGAAATCGGTGCAGCCGTCAAGCCGTGCGCCGTAGTAGACGTCGTGGTCCGCCGGGGCAACCGGGGCGCGAATCGGTCCGGCAGGTCCGGGTTCCGCGGATTCAGCTCTTCTATTCGGCCGGGTTGTGCAGCGGCAAGATCACGGAACTCCTTCCCTGTGTTTCGGGCGACGGCACGCACCTGGTGCTTTCACCGGGGTTGGCCGGCGAACTGGAGATCGCCAAGACTCGGATCCAGAATCAGATCGCCTTGCTCACCACCTTTCTGTCGGTTCCGGAGCGTGTCCTGGCCGCGGCCAACGGGGACCGACACCGCCGAGGTACCGGTTCTTCCCCGGCCCCCGCCTGGCGGCACCGGGGCTTCCATATCTGACCTTCATGGCTCCCGCTGGAAACTCGGGTCGCGACCCATCAACCCGAGCAGCCTGTCCTGCAAGGGCGCGTCGTCGGGCACCTTCACTTCGGGGCCGAAAACGACGATGCCCGGTCCGAAAGCACCCGGGGTCCTCATCTCCTCGGAGATCGCCTGGGCGCCGGGCCACATCCGGGCGACCTCCTCGGGGTCGATCGTGTCGTCCTGGCCGGTGGCACGGGCGAGATCCCAGCCGTGGACCACCAGGTCGGCACTGACGACCTGGTCGATGTGTTGTTCTGCCTTCACCCTCCCCATCGGCGTTTCGTGTTCGGTGGCGGCGAGCACGGGATCGGCGAAGACGGCTTCGACAGCGGCCCGGGCCGCCCGGAATGCGCCGAGCGGGTCCGTCAGGAGCGCCGGCGCCGGTCCGAGTCCTCGTCCGAGGGGACGCAGCATCGCTCCGTGCATGTCGACGATGTGCCCGACGACATCCCTTGCGTTCCACCCTTCGCAGGGGGATCTGTTCTCCCACTGCCCGGCCTCGACGGCGGCGACCTTGCCCTCGAAGGCGTCGGCCCGGACGCGATACCGGTCCGCGATGGCGTTCATCTCGTTCACGCCCCCGCCGGGACGGCCACGACCTCGGCCAGTTCGTCGAACCCTTCACCGACGCCCCGCTCCATTCCGGATTCGAGCACGGCGTCCCGGATCCGCTTCGAGCCGTACCGCAGCACCTGCGTCAGAGTGGTGACGCCGTCGTGTTCGACCAGCGTCAGGGTCACCAGAACCTGACCTTCCGAGGCGTCGCAGTCCTCGTTCGTCTCGAGGGAGACGAGTTTTTCCGGACGACTGATCTCCTGGTAGACGCCCCGCAGGACCATCTCCATCCCGCCGCCGTGGCGCAGCAGGTAGCGCCATCCGCCGCCGACCCGCAGGTCGATCTCGCATTCGACGACCTCGCAGTCGCGCGGGCCGAACCAGCGGCGCACCAGCTCCGGTTTGGTCCACGCGTCGAACACGAGTGCCCTCGACGCGTCGAAGGACCTCGTCATGACGATCTCGAGATCGCCGGCTTTCGCCACGCTGAGAGTGCGTCCCATCGTGCTGTTCCTTTCCGCTCGTGCGGTGGTCAATCGGTCTCGTCCCGGCGTTCCGGATGCCGCAGTTCCTCGTCGAGGACGAGGTCCAGCTGGGAGAAGGCCTCGTCCCAGTGGCGGCGGTAGTCGCCGAGCCATTCGTTCGCGTTCTTCAGCGGCTCGGCCACCAGACGGCAGGGGCGACGCTGGGCATCACGTCCCCGCGCCACCAGCCCCGCCCGCTCCAGCACTTTCAGGTGTTTGGAGATGGCGGGCTGGCTCATCGCGAACGGCTCGGCCAACTCCGTCACAGTGGCCTCGCCGCAGGCGAGCCGCGCGAGGATCGCGCGGCGAGTGGGGTCGGCGAGCGCCGCGAAGGTGTCATCGAGCAGATCTTGGGCCACGGTCGCCCGCCTTTCAGTTCTCACGAGTCCAGTTCTCACGATCGTTCTCTCACGTCCCGGCAGCGAACGGCCGTCAATAACCTTGCGGTTCCATAACCATGTGGTAATCTACGACGGAGCAGATCGAGTTGTCAAGCACGAACAGCGGGTTGACGAGGGAGAACACGGGATGGAGAGGAGGTGGGGCCGAGGCCCGAGCTTCGCGAGCACGAACAAAAGGGCACGCGAGCGCGTATTAAAGGGCAACTGGCGTTACCGTCGGTATCGGCATGGACGACGAACGAAACGAGCTGATGAACTCCGGGCGACCGAAGACGACGAAGCGATGGGCGGCCGTCATCCTGGGAGCGGCGGCCGTTCTGGCCACCAGCGTGCAGTGCGGTACGGCGAGCGAACAGGCCGGATCGGCACAACCGGCGGGGACGGTACCGCCGCGCGGCGACACTGTTTCGAGCCCGTCCAGCATCAGCCCGCCCACTCCCTCGCCGTCACCGAGGGCGGAGCAGGCACCTGCTCGGGGCTGCGAAGCCGTCATCGCCGGGATGAGCCCCCGGCAGCGGCTGGCCCAGCTGATGGTGGTCGGCGTGAACGCCGGCGATCCGCAGGCGGCGGTGAAGCTGGTGCGCGATCAGCAGATCGGCGGGATCTTCCTCGGCGGCAACGAGACGGCCCTGTTGCGGAACCGCGCGCTGGACGAGGTGCAACGGGCCGCGAAGGTCCCGGTGTCGGTGGCGATCGACGAGGAAGGCGGCCGTGTTCAGCGGATCGACGCCCTCGACGGCGATATGCCGAGTGCCCGGAAAATGGCCGCGACCATGACTCCGGCACAGGTGCGGACGAAGGCCGCCGAGCGGGGCAAGCAGATGCGGGCCCGAGGCGTCACCGTCGACTACGCGCCCGACGCCGACATCACGGACCAGCCGGACCGCGACATCGTCGGTGACCGGTCGTTCGGCGCGGACCCCGAAGTCGCGCGTAAATACGTCCTGGCGTTCGCGCAGGGCTTGCGGGACGCCGGGGTGCAACCGGTGCTGAAGCACTTCCCCGGGCACGGGCACGCCACCGGGGACTCTCACAAGGGACTGGTGCGGACGCCGCCGCTGGCCTCGCTGCGGAAGGTCGACCTGGTGCCGTACCGCGACATCGGCGAGTACGGCGAGATCGGCGTCATGGTCGGACATCTGGACGTGCCCGACCTGACCGGCGGCACGCCGTCGACCCTGTCGGCGCCGGCGTACCGGCTGCTGCGGACGGACTACGCGTTCGACGGCCCGGTGATCACGGACGATCTCGGGGCGATGAAGGCGATCACGTCGCAGTACCCGCTGCCGACGGCGGTGCTTAAGGCCTTGCAGGCTGGAGCGGATCAGGCGTTGTGGTCGTCCGGCGGCAACGTCGACACGGTGCTGACCACGGTGGAGAAGGCGCTCGCGTCCGGCGAGCTTCCGGCCGCCCGCGTCGGCGAGGCACTGACTCGGGTACTCGCGGCGAAACAGGCTTGCGGCTGATCGGCCGCGGGTACGGCACGGTGGTCACGCCGACCACTCGGCGGGATGACGTGAACAGCGGTCCGAAAACTCAATGAACACGATGCCGACCAGGCCGGTGCCGGGAGTGACCCTGATCACCACCCCGCCGCCCGATCAAGAAGGATCGCGTGCCTGGCCCCACGAAGTACCTACACCGTCTCGCGCTGACGGCAGCCCGCCGCTGCCGGGGCTGAGCCTGCTGGCCGCACCGGTCGCGTCGGCCGCCCCGACGCCGATCGATCACCCGGTGCCGACCACCGGCTGTCATCGTCCGTCACCGGTGCCAGCCGGGACGACGGCACTGCGGACCTTGACGTCCGGCGGCCTGGTCCGCGAATACACGGTGCACGTTCCCGCGCGGTACCGGCCGTCGCGGCCGACCACGCTGGTGTTGTCGTTCCACGGCCACAAGCGAACGTCGAAGTATCAGGAGGACCTGTCCGGGTTTCCGCGCCTGACGCGATTTCCGTCTACTCGCAAGGCCTTCCGGGCACCGACGGCGAATCGGCCTGGACTGGCGCGCCTTACTCGGCGGCCGCCCACGACGTACTCTTCACCAGCGATCTGCTGAACACGCTTCAGCGGGAACTGTGCGTCGACTCCCGCCGGATCTACGCGACGGGCAAATCGAACGGTGGCGGGTTCGTCGGCTTCCTCGCTTGCCGGATGCCGGGCCGGATCGCGGCGTTCGCCCCGGTCGCCGGCGCGTTCTATCCGCAGGGCGGCGAGTGCGACCCGTCGCGCCCGGCGCCGATTCTCGACTTCCACGGCACCGCCGACACGACGATCCCCTACACCGGGAATCCCGCCAAAGGCCTGCCGGCACTCCCGGACTGGCTCGCCGGGTGGGCGGACCGGAACGGCTGCTTCCCACACCCGATCCAGTACTCACCGAGGACCGACGTCACCGTCCAGCGCTGGCTCGGCTGCTCGCTTCAGCACTACCGGGTCGAAGGCGCCGGGCACGTCTGGCCGAGCACGACACCGAACAACGACTCCGCCACTCCGACCGTCATCAACGCGACGCCGGTCCTCTGGAACTTCTTCCTCGCCCACCGGCTGCGTTGAAAACCGTCGTTTTCCTTGCCGGACCCGTCCACCCGGCGCTACCGTCGAAGTGACCGGATGACCAGATAAGCAAATTCGGTCATGAAGTCAGAGACTGGGAGCGTACGTGGAAGAACGTCCGGACCGCACCGCCGGCCGCGCCGATCGCATCCTCGACGCGGCCGGCGTCCTGCTGACGCGGCTGGGCTATCGCAAGGTGACCATCGAGGACATCGCGAATCAGGCCGGCGTCGGGAAGGGCACGGTCTATCTGCACTGGCGCGCCAAGGAGAACCTCTTTCACGCGTTGCTCCTGCGTGAATCGCTCCGGGCCGCCGAGAGTCTTATCGATCGGTTGGACGAAGACCCGGCGGAAGTCATCCCGCATCGGTTCCAGCGGGCTGTCTTCCTTTACACCCAGCGAAATCCGTTGCTGGGCGCGCTCATCACCGGCAACACCGAACTGCTGGGCCGGTTGGAAAAAAATCCCTTGCAGGATCAGGACACGGTCGTCACCGAGCGGTACCTGAAAACGATGACCGACCGGGGACTGCTGCGCGACGACATCCCGGACCTGCTCTTCACCCTGCGCGCCTCGGCGCTGGGGTTCTACCTGATGGACAGCTTCACCACCGACGGCACCGGCCTCACATCCGAGGAGAAGGCCGACGCTCTCGCGCACATCATCCGGAGGGCGTTCGAGCCGCCGGAGCCGCCGTCCCCGGCGAATGTGGCCGCTACCGCGGCCGAAGTGATCCAAGCGTTCCGGGAGCTGGTCTCGTCCTATCGCGCCTGGATCTACCAGCAGGACGGCATCGAGGAGCCCGTCTGACCCGAGCTCTTCCACCACGAGAAGAAGGGGGCAAGCCATGACCACGATCGCCGAAACCTGGGGCGTCCACGAAAGCCAGTTCTGGCTTCGAGGCGAATTCCCGGCCGACCCGGTCCGTTTCGATCCCGAGGCGGGCATGTGGCACGTCTACGGCCACGCCGAAGCATTGAAGACCTTGAGTGATCCCAAGTTGTTCTCCTCCGACACCGCCCGCCTGATCCCCAAGGAGATGTCTCCGGACAAGGATCAATTCACCGAAGGCAACCTGCTCCAGATGGACCCGCCGGACCACAAGAAGCTGCGCACGCTGGTGAGCCACGCCTTTACCCCGAAGGTCGTCGCCGATCTCGAACCGCGGATCGCCGCGTTGACGAACGAACTCCTCGACGCCGTCGATGGCGCGGACTCGATGGAACTGGTGAACCACCTGGCCTATCCACTGCCGGTGATCGTCATCGCCGAACTGCTCGGTATCCCGGCGAGCGATCGCGATCTGTTCAAGGAATGGGTCGACACGTTGCTGAACAACAGCCAGCAGCTGTCGCTGCTCAAGCAGACGGAGGAGGACAAGAAGGCCGCCGAGGAAACGAGTGAGCAGCTGAACAACCTGGTGGACTACCTCTCCGAGCACGTCGACGACAGGCGGCGGAACCCGCGCGAGGACCTGCTGACCAAACTCGTCGAAGCCGAGGTCGACGGCGGGAAGCTGACTCGGAACGAAGTCGTCAACTTCGCGAACGTGCTGCTGCTCGCCGGGCATATCACCACCACGATGCTGCTCGGGAACACGGTGCTGTGCCTGGATTCCCATCCGGACGAGTACCGGCGCGTCCGAGAGGACCGTTCGCTGCTGCCCGCCACCATCGAGGAGTCATTGCGTTTCCTCAGCCCGTTCGCGCTCGTCGCGCGCGCCACGACGGCCGAGGTCGAATTGGGCGGCCGGACGATCCCGGCGGACAGCATGCTCTTCGTCTGGGTCGCGGCGGCGAACCGGGATCCGCGCGCGTTCACCGATCCGGGCAAGTTCGACCCGGCCAGGAAGCACAACCCCCATCTGGCCTTCGGCCGCGGGATCCACTTCTGCGTCGGCGCCCCGCTCGCCAGGCTCGAAGGCAAGACGGCGCTGAACATCCTGCTGGATCGGTTCCCGGACCTGCGCACCGACCCGGGAACCCCGCCGTCGTTCATCCCCAGCCCGAACATGACCGGGGTGAACGAACTGCGGCTGCTGCTGAAGCCCTAGCGGACGGCGAACCGGGAGGCGAGCGGGATTACCATTCGCGGGATCCGCTTCCCGGGTGTGTACCGCAGTTCGGTGATGTCACCGTTCGGCACGGGGTAGGTGTCGGCGAACGTGCGGAATCCGCGCATGGCCTCGCTGTCCGGGGTGGTGGTCCCGGTCAGCAGTGACCACATGACGGCGCGGATGAAGAGCCCGTGCGTGAAGACGGCGATCGGCCCTGGTTCCCGTTCTCCCACCCGTGCCAGGAATTCCTGGGTGCGGGCGACCAGCCCGGCGAAGGATTCCGCGCCGTTCACCGCGTGGTGCGGATCGGCCCGGTCCCAGTAGGCCTCGGTGTGCGGTCTGCGGATGGCGGTGGTGGTGACCAGTCCATGGAGTTCGCCGAGAAAGGTGAACTCCTGGACAGGCCACTCCTCGCGTTCCGCGCCGGGGAACCGCTCGATCGTCGGCTCGGCCGTCTGCCGCGCCCGCAAGAACGGTGACGTCACGATCAACCGGGGCGGTTCGGCCCACGATTCCGCGACCTCGACGGCTTGCCGTCTGCCGAGTTCGGTCAGGGCCGAAGCCCCCGGCTCACCGCCGGGAAGGCCCGCGTTCGTCTCGCTTTCGCCGTGCCTGATCAACCACACCCGTGCCACGATCGCCTCCTAGACCCCGTGTGCACCGACGATCGCATCGCGTGGGGTCCGCCGCGACTTCCAGGATGCCGTGCTCACCGTGGAAGCAGGCGCGGTTCTCAGCGGTCGAACTGCCCTGGCCTGCGTCCCTCGCCCGCGGGACCGCGGTACGCCTGCGCGATGTCCAGCCAGTGGTCCGCCAGCGCTCCTTCGGCACGGACGTCGAGGTCGTCGCGGTGGCGGCGCCGCGTGACCAGCAGGCAGAAGTCCTCCGCGCTGCCGGTGACCCGCTGCCGCGAGTCCTCGGGACCGAACGTCCACAACTGCCCGGATGGCGAGGTGATCTCGAACCGGAATTCCTGCTCCGGCGGGGTCAGGCCTCGTGCCTCGTAGCCGAAGTCCCGCACCCGGACGGCGAAACCGACCAGGTACGCGAGCCGGTCGGTCCGTTCCGGGCGCACCCCGAGCGCGTCCGCGACGTCCTGGCCGTGTGCGAACAGTTCCATCATCCCGGCGCAGGCCAGGATGGCCGGCGGCAGCGGGTTGACCAGCCACGGCACGACCTGGTCCGCCGGGACGGCGGCGAGCGCCTTGATACCCGCGTCGCGTTCGGCGCGCCACCGGCCCAGCACCACCTCGTCGGGATCACCGAGGTAGTCGTCGAGAGCCGCGTTGACGGCGGCGTCGAACCCGCGCGCCATCGAAGTCTTCGCGAGTTCGACGAACTTCTGCGGCTCGGCCGCGGCCAGCCCGGCGATCTTGAAGATGAAGGAAAGGTGAGCGATCTGGTGCTTGACCGACCAGCCGACGGCGGGCGTCGGCGACGCCCAGCCCGCGTCGTCCAGATCGGCCACCAGGGCGTCGACCTGTTCACCTTCCGCGGTGAGGTCCTTGATCACGTTCCGGAAATCAGTCACCGTGCCGTCCTCTCGCCGTTTGCACCCTCTCCGATGATGCGGACGCGCCGTGCCGTCGTCTTCTCCTCACGAGCCCGGCGGAATTTCGAGCTTGATTCTGGAGCCGGGTCCAGGTTCTACCCTCGAATCATGCGAACCGACGCGACGCCGGCGGCGTTGACCATCTCCCAGGTGACCTCCCGGGCCGGCGTGCGACCGGACACCGTGCGCTATTACGAGCGCATCGGCCTCCTTCCCACGCCGGCGCGGACGACCGGGGCGCATCGGCGCTACGACGAGGACGTCATCGACAGGCTGCGGTTCATCCGCGGCACCCAGCGGCTCGGGCTGACGCTGACGGAGATCGGCGACCTGCTGAGCGTCCGCGACACCGGGGTGTGCCCCTGCGAACCCGCCGAAACCATGTTGGAACGCCATCTCACCGAGATCGACGCGGAGATGACGCGACTCGGCGCGCTGCACGCCGAACTCACTTCCATGCTGTCCGGGATGACCGGCGAGAACTGCGCCGATCCCCTTCCCGGCGCATGGTGCCCGCCTGACCGCGAACCCAAGGGAGGAGGTGGATGACCATGCGGATCGACGACTGGTGCGACTGCGACTGCTGCGGCACCGGCTGCTGCTGACCCGCTTCGGCGGGACCGGCCGGGCTTGACGTCACCCGGCCGGTCATCCGAGGTCAGTCCTGCGGCAGGAGCACCGTCTTCCCGATCCGGTCCTTGCAGACTTCGGCCGAATAGGCCATCAGCCCACCCGCCTGCGCGTCCCGGAACAGCCGCTGGATCGGCGAAGTGCGCAGGAAGCCCGAGCCGCCGCCGGCTTTCAGCGCCAGCTGCGCGACGTCGCGGGCGATGTCGTTCGCGAGCACCTTCGCCGTCATGGTCGCGGGCAGGAATTCCGGTGAGTTCCGATCCGCCAGCCACGCCATGTTCCGGGAGTACACGCGAGCGGCTTCGAGGCGGGTGTGGACGTTCGCGACCTCGAACTGAAGCCATTGCATTTCGGCGAGCGGCTGCCCGGTCACGGGGATGACGCGGCTCCGGGAATGTGAAATCAGTGCCTCCTCCGCCGCGTCGGCTATCCCCAGTGACAGGAAGGCGAGCCCGGCTCCGATGTGGTTCGGGCGCCGTTCGGTCGAGGGCGGGCATCTGCGGTCTTCCCGCAGTACGGTCCCTTCGAAGGAGACGAGCTGGCTGCGGCTGGCTCGCAGTCCCATCGTGTCCCAGATGGGCACGAAGGTCATCGTGTCGTCCGGTGACACACCGAAGAAGGTGGGCACACCGTCGACGAGCGCGTTGACCAGGAAGTGCTCGGCGGCCTCACAGCCGGAGACGAACCGCTTGGCGCCGGTGAGCCGGAACCCGCCGTCGACGGGCTCGGCGATCTGTTGCGGCATCAGGAACATGTTGCCGCTGCTCGGTTCGGACAGCGCGTTGGCGAACCGCTTGCCCTCGATGAGTTCCCCGGCGTAGAAGCGGCCCACTTCGGGAGCGGACAGCTGGACCAGTCCGACGGCGGCGCCGATGTGCATCACCCAGATGCACGCCGTCGAGGAACAAGCCGCGCTGAGGATCCTGACGATCTCGCCGTAGGACCGATAGCTGAGGCCCTCGCCACCGAACTCCGCGGGCAGGGTCGCCCTGTCGAGCCCGGTCGCATGCAAGGCGCGAAGGTTGGCGATGGGCAACTCGGCTGTTTCGTCGAACTCGGCGGCGCTTGCGGCGAAGTCCTTCGCCAGTTCGGTGACGGTTTCGATCCAGTGGCGTTCGTGGGCGGGCGGGGCGAACGGATGGGCGGGCTCGGTCATGCCCCGCATCATGCCGGAGTCGCGAAGGCCTCCTCACCACGCCGGGAACTGGCGAGGAAACACTGGCTGAGATCGCCCGGTCGGCCGAGCCGGCGAACATCGGCCAGCACACGAGAACCCCTGACCAGCTCGATGACGCCACCGACGCCGTGCGGCGCGCCATCACCCGGTTTCGAGCCGAAGGCGACGTCTGTCATGTCCTCTTCACGATGAATGTCGCCGTCGAGGTACTACCGCGCTTCGGCGGGCCTGTCGAAGCGGTCACCTTGGAGCCGCGATCCTGCACCGCGCCAACCAGTTGGGATTGGGCCGAACGAGCGTCTCCCAGGCCGGTGGGGGCCGCTATGAGACCGAGTTGGCCGAACACCCACCCCGGCCCAAGGTCTCGCCGCGGAAGCCGAGGGCGTCCGCCTGAACTGGACGGAAATGATCGAACTCGCCGACGCGGAGCGGATCTGACGATCGTGGCGAGGACGCTGCAAGTGCCCCGGACGGGGATCGAACCCGCACTGGGTCGATTTTAAGTCGACTGCCTCTGCCAGTTGGGCTACCGGGGCACCGACATCCTAGGCGATGACCATCAGTTCGCCGCCTCAGTACGCCGATACTCGAATCACCGGAGACCGAGCTCATTCCACTCGTCGATTGTCACGTAGCCGGTAGAGCCGCAGAAAGGCTCAAGCGCGCCGGCCACGGTCGTCACGGTCACAAGAGCGAACGCCGCGGTCCAGCCGTTGAGGTTCTGTGGATGATCGTGGACACCGCGGACAAAGTGAGCAGAAACTTGATCGACAAGGCGGCCAGCGGAAACGTCTGTTCCGAGAGCGGGCGTGCGCGTTGTCTCCAAGACATGTTTCGCCAGGTCAACTGGAGCCAGGCCAGTGGCGAGCGGAACGGCGGGTAACGACCTGCACCGACACACCCTGAACGCCGTGAAGGTCTCCTTTCCTACTTTTCAAAGTAGGAAAGGAGACCTTCACGGAACCTACGAACTCAGGACTTCGACAGCCTGTCGAACTCTTCGCGCGGGTTGTTGATCTGGCCGAGCGAGATGACCTCACGCCGGAACAGGCCGCCGAGCATCCAGTCGAACAGGATGCGGATCTTGCGGTTCCACGTCGGCATCGCCTTGAGGTGGTACGCGCGGTGGAAGAGCCAGGCCGGGAAGCCCTTGATCTTCAGGTTCAGCGCGTCGGCGACACCCTTGTGCAGGCCGAGGCTGGCCACCGCACCCAGGTTCTTGTGGTAGTAGTCCTTCGGCTTGCCGCCGCGGATCACCTTGATGATGTTCTTCGCCAGCAGCCGTGCCTGGCGGACGGCGTGCTGCGCGTTCGGCGGGCAGGTCGCGGTCGGGTCCTGCTCGGTGCGTGAGAGGTCCGGCACGGCGGCGTTGTCACCGGCTGTCCAGACGTCGGGGTGCCCGACGACCTGCATCGCGGCGGTGGCCTCGACGCGGCCGCGCTTGTCCAGCGGCAGATCCGAACTGGCGAGCACCGGGTTCGCCTTCACACCGGCGGTCCAAATGATCGTGTCGGTGTCGAACTCGGTGCCGTCCGAAAGCACGACGTGACCGTTCTCGAACGACTTCGCCGCTGTCGACAAATAGACTTCGATGCCGCGCTTCTCGAGCTGCTCGACGGTGTACACACCGAGCGTCTCCCGCACCTCGGGGAGGATCCGCCCCGCCGCCTCGACGAGCACCCAGCGGATGTCCTCGACCTTGAGGTTCGGGTAGTAGTGCTCCACCGCGAAGCGGGTCATGTCCTCGAGTTCGGCGAGCGCCTCGATACCGGCGAACCCGCCGCCGACGACGGTGAACGTCAGCAGGCGCTTACGCTGCTCGGGATCGAGCGTGCTGGCGGCCTCGTCCAGCTTCGTCATGACGTGGTTGCGCAGGTAGATCGCCTCACCGATGGTCTTGAAGGCGATGCCTTCCTCGACCAGGCCCGGAATCGGCAGGATGCGTGCGACAGCGCCGAGCGCGACCACGAGGACGTCGTAGTTCAGCTGCTCGACGTGGCCGTCGGCGGCCTCGACCGTGACGGCCTTGCGGTCGTGCTCGATCTTCGTCACCCGTGCGGTGAGCACGTGGCAGCGCTTGAGCACGCGCCGCAGCGGCACGACCACGTGCCGCGGTTCGATCGCACCGGCCGCCGCCTCGGGCAGGAAGGGGGCATAGGTCATGTGCGGCTGCGGGTCAACGACCGTCACGGACGCTTCGTTGGCCCGGAGCATCTTCTGGAGCCCGTACGCCGTGTAGAGCCCGACGTACCCACCACCGAGGACGAGGATCCGTGTCGGTTCCGACTTAACACCAGCCATATTTCTATAGTCGCACCCATCAGCTGAGATCGCTCGGATACCCCATCCCGCTGTGACCAGCGTCGCCACGGTTTCCGCACCGATTCAGTTCAGGCCGGCCGCCGAGGTCGCGGAGGCCAGGACGTCGCACACCATGTCAAGCGTCAGGCGGCCGGTCTGGACATTGCGCTGCGACACGTGGTAACAGCCGAAGAGGCGCAGGTCACCGAGTCTCACCTCGGCTCCGTGTCCGAACTTCGGGCGCGGCGTCGGCACCGTCCAGCCCGCCTCGGCGAGCACCGGCAGCAAGGCCTGCCAGCCGAACGCGCCGAGCACGACGACGGCCTTAAGCGTCGGCCTCAGCAAGGTGAGCTCTTCGGCGAGCCAAGATCGGCAGGTGTCCCGTTCCTCAGGTGTGGGCTTGTTGGCGGGTGGCGCGCATCTCACCGGGGAGACCATCCGGGTCCCGCGCAGTTCGAGACCGTCACCGATATGGGTCGACGTCGGCTGCGAAGCGACACCGACCCGGTGAAGGGCCTTGAACAGGACGTCACCGGAGGGGTCGCCGGTGAACATGCGACCGGTCCGGTTCGCACCGTGCGCCGAGGGGGCGAGGCCGACGATCGCCAGCGACGCGTCCGGCGGGCCGAACCCGGGCACAGGCCGGGCCCAGTAGGTGTCGCCGGCGAAGGCAGCGCGTTTGACCACGGCGATCTCCTCGCGCCACGCGACCAGCCGCGGACAGGCGCGGCAGCCGACGACCTCGGCGTCGAGTTCGGCGACGGTGCGGAACTTCATGACGCCTCTTTCAGTGCGTCGCGGCAGAGACGATCGGCGTGCCGGGTCGTCTCCGGCTGCCGGAACTCCGGACACAACCGCAGTACCTGACGGCAAGCGTTGTCCAGGGAGATCTTGTGGCCGACGGAGACGTAGACGGGCTTCACGCCGTCCTGGGTGCGCAGGACCATTCCGACGACCTCGCCGTCGTCCACCAGGGGTTCCTTGGCGCCACGCTCCCGCCCTGGCTCGCCGTGTTCGCCGATGAAACGGGTCTTGCCGACACCGAGGGTCGGCAAGCCGGTCACGACGCCGACGTGGCACGCCAGCCCGAACCGGCGCGGATGGGCCAGCCCGTGCCCGTCGCAGACCAGGAGGTCCGGGGTGCGCTCGAGCGCGCGCAACGCTTCGAGCAGCGGGGGCAGCTCACGAAAAGCGAAAAGGCCCGGTTCGTATGGGAACGAGACCTCGGAGACGACGGTCCGCTTTTCCACGACGCGGAAATCGGCGGTTTCGAGAGTGACCGCGGCGGCGGCGATGAGACCACTGTCCTCGTCGTAGGCGACGTCCAGCCCGGTGACCGTCACGATCTCTTGTGGACAACGGTCCTCGCGATCGACCAGGCCACGCAGTGTCTCCTGGAGTTCGATCGCTTCGGCGGTCGTGTTCGGGCGATCATGCGTCGTGACGATGTCCACCCGTACAGACTGCCAGTAAGTTGGGACCATGCCGGACACCAATCCCGAGGAAAAGTCCACCGACGAGCAGGACACCCCGTCGGTGGAAACCAAGATCGAGCCGATCGACGACCTGGTCACGACGAAGCACACGCTGACGCTCAAGCGCAGAAAGCTCGCGTATACGGCCCAGACCGGGCGGATCGTGCTGCGGAAGGAGGTCATCACCGACGGCAAGTCCGAAGGCCACAAGGCCAAGGCCGAGGTGTTCGTGATTTCGTACACGCTCGACGACGCGGAACCCGGCACGCGTCCGGTCACGTTCGCGTTCAACGGCGGTCCCGGCTCCGCGAGCGTCTGGCTGCACATGGGCCTGCTCGGACCGCGCCGCGTGCTGTCCGGCGACGTCGACGACCCGGTCGCGCCGCCCTACGGGCTGACCGACAACCAGGAAACCCTGCTGGCGCACAGCGACCTGGTGTTCATCGACCCGGTGTCGACCGGCTACTCACGTGCCGTGGACGGCGAGAAGGCCAAGGAGTACCACGGGTACACGGCCGACATCGAGTCCATCGGCGAGGTCATCCGGCTGTGGGTCTCGCGCAAACAGCGCTGGCTGTCGCCGAAGTTCCTGGCGGGCGAGTCGTACGGCACGCTCCGCGCGGCCGGGCTGGCGGCGCATTTGCAGGAACGCCACGGGATGTACCTGAACGGGCTGCTGCTGATCTCGTCGGTGCTGGATCTCGGCACGTTGCGGTTCACTGAGGGCAACGACCTGCCGTACACGCTCTACGTCCCGACGTACGCGGCGATCGCGCACTACCACGGCCTCCACGGCGACCGCCCGCTCGACGACGTCCTCGCGGACGCCGAAGACTTCGCCGCCAAGGAACTCCCCTGGGCTCTCGCGCGCGGCGCGCGTCTATCCACACAGGACCGCGCCGAGGCCGTCGCGACACTCGCTTCCCTGACGGGACTAGGTGAGTCCTATGTGGACCGCGTGAACCTGCGGATCGAGCACGTCCGGTACTTCACCGAGCTGCTGCGGGACAAGGGTCTTGTCGTCGGCCGGATGGACGGCCGGTTCACCACCTGGGAGCCCGACGGCGGCCGCGAGCACATGAGCGACGATCCGTCGATTTCACGGATCATCGGCGCCTACGCCGCCGGGCTCAACCACTACGTGCGCGCGGAACTGGGTTACGAAAACGACCTGCCGTACGAGGTCCTTTCGACGGACGTGTTCAAGGCCTGGTCGTACTCGGACTTCGAGGGGCGCTCAGTGTCCTCTGTGGACTCCCTCGCCTCGGCCATGCGCGCCAATCCGCACCTTCGGGTGCACGTCGCTTTCGGTCACTACGATGGCGCGACACCCTACTTCGCTTCGGAACACGTCCTTGCGCGCCTGCAGATTCCCGAGGAACTGCGGGAGAACATCGACACGGCGTACTACCCCGCCGGGCACATGATGTACGTGAACGAGGAGTCACGGGTGCGGCAGTCGAAGGATCTGGCGAAGTTCGTGAAAGCCGCTTCGGGGCGGTGACTCACCTTCGTCACCTACTGCCTCGCCTAGTGCTATGAACGGTCCGTTCCTTGCAAATTTCGCAAGGAACGGACCGTTCATAGCACTCTGGCACCGACTTCTGTCGGTTCTCCGGTTCACGATGTCGACATGTACCTATCCAGAGCTCCGCTTACAGACTCATACCTACGTCAACACAGCCGATACGACGTCATCCGTGTGGCGACCCTGGAGGAACTGGGGGTCACGCAAAGCACGTCGTACCGAAGATGCCAGCCTGGCGGAAGATGGACTCATCTGCTCCCAGGCATCGTCCTTCTCTCGAAGGAACAACCGACCGCGCGACAACGAGTCGAAGCGGCGTTGATGCTCACCGACGGCCTGGGGGTTGTCACCGGCTTCGAGGCCGCGCGACGGTATGGCCTACGCCAGGCCGGACCTCACGGAACCGTCCACGTACTCATTCCCGAACAGCGCAAAGTGCGAAGCGTCAAGTTCACAATCATCGAAAGAACGATCACCATGCCGGAACGTCGCGTGATCGAAGGAGTCCCACTGGCGGCGCCGGCTCGAGCTGTCCTGGACGGCGTTAGGCGTATCCGCGTCCTCGACCCGGTTAGAGCCGTGCTCATCGAAGCCGTTGAGACAGGTCTGTGCACAGTCGATGAGCTGAGCGGCGAACTCGAGTCGGGCAGCAGACGCGGAACGGCCCTCCCGCGTGCCGTGCTCCGAGAGCTAGCGGCCGAGGTCAAGTCGGTACCCGAAGCAGCGGCATTGGCGATTTGGAAGAAAACAGGGCTGCCTCCAGCCGAGCAGAACGTCAAGATCTACGACGCTTTCGGCAACTACATCGGCAAACCCGACTCATGGTGTGATGAGCTCGCCATGGCATGGGAAATCGATTCGTATGCCTTCCACTTCGGCAGGGACGCTTACCGCAAGACTCTCCACCGCAACAATCGATACGCGGCCGCAGGAATCGTCGTCGTGCAAACCTTGCCGTCCCGGATTCGCGACGAGCCGGACAAGGTCATCGCCGAGCTCCGTGCCGCTGCCGAGGCCGCGGCACGCCGCCCGAGGCCAGCCATTTTTGTGGTCCGAAGAGATCGGGCCGCCTGACAGCCCAACCCATCGCGCCATGAACGGTCCGTTCCTCGCAAATTTCGCAAGGAACGGACCGTTCATGGCATCCGGAGAAGCTAAAGCATCAGCCTCGCAGGTACTGGGAACCGCGAGTGACGGCCGACCAGGCGTCGACGGCACCGTGACCGTAGAAGCCGTTGAACGAAGCGTCACCCGTACAAGTGGCGGTGAACGAAGCGTCCCGGCCTTCCTTCAGGTAGTCGACGGTCCGCGGCACCGGGCAGGCGATGTCCGAAGCCGTGCCCTCGAGCACTCGCTGCACCGCGTCCGGGTTCATCCCGAAGTCGCGGGAACCCTTGCCGTAATGCGAAACGATGAGCGCGGCGACACCGGTCGCGTGGGGCGACGCCATCGACGTGCCCTGCAGCCACTGGTAGTAGCCGACCCGTCCGTCGGCGGCGGTCGCCTTCTGGACACCGGCGGTGACACCGTCGGGAGTGATGTTCCCGGCCGCGTCGATGTTGCCTTCCGCGACGCCGACGTTGCGCGGGTACGTCGAGAGGATCTGGTTCTCGACCGTGCGGTACCACGGGGTGCCGAAGTAGTCACGGAAGTAACCACCGGGCGCGGAGACCGAGATCTGCTCGACGCCGTAGTTCGAGTAGTCCGCCTTCGCCTGCGAAGGCCCGAAGGACGAAACGCCGATCGTGTGCGGGCCTTCGATGGGCAGCGAGAGACAGCTCGCGTTGTCGATCGGCCGCGGGTGCGTGCTGTTCGACGGGTAGCCGGGGCTCGTCACGTCCTGCTGCGGAGCGGCGAGGTCGCTGTGCTGGTTGCCCAGCGAGACGACCTGGGTGACGCCCTTGCGGTGCGCGTAGTTCAGCGCACGGGTCGTCGCCTCGATGATGGTGCGCTGCTCGGCTTGCTGCGCGGGCGTGTCCGCCGCGTTCGAGGTGCAGTTGTAGAGCCACGGGTCCGTGTAGAAGCTCATGTTGACGACGTCCACACCGGCGTCGCCGGCGTAGGTGATGGCGTCCACGGTCGACTGCAGGAAGAAGAAGCCCGAGTCCTGCCCGGCGCGGATGTTCACCAGCGTCACGTTCGGCGCGACGCCCGAGACACCGAAGCCGTTCGCGGCGGCGCCGATGGTGCCGGCGACGTGCGTGCCGTGCCCGTTGTCGTCGTGGTCCGCCGGGTCCTTGCAGCCGCGGTATTCACACGGCCCGTCGACGACGGCGCCGTTCACGTCGGAGACGATGTCCTTCGTGAAGTTCCGCGACGCGGCGAGGTCGAAGTTCGGCGCGATGTCCGGGTGGCTCGCGTCGACACCGGTGTCGATGATGCCGACCTTTACCCGCTTGTCACCCGGTTGCTTGGTGCGCGAAAGGTCCGAACGGACGGACTGGAGACCCCAGAGCTGATCGTCGAGCGGGTCCATGCCGACGGTCTTCGGCTTTGCCGGCTTCTTGGCCGACGCGGCACCGCGGCCCTCCTTCTCGACGACGTTCGGCTTGGGCTTCGCCTTGCCGTTCTTCGGCGCGGTGCCAATCGGCTTCGCTTTGGCCGCACCGAAAACCGAGCGGTCCGCGGAGACCTGTTCGGCGAAACCGTTGGCGGGCGCGGTCGCGGTGACCAAGCCGACAGCGGCGTTGCTCGTCACGACGGTTCCCCCGGCGGCGCGAATCGCCTTTTCCACCGAAGCGACACCTTGCCCTTCACGGGCCAGCACGGAGAATTCGGTCGCCGCCCCGGAAAGCTGCGGCTGCGCGGACGCCGTCGGCGCAGCCACGACAGCGCCGAACAGCGGTACCGCGAGCGCGAAGACGAGAGATCTGGATCTTTTCATTTCCTGCCTCCATAGAAACGATTAACGCAAACCAAGTCCCTACCAAAGTCAAGGAACGACGGTTTTCTCCTCCGCGAAATGGCAGGCGGACAAATGCCCACCGGTCCGCGTGATCAATTCCGGTTCCTGATCCGCGCACAAATCCCGCGCCTTCCAGCACCGGGTACGGAACCGGCAGCCCGACGGCGGATCCAGCGGACTCGGCACGTCCCCTTCCAGGCGGATCACCTGCCGCTGTCCGCGCAGCGCCGGATCCGCGACCGGGACCGCGGACAGCAGCGCCTGGGTGTACGGATGCGACGGATGTTCGTAGATCTCCTCTTCCGTGCCCATTTCCACGATCTTGCCGAGATACATCACCGCGACCCGCGTGGAAAGGTGACGGACAACGGACAGGTCGTGTGCGATGAACACGTAGGAGAGGCCGAATTCCTTCTGCAGTTCACCGAGCAGGTTCATCACCTGCGCCTGGATCGAAACGTCCAGTGCGGAGACCGGTTCGTCGCAGATGATGACCTTCGGCCGCAACGCCAGCGCCCGCGCGATCCCGATGCGCTGGCGCTGCCCGCCGGAGAACTGGTGCGGATAGCGGTTGATGTGCTCGGGATTCAGCCCGACGACGTCGAGCAACTCCCGCACCTTCGCCGCCCGCGATCCCTTCGGCGCCACCTCGGTGTGGATCTCGAAGGGCTCGCCGATGATGTCGCCGACCGTCATCCTCGGGTTCAGCGAGGTGTACGGATCCTGCAGCACGATCTGGATCTCGCGCCGCAACTTCCTGAGTTCGGCTCCCCGCAAGGCGAAGATGTCACGGCCTTCGAAGGTCGCGAGCCCGCCCGTCGGCTCCTCCAGCCGCATCAGCACCTGGGCCAAGGTGGACTTACCGCAACCGGATTCCCCCACCACACCAAGGGTTTCCCCTGGCATGAGATCGAAGGAGACCCCGTCGACCGCTTTCACCTGGCCGATCGTGCGTTTGAAGAGAACCCCGGCCCGCACCGGGAAGTACTTCACCAGGTTCTCGACCCGCAGAATGGGTTCAGACACGACCGCTCACCACCTCGTCGGCGAAATGACAGGCGCTGACCCGGCCGAAACCGAGGGTGTGCAGGGCGGGCCGTTCGGACTCGCACCGGCTCTCCGCCCGCGGGCAGCGCGGATGGAACGGGCAACCGGGCGGGACGTTCAGCAGGCTCGGCGGCAGTCCCTTGATGGTCTCCAGCGTCTGTCCTTTGAGGTCGAGCCGCGGCAGTGAGGCCATCAGCGCCTCGGTGTAGGGATGCCCCGGCGAACGGAACAACTCGGCGACGTCGGCCTGTTCGACGATCCGGCCCGCGTACATCACCGCGATCCGGTCGGCGACCTCGGCGACCACCGCCAGATCATGGGTGATCAGGATCAGCCCCATCCGCCGCTCGGCCTGGATCTCCGCCAGCAGGTCCATGATCTGGGCCTGCACGGTGACGTCCAGCGCGGTCGTCGGTTCGTCCGCGATCAGCAGGTCCGGGTCGAGCGCGAGTGACATCGCGATCATCGCGCGCTGCCGCATCCCGCCGGAGAACTGGTGCGGGTACTCGCGGATCCGCCGGGCGGCGGCCGGGATGCGGACGGTGTCGAGGAGTTCGATCGCCCGCTTGCGTGCGTCCTTTTTGGACATACCGAGCCGGACCCGCAGTTGTTCCTCGATCTGGAACCCCACGGTGAAGACCGGGTTCAGCGCGGAGAGCGCGTCTTGGAAGATCATCGCGATCTCCCCGCCCCGGACCGCACGCCGCCGCTCTTCGGTGGCGGTGAGCAGGTCCTCGCCGCGATAGCGGACGGCCCCACCGGTGACGACGGCGGGCGGGCTGTCGAGGATCCCCATCACCGTCTGCGCGGTCACGCTCTTGCCCGAACCGGACTCTCCCAGCACGGCGAGGGTTTCCCCGGCGCGCACGGAGTAGTCGACGCCGTTGAGCACGGTCGCGACGCCGTCGGACGTACGGAATTCGACGTGGAGGTCTTCCACCTCGAGCAACAGTTCGTCGGACACAGCCGATCACCGGGCCTTCGGGTCGAGCGCGTCGCGGACCCCGTCACCGAGCATGACGAACGCGAGCACGGTGACGGTGACGAACCCGGCCGGGAACAACAGCATGTGCGGGTTCACTCGGAAGTAGTCCCGTGCGTCGCTGATCATCACGCCCCACGAAACGACCGGCGGCCGCACGCCGACACCGAGGTAGGCCAGCGTCGCCTCCGCGCCGATGAACGCGCCGAGCGCGATGGTGCCGTAAACCAGCACCGGTGCGACCGTATTGGGCAGCAGGTGCCGGAACACGATGCGTGGCGTGCTCGCGCCGAGCCCACGCGCGGCCTTGACGTAGTCGAGTTGCTTGGCCACCAGCGTCGCCGACCGCATGATCCGCATCGCCACCGGCCAGCTCAGCGCCGCGATCGAGAACACCACCTGCATGATGATGGTGACCGCGCCGGGGTTCGTGCCCGGGGCGTTGAACGTCGTCAGGATGACGATCGCGCCGAGCACGAACGGCAGCGCCGCGAAGACGTCGCCGATCCGCGAGAACAGGCTGTCGATGAGACGGCCGTAGTACCCGGCGACGATCCCGACGATCGAGCCGATCAGGATGGTCAGCACCGTCGCGAAGACGCCGACCAGCAACGACGCCCGCGCGCCGTGAATGGTCCTCGCGTAGACGTCGTAGCCCTGGTTGTCGTAACCGAACCAGGCGTCCGTGGACGGTCCCTCGTTGGCGTGGGTCAGATCGCTGAACCCGGCCGGACGGGAACTGAACAGATCGGGTGCGATCGCGATGAACACGACGAGCGCGATGATGGCGGCGGAGATGATGAAGGACGGCCTGCGGCGCAACATCCGCCAGGCGTCGCCACCGAGACTGCGTGGCTTGTGCGCCAGCGCCGAATCATCGGCGACACCGGCGGCCGCGATGTCCACAGAGGACACGCCGCCTGCCACGTTCGGGTCAGTCATAACGGATCCTCGGGTCGAGAACGGCATAGAGCAGGTCGACGATGAGACTCACCAGCAGGTAGACGATCACCAGCAGGACGACGACGCCGGTGACGGTGGCGCCCTCCCGGTTCTGGATGCCGCGGAAGATGAGCCCGCCGATGCCGTTGATGTTGAACACGCCTTCGGTGACGATGGCCCCGCCCATGAGCGCGCCGATGTCGGTGCCGATGAAGGTCAGCACCGGGATCACCGAGTTGCGGAGCAGGTGCACACCGACGACCCGGCTGCGTGGCTGTCCTTTCGCGACGGCCGTGCGGACGTAGTCGGCGTGCCGGTTCTCCGCGATACTCGTTCTGGTCAGCCGGGCGATATAGGCCATGGACAGGCTGCCCAGCGCGATGCCGGGCACGATCAGTTCGCCGATCGTGGCGTCCTCGGACACGCTCGCGTCGATGATGCCCAGTTCCGATCCCAGGATGATCTGCAGCACGATCGCGGTGACGAACACCGGGATGGAGATCAGGAACGTGGTGGACATCAACACGAGGTTGTCGAGGAAGCCCTTGCCGCGCAGGCCGGTCAGGATGCCGGCGGATAGCCCGATGATCGCCTCGATGGCCACGGCGATGAGCGCGAGCCGGACAGTCACCGGATAGGCGTTCCCGATCAGCTCGCCGACCGAGACGCCGTTGAAGGTCTCACCCCAGTCGCCGGTGAACAGGTTTCCGAGGTATTTGAAGTACTGGACGAAGATCGAATCGTCGAGGTTGAACTTCGCGGTCATCATCTCGATGTAGGCGGGCGGACAGGCGACCTGCCCGCATTTGCCGGCGAACGGGTCACCTGGCACCGCCCACACGAGGGCGTAGATGAGGAAAGTGGTGCCGAAGAAGACCGGGATGAGCTGAAGCAGTCGTCGGAGGATGTACTGGGACATGGGCGTGCCGTCCTGGGGATCGCGTGGTGGGAGCCGGGGTTCCGGCGGGCCGAGAGCGGTGATCCGCCGCTCCCGGCCCGCACGACCACGCGGTTACTTTGCGGCGACCTCGATGGACGAGTAATCCGCGAGACGGCCGAAGTCGAGCTTCGCGACCTTGAGCCGGTTCGACTTGCCGCCGACGCCCTTCTCCTCCCACACGGGGATCTGCGGCAGGTCCTTCGCGATCAGGTCCTCCGCCTGCTGGTACAGCTTGATCGCGGCCGCCTTGTCGGCGGTCTGGTCCGCCTGCTTCAGCAGCGCGTCGACGGCCGGGTTGTTGTACGTCGAGTCGTTCGACGAACCGATGCTCTTGTAGCGCGGGTTCAGGTAGTTCTCGATCGACGGGTAGTCGGCCGACCAGTCGGAACGGCCCATCCCGGTCAGCTGCCTGCCGTTGACGATGCTGCGCCACTGGCCGAAGTCGGTCGCCGGGACGAAGTCGCATTCGACGCCGAGCGCGTTCTTGATGCTGTTACACGCCGCGACCAGCGGTTCCTTACGGCCGCCGTCCGCGTTCGAGGCGATGGTCAGCTTGCCGGTGTACCCGGACTTCGCCCAGAACTCCTTGGCCTTCACCGGGTCGAACTTGCAGAACTCGCAGACGCCGGGCCGGTAACCCTCGATACCGCGTGAGACATAGCCGTCGGCGGGCGAGTAGGTGTCGTTCATGACGGTCTTGACGATCTGCTCGCGGTCGATGGCGAGCGAGATCGCCTTGCGCAGGTCCAGGTTGTTGTAGCCAGGGACGTAGTATGGGAGCGCGAGCGCGCTGATGCCGAGCAGGTTCCCTTCGACCAGCCGCTCACCGAGGTCGGTCTTGTACTTCCCACCGGCCTTCGCCGCCGGCGGGAGCGCCTCCATGAAGTCGAGGCGGTTGCTCAGCAGGTCCTGGTACGCGGTTTCCTGGCTGGTGTAGATGCGGACTTCCAGATCCTTGAACTTGACCTTGTCCTCACCCTGGTACTCGTCGTACCGGGTGAGCTTCATGTTCTGGTTCGGTGTGCGCGAAACGAACTTCAGCGGTCCGTTTCCGATCGGGGCCTTGGCGAACGCCTCCGGGTCGGCGAAGAACTTGTCCGGCAGCGGCGCGAAAGCGAGGTAGCCGATCTTGGTGGCGAACACGGAGAACGGCCCCTTGAGGGTGACCTGGAACTCGTAGTCGTTCACGACCTTGAGCCCGGACATCTCCTTGACCGCCGGCTCCTTGGCGCTGATCTCGTCGTAGCCCTGGATCTGCTCGAAGAAGGACGCGTTCTGCATGCCGTTCTTGCCGTTCGCGCTGTAGTTCCACGCGTCGACGAAGTTCTTCGCCTTGACCTCGGTCCCGTCGTGGAACTTCCAGCCCTTTTTGAGCTTGATGTCGAAGACCTTCGAATCGGTCGTGGTGATCGATTCGGCCATCAGGTTGTACGGCTCGGCGGTGTCGGATTTGTAGCCGACCAGCGCCGAGAAGACCGGCTTGAGGGCTTTGGACCCACCGAGTTCGTTGGTGTTGGCGGGAATCAGCGAGTTTTCCGGCTCGGTGCCGTAGACCGAGACCGCCGCGTTGGCGTCGGCGGCACCGGACCCCTTGTCTTGACTGGACCCACCACCTCCACAGGCCGTCAGCAGCAGGGCCGCCGTGGCCACCACCGCCGTCGCTCCCCAGAACCCGCGTGAAGCCCGCATGTCCCCTCCAACTCTCGTCGTCGGATAGTCCGGCGGGCGCTGGTCGCGCCCTACCGCCCAGAAGGTGAGACGACGCTATGGGACAGGTGAACCCGATCACAGTGCGTTGGTGTTGCAAATGTGTGACGGTGTGCCGGACCACCCGGTCAGAGCACAACGTTGGTAGGAACCAAGCTCCGCCGAATGGGTCAATCCGGACTGGAGGTCACCGCTTGATCACCTAAAGAAATGGCTTCACGTAAGAGAAAACCCGCCGTTCAGGCCAGCGACAGCGCGATCCCGTCGAGGATGTCGTGCTCGGAGATCACCAATTCGCCGGGACCACTGCGTGTGGCGAACTGCTCGGCCAGTACCTGCACGATCACCGAACCGCCGCCGATGACGTCGACCCGGCCAGGGTGGATCACCGGGTTCGCGGCGCGGGTCGCGTGGTCGGCGGTCAGCAGCGACTGCGCGACACGGTCGATGTCGGCGTGGGAGAGCTTCGAAAGGTGAGTGCGCTCGGAGTCGTACTCGGACAGCCCCTGCGCCACGGCGGTCAGCGTCGTGACCGTCCCGGCGACACCGATCCACGTCTTCGCGGTCGAAACGTCCACGACGTCGAAGGCCTCGGTGAGCACCTTGGCGGCCAGCTCCCGGGCTTCGGCGATCTCGGCCTCGGTCGGCGGGTCGGACTTCAGCGCGCGTTCGGTGATGCGGACGCAGCCGATGTCGACCGATTTGGCCGCGATGACCTCGGCCTGGCGGCCGTCCCAGGTACCGACCACGAGTTCGGTCGAACCGCCGCCGACGTCGACCACCACGAAGGGGCCGTCGTCCGGATCCTGCTCGCCGACAGCGCCGGTGAAGGACAGCCGGGCCTCTTCGTCGCCGCTGATGACTTCGGCCTCGACGCCGAGCACCTCGCGTGTCATCGCGAAGAACTCATCGCGGTTGCTCGCGTCACGGGTCGCCGACGTCGCGACCATGCGGACCTTCTCCGCCCCCTTGCGACGCGCGGCGACCGTGTAGTCGGCCAGCGCCTCGCGGGTGCGCTCGAGCGCCTCGGGAGCCAGCTTGCCGGTGGCGTCCACGCCCTGGCCGAGGCGGACGATCCGCATCTCGCGGTGCAGGTCGCGCAGGTCGACCGTCCCGTCGTGGCGGGGGGTCAGCTCGGCGACGAGCAGGCGGATGGAGTTGGTTCCACAGTCGATCGCGGCAACACGAGGCATGCTCCGAGCTTAGACAATGCCGATCAAGTGGGGCCGGTGGCTTTGCTGGTCGGTGACGTCACTGTCGTGGTCGTTGTGGTCGTCGTCGGCGAGGTACAGGTCGGCGGCGGTTTTGGGGTTTGGCTCGTGCTCGTCGGGCTCGTGCTCGAAGTCTGGACCGTCTCCGTCACGGTGACCGGCGAGCACGGCGGCGGCTTCGGGGTCGTCGTCGTCGATTTCGACGACGAGGGTGAATTCGTCCCCGGCAAGGTCGACGAAGGCGGCGGCGTCACCGAACCGGGCGGCGTCGACGGCACTGGAGGCGGTGGAACCGAGGTGGGCGGCGGTGCGGCGGCGGCGTTCGGGGCACCGACGGGCACCTTGCTGTCCGGTGTCGGCATCACCCCCGTGCGGTAGGCCTCGGCCCAGATCAGCACGGTGTTCACGTAGGTGTCGGAGTGGTTGTAGCGGAACACGGCCGCGCGCAGCTGATCCGGTTTGGACAGATCGAGCCCGCCGGAGCACAGGTACCGGCCGGTGCCCAGCGCCGCGTCGAAGATGTTGTTCGGGTTGGACTCGCCGTCGCCGTTGCCGTCAGAGGCGTAGCCCTTCCAAGTCGACGGGATGAACTGCGTCGGGCCGACGGCGCGATCCCAGACCGTGTCACCGTCGAACTTGCCGCCGTCGGAGTCCGGGATGGCCGCGAACGGACCGGCGCCGTTGAGCTGCGGGCCCAGAATCGGTTCGAGGGTGTTGCCCTTGGCGTCGACGAATCCGCCGCGCGCGTGGTTGGACTCGATCCGGCCGATACTCGCGATCAACGCCCAGTCGATATGACAGCCGGGCTGTTCGGCGATGAGGACGTCGGCGGCGTTGCGGTACGCGGCGAGCGCGGTGACCGGGATGCCGAGCGGTCCGTTGGGGAGTTCGTCCGCGGGGAGCGGGAGCGGGGTCGGCGCGTTCGGCAGGCTGCCGTCGACGCCGATCTGCTGGACGAGCGGGTTCTTCGGGTCATAGCCGCCGACGAGGGCGACGTTGTCGGAGTGGATCGTGCTCGCCGTCGCGGCCCAGCTGCCCGCCCCGACGACCGCGGCACCGGCCGGGACGATGGCGAGGACCCCTCCGGTCACCGCGGCGATCGTGCGGTGCCGGAGACAGAGCCTCCGGACATGACCGGCCACCGCGCCTGGCACGTGCCTCACGCGCATACCTCAGAACCCTCCCGGCGGATCACGACTCGGCGATCCGTTATTTGCCCACCCCGACCACCCACACCTGGTACCCAGCCTGCCGCATGCGGTGACCGGTTTCACCCCATTGGGGCGGACCAGTTGGTCGATATCGGGTGAATTAACCCACCTGGAGGAACTATCTGTATAGCGGGGGCAGGCGTTACCCCTGGCAGTCACCCGACGGCCACCCGTTCGCCTTAAGCAGCGCGAGGGTTTCGTCCCCGAACGGGTTCACCCCTGGACCGACGGCGAGCGTGTGCGCCAGGTGGACGTGCAGGCACTTGACGCGTCCGGGCATCCCGCCCGCGCTGACCTCGTGGCCGAGCGAGTCGATGGCGTCGCGTTCGGCGAGGTAGCTCTCGTGGGTCCGCTGGTAGGCGGCCGCCAGCTCGGGATCCTCCGCGAGCCGGTCGGTCATCTCCTTCATCAGCCCGGACGCCTCGAGCGTGCCGACCAACGAGGTCAGCTTCGGGCAGGTCAAGTAGTAGAGCGTCGGGAAAGGGGTGCCGTCGTCGAGGCGGGGGCTGGTCTGCACGACCGACGGGTGGCCGCTCGGGCAGCGCGCGGCGACGGCGCGCAGCGCACGGGGTGCCCGGCCGAGCTGGTCCGCGATGATCTCGCGGTCGGCGTCGGTCACAGGCTCATAAGAGGACTTTTCCGTGCTGTTCACGCCCATAAGGCTAACCGGGGCGGGGAACTCAATCGCCCGCGACCTGGGCCCACAGCTTCTCGTACCAGGAGCCCGCGGGCACCGGTTGCTGGCCTTGCGGCTGCCCCTGCTCGGGCGCCTTGTCCTCGGGGAGCTGCACGATGTACGGCGTCTCGCCGGGCTTCACGAAACCGAAGCGCTTACGGGCCTCCGCCTCGATCTGCGCGGGGTCACTCAGTTCGGCCTTGCGACCTTCCAGGGTGGCGACACTCCGCTGCAGTTCGGACTGCAGCTGCTGCTGCTCGATCACTTCGGACTTCTGGCTGAGGTACGTGCGCAGCGGGACGGCGATGGTGAACGCCAGCGCGCACACCACGATCGCCACCACCGCGGCCCGGCGGGTGGTGGACATGCCGAGCACCTTCGCGGCACCCGATGCCCTCTTCGCCGCCAGGCTGCGGCGCAGCCGGGTTCGGGTGCGGACCTCCGTCGTCGTGGTTCGCCGGGCGCGCTCCGGCCGGCGGCCCCTGCTGGAGCCGCCGCCGGTCGCGCGCCCGCTACGACGGGTCCGCGCCCTCCCCCGGTCCGCCATCATCTCTATCGCGCCGACCGCGATCGCGCTGCCAGGGCGCGGCGTTCCGCAACCAAGCCCGGCGAGCACGTGAAGGGCGCCCTGCCATCGCGATAGCGGGGCCTACCGGCGGAACGGCGCGACTTCAAGAGATCGAAAACCACTTCCGGTTCACCCCTCCGGGCTGAACCGCGGGAAGGCGAGGTCGCCGGCGTAACGCGCCGCGTCGGCGAGGGTCTCCTCGATCCGCAGCAGCTGGTTGTACTTGGCGATCCGCTCACCGCGCGCCGGGGCGCCGGTCTTGATCTGGCCGACACCGGTCGCGACGGCGAGATCGGCGATGAAGGTGTCCTCGGTCTCGCCGGACCGGTGGCTCATCATCGACTTGTAGCCGTACGAGGTGGCCAGCGAGATCGCGTCGAGGGTCTCCGACAGCGTTCCGATCTGGTTGACCTTCACCAGCAGCGCGTTGGCGGCGCGGCGGGTGATGCCCTCTTCGAGGCGGTCCGGGTTGGTGACGAACAGGTCGTCGCCGACGATCTGGACCTTCTCGCCGACCTCGGCGGTCAGCTGGACCCAGCCGTCCCAGTCGTCCTCGCTCAGCGGGTCCTCGATGGACACGAGCGGGTAGTCGCGCAGCAGTTCGGCGTAGTAGGCCGACATCTGCTCGGCGCTCTTCTTCGCACCTTCGAAGGTGTACGCGCCGTCGGAGAAGAACTCCGTCGCGGCGACGTCGAGCGCGAGCGCGATGTCGCGGCCCGGGGCGTATCCGGCCTTCTCGATCGCCTGAAGGATCAGATCGAGCGCTTCACGGTTGTTCTTCAGGCTGGGCGCGAAGCCACCTTCGTCGCCAAGGCCGGTGGCCAGGCCGCGGCCCTTCAGCACCGACTTCAGCGAGTGGTAGACCTCGGTGCCCCAGCGCAGGGCCTCGCGGAACGACTCGGCGCCGATCGGCGCGATCATGAACTCTTGGATGTCCACCTCGGTGTCGGCGTGCGCGCCACCGTTGAGGATGTTCAGCATCGGCACCGGCAGCACGTGCGCGTTCGGCCCGCCGAGGTAGCGGAACAGTTCCAATTCGGCGGAATCGGCGGCCGCCTTCGCGACGGCGAGCGAAACGCCGAGGATGGCGTTCGCGCCGAGGCGCCCCTTGTCCGGCGTGCCGTCGAGGTCGACCAGCTTCTGGTCGACGATGCGCTGGTCGACGGCGTCGGTGCCGACCAGGTCCGGGCCGATCTCGTCGAGGACGGCCGCGACCGCGCGCTCGACACCCTTGCCGTTGTACCGGCCGGTGTCGCCGTCACGCAGCTCGACGGCTTCGTGTTCGCCGGTGGACGCACCCGAGGGGACCGCGGCCCGCGCCAGCGTGCCGTCGTCGAGGGCCACCTCCACTTCGACCGTCGGGTTGCCTCGCGAGTCCAGAATCTCGCGAGCGCCTACCTGCTCGATGAGCGCCACGCCATGCTCCTCATGTGGGTTGTGCCTGCGGTGACCGGCCTCAGCCTAGCCGTCGGCGTGGTTCACCCGTTGGAGGCACGCGCCACATCGCGCGGTGCGCGTACCTTCCCGCCACCACCCTCAACGGAGAAGCCGCGCTCCGCGGTACCTATTCGGCGACTGGTTCACCTGCGCGGACTTCTCGCCAGCCCGACGGGAGCTCGACGGTGTCGGAGAACTGCTGCCAGAACGTCCAGCTGTTGCCGCCGATGTCGGAGACGGTGAACACGCGGGCGCCGTAGGGCTGATCCTGCGGCGCGTCGAGGTCGGCGTCGTCGCCGAGGGCTGCGCGAATCCGCTCGTACTGCGCGTCGGCGTCGGCGACGTAGATGATGTTCAGCTGACCGACCGGGCCGTCGACGCCCTTGGCGTCCCAGTATTCGGGACCCACCCCGGCCAGCTGGATCTTGGCCGGGCCGGCGCGCAGCGTGGCCTGGAACACCTCGCCGGAGGCGTCGGCGAAGCGCACTTCCTCGGTGAACCCGAACACCCTGACCAGCCACGCGACCGCTTCGGTCGCGTCGGAGTAGTAGAGGTACGGCGCTAGCCCGAGATAGCCGGGCTCGCGTTCTTCGGCACTGCTCATGACAGGACAGTCCACCATGACCGTTTCAGCTCCTCGTGAACGACCCTGCCCAGGGGTATCGTGGAGCGGACCATGATGGATGCCGAACCCGACCCCGAACCCGGTCCGGACTCGTCCGGTGAATCCCGGTTCCGCGCCTTCCGGCAGGCGGAGGCGCTGGTCGAAAGCCGCAAACCGCTCGACGCCCTCAAGGCACTCCAGCCGTTGCTGGAGGAGGAGACCGACAAACCGAGCGTGCAGCTGCTGGCGGGCCGGGCGTACTTCCACTCCGCACAGTTGCGGCGGGCCGAGCGCGCCTTCACCCGGGTGTTGGAACTGGACCCCACCGATCATTACGCGCGGTTCGTGCTCGGGCGGACCCTCCAGCGCCTCGGCCGGTTGACCGAGGCGCTCGCGCAGATGCGGATAGCGTCGGCGATGCATCCGATCCCGGAATATCTGGAAGCGATCAGCGAGGTCAGCGCGCGGATCGCGTTGCGCGACTGACACTCATTTGGACTTGGCCCGCAGGTGGGCCCGCTCGCCCTGCTTGCCGAACAGCACCAGCAGTTCCACCGGACCCGGACCCGCGCTCCCGAACCAGTGCGGCACCCGCGTGTCGAACTCGGCGGCCTCGCCAGGTCCCATCGTGAAGTCGCGGTCGCCGAGCACCGCCCGCAACCGTCCACTGAGGACGTACATCCATTCGTAGCCCTCGTGTGTCCGTTGCACCGGTTCGATATCCTCGACCGGGATCAGCAGTTTGAACGCCTGCGGCTGACCCGGCTGCGCACTCAGCGACCAGGCGGTGAACCGGCCGAATTTCTGCGGTTTCATCCGGACCCGCGGGTCGGACGGCTCGGGTTCGCCGACCAGTTCGTCGAGGGGGACCTGATGTGCCTCCGACAACGTCAGCAGCAGTTCCAGGGTGGCCTTCCGCGTGCCCGATTCGAGCCGCGAGAGCGTGCTGGCGGAGATCCCCGTCGCCTCCGAAAGCGCGGAGAGGGTGGTGCCGCGTTCCTTGCGGAGCTGTTTAAGCCTCGGGCCGACCTCGGCGAGCCGCCGTTCGATGTCCTCCATGTCCCCAGTTTGCCAAACCGGCAATGAACTTTGCCAGATATCGGCCGGAGACGGATGCTCGGGATCATGAACGACGAATTCGATGTGGTGATCATCGGCGGTGGCGTCGCCGGCCTCAGCGCGGCGCTGGTCCTCGGCAGGGCTCGGCGCGAGGTCGTGGTGATCGACGCCGGCACCCCGCGCAACGCCCCCGCCGCGCACGCGCACGGTTTCCTGACCAGGGACGGGATTCCACCCAAAGAGTTACTGGCGCTGGGCCGTGACGAAGTCCGCGCTTACGGCGTGGAGATCGTCGAGGACGTCGTCCACCGGCTACGGCACGACAAAGCGGTGGAACTGGCGAGCGGCCGGGTCATCAGCGGGCGCCGGATCGTGGTGACCACCGGGCTGGCCGACGAACTGCCGGACGTCCCCGGCGTCGCGGAACGCTTCGGCACCGACGTGCTGCACTGCCCGTACTGCCACGGCTGGGAGGTACGCGACCAGCGTTTCGGCGTGCTCGCCACCTCCGAGAAGTCGGTCCATCAGGCGCTGATCGTCTGGCAGTGGAGCAAGGACCTGACGTTCTTCGCACATACCCAGGAGATCTCGGCCGAAGACCGGGCGAAGCTGACCGGGCTGGGCATCAAGATCGTCGACGGGAAGGTGTCCGAGCTCGCCGTCGAAAACGACCGGCTGACCGGGGTCCGGCTCGTCGACGGCGAACTCGTCGAACGCGATGTCGTGTTCGTCGGCCCCAAGTTCGTCCCGCACGACCGGCTTCTCGCCCAGCTCGGCTGCGCACGCGCCGAAGACGGCTCGATCACGGTGGACGCGCAGGGCCGGACGAGCGTGGACGGCGTCTGGGCGGCCGGGAACGTCGTCGATCCGATGGCGCAGCTGGTCGTCGCGGCGGGCGACGCCTACCGGATGGCGTCGGCGCTCAACTTCGATCTGGTGCTCGAAGATCAGGGCGCGACGCTGGCGTCCGCGTAGGCGTCGGCCGCACTGAAGACTTCCTGGACGTAGGGAACGGCGGGGTTGAACACCCGCATCGACTTCCACCAGCCCTCCGGCGTCGCGATGTCGTCGCCGGCGGCGCACAGGTACCGGGCGGTGGCGAAGGCGACGTCATCGAGATTCTTCGGATCCGGCTGCTGCCCGTCGCTGGTGGCCCGGACGGCCTGTTTCGCCCAGACGTCCGGCGTGAGGGCGGTCGGGCCGGGCCTGCCCTGTGCCGCTTCGACGCGGGAAATGCCCGCGAGGGTCGCCCACGAGAGGTGACAGCCCGGCTTCTGCCGCCGGAGCCACATCTCGGCCCGGCCGTAAGCGGACAGTTCGGTGGCGGAGATCCGGGTCTTCGCGGCCACCCGTTTCGCCCAGGTCTCGAGTTCGGCCGCGTCGGAAACGGTGGGCCGGTCGGGCGGCGCGGCGAGCCCGGCTCGCGGCGTCGCCACTCCCGGCTGCGGTTTCTGGTCGGGAACCGCGAGCGCGGGCTGCGGTTCCGCCGGCGGAGGCGGCTCCTCCCCACCTGGCCGGTTCATCCCGACGGTCATGATCAAGATCACGCCGGTGAGCACGAGCCCGCCCGCGAAAGCGAGCCTGGGGACGTACGGCGGCAGAGGGCGCGCGGGGTGCTCCGGGGCGTCGACAGTCGACTGGGTGGTTTCGGCCACCCGGTCAGACTACTTCGCCACGCTGCCGGTGGATGACCCATTCGGATGAGGCGGGCCGGCCACCGGTGAACGGCACCTGCGGGCCGATTCGTCATGTGATCCGCGTTGTGCGCCCTGACCTGGGAATGCCCTTTATGGGCCCGTCCGATCGGGCGCCGGCGCACCGCTGGGCCAGGCCGCCGAGTTCGACGAACCCGACTTCACCGTCGGCGGCGCCGGCGTCGAGAAGCTGATCCAGAAAACTCGCATGTCCGGCCGGCTTCGCACGAGAACCGCTTGACCTCCAGTTAAGTGGAGGTCACACACTGGGTCCCATGTTCAGTGAAGCGGAACTCGACTACCTCGCCACCCAGGGACTCGGACGGCTCGCGACGGCGCGGCCGGACGGGACGCTGCAGGTCAGCCCCGTCGGTTATGCCTACAACACCGAAACCCGGACGATCGACATCACCGGCTACGAACTGGCGAAGAGCAAGAAGTTCCGGAACGTGGCCGCCAACGGGCAGGCCGCGTTCGTGGTGGACGACATGCCGTCGCAGGACCCGCCGAGGATTCGCTGCCTCGAGATCCGCGGCCGAGCGGAGGCGCTCACCGGCGCCCGCACGGCAGACGGTCATTTCGACGGCGCGGTGAGCCGGATCCACCCCTCGCGGATCATCAGCCTCGGCGTCGACGACCCGGACCACGACCCGCTCGATCTCGTTCCGCACAACCGGAACGTCTGACGCGCGAATGTCATGAAAGGGTCTTCCTGACGGAATTCGTCAGGAAGACCCTTTCATGACATTTCCGCAGGGGTCAGTGACGGTTACCGAAGACCGCGTAGGTCCCGAAGCCGGCCACGGCGAGCACCACGGCGGTCCACGTGGCGGCAGCCACGTCGCCGGGCTGGAAGAGCCAAGTCACCACCAGGCTCACGGTGTCCGTATCCGACGACGCGACCTTGACCACGAGGGCGACCACGAGCGCGAGCAGCGGCAACACCCACCCGAAGGCTCCGCCGAACAGCACCGCCGCGATCCCGGCGAGGCCGAGCAATCCGGCCGCGTTCCGCACGATGACCTCCACCGGAACCCGCTCCGCCTCCCACAACCGCGGCAGGAGCACGGCGCCGATACCGAGGCCACCGATCAGCAGCAGATGCAGGCCACGACGGGGCAGCCACCGGATCGCGGCGGTCCGGTCGAGGTCGGTGTCCTGTCCGCTCAGACCAGTCGCCATCACCGCGACCGCCACCGTGAGCGCCAGGGAAACCGGGATCTCCGACCAGCGGTCCCGTGCCAGGAACCACAGCGCGGCCATGCTCACCACCAGCGCCGCCAACGACGCGGGTATGGCGCGCGAGCGCGCGTACAGCACCGCCCACCTCATCGGGCGCCCCCGAGGAGGATGTCGAGCCCGTTGCCCTGGCAGGTCAGGCCTGCCTGCCGCACCGCGATGATCCGCGAACGCTGCACGTCGGGCGGCAGAGCACGGAAGGTCTCCGACTTCTGGGCGACCTCGTTCTTCGTCTCGTCGCTCAGCCAGGAATTCCCCAGCATCTTCCACTCGCCGAGGAACCAGCTCGCCGTGATCGACCGCGCGATGAGTTCGTCCAGAAAGGACTTATCGACACCTTCGAGGGAGTAACAGGTCGGCGTCCCGGCGCCGGCGACCAGGGTCCGCGTCATGTTGTCCGAATTCATGGTCGAACGGATCGACCAATCCATCAGGTCGACGAGGACGGTGTCGGCGGCACGCGGGGGCACCTCGTCAAAGCTCAGCCGCCGGTCCAATACCGTGACCTTGACCGGCGCGTCCGGCAGTGTTCCCAGGAGCCGCAACGCTTCCTTGCCCGGCCCGGCGAGACGGGCGAGTTCGGGCTCGAGCATGCGGGGGACACAGACCGGGCCGTCGCAGACCATCGCCGTCGCGCGGGAGTCGACGACCTTGGCCTCGGCGAAGGTCGCGGGCAGGATCGGCACCGCGATCGCGGCCGCCACCAGTGCGGGGACGACGGCGAGTGCCTTCGCCCGCGTGGAGCGGACCGCCAGCAGGAGGAACCCGGTCGCGGCCAGTCCGGCGAGCCAGATTCCCTGCCCGAGATCCATCCGGCTCGCGGTGGTGCTGAACGGATCGTTGATCACTTCTATCGCGGGCGAGAGCAAGGCGAGCCGGGAGGGAAGCGCGCCCACGAGCACGCTGCCTTCCGCCCCTGCGATCTGGAACACGAGCACGGTCACGAGGGCGACGACGGCCACCCCGGGCGCGGTCAGCGGATGCGGCAGCAACCGGCCGATCCCCAGCCCGATCCAGGCACCCGCGAGCATCGCGAGCACGCCGACCACGACGATCGGCAGCCAGCCGAAGGTGAAGAACGCGCCGTCGAAGATCACTTGGACGGCACCGACGGCGAAGATCAGCAGATAGCCCAGCACCAGCAGGCCACCCAGGGCACCGCCGAGTTTCGCGGCCCGGTGCCAGCCTGGCCGCGGCATCGTGGTCAGGAGTTCGACCATGCCGGATCGGCTGTCACGCATGCCTTGGATGGCGCCGGCGCCGATCGCGATCGGCCACAGGAAAACCAGCAGGAACCGGGTCCACTCCGCGGCGGGCACCCAGTTTTCGTCCCAGGCGAGTGGCGCCCTCCACCACGGTCCGCTGAACGAGTACAGGAAACCGAACGCCACGACGAGGATCGCGAGCGTGGCCCAAGGGGCGATGGAACGGCGGAGTTCGGTCCGCAGGACACTCGTGTTCACCAGTTCCCCCTCCCCGGCTCGTGCCCCAGCAGCGCCGAGTAGCCGCGCTCGATCGGGCTGTCGCCGACGTACTCCGCGGTTCCGGCGGCAGCCAGTTCGTCCGGAGTGCCTTGGAAGACGAGCTTCCCGTTTTCGAACAGGACGACGTCGGTGCAGGCGGTCGCGACGTCCTCGACGAGGTGCGTCGAAACGACCACGCAGGCCTCTCGGCCCAGTTCCTGCATGAGGTCCCGGAACCGCACGCGCTGCGCGGGATCGAGTCCGGCGGTCGGCTCGTCCAGCAGGAGGACGTCCGGATCGTTCACGATCGCCTGCGCGATCCCGACCCGCCGCACCATGCCGCCGGAGAGCGTCTTCATCTTGTCGTCGGCGCGGTCGGCGAGGCCGACCCGTTCGATCGACCGCTGCACCGATCCCGGGATGTCCTCTTTGGACATTTCCTTGAGCCAGGCGATGTACTCGATGAACTCGCGGACGGTGAACCGCTTGTAGAAACCGAAATTCTGCGGCAGATAGCCGATCCGGCGGCGCAGGCGGCGTTGATCGGTGAACCCCCCGACGGATTCACCGAGCAGCGCCAGCCCTCCCACCGCCGGCCGGAGCACCGTCGCCAGTGCCCGGATCAGTGTGGTCTTCCCCGCCCCGTTCGGGCCGAGCAGACCGTGCACCCCCGCACCCAGTTCCAGGTCGAGCCCGTTCACGGCGAACTTGTTTTTGCCGACCCGGACCTTCAGTCCCTCCGCCTTGATCTGCCACGCGTAGGTCGTCGGTGCGACCTCCGCGGCCCCGACAGCACGCATCATGTTCTCCCCTTCGTTCATCGTTCGGATCCGGTGAGCAGGCCGAAAACGCTCCGCCGGAGCACCACCACGACCGCGGTCAGTGCGAAGATCGCGCCCCATACCGGAAGCAGCCGGGGTTCGAGTGCGGTGGCACGCCCTTGCGAAGCCACCGCGGGTACCAAGATCACCGCCATCCAGACCCCGGCGAGGACATAGGCCGCCCGCACCACCCCGATCAGCCCGCCGAGTGCGAGCGTCCCGGTGGTGAAAGCCAGGCTCGGCAAGAGACCGAGCCCGAATCCGCCGCCGCCGCCGAGCCAGCCCGAGAGGGCCTGTATCGGCAAGACGACGGCGAGGACCGCCGTCGTCCGGCGCAGCAGCAGGTAGAGCCCGGCCCTCGGCGTGGAAGTGATGAGTTCGTACGCGGGATCGAGACCCTTGGCCCACGACACCGCGACCCCGAGGACCGGCAGCACCGGTGAGAAGAGCTGGACGAACGAGTAGTCCTTGCTGCTGGTGAACCCGAACCAGTCCAGCAGCAAGCCGAGTGCCGGGATCAGGACGATCATCACCAGCCACGGCAGCATCACCGGCGTCACCCAGGTGTGCAGCCGCCCGGCCCATCGGCTCCGCATCGGCCCCGGCCCCGCTTCGACGAGTTTCGGGCCCAGTCCGGCCCAGACGTCGTCCACCAGCGCCGACACCGTGGGCACGCTGAGCACGGAGAGCTGTTCCCGGCATTCCGCACACGACTCCAGATGGGCTTCGACCGCCCAGACCTCGTCACCGGCCAAGCCTTCGTCCCCGCGGACATAACCGGCGAGGAGCTGTCCGGACACGTGTTCCCTATTCACGACAGCGCCTCCCGCATCGCGATCCGAGCCCGCCTGGCGCGGGTTTTGACAGTTCCTTCCGGCAGGCCGAGCAGGACCGCGGTCTCGCGGACGGTCAGCCCGTCGAGCACCATGGCCTGCAGGACCTGACGTAATTCAGGAGCGAGCCGGCGCAACGCGTCGCCGACGTGGTCGCCGACCGCACCGGCCAGCGCCTCGTCCTCGGCGGCCGGCGCGACGGCTGGTTCCGCCACTGGCAGCGTCTGCGCGTACTTCGCCCGGCGGCGGAAGGCGTCGACGAGCCGCCTCGCGGCGATCGTCCACAACCAGCCGACAGCGCTCCCGCCGACGGCCGAACCGGCGAACGCCCCGGCCGCACGCCAAACCGCCAGATAGGTCTCCTGCATCACCTCGGCGACGATCTGCTCGTCGGCGCAGCGACGGCGCAGGCGCACGGCCAGCCATGGCGACGTGCGGCGGTAGAGCTCCTCGAACGCCGCGCGATCGCCCTTGGCCGTGCGGCGGACGAGTTGCTCTTCGTCCAGTTCCGTTCCCTTCACACCCGGCAAGACGCCGAGTCCACCAAAACGGTTCTCACCCGGATGTGTCCCGCGTCATAGCGGCTGCGCGGCTGCGGACGCTTTCTCGTCGAAAGCGGAGCGGGCGGCGAAGATCTGGTCGACGTTTTCGACGGCCCATTCGGCGACGGCAGTGGTCAGCCTGCCGACGTCGACACCGAGCGGGGTGAGCCCGTACTCGACTCGCGGCGGGACGGTGGGATAGACATCCCGCCGGATCAGCCCGTCCCGTTCCAGGGAGCGAAGCGTCTGGGTCAGCATCTTCTGGGTGATCCCGTCGAGCAAACGGCGAAGTTCGCTGAACCGCATCGGCCGCTCGTAGCGCCGGATCGCACCGAGGACGTAGAGCGCCCACTTGTTCGCGAGCACCTCGATGACCGTCCTGGACGGGCAGTCACGACCGTGCACCGCCACCCATTCTTCGAATATCCGCCGCTCATCGAAGGTACCCATGAGGTACCTAGATACCAGTGAAGTGCCTACTTCACAACGGGTACCGGCCACCGACATGCTCGTCGTCATGCGAATGATCAAGCAGGACGCGTTCGGCGGACCCGAAGTGCTGCATGTCGTCGATGCGGAACAGCCCGTACCTGGCGAAGGCCAGGTACGGGTGCGCGTGCACGCCGCCGGGGTGAATCCGGCGGATTGGAAGATCCGGAACGGACTGGTCGTCGGCGACCTGCCACTGACCGTGGGGCTCGATTTCTCGGGAGTGGTCGATTCGGCCGGGACGCGGTTCCGGCCAGGAGACGAGGTCTACGGTGTCACGTTCCCGCCGAACGGCTCGTACGCCGAGTACATCGCGGTCAGCGAGGACACTCTCGCGCCGAAACCGAAAAGTCTCGATCACGTCGAAGCGGCCGCGCTCCCCATCGCGGCACTGACCGCGTGGCAGCCGTTCACCCGGCTCTTCCCGGTCGGGCCGGGGCACCGGGTACTCGTCCACGCCGCGGCGGGCGGGGTCGGTCATCTCGCCGTCCAGATCGCGAAGGCCAGGGGCGCGTACGTCATCGGCACCGCCCGCGAGGCCAAACACGACTTCCTCCGGAACCTCGGCGCGGACGAGCTGATCGACTACACGACCAGCGATTTCGCGAAATCGCTGGTCGTTGACGTCGTGCTGGACCCGATCTCCGGCGACTACGGTCCTCGTTCCCTGGACACCCTCAAACCGGGCGGTTCGCTGATCGACATCGTCGGACACGGTCCGGACCGGACGCTGGTCCGGCGGAAGGCCGGGGAACTCGGTCTCCGTTTCGCCGAATTCTACGTGTCGGCTTCCGGAGCGGACCTGGCTGAAATCGCCGTTTTGGCCGATGCCGGTTCACTGCGAGCCTCGATCGCCGACGTCCTCCCGCTCGAACAGGCGGCGAAGGCACACGAACTGAGCGAATCCGGACGCGTCCAGGGCAAGCTCGTGCTGACGATCTAGCTGGGCCAGAACTTGCGCCAGCCGTCGGCCTCGAGTGTCGTCGGTTCGAGACCGGCGTCGCGGGCGGCCTTTTCGGTATCGCGGATATCGCGCGCGAACCGCTTCGCGACGGCACGCAGTTCGCCTTCGGGATCGATACCGGCCCGGCGAGCGGTCGCGGCCACCCGGAACAACTGGGCCGCCGCTTCGGAACCGTCGGGGAACAGGTCGAGCGGAATCCCGGCCCGGCCGCTGCGCTGCCCGAGCTTCCCGGCCAGCGCCACGGCGGGCTGACCGAGCGCGACGCCGTCCACAATGGACTTCCGGCTCTTTTCGGCCTGTTTCAGTTCTTCCCACTTGAGGTTCTGGTGGTCGACGCTCTCGACCGGCGGAGCATCGGTGAAGACGTAAGGGTGACGTCCGACGAGCTTCGCGACCAGATCGGACGCGACCTCGTCGATCCCGAACGGATCGTCGGCGTCCTCGATGGCGACGCGCGCATGGAACAGCACCTGGAGCAGGACGTCGCCGAGTTCCTCGCGCAGGGCGGCCCTGTCACCTTCCTCGATCGCGTCGAGCAGCTCGTAGGTCTCCTCGACCAGGTACTGACGAAGCGACTCGTGCGTCTGGACGGCATCCCACGGGCATCCGCCCGGCGAGCGGAGGCGGTCCATCACCTCGGCGGCCTCGACCAGCGGCGAAACGGGCGCTTCGACCACTCGCGCGCCTGCCCTGATCAGCGCCGCGGCCTTCGGTTCCGTTCGCGAACCGGCGATGAGCACGAGGTCGCGCACCTGCGCGTCACCGAGCGCGGGGACCCCGAAAACGGCGGGATCGACATCCGAAGCCGCGTACACGGCGTCGCTGCTCCGCAAGATCGAAAGTGCCTCGGCGGGCAATGTCGCCCCACGGGTGATCACGACGACGGCAGCGGTCACGGGTTTTGCGGGGAGGTACCGTGCACAGGCAGCACGATGCCCTTCTTCGAAGCTTCGTTGGGCGCGAGGTCCATGCCGACAACATCCCATACGCCGTAGCGCGGGTTCACCTTGAGGTCGACCTGATCGAGGTACGGCTGGAGGAGGCGGATACCGACTCCTGCCAGCTGCTGGGCGGTGGGCTGGGCGGCCTGATCCGACGCGACGGGCTTGTCGGCGGCCCGCTCACGCACCACGACGACGACCCACAGCGGCTGCTGCGGTGTCGGCTGGAACGCGGCGACGGTGTTGGGTTCGAGACCGAACAGGACGGTGGCCGCGGTCGCGGGCGACTGCATCGCCGGCAGCTTCTGGCCGGTACCCGCCTGCGTGTCGGACGTCTTCTGATCCTGCTGGATCACTTCGGCGGCCGCGTTCGGCGAGGCGGCGAACCGCCGGGCCTTCTCGATCGCCTGCTCGCGCAGCTTGCCCGCGTCGGCACCGGTGGCGTCGTCCGAGGAGACCGAGCTGAAATCGAACGAGACGGTGAGCTTGTCCAGGTACTTCAGCGCGAGCTGGGTTTGCAGCGCCGCGTCGACCAGGGATTCGCGGTGGTCCCGCACCCGCGCGACGAGCTGCTGGACGCTGAGCGCGGGATCGTTCTGCTGCTTGGCCTCCATCGGCGTCGCCAGCGGGTCGTTCCGCAACGCGGCCACGACCAGGGACTCATCGACCCGGACGCCTTCGCGCTGGGCGGCGCGTTCGGTGAGGTCGTGGAGGATCTCCTGCCGCACGATCTCGCGGCCGACGAGGTCGAGCTTGTGGTCCTTGGCCAGCTGCTGCCCGTACGGATGCTCACGGACGGCCTTGTCGATCAACTGCTGCACGCGATCCACCGAAACGGCCTTGCCGTCGACGATCACCGCCGCACCGACCTGACCTGGTCCGGCGTTGCACCCGGTGAGGAGAAGAGACCCGGCAAGAACCCCGACCAGCGCGCGACGGCGCCCCATGATCCGCATCACAGCGCCTACCCTCTCATACCGGCCCCGGAGAGAGAACCAGGTCGTCAATCGCGATTCGGGTTCGGTCACGCGACGGGTGCCGGCGACTTCGTCAGATTCGTCAGCAGCTTCGCGCACCATTCCAGCAACTCCTCGTCCCGCAGCGCCGGGGCGCCGATGCGGCCACCCGCCGCGCCCTCGGTCGGCTTCGGCACGGAAACCGTGTTCGTCACCGCCTTGAAAAGAGCCTTGGGATACAGGCGTTTCAGCCGCACCATCTGCGAATCGACGAGCGGCATCGGCGCGAACCGGATCGACGAACCCTGGACGGCGACCTCGGTGACACCCGCCGCGCGGCAGGTGTGCCGGAACGCGGCGACCGCGAGCAGGCGCCGCACCGCCGCGGGCGGCTGGCCGTAGCGGTCGACGAGTTCTTCGCGCACCGCGTCGAGCCCGGGCCGGTCGGGCGCGGCCGCGATCTTGCGGTACGCCTCCAGCCGCAGCCGCTCGCCGGGGACGTAGTCGTGCGGGATATGCGCGTCCACCGGGAGATCGACCCGGACATCGGCGAGTTCTTCCTCTTCCGCCGTGTCCGCGCCGGCGTGCCGCCGGAACGCGTCGACCGCTTCGCCGACGAGCCGCACGTACAGATCGAAACCGACGCCCGCGATGTGCCCGGACTGCTCCGCGCCGAGGATGTTGCCCGCGCCGCGGATCTCCAGATCCTTCATCGCGACGGCCATTCCCGCGCCCAATTCGGTGTTCTGCGCGATGGTCGCCAGCCGGTCGTGCGCCATTTCGGTGAGCGGCGCCTCCGGCGGATACAGGAAGTACGCGTACCCACGCTCGCGTCCACGCCCCACCCGGCCGCGCAACTGGTGCAGCTGCGCGAGACCCAGCAGGTCACCGCGTTCCACCAGCAGCGTGTTCGCGTTCGAGATGTCCAGCCCGGTCTCGACGATCGTGGTGCAGACGAGCACGTCGTACTCGTTCTCCCAGAAACCCTGGATGATCTTCTCGAGTTTGTCCTCGTTCATCTGCCCGTGCGCGGTGACGACGCGCGCCTCCGGCACCAGCTCGCGAATACGCTTCGCGGCCTTCTCGATCGAGGAAACCCTGTTGTGCACGTAAAAGACCTGGCCGTCGCGCAGCAGTTCACGCCGGATGGCGGCGCCGACCTGTTTGTCGTCGTACGCGCCGACGTAGGTCAGGATCGGGTGCCTGTCCTCGGGAGGGGTCAGGATCGTGGACATCTCGCGGATCCCGGCGAGCGACATCTCCAGCGTCCGCGGGATCGGCGTCGCCGACATCGTCAGAACGTCGACATGCGTACGCAGCGCCTTGATGTGTTCCTTGTGCTCGACGCCGAACCGCTGCTCCTCGTCGACGATCACCAGGCCGAGGTCCTTGTACCGGATCCCGGTCTGCAGCAGGCGGTGCGTGCCGATCACGACGTCGACGTCACCCGAGGACAGCTGCTCCAGGATCGCGTCGGACTCGACCTTGTTCGTGAACCGGGAAAGACCCCGGATCTTCACCGGGAACGAACTCATCCGTTCGGTGAAGGTGTTGAGGTGCTGTTGCGCGAGCAGCGTCGTCGGCACCAGCACCGCGACCTGCTTGCCGTCCTGCACCGCCTTGAACGCCGCGCGTACCGCGATCTCGGTCTTGCCGTAGCCGACATCGCCGCAGATGACGCGGTCCATCGGGACACCGCGTTCCATATCCGACTTGACCTCGTCGATCGCGGCGAGCTGGTCGTTGGTCTCGGTGAACGGGAAGGCGTCCTCGAGTTCGCCCTGCCACGGGGTGTCCTGTCCGAACGCGTGCCCGGGCGCCGCCTGCCGCGCGGCGTAGAGCTGTACCAGTTCGGCGGCGATCTCCTTGACCGCCTTCTTCGCCTTGGCCTTGGTGTTCTTCCAGTCGGACCCGCCGAGTTTGTTCAGCGTCGGCAGCTCGCCACCGACGTACCGGGAGACCTCGTCGAGCTGGTCGGTAGGGACGAACAGCCGGTCCCCCGGGTGCCCGCGCTTGGAGGAGGCGTACTCCAGCAGCAGGTACTCGCGCGTCGCGCCCGCGACGGTGCGCTGCACCATCTCGACGAACCGCCCGATGCCGTGCTGGTCGTGCACGACGTAGTCGCCCGTCTTGAGGGCGAGCGGGTCGACGGCGTTGCGCCGCCGCGACGGCATCTTGGTACTGAAGTCCTTTGTGGACGTTCCGGCGCCGGAGCCCCGGCCGGTCAGGTCCGACTCGGACAGCACCACGAGTGCGCGCTCCGGCGAGACGAAGCCGTCCGAGAGTCCGCCGCAGGTCACCGTCACGACGCCGGCCGTCAGCGGACCGGTGAGACCTTCCGCCAGCGACGCGGGCACGTCGCCCGCCGACAGCTGCTCGACCGCGCGGGCCGCGGTGCCGTGCCCGGCGACGACGAGCACGGCCGTCCCGCCCGCCGCCGTGTGCGCGCGCAGGTCGGTCGTCGCCCGCTCCACCTCGCCCCGGTAGTTCGGCGCGGCTTCGATCGCGACGCGGTAGACGTCGGGGTCGTCGCTGGCCAGCTGCGTCAGCGTCCACCAAGGGCGCTTCGTCTCCTGAGCGTGCTTCGCGATCTCAGCGAGGTCTCGGTACGCGGACGCGCCGAGATCGATCGGTGCCTGACCGCCCGCGGCGGCCGTGGTCCAGGACGCTTCGAGGAACTCCTGCCCGGTGCGGACCAGGTCCGCCGCGCGGGCACGAATCTTTTCCGGATCCGCCACCAGCACGTGCGTGCCCTCGGGCATCGCGTCGGTGAGCAGGTCCAGCTCGCCCTCGCATAGCACCGGGATGAGCGCCTCCATGCCCTCGACGGGGATTCCGCCGGACAGCTTGGTGAGCATCTCGGTGAGCTGGGCGTCCGCCTCGTACGTCGTCGCCAGCTCGGCGGCCTTGGCGCGCACCTGCTCGGTGAGCAGCAGCTCACGGCACGGTGGCGCGCTGACGTGCTGGATCTCTCCTGGCAGCGACCGCTGGTCGGACACCGCGAACGCGCGGATCTCACTGACCTCGTCGCCCCAGAACTCGACGCGCACCGGATGCTGCGCCGTCGGCCCGAACAGGTCGAGGATGCCGCCGCGCACGGCGAACTCGCCGCGCTTCTCGACCATGTCGACCCGCGTGTAGGCCAGCTCGACCAGCTGGTCCAGCAGCCCTTCGAAGCTCTGTTCCTTGCCGACGACCAGGTCGATCGGAGGGAGCGAACCGAGCCCGGGCGCCATCGGCTGGATGAGGCTGCGGACGGTCGCGACGACGACACGCAGGTCGTCGGCACCCGTCTTGAGCCGGTGCAGCACCTCCAGCCGTCGTCCGACGGTGTCCGCGCGCGGGGACAGCCGCTCGTGCGGCAGCGTCTCCCAGGACGGGAAGTCGGCGACGGCGCCTTCGCCGAGGAACGACTTCAGCGACGCGGTCAGTTCGTCGGCCTCGCGGCCGGTGGCGGTCACCGCGAGCACGGAGCGCCCGGCGCCCTCGTCCGCGGCGAGGGCGCCGGCGACCAGCTGGCGGGTGGCGATCGCGCCCTGCAGTTCGAGCAGCGGGGCGCCGGCCCGTTCGACGACCCCGCGAAGGGCCGGATCGGGAAGGATGGAATGAAGGAGTCCGGACAATGGAGCGTTTGTCACCGTCCTAGCCTACGTGGGGCCACCGACAGTTCGCCGCGCCATTACCTGGGGAGTGCTTCGACCACCTTCGGAAGCTGCTCGTCGAACTCGGCCGGTTCCTGCGTGGCGATGCGGATCAGCACGTGTTCGGCACCCGCGTCCGCGTATTCGCGAAGCCTCTCGGCGACCTCCTCGCGACTGCCCGCGATCTGCACTTGGATCTTCTCGACGAAGTCCAGCGGAGCGCCGTAGTTCCGCCACGCGTAGTCCTCCAGCCGTTCGCGGGCCCGGATCGGGTCGTCCTCGATGAGCACCGTCGCGAAGAGCGCGGGCGTCACCGGACGTACAGCTGCTTCGCGGATCTTCGCGAGGCCATCGACGTAATCGGTGACGTCGGGCGGGTACGGCAGCCAGCCGTCGTAAAGCCGCCCCGCGCGCTCCAAGGCGCCTGGCGTGAACGCGGCCAGCCACACCGGCGGACCACCGGGCCGGTGCGGCTCCGGGTACTCCGGAAGCAGGTCGTAGTGCAGGACCTCACCGTGGAACGGACCGCTCTCGCCGCTCCACACGTGCCGCCACAGCGCGACGATGTCGTCGAGCCGCGCGCGGCGGCGCTCCCACGGGACGCGGGTGAAGGCGAACTCCGGTTCGCTGCGCCCGGCGAACCCGGCGCCGACGCCGAGGGTGATCCGGCCCTGGCTGATCAGATCGAGGGAAAGGATCGCGTTCGCGGACAGCAACGGATCCCGCAATGCCGGGAGCAGCGCGGCGGTGCCGAGAATGACCCGTTCGGTTCTGGCGGCGAACGCGCCGAGCAACGTCAAGGGATCGATAGGGGCCTTCGCCAAGGTGTCGCCGACCCAGACCGAATCGAGGCCGAGGCGTTCGGCTTCGACCGCGATGGCGACCATTTCCGGCGCGGTGCGCCCGGCGTCGAGGATGGACCGATAAGTGGGGACGACCAGACCGAATTTCATGCCAGGAGCATCTCCGCGCCGGGGAATCGGCTCAATTCCTTCGAGGGAATGGCGGCACCGAGTGCGTCTCGGCCAGGATGGCGACCATGGTTTCCGGATTCGGCCCCGCGCTCCGAGGCTGGCGCGAGCGGCGCCGGCTGTCCCAGCTGGAACTGGCACTACGGGCCGGGACCACCCAACGGCACGTGAGTTTCCTGGAAGGCGGCCGGTCGATCCCAGGCCGCGGCCTGGTGCTGCGCGTCGCCGAATCACTCGAACTCCCCCTCCGCGAACGCAACGGTTTGCTGCTCGCGGCCGGTTTCGCGCCCGGTTTCCCCCAAACGTCGCTGGACGACCCCGTACTCCTTCCAGTCCTCGAAGGCATGCGGCGGCTGCTCGACGGGCACCGCCCGTACCCGGCCATCGTGGTCGACCGGTACGGCGTCCTCGTCGCCCGCAACGACGCGCTCGACCTGCTCTTCGAGGACGTGGCCCCGGAACTCCTGGAGGAACCGGTCAACACCTTGCGGGTCGCGCTGCATCCGAACGGGATGGCGCCGCGCGTCCGGAACCTGGCGGACTGGGCCCGGCACATTCTCGAACGGCTGACTCAGGAGATCGCGCACGCGCCCGACGAGCGACTGACCTCGCTGCTGGCCGAACTCGAAAGTTACGTTCCGGCTCCCGAACCGCCCGGACCCGATCACCTCGGGTTCGCCGTCCCGATGAGGTTGTCCACTTCGGCGGGCGAGCTGCGGCTGATCACGGCCATCACGACGTTCGCGACGGCCACCGACGTCACGGTGTCGGAACTGAAACTGGAGACGTTCCTGCCCGCCGACGCCGAAACGGCGAAGATCCTGACCGGATGACCGGTTCGTTCCTCGCGGGCGATTGAGCACGATGGCATGCTGATGCCATGCGCACTACCGCCGTCGTCGCGATCATCACCCTGTCTTTACTGGTCACGGCCTGTTCCGGGGCGTCGAGCGAACCGGTGCAGAGCGCGCCGCCGGTCACCTCGAAACCCGCCGTGACGAAACTGAAGGTCGAGCAGGTGACCGCCGGGCTCGAACACGGCTGGGACGTCGGCTTCCTGCCGGACGGGAAGATCCTCGTCACCCAGCGCCCCGGGAAGCTGGCCCTGATCGACAACGGCACGAAGCGCGACGTCACCGCCGATTTCTCCGACGTCCACGTACGCGGCGAGGGCGGCCTGATGGGAATGGTGATCAGCAGGGACTTCGCGACGTCGCGCGAGTTCATCACCTGCCAGACCCACAAGGAAGCTGACAACGCCGTCGACATCCGGCTGGTCACCTGGAAGCTGTCCGAGGACAGCGCGAGCGCCACCAAGGTCAAGGACCTGCTGACCGGGCTGCCGGTGACCTCGAGCGGACGGCACTCGGGCTGCCGCCCGGCGTTCGGCGCGGACGGCGCGCTGCTCGTCGGCACCGGCGACACCGCGCGCCCCGCCTTCCCACAGGATCGCAAGAACCTCGGCGGCAAAGTGCTGCGCGTCGACGCGAAGACCGGCAACCCGTTGCCGGACAACCCTTTCATCACGTCGTCGGACCCGAACGAACAGCGCGTGTTCACCTACGGGCACCGCAACGTCCAGGGCGTCACGGTCCGGCCGGGTTCCGGGCAGGTGTTCACCGCCGAGCACGGGCCGACCATCGACGACGAGGTCAACCTGGAACGCGCCGGCGGGAACTACGGCTGGGACCCGTCCAAGGGCGGCACCGAAACCAGCTATGACGAAGGCGTTCCGATGACCGACACGCGGCGGTTCCCGGACGCCGTCAGTCCTGTGTGGACGACCGGCGAGATCACCGAGGCGATCTGCGGTGCCGAGTTCCTCACCGGATCGCGGTGGGGTGCGCTCGAAGGCTCGCTCGCCGTGACCGCGTTGAAGGGGCAGAAGCTGCTGCTGTTCCGCCTCGACGACGCGGGCAAGGTCACCGAGGTGACGCTGCCGCCGGAGTTCGACGACAAGTTCGGCAGGCTGCGTGCCGTCCGCAGCGCGCCGGACGGCGCACTCTACGTGACGACCTCGGAAGGCAACGACGACAAGCTGCTGCGCGTCACCCCCGGCGCCTGACGGCCGAGGTACGCGCTCGCTCCACCGCGTCCGGGTCGGCGGCGTCGAACGGGACAGGGTTCGCGCCGAGCAACGTCGCGGCCTCGGTGAGGACCTGCTCGCGGCGGCCGGTGTTCGTCACCCGGTCGCCCCGAGCGGCGAACGCCGCGACCGCGTAACCGATTCCCGCTCCACCGCCGGTGATCACTAGGCTCCCGCCATGACGAAGATTGACCCGGCGACGACGGCGCTCGTCCTGATCGACCTCCAGACGCGGATCGTCGCGTTGGAGACAGTCCCCCTCGAAGGCGCTGAAGTCGTCTCGAACGCCGTCCTGCTGCGAGACGCCTTCACCGCGGCAGGCTCCCCGATCGTCCACGTGCGGGCGCACCGGCCGGACGTCGACGAACAGCCACCCGGCAGCGAACTGGTCGCCGAGTTGACACCGCGCGACGGCGAACACCTGATCACCAAGCACACGATGGGCGCGTTCTACGGCACCGGACTCGACGAAATCCTGCGCGGGTTCGGCGTGAAGACGCTGGTGCTCGGCGGGATCGCCACGGAGTACGGCGTCGAATCGACACTGCGTGCCGCGTCCGACCACGGCTACGAGACCATCGCCGTTTCGGACGCGATGACCGGTATCGCCGCGATCTCCCACGAATCGGCGATCACCAAGGTGTTCCCGAGGCTGGGCGAAGTCCTGACGACCGCCGAGACCGCCGCGGCGCTGGGCTGAGCCGTGATCGACAAGATCGCGTGGCTCCACCTGCGGGACGGCCGGATCCTGAGCACCCGCTCACGCGGCAAGTCCGTCTTCTACCTGCCCGGCGGCAAACGCGAAGCCGGCGAAACCGATACGGAAACACTCGTCCGCGAGGTCCGCGAGGAACTGACCGTCGAGATCACCGCGGCGAGCATCGCGTCCGCCGGGGTCTTCGAGGCACAGGCCGACGGGCACAAGGCAGGCGTCGTGGTCCGGATGACCTGCTACACCGCCGAATTCACCGGAACGCTCGCGGCCAGCAGCGAAATCGACGAGGTCGCCTGGCTCGGCTACGCGGACAGGGACCGGGTCTCCGCGGTGGACAAGATCATCTTCGACCACCTGCGGAAGACCGGCCTCCTGCGCTGAACCACTTCTTGAGGTCGTCCAGGCACAGCACCTGTTTGTCCGGGAGCAGCCCCCCGCATTCGGCGTTCTCGATACTGTCCGCGTCGTTGACGTCACCCTTGAGACAGGCGCCGACTTCGGCGCTCGACGCCGTGAAAGGATCCGCGACGAAAACCCCGACCAGGACGATGACGCCGAGGATACCCAAACGGATGACGGGCTTCAGCCACGTCTCTTCCGCGGCACCAGCGGTTGCACGGCGGGCGCAAGATAGTTTTCCACGATGTTCCCCCAGCTGAACGATCTCTACGGGGGACCTACCGCTCACCGGCCGGGAAACGTCACCGCCACGCGACTGACACCTCAGTACACGCGCAGCCTCGGTTTGTGCTCCAAATTGGACAGACCGTTCCAGGCCAGGTTGACCAGATGCGCGGCGACCTCGTCCCGCTTCGGTTTCCTGGCGTCGAGCCACCACTGCCCGGTCAGCGCGACCATCCCGACGAGCGCCTGCGCGTACAGCGCGGCCAGCTTCTCGTCGTAACCCCGCGCGGCGAACTGCTGCGCGAGGATGTGCTCGACCTGGCTGGCGATGTCGTTCAGCACCGTGGAGAACGTGCCCGTCGAACTCGCGACCGGCGAATCCCGCACGAGGATGCGGAAACCGTCGCGGGAATCCTCGACGTAGGAGAGCAAAGCGATCGCCGCCTGCTCCAGCATCACCCTCGGGTGTCCACCGTGGAGGGTCGAGACCATCCTGTCGAGCAGGAGCTGCGTTTCACGGTCGACGACGACGGCGTAGATGCCTTCTTTGCCGCCGAAGTGCTCGTACACCACCGGTTTGGAGACGTTCGCGCGGTGCGCGATCTCCTCGATGGAAGTGCCTTCGAAACCCTTCTCCGCGAAGAGGGCTCTGGCGACGGTGAGAAGTTGCTGCCTGCGCTCGGTCCCCGTCATCCGCACCCGGGCCACCGGAGCGACAGGACGCGCCCCGGTGACCACTTCACGTTTGGTTCGCCGTCTCCCCGCCATTGCAGAAGACTAACGTGACCTCGCTATTTGCTGTCGGCGGCGATGCGCGCGAGGCGCTGCGGGGTCGGCCAGCGCACGTCGTAGGCCCAGCCGAACTTCTCGAAGATCCAAATGAGCCGCGCGGAAAGATCGATCTGACCGCGTTGCACACCGTGCCGAGCCGAGGTCGGGTCGGCGTGGTGCAGGTTGTGCCACGACTCGCCGAAGGAGAAGATCGCCAGCGGCCAGAAGTTGGCCGACTTGTCGCGGGCGGCGAACGGGCGCTCGCCGATCATGTGGCAGACCGAGTTGACCGACCAGGTCACGTGGTGCAGCACGCAGACGCGCACCAGCCCGGCCCAGAAGAACGCGGTCAGCGCGCCCCAGAACGACCAGGTGATCAGGCCGCCGAGCACCGCGGGCAGGACCAGGGTGAGCAGGCTCCACAGCCAGAACAGGTCGTCGACCTTCTTGATGGCCGGATCCTTGACCAGGTCGGGCGCGAAACGCTCCGCGTTGGTCTGGTCGCGCTCGAACAGCCAGCCCATGTGCGCGTGCCAGAACCCCTTGGCGATGGCGAGCGGCGAGCTGCCGAACAGCCACGGCGAATGCGGGTCGCCGTCGCGGTCGGAGAAGGCGTGGTGGCGCCGGTGGTCGGCGACCCAGGTGATCACGGGGCCCTGGACGGCCATGCTGCCGGCGATCGCCATCGCGACGCGCAGCCACGGCTTGGCCTTGAACGAGCCGTGCGTGAAGTAGCGGTGGTAGGAGACGGTGATACCGAGTCCGCTGATCGCGTAGAACACCACGAAGATGCCGACGTCGACCCAGGTCAGTCCCCAGCCCCAGGCGAACGGGACGGCCACGAGCAGCGCGGCGAGCGGGAAGATGACCCCGAGGTAGACCGAGAGCTGCACGGCGCTCGATCGGTGTCCGTCGATTACCGGCTTGGGGCCCTTCGCGGGCTTCTGAGAACGGTCGAGGGTAGCCGTCATGCAGTCACTTCTTTTCTACGCGCAACCCTTGAGGGTTTCCCTAAGGGTGACCTTACCTACGATGCCGTAAGTTACGGTACAGGAGGTTTCGTCCCTTGTGGAGTGCTCGCGACTGTGACGCAACCCCCGGGCGCACAGGGAGGTCTCCGGCATGGCTATCCTGACCAGGATCGATCCGCCGTAGTGTAATCGGCAGCACTTCAGATTTTGGTTCTGACAGTTCAGGTTCGAATCCTGGCGGCGGAGCAGACGAACAGATGACCAGCGGCGTTTTCAACGGTGGGGGTGTGTGCGGCTGACCGAGGACGCGACGACCAGTAGCAGGCGGCCGGCGCTTGCGGAGATGTCCGACGCCTGGCTCTACGGTCGCGCGCGCGAACTCGGCGCGGCCATCCAGCGCGTCAGCTTCGCCGAGCAGCTGGACATCGTCACCAGCCTCGACGAACTCCTCGACGAGACACAGCGCCGCGGCGAACCTCTGCTGGTCGCCCAGCTGCTGCGCTACTCGGCGATGGCCAGGCTGGTCACCCGCGGTCTCGCCGCCGAAGCCGAACCCAGGCTCGACGAGATGCTCGCGCACACCAGACGGCACGGTCTCGCGCTGATGCGGGCCGACGCGCACGCCATGCGCGGTCGCCGGCTGGTGATCGCCAAGCAGGAGGACGCCGCCCTCACCGAGATCGCCAGGGCGCTGGCCATCCTCGACGACTCCGCGGTCCCGGACCGCCAGGTCGGCAGGCGCAACTGGGACAGGATGCTGTCCACCACTCTGGTCGACTGCTGGCTGGTGCTGAACCAGCTGGGCGTCTACGAGGCGGCCGAAGAGGCCATCGCCCGCGCCGCGCAGGCGATCCGCGACAGCGCGAGCCCGCACGAGATCGCGCTCCAGCTGATCAACCGGGTCAAGATGCTGCTGGGCTGGGGCCTGCGGCTCGAACGCATCGAGCGGTACGACGAGGGAGCGGACAAGTTCCGCACCGCCGCGTCGATGGCGCAGGCCGCCGAAGGCCCGTTCACCGAGTCGCTGTTCCCCCGCAAGGCCAACGTGCCCGCGATCGACCAGGTCGGCGTGCTCGCCGCGGCGGCCGCGCTGGCGTCGCCCGATTCGTCTCATATCGAGCGGCTGAACGCGCTGCTGAATCCGGAACTGGTGTTCCCGCACGAACGCGAGATCATCGCCATCGCGCTGGCCCGCTGCTTGGACAACGCCGGCCGCCGCGAAGACGCGTTGCAGGTGCTCAAAGAGGTCCGCGAGGACAACGAGGACGGCTCGCTGCCGTCGATGCGGCTGAACCTCGCCCGCGAGCTGGCCAGGCTCGACACCACCCCGGACTACGCGTCGGGCGCGAGCCAGTCCCTGATCGACTACGCGACCATCCTCGAATCGGAGATGTGGTCGCTGCGGGAATCACAGATCGCCACGCTCAACGCGCGCCGGGAACACGAACGGCTGTCCGCCGAGCACGGCGCGATCACCCAGCAGGCCTTGCAGGATCCGCTCACCGGACTCCCGAACCGCCGCGCGCTCGACGAAAAGCTGCGTTCGCTGGCGTCGTCCGCGGACGCCCAGCCGCTCGCCGTCGCGCTGGTCGATCTCGACGGTTTCAAGGATGTCAACGACAAGCAGTCGCACGCCGAAGGCGACAACGTGCTCCGTGTCATCGCGAGCACGCTGCGCGACGCCCTGCGCGGCGACGACGTCGTCGCCCGATACGGCGGAGACGAGTTCATCGTGCTTCTACCTGGGGCTCCGGCGTCAGCGGCGAAACAAGCACTGGGCCGTTCTGTGAATGCCGTCGCATCTTTGCCGCACCATCTTTCGCACGGTGTCACGCTCTCCGTCGGCCTTGTCTCACTCCGCCCGCAGGAGCGGGCCGAGCAGGTCCTGGCACGTGCCGACGCGGCCATGTACCAGGCGAAACGCGGCGGCGGGAACCAGGTGTCGTCGGTGAACTCGATGGCCATCGATCCGATGACCGGATGGCCCGGTGAGGATGCTCCGACCGACCCCGCGTGGGACGCCGGGCAGCCCACGTAGGATCAACGCCCGACAACCACCGTTGGTGAAATGTTGGGAGTGCCGTGACCGGCCCGCTGAGCACGTTGATCCTCGCCGCGGGTGAGGGCACCCGCATGCGTTCGTCCACCCCGAAGGTGCTGCACCCGATCGCCGGCCGTCCGCTGGTCGAGCACGCGGTCCGGGCGGCGGCGGGGCTGAGCCCGGAACACCTGGTCGTGGTCATCGGCCACGGTCGCGACTCGGTCGGCGCGCAGCTGGCGAAGGTCGGCGAAGCGCTCGGGCGCGAGGTCGTCACGGCCGTCCAAGAGGAGCAGAAGGGCACCGGGCACGCCGTCTCGTGCGCGCTCTCGGCACTGCCGGGCGGACTGACCGGCACCGTCGTCGTCAGCTACGGCGATGTCCCACTGCTCGACACCGAAACACTCGCTTCCCTGGTCACGGAGCACACCTCGGCCGGTAACGCGGTCACCGTGCTGACCGCGGTCGTGGAGAACCCGACCGGTTACGGCCGGATCATCCGCGACGAGAACGGTGTCGTCACCTCGATCGTCGAGCAGAAGGACGCCACCCCCGAACAGCACGAAATCGCCGAAATCAACTCCGGCGTCTACGCCTTCGACGCTTCGGTGCTGGTCGATGGTCTCTCGAAGCTTTCGACCGACAACGCGCAGGGCGAGCTCTACCTCACCGACGTCCTCGGCATCGCCCGCGGCGACGGCAAGGGGGTCGGCGCGCTGGTCATCGACGACCCTTGGGTGACCGAAGGCGTCAACGACCGTGTGCAGCTCTCCGTTCTCGGCGCCGAACTGAACCGGCGCATCGTCCGCGGCTGGCAGCGGGCGGGCGTCACCGTCGTCGACCCGTCGAGCACGTGGATCGACGCGGGCGTGACCCTGTCGCGCGACGTCGTCATCGAACCCGGCGTGCAACTGAAGGGCTCGACGTCGGTCGGCGAAGGCGCGCAGATCGGCCCGGACAGCACGCTGGAGAACGTCTCCGTCGGCACGGGCGCGTCGGTGGTGCGAACGCACGGTTCCGATTCGGAACTGGGCGATGGCGTCAAGGTCGGCCCGTTCACCTACCTGCGTCCCGGCACCAAACTGGGGACCAAGGCCAAGCTGGGCGCCTTCGTCGAAACGAAGAAGGCGGACATCGGCGCCGGGACGAAGGTTCCGCACCTGACCTACGTCGGCGACGCGACCATCGGCGAAAACAGCAACATCGGTTGTTCCAGCGTTTTCGTCAATTACGACGGCGTGAACAAGCACCACACCACGATCGGCTCCCATGTGCGGCTCGGCGCGGACAACACGTTTGTCGCCCCGGTGACCATCGGCGACGGTGCCTACAGCGGGGCAGGCACCGTGATCAGGCAAGACGTGCCCCCGGGCGCGCTCGCCGTCTCCACCGGGCCGCAGCGCAACATCGAAGACTGGGTGACCCGGCGCAGGCCGGGCACACCCGCGGCGGAAGCAGCTTCCGCCGCGAAGCAGGACACCACCGCCGTGTCCGATTCAGATAAGGGAAACGACGGGGAGTCGCCAGCATGAGTTCGAAGTCCGGCACACCGAAGAAGAACCTGATGCTCTTCTCCGGGCGCGCACACCCGGAGCTCGCCGCAGAGGTCGCCAAGCACCTCAACGTGACGGTCGTCCCGCAGACCGCGCACAACTTCGCCAACGGCGAGATCTTCGTCCGGTTCAACGAATCGGTGCGCGGGACCGACGCGTTCGTGATCCAGAGCCACCCGGCGCCCATCAACGAATGGGTGATGGAGCAACTGATCATGGTGGACGCCCTCAAGCGGGCGAGCGCCAAGCGGATCACCGTGATCATGCCGTTCTACCCGTACGCGCGGCAGGACAAGAAGCACAAGGGCCGCGAGCCGATCTCCGCGCGCCTGATCGCGGACCTGTTCAAGACCGCGGGCACCGACCGGATCATGACGGTCGACCTGCACACCGCACAGATCCAGGGCTTCTTCGACGGCCCCGTCGACCACCTGCTCGCGCAGAACGTGCTTGCCGCGCACATCAACAAGACCTACCACGGCGAGAACATCACCGTCGTCTCGCCGGACTCGGGCCGCGTGCGGCTCGCCGAGAAGTGGGCGGCGCAGCTGGGTGATCGGCCGATCGCCTTCATCCACAAGACCCGCGACCCGGACAAGCCGAACCAGGCCGTCGCCAACCGCGTCGTCGGCAAGGTCCGCGGTCAGCTGTGCGTGTTGATCGACGACATGATCGACACCGGCGGCACGATCGTGAAGGCCACCGAGGCCCTGCTCGACGAAGGCGCCGCCGACGTCGTCATCGCCTCGACGCACGGCATCCTGTCCGACCCCGCCACCGAGCGGCTGTCGAACTGCAAGGCGCGCGAGGTGATCGTCACCAACACGCTGCCGATCCCCGAGGAGAAGCGGTTCCCGGGCCTGACCGTGCTGTCCATCGCGCCGCTGCTGGCGCAGGCGATCCAGCAGGTCTTCGAGGACGGGTCGGTCACGTCCCTCTTCGACGGCAACGCCTGATCCCATCGAAGCGAGGGACCTTTGCTCCCGCTCTCTTCCGGAGAGTGAGAGCAAAGGTCCCGTGCTTCGTTTTCAGCTCCTCGCGAAACGACGCGCGCCGGACCTCCCGGCGTGACTAGGTTGCCGTCCATGGGGAAATTTAAGTTCGGCGTGAACCTGTGGGGCGCCGAGAACCGCGAAGATTGGGTCGCGAAGTGCCTCCGCGTCGAGGCCCTCGGATACGACGTCATCTCCGTGCCCGATCACCTCGGGCCGGGACGGAACGCGCCTTTTCCAGCCTTGACCATGGCTGCCGCAGTGACCCAACGGCCGCGCGTAGGCACTCTCGTCTCCAACGTGTCTTTTTACAACTTCGCGCTCTTCGCACGCGAAGTCGCCACAACGGTGAAGATGACCGATGACCGGCTGGACCTTGGCCTCGGCTCCGGCCACATGAAATCGGAATTCGACAGTGCCGGCCTGCCGTGGGTTCCCGCCAAGGAGCGCATCGAGTATCTCACCAAGAGCCTCGACCACCTGCGTGAGCACTTCGACAACGAGGGGATCACGCCCCCGCCGCTGCTCCTCGCGGGCAACAGCGACGGCGTGCTCTCTCTCGCCGCCCGTCACGCCGACATCGCCGGCTTCGCGGGTCTTCGTCAAGCACCAGGAAAACCACCGGGCACCTTCCAACTCGACGACGCCGAGCGCATGGACGAACGTGTCGCCTACTTTCGCTCACACACGAACGGCCGGGATCCCGAACTGAACATGCTCGTCCAGCGAGTCGTCGTCACGGCCGACCGGCGCGCGGCCGCCGAATCCTGGCGTGTCGACGACGAGGACGGTCTCGACGTGGACGCCCTGCTCGAAACGCCCCAATTGCTGTTCGGGACGGTCGACGAGATCGTCCGGCAGCTCCAGGAACGTCGCGAACGGTACGGCTTCTCCTACATCACGGTGTTCGAGCCGATGCTGGAAACGTTCGCGCCGGTCGTGAAGGAACTGTCAGGTCAGTAAGCGACGCAGAAGCGCTGGCGGCGGTGCTCTGGCTTGTCGATCTCGTCGACGAACGCGATCGCGTAGTCGGCACCGCTGATCTTCGACCTGCCGTTTTCATCGTTCAGGATCACATCGCTCCCGAGTCGGAAGTCGCCGATGCGCTCTCCCTCGGTCCACGCGCCGAACTCGGGGGCCGGGCTGAGGTAGAACCATTCGACATCCTCGGGAAGCGCCCGGAACGCTTCCAGCACCTCGACGTGTGCCCCCGCTTCGCCCTTGTACTCGTCCGGGAACTCGGGGGTGTCGATCAGCCGGGGCCCGCCCTCGGTCACGTACAGACTGCCCGCCCCGCCGACCACCCCGATCCGCGCGCCGTTGTCCTTCGCGACCTGAGCGATCGAGGGCACCGCCTCGAGCAGGCCACTCTGCCCCTGGACCGCGATGACCAGCACGTCGGCGCCCTTGGCGACTTCGGCGAGGAAGGCCTCGTCGTACAGCGATCCGGCCCTGGTCCCCTCACCTTCTGCGTTCCTCGCTATCGCCAGGACCTCGTGACCGCGATCGCGTGCTTCCGCGACGACCTTCGTGCCCGCGTACCCGGTTCCTCCGAACACAACCAATTTCGCCATCACGTTCTCCCTTTCATCGGTGACGACCCCGATGTTAAGAACGCGAGATCGGCTACTTCAACGTATGCAACGCACCCCGGGGTGAGCGTGCAGGTCAGCCGCCCAGCGTGGCGAACTCGGACTTGAGCTTTTCACGGGCACCGTTGACGTCGACGGGAGCCCGGACCTCACCGCGGGCCGACGGTTTCGCCTGGACCTGGTAGCTGGCGTTCCGATTCGGCAGTCTGAACTTGACCTCACAGGTCATGCTCGTCGTGGTGTCCGGTGCCGCGTTGGCGTCCGCCGTGCAGGTCTGCCCCCCGAGGGACTGGGCGGTGAACTCGACGGTCAGTGTCAGGCGCACGGGTGTCCCGCTCACGCCGCCGATGACGGTGTTGGCGACGTCGATGGTCGCCCGGCAGCTTCCGACGAAGTCCGTACAGTCCAGTTTGTCGTTGACCACGCTGACGCTGACCTGGGTGAGCGCGTCGAACGGTTGCCCGACCCCGCCGATCGCGCCGTCCAGATCGGTCTGGAGCTTTTTGAGCGCGTCCCCGGCGAGCGGCTCGACCCGCATCTCGGCACCGAGCGTCTTGCCGCCGGCGGCGTCGACGAGGGAAGGCGCGAAACTGACCACGCGATGCGGCGCCGCGGTGGTCACCTGGAGCGCCCCAGGCCCACTCCGGATGTCATAGACCTCGGTTCCGTCGGGCAACTTCGACCGAACCGGATCGGTCAGCGGTTTCATCGCGGACACCGCGGTCCGGAGTGTCGACGCCGCCTTGCGCGGGTTGAGCACCTCGACGGCGTTCACCGGCAGGTCCGTGCTGTCGGTCCGGACCCAGTTGGTGCCGTACTGGTCACTGTTGCCGAGCCCGTGCGCCTTCCAGTACTCCGGCGTCGCCGCGAGGTACAACTGCTTGTCGGCCGAGACGACCTGGACGGTCTGGCCGTCGACCGGCAGCGCGCCGTGTGCGCTGCCGTTGCGGGTGATGCGAAACAGCAATTCGGCGGGTTTACCCGAAGCATCCTTGATTGTCGACTTATAGACAACCGCGGGTGCCTGCTCCAGCGCCTTCAACGCGCTCTCCACAGCGCCACGCTGCTCGGCGCGCCGGTCGACCCGCTGCTGCTCGGCGGGCGAGATCCCCGCGGCCCCGTCGATCGCGACGTCACAACCGGCCACGAAGCAGCACAAGAAGGCGACCGCGCCGATCCTCAACCGTCGTGCCGGCATTCCGCCCCCTGTGTCTCGCGTGCGAAGAGATCACACCTTAGGAAAGGGGTCACGCACCACCGCATCCGCGGGTTCCCAAAGCAGCTGTCACCGACTTGTCACCTGAACGAGCCACCCGGCGGGACCCCGGCACGACAGGTTGGTCTACACTTTCCCGGTCTCGGCGAGGCGGGTTCCGTGAGCACCTGGTGCCCGACGTGATCGACGCGGCGGCTTGAGTGGCCACACGCGATCGAGCACGCCCGTGGAACTCGCCGCCGAACACCAGAACCGACCCGAACCATCCCCACCTCAGCATGATTTCGCTGAACATGTTGGTGAATTGAAGGAGTGCTACACCGTGTCCGAGGTACGCCTATCCGTTGAGCCCCGCACCGAATTCGGCAAGGGTGCCGCGCGCCGCACGCGTCGCGCCGGCAAGATCCCCGCGGTGCTGTACGGGCACGGCTCGGACCCGCGCCACTACGCCCTGCCCGCCCTCGAGTTCGCCCGCGTCGTGCGTGAGAACGGCGGCAACGCCGTCATCACCCTCGAGCTCGAGGGCAAGAGTGAGCTGGCGCTGACGAAGACCATCGTCGTCCACCCGCTGAAGAACTACATCGAGCACGTCGACCTGCTGGTCGTCATTCGCGGCGAGAAGGTCACCGTCGACATCCCCGTCGTCGTCACCGGCACCCCCGGCCCGGGCACCCTGGTCACCACCGACCTCGACGCCATCCAGATCGAGGTCGAGGCACTGCACATCCCCGAGCAGGTCGAGGTCTCGGTCGAGGGCGTCGTCGCCGGCACCCAGATCAACGCTTCGGACGTCATCCTGCCGAAGGGCGCCTCCCTGGTCACCGACCCTGATGCCCTGGTCGTCGCCGTGAACGAGTCGCCGTCCGAATCCGCGCTCGAGGGCGAAGACGCCGACGCCGAGGCGGAGACCACCCCCGCCGAGGACGCCGAATAAAGTCACTCGCGTGACCGAAGCAGTACTTCCCGGGGCCAGCGAGCAGATCCTGCTCGCCGGCCTCGGCAATCCCGGCCCTCAATACGCTGGCAACAGGCACAACGTCGGCTTCATGGTGCTCGACGAACTCGCCGGCCGTGTCGGCGGCAGGTTCAAAGCCCACAAAAGCGGCGCCGAGGTCCTCGAAGGCAGGCTCGCCGGGCAGCGGGTGGTCCTGGCGAAGCCGCGCTCGTACATGAACCTTTCGGGCGGCCCTGTCGTCGGCGTGGCCCGGTTCTACAAGATCCCCCCGGCCGGTGTCGTGGTCGTCCACGACGAGCTGGACGTCGACTTCGGCGCGCTCAAGATGAAGCTGGGTGGCGGTGACAACGGCCACAACGGCCTCCGCTCGATCACCAAATCCCTGGGCACGAAGGACTACTACCGCGTCCGTTTCGGCGTCGGCCGCCCTCCAGGACGGCAGGATCCGGCGGATTTCGTGCTGAAGGACTTCTCGACGGTCGAACGCAAAGAACTCGCTTTCGAGGTCGATCGCTGCGCCGACGCCGTTGAAGCGCTGATCAGCACCGGTCTCGTCGCAGCCCAGAACACCTTCCACGCTGGGTGAACCCGATCACATGGCGGTGTGTTACAACTCGTCACTCGAAGGCGTTCACCACGCCCCTGATCGAGTCGTGAAATAGCGCGAGCTCTTCCGGGGAACTCTCAAACCCGTTAGGACGGAATGCGGAGATCACATTCCCACCGAAACCGGAGAGAGTTTCATGTCGTTTACGGCCGAAGACATCACCGGCGCCACTTTTCCGAACGCCCCGATCGGGCGGCGCGGATACGCCAAACACGAGGTCGACAAGTTCCTGGAGCGGATCGCAAACACGATCTCGGACCGGGACGACCTGACGGCGGCCGAGGTCCACCACGTCATGTTCTCGCGTCCACTGATCGGGAAGCGCGGCTACGACGAACGCGAAGTCGACGATTTCCTCGACAAGATCGAAGGGCAACTCGCCCAGCGGACCGGCCAGCAGGTACTCGGTGTGCCCGGCGTGCGTGAGGAGAACCAGGCGACCGCCGAACGCGCCGTTCCGGACCGCGGCCTCGTCGATTTCCTGCGGGAACGCTAGTGCCCGTCACCTCGTTCGAGGCGAGAACCCGGCAGTTCGACCGGGCGCCGATCGGCGCCCGGGGCTATCACGAACCCGCGGTCGATGCCTTCCTCGAACGGGTCGCCGCCACGCTCGACGGCGACGACGACCTGTCGGTTTCGGACGTCCACAACGTGGCGTTCGCCAAAGCACCGCTCTCGAAACGAGGCTACGACCCAGCAGCCGTTGACGCGTTCCTCCGTGACGTCGAAGGCACACTGGCCGGGCGTTCCCAGTCCGCCGGCTACTACATTGCGCCGGCTTTGGAACACACTCACACCCGCAGGCCGCTCTGGCGACGCCGCTGACCCACGGAAACACGGCGAGAGGGCCGGCCCGCGATCCTCGCGAGTCCGACGCTCCCGTGTCAGGTGGTCGCCGCGTTCTTGGCGATCTTGTTCGCGAACTGGGTGGCGGTCGCGGCCCGCTTCACCTTGCCCGACGGTGTCTTGGGCAGACTTCCCGCCGGAAGCACCACAACCGCGAAGGGCCGCATGTCGACCGCGTCGCGCACCTTGGCCGCGACTTCCTTCGCCAACGCCTTCTCGGTGTCCGGATCCCCGGCGAGTTTCGATTCGACGACGACGGCGAACCGCTCCCGGCGGCTACCCGCGTCGATCCGCACGGCCACGGCGTTCCCAGCTCGAACCCCCTCGACCGACATCGCCGCCCGTTCGATATCGGTCGGGTACAGGTTCCGGCCACCCATGATGATGACGTCCTTACGACGACCGCAGATCACGATCATGCCGTCGATCAGGTAGCCGAGGTCACCGGTGAGCAGCCAGCCGCTCTCGTCCTGTGTCGCGACCGGACCCTCCATGGTCAGGTACCCCGGCGTCACGGCCTCGCCGCGCAGACGGATTTCTCCGACCTGGCGCTCGCCGAGCACAGTGCCCTTGTCATCGACGATCTCGGCCTCGAGCCCGTCGAGGGGCGGCCCGAGCACCGCGAAGGAACGGACGTCGTCGGTGCCGCGCCTCGGGTCATCCTCGGGCACCGGCACCGCACGGTTGTCCGCCTCTAGCGCCTCGGCTTCGACGACGTCCAGCGTCAGTCCGGTGAACAGCGGAGCAAACGAAACCGCAAGAGTCGCCTCCGCCATGCCATACGCCGGAAAGACGCATTCGGCAGGCATCTTGAACCGCGCTCCCGCCTCGACGAAGGTCTGCACCGCTGTTTCATCGATCGGCTCGGCGCCGTTCAGCGCGATCCGAAGCTTCGAGAGGTCGTAAGTGTTGTCGTCCTCTTCCCGAGCCATCCGCCTGCCCACGATCGCGTAGGCGAAGTTCGGCGCGGCCGTGGTCGTGCCGTTGTACTTGCTGATCAGCTGCGGCCAGATCAACGGGCCCGACAAAAACTCGAGCGGCGTGATCTTGACGAGTTCGACACCGAACGTCATCGGGACCGTCAGGAAACCGACCATCCCCATGTCGTGGAAGGTGGGCAACCACGAAACCATCACATCGACGTCAAAGTCGAACTCGGCGCGATCGACCATCGCCTTGACGTTCGAATACAGGTTTCCGTAGGTGATCTGAACGGCCTTCGGATCGGCCGTCGACCCACTGGTCAGCTGTAGGAGCGCCGTGTCGGATTCGCCCGTCGGAACTGGCTCCGCCAGCGGTTCGGCCTCGAGCAACTCAGTGATCACCTGGAAGGCGATGCCGTGCTCGGTGAGCACCGGCGCCAGCTGGTCGAACGGCTCACCGAGCAGGACCAGATCGGACCCGATCATCCGCAGCACGCGAACGGTGTCCTCGGCCCACTCGGCGAGGTCGGTGCGCTGGGTGGGCTGGTGCAGCATCGTCACGCTGCCACCGGCGAGCCACACCGCCTGCACCGTCGGCGCGATCAGCGACGGCGCCGCCGCCAGGACCGCCACCGCCTTGCCGGACTCGAGCCCGGCGAGCACCAGGCCCCCGGCGACCCGCTTCGCCTGCTCGTGAATCTCAGCCCAGGTCCGCCGAACCGGCTCCTTGGGCTCCCCCGTGACCATTCCTCGCTGCTGACCTCGCCCCGCCGCGGTGGCGACGAGCGTGTCCACGAACCGACTCATGCGCGTCACAGTACTGTCCGCCCTTGGAACACCCGCTCGCCGTCGAGTGAACTCACTCGATCGCTTCGGAGGTCTCGAGCCACTGGGCCTCGACCTCCTCCTTCTCCGTTTCAACGGCTTTCAGTTCAGTGTTCAACTCGATGAGCTTCGTCGGGTCGGTCGCCGCCACGAGCAGCGCCGCGTGCAGCTTCTTTTCCTTGGCGTGCAACTGGTCGAGCTTGCGCTCGAGGCGGGACAGTTCCTTCTGTGCCGCCCGCTGCTCCGCGGCACTCTTCTTGAGCTCGGAGGACTGCCCGCTGCCCGACTTCCGGTCGGCACCGGCCTGCTCCAGGCTCTTGACCCGCCGGTCGAGGTACTCCTCGATGCCGCCCGGGAGGTGGGTCACGTGTCCGTCCCCGAACAAGGCGACGATCGTGTCGCAAACGCGTTCCACCAGGTACCGGTCGTGCGAAACGACGACGAGGCTGCCCGGCCACGAATCGAGCAGGTCTTCCAGCTGCTGCAAAGTGTCGATATCGAGATCGTTCGTCGGTTCGTCGAGCAGCAGCACGTTGGGCTCGGCCATCAGAAGCCGGCACAGCTGCAGGCGGCGCCGCTCACCACCGGAAAGGTCTTCGACCGGAGTCCACTGCCTGGACGCGGGGAACCCCAGCTTTTCGGCCAGCTGCGACGCGGAGAGCTCCTGTTTGCCGAATACGACCCTTCCGGAGACCTCTTCGATCGCCTGCAGGACGCGCAGATCACCCGGCAGATCGTCGAGCTCCTGCCGTAGGTGCGCGAGGCTGACCGTCTTCCCCTGGATACGGCGCCCCGTCTCGGGCTCTTTGTCCCCGTCGAGCAGCTTCAGCAGCGTCGTCTTGCCGGATCCGTTGACGCCGACCAGGCCGATCCGATCGCCTGGCCCGATCCGCCAGGTGACGTGATCGAGCAGAGTGCGGTCACCGACGGTCAAAGTTGCGTCCTCGACCTCCAGCACGGTTTTCCCCAGCCGTCGGCGGGCGAACGCCTGCAGCTCGACTGAATCACGTGGCTCCGGCACGTCGGAGATCAGTGCCTCCGCCGCCTCGACGCGGTAGCGCGGCTTCGAAGTCCTGGCCTGCGGACCGCGACGCAGCCACGCGAGCTCCTTGCGGGCCAGGTTCTGCCGCTTCTCCTCGGCCGTCGCCGCGAGCCTCGCCCGCTCGGCCCGGGCGAAGATCCAGTCCGCGTACCCACCTTCGTACTGCTCGACGCGACCGTTGGAGACCTCCCAGGTCACGCTCGCGACCGTGTCGAGGAACCACCGGTCGTGGGTGACGACCACGACCGCGATCCTGCGGTTGAGCAGGTGATCCGCGAGCCAGCGCACACCTTCGACGTCGAGATGGTTGGTAGGCTCGTCGAGGACCACGAGGTCGAGTTCACCGGTGAGAGCCGCCGCCAATGCGACACGGCGGCGTTCGCCACCGGACAGGTTCGCCGTCGACGTTTCGACACCGAGAGCAGTGATCCCCAGACCATCCATAATGGACCTGACCCGCGCGTCAGCGGCCCACTCATGTTCGGCGCCGTAGCGCTCCAGCACGACGTCTCCGACTGTGCTGCCGACCGGGAGTTCGGTTCGCTGGGTGACCACGGCCATCCGCAAGCCACGGACTTGACTCACCCGTCCCGTATCCGGCTCGCTGATCCCCGCGAGGACCTCCAGCAGCGTCGTCTTCCCGCCCCCGTTGAGACCGACGACGCCAATGCGCTGCCCCTCCGCAACGCCGAGCGAAACACCGTCGAGCAGCGGGCGCACCCCGAAGGACTTGCTCACCGACTCCAGGTTGACCAAGTTGGCCATGCCTCAGCCGATCCTTTCCAAAAAGCTTGCACCACAACGAATTAGTCGACGTCCATTTCGGACATCCTCACGCGTGTACTCGAGGCGGAGCCGGCCGCGGCGCATCGTCTCCGCCTACCAGCTTGGCGCCGGGAACCGGCCCGTGTGCGACACGCACCGTGCGACAGACCCCCGCACCGGACAGCTCCGCGGCGACCTCGACTGCAGACTGGGCATCCGCGCACAGAAAAGCGCAGGTCGGCCCAGACCCGGACACGGTGCCGGCGAGCGCACCCGCGTTGACTCCCGCCCGCAACGTGCGACGCAGCCCGGGACGCAACGAGACGGCGGCCGCCTGCAGGTCATTGCCGAGAAGCAGTGCCAGCTGCCGCGGGTCACCGGACGCCAGCGCCTCGACCACCGGAGTATGCGAACCGATCCGAGGCGGACTGCCCTCTTCACGCAACCTGTCCAGTTCTCCGAACACCCGAGGGGTCGAAAGACCACGCTGATCGAACGCCAGAACCCAATGGAACGTGTGCCTCGACAACACCGGCACCAGTTGCTCGCCTCGGCCGGTACCCAACGCTGTCCCACCGTAAAGGGCGAAAGGAACATCGCTCCCGAGCTTGGCGGCGATACCCGCCAGTTCGTCTCGGGAGATGTCGAGCTTCCAAAGTGACGCGAGCCCCACCAGGGTCGCGGCCGCGTCAGCGCTGCCCCCGGCCATCCCGCCGGCTACGGGGATGCCTTTGCGAAGCACCACTCGGACCTTGGACTCGCCGTCGGCCTTGCCGACGTGGGCCGCCAGCGCCTGCGCCGCCTTCCACGCGAGGTTGTTGGCCCCGGTCGGTACGGAACCTTCTCCTTCGCCATAGACCTCGACGCCCGGGTCCTCGGTGACCGCCACGGTCACCTCGTCAGTGAGAGAAAGCGCCTGGAAAACGGTCACCAGCTCGTGGTAGCCGTCCGGGCGTACGTCACCGACCGACAGGTGCAGGTTGACCTTGGCGGGAACCCTGACGGTTACTGGGGGCGGTACGACGGCGAGCACGAGTCAAGCCTACGTGGCCGCTCCACTTGTGCTGCCACCAGGAGAAAAGAGAACAGGACGAGTCAGACACGAAAGGGCCGCCCTGGACGGATTTCGTCCTGAGCGGCCCGGTCGTGGAGGAGTCAGGCAGCGACGCCCTGCGGCCCGCGGACCGGGTGGGTCACGTGGCCACCGCGTTCGGCGATCCAGGCGAGCGCGGCATCCGCGCGCTCACCGCGCACACCGAGACGGAACCTGCCGACCGGCGTGTCGCCGATCCGGGTCAGGCCGCCCCCGATGGTGGCGAGTTCGACGTCGAAGCGACCGGCGGCCTCAGGCAGCAGCGCACCGACCGATGCGAAACCGACAAGCACGACGTCCACCGCGCGGTCGTACTTCGACGTCTGCGCCCGTCCGGTCTCGATCGAGGGCAGCAGCGCCTGCGCGGTCCGGCTGGTCGGGTCGGAGACCAGGTCGAGCACGGTTCCACGTTCGATGATCGCCCCAGCCTCAAGAACCGCGACGTCGTCGCAGACACGGCGGACCACACCGGCATCAGGAGTGGTGAGCAGCACGGTGACTCCGAGCTCGGCGCGCGCGCGGTCGAGCACGGTCAGGACCGCGCCGGACTCTTCGGGCTGCACACCGGCGGTCGGGTCGTCAGCCAAGAGCACGGACGGCCCGGCTGCCAGAGCCTTGGCGATGGCCACTCGGCGCAGCTGCCCCTCGGTCAGATCACCCGGCCGCTGCCCCGCTCGCGGGGTGAGTCCGACCAGATCGAGCAGGTTGCCGACCCGGTTACGGCGCTGCGGCCCGTCGAGGCCGAGCTGTTCGAGCGGCGACGCGATGTTGCCGGCGATGGTGCGCTCGGCGAGCAACTCCGGCTTGGTGCTCACGACACCGACCTGCCGACGGATCTCCCGCAGGCGGCGGCCGTCAAGGGTCCCGGTGTTCAGGCCGTCGAGGCGGACCACGCCCCGGTCCGGGCGCTCCTGAAGTCCGATGCAACGAGCGAGGGTCGACTTGCCGGAGCCGGCCGGACCGACGACTCCGAACAACGAGCCTGCTTGGATGTCCACGCTGACATCGCGCAGGGCGACGACGGGATTTCCGTTGAGGGGAAAGGACTTGGACAGGTTTTCGACAGTGATCACGAAGGGCTCCATGCAAAGGGGGCGCTGCTTCTTTCGAGCGCGCCAACCGTCACCGAGTGACCGTCCAGAACGGACGGGCTTCAGAGGTAAGGGAAAGACTCAGGCAGTAACGGTGGAGCGTCGACACGCACTTACCGTGCGGCGACCTTCATCGACGACGCGTCGCCTGGTCAGCAGGAGCGGGTGGGTGACCCTGTTCATTAGGCACAGCCTCCATCGGTCCTGGCGGTAGCACCTGCCCTGTTGAGGGTGGTTGCTGCGACTTCGGCGAGCCAGGTCTCTCAGTCGCTCGGGATGGCTCACTGAGTAAAACCGATCCCACTAGATGAAAGCAAGCGCGTAGGCGCAGATCACACGTCTGGTCGTGTCCATAATACAGGATTTGCTGTCCGCATCCTGAGACCACGGCTGAGGTCTCAGGATCGCGTCAGGCCGCTGCCTGCTAAGACAGGTTGGACCAGACGGATCGAGAAGAGGATTTACGCTGTCGTGCTGACCTCAGCCGAGACTCGCCCGCGCGGCGCCGGTCACACCTGCGACGGCGATCAGTCAGTCGCTGCCGCGATACGGGCGAACTGGTGAACATCCAACTGTTCACCGCGGGTCTTGGGGTCGATACCCGCCTTTTCGAGCAACTCCCCCGCACGTTCGGCGGAACCGGCCCATGACGCCAAAGCCGCCCGCAGCGTTTTTCGCCGCTGCGAGAAAGCGGCATCGACCACGGCGAACAGCCGCTTCCTCTCCACGGACGACACCACTTCGCCTCGCTCGAAAGCGACGAGGGCTGAATCCACGTTCGGAACAGGCCAGAACACCGAGCGAGGTACCGCGGCGACCTTACGTGTCTTCCCGTACCACGCGAGCTTGACGCTGGGCACTCCGTAAGTCCGACTGCCAGGGCCGGCCGCCATCCGGTCGGCGACTTCGGTCTGGACCATTACGAGACCACTGGTCAACGAGGGCAGCTCGGCGAGCAGATGCAGCACAACAGGAACGGCGACGTTGTACGGCAGATTCGCGACGAGCGCCGTCGGCCGTTGAGGCAGGTCGTCCACCGTGATCCGTAGAGCGTCCGCTCCGACAACCGTCAGCCTTTCGGCCCCACCGCGTTCGGCCACGGTGTTCGGGAGCCGCCCGGCCAGTACGGGGTCTATTTCGACCGCGACGACCTCGGCACCGGTCGCGAGCAGCCCGAGTGTCAGCGAGCCAAGCCCCGGCCCGACTTCCAGCACGACGTCACCTTCGCCGACTGCCGAAATGTCGACGATCCGGCGCACCGTGTTGGGATCGTGCACGAAATTCTGGCCGAGCTTCTTGGTCGGCCGTACGTCCAGCTCGGCCGCCAGCGCCCTGATCTCCGCAGGCCCGAGCAATTCAGTCACTCGACGATCGTAGCCAGCCTTCGTAAGCCGCGATTGGCCGGTGGACGACCACCCCAGCCCCAGTCGGCCCCGAGGACAGCGCCAGCCTCCGCTTGGCCGCAACTCGCTCGCGCCATCCTCACGGATTCTCCCAGCTGACCCGTGTCATACGCCAGGGTGATCGGTGCAGGTTCACATCGCCGGAGCGTGATCAACGTGCACCCGATCGATACCGTGCATTCGTTCGACTCAACCTCGACAATCGAGGGATGACCAGCACAAACATTCCCAAGGCCTTCCCGCTGAATCTGCCGGAAGGTGACGCCGATCTGCTTCTCGACGAGTTGCAGACACGGCTACGCGAAGGGCGACGCCTGGTCGCCGAAGTCGGCCAGATCCTGGCCGAGATCGAGTCACGCGGTGTCCGAGACCTCTTCGGATACAACTCGATCGCCGTCTTCTACGAGCACGTGGCCCGGGTTCCCCGAGCCGAAGCGAAGAAGGTGACGGCTCGAGCACTCGCACTCAACTCGAGACGCGCGCGCGACGGGACCTCGACTCCACCCGTCGCGCCTTTGACCGGAGCCGCGGCCGTCACAGGCGCATTGGCCGAGGGCAGCATCGACCGAATCGTCACGGTTCTGCGGAGACTCCCAGAGCACATCGCCGCGAACGTCCGACTCGACGCCGAGAGGGACCTGGTCGATCTCGCCAGCGTCGCGAGACCGCGCGACGTGACGATGGCTGGAACCGACGTGCTCGCACGTCTCAACCCAGATGGGAACGACACCGAGGACCCCAACCCGAAGACCCGGCGAAGCGAGTTCTGGTTGCGTCAGAAACGCACTGGCCGTTGGGACATGCGCGGCGACCTCGATCCCGAGACAGGCGCCCGCCTGAACGCGCTTCTAGTCCCACTCGCGCATCCGGTCCCGAACGGAGAAGCCGACACCCGCACTCCGGCGGAGAGACGCGGCGACGCTTTCACAGAAATCGTCGGCGTTGCGGAAGCCGGCCCGGATATCCCTTTGCCTCGGCAGAGGCAGGAGCCGGTCGCTGAGCGGCCGCAGCCCGCGAAGCCCACCGAGAAGCCGACGGACCAACCCACGACCGGCCAAACACGGAATGAGAGCCAGCAAAGCCAGCACCGCGACGACAGCAGCGTGCGAGCAGAGACCGCCGCTGAACGATCTAGGGCCGCGACCCACCTAAGGTCTCCGCGCTGGTGGTCACGGCGGCCGAGATTCGGCGCTACACAGCCTCAGCTGCCCAAGACGGCCTGAAGGCCACCTTGTGGGCAGTTAGAAAACCCACACGATGACCTTCAGGGGGGAGGGAGAACGATCTGGCGGTCAGGCCTTCTTGCCACAGTGCGGCCAGGCGCCGTAGCCACCGCGGCTGTCGCGGAGCTTCTCAGCGACAGCGATCTGCTGGGCCTTGCTGGCCTGGTGCGGGTAAGCGGCGTACTGCGAGCCACCGTAGGCATCCCAGGTGCTCTTGTTGAACTGCAGGCCACCGTAGTAGCCGTTGCCGGTGTTGGCGGCCCAGTTACCGGTCGACTCGCACTGCGCGATGCGGTCCCAGGCGCCGGCGTCACCGATGACCGGATCGGCGGGCTTCTTCGTACCGACCTTGACGATCTTAGGCTTGGCCTCGGTGATGACCTCTTCCGAGACCTTCTCGCGGCCGACCTCTTTGCCATTGCGCTTGGTGACCTTGTAGGTCACGGTCTTCTGGCCCGGGGTACCCGGGTCTTCGACCTTGGTCTTGCCCTTTTCGAGCTCCGGGTCGTCGACCTTCTGTTCGGGCGGTGCGATTTCCTCGTTCTGTTTGACCATGGTGACGCCGGTCCGGCTGACGTGGACCTCGGCACCGTCGACCAGCTTGACGTCGAGACCACCGATGGCCTCATCGTCCGGGCCGAGGGTCATCCGCAGCTCACCGAGGAATTCCTTGGTGGTGACCGAGTTGGTTTGAACCTTGCGCGGTTCGTTCGCGCCGTCATAGACGGTGACGTTCTTGAGGGTCTTGACCTCGACGGTGGCGCCCTCGAGCGGAAGTTCACCGTTCTGCGGCATCGAAGTCCAGGTACCGGACTTCGCGAGATCGGAACGGCCGAGCTGGTTCAGGGCTTCGCTGAGGTTGGTCGCGCGAACCCAGGATTCCTGCGATACGCCATCGACGACCAGATTGAGCTTGCGGCCACGCTCCAGCTTGATGACGCCGCCGTCGCCCACCGCGGCCTGAGGCGAGGGCGAGAGAGAGTCGTGCGCGCCGACCGAAAGACCGGCGTCTTCAAGGACTTCGCCGACCGTGTCGCCGAAACTGTGAACGGTCTGCTGCTGACCATCGATGTCGAGCGTGACGCTCTTGTTCATCGCGATCGCGGCCGCGCCGCCACCGCCGAGGGTGAGCAGTACCGCCATGACGGTTCCCTTGAGGAACCGCTTCTTCCAGACGCGGGTCGCGCTCGAGATGACCTCGTCCTTGGTCGCGGCCTTCATCGGCGCGCCCGCGGTGCGGTCCTCGGCCACTTCGTCCGGAATGACGATCGGCGGCAGCATGGTGGTCTCGGCGCTGATGAGGCGGATCAGCTCGTCGACGTCGACGTCGATCTCGGCCATCAAGGTGTCGGCGTCGGGACCGAGCGCGGCCAGGATGTCCTGGTGCGTGATGCGCGGGTCATCAGAGTAGTCCAGCTCGCCGTAGTGAGTGTCGCGGTCGAGCACGGCAACCGAACCGGCGGAAGCGAAGGTGTTCGTCTCCGCGCCGAGGCGCGAGGCATCCTGCCTACTGCTACCAGTCACTGGGTCGTTCCCTTTCCCAAGACGTCAAGGAGCTCGACTACTGCTCCACAACGTCCTTCGTCTCGATGCGCACTTCGGCACACCTCTAGAAGTCCGACACCCGCAGCCAGCGCCATCGTCACAGTTCCAGGCTGTACCGCTCCTGGTTCCGCTTCCCCGACGTGCACTGACGTGACTGTGGGCGTAACAGCCGGAAACCGCATGAGCGGATACCGACCGGCACGATCACGGGACAGTAACGAACCTCGTCGGGTTGCGCAAACACCCCTCGGAGTGTCGTGACGTTGGTCACTCATCAGAGTGGCCCATTGCTGATCACTAATGTTGCAATCCGTTCAACTGGGGGTGACTGTCGGCAAACGGAAGACCCGCTCAGCGGTCACTCGTACCGATTCGGCCACCTCGTGCACCGCCTCGCCCCTGAACGAGGCCAGGTGACGAACGGTGTAGGCGGCGCAGTAGGGCTCGTTCGGTCGTCCACGGAACGGATGGGGGGTCAGAAACGGCGCGTCCGTTTCGACGAGGTACTGGTCCGCCGGAACGATCCGTGCCGCCTCATGGAGGCCTCGGGCGTTGCGAAAACTGACCGTGCCGGCGAACGAAAGCACGTATCCAGCATCGATGCAGCGGCGAGCGACCTTTTCATCCCCCGAGAAACAGTGGAAGACGACTTGCTCGGGCGCCCCCTCTTCCTCAAGGATCCGAAGGACGTCGTCGTGAGCCTCTCGATCATGGATCATCAGCGGCTTGCCGATCCGCTTGGCGAGATCGATGTGCCACCGAAAGGCGTCCTGCTGAGCGTCATGGGGCGAGTAATCCCAGTAGTAGTCGAGGCCGGTCTCACCGACCGCGACCACTCTGGACTCTTTCGCGAGACTCTCCACTTCGGATTTCTCGGCCTCGCCGAAATCCTTGGTACGCGTGGGATGGATCGCGACGGCGGCCCAAACGCGAGGGTCCCAAGTGGACGCTTGCGCGGCCCAGCGGGCGGCCGCGAGATCGTCCGCGACGGTGATCACCCGCGAAACACCGGCGCGTTCGGCGCGATCGACCATGGCTGTCACATCAGCCGCGGTGACCGCGCCGCACGCGTCGAGGTGGGTATGCGCGTCCACCACCGAAACCGGCAACCTGTCCGGGATCGGTGGTAGCTCCTTCTTCTCCGCAGCCATCAGCTGATCACTTCGAGATCGGTGCCCATTCGGGCCCGGTCTCGCCGAGCTCCGGGTCCAGTTTGGCGAACAACGGGGTCGGCTTCTCCAGCGGCTTGCCGACCTCGATCGGCACGGACTTCCAGCGCGCCTGCTCGGTCTTGTAGTCCCCGGTGATGATGGGGTTGATCCGGCCGGGGATGTCGAGGTCCTCGACTTCCCGCAGTTCGGGCTGGGCCGCCCAGACACCGGAACCGCCGAGTGCTTCGTACACCTTCTGAGCCGAGTGGGGCAGGAAGGGAGTCAGCAGCGTGTTGGCGTCTGAGACGACCTGAAGCGCGGTGTGCAGGACACTGTCACGGCGAGCGGGATCGTCCTTGAGCTTCCAGGGCTCCTGATCCGAGAGGTACCGGTTCGCGGCGGTCACGACGCGCATGGCCTCACTCGCCGCCGCCTTGAACCGCGACCGCTGAAGGTGGGCGCCGGCGGTGTCGAATGCCTTGCGGGAGAGCTCCTTTAACTCCTCGTCGACCGCGGTGGGGGCGTCCGGACGCGGAATGGCGCCGACGTTCTTGTGGGCCATCGAGATGGACCGGTTGACGAGGTTGCCCCATTCGTTGGCCAGCTCGAAGTTGGTCCGGCGGACGAACTCGTCCCAGGTGAAGTCGGTGTCCTGGGTCTCGGGGCCCGCGACCGAGATGAAGTACCGCAGGGCGTCCGGACCGAAGTCGCGCAGGAAGTCGTGGACGTAGATGACCGTGCCGCGCGAGGTCGAGAACTTCGAGCCACTCATCGTGAGGAACTCGCTGGAGACGATCTCGTCGGGCAGGTGCAGCTTGCCGTACTTGCCCGGCGCTCCACCGCGGTCGCCCTCGCCGTTGTGACCGAAGAGCAAGGCGGGCCAGATCTGGGCGTGGAAGGTGATGTTGTCCTTGCCCATGAAGTAATAGGAGCGGGCGTCCGGGTTGCTCCACCACTCCTGCCAGGCGTCCGGGTCGCCGGAACGGCGTGCCCATTCGACGCTCGCGGAGAAGTAGCCGATGACCGCGTCGAACCAGACATAGAAGCGCTTCATCGGCTGGTCGCGCCAGCCGTCGAGCGGGATCTTCACGCCCCAGTCGAGGTCGCGGGTGATCGGCCGAGGGCGCATGTCGTCGATCAGGTTCTTGGTGAAGTTGAGGACGTTCGGGCGCCAGTCGGTCTTGCTGGACAGCCATTTGCCCAGCGTGTCGACGAACGCGGTCAGGTCGAGGAAGTAGTGCTCGGTCTCGACGAACTTCGGCGTTTCACCGTTGATCCGCGACTTCGGGTTGATCAGCTCCCCGGCGTCGAGCTGGTTGCCGCAGTTGTCGCACTGGTCACCGCGCGCACCGTCGTAGCCGCAGATCGGGCACGTGCCCTCGATGTAGCGGTCGGGCAGGGTGCGGCCGGTCGAAGGGCTGATCGCGCCCCGTGTGGTCTTGGGAACGACGTAGCCGTTGCGGTGCAGCGCGAGAAAGATCTGCTGCGTGACGTCGGCGTGGTTACCCGTGGTGGTGCGGGTGAAGAGGTCGTAGGTGAGACCGAGTCCTTGCAGGTCTTGGCCGATCTGACGGGTGTACTTGTCCGCCGTCTGCTGGGAGGTCAGGCCTTCCTTGTCCGCCTGGACGGTGATCGGGGTGCCGTGTTCGTCGGTCCCGGACACCATGAGCACCCGGTTGCCGGCCATTCGCTGGTAGCGGGAGAAGACGTCGGACGGGACGCCGAATCCGGACACGTGGCCGATGTGGCGGGGGCCGTTGGCGTAGGGCCAGGCCACCGCAGTCAACACTGGGGTGCTCATGCTTGTTTAGCCTACGGACGTCGTCTAAGGCATTGTTGTTCGGGAGAGGATCGGAGGTCTCGGTGTCCGCCACGCGTCTGCTGGTACTGGGTGTCGTGCGCATGTACGGGAAGGCACACGGCTACCAGGTCCGGCGCGAGCTTCTCTCGTGGGCGGCCGACAAGTGGGGCAATGTCCAGCCGGGGTCGATCTATCACGCGTTGAAGAAGATGACCGCCGAAGGCCTCCTGGAACAAGTCGAGGACATCGAAGCGGGCGGCGGGCCCGATCGGATCGCGTACAAAGTGACCGACGACGGAGAGACCGAGTTCCTCGTGCACCTTGGCAGGGCGTTGTCGAGCGACGACGCGACCGGGTACACGCTGTCGGCGGCGGTCACGTTCATGCCGACGCTGCCTCGCGTCCAGGTGCTGGCCTTGCTGAAACAGCAGCTGGCGAATATGGAAGCGCACGCTCAGTCGACCCACTACGCCCGTGAGCACGCGATCGACTTGGGGAAACCACCGCACGTCAGCGAGCTGTATCGCCTGTGGAGCGTGCACGCGGAAGCGAACGTGACCTGGATGAGGGACCTGATCGGCCGTCTCGAAGCGGGCGAGTACGTGATGGCGGGCGAAGGCGACGACAAGGCCGTGTTCGGCGCACCGCCCAAGTAATCAAATTTGACTATGAGCCGACACCTAAGGCACAGTGCGTCCGTCGGCTAGTCAAATTTGACTAGCTGGGCATCGGAAAGGGGTTCACATGATCAAGGCACGCGGCCTTGAGCGGCGTTTCCGCCGCAAGGGCCGCAATGGGGGCGAGGTCCACGCGGTCAAAGGCGTCGATCTCGATGTTTCGGCCGGAGAACTGGTCGGCTTCCTCGGACCGAACGGCGCGGGGAAGACCACGACGCTGCGCATGCTCACGACGCTTCTCAAACCCACCGCCGGCGAGGCGACGGTAGGCGGCTGCGACCTGCTCGCCGACCCACTGGGGGTGCGCCGGCGAATCGGTTATGTCGCCCAAGGTGGCGGTACGGCGCCGGAAAGCAAGGTCGTCGAGGAGATCGAGTTCCAAGGACGGCTGTACCGGATGAGCAAGGCGGACGCGCTCGCGCGCGGGGTCACCCTCGCCGAGCAACTGGACCTCGCCGGACTCGACCAGCGGGCGACCAAGACCTTGTCGGGCGGGCAGCGCCGCCGTCTCGACATCGCGCTCGGGCTGATCCACTCACCCGGTCTCGTCTTCCTCGACGAGCCGTCGACGGGGCTCGACCCGCAGAGCCGCGCGAACCTGTGGGACCACATCCGCAGGCTGCGTGACGAACAGGGAGTCACGGTCTTCCTGACCACGCACTACCTCGACGAGGCCGACGCGCTCTCCGACCGGCTGATCGTCATCGACGACGGGAAGATCGTCGCCGAAGGCACGCCGGATTCGCTGAAGGCGAGAGTTTCCGGCGACAGTGTCGTCATCGGGGTCTCACCGGAATCGGCGCCGGAGACCGCGGAGGTCGCGGGCAGGCTCGAAGGGGCGCACGAAATGGCCGTCACCGACGGCGCGGTGCGGTTCCGGGTGCCGCGCGGGGACACCGCGATGCCCGAGTTGCTACGGGCGCTGGACGCACGGGGCATCACGATGACGTCCATGCAGGTCCATCGGCCGACGCTCGACGACGTCTTCCTGACCTTGACGGGCCGAAGCCTGCGCGACGCCGAAGAAGACGCACCGGTCGATGAGGCTCCGGAAAAGGAGGCCACGCATGTTGCATGACACCTGGTTGATCTTCCGCCGGGACATGGTCGCGGCGTTGCGCAACCCGACGTGGATCATGATCGGCATCATGCAGCCGCTCCTCTATTTGTTCTTCTTCGGGCCACTGCTGGTGAAGGCGCTCAACGCACAGGGCCTGTCCGATGTGGACGGCTGGATGATCTTCACTCCGGCGATCATCGCGCAGCTCGCGCTGTTCGGCAGTTCCTTCGTCGGGTTCGGCCTGCTCGCGGAATACCGCTCGGGCGTGGTCGAGCGGATGCGGGTCACGCCGGTCAGCCGGGTGGCGTTGTTGCTGGGCAAGGTGCTCGCGAACGCGTTGCAGACCATCGTCCAGGCGTTGATCATCATCGCGCTGGCGTATCTGGTCTTCGACCTGAACGCGCCGTTCGGCGGCGTCGTGCTCAGCTTGGTGATCGTCTTCCTTCTGTCGATCACGCTGGCGTCGTGCTCGTACGCGCTGGCGCTGACCCTCAAGAGCGAAGACGCCTTCCCTGCTTTGCTCAACGCGGTTCTCATGCCGTTGCTGCTGCTTTCCGGAATCCTGATCCCGATCACCGCGGGCTCGGCGCCGGATTGGCTGTACACGATTTCCCGGATCAATCCGTTCCGGCACGTGGTGGATGTCGAGCGGAACAGTTTCCGCGGCGACTTCTCGATGGACGCGCTGTTCACCGGGAGCGTCGTGGTGCTGGTCATGGCGGTTCTGGCCATCTGGTGGGGCTCACGAACGTTCCAACGCGAAAACGCCTGAGACACGCTGTACCGAAAGGTCACCTTGCGACCGCCCCGCGGACGTAAGGTGACCTTTCGGGCGTACTGGGGCGAAATTCGAGGACAGGTGGCTTTGATCGATCCGGAAGGTGAACACGGTGTCACTCTGTCCCATCGGGAGACGGTGACGGACTGGGCGGCGGTGCGTGGCGCCGACATCCGGTTCGCCTCGGTCACCGTCAGCGAGAACACCAATTGGCGGGACGTCGCCGCGGAGCGCAATCTGGCGGGCGCGCAGCACGCCGGAATCCACACCGGCGCACGGCACTACGCGCGTCCCGGAGCCGTCCACGATCAGGCGGACCATTTCGTGCGGACTGCGAGCGCGCTCGGCGCCTTCGCGCCCGGTTCGCTCGCGCCGGCGCTCGAAGTGGAGGCACCCAGCGTCGACGACCGGTTCATCAAGGCCTGGATCAAACACGTCAGGCACGCGGCACGCGTCGAACGCGTCCTGGTGTACGCGGGACTCGACTGCTGGACGAACCGCCTGCACCCGGACAAATGGGCGGACAGCGAAGTGGTGTTGTGGATGGTCAGGCACAACGAGATCCCGGGAAGGCCGGGTTGGTTCCACTCGCGACTGGGATTGCACCAGCACGGGTTCGGCACCGGGTTGCCCGGCGTGAACGGACCGATCGCCCAGGACGCCGTCGTCTACCCCTTCGCGCTCGGGGACGTACTTCTGTAGCGATCCACCGGTGACGGCGGGTGCGCGCCACGTCACCCAGGTCGGCGCACGTGGTCGCGGATGTCACTTTCCGTTCGGCGCGGGTTGCCTTTTCGTCCACTCGGGCAGCGACAATGTCGCGTGCGGTTGATGTGCCGGAGACTGCGGACGGACGTCGTGCCCGAGCGGGCGCTGACGGCTCTTGGGGTACGCGCCCGGTCACTCGGGCTCGCGCCCCCGGCGGCGCTCTGCGGAGACTGGTTCTCTTCGCGCGCGGTCATCGCCCTGAACGCTTCCCTGACTCCTGTTCATGACGTGGCCGAGGCGTTCGCGATCCCCACTCGGATGCCGCCGATTCGGGACGCGGTGCCCGGTGCGGTCGGGGGTGGCTGGTTCGGTTATCTGAGTTATGACCTGACCGATCCCTCGGGCCGTTCCGGCGGCCTTCCTCCAGCGGTCTGGGGCTGGGTCGACCGGGTGCTGCGGCTGGACGCGGACGGGTCTTGGTGGTTCGAGGCCCTGGTTCCCGATGGCGACCCGGATCCGGTCGACGAAGTGTCCGAGGTGGAATCCTCGCTCGCGGAACTCCCCGAAACGACGACTTGGAGTTCCAGTCCGCTGTCGCGTCCGCTACCGTCGGAGCACTACGACGCGGTGAAGGCGTGTGTGCACGCGATCGAAGCCGGCGAGCTGTTCCAAGCGAACATCTGCGCCCGCTTCAGCGGAGGATTCGACGGCGATCCGATCGCGTTGTTCGCGGAAGGTGTGCGCTGCCTGCGAGCCCGCCGGGCGGCGTACGTCGCCGGCGACTGGGGCTCGGTCGTGTCGTTCTCCCCTGAACTTTTCCTTTCCAGGCACGGGCAGCATGTCCGGTCGACGCCGATCAAGGGCACCCTGCCGCGAAGGAACGCCTCTGACGAACACCTCGCGCAGCGACTGCGGGAATCTACCAAGGACGTCGCCGAGAACGTGATGATCACGGATCTCGTCCGCAACGACCTCGGCCGGGTGTGCGCCACCGGCAGTGTTCGCGTCCCCGAACTGCTCAAGGTCCGGCCCGCGCCAGGCGTCTGGCATCTTGAGTCCACTGTGGAGGGACGGATCGCCGATGGAGTGGACGACGGGGACCTGCTCGCGGCCACGTTCCCCCCGGGTTCGGTGACGGGCGCGCCGAAGATCCGGGCACTGGACCTGATCGCCGAACTGGAACCCACGGCGCGCGGCGTCTACACGGGTGCGGTCGGACTCGCTTCGCCGATCGCCGGGCTGGAGCTGAACGTCGCGATCAGAACCTTCGAAATCCACGACGGCACGATCGCGCTGGGGGTCGGCGGCGGGATCACCGCCGACTCCGACAGCGAAGCGGAATGGCAGGAATGCCTGCACAAGTCCGCTCCGCTGGAGCGCCTGCTCGGCTGAGCTACTTGGTGGGATCCAGAAGGAGCTTGCCCGCCGTACCGCGCGAGCGCAGGGCCTCGTGGGCGGCGCGCGCGTCGGACAGCGCGTACTCGCCGCCGGCGACGGCGCGAATCTGACCGGCGAGCGCCAGCGAGAAGAGTTCTTCGAGCGTGCGGCCGAAGACGTTCCCGGGAAGTTTGAAGGCGTGCGGCAGCCACATTCCGGACACGGTGGTGCTGTGCCCGAGAAGGTTGCGGGCTTCGATCGGCTTCGGCTGCTCGCGGCTGGCCATCCCGTAGAACGCGAGGCGGCCGAACGGTGCGAGCGCCGCGATGCTCTGGTCCGTGACGGTGCCGCCGGTCATGTCGAGAACGACGTCGACGCGCTTGCCGCCGTTCGCCTCGCGAAGCGCGTCGGTCATGTTTTCGGCGCGCGAATCGATGGCGACATCGGCGCCGAGTTCGAGGGCGAGGCCCCGCTTCTCGTCGCTGCTGGCGGTCGCGATGACCCGGCTCGCGCCCCAGGCCTTCGCGAGCTGGACGGCGATGGAGCCGACCCCGCCCGCGGCCGCGTGCACGACGACGGATTCGCCGGGCTCGAGGTGGGCGTTCTTGCGCAGCAGGAGCGAGGCGGTGGTGCCCTGGACGATGAAGGAGAGCGCGGTCAGGTCGTCGATGCCGTCGGGCACGGCGAAGGTGGTGACCTCGTCCGCCACCGCGCGCTCGGCATAGCCGCCACCGCCGTTGAGCAGCGCGACGACGCGCTTGCCGTCGGCGGTGCGGCCGACGACCTCGCCGCCGGGTACGAGCGGGAGCTTGCTCGGCGCGAGGTAGGAGTTCTCGGCTTGGTGCGTATCGGCGTAGTTGACGCCGATACGGTCGACCCCGACAAGCAGCTGACCCGGGCTGGGAACGGGATCGGGCAGGTCGACGAGGTTGAGCACCTCGGGTCCGCCGAATTCGGTCACCTGTACTGCGCGCATCCGCATCCTCCTCGTCGAGATGAGACATCGTTGCATATGTCTCATCCCTGAGACGTAGCGTGATATGTTTCACGCATCGAAACCGCACTCGAACGCCAGCTGACTTCGCCGCGCCCGGACGCCCTGCGCGCGTTCACGACCGCGCGTGCCTGGTTCCTGGCGGGCCGCCGGGTGGACATGCGGGATCTCGCGGGCGAGCTGGGAATCAGCCGGGCCACCCTGCACCGCTGGGTCGGCGGCCGGGATCAGCTGCTCGGCGAGATCCTGTGGTCGATGACCGTCGAGGTCTTCGAAGCGCGGGCTTCCGGCAAGCTCGGGCGGGGCGCGGCAGGGATCGCGGAGCTCATCGGCACCTTCGTCCGGACCGTGAACGACTCGAAACCGTTCCGGGAGTTCCTGCGCGCCGAACCGGAGCGGGCACTGCGGATCCTGACGACGAAGGCCAGCGTGGTCCAAAGTCGCGCGATCGCGAAGATGCGCGAGTTCCTGGACGAAGAGGTCACGGCCGGACGGCTCACCCCACCACTGCCGGTCGAGGACCTGGCCTACCTGCTGGTGCGGATCGGGGAGTCCTTCATCTACACCGATGTCATCACCGGCGCCGAGCCCGATGCCTCGAAGGCGTACGCGGCCGCGGCGGCCTTGCTGTCCTAGCTCTTGGTACGGGACGCGAGAACGGCGTCGTAAAGCTCCTTCTTGGACACCCCGGTGGCTTCGGCGACCTCGGCGGCGGCGGACTTGAGGCGTTCGCCCGCCGCGACCCGCGACGAGACTTCCGAAACCAGGTCCACGACGCTCACCGAACGCGGCGGCGCCCCCGCGAGAACGACAGTGATCTCACCTTTGACCCCGTCACTTGCCCAGGCGGCCAAATCCGGCAAATTACCGCGTTTGACCTCTTCGTAGGTTTTGGTCAACTCACGACAGACAGCGGCGCGACGGTCGGGGCCCAGGACGTCGGCCGCATCGGAAAGCGTGCTCGCCAGGCGATGGGGCGACTCGAAGAACACGACCGTACGGGGCTCGTCCTTCAGCGAACCGAGCCATTTCGCGCGTTCACCGGGTTTGCGCGGGGCGAATCCCTCGAAACAGAACCGGTCACACGGCAGGCCGGACAGCGCGAGCGCCGTGGTCACCGCGGACGGGCCCGGGAGACAGGTCACCGGCACTGCAGCCTCGACGCAGGCCGCCACCAGCCGGAAGCCGGGGTCCGAGACGCTCGGCATCCCGGCGTCGGTCACCAGGACCACCGTCTCGCCCGACTGAAGCGATTCGAGCAGTTTCGGCAGACGGGCGATCTCGACATCCTCGTAGAAGCTGACCACCCGTCCGACCGGGGAAACGTCGAGTGCGGCGGTGAGCGAGCGCAGGCGCCGGGTGTCCTCGGCGGCGATCACGTCGGCCGTCGCGAGGGCCTCGGACAGGCGCGGCGAAGCATCGCGGACGTCTCCGAGCGGGGTGGCTGCCAGCACGAGGCGTCCTTCTGTCATTCCCGAAGGTTAACCGGTTCGCAGATCCGGACACCGAGTTCACTCTTCCGCCCGTAGGATCATGCCCCGTGACCGCGCTGCTGACCCGTGACAATGAGAGCGTGCGGCCGGATCCGGTCGACGCGCTCCGGCCACCGAGCGACCGGGAGGCCACCCTCCTCGGCCGCGGCATGCCGACCGACCGCCTCCGCGGCTGGATCGTCACGCTGGTGCTGACACTCATCGGTGGCATCGTCCGGATCCAGAACCTGGCGACACCCACGGACAAGGGCACCCCTGTCTTCGACGAGAAGCACTACGTCCCGCAGGCGTGGCAGATACTGCGCAACGGCGGTTACGAAGACAACTACGGCTACGAGCTGATCGTGCACCCGCCCCTGGCGAAGCATCTCATCGCGATCGGCGAGTGGATGTTCGGCTACAACGCCTGGGGCTGGCGGATCATGCCCGCGCTGGCGGGCACGCTGATCGTCTTCCTCACCATCCGGATCGCCCGGCGGCTCACCCGTTCGACGCTGCTCGGCGCGGTCGCCGGAATCCTGGTGATCAGCGACGGCGTGCTGCACCTGCAGTCGCGGATGGGCATGCTCGACATCTTCATCGCCGTGTTCGTGCTCGCCGCGTTCGCCTGTGTGCTGTGCGACCGCGACCAGGTGCGGCGGCGGCTGGCCGTGGCCGTCCGCGAAGGCTGGATCGACGAGTCCCGGTTCGGTCCGAAGCTGGGTTTCCGGTGGTGGCGCTTCACCGGCGGCCTGATGATCGGGCTGACCTTCGGCGTCAAGTGGTCGGCGCTGTACTACATCGCCGCGTTCGGGCTGCTCACCGTCTTCTTCGACGTCGCCGCGCGCCGCGCTGCCGGGGTGCGGCGGCCGTGGGTCGGCACGCTGCGCCGCGACTTGCTGCCCGCGCTGTGGGCGATCGTCGTCATCCCGATCCTGGTGTACCTCGCCTGCTACTGGGCCTGGTTCGCGAGCGAGACCGCGACCGACCGCAATTACGTGGCGATCAAGGACCTCGACCCCGGTTTCTGGGCCTGGATGCCACCCGCGCTGCGGTCACTCGGCGAGTATTCGATGAACGTCCTCGACTTCCACGCGAACCTGGTGACGCCCAAGGACAAACCACATCCGTGGGAGTCGAAGCCCTGGACCTGGCCGATGGGGCTGCGGCCGATGCTCTACGCGTACGCGGGCGGCACCGACGCGACCGGCTGTGGCGAGTCGACCTGCATCCGGGCGACGATGCTGATCGGGACGCCGGCGATGTGGTGGCTGGCGCTGCCGATGCTGGGCTGGAGCCTGTGGCGGTCGGTCTTCCGCGCGGACTGGCGCTACGCCGCCGTGCTCGTCGGCTATTTCGCCGGTTTCCTGCCGTGGTTCACCAACCTCGACCGCCAGATGTACTTCTTCTACGCGACGCCGCTGGCGCCGTTCCTGATACTCGGGTTGACGCTGATCCTCGGCCAGATCCTCGGCGCCGCGAAACGCGGATTCGAACGCCGGGGCACCGGTATGCTCGTCGTCGCCCTCTACGTGGGCCTCGTCGTGGCCAATTTCGCCTGGTTGTGGCCGATCCTCAACGGCAATGCGATCACCAACGAGCACTGGAACGCCGAGTTGTGGCTTCCGTCCTGGAAGTGACCCTTGCCTGTCGGCCCAAGGCCCAGCGAAACACCTGAAAGCGACTTAGACTCCCGACCGAATTGAGTATTTCTGGGGGTCGTCATGTCTCGTTGGCCGTATCTCGTGGTCATCGCCCTGCTGCTCGCCGGGTGTTCCAGTGCCGTCGACGGAAAAGCCTTCCGCGAGGGTTCCGCACCAGCGGCGAGCAGTGGTGATGCCAAATATCCGCGGTACGATCCGCCCGCGGACGGATCGGGGTTCAGTGATCAGGTACTCGACCAGCCGCTGGGCCTGCCCGCGAAACAGGGTGAAGAAGGCTGCGGCTGGCTGGAGTCGATCAAACCGGACCTGCGGCCGCTCGGCCTGGTCAGCACCAAGGGCGTGCTCAGCGGCTGCCAGTTCGTGTTCCCGAACAACAAGGGCGCGCAGGTGCACGCGTACAGCCCCTACAGCTGGATCACGCAGGACTCCCCGGTGATGGAACCGGTGGAGATCGCCGGGATCAAGGGCCGGAAATACGCCTTCGACCCGGATCCGGTGACCTTCTGCTCGGTCAACATGGACGTCCGCGCGTACGCCTCGATCGCTGTCGACGCGTACGACGTCGACAGCGACGAAGCTGGGGTTCGGGCCGAGCACTGCGAACTGGCGAAGAAGGTCGCCGAAGTGGTCCTGAAGAAATTCGTTCCGCTCGCCGGAGGCACGCCACCACCGAGCACCGTTCAGGAACCGCCGACGGAGGCACTGGAGAACGCGGACGTCTGCGAAGTCGTCAAGTTCACTCATGCGAACTATGCCGGCGTCAACGCGGGCCGCGAAGGCGCTCAGAAGGGTGAGAGTCCGCTTGGACCGACTTGCGCTCACGACGTCGCCTACGCGAAGGCCGTCGGCATGTACACGACCGGCACAGGCGGTCTCGAAGCCGTGCCCCCGAAAGCGGGCGCGGACGTACGGAACGGCGAATTCGGCACACTGAAGGCCAGGTTCGAGCAGACCGAGGAGACCTGCGCGGTGAGCGTCCAGCTCACCAACGGGCAGGTCGTGCAGGTCGATTTCGTCGGCAAGAAGAAGGAAGCGATGAAGCGGACCTGCGTCTCCGCTCAGCTCATCATGGCAGCGGTGGTACTCGATCTGATAACCGGCGACGCGTAAGGCGGGCGCGGGCGAAGACCCCGGCCGCGACCAGCGCGGTGACCGCGACGATGCAGGCGAGCGACACCGCCGACGGCCGCAACCGGGGATCCGGTAGCTGCAAGAGCAGCGCGAACACCGGAGACAATGTCGTGTTCAGTGCCGCGGTGATCGGTCGGTGTGTCGTACGCCGACCTGAATGTAGATACATGCAGATGTCTTCAGTGGACCAGAGCGCCCGTCAAGGTCGGGATTTCCGATTCAGCTGTGACACTTAGGGCTTGATTGTTACTCTCCCCTGGTCAATAGCAGTTCGACAGGGGGCACCATGACGATCCGACCGCTCGGAGCGGCCTGTGCGGCCGCGGCGTTGCTCTTGATCGTGAGTTGCGAGGAGCAGACGCCGGGAACCGCGTCGCCGCAGACTTCGGCTGTTCCGAGCACTGCGGAGACACCGGCCACCAGCGCGAGCACGACCGCGCCGCCCAGCGCTTCGAGGCCTTCGGCGACGTCCGCCTCGGTGGCCACCAAGCCCGCCACCGGGAGCGCGGCGGCGCACACCCCGGACGGGGCCGCGAGCACGATGGAGGACTACCACCACGCGCTGGGCGCCAAGGACCTCGAAACGGTCTGCCGGATCACCGCGCCGGCCTTCGACGGCGGAATGAAGGAGTGCCGCAGCCTCACTCCGATGCAGTTCGAGATGTTCTCGGAGGACGACCTCAAGAAGTTGAAGCTCACCCGCGTCGACCGCGCGAAGGTGCAGAGCAAGGGCCCGGACAAGGTCGTCGTCCCGCCGGGGGCGATCTCACCGCAGGCGGCGATGATGGCGGGCGACCCCAAGACGTTCACCATGGCGTGGCGCGACGGGGCCTGGGTCATCATCGCCTGAGGGAGAGCAAGGGACCTTTGCTAGCGTTCGTTAGTGTGCTAACGAACGCTAGCAAAGGTCCCTTGCTCTCTTTTCACAGGTCAGCGTTGGTGACGCTGCGGCTGCGGCTGCTGGTGACGCGTTTGCTGCGGTTGCTGCTGCTGCGGAGGGCGGCGTGGCACGATCTGGGTCACCGGGCCGTCCGGTGACTTGCCGGCACGGGCGAGCCAGCCTTCGACGTCGCGTCGCACGGCGGCGAGCGTCGGACGGCGGCGGGGCTCCTGGTCGAGTGACGCGATGAGGATCCGGGCGTGCGCGCTGCGGTTCGGCAGCTTCGAGACCGGTTCGGCGCGGGCGGCGGCCATCAGCGCGGCCATCGGGGTCTCCCGGGTACCGCGCGGCGGCTGGCCAGACAGCGCGTAGCTGACCGTCGCGGCGAGCTGCCAGGCGTCCGACGCCGGGCTCGCCGGGGAGCCCATCGCCTGCTCGGGGGCGACGAAGTCCGGCGTACCGATCATCATCCCGGTCGCGGTCATCTTCGAGTCGCCCTGACTGCGGGCGATGCCGAAGTCGATGAGGTGGGCGAGCCCGTTGCGGTCGAGGATGATGTTCGACGGCTTGAGGTCGCGGTGCAGCACACCCTTTTCGTGCGCCGCGGCGAGCGCGCCCGCCATGGTCGACCAGAGCCGTCCGGCGGCGATGTCGTCGAGCGGGCCCTGCGAGTCGACGATCTCGGACAGCGACTTGCCTTCGAGGTACTCCATGACCAGCGCGAGCCCGTCGGGCTCCTCGACGAGGTCGTAAACGCGGACGCAGTTGGGATGGTTCACGACGGCCAGTGCCCTGGCCTCGCGCTGCATCCGCTCCTCGGTGTCACGATCCGGCGCGTGCGCGATCTTCAGCGCGACAGTGCGGTTGAGCTGCGTGTCGATCGCTTCCCAGACGGTGCCGAAGCCGCCGTGGCCGAGCCGCCGGACACGCTTGTAGCGGCCGCCGCCGGAGTTGCGGGAACCCGGAGGCGCCGGGACCGGGCCCGGTGCCGCGGCCAGTGCGGGCGGCGGTTCGGGTGCCTGCGCCAGTGCCGTCGCCGGGTACTGCTGCTTGGGCGGCGGGGGCGGCGACTGCGGCGCGGGCGGTTCCGGGCGGTACGGCTCGATCTTCTGCCGGGGCTGCGGGTCCGGCCGGTTGATCACCGACCACGGCGGCGGGCCGACCAGTGCGACCGGGATCAGGCCAAGGACGCTGAACGGCAGGAAGCCGAGCCAGAAGTGCACGGCGGTGTTCGCGCCCATGCCGACGCTCGCCAGCACCATCAGCACGAACGGGATCCAGAAGAACCGCGAAGGCCACTTCGGGCCGCGACGGAAGGCGGTGCGTGCCTGCAGCATCACGAACAGCAGCGACAACGCGGGCAACCCGACCAGCAGGATCAGGTAGAAGATGTAACCCAGCTGCATCCCGTTCGGATAGAACAGGACCTCGTACACGTTCTGTCCCCGGCCGAGGTACGCGCTCTGCGCGCCGACCAGCGGGCTGTAGTCGGAGTTGAAGGTCGACAGGTCGCTTTTGGAGAAGCCGGATTCACCGCCCGACTTCGTCGAGGCGGCCTCCTGGTAGACCTGCGAAACGCCGGTCGCCAGCAGCCACGGCAGCAGGAAGACGGCGATCGCGCCGATCCCGCCGAAAATGGACAGGGTCACCACGTCGTAGCGATTGCCGGTGCCTTTGCGGATGATCGCGATGATCATCGCTCCCAGTGCGGGCAGCAGCGCGACCAGCGCTCCCGCGGTGCTCGTCGCCCACACCCAGTCCCCTGGCCAGATCCCTGGCCCGAACAGGCTGTGCGCGAACGAAAGCAGCGCGCTCGCTAGTCCCATGGACCCTGCTCCCCTCGCTAGTTGAGACCGTTTCCGGCGGTTTCCCCCGGTTCAGCTTAGGACGCCCTGGGCCCTCACGGGGTTGCCGGGTTGTCGCGGGCGTCTCCCTGCCGTTACCACCAGGCGTTCACCCGGTGGTGAGTCCATGATGGAGCCCGTACCCGAGCGCGAAGGAGCATTCGATGTACTCCGAGTCGTACCGGCGGAGCCTCGAAGACCCGGAAGGTTTCTGGCTCGACGCCGCGCGGGCGATCGACTGGACCCACCCGCCGACGCGGGCACTCGACGCGTCGAAGGCGCCCTTCTACCGCTGGTTCCCGGATGGGGAGCTGAACACGGCGTTCAACGCGCTCGACAGGCATGTTCGGGACGGCCGCGGCGACCAGGCCGCGCTGATCTGGGATTCCCCGGTGACCGATTCGGTTCGCCGGTTCACTTACGCGGAATTGCTGGACGAGGTCGCCCGGTTCGCCGGCGTGCTCGCCTCCCTCGGTGTCGCGAAGGGCGACCGCGTCATCGTGTACATGCCGATGGTCCCCGAGGCCGCGATCGCGATGCTCGCGTGCGCCCGGCTCGGCGCGGTGCACTCGGTGGTGTTCGGCGGGTTCGCGCCGAAGGAACTGGCGGCGCGGATCGAAGACGCGAAACCGAAGGTCGTCGTGGCCGCGTCGTGCGGGATCGAGCCGACACGGGTCGTGGAGTACAAGCCGATCATCGACGAGGCACTCGCGGGCACGGTCCATCAGCCGGACAAGGTCGTGGTGCTGCAGCGAGAGCGCGCCCGCGCCGAACTGGGTGAACGCGACGTCGACTGGGCCGAACTGGTCGCGCAAGCCTCTCCTGCCGATCCGGTGCCGGTCGCGGCGACCGATCCGCTGTACATCCTGTACACCTCCGGCACCACGGGGAAGCCGAAGGGCGTCGTGCGCGACACCGGTGGGCACGCGGTCGCGCTCGCCTGGTCGATGGACGCGATCTACGACGTCCATCCCGGTGACGTGTGGTGGACGGCGTCGGACGTCGGCTGGGTCGTCGGCCATTCCTACATCGTGTACGCGCCGCTGCTCATCGGGGCGACGTCGGTGATGTACGAGGGCAAGCCGGTCGGGACCCCCGACGCGGGAGCGTTCTGGCGGGTCGTCGCCGACCACGGGGTGAAGGCACTGTTCACCGCGCCGACGGCGTTGCGGGCGATCAAGAAGGTGGACCCGGACGCGGACGAAGTGAAGAAATACCAGCTCGACGGGTTCGAGACCTTGTTCATGGCAGGTGAGCGGCTCGATCCGGAGACGTATCACTGGGCGCACGGGAAGCTCGGCGTGCCGGTGATCGACCACTGGTGGCAGACCGAGACCGGCTGGCCGATCGCGGCGAACCCGCGCGGTCTCGAGCCGATGCCGGTCAAGCCCGGTTCCGCGACGAAACCGGTTCCGGGCTGGGACGTGCGGATCCTGGACCAGGTGGGCGAGTTGCTCCCCGCCGGCCGGGAAGGCGCCATCGCCATCAAGCTGCCGCTCCCGCCGGGTTCGCTGCCGACCCTGTGGCAGGACGACGAGCGGTATCACGAGGCGTATCTATCGCAGTACGACGGCTACTACCTGACCGGCGACTCCGGATACGTCGACGAAGACGACTATTTGTTCGTCATGGGTCGCACCGACGACGTCATCAACGTCGCGGGTCACCGGCTGTCGACCGGTTCGATGGAGGCCGTGCTGGCGTCCCAACCAGCCGTCGCCGAATGTGCAGTGATCGGGGTCCGGGACCAGCTCAAAGGCCAGCTTCCGCGTGGTTTCGTGGTGCTGAAATCGGGGGTCGACGCCGATGCCGGGACGCTCAAGGCCGAGTTGGTCGCGCTGGTGCGGCGCGACATCGGCCCGGTCGCCGCGTTCCGCGACGTGTCCCTTGTGGACGCGCTGCCGAAGACGCGGTCCGGCAAGATCCTGCGGAAGACCATGCGCGGCATCGCCGACGGCCGCGACGAAGCGGTGCCCTCGACGATCGAAGACGCGGGCGTTCTCGATGCCCTGAAAGCGGTCTTGCGCGGCGAGTGACCGGTGACCGGTACGCCACCGTAGTCCGATCGGGTGTTGTCGGCTTTGCCCTATTGGTCTATACCTCTAAGAGCAGAGAGTCTCCAGTTACCCCGACCGGAGGTGCTCCATGAGTAAACGCCTGTCCACCACCGTGCTCGGCGTGGCCGTCCTGAGTCTCGTGACTCTCGGACTGCCCGCGACGGCGAGCGCGGACCCCGCGGCGGCGCGGCACGCGAAGGCCGAACGGACCGTGACCGACGTCGTCCCGGTACCGGTCGACGCGAAGGCCGACCCTCGCGCGAACTTCCGGCTCGGCCCCGCGACCGTCATCCGCACCGACCGCGACGGCAAGCAGGTCGCCGAATACCTAGCCGGACTGCTCCGGCCCGCCACCGGATACCGGTTGCCCGTCGTCAGCGGCCACCGCGGCGGCGGCCCCGCCATCTCACTCGAAACCGGTCACGCGGGCGGCCGCGTCGGCACCGAGGGTTATCAGCTCAAGGTCTCCCACTCCGGCGTGACGCTGAAGGCGAACACCGACGAGGGTTTGTTCCTCGGCGTGCAGACGCTGCGTCAGCTGTTCCCGTCGGCGATCGAAGCGAAGACCGTCCAGCACCGCTCATGGGTGGTCTCGGGCGGCACCGTGCTCGACTACCCGCGTTTCGGCTACCGCAGCGCGATGCTCGACGTCGCGCGGCATTTCTTCACGCCGGCGCAGGTCAAGCTCTACATCGACCAGATCGCGCAGTACAAGATCAACACGCTCCACTTGCACCTGAGCGACGACCAGGGCTGGCGGATCGAGATCAAGAGTTGGCCGAAGCTGGCGACCGTGGGCGGGCAGACGGCCGTCGGCGGCGCTCCCGGCGGGTATTACACGCAGGAACAGTACAAGGACCTCGTGCGCTACGCGGCTTCGCGGCACATCACGATCGTTCCCGAGATCGACATGCCGGGACACACCAACGCGGCCCAGCACTCCTACGCCGAACTGAACTGTGACGGCGTCGCGGTGCCTCCGCGCACGGACATCGAGGTCGGCTACAGCTCGCTGTGCATCGGCAAGGACATCACCTACAAGTTCGTCGACGACGTCGTTCGCGAACTGTCCGCGATCACCCCCGGGAAGTACATCAACATCGGTGGCGACGAGGCCCACTCGACCACTCCGGCGGACTACCAGACCTTCGCCAAGAAGGTGCAGCCGATCGTCGCGAAGCACGGCAAGCTGATCACCGGCTGGCACGACATCGCGAAGACGACACCGCCGGTTTCGGCCGTCCCGCAGTTCTGGGGAACGACCGGCACGGACGCGAACGTCGCCGCGGCGGCGGCGCGCGGTAACAAGATCCTGATGTCGCCCGCGAACAAGGCGTACCTCGACATGAAGTACCACCCCCAGACCCCGCTCGGCCTCGACTGGGCCGCGTTGATCGAGGTCAAGGACGGCTACGACTGGGATCCGGCCACGTATCTGCAGGGCGTGACGGAGAAGAACGTCATCGGCGTCGAGGCACCGCTGTGGTCGGAAACGCTGATCACGAGTGACAACATCGAATTCATGGCGTTCCCGCGGCTTCCGGGGCACGCCGAGATCGGCTGGTCACCCAAGGCGTCCCGCACCTGGGACGCGTACCGGCTCCGGCTGGCGAAGCAGAGCCCGCGGTGGGTTCGGCAGGGAATCGACTTCTACCGGTCGACGCAGGTCGACTGGAAGTAGCCGGTTCAGCTCGCCGCGGCGTCGAGGCGGGCGGTGATGGCGGCACGGGCCAGCGTGTAGGGCTCCGTGCCGCCGAACATCACCGAATCCGCGTTCGCGGCCCGGCCGAGGGCGTGCAGTTCGAAGGCCAGCCGGTTCACCTCGACGGACTCGTGAAGGTGCCCGGCCCTCTTCGCCTCCACGACGGTCGACCGGATGAATTCGGCGAAAGCCCGGCTCGCGTTCGCCACCGCGTCGTGGACCCGGCCGGTCCGCGCGTCGAATTCGGCGCCGGCGTTGAAGAAGAAACAGCCGCCGGGGAACACCCGGCGTTCCGAGTAGTCCAGCCAGTTCGCGCACAGCGCGCGCAGCCGCGCGATCCCCCGCTCGACCTCCATGGTCGGCCCGACGACGTTCTCGGCGAAGATCGCGCTCGCCGTCTCGACCGCCGCGAGCTGGAGTTCCACCTTGGAACCGAACAACGCGAACACCCCGGATTTGCTCAGTTCCAGCTCGGTGGCGAGCCTGCCGAGAGACAACCCTTCGAGCCCTTCGACGGAAGCGATGTCGACGGCGCGCCGCAGCACGATCCGCCTCGTCGCGTCGCCGCGGGCCACCCGGCCGTCAACCGGCATTCCGTTCCCCCCGCCGCCGTTTCGCTGATTCCAGGCCGCCACGGTACTGCCGGGAAAGCGACGGCGCCGCGAGTACCCGGTCCAGCAACGCCCAGTACGCGGCCTGGCGCTGGTCGTCCAACTGGGCGACGTTGGTGAACGACGCGACGTAGATCTCGGCGATCGTCGGATTCACCGGATCGCGTTCTTCGAGCGTCATGCGCCCCGAAGTCGGGACCTCACCCGGCCGAAGCACCCGCAGGTACCAGCCGCTGCGGCCGGAATCGATCATCGCCGGGATGACGTCCTTGCGGCCGGTCTTCATCGCGAGCTTGAAACACGGCGTACGCGGCTGCGAGACCTGGACCAGCGCGTCTCCCCATGACCAGACGTCGCCGACGCGCACGTCGTGTTCGTCGGCGCCCGCCACCGACGCGTTCTCCCCGAAGTCGCCCGTGACCACCGGGAAGCCTTGCGCCGACCAGGCCGCGTAGTGCGTCGCCGGATAGACGTAAACCGCTTTGTCGACGCCGCCGTGGACGGTGCGATCCGCCTGGTCGTCACCGGCCAGATTGATCTCGTCCAGTTTCAGGGACGGCGCGTCCACCCGTGCTTTCGCAATCGCGCTGAACACCGGGACCTCGCGCTTCATCCCGAGTACGGACGGCCGCCCGACGAAGACCTCGTTCACTTCGAGTGTGCTCACAACCTCGAAGGTAGCACGATCGTTCGTTTACCTGAGTAGACAGCGTCCACATCAGTTTGATAGACAGTGTCTACAAAGTGAACTCGCGGTTACGGAGACCTGGATGGGTTATCAACGTTTCGTCGTGCTCGGCGACAGCTGCGCCGAAGGGCTGGCGGACCCGCATCCGGCGGGCGGCCACTACCGCGGCTGGGCCGACTTCGTCGCGGGACGCCTGGCCGAGGACGAGCCCGGTTTCCGCTACGCCAACCTCGCGGTCCGCGGGCGCAGGCTCGACCAGATCCACGCCGAGCAGACCGAGGCGGCGAGCGGGCTCCAGCCGGATCTGATCGCGTTGTTCGGCGGCGGCAACGACGTGATGAGCCGCGGCTGGGACGCACGCACGGTCGCCCGCCGCGTCGACACGGCCATCCGCGCCTGCACCGAGATCGCGCCGGCCGTCGTCACCTTCACCCTCAGCGACATCTCCCACCGCATGCCGATGGGCCACCGCATGCGCCCGCGCATCACCGCGCTGAACGACGCCATCCGCGAAGCGTCCGTCAGCTACGGCGCGACACTCGTCGACCTCTGGCCGGACCACGCCGCGCACGATTCCCGCTATTTCGGCCCGGACCGGCTGCACCTGTCCGAGCAGGGCCATCGGCGCCTGGCCGGGCACGTGCTCGGCAAACTCGGCGTCGCGCACGACCCGGCCTGGCTCGAACCGCTCCCCGGTTCGGCCGGACGACCCGGCCTGAGGGACGACCTGCGCTGGGTGACCAGGGAGGTCCTCCCGGTCGCGATGAGCCGGTTCCACAACCGGCTCATCGGCCGCCAGCCGGGTGACGGCTTCCTGCCCAAGCGACCGGACCTCCTGCCCGTCCTCGAGGAGAGCCGGTCGTGGGCGCCCGAACCCGCCTGATCGACACCGCGGCGAACCTGCTGGCCGAAGAAGGGGTCGGGGCGGTGACGCTGCGAGGAATCGCGAAGGCGGCCGGTGTCTCGCACGGAGCGCCCTTGCGGCATTTCCCCGGCCGCGCGGCCTTGCTCTCGGCCGTCGCCACCCGCGGCTACACCGAACTGCTCGGCCGCGGCGACGGCCTGCCGGACGGGACCCCCCGGCAGCGGCTCATCGCCGCCTGCCACGGCTATCTCGACTTCGCGCTGGCCAATCCGGCGATGTTCGAGCTGATGTTCCGCCGGGACCTCATCGATCCGGACGATCCCGAACTCAAGCGAGTGAGCAGCGCGGTGTTCGACTTCTTCGCCGCGCTGGTCGCCGAGGTCCAGAACGGCGATTGGCATCCGACCACCGATCAGCGGCTGCTCGCGTCCTCACTGTGGGCGTCGCTGCACGGTCTCGCCCAACTGTGGCTCTGGGGCGGACTGGCGGGTGCGAGCTTCGCGCCGACACCGGAAAGGGCGCTGGCCGTCACGCTCGACGTCTACCTTGGCTGAGGCTCGGCGAAGAGGCCGCCCGTTCCGGTATCCCCTCCCAGAAGGCCCTCTTACCCGGAGTGGGTCATCCTCTTCCCGAGTCGGGGGGATGGAGATGTCCATCCTGGTCCAACGTCAACCGGACTGATCACCGAGCGGAATCCCCGCGAGTCGGAAGTCGGGGTAAACCTTGGCGGTATAGCACCAGGGTAGTACCGCGAAAGTCGCAGGAATTGGGCGCCTTGACGCTCCGGCGGTAACTTTCGGAAGTGCCGTCCTTCGTTCAGCCCTTCCAGCTCTTCCGCGCACGGCCGCTGCTCACCGACTGTCTGATCACCGTGGCCCCGGCTACCCTCCTCGCACTGGGCGCGGCACCTCGCGGTACTGATCGCCCTCCCGCTGGTCGTCCGCCGCCGTCATCCGATCGCGGTCCTGCTCGCCTCGGTTTCGACCATGACCGTCTACACCGCGCTGGGCTATCAGGCCACCCTGGGCGAACCGGCGGCTTTCATCGCCGCGTACACGGTGTGGGCGCGGTACCCGCCCGCGAAGGCGGTGGCGCCGACCATCGTGTGGGTCGTCCTTTTCGAGCTGGGTCTCGTGCTCGGGGAGGTGCCGTCCTTCGTGGTCGACACGACACGCCTGGTCGCGCAGTGCGCGGCACGATCATCGTCGGACGGCTCGGCTGCCTCCGCGCGGACAAGATGGTGGAACGCGCCGTCCGCGCGGAACGGAAATCCGGCTCGAAGCGGAACAGGCTGTCATCGAGGAACGCATCCGCGTCGCCCACGAGTTGCACGACGTCGTCTCCCACCACATTTCGGTGATCTCGGTGCAGGCGAACCTCGCGCTACGTCTTCGAAAACGACCGAAGCGCTCGGCGAACTGCGGCGTCTGCTGGGGGTGCTGCGCCCGCCACAGCGTGAACCCCACGAATACCGGCCCCAGCCCGGCCTCGCCGACCTTCCCCGCGCTGGTCGCCCGTGTGCGTGAGCCGGTCTCACGGTGACGACGCGGACCATCGGCGAACCGCGGCGGCTTCCTCCCGGCCAGCAACTGTGCACCTATCGCATCGCCCAGGAAGCGCTTACCAACGTGCTGAAACACGCGACGAAGGCATCCGCGGAACTGACCCTCGAATACGGCGAGGAAGCGCTCGTGCTGGGTGTCCGCAATTCCGCTTCCGAGACACCGCCACCCAATTCGACGGGACAAGGCCTGATCGGAATGCGCGAGCGGACGAGAATGTACGGTGGTTCGATCGAAATGGGGCCGGCCGGATCCGACGGTTTCGCGATCGAACTGACCCTTCCCCCATCTGCCGCAGGAGCGAACCCGGTGACCAGTGTGCTGGTGGTCGACGACCAGGATCTCGTCCGGGCGGGCTTCGTGGCCCTCGACGCCGTCCCCGACGTGCGGGTCACCGGTGAAGCGCGAAACGGGCTCGAAGCCGTCGAGAAAGCACGCGCGCTGCGTCCCGACACGGCCCACCGTCGAGCGGGTGCGCGTACGCGATCTCCGGGCGCAGGAGGTCGATCTCGTGCGCGGCGACACCGAACCATTGGAAGAAGGGGACGCCGCGGCCATCGGGATGCCCGGTGGCGCAGATGTCGTGGCGGACGTAGTCGTCGAACAGCGAGGCCGTCCGCGTTCCCCCGCCGATCTCGTCCGCCGCTTCGTGGATCTCGACCGACAGCCCCGCCCTGACCAGCAAGACCGCCGCCGTGAGCCCGTTCGGACCGGAACCGACCACAGACACGTCGATCGGCATACCACCCCCTTGCCGGGATCCGAACAGCTCGCCCGAATATTGTCGGACCCCTCTCCTAGGTTGATCCGCTTCAACCCAATCAGGAAGGGGGGCCATGCCCGATCACGACACGCTGCTCGCGCGCGTCCGGAAACTTCTCGCGAAGGCGGAGGATCCGGCGGTCACCGAGGCCGAAGCCGAGTCCTACAACACCAAGGCCGCCGAACTGATCGCCCGGTACGGCATCGATCAAGCACTGCTGGCCGACTCCGGGGCGACAGCCGACGAGATCACCCAGATCATGATCCCGCTCGACAACCCCTACAGCCGTGACAAGGCGGGACTGCTCACCAACATCGCGCATCCGCTGCGCTGCCGGGCCCTGCTGCACCGGCTCGGCCAGTCCGTCACCGCGGTGACCGTGTTCGGTTTCCGCAGCGATCTGGAGCGGACCGAGTTGCTGTACACGAGCCTGCTGCTGCAGGCGACCACCCAGCTGACCAGGGTCCGCCCGGGGAACCGCGTGTTCGCGGGCGAATCACTGGCCGCGTACCGGCGCACCTGGCTGCACGGATTCTCCGGCGCGGTCTACGAACGGCTCCGCAACAGTGAAGACACCGCGGCCCGCACCCACACCGCCACCGCGGGCCACCGCTCAGCCGAACTGGTGATCCAGGACCGGACGGCTATGGTCAAGCAGGCATACGACGAGCAGTACGGCGATCTGCGCTCGGCACCACCGAGGCGACTGTCCGGCAGCGGCTACCTCGACGGGCACTCCGCCGGCGAGCGCGCCAACCTCAACACCACCGGTCTCACCGGACGGCGCCGCGCGCTGCCGGTGCGTTAGTCACTACCTGACCTTCGCGCGTTCGGGCAGCGGGCGGGCACTCCCGTCGATGGGGATCTCGTCCGGTTCCGGAGGCCGTACAGTGTGCACATACGCCTCTTCGAGGCACTGTGAAGATCGAAGTTCCGCCGAGCGGCCGTGAGCGACATGGACCCGTTGGGCCCGCCTCGGACGACGTCGGCGTCGTGGTCGTCTTGCTCGTCGTCTACCAGAGACAGATCAGGCAGATCTCGAACCCGCCGCACTCGTTCAACGTGAGATAACCGCACAGGGACAGGCGCACGGCCCGTTCCTTGACTCGAACTCCTTCTCCATATCGGAAAACTACCTCGTGAGAGCCCATGTCCTCGGGTCTACTGAGGGCATGATCGTGATCGAAGACCTGGCCACCCGGCCCGGCCTGCGCGAGCCCGAGCTAGGTCTCGGCGGCGTCGGCGGCGAATTCCTCCAGCACGACCAGACTGGCCTGCTGGCGAAGTCGTCCCATCTGGCCGCTCGCTGGCCGGAGTACTTCCTCGTGCTGCTGGAAAACGGCGTCCCGGTGGCGAGAGCGGCCGCCGTCCCGGTCGGGTTCCCGACGGCCGAGCGCCCGGAGCTGCCGGATCACGGCTGGGACGCCGCCCTGATCTGGGCCGCGGAAGACCTGATGAGCACCCGTGAGACGAATACGCTGATCGCACTCGAAGTGCTGGTCGCGCCAGGCCGCCGTGGTGGCGGCCTGGCCACGAAAGCGTTGGAAGCACTGAAGAAGCGTGCCTCGGAGACAGGCATGCGCAAACTCGTCGTGCCGGTCCGCCCGGCAGGGAAGGAGAACGAACCCGGACTGTCCTTTGAGGACTACATCGCTCGCCGTCGCCCGGACGGGCTGCCGGAGGATCCGTGGCTGCGTACGCACGAACGGCTCGGTGCCCGGTTCGTGAAGGTGGCGCCGTTCGCGATGACGGTCACGGGCACCTTCGCACAGTGGAAAGCGTGGACCGGCGTCGAACTCCGGGACGGCCTCACGACCGTGCCGGGCGGGATCGCGCCGGTTCTCGCCTCCTCGGCGCTGGACGTCGGCGTCTACGTGGAACCGAACGTCTGGCTGGAGCACCTGGTAGTCCGAGCCAGCACCTGCTAGATTTCTTTGGCATGTGCAGGAGCTCGGCATGACCGCCACCGGACCCTCCGGCGACGAGCTGCTGCGGCTGCTGGGGGCACTGGCGAATCCGCACCGGCTGCGGATCGTCGCGGCGCTCCGCGCGGAGCGCGCGTACGTGAGCCAGCTGGCGCGAGAACTCGGCATCAGCCGGGCGTTGTTGCAGCTCCACCTGCGCAAGCTGGAGGCGGCCGGGCTCGTTTCGGCCGCACTGGAGCTGTCGGAGGACGGGAAGGCGATGAAGTTCTACGAGGTGAAACCGTTCCTGGTCGAGTTGAGCCCGGACACCATCGCCGCCGCGGCCCCGACGCTCACCTCACCGGACACCGTCGATCAGGGGGAACGACCGTGAAGTGGTATCAATGGCAGGAGGTCGCCGGGCTGATCGGCATCTTCGTGTTCCTCACCGTGGTGATCACGGTGGTCGTGTGGCAGTTCGGCGCGACCATCCGGGCCAGGGGCGCGCTCGCGCGTGAACAGGAATACCGCAGGCTCGCCGAAAAGGCCGTCCAGGCGCAGGAAGAGACCGAACGCAAACTCACCGAACTCGACGGGCGCCTCGCGGATCTCCAGAAGAGTGTGGGCTCGGTCGAACGGATCCTCAAGGAGGTCGACTGACCACCGGCCGGTAAAAGACCCTGGGCCGCCGAGCGGCAACTCGACGGCCCAGGAAAGAAGAAGCAAAAACCTCGCCCGAGGCATCTCACTCCTTCACGCAAAGGACTGTAGTTCATGCTGCCCGAAAGAATCGCCGCCTGGTCCGTGCGGCACCGCGCGCTCACCCTCGTCGGCTGGGTCGCCCTCGTGGTCATCGCCCTGCTGTCAGGAACGCTGCTGGACGGCGAAGGCCGCCGGAGCACCGATCCCGGCGAATCCGGCCGCGCGCAGACCGCCTTGAACGCCCAGAGTACCTTCGATCCCTTACGAGAGAACGTCCTCATCGAGGCGAAGGACCCCGGCTCACCGCCGTTCGCCGCGAACGAAGAACTCCGGCGGGCGACCGAAGACCTGGTCACCACACTCACCCGAGCCGGCTCCGTCACCGACGTCCGATCACCGCTGGCCTCCGACGGCGCCGAGCGGATCTCGGCCGATGGCGCGTCCGGTCTCGTCGGCTTTTCGATCGCCGGCGAGGAGAAGGACATCCGCCCGAACTTCGAGACCGCGGCCGCGCAGGTCGGCGTGGTCGCCGCCCGGCATCCCTCGGTCCGGTTGGGCCTGTCCGGAGATCTCAGCCTGTCGTCCGTGGTCGACAAGGGCATCCGGGAGGACGTCGAGCGCTCGGAGTTCCTTTCCCTCCCGATGACGCTGGTGATCCTGCTGATCGTCTTCGGGGCGCTGGTCGCGGCGTCGGTCCCGTTGCTGCTGGCGGGCACGAGTGTCGCGGCGACGTTCGGGTTCCTCTCCGTCGTCGACGACTTCACCCCGATCAACAGCGCGACGACGGTGATCACCCTGCTCATCGGGATGGCCGTCGGCGTCGACTATTCGCTGTTCTTCCTCCGGCGGCAACGAGAAGAACGCGCGCGAGGCCATTCCGTCGACGACGCCATCCGGATCTCGGCGAAGACGTCCGGGCAGGTCGTGGTCGTCTCCGGCGTCACGGTCGTCCTGTGCGTGAGCGGGCTGGTGCTCACCGGACTAGACAACTTCACCGGGCTCGCGATCAGCACGGCGTTCGTGGTCGGCTTGGCCGTGCTCGGCTCGGTCACCGTGCTGCCCGCGCTGCTCTCACTGCTGGGAGACAAGGTCGACCGCGGCAGGATTCCCTGGTTGGGCAAACGGCGCACCGCCGCGGAGAACTCGCGGTTCTGGTCCGCGACGGCCCGCGCGGTCACCCGGCGGCCCGCGCTGTGGGGCGGGCTCGCGACCGCGTCGCTGATCCTGCTCACGCTGCCCGCGCTCGGCATGCGCCTGCAGGATCCGACGCCGGCGGAGAGCCTGCCGCGGTCGATGGCGACGATCGACGCCGCCGTCCGCACCCAGCAAGTCTTCCCCGGGGTCGTCTATCCCGCGACGGTGGTACTGACGGCCGAGAACGGCGGCCCGGTGGACAGCCCGGCCCTGCGGTCCGCGATCACGGATCTCGAACGCCGGATCGGCGAGACCGGTGGGGTGCTCAACAAACCGATCGCCGTCGCCGACGTCGGCGAAGCGGTGGTCGTCCGGGTTCCGTTGTCCGGGTCGGGGCGCGACCCGGAAGCCGACGCCGCGCTGGCGAAACTGCGCACCGAGGTGCTTCCCGCGACGATCGGCGAGGTCGACGGCGTCGAGTTCGCGGTTTCGGGCCGCACGGCGAACGCCCGCGACTTCGCCGACCGGGTGATCGAGGGGATGCCACTGGTCTTCGGTTTCGTGCTGCTGGCCGCGTTCTTGTTGCTGCTGCTGGCCTTCCGGTCCTTGGCGGTGTCACTCGTGTCGATCGTGCTCAACCTGCTGTCGATCGGCGCGGCCTACGGCGTGCTCACCTGGATCTTCCAGGACGGCCATTTCGCCTCCCCGCTGGGATTCACGCCCTACGGCGGTGTGGTCGGCTGGCTGCCGATGTTCATGTTCGTCCTGCTGTTCGGGCTGAGCATGGACTACCACATCTTCATCCTCAGCCGGATCCGCGAACACCGGGGCGACGGCGTCGTGGCCGCGATCGTCCGCGGCACCGGCACGAGCGCGGGGGTGGTCAGCAGCGCGGCGGTGATCATGGTCGGCGTGTTCAGCGTCTTCATCACGCTGAGCGCGATCGAGTACAAGATGATGGGTGTCGGGATGGCGGTCGCCGTGCTGATCGACGTCACGCTGGTCCGCGGGGTGTTGCTGCCCGCTTTCCTGGCGCTGCTGGGAGAACGGGCCTGGCGGCCCCACCGTAAATCCGTGGCCCCCGAGCGTGTCCCGGAACTATCGTCGCCGAATGCCTGACGCGCTCTTCGCCCACGCCCGGCTCGCACCGATTTACGACGCCTTCGACGGCGCTCGCGACGACCTGGACCACTACCTCGCCATCATCGGCGAACTCGGGGCGAAGAGAGTGCTCGACGTCGGCTGCGGCACCGGCTGCCTGGCCGTTCTCCTCGCCGGACGCGGGATCGAGGTCGTGGGGGTCGATCCCGCCGAGGCGTCGCTGGAGGTCGCGAAGGCCAAGGACCCGGAAGGGAAGATCACCTGGATCCATGGTGACGCGAAAGCGGTGGGTGAGGCGGGCGCCGATCTCGCGGTGATGACCGGGAACGTGGCCCAGGTCTTCCTGACCGACGGCGAATGGAGCCGGACTCTCGAAGGTGTCCACACCGCGCTGGCGCCGGGTGGGCATCTGGTCTTCGAGATCCGGCGCCCTGATCGCCGCGCCTGGGAGGACTGGGCGGCCGACACCGCGCACGACACCATCGACGTCCCAGGTGTCGGCGAGGTCGAGCAGTGGCGCGAGGTCACCGAGGTGGACCTCCCGTTCGTCTCGTTCCGGTACAGCTACCGGTTCGAAGACGGCGAGGTCGTCACCTCGGATTCGAAACTGTGGTTCCGCGAGCGCGAAGACCTGGAGTCTTTGCTGGCGGAACACGGCTTCCGCGTCCTGGACGTCCGGGACGCCCCCGACCGTCCAGGACGCGAGTACGTGTTCATCGCCCAGCGGGCCTAGAGGTTTTCGCCGTCCGGAACGGTTTTCGGACCGGTGATCTTCACGTCGCCCCGGACGACGACGTTCTTCCCGAAAGTGACGTCGCCGTCCACCTCGAGGCTCGTGCACTCCTTGAGCGAAGGGGCGTCGGGGATGCGCGCGTCGAAGTCCGGCAGGAGTTTGTAGAACTCCTTGCTCAGCGACACGACCGGCGGGGTGGTGGTGAACTCGGGGATCATCTCCCCGCCGTCGTCGAGCACGTACGCGTCGGAGCGGACGACGAGCAGGTCGTCGGTGGTCTTGACCGGGGCGAACCGGGTCCGCGGGATCTCGATGGCCCGCGCGCCCTCGAGTGAACCGATCGCCGCGCCCATCGCCGTTTCGAGCTGGATCACCGGCGTGCTGGCCGAATCGGCCGGGTCGACGGTCTTCCGGTTCACGATCAGCGGCAGTTCCGGCGCGGCCGGGTCGGCGTCCTGCAAGGCCTTCAGGCGTTCGAGGTCGAACCAGATGTTGTTGGTGTTGAAGAAGCGCCATTTCGCGACATCGCCGAACGAGTCGTCACCGTCGGGCACCTGCGCGGACTCGCGCAGGACGATCCGGCCGTCGCGTCGCGCGAGGTGCCCGCCCTTGCGGTCGGCCGCGGTGCCGAGCACGGTCTCCATCGCGAACGGGATGTCCTCGCCTCCGAGCCACGCGGCGATCCGGGCGTCCGGGAGCGCGCCGAGATTGTCGGCGTTGGACACGAAACACCAGCGGATGCCTTGCGCCAGCAGCAGATCGAGCATCCCGCTCACCGCGAGCGCGATGTAGATGTCGCCGTGCCCCGGCGGGCACCATTCGAGCTCCGGGTTCGCGGGCCACTCGGCGGGCTTCCCGTCGGCGGTGATCTTCGGTTCGCGCCCCTGCAGGAAGTCGGCCGGGATGACGTCGTCGGCGAGATCGGGATACTTCTTGAGCGACTCCAGCGACGACTCGCGGGTGCCCGCCGAATTCATCAGGATCAGCGGAAGGCGCGCGTTGTACTTCTTGCGGGTGGAGAGCACCTGCATCGCGATGACGTCGAGGAACGTCTTCCCCGGTTTGATTTCCAGCAGCGATTTCGGCCCGGTGAGCCCCATGCTCGTGCCGAGACCGCCGTTGAGCTTAAGAACGGCGGTGCGGTCCAGGACCCGGCGCGCTTCTTCGGCGTCCGGCTCGGGCAGCTCCACCAGCCTGCTGATGTCACCGAGAGGTTCGAGTTCGTTCCCCGGCAATTCACCGGCGCCGGGTTCGGACAGCTGCTCGAGCCGCCGTCGCAGGGCCGCCAGTTCCATGGCGTGCGCTCCCGCGGAACGCATTTTCGCCAGCGTCTCGGCGTAACGATCGGACAGGTGCGCGTCAGAGCTCATTGTGCCCTTTCTGAACCACTGCGTCGGGGCGTCAGTGTATTACCGGCCGCGGGGCCACGCCCTGGTCCGGGGTCAGCACACCGGTCATCCGGACGTCGTGCGGTTCCGCGGGCAGGGCGCGGACGAGTTCGGCGTCCCGGACGACGGCGATCAGCGCGGCGTCCGGCGCGGCGAAGGAGAGTGACCGGTCGTAATATCCGGCACCCCGACCGAGCCGGACGCCTTCGTCGTCGACGGCGAGCGCGGGGATCAGCACCAGGTCGGCGGTCCCCAGCGTGTCGGGACCGAGCCGACGGCCCGTCGGTTCGAGCAGCCCGCGCAGCCGTCCCGGCCCAAGCGTCGAGGGGCCTTCGTAACCGGCCCAGCCGAGCGGCCCCGGCTCGTCGGGCACGATCGGCAGCAGGACACGTTTGCCCTGGTCGAGAAGTTGATCAAGGAGCAGCGTCGAGCCCGGTTCGGTCCCGAACGGCACGTACGCGCAGACGACCGCACCCGGCAGCGGGGCGGCCGCGGCGGCCAGCGACACCGCCTCCCGAGCCCGATCCTCCGACACCTGTGAACGCCGTTCGGCGGTTATCCGGGAACGCCACTCCGCTTTGCTCAGGTGTTCATTGCCGGGCTTGCCCACGTGGTCAGGTTAGGCTTCACGCCTATGACAGGCGCAGCGACCACCCCGGCGGCACGGACGACGAGGAGCTTGCCCGATCGGGCGATTTCCCTGACTTCGGGCCGCATCACCCCTGGTAACGGTGGTGAACTTCAGTTCACCGACGGGCCTTCATCGCGTGCCTGGTCGAACGAACGGATCGAGATCCCCCAGTCATGACGGAGCCCATCGCCGAAGCGGCCGAGACCGAAGACGCGGGACAGTTCCGTTCCGTCGAGGATCAGATCGCGCTGACCCTGGACGCCGCGGTACGCCCGCGCCCGGTCCGGGTCGCCATCTCCGAGGCCCAAGGCCTCCTGTGCGCCGAAGAGGTCGTCGCCGAGCACGCGCTGCCCGGTTTCGACCAGGCCGCCGTCGACGGTTACGCGGTACGAAGCGTCGACGTCCGCACCGCCGGCCAGGAGCCGGTGCAGTTGCCGGTGGTCGGCGAGATCGCCGCCGGTTCACGCCAGCCGCGGCGGCTACAGCCGGGCCAGGCCGTGCGGGTCGACACCGGCGCGCCGCTGCCCACGCTCGCCGACGCCGTCGTCCCGACCGCCTACACCGACGGCCACCAGGCCAAGGTCACCGTGCACAAGTCGGTGCCGTCCGCCGGTTACGTGCGCCGGACCGGCGAGGACGTGCAGATCGGCGACGTCGCCGTCCGCAAGGGCGACACCATCGGCTCGGCGCAGGTCGGCCTGCTAGCCGCCGTCGGCCGGGCGAAGGTGCTGGTGTACCCGCGGCCGCGGGTTTCGATCGTGTCCGTCGGCGACGAACTGGTCGACATCGACCGCACCCCGTCGGTCGGGCAGGTCTACGACGTCAACTCCTACGCGCTGTCCGCGGCCGCGCGGGACGCGGGCGCCGAGGTGAGCCGCGTCGGCATCGTCCCCGGCGATCCGAAACGGCTGCGCGAAATCGTCGAAGGCCGTCTGCTGATGTCGGAGATCGTCGTCGTCGCGGGCGGTGCCGGCGGAAGCGCGGGCGACGAGGTGCACGCGGCGCTGTCCGACCTCGGTCATATCGACATGACCCGCGTCGCCATGCACCCCGGTTCGGTGCAGGGCTTCGGCAGGCTCGGCCCCGATTCGGTGCCGACGTTCCTGATCCCAGGCAACCCGATGAGCGCGCTCGTCGTGTTCGAGGTCCTGGTCCGCCCGCTCATCCGCGCCGCGCGCGGCACCCGCAACCCGCACCGCCGGATCGTCGGCGCGCGGCTGCTCTCCCCGATCACCTCGACCAAGGGGCGCAAAGGCTTCCTGCGCGGGCAACTGCTGCGCGACGAGGGCAACGGCGAGTACCTGGTGCAGCCGCTCGGCACCTCCGGCGCGCACCTGCTCGCGTCGCTGGCCGAGGCGAACTGCCTGATCAACATCGACGAAGACCTCACCGAGGTCGCCGCGGGCGAGCAGGTCAAGGTGACCTTCCTGGCCCAGCGGGCGTAATGGGCGCACCGATCTCCGGCGTCGCGTATCCGATCGAGAGCAGGCACCCTGGCTGGCCCGCGAAACTCGGGCCGCTCCGGGTGCCAGCCGGAATCCTCGCCGTGCGGCCGGTCAGGCTGCGGGACGCCGGCGAGTGGAGCCGCGTCCGGCTGCGGGACCGCGAACACCTCGAGATGTGGGAACCGACCGGTATCGGACCGTGGCCGGATCGCAACGCGTTCTGGTCGTGGCCGTCGCAATGGATGGCTTTGCGGGGCTTGGCCCGGCGCGGACAGTGTCTTCCGTTCACCATCACGGTGGATGGACGCTTCGCCGGACAGATCACTGTGGGTAATGTCATCCGGGCGTCGCTCCGGTCGGCCTGGATCGGTTACTGGGTGTCATCGGACATCGTCCGCGGCGGCGTCGCGACCGGCGCCGTCGCACTTGTCACCGACCATGTCTTCGATTTCGGCGGCCTGCACCGGCTCGAGGCGACCGTCCGCCCCGAAAACACCCCCAGCCTGCGGGTTCTCGGCAAGGTGGGCTACCGGCAAGAGGGTCTTTTCGAGCGCTACCTCGACGTCGCGGGCGGCTGGCGGGACCACTTCTGCTACGCCGTCACCAAGGAAGAGACCGGTGACGGACTGGTGTCCCGGCTCGTCGCGAAAGGCCTCGCCGAGCGCGTTTGAGCCCATCACCGGGTCGTTCCAGTGACCGCGTTACCACAAACTGTGAGATTCACCTAATTTGGTGATGCATTTTCCGTGATCGAAACCGGCGAGTCTGCGCGGCGTGTGTGACTGTTGTGGCTAGCGTGACTACAGCAGTGGATCGGGGGAGGTGACGGGAGATGCCCAGTTCGGTGATCATCGTCGCGCTCGCAGCGGCATGGCTCGTCGTTCTCGTGCCCATGGTCGCTCGCAAGCGCCAGCAGGTCGCGCGGACGACGGACTCGGCCCTGGCGGCGCGAGTCGTGCGGAGCGGGAGCACACGCCACGAGGGACCGGAGGAGTTCGCCATGGCGGAGAACACGGAACCATCGGTAGAAGACGACCTGGCCGAACTCGAGGCGGAACTCGACGCCGACCTCGAAGACGAGGAACGGGAAGCCGAACCGCTTCCCCAGCCCTCGCGCGGGCCGCAAACCGAAAAAGAACGCCAAGGCGCGGGCTACCGGCCAGGCCGAGGCGGATTCGACCCCGAGGCGGCCGACATCGCCGCACGCGCCAAGTACGCGTTCCGGCAGCGGATCGTCATCTCGCTCCTGGTACTCGTGGTCACCACGGCGGCCGTCGCCGGCTTCCTGACCCCGATGATCTGGTGGGCCAACGGTATCGTCGACGCCGTCCTCATCGGCTACCTCGCGTACCTGCGCCGCCAGGTCCGCATCGAGGACGACATCCGGCAGCGCCGCCTCGCCCGCTACAACAACACTCGCGGCCCACGCCAACCGCCGATCGCCGACGACGAACCGCACGACAACATCGAGGTCGTCGCCACCGAACGCCCGGAAGTCGTGGAACGCAAGCCGTCCCCGATGTCCCGCCTCCGGCGCCAAGCCGTCGTCGTCGACCTCGACGACGAGGACCCGGCCTTCCACGAGCTCGACGAGCCCGGGACCAGGCCATTCCGCCGGGCCTCCGGAGAGTGACCCCCCTCGTTTGGGGCTCCATGAGCCACTGATACGCTCATGGAGCCCCAAACGAGGGGCACGTTTCACCAGGGGCTGTAGCGCAGTTGGTAGCGCGTCTCGTTCGCATCGAGAAGGTCAGGGGTTCGATTCCCCTCAGCTCCACCCTAGGGGTATTACTAGAACACGGGGCCGAAACAACGCCACGTAGTAGGACCTGAAGACTGTTGGTAGCCACGGGGCCACCTCCCTTTTGGGAGGCGGCCCTTTTGGCATTTCGGGGCAGGGCGTCGGTTCGTGGCTCTGGCACGGTCACGTCAGTGGTCCGCCAGTCGCTCTGGACGGCGTGCAGGTGTGCGAAGGGCTCCCGGAGGCTGTGGTCGGCGATCTGGTCGTCATCGACGTAGATGCAGTAAAAGATCGCTTGGTTGAGCATGCGGCGTTGCTGTTCGTCGCATCGGCGGTAGAGCTCTTGAGGGTTCTCCAGCAAGGTGAGCGCGGCTTCGATGAGCCCGGCGCTGTCCGAGAGGTTCTCGGTCGTGGTTGTGAGGCGTTCGCCGAGGCGTCGTCGCTGGCGGGCGATCTCGCGGAGCTTGGTCTTGATCTTGTCCTGCCCGATGGTGGAGTCGGCCGCCAGTTCGATGAGGTTCTCTTCGCGGGTGTCTAGCGCCTTCATCTCCGTGGTGAGCTGCTTGTGGAGCAGTCGCTCGGAGGCTTCTTGCTCGTCGATGGCGCGGGCGACCTCGGCACGGACGGTAGCGATAAACTGGGTGCTGAAGCGGATCGTCGCGTAGTGGTTTTCCACGGCGTCTTCAACGAGGGCGACGTTGATGTGCGGAGCTTCGCAGGTGCCGTTCTGCTTGTTGCGGCAGAAGAAGTAGGTGTATGCGCTGCCACGGGAATTGACGGTGTGCTGGACGATCATCCGCTGGGTGATGCCCGCTCGCTTGCAGCGTGCGCAGAACAGCGAACCTTTGAGGTAGTGGGGGTGCTCGCGGCGGCGTTCTCCTGCTGTGGAGCGGGATTCGAGGAGATCCTGGACGCGGTCGAAGAGGTCCTCGTCGATGAGTGGCTCGTGGCGGCCTTGGACCTCCTCGTCGTCGACCTCCACGTACCCGAGGTAGTAGCGGTCCCGCAACATCATCGAGAGCTTGTTGATCGACACCTGCTTGGCGGGATGACGGCCGGTGGGCCGGGTGCGCAGTCCGCGATCGTAGAGCTCGTCGGACAGGTCTTCCAACGAGTAGTCGCCGGTGATGTAGAGCTCGAAAGCAAGCTGGACAAAGGGTGCACGCTCGGGGTCGACGGCGATGGTGCGGATCTCGCGGCCGTCGAACCGGTCGCGGACGTTGAGGTAGCCCAGCGGGGCGCGGCCGATCGTGCCGCCGTTCTTGGCTTTCTGCTTCATTTTGTACGCGATGTCGGCACCCGACTCCCGCGACTGGTACTCATTGAAGGTGGCCAGGATGCCGTGCATAAGCTGGCCGACAGGTGAGTCGTCGATCGATTCGGTGGCCGACACGAGGGTGACGCCGCGTTTGCGGAGATCAGCCATGACGATGGCGTCGTCGAGCCGGTTCCGCGCCATCCGGGAGAGCTTGTAGACGATGATGTAGTCGACGTCGCCAGCGTTCCGCACTCGCGTGAGCATCCGCTGGAACTCGACTCGCTTCGACATCTCGGTCGCCGTGCGACCAGGCTCGACGTATTCATCAATGATCGTCAAGCCGAGTTGCTCGGCCTTGCCCCGGCACTTGACGCGCTGGGCGGGTATCGAAATGCCTTCAGGATCGTAGTCGTTCTTGACCTGGCCAGCCGATGACACCCGAAGATAGATCACTGCCCGACTGCCCGGCTCCACCGCCTCGGTGACCGTCGATAGGACGACCGGAAGAGCGTCATCCCCTAGCAGTTCGTCGAAGAGATCTTCGTACGCGCTGGTCATCGCACACTCGTCTCGGTCGCCGAGTGCGCGGGCTCGATGAACACGTCAACGAGGTGCAGGCCGAGCTGTTCGATAAGGCGTTGGCACGCCGCGCGCTGCGCGTCTAGGGATGCAGTCGTGACCGGGATGTCTGACGCCACGCGCCGATAGGTGGCGACCCGAAGCTTCGGCTCCGCCGCGGTGGAGGCTGCCGGTAGCGCCGTGGGGAAAACACCCTTGCACGAGTTGTCGGAAGGTTCTGCGTTCGCGCCCGTCATCCCACGCTCTTCCCGTCTAGTTCGGAATGAGAGATCGCCACAAAATGGCTACCACCCGAAAGTTGGAATCTCCGTTTGTTCAATTCAAAATATTACCTCGATATGCCGCGATTCTTTACGCCGCTTCGGTATGGTCGATTCGTTGCCCTTCTGGCGCGACGATTGATTCTCGTGCGCTGAACGAGTCACTTGCGGGCACCTCTTCGTCTTGCGTTGCTGTTGTTGCGAGACTCACGATGACTTTTGCGAGCTTGCGAATGTCTGGCGGATCGTGGCGAATTCCTCGGATCGCAACACGCCGAGTATTGGCGGGGTGGCCTTTTCTCTGCCTTCTCTTTCTCTGCGGAGTCACAGGTCACCCCGAACCGGAACTGGCTGCCACATCGTCGGCCGGGCGCCCTCGTTGTCCGCTGGGCCGCTGAAGGCTCCGGGCGGAGCCACCTCCGGTCGGTTGCGACCGCGTTGGCGAGCCGCCGGTTCGTGGTGACGAGTGGTCAGCCTGGAGCCTGTGTGCCGGGGCTGGCCGGACCACCCGGAACGCCAGCTGTACTGGCTGAACGGGGTAGCCCTCCCGCCGAAGTTCGTCGTTGACTTCCCGCTGCAGTGCGGTGATGGCTTCGATCGTCAGCCCGTCTGGGTAGTGGTTCGCGGCCATCACGCGGCCCGCCGTTGGTCGGGCGGCAGCGCCTTCGCGGAGAGGTCGTTGGCCCCGGCCGAGGCTGGGACACCCCACGAGCGTCGGTCGGCGACGGCGAACTCCTCGGCGGTCACCAGCGGTGGGTGCACCCACACCTCCGACCAGACCCAGTCAGCTCGTGGAGTCGGTTTTCCGTGCTGGGTGCGCCCCCAGACCTGGCGGCCGAGGTACTTCGGGTTGCGCAGGATCGCCCGCACAATCGCCACCGTCCACACACCGGGCTCGCCCGTCTCGGGGTCCAACGGCGCGGGGTAGCGGGACGCGGCGAGTCGGCGACGGATCTCCGTGGTGGACAAGCGATCCTCGCCCCTCCACACGAAAATCATCCGCACCGTGGACGCTTCGACCGGTTCGATCAGCAGCCGGGTACGCCAGCGCGGTTGTCGGCCCACCGGGGTGACTCGGACCCGCCGGGCGCGATAGCCGTAAGGCACGTCCCCGGTGTTGAAACCGGCGCGCACCAACTCCTCGGACACGGTGCGAGCCGCAGCGAGATTCGTGCCGTGGTAGTCGCGCAAAACGTGTTGCCGCACCTGCCACGACGGCGTTGCCTCACCTTTGTCCGGGTCCGTCGCCGAACCGAACAGTCGGGCGCCCATCGCCGTGAGGCGTTGCCCGAAGGTCTGGTGGCCGGCGGTCGCGGCCCAACGCGGAATGCGGTCGCCGGACTCATCCTGCGCGGTGGTGTTCGAAGGCATGGCGGTTCTCCAATTCCGTGAAAGGGCTATGCGGCGGCTGAGTTCTGCGCGCGAGCGGCCGTCCGGCCTCCGGCCTGGCGCGGGCGCGGCGAGCCAGGGCGGGTGCGTCCGGTTCTCTGGCCGCGTGCTCGCGGCTCCTTGCCGCGCGCGGAAGTCGCCCGCGGTCGGGCTGGCGGCCGGGTTCTTCGACGCGCAAGGAGGTCAGAAGCCGGGTGTGCCAAGCCAGCGCGAAGCGCAGGCAGTTGGCGGCCGACACCGCCAGACCTGACCAGAGGAGTCCGTGCCCTGCCTCCGCGCGCGAGCGCGGCAGCCCTGTCATGCCGCACGCTCCTCGGTGACCGGGGTGCCAGACCGGCACGACCAAGGCGAACAGCCGTCGGGGTCGTCCTCCTCCACCGCCTTGGTAGAGACCAGCCGCAGGTGCCGCTTTCCCGGAGCGGGCGGGTCGAGGTCGACTTCGTCGAGCGGCCGACAGGACCGGTGTAGGAAGTACTGCCCGCGCAATTGCTGGCCTTGAGTCGTGGCGTGCGGGTAACCGTCGCGGATGGCCTTGTCGAACTCGACCGCCTCGGCCCAGCCGTCGGAGTCGTTGTCGCGCAGCCAGCGCCAGCCCGCGTTGCCGTGGAACGGACACCCGACGCAGGCGCTTTTCACCGTCTCGCCGAACCCGCGCTCGGCGAGATAGTCGGCGCACCGCGTGCGGTCCCAGCCGAGGTCGATCAGCGGGAACACGTTGCGCAGGTACTTGACGCCGGAGTCCTTGGCGCGGGTGAACTCGTCGGTGCTGATGCCGATGGCCTGCTCGACGTACACCCCGCGCGGCACACGGCGCGGATGCGGGTAGCCGAGCAGTTCGCGCGCCGCCTTCTTCAGCGGCGAAATTTTGTACTCGCTAGTGCATTGCCTGCGCGCCAAGCCACGGCTGCCGTCTGGATTGAGAACGTGCAGTGGCATCGACACGAACCGGTGGGCCGGATCGAGGCGTCGTCGCGGATGTTGCCCGCCGACACCGTGCGCACCGGAATGCCGAACGTCTCCGCGTGCGCACGCAGCCGGGCGAGGTTCGCGTACACCGCGCGTGGTTCCCAGCCGGTGTCGGCGAACAGCGCGACATCGAAGCGCGGAATCACGCCCTCGCAGGCCAGCAAAAGTACGGCGCTGCTCTGGACCCCGGCGCCCAGCGAGAGGCATCGCAAGACCGGACCGGCGTCGTGAGCAGAGGCTGAATTGGTCATGCCGCCTTCGCCTCCTCTGCGTATCCGGAGGGCTCGGTCGAACCTGCGCCGAGGAGTGCGGCGAGGTCGGCGAGCAGCAAGCCGACGGCATACGTGGCCTGCTGCGGGACGACACCGTTGCCCAACGCACGAAGCTGCGCGGTGCGCGGCAGCGGGAGACCCGTCACCCAGCCCGGCTCGAGACCTTGGAGCCATTCGACGAAGGCAGGGGCCAGCACGGGACGCCCGTGGACGCCCGGTTGCGTGGGGAATGGTGCGGGTCGCCCGAGCACCTGTTCCCAGCGCCGCACGGCCGACGCGTAGTCGCCCCAGTCCACCTCGGGTTGCACCGGTGCCGACGAGGCGAGATCCGGGTCGGCGACGGCTACGAGATGCCGCCGCCCGCGTCCGGGACGAGCAGGCGCATCACCGCCGACGGCAACATCAGGTCGCCCTTCGACCCGCGCTGCGCCGGGCAGCCCTTCGTCCCGTCGGTCGCCCGAGGCGTCGGCAGGAACGCCTCGGGGTCGACCAACGGAAGCACCTGCTGCGACAACGGCGGTCGAAACCCCACCCCCGCCCGGCGCCCCGCCGTGCCCGTGTCGGATGCCCTCGGCGTCGGCAGCAGCCGCGCCTGGTCGGGTAGCGACGGACCACCACCCTGCGTCCGGTGAGTGCAGTTCTTCGCGTCCGAGGCGGTCGGTGTCGGCAGCAGCCGCAACTGGTCCAACAGCGACGGGCCGCCCTGTCTGCTGGACGCTGAGATGCCGTTGGAGGAACCGTCGTGCGCGGTCGGGGTCGGCAGCATCTCCGCCTCCGTACTCGGCGGCACCGGCTCGGGGCCAGGCGCACAGGAACACCCGCTCGCGGCGGTGTGCCGCGCCGACGTCGGCGGCGCGGACACTACGCCAGAGCGCGTCATATCCTGCTTCGGCCAGGTCGCCGAGTACACGGTGGAGACCTCCGCCTTTCCAGCGAAGCGCGGCGACGTTCTCCACGACGAGCAGCGCGGGTCGTAGTAGGCGAACGCCCGCCACGATGTCGGTCCACAGGCCACTGCGTGCTCCGTTCTCGATGCCCGCGCGCCGCCTGGCGGCGGAGATGTCTTGGCAGGGGAACCCGGCGGTGAGCACATCGACTGGCTCCACCGTGGTCCAGTCGATGGCGCGCACGTCGCCGAGGTTGGGCACGCCCGGCAGCCGGGTGGCGAGGATCTGAGCGATGTGCGGGTCGGGGTCGGCGCACCAGGCGATGCGTCCGCCGCCGAGCGCGGCAAGTACGCCGAGGTCCAGTCCGAGGTAGCCCGTGCACACCGACCCGACGACCGGTCCGGTGCTCGCGGCGATCGACATGCCCTGCGCCGCTTCGTCCGGCACGGTCGGCGAAGTGGCCGCCCGCACCGCCCCCGCCGCCGTCGTGGTGACGGCGACGAGGACGGGGGCGGAGTCGCGCCCCGACCGGGCTCGGGTGCGGCGAGGCCGGGTGGTCATGCCGCCCAGCTATCCGGCACACCCGACTCGCCGCTCGGGTTCTGGGCGTGCCGCGTTCGGCCGGTGAGGAAACGTCGGGAATCCTGACGGTCCGTCGAGATTCCCGAACCCGCCGGGCGGCGCAGGGCCGTGCGGAAAATCAGCACATCCTCATGGCTGATGAGGTGCAGCGGCAGCCCGGCTTCGCGCTGTTTGCGGATGAAGTCGCGCTGGAAGAAGGATCCGCGCGCGACGAGGTCGTGCTCCGCGGCGCGCGCCAGCAGCGCGACGCAGCGTTCGACGGGGATCAGGCCGGCGTGCAGTCCGCAGGCCAGGACTTGTGAGGGCAGGTCGATCAGTTCGGAGTGTTCGCGCCAGGGGCGGATGGTGATGGCGATGTGCCCGCCCGGACGCAGGTAGGTGGCGAGTCCGGCGAGGATGCGGGTGAACCCGGCCAGCAGCCGGTGGTGCCCGATGTTGGCGAGGTTCCCGCGGTCGAGGGTGTTGCCGTAGAGGTGGTGGTACTTCTGGATGCCTTTGCCTGGGCCGTTCACGACCTGCCCGTGCGTGGATGGTCCGTACGGCGGCGACGTGACCACGAGCGCGGCCTGCCCGACGTACTCCGGCGGGAGCAGCGACGCAATCTGGCGGGGCGTCACCGTGGAACACCCGCCCCTCGTGCTGCACCCCGGCGTCGTGGGCGAGCGCGAGGTTGGCGCGGGCGACGTCGACCCAGTGCGGCTCGTACTCGATACCGACGGCGCGGCGCCCGGCGTGCAGCGCTTCGACGAGCGTGGTGCCGATCCCGCACATCGGGTCGAGCACCAGATCGCCCGGCTCGGTGTAGTGGGCGATCGCGTGCGCCGCGACGGCCGGGAGCATCTTCGCCGGGTGCGCGGTCGACTCGGGCGTGTAGCGGCCCTTGCGCTGGGCCGCCGGGGAGGTCTGCGCGGTCGTCCACACCGACACCGCAACGTCACCCGCCGAGTCGTCGACGACCCGCTCCGGCGGCGTACCTGTGGTGCCGTCGAGGTCGTCGATGAGCGCGCGCGGGACGCGCTGGGTCGGCCCGTCCACCGGGTTCTCGACACGGGCCGGGGCCGGGTTGGTGCCGGTGTCGGACAGGGCGGGCGGGAAGCGGTCGTCGGCCACGGTCGTGCCTTCCTGGCGGTGGTGTCCGGGCTGGGCGGGGTTCGGCACCTGGGCGTAGGTCATCGGATAACTCCGCTCTCGAGCGCCGCGTCGGCCGGGCTCTGGCGAGGCGGCTCGTAGTCATGCGGCTGAGCGAAGACGAGGACGTCGGAGTGGATGCGCCGATGCGGCGCGGGCAGCCCACGTACAGCCGCGCGGTGTCGAGCGCGCGCCTCGTTCCCGGCCGCCGGACCGTCGGGCTCGATGAGGGATTCGGCGGCGAACCGGCCGCCGCGCACCGGCGCGTGCAGGGCCACGATGTGCTGCAGATAGAGCAGGTCGGCATTCTGCGCCGATGCCACGACAGCGCCGGTCGGGTCGATCAGCTCCCCGGCGGGCCAGTCACAGTGAGTGAGAACGACGAGGATCCCGCCGACCCGCAGCAGTCGCGCCGCGACCAACGCCACGAGGTCGCTGGACTGGTCGCCGCCGTGCTCGGGGCGCAGGCTCGTGATGATCAGGTCGTTGTCGGCCGGCGCGTCCTCGGCACCGTCGAACACCCCGTCGCCGACGCCCGACGCCACCGATGGGAAGACGGTCACGGCCGAGCGATCGGAGTCGCCGACAAGGTCGGCCCAGAACGGGCGCGCACCCGGACCGGTGGCGGTCGGGTCCGCCGCGACGCGCACCACGCGGCCGGTCCGGTCAAGCGCCTCGACGGCGGCGAGCGCGTCGGCCAGCGCGTGGTCCGGCTCGGTCGCCGGGGCATGGTCGATCACCCCGTCCGCGCCGACCGGTGCGAGCGGCGCACGGCCGCCGGAGGTCGGCCAGGGCAGCAGGACGACCCGCCCGCCGGACTCGCTGAACGAGCCGACGATCTTGCTGACGATCGGTTCCGGCCAGGCCGTGCCGAGCTCGATCGGCGCCGGACCGGCCGTCCAGACCGTCGCCGGGGTGGGCGTCGCCGTGGACCCGCGCGACCGGGAGCGGGTGCTCGCCGAACCGGGCTTGGCGGGACTGACCCTGGTGGTGGTCGACGCGGTCGGATAGGGGCGGCGATCCCCGCCTCGGCGGGTACCGGAGCGGGTGCTCGCCGGGCGAGTCGTGTCACCGCGCCGCTTCGGTCCGCGGCTCGTGGAGTGGTCGGACTGGGTCATGGAATCCTCGCAGAACCTCTGGGGTGCGCGCCGCGATACGTGGCGCCCTGTGACACCCCCCAACTCCGAAAAACGACCCACTTTTCCAGGGCTGTTACCTAATGTTTATCGCCGAATGTTCGCCGCTATTCGGGGTCAAAGAATGTGTATGAGGCTCGCGCGCGCGTGCCCGCTTAGAGCTTGTGTCGAGCTGCCCGTCGAGCGGGCTCCATAGTTTTTCCGGCGACCTCAAGACGTGAGAGCAGCCGGTGCCGCGTTGCGGCCCGATCTTCGCTCTGTGGGGTATTACCGGATCGCCACCAAAACGCCACCAAAACACTGTTGTCGCAGTTCAAAGCCTATTACCGGCGATCATCAAATGATCTTGTCCGGCCGTCAGAGCGGGCGCGCGCGGGAGCCCTAGATGATCTTGGTGGCGGCTGAGAGTGGCTAGTCAAGATCATCGGTGGCGCTTTGGAGGCCATTTGGTGGCGGTTTCGTGGCGTTTTGGTGGACCTCATTTGGCTTCCTTGCCTGGTCACTGTTTCCCGGACCACGCAAAGGAGCCGACATGGCCCCGAATCGCATATTCCGCCGCACGCCTTTCGAGCGTGACTCGCTGCCGCTGGATTCCGCGCGGACAGCGTTCGAGTGGTTGGTCGCCGGGCCGAGCCCGGTCTCCATCGAAGGCTGGCTCTTCCCCGGCCTGCCCCGCCGGCGGGTACCCCTGAACGAGCTGCGGGACCTTCTTCTCGACGCCACCCTTCCGATGTCCACCGTGGACCCGATCTGGGTCCACCTGGTCACCCGCTCTCGCGACGAGGGCGGCACCTGGACGGTGGCGTGCGTCGGCGTCGCGCTGCCCGCGCTGTTCGCCATCGCCGCCGAGTTGTCCGCGCCCTACGCCGACGACCACCGCGACATTCACGCCGCGATCCTGACCGGATTCCTGTCCGAGCTGGCGAGCATCGACCTTGCCAAGCCGTGGGTCATGTGGCGGCTGCGCTGCGCCGGGTTGCGCGCGGGACACCTGTTCATCCGCGAAGCGCTCGACCGCCCGATGCCCACCGATGAGGACTTCCACTCCAGCGAGCCGACCCCGCCGTGGGGGCACCCGGACTTTGTCCTCGCCCGCGCCGTCGCCGACGGGGCGATCACCGGCGACGAGGCCGAACTGATCGGTTCCACCCGCCTCGAGGACTACACGCTCACCGCCGCCGCGGCCGACCGTGGCGTCAAGGTCACCGCCCTGCACTGGGTCCGCAGCCAGGCCGAGGCGCGCCTGCTCGCCTGGCTCACCGACCAGGCCCCGCACGACGACCCCTCCGACCGCCGCGAGCGCGATGTGGAGATCCGTGCGGTGAACGCGACGGCCATCACCGCCGCCGCGAGTGATGCCAGCCGTGCCGCACTCCGGCCGACCCGAAAGTCACGCACGGTGACCAGGATCGGCGGAAAGTTGTTGGTCACGGTTCGGTCACGCGCCTGGAAAAAGGCCCCCAAATCCGGAGTCGAGGGCTGCGGGAGGACCCCAGCCGCTCCCGCGCACACCACCTCGCTCGACCGCTCGACCGGAACACCCCGGCGGCTGTCGAGCACGACTCCGGAGGTGCCGCGATGCGCCTGACCCATTCGCCCGTCCGCCGCCGGCCAGACCGTCGCAGCAGCGACCGTCGGCCTCGCCGCGGACCCGTCACCCTTCCTCGCGGGGCGGCTCGCCGAGCCCGGCGCACTAGCCCTTGCACCTCTCAGTCGTCTGCCAACGCGCCCGCCACACCTCGGATGTCTTCCGCGTCGGCGGGCCGCCGGACCACCCTGCGGCGGAACCTCGCACTGCTCACCGGCGTGACCGTCGTGGCGCTGTTCGTGCCCGCCTCGGCCGCACATGCGGACACCGTAGTGGTCGCCCTGGCCGGATCCGTTGATCAGGTTCTGACCAACATCCGCAACTGGGTGATGGGCGTGCTCGCCGGTTTGGCGACCGTCTTCCTGTCCATCGGCGGAGTCCGCCGGGTGATGGGCGGCGGCGATCCCGGCGAGCAGGAAAAGGCCAAGGAGTGCTTCAAAGCCGCCGCGATCGGCTACGGCCTGGCCGCGCTCGCACCCCTGGTCGTCACCGTGCTCCAGGGCATCGTGGGGGCCTGAGCCATGTCCACGACCAGGCCCGCCCGTCGTCGGACATCGGCCGCTCCGACCGTCCACAGCCTGCGCTCCGACGAGCCCGCACAGGCTCGCGCGGAGGCCACCGGCACCAACCGGGAACTGCTCGCGCCCCCGGCCGCGAGCACGCGGCGAGCCGGTGGCCGGCGCACCCGGCCCGGCCGATGGGTTCGGCGGCTGCGCATGACGCGAAGCCGAGCGCTGGTGATGCTGGCGCTGAGCCTGGTCGTCCTGCTGGGCGGCACCCTCGCCGTCAGCGCCGCCGCAACGCCCGGTGGTCCGGCCGCGGTACAGCCAGCGCAGCCCCCGCCGCTGCCGCTGCCGACCGGAGACCCGTGCACACCGGACTCGCCGCTTCCGGTCTGCCACCTTCCCGCGCCCACAACCACGCCGCCGCTCACCGGCATCCCGCTGCCGATCCCGACCGGGCCGAGCACGCCGGTCACGTGCTTCCCCGGTTCGCTCCAGTACGAGTGCCTGCAGCCGTCTCCCACGACACCGGCGCCTCCCCCGTGCACGGGGGAGGGCTGCATCCCGCAACCACCGACCTCGGCACCGCCCACCAACCCCGGCACCGGCCAGCCCGGCAACGGTGACAACGGCGAGGCCGACTGCGGGATCACCGACATCGGCGGCTGCATCACCAACGCGATCAACGCGTTCTTCCGGGGCATCGTCACCGCCGCGTTGAACCCGCTCTTGGACTTGCTGTCCAAGACGTTGCTGACCACCCCGACGCCCGACTCGCTGCCGCGGATCGGGGAGCTGTGGGACAACTCCTGGCAGATCCTGCTCGCCTGCTACGGGATGTTGATCCTCATCGCCGGGATCCTGGTGATGGGCTACCAGACCCTGCAGACCCGGCACTCGATCAAGGAGATCGCGCCCCGGATCGTCGTCGGGTTCCTCGCCGGAGCCCTGTCGCTGTGGGTGGCGACCAAGGGCATCGAGATCGCCAACGGGCTCGCCCAGGCGGTCATGGGCGGCGGCCTGGACGCCAGCTCGGCCAGCGAGACGTTGCGCAACCTCACCCTCAGCTCGCTCAACGGCGGCATCTTCATCATCTTCATCGGCATCTTCCTCGCCGGGATGCTGGTCGTCCTGCTGGTCACTTACGTCGTGCGCGTCGCGCTGACGGTGATCCTGATCGCCGGGGCGCCGATCGCACTGATGTTCCACGCGCTCCCACAAACCGAGGGCATCGCGAAATGGTGGTGGAAAGCGTTCGGTGGCTGCCTGGCCATCCAGGTCGTGCAGTCGCTGACGTTGATCACCGCGATGAAGGTGTTCCTCGCGCCCGGCGGGTTCACCCTGTTCGGCCCGACCGTCAGCGGGTTGGTCAACCTGCTCGTCGCGCTCGCGCTGATGTACATCCTGTTCAAGATCCCGTTCTGGGTGCTGTCCTCGGTCAAAGGCAGCGGTGGTCGTTCGATCCTCGGCTCGATCGTGCGCGGCTTCATCGCCTACAAGACCTTCGGCCTGCTTGGCGGCCGAGGCGGCGGTGGCCGCAAGCCCCGACCGTCCGGCGGCGGTGGTCGCGGAGGCAACGGGGGCGGCGGCGGTCGCGGAACGACGGACCCCTACGCCCACACACGCGCCAACGCTGACGGCCAGTACGTGCTCCCGCTGACCGGGGTACGCCGCAGCCGCCCGGCCGCCAAACCCAAGTCCGCTCCCGCGCCGAAACCGAAGCCCGGTCAAGGCCGCCAGCTGGCTCTGCCACTCGGCGACGACTGGCCGGAGAACAAGCCGGTCCTCGGACGCGACGGCCAGTACCGGCTGCCGCTGGACGCCGAGCGGGTCAAGCCGACGCCGCCTCCGGCATCACCCAACCAGCCAGGCGGTCGACGCCGGGGCGGGCAGCAGATGGAGCTGCAGTTCGACCCCTACCGGGGCAATCGGCCGACTCGCTCCGGGCAGTACCCGCTGCCACTGGACGGCGTGCGCCGCACACCCCGTCCATCGAGCCCGCCGCCCCCGGCCGCACCCCCAGCTCGAGCACGCGGCACTCAGATGGAGCTGCCCTTCGATCCATACAAGGGCAATCGGGCCACCCGCTCCGGGCAGTACCCGCTCCCTCTCGACGGCGTGCGCCGCACACCGCGCCCGTCGACCCCGCCACCGGCGACGCCACCGCCGCGACCGGCCTCGCCCGCCGGGCAACAACTCCGCCTCCCGCTGGACCTGCCGAAACCACCGCGGCGCCCCTCGCCGCCACCACCCACGCCCGGAGGTAAGTCGTGACTTCGCCTGTTCGCATTCCCGCCGACGTCGACATGGCCGACAAAGTGATCGGCCCGTTGACCGCCCGCCAACTGGCGATCCTCGCGGTGACCGGCCTCGTGCTCTACGCCGGGTGGACCACCACCCGCGCGGTTGTGCCGCTCCCGGTGTTCCTCGCGCTGGCCATCCCGATCGGGGTGAGCGCGGCCGTCATCGCGCTCGGCCAGCGCGACGGGATCTCGATGGACCGGCTGTTGGTCGCCGCGATCCGGCAACGCATGGGACCGCGCCACCGCGTCGCCGCCCCCGAAGGCGTTCGCCCCGCGCCGGAATGGCTGACCGCCCAGACCGCCGCCACGAGTGCGAGCCGGACCGCGGGCACAGGCAAGAGCCGGTCGGCCAAGGCCAAGAGCAAGGCGCCGGTGCCCGAGCAGATCTCGCCGTCGGCGTTGCGGCTGCCCGCCGAGGCGGTCACCGACACCGGCGTGGTCGACCTGGGCACCGACGGCCTGGCCGTCGTCGCGGTCGCGTCCACGGTGAACTTCGCGCTGCGGACACCGGCCGAGCAGGAGTCCCTGGTCGCGTCCTTCGGCCGCTATCTGCACAGCCTGACCGCGCCCGTGCAGGTGCTGGTGCGCACCGAACGACTCGACCTGTCCGGCCAGATCGCCGAGCTGCGGACCCGCGCGGGCGGGTTGCCGCACCCGGCGCTGGAGGCCGCCGCCGTCGAGCACGCCGACTACCTCGTGCAGCTCGGCGAGCAGACCGACCTGCTGCGCCGTCAGGTGTTGCTGATCCTGCGCGAGCCGATGGGCGCCGCCGGGCCGACCGATGGGCTCGGCGGCCCTGGCCCGCTGGCGGTGCTGTCCTCGCTGACCCGCGGCAAACGCCGCGCGAATGCCGAGAACACACAGGCGAGCGCGGGGGCACGGCGGGCGGCGGAGTCCCGGCTGGTGCGCCGCCTCAGTGAAGCGATGGAGCTGCTCGCGCCCGCCGGGATCGTGGTCACCCCGCTGGACGCCGGGCAGGCCACCGCCGTGCTCGCCTCGGCGTGCAACCCCGACACCCTGCTGCCGCCCTCGGCGGCCCTGGCCGGTGCCGACGAGGTCATTACCACCGCCGGCGGCACCGACCTGGACGACGGCGACCTCGCCGACGACCGCAGGTTCTGGCAGGGCGATGACCGTGCCGCGGTCGACCAGGACGAGTACGGCCCGGACGACGGCGAGGTCGACGACTGGGACTACGGGGACGAAGACGACGACTACCCGGAGAGGGGGCGGTTGTGATGACCACCCGAACGCGGCGCGCCCAGCGCCGTACCAACACTCGGCCCGCCGCGCACCACCGGGCAGCCGCGTTCACGCCGGACGCCCTATCTGTCGGCGCGCGGCATCTCGAGGTCGGCAACGAGTGGGTGTCCAGCTTCGCCGTGACGGGCTTCCCGCGTGAGGTCCACCCCGGTTGGCTCGCGCCTCTGTTGACCTACCCCGGCCGCCTCGACGTCGCGCTGCATGTCGAGCCGATCGACCCGGCCACCGCCGCCGCCAGGTTGAAGAAGCAGCTCGCCAAACTCGAGAGCGGCCGGCGGCACACCGCCGAGCACGGCCGCCTCTACGACCCACAGGTCGAAGCCGCCACCGAGGACGCCTACGACCTGTCCTCCCGCGTGGCGCGCGGCGAAGGCAAGCTGTTCCGCGTCGGGCTGTACCTCACGATCCACGCCCCGTCCGAACGGGCACTGGCCGACGAGGTAGCGGCGCTGCGCTCGCTGGCGGCGAGCCTGCTACTGGATGCCAAGCACACCACCTACCGGTCACTGCAGGGCTGGGTGTCGACCCTGCCGATGGGCCTCGACCTGATCGGGATGCGCCGCACCTTCGACACGAGTGCGCTCTCGGCAGCGTTCCCGTTCACCAGCCCGGATCTGCCCGCGGCCGACCCGACCTCGGTCGCCGCGCCGTCCGGGGTGCTCTACGGCTACAACGTCGGATCGCAAGGGCTGGTGCACTGGGATCGTTTCGGCGAGGGGATGCACAACCACAACTCCGTCATCCTCGGTCGCAGCGGCGCGGGCAAGTCCTACCTGGTCAAGCTCGAACTCTTGCGCAGCCTGTACCGGGGAATCGAGATCGCGGTCGTCGACCCGGAGGACGAGTACGCACGCCTGGCCGCCGCCGTCGGCGGCACCTACGTCCATCTCGGTGCCCGCGACGTCCGGCTCAACCCGTTCGACCTGCCCATCCACACCCGCGCCGACGGCCGCCGGACCGCACCCAAAGACGCCCTCGTGCGACGGTCGCTGTTCCTGCACACCGTCATCGCGGTGCTCGTCGGCAGTGAGCTGGAGGCCGCCGAGCGGGCCGCGCTGGACCGGGGCATCGCCGCGACGTACCAGTCGGTGGGGATCACCGCCGACGCCCGTACGTGGACTCGTCCCTCACCGACCTTGCGGACCTTGCGCGACCAGCTGGCCACCGCGGGCCAGGCCGGCGACCCGGCCGCCGTCGAGCTCGCCGCTCGGTTGCACCCGTTCGTCGAGGGCGCGTTCAAGCAGCTGTTCGACGGCCCGACGACCACCAACCCCGAAGGTCACTTGGTGGTGTTCAGCCTGCGGGACCTGCCCGACGAGCTGAAAGCCATCGGCACGCTGCTCACCCTGGACGCGGTGTGGCGGCGGGTGTCCAACCCAGCGATTCGCCGCCCACGCCTGGTGGTCGTGGACGAGGCGTGGCTGCTGATGAAAGAGAAGTCGGGCGCGGAGTTCCTGTTCCGCATGGCCAAAGCCTCCCGGAAACACTGGGCGGGTTTGACAGTCGCGACCCAGGACACCGCCGACGTTCTCGGTAACGATCTCGGCAAAGCCGTGGTGGCCAACGCGGCGACCCAGGTCTTGCTGCGGCAAGCGTCGCAGGCCATCGACGAGATCACCCAGACCTTCGATTTGTCGGCCGGGGAACGGCAATTCCTGCTGTCGGCAGACCGAGGCCAGGGTTTGCTGTCGGCGGGCACCCAGCGCGTCGCGTTCCAAAGTATTGCTTCACACACAGAGCACTACCTCGTCACGAGCAACCCGGCCGAACTCGCCGGGTACGCCGCGGACGTCGACCCCGGCGAGGCCGACACCGAGGAGCAGTCCTTCGTGGACTTGGGCTTTGCCAGCGAGCAGGCGTATGCGGCTGAGGGCGATGAGTTCGGTTCGTTCGGTGCTGATGACGACATCGAACTCGACGCCGCCTGACGCTGGCCGTCCCTTTTCCGATTGAGCATTTCCTACATTTCTTGGAAGGACCCGTAATGCTTTCCTGGATACCGGCTGCCCTCAACCGCCCCGAGCTGTCCCATGCACTGGCTGCTCACGGAATCGTGCGGACGGGCCTGACGAATGGGTGGCTCGGGGACTACCTACGCGACCCCGGCGGCGCGCTGCTGGGTCACCTGCGGGACTGGGCGATCACCTGGGGGCCGTTTGTCGGCCCGGTGCTCGCGGTCGGCATCGCGGGCTTCGTGATCGGCCGGCGCCGGTGGGCGCGGCGCTGCCACGCGAGGCTTGTCGCCGACGCCCGCCAGGTCACCGTGCTCGCCCCGCCCACAGTCGATCCCGCGGGCGGCGCAGCCTTGTGGTCCAACCTCGTCGGGCTGCTGCGCCCGGCCTGGCGCCGGTGGTTCACCGGGCAGCCCCATGTGGCCTGCGAGTACACGTTCTCCGAGGCGGGGGTCGGCATCCGACTGTGGGTGCCTGGTGTGATCCCGCCCGGCCTGGTCGAGCGCGCCATCGAGGCCGCCTGGCCCGGCTCACACACGCGGGTCGGCACCGCCGATCCACCCCTGCCCACACCCGGCGACCAGCAGCGACGGCTGGTCGTCGGCGGCGAACTCCGTCTTGCCCGCTCGGAGGCGCTGCCGATCCGCACCGACTTCGACGCCGACCCGCTCCGCGCCCTGATCGGCGCCCCAGTCGGGCTCGGCCGCGACGAGTACGCCTGTGTGCAGATCCTCGCGCGCCCGGTCACCGGCCGCCGGGTCGCCCAAGCCCGGCGCTCCGCGCGGCGGGTGCACACCGGCGGCTCCACCCGTGTGGTCGGCCGCCTGCTCGACCTGGTCACTCCTGGCGTGAAATCCAGGTCCACGCGGAACAACGCGAAGTCCGGGGCGCTGCACAGCGATCCGCAGACCTCGCTCGAGTACGCGGCGCAGAACCGCGCCATCGTCGGCAAACAGCGCGGCTCGCAGTACGAGACGGTCATCCGCTACGCCGTCGCCACCCTCCTGCCCGCCGACGCCGCCGAGAGCGAGGTCCGCCAGGCACGGGACGTCGCCCGCGGCCGGGCACACGCGCTGGCCGCGAGCTTCGCCTCCTACACCGAGCACAACCACTACACCCGCCACCGCGTCCGCCACCCCGGCCCCGTCCTGGCCGACCGGCGCCTCGGCAAGGGCGACCTGCTGTCCGTGGCCGAACTGGCGGCGCTGGCGCACTTGCCGACCGACGAGGCGATCCCCGGCGTGCAGCGTGCCGGCGCCCGCGCCATCTCGCCGCCACCGGGCATCGCCACGCCCGGCCCCGAGGCCAAGCCGATCGGAGTCACCGACACCGGACACGAACGCCCCGTGGCGCTGCGGGTCCCGGACGCGCGGCACCACCTGCACGTCATCGGCGCGACCGGCTCCGGCAAGTCCACCTTGCTGGGCAACATGATCCTGGCCGACGCCGAAGCCGGACGCGGGATCGTGCTGATCGACCCCAAGGGCGACCTCGTCACCGACATACTGTCCCGCCTGCCTCGCTCGGTAGCGGACCGTGTCGTGATCTTCGACGCCGACTCGAAGTCCCGGCCACCGTGCCTGAACCCCTTGGACGGCGGCGAAACCGACCTGACCGTCGACAACCTCGTCTCGGTGTTCCGGCGGGTCTACTCCGCGTTCTGGGGTCCGCGTACCGACGACGTGATGCGCGCCGCCTGCCTGACCCTGCGCACCCAGGAAGGCGTCGCAACCCTCGCCGATCTGCCCAAGCTGCTGGCCGATCCCGCCTTCCGATCACGGGTCACCGCCGGGGTCACCGACCCGGTGCTGCGCGGGTTCTGGTCCTGGTACGAGGAACTCACCGACTCCTCCCGCAGTCAGGTGATCAGCCCGCTGATGAACAAGCTGCGGGCGTTCCTGCTGAGGCCGTTCGTACGCGACGCCATCGCGGGCGGACATTCCACAGTGGACATGGCGGAGGTGCTCGACGGCGGGATCTGCCTGGTGCGCATCCCCAAAGGCTCGCTCGGCGAGGAAACCACCCGGCTGGTCGGGTCGCTGGTGGTCGCACGGACCTGGCAGGCCACCACTGCCCGCGCCCGCACGCCGCAACGCCAGCGCCGGGACGCGTCGATGGTGATCGACGAGTGCCACAACTTCTTGAACTTGCCCTACCCGATCGAGGACATGCTGGCCGAGGCACGGGGCTTCCGCGTCGCGATGACCTTGGCGCATCAGCATCTTGGCCAGCTTCCCCGTGAGTTGCGGGAAGGCATGTCCACCAACGCCCGCAGCAAGATCTTCTTCAACGCCTCCCCGGAGGACTCCCGCGAACTGTCCCGCCACACCGCACCCCGACTGTCCGAGCACGACCTGGCGCACCTGGGCGTCTACCACGCCGCCGCACGGCTCGTGCTCAACGGTGAAGAGGCGCAGCCGTTCACCATGCGCACCCAGCAGCTTCCTCGCGCGATTCCCGGCCGCGCACGGGAGATCCGCGGCATCGCGCGCCGTGCCTTGCGCAGCCGAGTTCCTGGTGCCACCGCGCCCGCGTCCGGTTCACATGCACCGACCCGGCCTCCGCAGCGGCCCGCCGGGACCTCGGGGCAGACGCGGCCGACCAGCGGCGATCGCCGAGGCCAGTCCGGCGTCCGGGCACGCAGCGCCGACCCGCGCCGCCAGCAGTCCTGACCCGACTCGGCCGCACCCACAACAACGGGCGGAAGTCCTTTCCGCTCAACACTTCCGGAGGTTCGCGTCATGATCACCAATCCCACCAGGCAGCGCACTCTTCGGGGCCACAAGGCGACCCGGCCCACTCCGCGCGCGGCGAACAACGCTGATCACCAGGCGGTGCTGGCGTGGCGGCTGACCCCGCGCGATCGGTGGATCATCCGGATGCTGCACGAGCACCGCGTGCTCACCGCCCACCAGATCACCGCGTTGGCCTTCCCGTCGTTTCGGTCCGGCCGGATGCGGTTGCGGGAACTGTTTCAGTGGGGCGTGGTGGACCGGTTCCAGCCGTTCATCACCGTCGGCACCGCGCCGATGCACTACGTCCTCGCGCCCGCCGGGGCCGCGGTGCTGGCCGCCGAGGACGGCCTGGATGTCAAGGAACTCGGCTATCGCCACGACCGCGCCTTCGGCGTGGCCCACTCGCTGCGGCTCGCGCACACCGTCGGGGTCGCCGAGTGGTTCACCGCCCTGGTCGACCGCGCCCGCCACAGCGACGCCGACGAGCACAGCACGCTCGGAGCGTGGTGGTCGGAGGCCCGCTGCGCGCGGCACTTCGGGGACCTGATCAAGCCCGACGCCTACGGCCGGTGGGCCAGTGCCAGTGGGGAGATCGAGTTCTTCCTCGAGTACGACTTCGGCACCGAAGTGCTGGCCAAAGTCGCCGGGAAACTGGCCGGCTACGCCGCGCTCGCCGAGGCCACGGGGATCACCACTCCGCTGCTGGTGTGGTTGCCGACCTCGCGGCGCGAGGCCACCGCTCGCCGGCTGCTGGCGCGGGCCTGGCGCGAGCTCGACGACCCGCGCTCGGTCCCGGTCGCGACCGCCGCGGCCGAGCTGCTCAACCCCGAGGCCGCGCACCCGAGTCCCGCCGACGAGGTCTGGCTGCCCCTGGACACCGCCAGCGCCAACGCGGTGAGCGCCCGGCGCGAGTTGCACCGGCTGCTCGACGCCTGGCCTCACGTCACGCCGCCCAGCACCGACGCGGGCAATGAGTCCGTCCTCGGGCAGGACTCGACGTTGGCGCTGATGGCCCCGGCCCCCGTGCCGATGCCGCCGGCCGCCATCTCGCGCGGACCGAGCACAGGCAGGCGGTGAACCCCGGATGATTCTGAAAGTCGGCGCCATCGTGATTGGCGCGATCCTGTTCATCCCGATGTTGATCGGCGGTGGAGTGCAGGGCGCGATCTCAGCCATCTTCGGCAGCGGCGGTAGCCAGCCCAGCGCGACCGCACTGGCCGACATCCCCGCCGACTACCTCGCGCTGTACCGGGCGGCGGCCGGCGAGTGTCGAGGGCTGGACTGGTCGATCCTCGCCGCCATCGGCAAGATCGAGAGTAACCACGGCCGCTCCACCCTGCCTGGCGTGAGCAGCGGCGAAAACGCTTATGGGGCCGCAGGGCCCATGCAGTTTCTGTCCGGCAGCTTCGCCGGAGTGCTTGCCCGGCATCAGATCCCGCCCGGCGGTGCCAGTCCGCCTTCGCGGTACAACCCGCACGACGCCATCTACGCCGCCGCGTTCTACCTGTGCGACAACGGAGTCAGCCGAGGTGACCTGCACGCGGCGATCTTCGCCTACAACCACGCCGACTGGTACGTCAAACAGGTACTCGACCAAGCCAAGCAATACGCCGACGCCGCCGCGACGGTCGGCACGGGCGACTGCAACGCCATCCAAGCCACCAACGCGGTCGCGGTGGCCGCGATCAACTACGCCTGCGGGCAGAGAGGACTTCCGTATGTCTGGGGTGGCAACGGACCCGATGGCGGGCACGCGGGTTTCGACTGTTCGGGTTTGACCAAGGCGGCTTACGCCGCCGCCGGAGTGACCCTGCCACGCACCGCCCAGACCCAGTTCAACGCCGGTCCTCACGTTCCGGCCGGACAGCCGCTGTTGCCGGGTGACCTCGTTTTCTACGGCACACCCAACAACATCCACCACGTAGGTCTCTACATAGGTGGAGGTTCCATGGTGGACGCTCCGGACTTCGGCCAGGTTGTGAAGGTGCAACCCTACCGGTACAAGGGAGATGACTACGCAGGTGCTACACGTCCCGCTGGTTCTGTTGCGGCGTAACGGAGTCCACGTCGCCAACGCCAGAGCCGATCATAGCAGAGAACAGTCGGCCGTCGCTGCCGACGAGCAGGATGCGCTGGGTGAACAACGGAGGCGCGGTGGCGTCGAGTGCAACAATGTTGTGATAGCTGGCCAGTTCGAAGAGCGCGTAGGTCACCTCGCGGATGGTGGTGCGATCCGGGTCGGCCTCGACCGACAGACCCTCGACCCGGATCTCCAGCACCCGCTGCTGCGGCAGCACCGTGATCACAGTGCGCACATGTGCCGGGATACCGCCGTCGTCACGCAACTCGGCGATGTCGTCGGCCAGCCTGACGGCCGCAGCCTCCATGGTGTAGCCGAGTCCGACTCCGGCCCGCGCGCCCCACAGTACAAGACAATCCACTGTGGACTCAAACGGCTCCATGGGAGATTCCTTTGGTCTCATAGGCATGATCGGAAGGCGACTTCCTGCGATTGGGTTTCATCGTCGAAGGACGTTGACGCGCTCGCCGCCGAGCAGCGGCTTGTCTTCGGGACCGGCAAGGTGTGGGTCGATCCAGATCGGGCGGTGGTCGTTTCGACTGGGGTAGTACTGGTTGCGCCAGTGCCCGCGCACGATCCACCGGTGCCGGTACTCGCGCGTGCCCTTCCCGAAGTCGTCGTCGGGCCGGTCGGAGGGCTCGGTGCGGGCGCGCCGCAGGTCGATGTAGCGGACGGTGGGATCGAGAACCGGGTCGAGGCGTTCGATCCGACGTCGGGCGGCGCGCGGCGCGGTCATCTGTTCCGAGCGCACCAAGGTCTGGCCCATCAGCAGCCAGGTTGCGAGGATGGTGCGCTGCAGGGCGATCCTGGCTTCGGTGTCGTCAGAGGACTCGTCTTCGGATACCCCGCCCGGCCAGCCTTCCATCTCGGTGAACTCCATCGGTGTGAGCGCGCACCACTCGTACCCGTGTGGCGGGACGAACGATGGCGGCACCGGGGCACGTTCGAGATTCGGCAGGAACGTGGCGAGAACATGGTCGGCGACTTGGTCGGCGGTCTCCTCGCTTTCCGAAGGTTTGTTCTCTGGCGTCGGCTCGGGCAAGTCGCGTGTGGCGGCCATTCTCGCTCGCTTCAGCACTTCATCACGGGGTGCCTGTGCGAGTGTGCGTCCGATACGGACGATGCCTTGCTGCGAGGGAGAAGTGGTCGCCCAGGTGTGCACCCACAAGCCGCCGCGCCCCGGTCCCCACGAGACAATCGAAACCGCGTTGTGGCGTGCGGCGGCCGTCCCTTCCACAGGTGGGTGCTCGTAGACCATGACTCCGATTTGCGCGGGCAGGTCTTCGGGGTGCAGCCGGTAGTCGGTCAGTGTGTCGGCGGCATGACGGGCGAGGTCGGTCATGTCGGCGGAGACGTAAAACAACTCCGCCGCCGGAAGCTGGACCGCCAGCGTCCCGGCGATGGTGGCTCCTACATCGTCGACACGATCGAACACCCGCGACTCAGTGGCACCGTCAGGGCTCGGTCCCAGAAAGAAGCGGAACCAGTTGCCCGCCCCGTCGGTTCCGGGATCACGTGCCCAATCGGTCATGCGCGCGCGGATCTCGGGTACGTCTCGCGCTGTCGCGGCAATCATGAAGCCTTCCCCTTAACGGTGAACTTGATCGGCTTGTCGGGAATGCCAAGAAGGGGGCTTGTACGAACACGGCGAAGCCACGTCTCGACGGTTGTTCCGACTAGCCGGATCCGTTGCGCGGCAGCAAGTCACCCGCCACAACGGATCCGGCCCGTGGAATACATGTGTCAGACGGAGAACTGGCGGGCTACTTCCCTTGTCGGGCGCGGATCTCCGTTCGCAGATCGCCCAATGTGCGCCCATCGGAGGCCCGCTGAAACGCATTCCAGCCGTTCTGATGGTTGCCACCCAGCGCGGTAGTGGCACCAGTGGGATTGGCGAAAACCCGACCGTCGGCGAGGATGAGGGTGCCGTCGACCCGGATGCGGGCGGTGTGCCGGACACCGAGGTTGCGGCGGTTCCAGACCAGTTCCTCGCCCGCCGTGACCAGTCCGGCGTCCAGTAGCTCGGCGATGCCTCCGCGCGCCCACTTAATGAGCGGCGGCGAAGTCGACGGCGGTGGGGTCTCCGACCAGATCGCCGCCTCGGTGGCGTCGCCGTGCAGGCCCATCACGGCGGCTGCCGTCGGCGCGACAAGACTCGGCCAGCCGTCGTCGATCCCGCGCCACTGGCCGACGAGTTGCCAACGTCCCCGGTGCGCCAACAGCATCTCGACATCGGTGGCGTGGTCGCGGGGCAGCGGGTACGTCGGATCGGCCGGGTGAGTCAGGCGCACCACGAGGTCGCCGTCGTACAGGCTGTCGGCCGGGGGCTGTTCGGCCACCCAGGTGCCCGCGAACAACGCCACCTCGCCCGCGCGGTCGGGGTCGGCGTCGCCGACGATGTCGACCGCCGTCACGAGCATCGCCCACACGTCGTCGGGGCATCGCATCGGCGGCGGGTTGAACGCCGGGGCGAGGATCATCGTGTCCGGCGGCAATCCTTCCCACGCCCGCATAGCCGCCTCGTCGTGCGGCTGTGACGGCCCGGCGGTCGCGGTGGTGTCATCGGGTGGGGGTACCGGTCGCGGCGCGTCCACTGCCGTGTCGGGGGCCAGTTCGGGTGGTTCGTGAATGTCGTGGTCGGTCGTCATTGTCTATGCGCCCCTTCGGTTTCCGGGTGTGGTTGGCCGGGTGGCCGACGTGTATGGACGCTTCGTGATCGCGTGATTGTCAACGGGCATGTGTGCCTTGGGCGCGAAGTGGACCCGTGTGGCGCAACGATTCCCCAGTCCGCGCCACAATCCACACGAGACAGACGTCTTGTTTGCCGAACCCGCTTGACTTCATGGGCCGAAGGAAGCGTCCATAGTCGTGTAGCCCGAACACACCGGCAGCGCACCGGGGGCCACACCCGCTCCGGCCGGGGCATGACCACCCACCACCGATCACGAACGCGAATCGAGGGATGTCATGTCCAGCAAGACCCGCACCCGCAAAACCCGCACCACCGCCAGCACGACCGCACCCGCCCCGACGTTGCGGTCGGTTCCCGAGCAGACCGTCGCCGCGAAGGTCCGCACAGACACCGAAGACAAGCTGTGGGAGGCGTTGCACGCCGCCCCGAACAGCACCGCCGCCGACCTGTCCGTGGCAGCGAAGATCGGGAAGTCGACCGCACAGAAGATCCTCGTCAAGTGGGCGAACGACGGCAGCGTCACGCGCACCGCCGGAATCGCCGAGGGTGGTCGGCGCGCCGCCGACCTGTGGGCGATCACCGAAGTCGACACAGCCCAGACCGACCCGGCTCCGGTGGACACCGCTGCGGCGGCAGAGGATGCCGACACGAAGGACGCCACGGACACCGAACCGGAGGTCCCGGCCGTCGTTTCGGTCGTCCCGGACGCGTCCGCCACCGACGACGCCACCGACGACGCCACGGACGGCGCGGGTGACCCCGTCGAGCCGACGGACACCACACCGACCGAGACCGCAGCCGAGGACGCGCAGGACCCGGTCGAGACCGAAGCGGCCGACCTCGTGAAGGCGGAGCCTGTCGTCGCCGAGGTGAGCGAGCCCGCCGCCGACGGCGCGGCGACCGACGTCGACAAGCCGACGGAGGATGGTGCGGACGCGACGAGCGAGAAGAAGGCACGGTTGGCACCCGGTGGGTTGCGCGGGATGGTCGAGGACTACCTGCGCGACCACCCCGGCGAGGAGTTCGGTCCCACCGCGATCGCGAACGCGTTGGGCGGGAAGTCGTCGGGCGCGGTGAGCAACGCGCTGGACAAGCTGGTCGAGGGCGGCGTGGCGGCGAAGACGCAGGACAAGCCGAGGCGGTTCGCGCTTGCCCCGTCCGAGCAGGAGGCTGCCCCCGCACCGACGAAATAGCACCCCGGACGACATGGCGAATGTGGTTGTGTCCCAACGGAATCCCCGTTGGGACACAACCACATTTGCGTCCGGCCGCTATCCGGTCGGCAGATCTCCGGGATACGGGGACGGCGCGTGTGCCTGGTCGGCGAGATGCGCCCACCAGGAACCGGTGTCCTGGACTGACACGGCAACCCCGAGCGCGGTCAGCACCCGCAGCACGTAGACCTCGATGAACGAGATCTGGTTGCGCACAACCTCGTGCGTTGCCGCGAAGTCGCCTGCGTCGAGGGCGTCGCTGAATGCTTGGTCGGCGGCGCGGTTGTCGCGGTCGGCCTCGCACAACGCCGTCAGGACGGCATCGGTGGCGACGGTGTGCCCGGCTTCAGCGGCCCAGGTGACGGCGGCCTCGGCGATCGCGGTCATCGCCCTGGTGTCGGCGACAGCTGCCCGGCCCGCGCTGTCGGCGGGGGCGTTAAGCACCGTGATCCACCGGTGCCCGCCGGGGCTGTCGGCCAGCAGCAGCGCGGTGTCGCTGTCACCGACGACCGCGATCAGCACGGGCGCGGCCGTAGCCGCGACCAGTGCGGCGGGCCCAGCCGGGTACGTCCGGGAAGTCTCCGTGCACGGCGGCGAGTTGCCAGTGGTCGTCATGGCGGCCGACGAGCTCCGCCTCGTGCGGGGCCAGCAGGTCCATGTCGAGCAGCGAGTCCGGGGTGCGGGCGAGGATGAGCGAGCCGGTGAAACCCATGATCGAAACCTTGTCGTTCGGTGGTCAGCGCGGTGGCCACGGGTGCGGTTGGTGGGTGCGGTGGGCGGTGACGGCCTGCGCGGCGACGTCGGCGGCGGACTCCAGCAGCTCGCGGGCGTGGCCAGGGTTGTTGCCCTCGGCGTAGCGGTCGGCGTCGAGTACGAACCGCAGCGCGGTCACCACGCGCTCGTGGGCGAACGGCGCGGCGGCAGGAAGCGCATGTAGGCCACGAGCCGGGCCGGGCCGCAGCAAGCTGTGCAGGATCTCGCGGACCGCCGGGGCGGCGAGGTCGGCCAGAGGCCACCGCCGGCCCAGCACGTACTCCGCGGCGCCAGCCACGGCGAGGGCGACCTCGCCGCGGCGCGCGAGGTAGGCCGGCGGAACGGGTGGCAAGGTGGCTCTGATCGGGATCGGCAGGCCCCGGAAGCCGGTCCAGGTGAAAGTCGCGGTCTTCGGCGTGGTGTCACCGAAGACGGGTAGATCGGCGTCCGGACCGGACGCGGCCCCGGCACCGCCGTCGGGGCGGCGCGGATCGGGCCGGAACCACGGACCGCCGTGGGCGGACACCCTCACCTGCCCATCGGCGAAGGCGTGGGCGTACCAGCCTCTGCTGGTGGTGGCCAGCCACGGCCAGCCCGCCTGCCCAGCCGGGCCGGGTACGACGACGAAACCGACCTCGACGGCCCGCTGGCGCGTCAGCAGCGCGGCAACGGCCCCCTCGTATGCGCCCAGGTCAGCGGCGGAGAGAACCTCGGCCGTGGCGGCGTCGCCCGCCGCGCCGAGCCGAGCCAGATCGACCGGGCCGCCGACATCGGACAGTGAGCCCAGCCAGCGGGCATTCGGCCCGGTGCCGACGTAGAAGTCGGTGTGCTCACGGGTCATGCTTCGGATACCTCCTCCGGGCGGCTAAGTGGCCGAGGTCAGCCGGGCTTCACCCAGGTGCACCGTGCGGGATCCCAGGTCGCCTCGGTGTAGAGCCGGTTGAGGTCGGGCAGCCCAGGGCCGATCATCCAGCCGAGTTCCTCGCAGTCGAGCTGACCGGGCCACCACCCGGTCCAGACGTCTCGCCCGCAATCGTGGTCGAGGTCGCACATCAGCCGCTGCAGCCCGGTCACCAGGCAACGCGCGACGTCGCACCCGCCGTCGTACTCGTCGTATTCGTGTGGCTCGCCGACGACGACAGCGCAGTCCGGGCAGTCCGGCTGGAAGTCCAGGAGACGGAACTGTTTGCCCTGAGCACTTTCGTTGTTGTCGTTCATCGCGTTCCTCGTGTTCGTCCGAGAAGTTCGTTCCACGCAGAGGATTCCCAGCCCGCGCTCGACACTTTCACATCGCGATAGGCGGGACTTTCCTTTGCCAGTGCGTAGTCGATGACGAGCGAGGCTCCGCAGGTCAACACTTCGGCGAACCGCAAGTGCATCGCCGCGCAATCCATGACTCGCCGGTATTCGTCCGGGTCCGCCTTAGAGAGTTGCTGTGCTTTTGCAAACTCACCTTCGGCGGCGGCGTAGTGTTCGGCGGCGGACATGGACTGCACCGCGATGGGTGTTTCTGTTGAGACGGCCTCCGGCATCGTGAAACTCCCGCTGTGCTCGTAGGGATGGGATTGGTTACGTCGGTCTTACTGCGACACTCGCTGTTGGACACGCAGCCACGCGCGCCCGGTCGTGATCCACACTCGACCGTGGGCGAACGTGAACACCCAGTCCGTGTCGCGGCTGTCCGGCCACAACCACGGCCAGCCGTTGCGCTGGTGGCAGCCGTGGCCGTGGTCTTCGTCGGCCCAGACGTCGAGCAGGTCGGTCACGGCGTCGGCGTAGGTGAGCGGGTCGGTCGCGTCCAGCAGCAGCCGTCCACATGCGACGCCGCGCACCGTGGCGGGGTCGGCGTCACCTTGGAGTGAGCCGAGCCAGACGGCGTGCGGCCCGCGCCCGTCGTAGAAGTCGGCGGTGGTGGTCACCGGTCACACCTTCGGCGTGCGGGTCGCGTCGCGGAGCCGCTGTTCGACCTCGAAGCTGTCGCGGGCGGTGAGAATGGTGGTCAGCACGATGACGGCGGCACCTTCGGAGACCGGGTTCACCGGTTGGCCGTCGAGGGTGAGGGGAACGCCGAGGGCGGTCACGATGTGCCAGTCGGACTGGCGGACGCGGTCGGCGCAGTAGTAGCTGCCGACGAGGGCTCCGTCGCGGGTGACGGTGCCGTACAAGGTTTGTTGCGCGTCGGCGGGGTCGGCGACGATCGCGGTCACCTCGCAGTCGTTCTCCGTGAAGCGACGGATGACGGTCTCGGGAACTACGTAGGGTGTCATGGTTGATCTCCTGTGCTGTGGGGCGTTTCTATATCCGGCTCGGAAGGTCGAAGTGGCATTCGTCGTCGCAGTCCTGACCGCCTTTGCTTGCTACGAAAGGGCATTCGTCGCGGTGGGCTTTGGTGAAGGTGACGCTGCCGTCGGAGTTCTCGAAGATGTGCAGCGTTCCGCCGTTGTCGGTTGCCCACGTGATGTCGTTCGGGTCGATGCGGCATTCGGCGTTGTAGCCGCTGCTGGTGGCCAGCAACGCGCTCACCGCGCGGTAGAGGTGGGGTGACAACGTCACGGTGGGCGGCGGTGCGGTGAGAATCTCGGCGGCGCTGTGGAGGAGCCGCTCGGCGAGCGGGCCGAGTACGGCGGCGGCGTCGACGTCCACGCTCGGGGGTGGGGTGTCGTGCCACCAGTTGTTGAGGTCGTCGGCGGCGAGGGTGGACCAGTCCGTCTGGTCGGTGAGCACCTCGGCGACGGCACCGCTGTGGTTGAGGTAGACGCCGCGCTCGAGGCGGGCGCGGACGGTGCGCCCGGCGATCTCGACGACGCGGGTGTAGTGGTAGCGGGTCGAGGTGGCTCCGGCGTCCTGGTCGCGTTCGATGGTTGAGGCGGTCATGGCGGTCTCCGTCGTGTCGGTGGGTTTGTCTGGGGTTCAGCGGGTGGCGAGTGCGGTGCGCAGTTCGGACAGCGGGCGGTCGTCGCGGGCACGTCGCCAGAGGTGCCAGCCGTTGACGGTGTAGCCCGCGAGGCTGGTGGCCAGCGCGGTGACGGTGGAGACGGCGAACTCGTGCGGTCCGCCGTCGTGGAGAACTCCGCCTTCCCGGACGGTGGCGGTGTGCCCGTTCCACACCAGCTGCTCGCCCACCTCGACCAGTCCGGCCTCGATCAGCTCGGCGAGGGCATCCGGTGCGCGAGGCGCCGGCGAGGCCGCGGACTCGCCGGCGAGTCGAGCGGAGAGGACGCCTGGGGGCAAGGCGGCGGCGATCGGCCCGGCCAGCGTCGCCCACTGGGCGGCGTTGAAGGCGGCGTCGGCGAGGTGGCGCATCTGCCACAGCACCGACGGGGCGGCTTCGTGTGGCCAGCGCGCCCCGATCGACCGTGTCCAGGTGCGGATCGTGCGCCATTCGCTCTCATCGGCGGCGAGGACGACGACGTCGGCCTGTGCCGGGTCGTCGCCGTTGTGCGGAGGGCTGGCGTAGGGAAGCTGCAGGCGCACCACGACATCCCCGGTGTGAAGATGCGCAGGTGGTCGCGTAGGCAGCCACACCCCCGCCAACAGGTCGGCTGTGTCGGTGCGGGCGGGGTCCGGGGCGGTGGCGTCGGTGGTCCGTACCGCCACCACGACCAGCCCCCACGCCCCGGCGGGCGGACGCAGTGGGACGGCGGGAAGCGGTGCCGGAACGAGTAGCACCGTCTCGGGCGGGAAGGCGTGGTTGGTCGGTGCGGTGGTGCCGAGGTTGTTGCTGGCCATCACGAAGTCCTCCTGGCGTGCGGGCGGGTTGTGGGGCCTGTTGAACTGCTCACGGCGGGTAAGCCGAGCGCGCAGCCCGGTTGGTGGAGCGACTCGTCGCGGGCCTCGTCGGCGATCAGGCTGTCGCCGTCGGGGTCGAGGTACTCGCCGAGGTCGCCCAGCGTGGCCACGCGGGTGACGGGGACCTCGTTCTCGCAGCCGGGGCAGCGGTCGAGGAGCAGCCACCCGTCGCCGGGGCTGGTGAAGTCCGGGATGAACCGCCACGCGCGCCCGGTCACCGGGTCGGTGACGGTGATCAGGTCGCCGGGAACCGGTCCGGTGCGGGTGCGGTACTGGCGGTGTGGGTCGTCGGTGACGCGTACGCCGTCCACACCGACCTGCAGCGCGGCGGCGACGGTGCGGGCGACACGGGCGCGGCGTGCCCACCGGTTCCACTGGTCGGAGTCGTCGTGGCGGTGGTGGAATCCGTCGGGGTCGGCGGCGCGGTGGGCGTGTGCGGCGTGCACGGCACGCTCGGCCAGTGCGGCGGCGATTCCGGGCGCGGTGGTGGTCATCACGACCACCCCAGGGCGTTGGCGGCGAGTGCGGGCAGGTACCCGACCTGTCCGCCCGCGCCGAGCCACACCACGGGCGGGTCGGTGCGCGTGGGACCTTCGTACTCGGCGTCGTCCGGGGTGCACGCGACCCGCGCGAGAAGGTTCTCCAGCGGGTAGCCGGGCTGCGTGGCGAGGCGTACCGGGGTGGCCGGGTCGTACTGGTGAAGGGCGGCGATCAGTTCGCCTACGGTCGCGATGTCGGTGTCGGTCATCGAAAGTCATCTCCGGGTCAGGTTGGGCGGCGGATGCCGCGCCGATGGGTTGTGGACGGCGGGCGGGGGTCGGCTACAGCTCGACGAGGTCATCGGCGGGCGTGATGCCGCGAACGCCGAGCGTCTCGGCCAGCCTGTTCAGACCGGTGACCGCCGGTCCGGTGTAGTCGCCCCCACAGCCGACCTCCTCTCCCGCTTCCTCGTCGAGGCACTGGACGGCGGCGAGGAACACCTCCCGGAGTTGGTCCAAGGTGAGCTGCAGCATCCGGTCGGCGATCCAGTTGGCGGCGTTGGTGATCATGTGGGGCCTCCTCTGTGGACGGACAGCGGGTTATCTGTTCCGGGTGCGGGTGTCAGTGGGTGGCGCGCAGGGCGGCGGTGGCGGCGCGGCCAATGGCCTGCGCGGTGGTGGTGGGGTCGGTCATCACGTGCACGGTCGCCCCGGTCATCGGCTTGCGCCACATGACGTCCGGCGTGATCCACAACACCGCACAACCGGTGGCGCGCAACCGGTCGAGGAGCTGCTGCCCGTTCTGGCGGGGTACGGGGCGGAAGTCGCCGTCGGACACGATGACCAGCAGCCGCGCGGCACCGGGGCTCGACAGTCCGAGCGCGCCGTCGAGGGCGTCGATCGCCGTGTCGATGGCTTCCCAGTTGTCGCGGGTCGCGAATTCGGTCACGGCGGCGGGGGCCTTGCCGGGGCGGGTGATCGGGCGGACGTGGTGCCCGAAGATCACGGTGGCGGTGTCGGCGGGCACCGGACTCTGAGTGGCGGCGTTGGCCAGAATCCACGCGGTCGAGGCGACCGGTTTCGCGAAGCTGCCCATGGACCCGGACACGTCGCACGCGATGCCCAGCCGTAGCGGCGGGGTCGGGACCGGGGTGCGGGTGGTGCGGGTGAACGGTTCGGCGGTCGGCATCGCCCCGGCGGCGAGTTGTGCCTCGCGTGCCAGCGCTCCGCGCATCCGAAGGCGTCCGGGTGGGATTGCCGAGGTCGTTTTCGTTGCCACTCGGTCGCGGACTCCGGCGGTGGTCAGCGCGCGCCCGAGTACCCGCGCGGCGGTGCGTTCGCCCGTGGTCGGCGGACGGGTGCCAGTCGTCTCGGTGGTTCCATCACGGGGACCACCGACCATGGAGAACACGGTGCGGGCGGCGTCGTCGGCCTTCTTCGCGGCGGCGTCGGCGGCGGCCTTCTTGCGGGCGGCGATCTCTGCGGGGTCCTCGGGCAGCTTCGCCCGCGCTACCGCGCGCGTCACCTTGCGCAGTGCCTTGCCGATCGCGTCTGTCAGCGGGGACGGTGACGGGGTACCGGACGGGTCCGGTGTGGCGGACGGGTCGGCGAGGTGCGGCGGTGTGGCGTCGGGGTCCGGTCCGATGATCTCGCACCACTGGCGGCCGAGTTCGATCATGGCGGCGGTGTCGTCGTCGGCGGTGCGGAACGCTTTACGCCACACCGCGCGCAGCTTCGCGAGTGTCCGCGCCGAGAACGGTTTCGATGGCGCGCGCGACGGGGGCGGTTTCGGCGCGGGTGAGGATACCGCCGTCGGTGCGTCCCAGGAACAGGGCGGCGGTGTGGGCGGCGTCGCGCGGAGTCATTTTCGGGGCGAAGGCGGGGTCGTTGAGTTTCATGCCGCCCGTGACGATGGTTTTCACGCACGCGCGCAACCAGTGGCGGTCGTCGGGGCGGCGGTTGATCTGTGCCCGTTCGATCCGGGGCTCTTCCAGCAATAGGGCGGCCTCGACCGCGCCGGGGTCGGCGTCGGCGGGCACGGCGGCGAGCCATGCCGTGTGTTTGCTGTGCGCGCATTCGTGGGTCAGCGCGCCCCAGGTGGGGGCGTAGCGTTTCCGGTCGCTCATCCGGTGCGGTTTCGCGGTGGCGGGGTCGACCGGGTGCAGGTGCGTACCGTCGACTTCGATCATGGCGGTGGCGGGCAGGAAACACGCCGGGGCACCGTGTCCGGCACCGGGCGCGATGGTGACCAGGAGGTCGTCCCGTCCGGCGATCGCGGGGACTTCGGCGGTCAGCGCGGCGGAGAGCGCGTCCCATCCGGGGGCGGCGGGGAACACGGCCGAGGCGGTGGCGGCGGGGTCGGCGATCATGTGCGCGGTCATCGCGGTGTGTCCTTTCCGGACGGTTCGGGCGGGTGGCGGTTGGTCAGATGCGGGCACCGAGTGCCAGTGGGGCAACGGTTTTGCCGAAGGCGGTCTTGACTACGGTGGCCACGGTGTCGCGGTCCTCTTCCGGGGCGGTGCCGATCAGGTTCCCGGCGGCGGCGTCATCGCCCAACACGTCGGCGATCTTCTGGAATGCCAGTAGTTCGCGCAGTTGTGGTGCCCACCGGATCTCGCCGTTGGCCTGTCGGGTGGACAGGTTGCGCGCCACGGACACGGCGCGGGTGTCGATCTTGAGTTGGGTGGCGAGGTCGTAGTCGGTGGACACCTGGATCTGCACGGAAAACCGCGACGCCAACGCATCGGACAGCACCGCGCCGTGCACGCCGGGGTTGTGTCCGGCCACGACGTAGAAACCGGGGGCGGCGTCGATGACTTCGCCACTATTGGCCTTGATCATGATTTGGCGGCGTCCGTCCATCGCGGGGTAGACCACGGCGAGCACGGTCGGCGGTATGAGCGTGGCGTCGTCGATGAACAGGGTCCGACCTTCGCGCATCGCGCGGACCAGCGGACCGTGCACGAACACGAACTTGCCGTCCGGGGTCTGGGTGTACTCGCCCACGATGTCGGCGACCGTGGTGTCGCCGTCACCCTGAACCGTGACCAGGTCACCGAAAGCAGCCTCGACCACCGAGGTCTTCCCGGTTCCGGGTGGTCCGTACATCAGGGCGGCGACCCCGGCGTCACGCAACTTCCGTAGCGCGGTCACGTCCGGCAGTCCGGACAGCTTGCGCGGGTGGTAGAGCTGCCCGTTCGGGCGCGTCACCGGACCGGTCACGGCCGGAGTCGCCGGGGCGGCGGGCGTGGTCGTCGCGGGTGGCGGTGTCGTCGGGCGGGGTGCGCGGGGGCGGCGGGGTGCACCGGACGGGACCGCCACGGGCGCGGCGGCGGCGTCGGCGGTGGTCGGGGTCGACCGGTAGCGGACCGGTTTGGTCGAGGTTTGTTCGGCGTAACCCCCGGCGGTCAGCGCGGCGAGTGCGTTGCCGATCGCGCCCGACGACTTCCCGCCGAGTGTGGCGGCGATGTTGCGCGGGGTCAGTTCGGTGCCCGCCTGATCGGTCAGGACTTGCGCCACCTGTCGGCGAAGTTCGCCGTTGGGCAACCGCCCGCCCGCCGGGGCGGTGGTCGTCGTGCCGGATGCCGCCGGGGTGGCGGTTGTCGGCGTGGCTGGCGTGGTCATCGCGGGGTGGTCCTTTCGATCTAGTGCGGGCGGCGGGAACGGTCAGACCGTGGCGGCGGTGGCGTCGGCGTCGATGACGTCGGGCGCGTTCTGGTGGGCTTCGGCGGCGGCGTCGGCCGATTCCTGGGTGTGGCCGTATTCGACCCACCCGCAGTAACAAAACGCGGTCACCGTGTTGTCGGTTTCGGTGGTGGTGTCGGCGTAACACATAATCGGCCCCATTCGTCGGACATAGCTCGCGCCGGGTGTGGCACCCCCATCGCCTACGGGCACCTGCCGAACGAGCACCCCGGAGTCGGGCCGCGGTTCCCCGTCGCCGAGATCAGCCACGCCGAGGCGGCCGACACTGCCAGCCAGTTGGGCGGGCGGTTGCCGCGCTCGGCGGAGTGGGAGTGGATGGCCGCCGGACCGGACCGCCGACGCTGGCCATGGGGCTACACGCCGTGGCAACCCGCGTTCGCGAACCTCCGCGACTCCGGGCACGGCACAGTCACCCCGGTCGACACGCACCCCGACGGTGCCACGCCCGAAGGCGTGCTCGACGTTGCGGGCAACGTGTGGGAATGGACCGCCAGCACCGCGATGAGCGACGGAGTCGTCATCCGTGGCGGTTCGTACGCCGCGCCGCCGCTGTACGCCCAGTGCACCTTCCTCAACGCCGCCCCCGCTGAACTGCGCTCACGCGGAGTCGGCCTGCGGGTGGTGCGAGAACCATGACACTCCGGCCACCCACCACACGCATCCTCACACCCGACCAGGGTTTGATCATCCTCAACTGCTCGCGGGAGAAGCTCGTCACCAGCGCCCCCGTTGCGGCACTTGACCTCTACCAAGGCGCGTGCGTCCCACACGCGCGTGAACACTTCGCCGCAGACCCGGCACGCCGAGCCCGCATCCGCATCCTCTCGGCCGCACACGGCCTGCTGCGCCCCGAAAACCCGATCACCACCTACGACCACCGGCTCACGAACCGGACCGAAGCCGTCCGCCTGCACGAGCAGACGGTTGCCGAGCAACTGGACGCCGAACTCGCCGAGACACCGTCGATGCGGCACATGCTGATCCTGGTCGAGCCGCTATACCTGCTCGCCTTGCAGCGCCTGTTCGACCACCTCGACCAGTTCGATCAAATCGCGATCATCCCGGCCCCCTGGGGATGGCAGGACGGGTTGACCTACCTGCGCCGCTGGGGGTGGGCGTGACCTCATTGCACGAGGAGCTGTTGCGCCGCAACAACTTTCACACCAGCAGTACCCGCAGCTGGGAAGCCATCTCCGGGATCGGCTGGCACGAGCCCACGCCATCGGCCCTTTCACTCGCCGCCGTGCGGTCTCTCTCTGTCGTCGTCCCGGCCCGCAACGTCGCCTACTGCCTGCCGGCCGTGCTCGACGCCCTGGAAGGCCAGCACCACCAGTACCGGTTCGAGGTCATCGTCATCGACGACGCCAGCACCGACACCACGGCCGCCATCGCCGCCCAACACCCGATCGTCACCACGGTCCTGCGACTCCCGGAACAAATGGGCGGGGCCACCGCGCGCAACCTCGGCACCGCGCTCGCGCGCGGGCAGACAGTGCTCTACCTCGACGCGGACATGGTCCTGCCCCCACACGTGATCACCGACGTCACCGCCCGCGCCACCGACACCACGGTGCTCGTCGGGTTCCGCCACAACCTCCCCTACGACCTGCACCAGGGCGGGCGCGGTGTCCTAGCCGACCACCCACACCTCGCCGCGGATCACCGGGTCGTGTGGCGACCTCCGGTTGGCCGCCCATTGCTCTACACCGGCATCACGTTGACCGAGCGCCTCGACGGCCGTCCGCTCGACCACACCCACGACTTCGTCGACCTCGGCTACGGCCAGCGCTATGTCGACTGGGACCTGCCCCGCATGGTCGTCACCTGCCTCGTCGCCGTTCCACGCGCCGCCGTCCTCAACGTCGGAGGGTTCGATCCCGAGTTCGGCCGGATCGGCTGGGGCATGGAAGACACCTACCTCGGCGCGTGCCTGATCGCGAGCGGACTGCTGGTGATTCCGCTTCGGCAGGTCGTCGGGTTCCACCTCGACCCACCGGACGCGGAGCAGCAGTGGCAACGCAAGCTCGCCACCTGGCCCGACACCCTCGCCCGCTACTGGGACCTGATGCGGCGGCCCGCCCCGACCGGCCGCACCCACTCGTTCACCGCCGAGATGTCGGAGTTGCTGCGCACCTGCGAGGTACTGCGATGACCCCACCAGCCCTGGCCCCGGCCGCCAGCATCGAACGCCGCCACGACGGCACCGACCAGAAAGAAGACGCTGCCCGATGATCGACCCGATCTCCCTCGCGGTGGGCGCCGGCCTGTTCGCCGCAGGACTGCTGTCCGGCAAGCTGACCCGCCGCCGAACACCCGCAGACACCACTCCGAAGGCATTCTGCGGCTGCTCGCACGGACTGGAACAGCACGACCCCGACACCAAGGAATGCCACGGCCAGATCCTGCACAAGGACGCGCGCACCAAGGGCGGCACCTGGATCGGAAACCAGTGGGTGCCCTGCACATGCCGCCAGTACGTCGGCCCGAAGCCGTTCGAGGAGCTGTTCGCCCCACAGTTGCTGCCCCCGCAGGACACGCTATGACCAGGCGACGCACCGCCACGACGCGCACCTTCACGACGCGCCCACACGGCAGCGAGCGCGTCGTCCACGACCCGCTGACCGGGCTGACCCACCGCGCCGGTATCGAACTCGTCTCCGGCCGTGTCCGGCTGTCCGACGCCGACGTCGCATCCTGGCCCGAGGTCCACCCGGCGGCCGTGCACGCCAACGAGCCGATCAGCGTGTGCTGGTCGCCCCTGGTGCGCTGCAACCTCGCCTGCCCCCACTGCCTGGACGACAAGGCCGTATCCGAACTTGCCCGACCCGACCGCCACCGCATCGCACACCTGCTCGCCGAGTCCGCGATCCTGGGGGTGGACATCTCCGGCGGCGAACCACTGCTGCTGCGCGAACTGCCCGAGCTGATCGACATCCTCGTCGCCGGCGGCAGTGCGGTCAGCGTCACGACCAATGGCACACACCTGGCCCGCCGCGCCGAAGCCCTAGCGTCCCGCGTGGACGCCATACGGGTCAGCCTGGACGGCCCGGACGCCGAACGCCACGACCACTGGCGCGGCACCGGCAGCTTCGAACGCGCCATCGCCGGAATCCGCGCGGCGGTCGCCCACGGCATCCCCACCCAGAACTAGACCGTGCTCCTACGCTCCACCGCGCGAGCCAGCGTCCGGCCGATGACCGAGCTGGCCGCCGCGCTCGGCGCGCACGGGGTGACCTTCCTTCAAATGCTCCCCATCGGGGAAGGCGCCGCGCTGGCCGACGCCGAGCAGCTGACCGACGACGAAGCCACCGACCTCCTCGCCGAGCTGAGCACCACCGCGGCCGTGCCCGTACGCCTGCGCACCCGCGAGGCAGCCGGGGGCTTCACCGTGATCCGAGCCGACGGCCAGGTGTGGCGCAACCAACCGGGTTCGCACGCCATTTCCTCCCTCCGCCCACTGCTTGGCGTCAACGACCTCGCACTGACCGCGCGGGACGGCTCGGCGTGAACGGCTCCTCGAACCGTCTCGACACAGCACGGCTGCGGGCACGCACCGCACAACAGGAGGACTGGCGATGAACACGCCGACCAGCGAACAACTCGATCAGTTCGCGCGGGTGCTGGGAGACCTGCTGCGGACCGCGCGGAAAGAACGCGGCTGGACCCGCAAGCAGATGCGTGCGGAGATGGGTGCCGAAGAGGAGGACGAGGTGTCCCTGCAAACCCTCGCCACCTACGAGCTCGGCACACGCCGCCTCTCTGTCGAGCGGCTGGTCGAACTGTGCGCTGTGCTGGAACAGCGACCAGACGAGCTGTTGCTCCGCGCGACCACTCTCGCGTTCGGTGATCACGACGGTCGCCTCAAGGTCGACCTGTCGGCTCTCGCGCACACGACCGACCCCCGGCTGCAGCCCCTCCAGCGATGGGCGAGGGTTCGAGCCCGCCAATGCCCGGTCGGGCGCGCTCCCATCGAAGAACTCGACGCCCACGCACTGACCGCGCTGGCCGGAATCGCCGGGTCACCCATGTACGACCTCGTGCAAGCCCTGCGTGAACTCCGAGGCGCATAGGACCCGCGACCACCTCACTGACGCGACATCCCTTGCCCCTCAACGAATGGACCACGAATTACCACGACACGCCGGGTCTTCGAGCACCACCAGATCTGGCGCTTGACCCCCGACGCGCTCCGCGAGGCCACCACGCTGCTGGCCGGCGCGATCCTGAGCGATCACCAATCGGTCCAGCACGTCATCGGCATTGCCAACGGCGGTGTCGCCCCCGCCCGCATGATCGCCTCCACGCTCGGCGTAAAAGCCCGTACGGTCCACGCCCGCCACAACACCGGCGACGCGACCTACCAGCAGGCCACGGGCAAGGTGACCCTCGACCTCGACCCGCTGATCCGCGCCCTCAACGGGCAACGGATGAAGGGCCGAGTGCTGGTGGTGGACGACATCTGCGGCAGCGGCGCCACCCTGCGCCGCCTCCAACACGACCTCGCGCCCTTGCTCAGCCCGAGCGCGCAGCTGCTGACCGCGGTCTTGTGCCTCAACACCGGGGCGACCACGTTGCCGGACTACTCGGTCTGGACCGTCTCGGACTGGGTCGTCTTTCCCTGGGAGAAGCCGCCCGCCGACCAGGACACCACCCCGCTGCCACGCCCAGAGGAGGTCCTCTGCCATGCCTAGCCCGCCTCCGCTGACCATCGCGTTCGTCCTGGCCTCCTACACGCCGAACGCGCCGGCCGGGATCGAACGCGCCACCGCCGCCCTCGCCCACGGCTTGCGCCAGCTCGGCCACCGCAGCCTCATCCTGACCGCCGCCCCGACCGACACCTCGGACGACAACGTGGTGAGGGTGTGTTCGGTGGGCGTCAACTTCCCCTGCGACGACGATGAACTGCGCGACGCGACCAGCACCCACGGGCAGGACGCCCTGCTCGCCGCGGAACTGTGCGAGTTGTACCGCAAGCACCGGGTCGACGTCGCCGTCTACACCGACGGGTTGTGGGGCCTCGGCAGAGCCGCGCCGGTCAGCAGGGCACGCTCGGTACTGGCCATGCACGTCGTCGGCCACGATCAAGACCTCGAGCCTGCCCTGGATCGCGCCGACCTGGTGATCGCGCCGTCCCAGACGGTGCTCGACCAGGCGCACGATCGCGGCTACGACACCGACCGCTGGCAGGTCGTGCCCAACGCCCTGCTCGACGACCACACACCGCCATCCGACTCACGCCGGGAAGCGCTGCGACGGCACGGCCCGATCCGTGTGCTGGCCCGGCTCGGGCCGGAGAAGAACGTGCGGGCCTTGCTGGATGCTGGGCGGCTGGTCGATCGGACGATCGAGGTAGTCGTCGGCGAGGCCGGATTCGAGGCCGCCGCCGGCGGCCAGGCGGCCGAATTGGACAAGTGCCGTTACTCGGCGGCTCACCTCAAGCGCGGCACCATCCACGGCGACGGCCTCGACTGGCGTCAGGTGCCGTCTTGGCTCGCGCAGGCCGCAGTGGTGATCGCGCCCTCGCTGCGCGAGACCTTCGGGCTGGTCGCGCTCGAGGCGATGAGCGTCGGCACCCCGGTGGTTGCCTTCGACGTAGGCAACCTGCCCGCCCTGGTCGGCACCGGCGACGGTGCGGGTGGGGTGATTGTCCCCCGATCGTGGGGTGAGCACGGTTTGTGGCGCGCCGCCGAGCACCTGCTCGAAGATTCGGTACGCTACGCCGAACTATCCAGGGCTGCGTACTACCGCTCGCGGGACTATCTGCCCACCACAGTCGCCGAGACATTCGTAAAGGCGGTGCGGTGATGCCTGCTGGCGTCCCTTTGCTCCTGGTTGACGGTCACAACCTCCTCTGGCGCGCGGCGTTCGGGTTCCCCGCCGCGATCCTCTCCCGCGACAAGCCCCGCGATCTGACCGCGGAGTTCGGGTTCTTCGCGCTTCTGCGCGTCCCCATCCGCGACGAGCTGCCCGAGCCACCCGAAGTGCTTGTCGTGTTCGACGGCGAGCACGGCGCCGCCGAGCGCAAGGGCAGCGACGCCGACTACAAGGCCAACCGCGTCATCGACGAGGCCGCCCTCAAACCGCTGCGCGCGATTCCGCACGTCCAGCGGGCGCTGACCGCCTACGGCATCGGGTGGATCGAGATCGACACCGCCGAAGCCGACGACGTGATCGCCACCCTCGTCACCACCACCCGCCGCCAGGTCCCCGAGCGGCATGTGCGGATCATGTCCGGCGATCGCGACTTCTACCAGCTCGTCGACGACCACGTGCGCGCGCTCAACACCGTGATGAAACGCGGCCGACGGCACATTGGACCCGCCGAGGTCGTCGAGCGCTACGGCGTCACTCCGGACCAATGGCCCGACTTCTGTGCCCTCAAAGGCGACCCCGCCGACAACATCCCTGGCGTGAAGGGAATCGGCGAAGGGACGGCGGCCAAGCTGCTGGCAGGCGGGCTCCATCTCGACCAGCTCCTCGCCTCCGGACGACTGACCGGCGCGAAGAAGACCAAGGTCACTGACACCTGGGAACAGGTACTCGCCTGGCGCGACCTCATCCGGATGCGCACCGACCTTGACCTTCCGCACCACCCGACCGGCCACCCCACGCGCGAGCTGCCCAAGCCAGCCGACGTCATCGAGAAACTCGGACTTTGGTGACCGCCCCGCCGTTCACTGCTCCATCGTCTCTGCTGACCGTGATGTCGCACCCCGACGATGCCGAACTTTGGGCCGGCGGAACTATCGCGCGGTGCTCCGCCTCCGGGGCCGCCGTCACCATCGCCATCCCGCACCATCCTGAACCAGTGCGGGATGCCGAAGCGGCGGCGGGAGCGGCGATCCTGGGGGCGAAGCTGTACCAGTACGACCAGCCCACCGTGACGGCGTTGCGCGAACTGCTGCTCGTCGTCCGACCCGAGATCGTCATCACCCACCCGCTGCGCGACGTTCACCCCGAGCACCGGAATCTCGCTGAAACGCTTGTTGCGGCCTTGCCCGAGGTCGTCATCGCTACCGGCCACCCACGCCGCGTCTATACCGCCGACACCTACAACAGCCTCACCGTCGACGGTCCCGTACCAGCGCACACCGTCGTTGACATCACCAACACCTTCGAGATCAAGAAGCGCGCCCTCGCGGTCCACACCTCCCAGCCGATCAACGACCACTTCGGCCCCATGGCCGAAACCCTTGCCAGGCTGTGGGGCTCCCGAATTGGCGTGCGCTACGCGGAGAACTTCGTCCCGGTGCCTATCCTCGGCCGCCTACCAGCAGCGTCGACCTTGTGATCAGGCGCCCGCCGAGAAGCTGATCGTATCGTCGCCCCGCTTGTGACGAACGACTGACCGGCTACGCGGGCCACCGTGTAGCCCTGCGACCTGCTAATACGTGAGATGTCGATACGATGCAACGGTGTCTGATGGGGTTTGCTGATGAACGACTCGGTAAGTCCGCTGGCCGCGCACCGTCTGGCTGTTGGCTTCACACAGGAAAGCCTGCCTGAGCAACTGAGTATCGACCGCAGCAGCATCGGCCGATGGGAACGGGTGATGCCTAAGCACCTGTAGACGCAGGTGCGCCTGACCCGTTGACGGACAGTTACGACTTGGCTGTGGGTCGGCCCATTCGCCCGACCCTGTAGCGATGACGGTCGCCAGGACTGGACAGCAGGACGTTGTAACTGGTCAACGATTGTCTCCTAGTGATCATCTTGTGGCCCGCTTGGCGCCGAAGGCATACGTTCGAATCCGCATCCGCACCGCGTCCCCCTTGTCGTTTTGGTTCAGCGGGTAACACCCACGCCTTGTGAGGCGACTGGCACTGTGAACCTGCCCCGACGACCCGGAGGCGCGCAGCGAAATGGATACATCCGGGTTACGAGCTTGGCAGCTTGGCTGGTTGCGCGCCGAAGGGGGCGTTGGGTCCGATGGTCAGGAGCGGGTGCGTATCGCCGCGCCGGTGTGCTCCGGTGCGGACTGGTCCGTGCTTGTCCGGGACGGCGATCCCGAAATGCTGCTGCGCACGATTTTTGCGCTACTGCTGGCGGTCAACAGCGGGTGTGAAGTGGTCTCCCTCGCGGTGCGTCGAAATGATGCCGAGGGGAGAATCTGCTCACTGGCCGTGGATTCCAATTCCTCAATTCAAGATCTAATGGATTCCTGGCGCGGCAAGAATCGTGAGACCGAGGACGCCAAGATGTCGCTACAGCTACTCCGCCATATGATCGACGAAGCGGATATGCCGGAATTCCGTGTTGTCGGCCCTGGCCTTGAGGCGGATGCTTCGTCTGCGGACGACGGGCATCCGTTGCGATGCCTGGCCCACGCCGGTCATGACGGTGCTGAATGGGTGCTCGATGCACGGCGGGGGCCCGCCGACGAGGCTATTTTGCTTTCCCTGCACGACCAGGCGGTCAGGCTGCTCCATGCACTGGCCGCAGACCCCGCAACACCTGTGGTCCACTTGGCGCGGGGCCTCCGGCCCATTCTTTTCGACGTCGGTGTCGTCGGTGCCGCGAACTCCTCCGAGCTCTCGACAGCGCTGCGGGCGTGGGGCGAGGTGATCGGCCTTCCGGTCAATGCTCGACCGGCCGAGCCCGGTCCCGTGCACAATCTTGGCGACGGCGACCTGCAGCTCAGTCCATGGGGAGCGAGACTGGTGGTGGTCGGTCCGGACGTGCCGGAACTGCCGCCAGTGGTCGAGCAATTCCTGCCGGAGACCGTGAGCGGTGCAGTCACCGGGTGGCTTCCTCACAGTGGCCCGATCGCCGAGATCAACGCGAACGAGACGAGGGAACTTTACGACGAAATCGTACGGCGCCGCCGTTACCTGCGGCACGGCGTGACGATCGCCAAGGGAGACGTCGTGATCGATGTCGGCGCCAACATAGGAATGTTCACCCTGTTCGCCGCAGCCCAGGCGCCCAACGTTCACGTGCACGCGTTCGAACCGGTGCCGGCGATTGCGGATGTTCTGGCACGAAATGTAGAACTGCACAGGGCAAAAGCGACCGTGTGCCGTGCGGCCTTGGGCGCCGTGAGCGGTCGCCGGACAATCACGTTCTATCCGCGGTCCTCGCTCCAGTCCGGTTTCCATACCGACCGTGATACCGACAACGGTGTAGTCCGCGCATATGCCCGCCACCAGATGTTCAGGCGTCCAGAAATCGACCCCGCACTGCGGACAGAAGTGGAACAGGTACTCGCGCCCGCGGTGGACTCGCGGACCGACGACGCCGAGCAGTTCGATGTGCCGACGCTGCGACTGTCGGACTGGATCGCCGCGCAGGGACTGTCCCGCATCAACCTGCTGAAGATCGATGCCGAGCGCTCGGAGGAAGAGGTCCTGACCGGCATCGAGGACGCGCACTGGCCTTTGGTTGAGCAGGTGGTCGCGGAAGTGCATGACCAGAACGGTCGGCTGGAACGGATCATCCGGCTGCTGCGTTTGTACGACTTCATCGTGCGGACCGAGCAGGACCCCTGGTTCGCCGGCTCAGAACTCCACATGGTCTATGCCCGGCGGCCAGACCGACCCCTATTCGAGGCCTCGTTGCCGCACCTGATTGCCGAGACGAGTCACTGGGCCGCCAGCTCCTCCGTTCCAGTGTTCGTGACCGTGCCCGCTTGGACCGAAGACGACGATGTCCGTGCGGCACGCCAGGCGACCGAAGCCGCAGGGCTCCGTTGGATCTCACCGCCCGATCCCGGGACAGCACCGATCGACTGGGCCGGAACCGTGCTACGTGCGCTGACGGTGGACAGCCGCCCAGTCGCCAAAGCAGTACTTGTGGACGCCGATAACACGCTCTGGGGCGGCGTTTGCGGCGAGATCGGCGCCGAGGGCATTACGTTCGGTTCCCCGTACCAAGAGGTCCAGGAGTTCCTGCAGCGCCAAGCGCGCGCGGGGCGTGCACTCTGCCTGTGCACGCGGAACAACCGCGAAGACGTCCGGGCGGTCTTCGAAGCACATCCCGGTATGCCGCTGCGCCTGGATGATTTCGCGAGCGTGCATGCGAATTGGGGACCCAAGTCGGCATCCGTGTCGGCCGTCGCCGCAGAATTGGGTTTCGCTGTCGAGTCCCTGGTGTACATCGACGATAGCCCGGCCGAACGCACCGAGGTCGCGTTGCAGCACCCCGGCCTTGTCGTGGTCGACCTGCCCGATGACCCAAGCGGCTACCTATTGGCGTTGGAGAGCACCTGGCAGCTCGACTTGGGTACTGCGATCACCCCCGAGGACCGCGTCCGTGGGCGCCTGCATGCCGAGGAGGTCGGGCGTCGATCAGCCACCGCGCACGCCAAGACGACCGAGGAATACTTGCGCGCAGTGCAGCTTGAGATTGACGTGACGGCGTCGCGGGAGGACGAGGCCGACCGGATCTGTCAACTGGCCGCACGCACCACGCAGTTCAATCTGATGCTGCGTCAACACACCCCTGGCAGCGTGCGCGAGCTGTTCGCCCGACAGGTGACGGCCCTGTCAGTGCGCGTGCGGGACCGCTTCGGCGACTACGGTCTGGTCGGTTTCATGTCTGCGGACGTTGAGCAGGAAACGCTGGTGGTTCGCGATTTCCTGCTCAGTTGCCGGGTACTAGGACGCGCCGTGGAATGGCAGATGCTGCGGGAATTGGGGCGGTGCGCAGTCGGGGCAGGCATGTCACGAATCAGGCTGGGCGGTGTAGCGGGATCACGAAACCGGCCTGCTCTCGATTTCGTCGCCCAGGCTCGGGCGATGCTGGCAAGCTCGGGTTCATCCCTTGATGCGCAGGCGGTGTCCGTGCTGCACCGGCAGGACGCCGTTCACGCGGTGTCTCCGACCGGTCCGGCACCCGTATCGCGGCTGCGGTGGCCCGCCTCGGCACAGGCCGTCGGGCGAGCAGCCGCCGCAGCCACTCGGCTGCGGCGGCGGGACACGCCGCTGACATCCGTCTATGTCGCTCCGAACACCACAACGGAGTTGCAGATCGCCGCCGTGTGGGAGGACGTGCTCGGAGTCAGGCCGATCGGTGTGCACGACGACTTGTTCAGCCTAGGCGGCGACTCTATGACCGCAGCACTGCTGTGCAGCCAACTACACCGCCACGGGCTGTACCTGACTGTCGATGACCTGCTGCGCGGTCCCACGATCTACAGCGCCGCTCGGCGGATCAAGCCGAAGCACAGCACTCCGGACACCGGCACGGACGCCCCCGGCACAAGGGCGGCGTCCTTCGGGCAGCAGCGAGTCTGGGCCGCAGATATGCTCGAGGGTGGCGCCGGGCAGATCATACCTCTGGCCTACCACATACGCGGTCCGCTGGACGCCAACCGTCTCCGGTCGGCATGCACCGCAGTAGTCGCCCGGCATCCAGCCCTGCGCACCGGCCTGTCCGTCACGGACGGTGTGCTGTACCAGCATGTGTGGCCGGCCGACGGGTTCCGACTCCCTGTTATCGACCTGATCGAGAAAGCTGCACAGCACGAGGTGGACCGGCACGCCCACGAGTTCTGGGTCGCGCGGTTCGACTTGGCACGCGGTCCGATGATGCGTGCCGCCCTCATCAGCCGAGGAGACGAAGACCACCTTCTGCTGCTGGCACTACACCACAGCGCAGCAGACGGCTGGTCGGCCGACTTAGTCCAGCGCGATCTCGGCGTGGCCTACGCTGACTCCGGCGCGCTCACCAGTTCACCGCCGACGCCGACGTTCCTCCACTACGCCAGCGCGGTTGAGGAGCGATGGCAGCGCGGAGAGTTCGCCGAGGCCGCCGCCGAGGTGTTGAGCGTCCTCGGCCACGGCGGGACGCCGCTCGGGGGCATACGGTGCAGGGAAAGGGCGGACCCGCGGTACCTGCGGTTCCCGCTAGGTGTCGATCTACTCCAGCGCGTCCGCGCTGCCGCACAACGCCACACCACCACACCGGCCACTATCTACTTTGCCGCGCACCAACTCCTGGTGGGGCTCCAGTCCGGCGCCGAGGTCGTGACCGGGTATCCGGTCGCCAATCGCAGCGATCCCGCATTCGCCGACACGGTCGGATACTTTGCCAATATCGTGCCCGTCGTATCACGGACTGACTGGTCCCGCACGCTCGGCGGCCACGTGGATGCCACTGCGGCCGCCACCACACAAGCGCTGCGACACGCGGAGGTGCCCTATGGCCTGCTGGCCAAAGGGCAAGGAGCTCTATTCGACACCATGTTCACACTGCAACCTCCCGCCGCGTATCCACTGCGGCTGACAGGCTGCGCGGTGAGCCCGGCGGAGCCCGTGTGGTGGCCACTGCCATGCCCGTTGATGCTCGACGTGCACGAGGACGCCGATGGCGGCAACGCCCTGCTGCGGTTCGACGTCGGCCTCCGCAGTACTGCGGAGGCGACATGGTTGGCCGAAGCTTATCCACTAGTCCTCGCCGCACTGTGGGCAAGACCCGGTCTGCCGCTGCGGCATCTACGCGCGCTGTTGCGACCGGCTGAAGCCGCAGTGCATGAGCTGGTTCATCGCCGCCTGCGTCTGCTTCGGGGAGATGGGGGCCAGCCATGAGCGGCGCCAGCGAGGTGCACTGGGCCGTTGGGCTGTCATCGGAGGGACAGTTCCGACCGGCGGTGTCCCCGCAGCACCATCGGATGCTCGCACTGGGTGGCCCCGTGGCTAATCCCATGCTGACGCTTCGCGTGTCCCCTGACATCGACAAGGAGCGTCTTCGGGTGGCCGCCGAACAGATCGTGCGTGACCATCCTGCGTTGCGGCAACACCTTGAGATGGATCCGGCGAGCTCACGCGTGTGGACGGCGAAACAGCCGGTATGCGGCCCTGCCGCAGATACTCCAGTCGTCTCGCTGTCCCGCGAACACGGCGGAGACGTCGTGCTGACCCTGCGGCCTGGGATCGGCTCCACAGACATGACCGGCCTACTCCGCGCCGCCGAGGCGCTGGCGCGCGCCTACCGGTGCCCTGACCAATGTTCACCGGAAGAAACCCAGCCGGAGATGGTCGACCAGTACTACGCCGCGCTGCCCAAAGAACTGGATGCGGGAGCCGAACAAGCTTTCTGGCGGCCCGGCGGGCGTCCATTGACCGCGCCGGAGCTAGCACTTGTGCTACGGCTGCGGACCACGCTCCCAGGCACCCGTCTTCGAATTCCAGTGGATCTGACTCCTGAGACGACGGACGCGATCGCGACGGCGGCAGAGATCGCAGGTGGCTCAGTCGAGGCCGCGCTGCTCACCGTGTGGCGGCTGCTGCTGGTCCGAATCGCGCCCACTGAAACGGGATCGCTGGCGGTATTCGTACCTGGGCAGACAACCATCCTGCCGGACGTGATCGGACTGCTCGGACGCTGTGTACCGCTGCCGGTGCGCCCTGCCGCAACATCGCTCAGAGCGGCCATTGGTGCCTGTGCCCACGAACTGGACGCGGCCGTACGGCAGGCGGACTTCTTCATCCACCCCCGGCCCGGCGACGCGGCCACTGTCGGCTTCCGCCATGCCGACGCACCGGCTGCGCTGACCTTCGGCTCCGGATTATCCGGCCAGATCACAGCGGCCGACGCGCCGACCGAGCGCACGGTCCTCGACCTGTGTTCCTGCCGAGCCGGAAATCGGCTCGGTCTCCACCTCGACTTGGACGCCGCAGCCATGGACACCGACATCAGCGGTCGGCTCGCCACCTGGCTGGCCCGGATGCTGGCGCACCTGCCGGAAGCGTTGGATGCTCCCTCGGAGCAACTGGCGACCCGCGCACTGGCAGCGGAGGCCGTTGCCGGCAGAACCTCCGGACACTCGGTGACGATTACAGGAACACTGCTCGACGCGTTCGACGCGCAGGCAGAACGCACACCTGACGCGATCGCGGCCACCGACGACCGGACCACCCTCACTTACCGGACCCTGAACGAAGCCACCCTCAGCCTGGAGCGGACGCTGACGGTGTGTGGAGTCACCGCCGGAGACCGGGTTGCAGTTTGCACCAGCCGCCGAGTCCCGCTGTTGACCGCCCTATTGGCGATTCTGCGTTGCGGCGCCGCCTTCGTTCCGCTTGACCCGGCCTTGCCTGCTCACCGCATCGAGGATCTCCTGTATGACGCCGGTCCGCGCCTGATCATCGCCGACGAAGCAGGGGCACGCGTCCTGCCGGCAGACAACCATGTATCCGTGCTGCACCTGAACGGGCTGCAGCCTCCGCGGGAGCCGAACGTCGGAGCGCAGCGGCACCGGCCACGACCCGGATCCATCGCCTACCTGATCTACACCTCGGGATCGACCGGACGCCCCAAGGGGGTGCTGATCACACATGCCGCACTGCTGAACTACCTGAGCTGGGCAGCTAGCCATTACGACGTCGTCGCAGGATCCGGCACGCTCGTCCATTCCTCCATCGCCGTCGACATGACCATCACCAGCCTGTTCCTGCCACTTTTAGCAGGGCGGACGGTGATATTGCTGCCTTCTGACGAACCAGCGGACCTGGCCGCTGCAGTGAGCCGGGCAGAGAGCCTGAGCCCGCTGAAGATCACGCCCGGTGGACTGCGGGTGCTCATCATGCTGGTGAACGGGCGACAGTTGGCCCGCGCCGTCCGACACCTCGTGCTCGGCGGTGAGCCGCTGACTCCCGCAGCACTGTCCGAAGTAGACGTTGCAGGACTGGCGGTAACCAACGAGTACGGGCCTACCGAAGCCACCGTGGGTTGCTGCGCCTATACCTTCCGCACCGGTATGCCGCTGCCGGACCCTGTCCCCATCGGCCGCCCGATCTGGAACACCACCCTAGAGGCGCGCCTGCCCACGGGCCTGCGCGCACTGCCGGGCACCGCGGGCGAACTGGTTATCAGCGGCATCGGTGTGACAGCCGGATATCACGAGCGTCCCGAGGAGACCGCTGCCCAGTTCATGCCTGGTGACGGCGCCTATCGCACGGGCGATCTCGCTGCACTTGGCCATGGAGGTCGGTGGACAATGCTGGGGCGGACAGACGAACAACTTAAGATCCACGGATATCGCGTCGAGCCCGGCGAGATCGAAGCGGTCCTTACCGACGACCCGCATATCGCAGCCGCCGCAGTGGTCCGCACCGACTCCGTACTGCGCGCGTTCGTAGTTCCCTCGACTCGGGTAGAGGACAGCGAACTGCTAGTCGACCGTGCCCGGATTCTGGCAGAACAACGGCTGCCTTTCTACGCCCGTCCCGACCGCGTTCACGTCCTCCCAGCACTCCCGACCGGGAGCAACGGCAAGATCAACCGGCGGGCCCTATCAGAGCTGTCACTGCCGGGTGGGGACGTGGATCCGATCAGCCCGGAGGAGCCACATCAGCAGGTGCTGGCGCGGGCATGGCAGGCGGTACTCGGGTCGCCGCCCTCAGGCCCGGACGCGAACTTCTTCGGCGAGGGCGCCGACTCAGTCACGGCAGTGCTGCTGGCAACCGAGGTTAGCCGATCGGGCCTCCTGCTGACCGTGCACGACGTCTTGGAACAGCGGACCCTGCGCCGCATGGCACACCGTGCCCGGCTCGCGGCGGAACCGACCGCCGCGCCTATCGACGGCCCTGTTCCGTTGACGGTCCACCAAGCCGGCTTCTTCGCTACGATGCCTAGGCACCCAAATCGGTGGGTCCTCTGTTACTCGGCCAGGGCTCCCGGCGACGTCGACTCCGATCGTCTCGATATCGCGTTGACCGCCACCGTGCACGCGCACCCGGCGCTCTGGTCCACGTTCACCTCCGATGGCGGCGGAGAGTGGAACACGGCACTGAGACGGCCAGGACAACAATCTGTGTCCGTCCTCGACCTCGACACACTCCCCCTGCCCGAACAGGATGCCCAGACGCGGGAATTCTTGCGGCAACAGGAAGAGACCATCGATCTCGCCACGGGCACCATGGTGCGGCTGTGTCTGTTGCGCGGTGGCCGCACCGGACACCGCGTGGCATGGATCGCGCACCACCTGGTCACCGATGTGGTGTCGCTGCGGCTCTTGGACGACGATCTCTGGCGCGCCTACCGCGATGCCGCCTCCGGCCGTATTCCGCGCCTGATCCCGGACGGCTACGGGGAATGGCTGGCACGGCACGGCGACCGGAACACGGTGCAGACTCGGTTCCCCGCCCCCGGAGGCCGGGAGGGCACGGGCATGCCTCGCACGATCAGTACCACGTTGCCGGATGAGCTCCGGCAACACCTTGAGGACTCCTGCGGCGTGCCGAGCGGTGGTGTGGTCGAGCTCGCCGCTGTGCTGTTGGCTGGATTGGTCGAGGTCCGCCCGGACCTGGCCCCGGCGGTGTCCGTGGAGTTGCACGGACGAGATCGAGGTGAACACGACCTGACCGGGGTCGTGGGGTGGCTCACCGAGTTCCGTGTGTTGCGGGCACCGCTGCCGCTACCAACCAACCCTGCAGACCTCGTAGCTTGTTTGCGGACACAAGTAGGGCGTCGCGACGGCAACGACGGGATACTGCCGCCGGTCGCCCTGAACTACCTGGGCGCGTCACCTCGGGAAGCCAGCCTGAAGTTTCTGTGGGAACCGGCCGACGGACCGGAACCGCTGTTCCCGCTCGAGCTTGTGGTGGTCCGCGATCAGGGCGGGCTGCGGGCGCACTGGCGCTACTCGCCCGGTTGGATGCCCCGATCCGTCGTGCTGCGGCTCGCCAACGCCGTGGACCGGCATGCCACCAGAATCGCCACGGCAGTCTCCCGACAGCTCGGCGAGGCTGGTGGCACGCCCAAGACGGCCGGTCTGGCACCGGCCGACCTACAGCGGCTCTTCACTGCATTCGAGAGACCATGACGCCACATAGGATCGTCCAAGTCCACCCGACGACTCCGGTCCAGCAGGGATTCCTGCTGGGCACGCTCACTGGTGACCCCGCCGACGCTTTGTTCGTCGAGCAGGCGGTCCTCCCGTTCCGGGGTGAGCTCGATCCAGCACGGCTGCGGCGCTGCTGCGAGGACATGATCGCCGACCACGAGATCTTGCGCACCGCCTTCGCCTGGGACATGGCGACCGATCCCCACCAGGTCGTACTGGATCACGTTGACCTCGCCTTTGACACAGTGCAAGGCGACAGCGCGGACATACCGGAACTCCTGCTGTCGCATAGGCTGGAGCCGTTCGACCTCACCGCTCCACCGCTGCTGCGGCTGGCCCTGCACCACAGCGGGGACCAGGATTGGCGGCTGATCTGGACCCATCATCACGCCGTGCTGGACGGCTGGGCGCACCTGCTGCTTGCGCATGAACTCGTACAGCGCTACACCGATGGCCTCCGGCCGGAGCCGCCAGTGCCGTTCGGCCAGTACGCCCAGTGGAGCACGGAGCAGTCAACACAGCGGGAACGGGCCTACTGGACCCGTGTGCTGCGCGGCTACGACCCGCCGCCATCTGCGACGTCCAGACTCGCTCCAGCCGGCGAATCACGGTTCGGACAACACAGCCTCACCATGCCCTCCGCTCCGCTCAGTACCTTCACCCGCGCGCACGGCACCACGCTCGCAGCTGCGGTGGTTGCCTGCTGGGGTCTGGTCGCCGGACGGCGGCATGACCGGGAAGACATCGCCGTCGGAGTGACAGTTTCCGGACGCACCAGGCCTTTCCCAGGTGTGGAACACGTGATCGGTCCGATGGTGAACACCGTCCCTGTGCGCCTCGTGCCCCCGCCCGAGTCCTGGGCGTCGGACTGGATCAGCACAGTTCAGGACCTGCTGTCCCACGCCGACCGGCACAGCGCCTGTTCAAGCGCGGACGTACACGAATGGACCGACATCTCGGCCGACCAGCCGCTCTACGACAGCATCGTGTCCCTTACTAACTACCCGCACACCTTGGACGGGGCACGCCCCAGGACAGAGCTCACACTGCGGCTGCCGGACGTCCAGGCCGACGGCGGCCGCACACGATACGCCCTTGCATTGGTGGTGGAAACCTTCGACGGCCTGCGGCTGCGGCTGGTCAACGACCGGTACCGTGCCGGTGACGAGGAGGCGAAGACCGCGCTTTCCGGGCTGCGGGATCTGCTGACCGCACTGACGGCACACGCGGAACCGACCGTACGTGACCTCCGTGCTCTCTTACCCGATATGGACGCACCAGTCGTGGCGCCGTACGCCGCCACGCGGAAGGCCGCCACTCAGGGGAGCCCGGACTCCTTGCGGGGCATCGTCGTGTCCACCTTCAGCGGGGTGCTGGGCCAGCAGGCTCATGCTGACACCGACTTCTTGACCGCCGGGGGACACTCTTTGCTTGCGGTGCGCCTGGTCGCCAGGCTGCGCACGATGTTCGACATTGACCTTACGCTCGGTGACCTGCTCCAGCACCGCACACCCAGGGCTCTGTGCGCTCGCATCCGGGCTCTCCTGCTCTCCGACACGACCGCGCTGGAGGCACTGCCACCCCTGATCCCGCGCGGCGCCGAATCGGACGACCCGTTCCCGTTGACGCCGATCCAGCAGGCGTACTGGGCGGGCCGCCGCTCCGACTTCGAACTCGGCGGCGTCGACTCCCACCTTTACACCGAGGTGGAGTTGCCCGACCTCGACATCGACCGACTATCCGAGGTCTGGCGCGGACTGGTCGAGCGGCACGCGATGCTGCGCGCAGTCCTCACACCGGACGGACAACAGCGCGTACTCCGGCGCGTTCCGCAATACCGGATCACGACCCACGACCTGCGCATTGCACCCGATGCTCCAGCGCGACTGGAGGGAATCCGGGAGCGGCTCGCACATCCTCAGCGCGACGTGGAGACATGGCCGCTGTTCACCATCGAGGCTGCGGTGCTGCCCAGCGGAACGACACGGTTGTTCCTGAGCTTCGATCTACTCATCGGTGACGCTCTGAGCTGGCGCATCCTCTACCACGAAGCCCGCCGCCGCTACGAGGACCCGAACACTGCACTGTCCCCGTTGTACCTGACCTTCGCCGACTACGTGGCCCATCTGCGCACCGTGGCGGCCAGCAGCCGGTACCGACGCGACCGCGATTACTGGGGCGCCCGGCTGGCAGACCTTCCGGCACCGCCTGGACTGCCCGTCGTGACAACGAAGTCACCGAGCACACCCCGGTTCTCCCGCCTGCAGTGCGCTCTTCCCAGCACGGATGCGGCCGCGCTGCGGCGCGTCGCCGGCCGACATGGAACCACGCTGTCGGTACTGCTGCTGGCCGCCTTCGCGGAGACATTGGGTCGCTTTACCAACAGCCGCGCGTTCGTGATCAACGTCACGGTGTACAACCGGCTCGAGGTCCACCCGCAGGTCAACTCCATCGTCGGCGACTTCACCTCCACAGCGCTGGTAGGCGTCGAGCTGTCCCGTCCGCTGTTCGCCGACCGCCTCCGCGCTCTGCAGCGGCGGGTCTGGTCCGACATGGACCACATGCTCTACGGCGGCGTGGAGGTGCTGCGGGATCTCCGGGAGCGTACCGGCAGTCCGGTGACAGCATCGGTCGTGTTTACCAGCACCCTCGATCTCGACGTCGAGGACGCAACGGACGCACCGCCGTTCCCCGGCACCGTCGGCCACGGCATCGGACAGACACCACAGGTGCTGTTCGACTACCAGACCTACGAAGCCGCGGGGAACCTGGTCATCAACTTCGACACCGTCGATGGCTTGCTCCCAGACGGGCTCGTGCAGGCAATGTTCGACGAGCACATCGCCGTGCTACACGCACTTGCAGACGACCCCGACGCGCCACGGCGTCCTCGGCTGCTCACTCCGGCGCTTCCCCCGCCGGTGCCGGAGGCGCTGGGCGGAGCACGGCTACTACACGAACCTTTCCTGACGCGGGTACGTGAACAGCCGCAACATACCGCTGTCGTGTGTGCGGGCCAACGCATCAGCTATGCCGAGCTGCACGCGCACGCCCAACGGACAGCCGACCAGATAGCGGCGGCACACCCGGAAGGCGACTTGGTCGCGTTGGTGTTCCACCATGAGTGGCAGCAGGTTGCCGCAGCACTGGGCACCCTGATGGCAGGGTACGCCTTCGTCCCTCTGGACCCCTCATGGCCACAACAGCGCATTTCGGACCTGCTCGAGACGACCGAACCCGCACTGGTACTCGCCCAGGATGCCGCAGCTGCGCACGCCTTACCCGGCCACGTCGAGAGGCTTCTGGCCGACGACCCTGCGCCGCCGCTTCCCGCATCTGCACGCGCCCGCGAAGCCGACGATCCTGCCTATGTCATCTTCACCTCGGGGTCCACCGGAACACCCAAAGGGGTCACGATCTCACACAAGGGTGCGCTCAACACGGTCCTCGACGTCAACGAGCGGTTCGGCGTATGCCCGGATGACGCGGTCCTTGCGGTATCGCCGTTCACCTTCGATCTGGCGATCTACGACGTGTTCGGACTGCTGGCAGCGGGCGGCACGCTCGTCGTCCCCGCCCGTGAGCAGCGCACCGACCCGACGGCATGGATCGAACTGCTCCGCGGTGAGCACATTACTGTGTGGAACTCGGTACCAGTGTTGCTGGAACTCCTGCTCGACACGCTGCCGCAAGGCGAGCTCGCGTTGACACGGATGCGGCTGTGTTTGCTCAGCGGGGACTGGATCTCGGTCCAGCTACCGGAACGGCTACGTGGAGTTGCCCCAGACTGCCGAATTGTCGGCTTCGGTGGTGCCACCGAGGGGTCCATCTGGTCCATCCTGTACGAAGTCGGGCAAGTCGATCCGTCGTGGACAAGCATCCCCTATGGCACGGCTATGACCGGCCAGCAGGTGGACGTCCTCGACGATGCCCTCCAACCGTGTCCGGTGTGGACGCCTGGCCAGATCTATATCAGCGGTCACGGTACGGCGCTGGGCTACTGGAAGGCACCCGAGTTGACCGAGGCGGCATTCGTCCTCGACGGCCGCACCGGGCGTCGGCTGTACCGGACGGGCGATTGGGGACGCCTCAAGCCGGATGGCACCATGGAATTCCTCGGCCGTCGGGACAGCCAGGTCAAGATCCGCGGATATCGAGTGGATCTGTCGGAGGTGGAGACCACACTCGCAGCCGTGGACGGCGTGCAGAAGGCAGTGGTGGTCGCGATTGGTGAACGCGCGAACCAGCGGCTCGCGGGTTTCGTCGTCGGTTCCCGAGGGGCGCACGAGATCCGTATGGAACTTGCCCGCCGCCTGCCCGCTCACATGATTCCGGCCACACTGACCTGTCTGCCGTCCCTGCCTGTGAACCCGACCGGCAAGACCGACCGCATCGCACTCACTCGCATCGCCGAGACCTCCCTTTGGCCCGAGCCGTCGGCCGAAGCGGAGGGAGAATTCCTTCACCAGAAGCTGTGGCTTGCCTTGAGAGCGCTGGTACCGGGCGATCCCCGCCCAGACGACGATCTGCTGACGTTGGGAATGACCTCAGTTGACCTCATCCGCCTCGCCAACGTGGTGGAGAAGCACTGCGGGACTCGGCCCGACCTCGGGCGGTTCTACCGCAACCCCACCCTGCGTACGCTGGCCGCGTACCACATTCCTATCAGCAGACCTTCCCACGAGGCGGTCGCGAACTCGGCGTGGGCGACCACGGTGATCACCGATCCGGATGAGCGGGCCGCCTTCTGCGCCCGCCGCCCCGTGTTTCCCCTAGCGCCGAGGTGGCGCACGTTGCCGGACCGCCCGGTGAGATTGACCACCGCGCGGCTCCGCCCGCCCACCGCCCGCTCGTTCGGGGACAGGGCCGTGTCGGCGGCTGCACTGTCGGACCTGCTGGACAGCCTGCGCCGCAGCACAGCCGGCGGACGGCTGGGCTTCGCCTATCCCTCGGCCGGAGGCATCTACGGTGTGCAGGTCCACCTGCACGTTCGACCGGAGCGCGTGGATGGCATCAGGGGCGGCGTCTACTTCTACCACCCGGAAGCGCATGACCTGATCCCCCAAGTACTCGGCATCGATCTCGACACCGGGCTGCACCTAGGGTCAGTGAACCGGCCGCTGATCGAGTCTGCCGCGTTCACGGTGTTCCTCGTCGCCGACCCGGCTGACTCCGCACCGTTGTACGGAACTGATGCCGAACCACTCGCCATGCTCGATGCCGGCTATGTCGGTCACCTGCTCTACCAGACAGCGGCCGAAATGGGACTGGCGCTGTGCCCGGTGCACGGTATCGACTTCGACGCAATGCGTTGGCTGCTCGCAGGCGGGGAGCGCCTCGTGCTTCTGCACACGTTGCTCGGCGGCCCACCCCCGGCCTCCGAACCAGGCGGTGCGTCGTGAGCGCACCGCCCCGCTTGTCGCCACCTATGATCGTAGAGGCCGCACCGCTGTCCCCGGGCCAGGAGCGGATGGTCGAATCCGAGATCACCTTGCCGGACGGCTCGTGGCCGCTGCCCAGCGAAACTACCCGGCTGCGGCCGATCGACACAGGGGCGGTCCTCGTCTGCGGAGACCTCAATGTCGCCGACCTTCAGCGAGCGGTGGACGCGTTGGTCGTACGGCAGTCAGCATTGCGAACCAACATCCGACTGCTCCCGGACAGCACACCAATCCAGCTCGTCGCCCACCCCCGCTCCCATCGGGTGCTGTGTTCCACGCGCACAATCGCCCACGAGGTACCGCACCGGTTGCCGGACATCGCGCGCCGGGCCAGTGAAGGCGTCGTGGATCCCCGGCGGGATCAGTTGTTCCGTGTGCACGTTCTCCGCCTGAGCGAGCGCGAACACCTGCTGCTGCTCCAGATCCACCACATGATCAGCGACGGCTGGTCGATCAGCGTGCTCTACCGCGAATTGTCCGCGCTCTACACCGCGGCCACGACCGGCGCGGACGCAGGTCTGCCCGCACTGCCGTTCAGTTTCGCCGCAGTCTGCCGCCAGATGCGCACCGAGCGGGGGAGCCAGATGGCGCAACAGCAATTGCGGTTCTGGCATGCTTGCCTTGCGCCACCGCTGTCTCCGATTCGCTTCACTGACGGCCCCACGACCACCTACACAGGCATGTCCGTGGTCGACACGGAACCCGTCAATATCTCGAGGGCAGTGGTCCGGGCGTTGCGCACCACGGCGCAGGCTTCCAATACCCGAGGTGGCGTCGCTGGGCCATTTCTCGCCGCGCTAGCGGTCGTCCTGCACGCCCGCACCGAAGCACACGACATCCGCATCGGCATGATGATCGCGAACCGGGCCAGGCCGGACACGGAGCACCTGATCGGCTATTTCGTCAATACCGTAGTGATCAGGCTGCACATACACCCGGACCTGACGGCAGCGGAACTCGTATCGGCGGCGAACGCGGCAGTCACCGAGGCGATCGAGCACCAGACGCTACCCATCCAGGACCTGCGCCGGGAACTACCCGATCCGAATGCTCCATACCAGGTCACGGTCGCGCTAAACACCATGCGCACCAGTTCTCTGGAACTCAGCGGTCTCGATTGCCAAGACGTCCAACCACATACGATGGAACGTAGACAAGCACCGACCACCGTCGAGCAGCGGTGGGTGCTGGAGGAGCGGGCTGGCGCGCTGTCCGGGACGTTGACCTACCAGGTCCCATCATTTACCCGTACCCGCATCCTCGGCTATCTGGCCGACCTCGACCGCGCGATGAGCGCGGTCACGGAGCCCACAGTCTTGGTACGGGACATGCTCTACCGGGATGTGCGGTGAGCCTCGGCCCGGAGTCACAGCGGTACGGCCTCCCACCGCGCCACCAGCGACTCGGCGAATCCCTGCACAGCAGCGGCGGTCCGCGACGGGTCCACAGAGTTGCGGCCTTCCTGCTGCCACCGATGGCGGCGCAGCGCCACGAGCACTGCGGCGTACAACGCCGCGTCACGCACGAGTGCGGGATCCGGGACCGACCCACTGCCCTGCTGGTAGCCACCCAGCAGACAACGCGCTGCCCGCACCGAGAACTCCTCCGGTCCGCAAAGACCCAGTACGGCCATGCCCAAATCCATGAACGGCGCGTCCATGGAGCAGTCCTCCCAGTCAATGAAACACAGTCGGCCGTCGTCCCGGATGATGATGTTGTCCGGGAACAAGTCGGCGTGCACGGGCACCAAAGGCGCGCGCAGGTAGGCGATGTCGCGCACCGCATCGTGGGTGGCAGTCGCCCAGCGGCGCAGTGGGCCGTCCGGGAGCGAAGCGAGCGCTGCAGCATCGGCGTCGGTCATCCGCAGAACAGGCGGGAGCGGACTGTCGAGCCCCACCCCGATGCGGTGAACGGAGCCCAGAACCATGCCTGCCTCCCTCACCAAATCCGGTGGCAACCGCGTCAGGATGCGACCTGGCACGAAATCGCAAGCGATCACAGGCCGGCCCCTGTAGGAATCGACCCAGCCCCCGGAGCGCAGCGCTCTTGGCCGCGGCACGGGCATCCCGGATCGCACCAGGTGGCGCAGGAACTCGATGTAGTGCTCAGCGGACTCGATGCTCTTTTTCCGCAGGACGGTCAGCACGACCGACCCGGACGGCGTGTCGACGCGCAAGTGTGTATTCTCCATGCCGCCCGGCAGCGGCCTGACGTGTCGTGCATCGAGCCCGAAAGCATGCGCCAGTGGGAGCGCATCGGCATCACGCCACTCCCATGGTGTGTTTCCGGCCATACCGGCTCTCCTAGACAGTGCAGTGGCGCAAGCGTGGAAGACCACAGCACCTGTGCCCGTCCAAGCGTTCCATGGTCTCACTCGTGTCAACCGAGGCTCAGTCGATCATGCGACTCGACAAGGTGTTCGTCATCGTGGCTCCGCTCGTATCCGTGGCTGCCCATGATCCTGCGGCGAAACCGTTGTACATCTACGCCACCGCCATGCCATCGCTGCACAACGACTCTGCTGAGCCGCCTTTTTCTATTCCCGTGAAGTGAGGAAAGGACGCCCTGATGTCTGCTGACACACCAGCCGCCAAGATTCTCGCAAATGGAAGCGCCACGATCGCACTGACCGGAAATGCGGCCACGGCGCTCGCCGCGCTCCGCACGGAGGCGGCGCATTTCTTCACGCAGGACCAAGCTGTCAAATGCCGACATGGCAGCAGCGACTTCAACTTCGGTTTCCGACCATTCGGTCGCCAGTACTCGGTCACACCCGATCGACTCGACCTGAATGAATCGTTCACCTACTGGGCTGATGATCCGTCGACAGTGCCTGACAGCAGCCAGATCGCCCCACTGATGCACGCCTTGGGCGCGTACTGGACGGTCGTCGCGGGAATCACCGAGAACATCCTGCACGCCTTGGCCACGCATTACGACTACCCGCACCCACCACTAGCGTTCCACGGCTCCTCTTACATAGAGGTCAACTGGTACCGACAGGACGGCACGCGAGACCTGATGCAGGATCGGCACGAGGACGGCCATCTGCTGACGATCGCCGCCCCAGACAGTCCGGGATTGGAGATCGAGACGGCGGAAGGGATGGGGCCCGCGTCAACCTCATCCAATGAGGTGTTGGTGATGCCGGGCAGCCTGCTGACCGCGATGACAGCCGGCGACGTGCCGCCCCTGTACCACCAAGTGCGCAATCACCAACTCTCCCGGCGCACCACGGTGCTGTTCCTGGTGAACCCACCGCTGGATCAACTGGTTCGCCCCGTATGTCCGGGGTGCACGGGAGATCGACATAGCAGGTATGGCTTGCGTCAGCGGAGCCATGTTCGGGCTGCCACCCGCGCCGGTGATACGTGCGGCGCGGCAAATGTGAGGACGGGCGGGATCATGCCAACACGCGCTCAAACTCCTCGCGGTGCTCATGGGTGAAAGCGTGTTCGCGCTGGCTCCACGCGATACGGCCAGCGATCACGCTGGCACTCGCTGGCGCGCTGCCCGGGGAAGCGAGGATCTCTGCCCAGAAGCGCGCGTTGCGCGCCTGCCGCTCTAGAGCACAATCCACTACCACGCCGCGCTCGGAGACGTCGAGCCCATAGGCATCGGCGAGGATACGCACCTGCTCGGCCTGCCGGCGCACCGGCGTGGTCCGCTTAGATGCGATGCACCAGGTCCAGGCCATGTACCCGAAGTCCTCCAACGGACTTCCAGGGGCGGCTGTGTCGAAATCGATGAACGCCGTGGGCACGTCGTCGACGAACACGACGTTGTTCGGTCCGGCGTCATGGTGGCATACCACTGGGAAACGTCCAGCCAGTTCGCTTCCCCTGCTCGCCTCGTGCATCTCCCGCAGCAGTGCGCCAGCGGCAGCGACCTGTTCATCCGACCACACACCGAACCGGGCGGGCACGTCACCAGGTACGTAGCTGAAGATGTCCATGCCGTCGTCACTGCCGAGATAGCGCGGCGCGCCCTGGAACCCTCTCTTCTCGAAGAGGTCCAGCAGTGCCGCGACAAACGCGGAAGATGGGCTCGCGGGACGCAGCACGACGTTGTCCCGCAGGGTTACCCCTTCGGTCATCCGCCCCCCAGTCAGCGTGATCACGCCATCGATGGACGCATCAGGCATGAGTACCGCTTTCGCTGCTCGAGGATCACCGGCCGGGCTTTCGCGGTCTCGCGTTAGAGGCCGAACCGTCATGACGGCGCAGATGCTATCGGTTCGGTTCCCGCTGGCTCAGGAGGTGTGCCAGTGAGCGTGTCGCGCCTGGTCACACGTTCCAGAATGATCAGCTCACACGTCGTAGCAGCCACGAGCGTGGTCGACTTCCCGGGTGGAGAGCCATCCTTGACGACGTGCCATACTGACTATCACGCGAATGCGCGTAGTTCGGCCGGAGATGCGATGGATATCGCTACCACACAGCATTTTCGACCAGTAACGTGCAGGCACGGCAGGAACTTCCGCCGGATCATCGAGCTTCTCCGACGGAGGATAAGGCGGGCCGACGTGATCGATCCGGAGTGGCTTCCGCGGTTTGTCGCGGTCGATGTCGATGGAACGATAGTGTCGACTAGTGGATCCGTGTCGACCCGGGTCCGTGATGCGCTTGTGTCGGCGGCCGTGGGCGGCGCCGTGGTGGTGCTTGCCACGGGGAGGTCCGTGGCTGAACTGTCCCCGGTGACGGCTCAGCTGCGGTTGCGGGACGGTTTCGCGGTGTGCAGCAACGGCGCAGTTACTGTGGAACTACCCGGCGGACAAGAGCTGGATCGCGTCACTTTCGATCCGCGCCTGCTCGTGGCGCAGATCCTCACGCTGGCGCCTCGGGCGCGGATCGCAGTCGAGCAGGTCAGGGGCGGCTATGGAGTCACAGCCCCTTTTCCCGCAGGTGAACTGCTCGCTCGGCAACAAGTGTGCGCGTTGGAGGACATGCTTGTCGAGCCGGTTACCCGGATCGTGGTGCGTGATCCCGGGATGCCTCCGTCGGACTTCCGGCGCATGGCCGTCACCCTCGGCTTGGCCGAGGTGTGCTACTGCGTCGGTTCACGAGTATGGCTGGACCTGGTCGCACCCGGTGTGGACAAGGCTTGGGCATTGATCGGGCTTGCGGCGAGGCTGGGCATCGCACGCGAGGACTGCCTCGCTCTTGGTGACGGGCGTAACGACCTGAGCATGATCACGTGGGCAGGACGGGGTGTGGCCATGGGGCAGGCAACGAAGGACGTCCGCGAGGCCGCGGACGCGGTGACCGGACCGGTCACCGTGGACGGCGTCGCCACGGAGTTGGAGCGATGGTTCAACAGGAGAAGCACCGCCGCTGGAACGTCCGTCGACACGACCGCCATCCTGAGCCCTCCGTCCATGTCGGACTGACAGCCCGACCGCGCCGATGCCGACGAGGTCGATAGTAACGACGGCCTATAGGTGGACCACGGCGCCATTCCGGCACGGCCGTCGTTGTCGTGCTGTGGTGTTGCTGTTATGTGACGCAGGTGGGCAGTTCGTCGCCGGTGATCAGCAACTCCGGTCGGGCAGGGGCGACGCCGGCGAGCGGGGGTCTCCGCGTTCGAAGGGAGCAGTTATGTCTGCTTGCCCAGGCGGTACTTCGCGATCTCGCTGCCTGGTTCACTTGGCTCGACCCTATGGGCGACTGTGCGTCCGCCCTTGACATTCGCAGTGAGACGGACGGTTCGTCACGATCGGCTGCGAGGTCAGGCCGTCGCCTTATCTGACACGACATCGCACGGTCAGGCATCTTGTTCGATGCGTTCGAAGATGTCGATGTCCGTCGCCTTCTGCCAGTCGGGCAAGCCGTCCCAGTCCGCGACGTACGACGGCTTCGGCTCAGGGAAGTGCTTGAAGATCTGGCCGATCCAGCACAACGCCACAAAGCGGCCTTTCTGGTCTGGGGTCAGTTTGGTGGTGGCGCCGTTGGTGGCCTTGATGAAGGCGAGGACCTGGTCGTACACGGCGGTCGCGGCGTCGCGTTCCCAGTCGGGGGTCTGGTCCCACGGGGTGACATAGCCAGGCTTCGGCTCACCGGGGTAGTGCTTGGTGACTCCGGCGATCCACGCCTCGCGGAACACGCGGCCACGGTCGTTGTGCATTCGGTCGTCCTCCATCACGCGGCGCGGTTGCCGACGAGTTCGGTGATCTCGGCATCGAGTCGCTGGATTTGTTGGTCGTTGAGCAAGGAAGCAAGGTGTGGTTGAAGGACCCGTAGCTTCTGTGCGATGACCCCCGAGCGGGTCTGGCGGGCGGCAGCCAGGACGGTGTCGGCGTAGGTGACGACCTGGTCCGGGTCTCGGCGGTGCACACCGATCATCGCCAGGTCGGTCAGGACGCCTGCTTTCCGGCGGGCGGTCAAGGTGCCCTGCAGGGCGTCGACCAGAGCCGCTTCAGCGAGGTCGTGGCGGCCCAGCGTGACGTAGCAGGTACCGCGTTCTTCAGCCAAGCGGGAGCCGTCGAACCGGAGCCAGCCGCCATTGTGCACCTGGCCCCGAAGGCGCTGGACCTCAGCAGCGGTGTCGAGGGCACGTTGGCAGGAGTCAAAGTCGCCGAGGCCGGCGAAGGTCTCGGCCTGCACCACGGCGACCCAGTGTCGGGTCGACAGGCTGGGGTCGCCTCGACGTGCGAGGGTGGCGGCCACGTCGAGCATCGGCGCTGCATCCGCGAATCGGCGCTCGTACACGGCGACGAAAGCATGCCTGGTCAACGCGCAGGCCCACAGGTCGGAAGCGGCGGCCTCCTTGCTCGCTGTTGCCGCGAGTGTGTAGCAGTGAGCGGCGTCGGTGTATCGGTTGCCGTCGAAGAAGATTTCGCCCGCCAACTGGAAGAGGTCGGCGGTCAGTTCGCAGAGCCGTTGTCGGATGATCGGTGTCTGCGGTCGTCGCAAGGAGTCGCTGAGTACACCGAGTTGGGCTCGGACCAGCGGTAGCACCTGGGCCTTGGTCGGCGACAGTGCGTACACGCGCCACAGGTGGGAGTTGAGTTGGGCGAACTCCGCTGCTCCCGCCATGTCCACCGTGCCGGTGTGAGCTGTGGCGGCGAGCCGGTCGACGTTGCCGAATACTGTCTCGCCAGCAGGCAGCGCGAGCAACGCGCCGGTCATGCTGAACAAGCGCAGCAGGTCGCGACGGTTCATGTCGTCGGCCTCCGCAGGGTCGGCTGGTTTAGTGGCAACGGTAGAAGCTTGCCGGTTCGGCGTGAGCAACGCATCCAACTGGTCGAGGCTCACATCGAGGGTCTTAGCCAAACACGGTCGACGGTACGGCTGCGGGGTCAGGGTGCCGCGTTCCCAGCGTCCGACCGTGGAGAACTCCACGCCCACCGCCGCGCCGAAGCTCTCTTGGGTGTAGCCCATCTGCTCACGCCGCGCGGCGAAGGCATCTCGTCGGTCACCCATGAACACCACCTCACCCCGTCGGTCACCTGCCACGATAGCCAGCTACAGGTCAAGGCTGATCACCTGCTCGGCGAGCTGTACCCGTTCGGACTACCGCCTCTGAAAAGGCGTTTATGCAGGTCAGAGGTGGTGACGCCTCATTGCCGCCTCATCGACGCCGCGTCGGCGCTCTGGCTGTCGTTGATCATCAGGGGTTGACTGATGTCGCTGCGGTCCGGGCGAGCTTCCGCTTCGGCGCAGCCCGAGTATCCGGAAGCGTCTTTCACCGGGACGTGCCGCCGAGGGGTGTGTGGTGGTGGGGCTGCCCTCCACTTCGATGGAATTCCGCTCGCGGATGTGCTGGCGGGAGCGCTCGGTACATCGAGTCGAGCTCCGGGCTGGTCCGCCGCTGGCGGGCGAGTCATGGCCGACTCGCCGGGACTCGGAGCGTAAAACCCACGAAGGAGGATCTGTGACGGTTCAGATGGAGTGGTCGCCGACCGTAGTGGCCACGCCCGCCGCGGAGGTCGAGATGGGCTCGGAGTTCGACCTCGACATCACCCTGGTCGAGGTGGTGGACCCGGCGCATCTGATCAACATGACGGATGACGGCTGCGGGACGACGTGCGAGAAGTCGACCTGCATCAGCGCCGCCTGATTGTTACGAGCGACCGGACGCCCGCCTGGGCTTCCTGGGCGGGCGTCCGGTTTCCACCCGTCGCATTAGAAAGGTGTCCCGTGTCCACGGCCTTGCCCGACCGCGTCGGCTTCCGAGCCGCGGGTGGCCTGTTGGTCCGAGCTGTTGCAGAGGGCGAGCTGAAACTTCCGCCGTGGCCGGCGCTGACTGCGGCCGGGTCCGACGCCGTCACCGAGTGGGTGGACTGGCTGCGCGAAGTGTGGGAGGTCGAAGCCGTCCGTGATGCCATCGGCCTGGCCAGCCCTGTCCTTGCTGACCGCGTCCACAACCTGTGCTGCGCTCAGGTTGCCAGCGAGCGAGAATCCCGGCGCGCGGCGCTGTCCGTTGTGCGTTACCTGGCCAGGCTGACCGGTCGTCCGACTCCTAACGGCTTGTTCGCCGGGGTCACTGCGGCGCGGTTCGGCTCGCTTCCCTCGCAGCGCTGGGGCCGCGATCATCGAGCAGTTGCCGGGGCTGAGGCCGGGTGGCTGGCCGAGGTCATTCGTCAGTTGGAAGGTCGGGCCGAGATCCTGGAGCGCTTGGTCCTCGTCGCGAACTCCACGTTGATAGTGCGCGGTGAGCGGCTAGTGGTTCCGTACCAGCCGACCATCAACCATCGAGGCACCGGTGCGGTCGAAATCGAGCTTCGCCACACCGGCCCGGTGCGCGCGGCCGTCCGCGCGGCGCAAGCACCGATTCCTTTCGATGACGTGCGCGAGCAGATTCTGGCCGAGTTCCCGAGCGCTGCCGGGAGCACGGTGACCGGCTTGCTCGCCACGTTGGTGGCTCATCGCGTGCTCGTCACCAACCTCCACGCGCCAAGCACCGAGCCTGACGCACTGGGCCACCTGGCGCGCGAGCTGGAAATGGCCGGCGAGGCTGCCATCGAGCAGTGCACGACGCTGAACGACATCCACGACTTGTTGCGGCAACATCGGAACAGCCCGGCAGCAACGCGGCGCACGCTACGGACCGAGGCCGCCGCGTCCATGAGCCGCCTGGCTCCGTCACGGCGAAATCCCGTCACGGTCGACCTGCGGCTGGACCTGGACGTCGTGCTCCCCGAAGCAGTCGCCCGCGAAGCGGAACGTGCCGCGTTGCTGCTGGCGCGCCTGACCTCCCGTCCCGGCGGCACAGCGGCCTGGGCTGACTTTCACCGGCGCTTTTATCAGCGGTTCGGCACCGGCGCGCAGGTGCCGCTGCTCGAGGTCATCGCCGACAGTGGGATCGGCTGGCCTGACGGCTACCCCGGTACCAGTGGCGTGGTCGCACGCCCTCAACGGACGCCTCGGGACGAACGGCTGCTGGACTTGGCCCAGGCCGCCGCGTTGGACGGCCATCAGGAGGTCGTTCTCGACGAGAGGTTGATTGCCGAGCTGGAGCAGGCGCCGGTGCACTCGATGCAGCTGCCCTCCCACCTCGAACTGTGCGCCCGCATTGACTCCCCGAGCCTGCAATCCCTGAAGCAGGGCAACTTCCAGCTCACAGTCACCTCAGTCTCGCGATCGGCTGGCGTCGTCAGCGGCCGATTCCTGCACCTGTTTGACGAGCACGACCGCCGAACGCTGACCAGTCCGCTCGCCTCGCCCGAGTCTGGCGGGGTCATCCCCGCCCAGCTGTCGTTCCCGCCGCTGGACCCCGCCACCGCACACGTCACCCGCAGCGTCCAGGTTCTGCCAACCATCGTCAGCCTCGCCGAACACCGCGACACCGCCGCGTCAACGGCGGTCCTCACGGCGGCGGACTTGGCGGTCAATTGCGACAGTGACCGCCTGTATCTGACCGCACCCGCCCTCGGCGCGAGGGTCGAAGCGTGGGGCTTGCACGCACTTAACCTGCGCAAACACACTCCGCCGCTGGCCCGCCTCCTGGTCGGACTGACCCGCGCTCACTGCGCGGAGGTCACCGATTTCGACTGGGGCACAGCGGCCACGTTGCCGTTTCTTCCCCGGCTGCGCTTCGGCCGCATCGTGCTGTCCCCAGCCCGGTGGCGGTTGGCCGCATCCGACCTTCCCGACCGGACCTCCAGTTGGGCGACCTGGGACGCCGCCCTGGCCGAGTGGCGCACCCGCCGCCGCCTCCCGCAGGCTGTGTTCCTGGTCGACGGGGACTGGCGGTTGCCGCTCGATCTAGTCGAGGACGCGCACCGGGTGCTGCTGCGCGAGCACCTCGGTACCCACCCCCACGCGGTGCTGGAGGAAGGACCCGCTGAGGACGCGGCCGGGTGGCTCGATGGCCGTGCTCACGACGTCGTCGTGCCCATGGCCAGTTGTCAGCCGCAGACCACGACGCGACCACCGCGCCCGACGCCCCTGCGGATCGTCCGGCCAGGTGAGCATGGGCTGTCGCCGGGTGCTTCCCCCATGCTGTTCGCCAAGCTCTACGGCGACCCGCAACGTCACAACACCGTGCTCGCCAAGCACCTGCCCGCGCTGCTGGCGGAGTGGGGCGAGGCCCAACCGCGGTGGTGGTTTCTGCGATTCCGCGAGGGCAACGAGCACTACCTGCGCTTGCGGATCAGCCTTCCCAGCTCAGAGCCGGTGGTGTTCGGCGAGGCGGCTGGCAGGGTCAGCGCATGGGCCGACCGACTCCGCCGCCTCGGCTTGCTGCGCGACATCGCTTTCGCGACCTCCTACCCGGAGACCGGCCGTTGGGGCTCGGGTGCGGCGCTATCAGCCGTCGAGGCGTTCTTCACGGCTGACTCCCGCGCCGTGCTCGCCCAGCTCGCCTGGCTCGCGCGACCGCACGACCATGCTCTGGCCGCGGCGAACTTCGCCGCCATTGCCGTCGCCTTCATGGGAGGGACCGAGGCCGGGATGCGGTGGCTGATCGACCACGTTCCGGCCAAACCTCCTACTGTCGTACCTCGGCCGGTGTTCGCTGAGGCGCGACGCCTGGCCGACCCCTTCGAGAACTTCCGAGCCCTGCGCAGCGCACCGGGTGCAGCTTCGGTCGTCGCGACATGGGCCGAGCGCGCCCAGACCGTGGCCGCCTACCGAGCGCACCTGTCCAGGGTCGAGGCCGAGGGCGTCGACCCAGACGCCGCATTGGGGTCGTTGCTGCACACCCACTTCCTGCGGGCCTACAGCATCGAGCCGGACGACAAGGCAGTGTGCCTCTACCTGGTCCGGACCGCGGCCCTGACCTTCGTCGCCCGCACGGGAGGACCGCGATGAACGCCGACCTCGCCTCGGACACCGCGGTCGAGTACGCGACGGGGATCGCCGATCGCCTCGCACGGCCGGACGCCGCCCACCTGCCCATCGACGAGCCGTGGTGGCACCAATCCCTCGCCCACGGCGCTCCCGGCGTGGCACTGCTGCACATCGAGCTGGCAGCCGCCGGGATACGGCCGTTCGACCGCGCCCACGACTGGCTGACCGCCGTCACCAGCAAGCCGGTCACCACCGGAGCGAGCACCGGCTTGTTCTACGGCGCGCCGGCGGTCGCGCGCGCCCTCGCGGGCGCCGCCGCAGTCCGTCCCGGCACGTACCAGTCCGCCCTCACGCCCTTGACCCGGCAGATCGCTGCCGACGCCCACAACCGCGTCGATAAGGCTCACGAGCGCATGGACGCCGTCGGGATGTTGCCGCAGATGGCCGAGTTCGACACGATTCGGGGCCTCGCTGGTCTCGGTGCCCACCTGCTGCACCACGACCCCGACGGCACCGCCCTGCCGGCCATTCTGGGCACCCTCGTGCGGCTCACCCAACCGGTGATGGTCGAAGGAGAGGCCCTGCCGGGGTGGTGGACCCTCACCGGTCCCACCGGTCACACGGACGACGAATTTCCCGGCGGCCACGGCAACTTCGGCGTCGCACACGGCATCAGCGGCCCGCTGGCACTGCTGGCCCAGGCCCTGCGCCGGGGCATAGCCGTGGACGGGCAACGCCAGGCCGTCGCGACGATCTGCGCCTGGCTGGATTCCTGGCGCATGAACACCCCGAGCGGACACCGGTGGCCCTACATGGTCACCCGAGACGAGGTGCGGTCGAAGCCCATGCACGTGCGGCACAGCGGCACCAGCCGCCGCCCGAGCTGGTGCTACGGAACAGCAGGCATCGCCCGCACCCTGCACCTCGCCGCCCTGGCCCTCGACGACGCCGATCGCCGCCAGAACGCAGAAGAAGCCCTGATCAGTGCGGTGACCGACCCGGAACAGGATGCGTTGATCAGCGACGGTTCGCTGTGCCACGGCTACGCCGGACTCGCCCGAATCACCGCTCGCACCGCCATCGACACACCGGGGCTGGCCGCTTCCCGACTCCGCGCGCTGGCCACCGAGATGCTGCACCGCGCCTGCGCACAGACCGTTCCCGAAGGCCCCGGCTTCCTGGAAGGCGCCGCCGGGGTCGGCCTAGCCGCTCTCGCCACAGAGACCGAGCCCGCGACAGGCTGGGACACCGGCCTGCTCATCACCTGACCCGTCCGACCGAGAGGAGATCCCGCGCTGATGCCGCCGGACAGCCGCTGGCACCATTACTTGGTCGAGTTCGCCGACCCGACCATGGCCGAGCACACCGCCGCGACCCTGCTTGCACCCGCCCTCGAACAGGCCCAGCAGGACGGCGAACTCGACACGTGGTGGCACCTGCGCAAGACGCCCGCCTGGCGGCTGCGTTGCCAACCGGTCAACCCCGACACGAAAGCGGTCGACACGCTGCTGTCCGAGCTGGAGGCCGATGGGCATCTCGCGCGCTGGACTCGCGGTATCTACGAACCTGAGACCCTCGCCTTCGGTGGACCCGCCGCGGTGGACATCGCGCACACGCTGTTTCACCATGACAGCCGCCACTGCCTCGCCCGTATCACGAAACCCGTTGCCTTGGGCCAGCGAGAGACCACTGTCCTGCTGTTCAGCGCGATGCTGCGCGCGGCCGGGCTGGACTGGTTCGAGCAGGGCGACGTTTGGGGCAAGGTAGCCGCGCTCCGACCCACCGCCGACGCCAACTCGACCGACTCTCCGCACACCGAGCGGTTGGGCCAAGCTGTGCGTCGGCTTATGACCACCAACACGCACAAGGTCGCCGACGTGGCACCCGACGCGATCCCCGAGACCTGGTGGACAGCGTTCGACACCGCTGGCCGCCAACTCGCCGAACTCGCCCGTGACGGTCACCTCGAGCGGGGCCTGCGCGCGGTTCTGGCACACCATTTCATCTTCCACGCCAACCGCGCCGGTCTCTCCGGAGCCGACCAGGCCACCCTCGCCGCGCTGGCCGTCAACACCGTTTTCCACAGCACGCCTACCCGGCAGGCACCAGCCGGGACCACCTCCAACACCGTTAGGGTTCCCGCAATGACAACCACCGTCAGTGACGCTTCCACCGGCTCCGCCGACGAGCTGCGTGCCAAGCTCGCCGACCGCCTCGTCAAGGACGGCACCGTCCGCACCGACGCTGTGGACGCCGCGTTCCGGCAGGTGCCCCGTCACCTATTCCTGCCCGACGTACCGCTGGTCGAGGCGTACGCCGACGAGCCCGTCTACACCAAGCACGAGGGCGACGGCACCCGCATCAGCGCCGCGTCCCAGCCCAAGATCGTCGCCATGATGCTCGAACAGCTCGCCATCGAGCCCGGCGAACGGCTGCTCGAACTCGGCGCTGCCACCGGCTACAACGCCGCCCTGATGGCCACTCTCACCGGCGCAGACGGGCACGTCACCACGATCGACATCGACGAGGACCTCGTCGCGGGAGCCCGCGAACACCTGGCCGCGGCCAGCATCGACAACGTCCAAGCGGTCGTCGCCGACGGCGCACTCGGCCACGCGGAAACCGCGCCTTTCGACCGCGTCATCGCCACCGTCGGCGCCCACGAAGTCCCGGCTGCCTGGCTCGACCAGCTCGCGCCCGGCGGACGTCTGGTAGCTCCGGTGCGCCTGCGTGGGTGCGCCTCCCGCAGCATCGTCTTCGAACGCGACCAGGACGGCTGGCGCAGCCTGGGCAGCGAGATGGCGATCTTCATGCCCCTGCGTGGCCTCGGCGACGACGCCCGGAGGGTCCTTGACCTCACCGGCACCGGGGAGGTGACGCTGCAAACCCACAAGGACAACAACCACGCCACCGACCCGGACACCATGGCCGGGGTCTTCGACACCCCCGCCTGCGAAGTGTGGACCGGCGTGCACTTCGTCCCGATGGAGTCCTTCGAGTGGCTAGACTTGTGGCTGGCCTGCCACCTGCCCAACCCGCTCATGCGCATGGAGGTCGCTCCCACCGCGAAGGAAAGCGGCCTCGTGCGGCCGATGTTCCCCTCAGTGGCGATGGCCACCACCGCCGCCGACGGCAGCCTCGCCTACCTCACCATCCGCGCCGCCGAACCCGATCCGAACGGCGGCCGACGCTACGAGGTCGGCGTCATCGGCCACGGCCCCACCGCGCAAGAACTCGCCGAGCAGGTCTCAGCCGAGATCTCGACCTGGGACAAGGGCTTCCGCTCCAGCACCGTCCGCTTCGCCATTCCCAACATCGCGCCCCAGCCAGACACCAACCCCGGCTTCGTGGTCCTGGACCGACCCACCAAGCCCATGACCGTCACCTGGGAGTGACGCTCGTGGACCCCGCTGGCCAGTTCGCCCGCCGCTTCCCGCTCGTCGCCCGCGCCCGCCCGGCCTGTCTCCCGCTGGTCCGGCGGGTTGCCGGGTTGTGCGACCGAGCACGCCAAGTCGAGTGCACCGGCGACCTCACCGAAGCCGCCGCCGTGCACAACAACGCGGCGCTCATCGCCTCCGATTGCGGCCGGCCCGACCTGGCCCGGCAGTGGTGCCACCAGCAGGCGAACATCTACCTGCGCGCCCGCCCCTTGGGTGCGCAGGTAGCCCGTCTCGCGCTCGAACCGATCATCAACCTCGCCCGCCTCTACATCCGCGAGGGCCGAGGCGAGCGCGCCTTCGCACTGATGGACACCCTGTTCACCTCAGTCTCCGCCCGAGCTGACGCCGTCGTCGACGGCATCGAGATCCCGGCCGACCTCACGGACTCCGCCGAGACGCACCAGCACATCCGCCGCTGGCTGTGGGCAGTCCTGCTGGCCACCGGTGGCCGCGCTCTGGCCGCAGCCGGTCGCTGGGCGGAGGCACGCGCCCGGCTCGACGAATACAGGGGCGTCGGGAACCGGATGCTTGACGGTCGCCAGATCGCAGTCATAGCCCACGCCGTATCCGGAGACACCGACAACGCCCTCGCCCTCCTGGCCGACACAACACCAGGAGACCTCTGGGAGAACGCCGTGACCGCCTGCCTCACCATCCAGTGCCGCGGTGCCTCGGGCGTCGCCGATCTGGCCACGCTCCTGAACCGGTACCACGGACTCGACGCCTCGGCGCCCGGCTTGGCCGTCTTCCACACACGGCTCGGGTTGTCCTTCGTTGACGCCATCGGCACCGTTGACGATCCACCCGTGCGCCAGATCGCCGTTGATCTGATCGACTACGCTGCCGCGACACGGGACGGATATGTCGCTCGCGATGTACTCGCCCACAATGGTTGCCGCGAGCTGCTCACCGACTCTCAGGCACGCGAGCTGTCCGGCTCGGTCGAAGCGTGCGCGCTCGGCAGTGGCGCGCTCCCTGCCACGCTGTTGGCAAACCTCACGACAGCACTAGCCTGCGCCGAAGAGGTCATGGCACGCAGCGTGAAGACGATGTCCTACAACGTCAACGCTCCAGCGAACCCGTAGCACGGGACCTATGAAGGTCAGCGACGTATTGGCCCGCGATGGGAGACTCGACCACCCTCACCCACGAAGAGTCACTTCAGGAGCCGACGATGGATAGCGAGATTCAGTTGATCAGCGACGGCGACGGCCTGGTGGCCACCGGCGATCCGACGGCTGTCAAAGAATTCCTCGTCTCGATGGGCCTATGGTCGTCATCGAAGGACCTCGGACAGCGACTTAAGCCCGTCCTCGGTGTAGGGGCCGTGGTAGCGCAGGAAGGTTCCGAGATTGCTGCCAACTCAAGCCGCTGGCTGAAGATGACCAAGGAATCAGCGCACCTGGTCAACAAGTCCGGGCTGAGGAAATCCTCGAAGACGGGGCTTCTCACAGGTGTGGTGCGGGGGAGTAAGGGCGGCCAGATCGGGACATTCGTCGAATTCGTGAAGGGGCCCAGTTCGCTTCTGAACCCGGTGATGCTTTCTGGTGTCGCGGGGGTCATGGCGCAGGCTGCGATGCAGCAGTCCATGGCCGAGGTCACCGCCTATCTCGCCAGGATCGACGAGAAGGTCGACGACGTGCTGGGCAAGGTTGATGACACTGTGCGGAAGGATCTGCCCGGAGCACGCGCCGTGATCGGGCGTGCCATGACCATGCGGGAGCACATGGGCCGGGTCACCGACGACTCGTGGTCGACCGTGCAGGGCGTACCGGAGATGATCGCGGGCGTCCAGGGGTATGCGTTGCTTCAACTGGAAGTGATCGCAAAGAAAATGGAGGGCAAGACCAAGATCGGCGGCCTTGCCAAGGCTGCTAAGGAGTCAAAGCGCGGGGTTGAGGGGTGGCTCGCGGTCTTGGCTGAATGCTTCCAACTGCAGGACGCTTTCGACGTGCTCGAACTCGGCCGGGCGCTGGACAAGTCTCCGGAGGAACGGGACGCGTGTCGGTTGGGCCTGAAAGCTGATCGCCAGAACCGGCTGGAAGTAATCTCGCGGAGCACTGAGTCTCTCTTGGCCCGTATGGGTGTGGCCGTCGGCACGGCCAACGCGAAGGTGCTGCTGCACCCGGCTCCGTCCCGGGCTGTGGTGGATTCAAGCAACCAAGTCGCGACCGGCGTCCTTGACTTCCGCAGGCTGTTCGGGATCGAATCCGGCCACCAGCCCTGGAAGCCGAGACGATGGAAAGACGCGGCCGTGGAGGCGTTGGACAAGGCAAGGCCCGCAGCGGCCGGCATCGCCGTCGTGAGCGTCGCGATCACCCTTAAGGTCTTACAAGATCGGGGGGAGGAAAGCTGAGTGGGCGCCGGCCCACGGATCAGTCAGGAGAGCAGACGGATCGTGGTCGAGCCATACGCCCGACACAGCCACGTGAGTGCCTTCGCCGGTACCGGCTCGGCCCGGTCCGGTCCGGTCCGGTCCGGTCCGGTCCGGCAGGCTCGCGCTCGCGCCGAGCACCAGGTTCTCGAAGTCGATCAGGAGCGCGACCTGCTCACCTCGGGAGCCGACCTCGCGGCCCCACGGATTCCGGCGGGCTTCGGTCGCACGCACCATCCGCACCGCCTCGCTCTCGGCGGGCTCGGCGGTCGTCACGATGGCCGCTCGGCGCCGAGCATGGTCCGCGAGATCAGTCTTGGTGCCGCGCTGAGCGGAAGTTCGGCGGTGTCGTCCACGGCCGCCATCCTGCAGGGTCTTGCTCTGCCGGATCGTTGATCATCCGCTGGATGAACAGGTTGTCCCCGATGGTGTGAGGCATCCGAACGACGAGCCAGACCGTTCTGATCTCATGGGGGCATGGTCAGCGCGGTTGTGTTCGACGTAGGTGAGACTCTGCTGGACGATTCACGCGAATGGCGTGCGTGGGCTGACTGGGTGGGAGTGTCGCCGCATACGTTCTCGACCGTGCTCGGCGCTGTCACGGCGGCGGGCCGGGACAACGCCGAGACGTTCGAGTACTTCCGCCCCGGCTTTGACCTGGCTCGTGAGCGGCAGTTGCGGGAGGAGGCCGGGTGCGGGGAGCAGATCGACGACAGCGATCTGTACCCGGACGTGCGGCCCAGCCTGGCGGCCCTCCGCGCTGGAGGCTTGTGGGTGGGCGTCGCCGGCAACCAGACTCCGCGGGCTGCCCAGCTGTTGCGGGCATTGGCCCTGCCCGTCGACTACGTCGGCACGTCCGGCGAGTGGGGCGTGGCGAAGCCGGATCCCAGCTTCTTCGAGCGGGTGGTCGACGTCGCGCCCGGTCGGGCTGACCAGATCGTGTATGTCGGTGATCACCGTGACAACGACGTTGTGCCCGCGAAGGCGGCCGGTCTTCGTGTCGCGTTGATCCGGCGTGGCCCGTGGGGATATCTCTGGGCCGACGACCCGGTGGCCAGGGAGAACGCTGATTGGGTGATCGACTCGCTCGCCGAGCTCCCCGCCCTACTTCTTGATCGGTAGCCCGGCAGTCGTCAACGCGCGCGAGCCCAGGTAGCCAGCTCCAACAGGCGGTCGTCGGGTGACCCGTGGGTGCGCAGCAGCGCCGACAGCGTCTGCCGAACCTGAGGGTGTTCGCGGACGTGTTGCGGGGCGACCCGGCGGGCGGCTTCCAGACCGAGGTAGGCGTCCTGGTGGTGGCCGAGGCGAAGCTGGGCGCGGGCGAGGTCGATGTAGTAGTGCGAGCGCCGTTCGGCGGGGAGATGGTGGGGTGGATGCCAGGCCGCCGCCCGCTCCACCGCCGCCGGGCTGTCGCCCAGTTCGACGGCGACGGCGAGTTCGTGGATGCGGACCGACGCCGGTCCGAAGGCCGTGCCGAAGTAGACGCCTTCAGGCACCTGGCGGGCGGCTCGGTGAGCCTCGCCGAGGTGCTCCCAGGCGGTATCGGGCTTGCTGGCACGGCCGGCGACGACGGCGGCTCGCATGTGCAAGGCGCCGTAGGCCGCGGCGGAGGACGCCGACGCGCCGAGGTCAGCCGAGAGAACGTCCGCGGCTGCCATCAGTAGCCGCAAGGCCGACGTCAGGTCGCCTGTGGCGAAGAAGGTCTCGGTGCGCACGTAGGCGACGGCGGCCACCAGCAGCGGGTCCTCGGCCGTCAAGGCGGATACACGCATCAGGTCGATGATGCGGGCGGACAGGTCGAGGTAGCCGAACTTGTAAGCCACGCCGTCGGCCGCTCGGAATGCGAGGGTCAGCAGCGTGGCGGCGTCGCGCGCACCGTGACGGGCATCGGCGTGTGCCCGCGCAAGCTCGGAGATCAGGTTGGGCAGACGCCACGCCATCTCGACATAGCGTGCCTGCAGGCGGTGCTCGATCATTCCTGCGACCTCGGCCGCGAGTTCGGTGAAGGACCGGGCCGGTCCGTCCTCGGGCAGATCGATGCTGTCGAGCGCCCGCCGCAGCCGTGGGATCGCGGCGTGCACCGCGTCATCACCAGAGGACGCGTCGACCAATCTTGGCCGGCCGCGCTCACGGTCAGTGAGAGGCAGGAAGGAAGGACCGGGTGTAAGGAATGGCTCGTGGTTGGGGCTCTCTAGCGTGACCGATGTGTTCGAGTGCCGTTTCGTTCGCCGAAGTAGGTCGTCGAGATGATCTAGGCTGATATCCAGTGCTGTGGCAAGGTCGGGACGTTGCCACGGTTGGGGAGACTGCACACCGCGTTCCCAGCGTCCGACGGTTGTTCGGTCGACACCCAGCTTGTCGGCGAAGGTCTCCTGCGTGTGGCCAGCGGCGTGGCGGCAGTCGGCCAACGGGCTGGACGATTGGGTTGCCATCTCCTCACCCCCTGGTGTGCGGCTGTCACGCTACCCGCCGCGGTTAGCGCAGCTCACGAGGGTCAACGCCGCATCAGCGCCTCATCGCCGCCCCACGTGCGCTCTGGTGGCCGACGGTAGCGGGCGATCTACTGGCGTTCGACAACACCGACACGGCAGCGGAACTGGGGAGCCACAATTCCTGTCCGTTCATTCGGCAACTGTTCTCCCGGAAATGACTCACTCCTTGGCAATGTCGCGCAACAAGAACGTCGTGGTGAAAGCGGGATCGCCATGAGCACCACCCGGACGCACCGCAAAGCTCAATCCCGCAGGGCGGCCCCTGCGCGCCTCTCTGTCGATGTGGCCGGAGCACATCGGTGACCGATCCTGGGCACCGCAACGACATCGGCGGGGAGGTGAATGGGTCCGTTCTCCAAGCGCGCACCGTGATCGCGCACACGATCGTCATGGGGCAATCGGCTGGGGCGCCGGTGCCGACGCCGCGCCAGTTCCCGCCCCCGCATCCGGTCTGGACGAACCGCGCTCGCGAGCTGGCCGCACTCGATGAACTCGCCGCTCGCGCGGCCCCGACAAGGGCGCTTCTGACCGGGTTGGCAGGCATCGGCAAGACCGAACTGGCGGTCCGCTGGCTCATCGGTCAGCGTGCTGGCCACCCGGACGGCGAGCTGTACGCGGATCTGAGCGCCTGGCGCGATCAACCGCCCACCCGTCCCCACCAGGTGCTCGCAGGGTGGCTTCGAGCCCTTGGCCTCCCGCCTGGCGACCTGCCTGACGACATGGCCGAACTGACAGCGCTCTACCGCAGCGTCACCGCCAAGAAGTCGCTACTGGTCCTGGTAGACAACGTCTTCTCGACCGAGCAGGTCCGCCTTCTGATCCCGGCATCGCCGAGCAGCACCATCCTCGTCACCAGCCGCCGCCAGCGGCGCGGGCTTCTCCTCGCTGGGTTTCACCCGGTGGATCTGACCTTCTTCACCCCAGACGCGGGCGGCACCATGCTGGCCACCCTGCTCGGCCAGCCGCCGCCCGGCGACCTGTGCGTGCTTCGAGCCTTGGCCTCGCGGTGCCACGGCCACCCCTTCGCCTTGGCCATCGCCGGCGCACATCTGGCCGCGAACCCGCACTGCAGCCCGGCTGACCTGATCACACGTCTCAACACCGACCACGGCGCCACCCTGGCCTTGCACGTGGACGAGGCATCCTTGGGAGGAATCCTCGACATGAGCTACGACGACCTCGACGCCGACACCGCGCGGCTGTACCGGCTGCTGGCCGCGCACCCCGGCGCCGAGTTCACCGCCGACCCGCTCGCCACAGCCCTCGACCTGCCGGTCGCCGAGGTCGAACACGGGCTGGCCATGCTGGCGGATGCCCACCTCGTCACCGCGGTGGCCGTCGCCCGCTACCGACAGCACGACTTGCCGCGCGAGCACGCCCAGGCGCTAGCCGAGCAACATGACGACGCGAGCCAGCGTCGGGCCGCACTGCGCAGCATGATCGAGTGGTACCTACGACGCACCGCCGCCGCCGACATGGCGATCAACCCTCGCTCGCGGCGGTTCAGCCCGGTGTACGAACAGCTGGACACCGAGCCGTTCTCCAGCATCGAACATGCTCTGAACTGGTTCACCCTCGAACGGGCGAACGTGCTTGCCTCCCAATACCTTGCCGCACAGCAGGGCTGGGACGGGCTGGTGTTCCAGCTCGCTGAGGTCGTCTGGAACCCGTTGCGCCCCAGCTACTTCGCCGAAGACCTGGTCCAGACGCAACAACTTGGCATCGTCTCCGCCCAGCACTGCAAGCACATCCTCGAAGCGGTCTTCCTCGCCAGGCTGGGGTTCGGCGAGACCAACCGCTCCCACCACGACGCGGCGATCACGGCCTGCACCACGGCGATCGAGCGAGCGACCGCATTCGGCGACGGCTGGATCCAGTCGGCGGCCCTATCCACCCGAGCGCGCGCTGACAGCTGCCGGGCAACCGCGTACCGCGCTGGAGGATCTCGGCAGCGCCCTGCACCTCGACGAGCAACGGGGTGACCGCCGCAGCATTGCCCTGCGGCATCGGCGAATCGGCCAGGCATACGCCCACCCTGAGATCGCCGATTTCCCCCAAGCCACGTGGCACCTGCGCGAAGCCGCCGATCTGATGGAAGCCTTGGGTGACCAGTCCGGCCATGCCCGAGTGATCACCTACCTTGCCGAGGTCCACGTCGCGGCTCGGCAGCCGGACGCTGCGCTGTTCACCCTCCGCCGAATCGACGACACCTTGGCGTCCTGTGGTTCGTCGCGCTACCGAGGTCACGCCTACACCGTCATGGGTCGGGCGCACGCCCAACTCGGCAACAACGCGGATGCGGATCGTTGCTACGGCAACGCGCTGGCACTCTTTGCCGACGCAGGGCCGGGCGCGGCAGCCGATCGTGAGGCTGTGCTGAAGCTCCGTGACGAACTTGGCGACACGGCTACACACGGCTCGCATGTGGACACCACTAGTGCGGAACACGAGAACACGGAAGGAAATACGAGCGAATGATCATCCAGATTCTGGCAATCCTGTATGTCGGCGTCGCTGTTGGCGTTGGCGCGGTTGTCTGGAGCCGCACTCGCGGCACCTGGGCCGCCGGAAAACTCAGCTCGCATGTCGCCCGATGCGTGGTCCTCACGATCCTCGCCGGGGCGTCGTGGCCGGCGGCCGTGCTCTTCGCCGCGGCCTATGAACTCCCGGCGGCCCGCGAGGTCATTGACCACCTCGTCTTCGGCCCCTCCATGAACGGCAATACCTGACTTGGGAAGCGGTCGGTCATGCCACTAGTGAAGAAGGTCGAGAAGGGGAAGCGGGTTACCGGTTCCGCGCGGACTCGTATGGGCGCGGACCTGAAGAAAAAGTACGAGAAGGGTGCCAGCATCCGCACCTTGGCCAGGCTGACTGGGCGCTCGTACGGCTTCGTACACCGGATCCTGTCCGAGTCCGGAGTCCAGCTGCGCGCACGCGGCGGCGGTCCCCACCGTCGGCGCAGCCAAACCACACGGACCGCGCACTCAAGTCGGCAGATCGGAGCCGGTTAGATGCCGAGAGGAACGCTGCGCGGCTACCGCTGGGGCCACACGACGGTGGAACCCGATCGCTACACCGGACCTGTCCCGCGAGTGACCGCCCGGTTCACGTGCACGCGTGGGCACGAGTTCGCGGTGCACTTCGCAGTGGAGGCAGAGCTACCCGCAAGCTGGAGCTGTCGACAGCACGGCGTCGAGGGCTGCGCCCGAATCGACGCCACTGCTTCGGCGGCAGCCAAGAGCAACGGCAAACCCCCTCGCACCCACCTGACGATGCTGTACGAGCGACGCAGCGTGGCCGAGCTGGAGGTTCTGCTCGCCGAAACGCTCGCGGCAATCCGCCGACAAGGAGGCGCCCAGCCGGGCTGTGTGCAGTTTGGGGACAAGACGTATTCGTTCCGCTACGACGGCTGACCGTCGTCAATCAGCCGGGTTACATTTCGGTCCTGACCGGGTGAACACGTGCGGCGCGCCAACGCTGATGGCGTCCAGCTTCGCTGGTCAGGACGGTCGACGCCCCATTCGCGCCTCATCGACGCCGCACGCACGCTCTGGATAACGATGATCACCCGTCGTTGACTGGACCGGACTGCGGCGGAAGGCGTCCTCCTTCCCTCTCGGTCTTCCGCCGCAGCCCACAACCAGTCCTCGTCGATGCGTACGCACGTGCGGGAACGCACTTGAGGTGAAAGGATCTGGCGCTCACGATGCTCGGCACGGAGACAACCGATCACGCCACCGCTCGCCCAGCGGCCCTCGTGACGGACGATCCCGCGCCGACAGCCCACCAGATCACCATCGAGCACACCTTCGAAACCGCGCATCGCCTGCCGCACCTGGGCGGCAAGTGCACCAGCCTGCATGGACATTCCTGGCGGGTCGCGGTGTCGGTGATCGCCCCGACCCTCAGTAACGATGTCACCGTCGTGGAGTTCGGTGCCCTCAAAGCCGGAGTCCGGGAGTGGATCGACACCTACCTCGATCACGGCACCATGCTCGGCGTGCACGACCCGCTCGCCGTGCACCTCTACAAAGCGAAGTGCAAGGTCTTTCGCTTCGGCGCCGATGATCATCAGACGGTCGACGATGCGGAGCTTCTGGCTGCCGATCTGGCGTGGCCCACCGTCGAAGCTGTCGCGGTTTTGCTACGACGTGTGAGTCAGGGCGTTCTCGCCGCGCTGCCCTGCGCTCCCGATGCCCGCGTCGGCCGGGTGTTCGTGCGCGAAACCCACCTCAACACCGCGACCTACGGGCCGGTCGACGCAACGTGAAGCTACCCGTGGTGTCCGATGTGGACCGAGACCTTGTGGTCAACGAGATCTTCGGTCCGACCTTCCAAGGAGAGGGACCGAGCACCGGCCGCTACGCCCACTTCATCCGGCTGTTCGGCTGCCACCTGTCGTGCGCGTGGTGCGATAGCCCGCAAACCCACGACCCGACCCGCTACAACCTTGACGCCGAACAGCAGATCCTCTCGATCGAGGACATCCTGTCCTGGCTCGCCGCTGACCCGGCCGACCTGCTGGTGATCACGGGCGGCGAGCCGCTGCTCCAGCCGCACGTCGTGGGGCGGCGGCTGTCCGAGATCCGCGAGCGTGCGCTGGCCACCGACATCGAGATCGAGACGTCCGGCACCATCGCGCCCACGGACACGATCACCACGGCCGTGTCACGGTTCAACGTCTCGCCGAAGCTCGCGCATTCGGGGCTGCGCCGCCGTCAACGCATCCGCCCCGCAGTGCTGCGCGACCTCGCCAACAGCGGGAAGGCTATCTGGAAGTTTGTCGTCCAAGAGCCCGACGACCTGGACGAGATCCAGGAATTAGTTGGCACCTACGGCCTTCACCCAGTCTGGGTCATGCCGGAAGGCACGGACAGCTCCACCGTCCTGGCGCGGATGCGGATGCTGGCCGATCCGGTGCTAGCACGCCGCTGGAACCTGTCGACCCGGCTCCACACGCTGCTGTGGGAGAACGACCGTGGCCGCTGACATCACCACAAACGAGTTCGCCGGTCGGAATTTCGCGCCCGGCGTCGCTCGCACTTCAGAACATCTCCCAACGACAGGCGGTCCACGATGAGCGAACCCGACACCCCGGCCGTCGGCCCCCGCGTCCGGGTCTACGCACTCGTCGGGCAGAACGACCGCCTGCTCCTCGTCGAGTACCCAGGCCACGACGGGCTGCCCGGCGGCGCGGTTCGTGCCGGTGAACCCGTCGAGCAGGCGCTCCGCAGAACCCTGCTCGATCAGCTCGGCGTGACCATCGCCGAGCTGGACTTCTGCGCCGTTGTCGAACACGGCACCAACGAGCCCAGCGAAACACCCGCCTCCGAGATGGTCGTCCTGTTCGACGTGACGCTCACCGACGCCAACCGCCTCATCGACTCGGCGCAACCGCATCGGTGGGCCAACGAACACGAACTCTCCGCTCTGCGCCCCCAAGCGGTCCGGGACGGGCTGGTCGCAGGCACGCTGTCGGCCGAACACCCGTGGCGGGCGTGGACGCCATGAGCAGCCTCGGCCCTGCGTTCCTGACCAACCTCGCAGCGCACGTAGTCGCGGTGGGTGCCTCATGACCCCAGAACAAGCTGCCGCCCTGACCGAGTATCCCGAGCTGCAGCGGCTCATCGACCTTCGCGGCGCGGGCTGGATGTTTCTGCCCACCGTCGTTGACGGCGAACTCGTTGAGGTGCATGGCGTGCGGACCTGGCCGGAAGGGTGGGCGGACGCCTTGCGTGTCCGCTACACCACCGACGCCGCCGGCCTCCGCAACGACTACACCGGCGGCGTGACCTGGCAACGAGAGGGCACCCTCACCGAGGTCATTGATGGCCTCCTCGCCCTGCCTGCTCCCAGCGACCGCCTCGCGCCCCGGCTCGTCATCGCACGCCGTCCACTGCCATGGACCGCATGAGCCACAACTTCGCCGCGCGCACCGACCAGTTGGCGCTCTGGCCCAAAGCCCGTGTCACGCAGAATCCGAGGAACGCCGCTCAATGCCCTCCCCAAATCTTGATCACGCTCTCACGGCCGCGCAGCGCGCGATCGATCTCGCCGTCCAACACGCTCTGAGCCACCAGCCGACGCACATCACCACCAAAGGCGACCGCGATGTCGTGACCAACATCGACGTGGCCGTCGAAGACCTCATCAGGGACCGGCTGAGCAACTGGGATCCCGCTGTCGGCTTCGTGGGCGAGGAAACCGGATCCTCCGGCGACGAGAACACCTACTGGGTCCTCGACCCGATCGACGGCACCATCAACTTCTCCCACGGCAGCCCGCTGTGCGCCATCGCCCTCGGCCTCGTCCACGACGACCAACCGCTGCTCGGCGTCACGGCTGTCCCGTTCCTCGGACACCGCTACTGGGCCGTCACGGGCGAAGGCGCCTACCGAGACGGCGACCCCATCACCGTCTCCACGACCGCCAGCCTCGACAACGCGCTCATCGGAATGTGCGACTACGGAAGCGGACCCGACGCCAGCACCCGCGACCGGCTCTGCAGCGACCTCGACCAGCGTCTGACCGGCCAAGCCCAAGGAGTCCGTCGCCTGGGCACCACCGCGCTCGAACTGGTCTGGGTCGCCGACGGCACCCTCGACGCCAGCATCCTGTTCGGCAACCGCGCCTGGGACACCGCCTCCGGAGCGATCATCGCGCGCGAAGCTGGCGCCCTCGTCCTCGACGCCGACGGCAGCCCACACTCCACCCGTTCACGCTGCACACTGGCGACCACGCCCGCGCTCGCAGAGGCGCTCGTGCCGATGATGGAGGTCGCCCGCAACACGACCTACTGGCCGCAGCCGGCGGGCACCCCGTGAACATAGCTCGAGCGCTACTGCCCGAGCACACTGAACCGGAGCACGCGACGTTGGACCGTGACACCATCCCGCACGACCTGCTGACCGAGCTGCGCGTCCTGCACCGAGAGCGACCGGAGGCCCTGGACACGGACCTGCCGGAGTACGGATTGATCCCGATCACCGGCGGCCGGAACAACCGCATCTACCGCTGGAGCGGCCCGCGCGGCCCGGTGTGCCTCAAGCTCTACCGCACCGACAAGCGCGACCGCGCCCGCTGCGAATGGACAGCCCTGCGGCACCTCGCCGACCACGGCGTTACCGCCACCTCCACGGCGTTGTGGCACGACCCGCATCCCGAACTGCCCGCCGTCGGCTTGAGGTTCGTACCCGGACGGCCCATGACCGCGCTGGACAGGCCGAGCACCGCCCTCCCCGCGATGGTCACCGCCCTCGACCAGATCCGCCAGGTTCCCCTCGGACCGTTCGCCAGCCTGGGCCGGCTGGACTCGGCGAGCGACTTCATCCGGCGCATCACCATGTGGCCCGAGCAACTCCGCCAGTATCCCGACGAACCACTCAGCCGCGACATGGCCGCGATGATTGGGACCTGGCACGACCGCGGCGACGCCGCCGTGCTCGCCGAACCGGCCCCACGTGTGCTCTCCCACGGCGACGGCAACCTCGACAACTGGCACTGGCACGACTTCATCAGCACCATCTACGTCCTGGACTGGGAATTCGCAGGACACTCCGACGCCGCCTACGACGCGGCGGAACTCATCGAGCATCCCAGCGCACGTGCGATCGACGACGACCTGTGGCTCGCGCTCCTTCCCGAGCTCGGGGTCAACGACGGCCAGGCGCGCCGGCGTTTCGCCGCCGCCCGCCGCACCGCCGCCCTGCGCTGGTTGGCCGTCCGCTGAAAACGACGCGACACCAACGCGTCCGCCTTCGAGCAGCAGCTACACCGCACCCGAAGCCTGATTACAGACGACCACGGATAACCGCCATTCCAGCCCACGCAGAGGTGCCCCGATGACGAAGAAAACTCGAGTCGTCTTGAGCGCTCTCCTTGCCGAGCCGGACAAAGAACTATACGGCCTGGAGATCTACGAACGAACCGGGCTAATGCCCGGAACGACCTACCCGATCCTCCTTCGATTGCAGACCGCAGGGTTGGTGTGCTCCCGCTGGGAAGACGCCGACCCCCGTCGACCACGTCGCCGCTACTACCAGCTCACCGACCAAGGGTTCGTTGCTGCACCAGCGAAACTGGCCGAGGTGACCGGCCTGATTGGACTCCTACGCCGCTGGCTCAGGTGGATGCCACAGCCGCAGCGCAGGTCGCCATCTCGGTCACGTCCGCGAGGAACTAGACGTCGGGATGGCGGTCGCGTGGATTGCGGGTGGCTGCGCATTCGGTTCACTACTCGTTGCGCTGCTGACGTTCCTGGCAGTCGCACAAGCACGAGCATGGCGCGCCAACCGGCAAGTCTACTTTCGACCACCGACCCTTTCGCCCGCACAAGTCCAATGGGCGAACGAAAAACGGCTCAGCGACGATCCCGAAGCGACTCTGATCATCCCCGCCGATCATCCGGACTACATCAGACCCGTTGACTGGCAAGCGTTACGTGCACCACGCAGGACCTGACCGTTTCGCATCGGGCCAGGCCGTCTCGTTCATTGAGACTCGGACATGTCCATCGTCGCCGCCAACCCGCGCGTAGGCCCACCTACAGCTGGGAAAATCCGCAGGTCACTGCGCTCGCCGCCGCATCTGCGCCTCATGCCCGCCGCATCAGCGCTCTGGAAGCTCACACGCATGAACGATTCACTGCGTTGACAGCACCGTTTGATCTGACACGACGAACAGTAAGGGCGACGACGCCCGGAGAGCGTTGCCGCAACCATGATTGCTCCCAACTACGACACACGTCTTCACCCGCTTAGATGGGTGAGGCGTCGGCGATGACCGCGTGGCCGCCGATGCCACGCATGGCGCGCGTGTTCGCCGCTACGCCGACACCGGAGAACCGCTCATCCGCGACCCTTCGGACAAGTATGTCGGGCTGCATCGGTTCGTTCCTGGCGATGACAACCCAACCATGCCAACAGAATTCTTGTTCCCGCCGAAGGATGACTTACACGACGCGGTCACCGCGTACCTGCCGCGTGTCGGGAGGCTCGACGACGAGCCACCGGCCGATACCAGTGACGCCGATTTCGCGAACGAGAGAGCCGCAGCGACGCGGGCGATACGGCAGAGCACCGAGCCGAATCTCGGCTTCCTCCAGCGAGTTTTGGATGGTTTGCGACGGCTGTGAGTCCGCGGCCGGCCGTCCTCACCGGGTCGTTCAGCGATCTCAAGACAAGGTCATTCGCCAGAAGGCGTGCCGGACGGCGAACAGGGGGACAGCTATCGGCGGAAGCCACGATGACGGTCGCGCGGCGGGGCATTGCCGAACTCCTCGAACCAACGCTCGGCCTCGTCCCGTTCGAGCGGGATGCGGTAGCTGAGCAGCCCTTCGTAGTCCTTGTCCTGGAACAGAACGTCTTGCAGGGTGTCCCAGTTGTAGTCAGATCGCGAGGCAGGTAGCTCGGTCTTCAAATCCGCGACGAGTTCGTCTTCGTCGCGGTAGAGCCGCTCGGCATCTTGGATCGCCAGGTCGAGCGCGATCTCCTCGGCGGTGCAAGTCGGTGTGGGGTGCCGGCCGACCTGAAGGTCCGAGCTCAGATCGTCGAAGGCGCGAGCGTAGCGGCGCAGGAACCACTCGTCCTGGTCGGCAACGCAGGCGAGCACCGCGCCGAGCGGGCCGGGCGCTCCGTCGCGGCACATTCCGGTGCGGTAGACGTAGTCGTACGCCTCGTCGGCGAGCACGGCCAGCGCGTGGCCGAGCATCGCGGCCGTGCGGGGCGTCAGCGTCGCCGGGAGACAGATTTCACACCCGCCGTCGGCGCACTCCGGACAGTCGATGCAATCGTTGCGGCACGTCCCGCAGAACTCGCACTGGCCGGGGCAGTTGGTCGTCGGGAACAGCAAAAAGCCGCCGTCTCCGACCGTCGGGAGTTGCCGGGCCACCCGCGAGGCCGCTGGATCATCGGCGGTGGCTGCGGCCAGGACAGGCAACAACACGGAGATCGCCTTCCGCACCGCAACGGGCGCGCCGTCCAGCACCGCATCCATGCGCCTCTCCGCGGTGGCCTGGTGCAGCAGGACGCCGTTGAGCGCGGCGGCCAGCATGGTGGCCGACGGGGCATCGGGAAGGCTGACCAGCGCCTCGGCCTCGGGACCATCACCACGATCGATCATGGCCAGCACGCTGTGCGTGGTGGACGCGTGCTGGGGCACGAACGCCAGGTACAACGTGCTGCTGGCGGACATCGAACTCCTCCGTGCGGTCTCAGAGGGAGACCGTATGACCAGGCGTTTTGTCGCGGGCGCATTCGCGGCGCGCGTGTCACGGTAACGAGTGACGTGCGCGCTGGTCAGCGGGGTGGCTCATCGGAGCGAACCACCCGGCCGTGGATGATCCACCGGGGCAGTGGTGTAGGGCGCGCGCCTCGCCCTCGCAGGGGGCCAACGACTACGAGGAGGTGCCTGATCCATGGCCGGCGAGAACGCAGCCAGGCTCGCGGTGCTGATCGACCCGGACAGCGCGCGGCCGTCGATCACCGAAGGGTTGCTGGCCGAGGTCGCCAAGTACGGCATCGCGCATGTCAAACGCGCGTACGGCGACTGGGCCAGCATGAGTCTCAAGGGCTGAAAGGACCAATTGCTGGCCCAGTCGATCCAGCCCATCCAGCAGTTCGCCTACACGACCGGGAAGAACGCCACTGACGCGGCGATGGTCATCGACGCGGGGCACCCGCGCATCGGCGTGGCCCGTGCGCGGCTGGCCGACCGCCCTACCGTCCTTAGCGACGAGCCGACCGCCCACCTCGACACGGCGACGGCGACCTGCCTGGCCACCGATCTCCGTGCCGTCACCGTCGGCCGGACCGCGCTGATCGTCACCCACCGTCCCACGGAGTTCCCCGACCTCCCTACACACGCTCAGCGTTGGAGGACCTAGCGTGCCGTGATGAGCCCCGCCCACCGGCTCGGTGGATACCCGAGGTCGAACATCCGCTGCTGGGTCCAACGGACCGCCTCAGCGATCGACATGCCCGTTGTCCACTGCTCGACGATGGTTTCGAGGCCGCTCGCGGTAGCCATATCGGGAAGCTCCCAAAGGCCGCTGACGACGGTCCGCGCGCCGAGGCTGCGCAGGATTCCGACCAGGCCGAGAGGGAACGGTTCGGACGATCGCCGCCCGGACAGACAAGCCAGGGCAATCACGTCCTTCGGCACCCTGCCCCAGCGAGCGATGTCGGCGAGCGTGACAGCACTGTCGGGGAAACGAAGGCTGTATCGTGGCCCGGTGCCCTCGCCATGGGCGGCTATCACCAGCAGATCGCTGTCGCGGACCGCTTCCCGCGCCATCCTCGCGGTCTCCTCTTGCAACAGGGTGATGCGGCCCGCACTGGCGAAACTTTCCAGGACGTGCTGTTCGGTTGTCGCGCCGGCAAGGTTCGGGTCGCGGAGGTGGCCGACAACGGGTGCGTCGGCTAGCGGGTGATCGTCGTCGTGGGGACCGATGGCTGTGCGCAACGACGTGGTGAGTATCGGGCACCAGCAGGTGATCAGCGGGACGTCGCCGATGGGCAGTGCCGCGAACGGCACGTGCCAGAGCTGATCATGTAGGAGGATGAACAGTTGGCGTGGCTCGCCGTTGGGTACTTCCCGTAGCTCCACGGGGAGCAAAAGGTCGGCAAGTTCGGCGAGTGCCCGCGGCGACTCCATGGTGAGCCGGTCGATCTCGTCCGGGTCGTTGAGCCGGTGCCAGGGCGGTTCCCCCAGGGTCGTCAGCAGTGCGTCCGGCACGCGGATCTCGTCGGACCGTGCCGAGCCGTCCGGTCGTACTAGTAGGCGGAAACCGCTGCGTGCGTCAGGTGCCAGGCGGTAAGCCAGGACGTGGTGGCCCGAGGCCACGGAGAGTAGCTGATCAGGGTCCGGGTATGGCACCGCGTCCAGCCAGCCGATTCGATCTGCCAACTGGCTGGTTGTTGCCCAGGCGGTCGGTTGGTGGTTTGTCGCCACCAACCGGGCGGTGTAGTCGTGGTTCAATGCCTCCATCATGGCGAGCAGTCGGCCTGCCGCGTCGGGCAGTGTGGCGTCCTTGCTTGCGTGATGCCCGATGGTTAGCCCGTACGTCAGGGCGTTCACGCTGCCCAGGAACTGCTCGCGGGCATCCGGCCGACGCAGTTTCTCGGCGCCGAGAACCAAACGCCGGATGCCGCTGTCGGCCAGGTCCATCGCCCTGCGGCGGTCGCCGGTGTTCCACACCGCCATAGCCTCTACGAGATCGTGCGCGCCGACCGTGATGTCGTCCGGGTCGGGATGCAGGGTCCGCGCGCCTGCGGCGAGCCGCGCGCCCTCTTCGTGCATGCCCTGCGCGTTGGCCAGCCGCAGCAGCGGCACCAGGAGCCGGTACATCCGCGCGGCACGCAACTTGTCTTCGGCGTTGTGAGTAGAGGTGAAACTGCACTCGTCGATCGCCGTGAGTACGGCGGCGAGAGTGCCCGCTAGGTCGTCGGCCTCGCTGACGACGAGCGCACGCGCCGCGATGAGCGGGTCCTGCACATCCTCTTGCAGGACTTCGTGGAAAGCGCCGAACCCGTTACCCAACTCGCCAAGGCGGGAGCTCGTGGGAGCGATCGCGGCTGAGATCTGCCCGTCCTTGCCCGCCAGGAGGTCGATCAGCTGTAGCGTCCGCCAACGCTGTGCGTGGTCGGTGCTGGTCGAGGCTAGAAAGGAAAACGCCTCGGGCAGCGTCCAGTTGGCGTCGCCGAGGAACCTACTCAGGTGCCTAGTCAAGAGGTCGCGAGCTGCGGTGATCTCCTGCTCTCGGCGGTAGTTCTCTCGGGCGGCGAGCATAGCCGTGTCGGCGGCGTACCCGCACACGAGATGGTCCAGAGTCTCCTGGAGTTCGGCAAGCGGCTCCAGGCCGGGCGTCTGGGGATCGATGTCGGCAAGCTCGGCGATCGCGTCGCGCATCGAGGCCATGATCCGCAACGCGCGCAGCGGTTTGCCATCGCGGTCCAGCTCGGTGGCCACGGCGCGCTTCTCATAAGCGATCTGGCAGAGCGCACCGGCCAGCCGCACCAAGGTTGCGGCGAGCTCGTCGCGGTTCGGTCGGCCCTCCTGTCCGATGGCCTCCCGCAACGTGGCCACAGCCCCGTGCAGGCCGTCGATGGTGGCCTGCCGCCCGGACATGATCTCCTCGAGCGGGACCGGCTCGTCGGGGTCGAAGGTTTCGTGCGCGAACCGCAGAGCGGCTCGGACCTCTTGCCGGTCCGGGACTTCGTCGTCGCCGGTGATCAACTTTCGCAACACCGGGCGATCGGCGGCACAGACACGATGCTCGAGCCGGAGCCAGACCAGCTGTGCTTCCAGCAACAGTTGCGGCGTGGTACCGAGCCGGTGTGACTCCGCAGCGAGAACTCTCCGGCATGAGCGCACAGCGGGGATGATGTTCAACCCGGCCTTGCGCGCGAGCCATACCGCTTCGACGGCGGCGTGGTGACACCACAGTGCCACGTCATTCCACGTCATCGCGTCGAGGTCGCCACCGTCCACTGTCGCCGTCGGCTGCTCGAGCCACGTCCACGCCAGGTCACGAACCTCCGCGGTCAACCAGTATGCGTCCCCGAACTCGCCACGGTCGTCGGCCCGGTCGGCCCGGTCCCACTGCGACCGCAGCAGCTCCAGCTCCGGCGTGACGAACGTCCGCAGACGCTTGTGGATGGTCTCGTCGGCCGAGCTGCCCGATGCCCCCTCGGCCAGTGCCTGTACCACCGCCGCGAAGGTCTCCATCGTGGTGTGCGGTGCCTCACGGGCGTTGTGGCCCAGCTCGACCAGGCGTCCCGCGGCGTGCGTGACCGCATCGGGCTCGACGGTGGCGTCTTCGGTGAGTAGCCGCCTGATCAGCTCCGGCCGTCCTGACGCGACGCAGTTGGCGCAGTAGTCGAGTGTCCCCAGGTAGGCGACGATGTACGCGTTGGGTTCGAGTCCGAGATCCAAGGCCGCATCTGCCAGGACTCGGCGGGCTGCTGCCGCGATCCCGATGATCAGGTTGGCGTCGGTCGTCGTGAGATCCAGCGCCTTCTCCAGGCTCGCCACCGCCAACGTGGTGGCCGACTGCCGCGCGCTGTCCCGCTTCGCCGGCCGGACCACCCCGCCCCATCGGTGTCGACCAGGCGGCAGGGCGAGCAGATGTCCGAAGAACTCGGCGAAGTACGCGCGCACCGCGATCTGGTGGTCGGCGCTCCGCTTCTCCTCGTCATCCCGCGAAGCCAGCGCGGCTGCCCCATCCTGCACCCAGCCGGCGAAGTACCGGGCGGCAGGCAGAAGCCGGTCCGTGCTGGTGGCCGCAGGATCGCCGGTGATGATCCATGCCTCGTCGATGACGCCAGGCATGGCGTCCACTAGGGCGTCGAGTGACAGGGGCATGCCCCAGACGAGGTCGCGGCCGTCCTCGGTCTCGTGGGTCGACGCAGGCGCGACGGATGCGAGCCGGCGTGTGCGGCCGAGCGCGGCCAGCACGTCGACAGGCAGTACTTCGCCCAACATGCTGCCGTGGGTGTGCAGGATCGCGTGCAGTCGTACGGAGAACCTGTTGATCCGCTCGCAGACGTTCAGGGCCTCGACCACCGCCCTCAGCGCCATCTCGGCACCACGTCGCCGCTTGTCCGATCCGGTCGGCAGAGTCCGGGCCACCACCGCGACGATGTGCGCGGCGTCGAGGAGAACCGCGACCAGCCCCCAGTCGTCGCTATGCCCTCTGAACACGGCCTCGGCGTCGCTGAGGATCTGCGGGACCAACCCGGTGAAGCCGAGAACGTCCGACAGGTGGTAGGCCAGTGCCCGGTCGGCGTGGGCCACCTCGATCGCCGAGAACGACCCGGTGGCCTCGCGCGCCGCCGCCACGTAGGCCTCGTCGCGGTCCTGCCCACCGCGTTCGACGAACAGCCGCCGCGCCTGCCGGTGGTGCACCAGGGCCCTGCTGACCCAGTTGTCGTTGGCGGCGGCCAGTGCAAGACGCCACAGCAGCGGCAGCGGGTTCTCGTCCGACGCGTCGCTTTCGACACGCCGTATTCGCTCGGTCAGCTCGATCCGCAGCTGTTCCCAACGGTTGGCCGGTGTCTGGTCGGGCGGCTCGGCCGCGGTCGCGGACATGGCGCCTTACTCGTGTCGGCCGAGGCGCAGCGATGTCGGGGGCTCGGGGTGGGGCCAGGTGACGGCACCACGCATCCAGGCGCCGCGCTTGGTCAGCTCGACGCTGACGTCAGTCCCGGTGCTGCCCGACAGACCGGCACTTATCCTGCCCATCGTGTGAGCCTCGATCGCGGCTCGCCTGCGGACCAGGATCTCCACCTCGTTCCCATCAAGGACCACGGTGACCACACGTGCTGTGCCGACCTCCGCGGCAACCGCCGCGGGCATGATGACCTCGCTACTCAGCCGTGTGGCACCAGTTGCCCGCACGCCGGAAAACACGGGCAATTGGAAGGAAGCCAGCCATCGCACGCGCGGTGTCCACGCAGGAGGCTCTGGCACGCCGTCGCTCAGCGCGGGACTGGTGCGGAACAGCGCCACGAGCAGCTGACGACCGAACCCGCGAATCGTCCTGTGTATACCTTCGGCCCGAAACGCCGGGCTTGTGCGCAGCAGGGCCGCTCGCAGTTGCTTGTGGAACAGCTCAGCCATCGATGTCTCCCGCCCGGAGTGGAGCGTCCACCGGCTCGTCGGCGCCACCGGGTGGGTTCATCGTCGGCGCGGGTCTACCGCCGACCTGCGCGGGCCCGCCGCCCTGCCCAAGCTGGTCGATGAGCAAAGGTGCGGCGATCCCGGTCGCGAGCGCCCCCAGGCCGCCGCCGATCTGCCCGCCGGAGGCCATTGCGGCGGCCAGCACACCACCAATGCCCATTCGAATGAAGGCGGCAAGCAGCAGGGCCGGCGGATGCGGCTCATGGTCAGGGTCGACACGCCATGGCAGACCCCCCGCACGACGCACGGCCCGATAGAGCTCGAGCATCTCGACGACCAGCCCGCCACCCATACCCCACACGCACGCCGCCCATACGTTCATCACTCGTCTCCCAGACCGCGTCCATCCGTCGGCGATCTTGCTCCAACGCGTCGCCCCACACCAGGTCGTGTCGCTACAGAGTCGTCACGACGGCATCTCCCGTTAACAACGACGGCAGGCCTGCCGATTGTTCACTTGATCGTGTCTGTTTCGTCAGCAACTCCTGGATTCGAGAAGTCACTGGCCTAATGTGAGCGATCGTGGTGGACTTTCGGATTCAGCAGGTCAATCGTGTACCGCCTACCGCACGGAGTCTGCTGCGGACGCGCCGCTGGCGGATGCGCTGAATGTTCCTTGAGCGCCTCAACCTGACCAACTTCCAGTGCTTTCGGCCCGGAAGCGACCATGATCCGCTTCGACCAGCAGCTCACCGCGATGCTCGGCGCGAACGCTGCGGGGAAGACCGGCTGCCAGGCTGTGCTGCGGCTATACAGCATCATCGGCGACCAGCGGCGAATCTGTCCCGAGGATTTCATGTCCCAGACGACGAGGGCGAGGTCTCGCGCTGGTCACTCTGGACCGCAGGGACCCACGCTGTGCTTCCAGTACCTGGGTGCGCACCTGCTCGACGACCGGCTCATTACTCCCTCGTCGGCCTACGACGACACACCGATCTGGTACCACACGGCGGCCGTTTCAGCTCGGCCGCCTACCTCAGGCCGGGGTGTGCGCGGCACGGACGCAGGCTCGCCGTACGCCGCGTTAGCCCGCGCGGAGGGTCCTGGCCGGGCTACCGCCCGATTACCTTCACACCGCGTTACGAGGGCGTTCGTTCGGTCTGATCGGCACGTACGGTTCGGAGGGCGGCCACGGGAAACGGACTCGGAGCAACCCGGGCACTGCGCTCGTGGTCGACCCTACAACCTCACATACGCCCACGGTCCCACCGCGCCGCCGGAAGCCGTACCCAAGCCGAAAGCCGCCACGCCCGCCGCACAGCTCAAAGCAGACACCGCGCTGGTGAATCAGCTGCGCAACGCCGTCGAGGCAGCCTCTGACGATGACGGCTGGGCTCCGCTCGCATCCGTGGGCAACATCATCACCAAGCAACGCCCGGATTTCGACTCCCGCAACTACGGCAATGCCAAGCTCAGCGACCTGATCACCGCGACCACGCTCTTCGAGCTGGATCCCCGCAGCCCCGGCGACGGCAAGTCAGCAGTCATCTACGCCCGCGACAAGCGACGCCGGCCGGACGAGTAGACCACGCTCCCTCTGGCTATGCCCATACTTTCCACTCGTCACTGAACGATTGCCAGGGATGCCGTCCGGAGTCGTGGCGGTCTATCAGCTGCGCGACGCCTTCAGCCCACATCGGGAGGTCCGCCATCTCGAGCAGCAGCCGCCGCTGCATCTCAGCCCAGCGCAGCTCGATGGTTCGAGTGCCGCGGTGCGCGCGGAGCACTACCTCGTCCGGCTGGACGGTTTCCCGATCGCGAGGGAGTACCCACTCCGCGACGAGATCGACATCGTTCAGCGCGGCCAGCAGCGGCTCGCTGGACATCGTGACGACGTACATGGCGTAGTCGGTAATCAGCCGAGTGCACAACGCGGGTGACAGCGGATAGATCGACCACGGCGGCATCGTTGGCGAACGCGCTACGAGGTCATCGCTGCGCGCGTAAACCAGGTGCCCGACATCGAGGATGCGAGCCCGTTTCACGGCCTGAAGGTGTTCGGCGGCCGTCCGGTCGATGAGTTCCCGTTCCGACCACAGGTCGTAACCGCGCACGATGTCAGTCGCCACCAGCGCCCGGCCGCCAGGAACCCTCATCCCCTGGACGCCACGCTCGTGGGCGAGGTCGAAGGCCGTGCCCAGCAGGTTGAGGTGCGTCTTGTACGGGATGTCGAGCGGCACCAACCGGCCGGGCAGATCGCCGGGCAACGGCCCACCGGAGCGGATCGCTTCCTCGGCCATCCGCTGGCGGCGCGCTTGCCGCGACACGGTGCGGTTGGGATCGGATTTGATCTCGTGCAGGTACGCCTCGTAGTCGTTGCCGATCTCCTTGAACGAGGTGGCGTCGCCGATGGTCAGGCACGAGGTGAGGTCGTGCAGCAGGACGAACCGACCCTCGTCGCGCCACCACTTGGTCACGAACGCGCGTTCGTGACCAAGCCCTTCTTGCCGGCCATCGGGCCAGGATGCTGATTCCGGGAGAGCGCGATGATGACGCGCCGGTCGTAGCTGAACACCCGCCAGGCCAGACCATCAGCGACCGACCGCAGCTGACGGTCCACCCGTTCACAGACATCCGCTTCCAGATCCCAGGTCTCGGGGCTGGTCGCCGGGCCGGTCGATCTCAACTCGGGGGCATCGGCCGGCACGGCCTTGCCCTGCCGGAGCAGCGTCGCAACGCGCCGACACCCTGCCCGATGTTCCTGGACCTCCAGCACTCGCGCGAGCAGGTCCTGCTGGAAGTCGTAGAAGTCCTCGGCACTCCGACATTGCCGCAACGCGGTGATCAGCCGCACCAGGGTGCCGACCCCGTCCTGGTGAATCGGGTGGCGGAAGATCTGGTCCGTTCGCTCGAGCGGCATGTCGTTGAGCAGCGGCATCAACGCAGCCTCCCACGACATCGCCGACCGCCAGATCAATCAGCCGGGCCAGCCGCTCGCCAGGTCGACCGGGACGCCCCTGAACAGGGAGAATGGGTGCGCCACACGCGCTGTCATCCCCGGTCGGCGATCCCGCGGCTCGGTAATGCCGCACCGGTCGGCAGCGATGGAGTTGACGGGCGGGCCAGCCTTCCCCCTCGATGCTGGCCCGCCCGTGGTCTGGCTCGTCTGCCTACCCTGACCAGCGAGTTTGAGGCGATAAGTCGATCTTCGTCAGGGGGCGAGGTGAACGGGACCTCGTCGAGTTCCGCCACGGAGCAACAACTAAGGCGAGCAAGGCGTAGCGCCGCTGGAGGTAGCGCGACGCTCCCGCGACGAGTGGATGACCACACCGTCGGCGTGAGCTGCGCATGGTGAGGGCCGAGGCTCTCCGGACAGTCGAGCTACGCCGAACAGGCGCTGGGCCAGGAGCAGCACGGTCAATCCGCCCCTTCGAGGCGCTCGGCGCCCGAGATCGCCAACAAACTCGCGGGACAGGCCGGGGTTGCGGCGACCGAAACCGCCCGATTCATCCGCCCGGCCGCCCTTTGGGGAGCTGTCCCATGGATCTCCCATTTGGCGTCGAATTCCATCACGGAAAAACGTCAGGCGGCAAGGCTGCGCAGTGACGTAAGTATGTCGGAGGGCGCCTCTATTATGGACCGTATGGCGCAATGCACAGCACCGTCCCGAGGCCACCGCACCGCGAGCGGGGCTGCGAACTGCCCAGCGTGCAGCAGCCGGGGAAGGTCGTCCTACCGCTCGGCCTACTCCTACACGTCGCCCCGGCCGTCCTACGGCGGTGGCGGCGGCGGGTCGAGCTACAGCAGCTCGTCGGGCGGTAGCGGAGGCTCCCGTCGGACCAGGACCGGCAGGTCGGTGTCGTACACGCCGACGGAGTGGCGCACCGTCGAGCCTTTCACCGAGAAGGCCAGTGAGCAGGCTCAGGCGCACCCGGAACGCCGCGACCTCTTCTTGTGCCACGCTTGGCCCGACCGAGAAGGCAGCGCGAAGGAGCTGCACGCCCACCTGAAGTCGAATGGTGCGTCGGTGTGGTTCAGCGAGGAGGACCTGCCCCTCGGCTCGCTCATGATCCGCGAGATCGACAAGGGACTACGGAACTCCCGCGTTGGCATCGTGCTGGTCACGCCTGCACTGCTCAAGAGCATCAACGACGAGGGCGTAGCGGAGAAGGAACTCGCCGTGTTGCTCTCCACTCGGCGCGTCATTCCCGTCTTACACGGGGTGGGCTTCAACGACCTCAACGACGTCAGTCCGATGTTGGCCTCGCACGCTGGGCTGAGCACCACGGAGTCGTCGCTCGACGTTGTCGCAGCCAAAGTCGCTGCCGCTGCCGCCGCGCTCGCGGACTGAGGTCAGCCGAGCCTGCACGAGCAGGCGAGCCTGTTGCCGCGAGAAGCGCTGATCCTCGCCGACCTGTAGACGGTGGATAGGGCGGTGCTGCGGTTGGAGAAGGAGGCGCGGGTCCGCAAGGAGGCGCGTGCGGTGCTGAACACCGCGCTGCGGGCGCGGGCGATCCTGGACGGTGGGCAGACGCTGTTCAGTGTCCATCGGACAATCACTCGCGGGTGTGGTCCGAGGTCGGTCGTTCGACGACCTGGTGGAACTCGGCCGGCAAGCCGACGGCGACGTCGTCCGTTCGCAAACCGCGTGCTCCGGGATCCTCCGTAGCGACGCGCCGTTGGCTGGGCAGCTCCAGCCGACGCCCGCCATGGCCGCGAAGCTGCTCGTCGTTCTCACCGACGACCGCGTAACCCCTTCTGACCAGGGCGTTTCACACTCCGGCCCCGAGAACGGTTTGAGACAGAAGTGCCGCTCGGCAAGCTCGCGCCCCGGTGCTGCGAGAAGACGCGCCATCGAAGTGGCGACCTCGTCCACGGCGGCTGGCGAAGGCATCCTGTACCTCGCTGAACAGGGCTTTCATGGCAGGAAGTCGCGCTCTGCCGAGCCGCGGGAGACGGTAAGGCGATGTCGGCGGCACGGCAAGGCGACTACCAGGTCATTCACAGGGCTCTGGCGTACACGCAGTGTCGTGAGCTGGCACAACAGCTAGGATGTCCATCGCTTTGTGGACAAGCGAGGCGCGTCGACCAGGGATTATGGACAGCGGACGTCCCGTGTGGATGCGCCCTGAACAGCAGTTCCGGACAGTTTTGACCTCCGAGAAAGCGGCTGCACTGCATCTGGCGTCTGCCCCGGCCTCTCAACGAGCCGACGATGCCCGATTTATCCGGAATTCTTGGTCAAGCCTGTTTGTGCTGGTCAGGGCCTATCGTCGGCGCGGCCGATGTCGACGGCTCGGCCTCTGACCTGGATTGATGCGCTCCGGCGATGCGTTCCCGAGGCGTCGCGATGGCCACGTCCTTGACCAGCGGAAACAGCCGCGATCGGTGCCAGAACGAGTGTTTCCGCAGGTAAACAGGGGTTTTGGCAACTCTGGTCCCGATGGGCGCGATCCGCTCAAAATCAGTGACGCAACTCACATTCGAGAGGTGGCCTCGCCGGACAGCGTGCGTTGCCGATCTTCCGCCGCGGTCCTCCATGATGGAAAGGCCCCGGCGAGAGCGGTGGCAGGCCACCACCAGCGTTGCTCTCGCCCGGCACGTCGACAGCCCTCAATCGCTGACACCCAACTGGAGTGACCGCCCGATGTCCGCATTCTCGTTTTCGGTGCCGATGCCGCCTCGCACAACGTGTGGCGCCGCACCCCGCGCTCAGATCATCACCCTCGGCGTCCTGGCCGTCTTCGTCGTCGTGATGGTGGTACTGGGCCAACCGCTCACCGTCGCTGCCGGTGTCGCGGGATGGCTGGTCACGGTGACGGCCCCGACCCCGGCCACGAGGCGGAACAAGCGACGGAACGAGGTCTGATGTGACGACGATGAGCATCCTTCCCACACAGGACAAGCCGACCAACGGACGCGGCGAGGAGTGGCGCCTCGACGCGGAGCTGCTGCGATCGACCTTGGCGCGGCTATGCGAGCGGCCCGTCTCCGGTGCGATCTGGCCGCCGACGCTCCTGGCCTTCGAAACGGGCCTGCCGATCACCGAGGTGGAACTCGCCCTCGATCCTGGCCGCCAACGCGACCGCACCTCAAAGCCGGAACTCGCCACCTGGTCGGTCTACGAGCAACTGCTGTACCGGCTGCAGGCTGGTGACCACGACCGCGAGGTCTGCCAGGCAGCACATGAACGGCTCGCTCGGCAGCTGTGGCAGCGCGTCTCTCCGCCGCGCGACATCGCCGCCATCGTCAGGGAGGCGGACTTCATGGCCGCCATGGCGGCGCTGACCGCCAAGTCAGGTATGAGCCTGCGGGCGATCGCAGAAGCGATGCGGGATCTCGACAGCGAGCACGCCTGGACCAAATCCGGGCTGCAGCCGTACGTCGCCGGGAAGACCCTGCCGCCACTGGACAAGAAGAAACACCTGCGCACCTTGCTGTCGGTGTTGTGTGAGCGAGCCGGGCGGCCCGCCGAAGACGTCGAGCACTACCTCTGGGCGTGGGACTCGTTCCGACCTCGTCCGCAGTTCGCCCGCCCGCAGCTCGTGACCCTGCCGGCTGCTTCGCGGCACCAGGAGCAGAACCCGCCTCCCATTTCGGCTCGACGAGTACCCCGCACGATCCAGCTGACCATGTCGGTCGCGACGGTCGGAGTCATTGCTCTGATCGTGCTCGTCGTCATCGTCGGGGTGGCGCTCTTGATCTAGGGGCGGAGCGGTGACCAGGCACAATAGCGTGCGGAGGAAGGGCCGTGCAGTCCCTGCCCGGCACCAATGACGGCACACCCGGTCACCGCAGCCGGTGAACCCCTACCGGCGATTCGGAGGCGGAGACGCTTCGCTGAACCCGCCCCAAGTCTTGATCTTGAGCTCACAGCTCCAGGAAGGCGAAAATGCCCAGCCGCGAACCATTGGACGCCGACACGCTGCTCAATGGCGACGAGGCCGAAGTGCTCCTCGCCCTTCTCTCCGACATTTCTCAGGGCTACGGTGGCGACCCCGGAGTTCGCGACGCGGCGAGCGCAGCGTGGTCGCTGCTGGGCAACCGCTCGGCAGCAACCCGGCCTGGTGCAGGGCGAGATACGGATCGTGTGACATGACCCGCAAGACCATGTCCCCGGTAGTCGAGGACGATAATCAACTCACCCTGACACGCAGGGCTGGGCTCGATCGCGTGCGCTGAGGATGTCGACCAGCGAGAACCAGTCGATGCATGTCCGTCGACGAGTCGCGGTTGGCGCCTCGGGTGGCGTCGAGTCAGGTATCCCGGCAGAAAGTTCGAGTAACGATGCCCCGCCTGGTGCCGATGTGTACTCTGATGCGGGAGTGCTCCAGCGGGAGATACCTGTTGCACGTACCAGGGTGGGGTCTCCATGTCACCCGAGCACGGGAGAGGTATCTGGGTTGCAGCCAGGCAGTTTCATCATGCAACTGGGCAGATGGGACATCGGTCGTGTAAGTGCGGTCCAGACGAGTCGGGTCCGCATCGAATACTTCGAGTCGATTGCGGAACCAATCGTCGAAGCTGTCGATGCCCTCGTGCAGGACTGTCAACTCGTCACGCTCCCCGTGGGGGCGCGAGTTTTCTGGTGCGACCCCGACACGCACGACTGGACTGCGGGAAGAGTCACCGCCCGGCAGGGTGAATCGTATTTCGTCCGGTTCCCGAACAGCGGCGAAGACCGGCGAGTGAGCGGCTCGGATCTGAGGGTGCGCTGGAACCGCCCTGTTCGGGATCCGCTGCACGTGCTCACGGCTGGCGGGAGTGAGCCCTGGTTCTTTCGACAGGCTCGTATGCCGATGTTGAACGCGCTGGTCCGGCAGCGCGCCGCTTGTGCGAACGTTCCCGCGTTCTTGTCCTCTGCGGTCGAACTTTTCCCTCACCAGGTCCAAGCGAGTCTCACGGTCCTGTCGGACCCGGTTCAGCGTTACCTTTTGGCCGACGAAGTCGGACTGGGAAAGACTATTGAGGCCGGGTTCGTTATCCGTCAGACTCTCATCGACGACCCTTTGGCCAAGATCACGATCGTGGCGCCCGACGTGCTGCGCAGGCAGTGGATCCGCGAGTTGACGGGCAAATTCTTCACCGACGATTTCCCGCGAGCCGAAATCAGGGTCCTCGCCCACGAGAACCCGGCCGGCTGGACCAAGCACAAGAACAGCGACCTGCTCGTCGTGGACGAAGCGCACGCGCTGGTCCAAGGAGGCGACCCGAACTCGTCGCCATACCGCGAGCTGGCGCCGTTGGCCCACACTGCGGAACGACTTCTGCTCCTCTCAGCCACTCCCATCACGTCGAACCTCGTCACCCACCTCGGCCTGCTTCACCTCCTGGACCCCAACGTCTACCGATGGGAGGACCAGGCGGCGTTTGAGGTGCGCTACGTCCTGCGTGCCGAACTGGCGGATGTCGTCTACGCCATCGATGCCGACTGGCCACCTCTGCTCCCGATGAACATTGATCGGGTACGTGCGGTCCTTCCCGAGGACCAGCGGGTGGAGGAGTTGGGCGCTGCGGTGCTCGCCCTGCTTACGCCCGACGGCGACCTCGCCGATGTGGCCGACGAGGACGAATTGAGGTTGCGCGTCGACGAGTTGCGAGGACACATCAGCGAGACCTACCGGTTGCACCGCCGGACGATCCGCCATCGGCGTTCCCAAGTCTTAGCGGACCGGGCCGACTCCGACTTTGTGCCGTACGAGGTGCGAGGGCGGGAGTTCCCGAGGCGTTTGACGATCGAGTGCTCGGCCGACGAACGAATCCAGGAGATCCTCGAAGAATGGCGGACCGGCACACGCGGCACTCTGCTGGACATGGGGACCGAGGACAAGGAATCCGGCTACGCACAGGTCTACGGCATCCTCGTGTCGCGTTTGGGCGTCGGCGGGCGTGACCTCCTCGAGATTCTGCGCTTGCGGATCGAGCACGTCGAACCGTCGACCGACCTGGACCCGATGGATCGCGGACTCCTGACCGCCCCTGCGGTCCTGGCCCACGAGCACGATATCCTGCGCGCGGTCGAGGAGGTTGTGGCCGAGAGCGGCGCCGCCTCATTCGAGCCGGTGACCAAGGCCCTGCTGTCGGTGCTTCCACAGCACCGCAAGGTGATCGCGTTCTGCGGTTATGGCGCCCTCGCTGACGAGTTGGCCGCCCACCTGCGGGTGCGGTTCCCGAAGGCTCCACTGTTCCGGCACACGAGATCGATGGCGGCGGAGGACGCGGAGAAGTCAGTCACCGACTGGCGGGATGCGGCGAGCGGCGGCTTGCTGGTGTGCGACGACTCCGCTGAAGACGGTCTCAACCTCCAGGTCGCAGACGCGGCGATCCACCTGAGGCTGCCGCGGTCGCCCAACCGGCTTGAACAACGACTCGGGCGGGTGGACAGGTTCGTGGGGAGCGGCAGGAACACGCCACACGGCCCTGCCGTGCACTATGTTGTGCTGCCTTCGGATAGCGAATTGGCCGCAACGACCTCGTGGCTGGAATTGCTGTGCAGTGGCTACCGCATCTTCGACGCCTCGGTGTCGACGCTTCAGGACGCGATCTCCCAAGGGCTGGACTCCGTGTGGCGTCGAGCCCTCGACATCGGGCCGGACGGGCTGGTCGACTGCGCCGAAGAGGTCGAGCGGGCGTTGAAGGAAGCGTCGATCGAAATCGACAAGATGGACATGCTTGAGTCGATCCATCACAGCGTCACCTACTCAGACGACGTGGCAAACGCCATGAGCGAGTTAGAGACCGACTGGGACAAGATCCGAGAGGCGGTTCTCGGCTATACGTCGGACAAGAACGGTGGCATCAGCATCCGCAGACTGGAGCGATCCGTCGACGGCAGGCGTGTGGAGGTGTTCGACGTAGCCGGGTCGAAGCCCAGGATCGACCCGAGCATCCTGCGCGTCGCCCGATCCCGCTTCGGCGAGGACTCGGGAAAGGGCGTGTTCAACCGGTCTGTTGCCGTTCAGCCTCCCGGCAGGCGGATCTTCCGCATCGGCAACCCGGTCGTCGACCTCTTGGCGCATGTGATCGACAACGACGACCGGGGGCAGGCAACCTGCGTGGTCGGCATCGACCCACGGCATCAGGAAGAGGAACCGGGAATCTTTTTCGGGTTTGACTTCTTGGTCGAGGCGGACCTGCGGGCCGCGATCGCTTGCATACCCGATGCGCCCAGCGCGGTTCTTGCGCTGCGTCGACGCGCTGATCGGCTGTTCGCCCCTTTCACGATGCGGGTGTGGGTCGAGGCCGAGGAGGACTGCGCAGTGGCAGCCCCGGAGGTCACGAGGTGGCTTGAGCGACCGCTCGACCCTCGGCGTGATCACGACATCACCGGACGGAAGCTTGACGAGTTGATCGGCCGATTCGGCGGGTGGGCAGGCTTCCGTAAGACCGGCGTCGAGGCGGAGCATCTGGCACGTGTTCACCTGGCCGAGACAACGAAGCTCGCCGAACTGTCCACGGCGGCATTGGGGCGAGCGAAGGCAGGCTTGCGGGTGATGCAGGCGCAGGCCAAGGCTCGGGCCCTGGCGGGGCGACTGGTGAACGACGAGGAGACGATGGTTTTGGACAACGCCCTGACATCCGCTCTCGCGGATGGGATCAGTAACCCCAGCGCACGCGTGGTCGCGGCGATGTGCGTGGTCCGGACGGGGATCCCGGGGCAGGCTCGTGGGTTCTGATTCGTGGACGGGCGCTCAGCGGTTGTTCAACCAGTGGCCCACCATCCCGTCCGCAGACGGTGTGAGCGGACTCGAGCGGAGACTGGCCGACGCCGTACGTGAGTTGGGCACGCAACGCGCGTCCAAAGTGGACGTCGCGGTGCTTACCAGACAGGTCCTGTTGGAGTCGGCGGCCCGAGGTAACAACGCGGGTATGGTCGTCCCGCTCGATCCAGCGCTCCCAGGTGTGTCCGATTGGTTGAACGCCGAGTGCACCACGGTCGAGACACCCAGCGGATTGCGCGTGTGGGCGAACCCGTGGACTCCAGAGGCGGCAGGGTCGTCCTCGGCGTCGGCCGCAGCCGAAGAAGACCTGCTCAACGTCCACCTCGGCAGCGAGGCCCGCCAGCGGTTCACTCCAGCGGCTTTGCCGGCCGACCCGTTTATGACCAGTGCCTTCGGCCATCGGACCTACAAGTCCACCGGGCAACGGCAACTGGCTCGTGCGGTGGCGCTTGCCGAGCCGGGCAGCACGCTCGTCCTCAGCCTGCCCACGGGGCAGGGCAAGACCGCCGTCGCCTTGGCCGCAGGGTTGGTGTCCCCTGGGCAGTCGGGGTTGACGGTGGTCGTCGTACCAACTGTCGTGCTCGCGCTGGACATGGAGCGGCGGACCAGGGAGGTGATGCGGTACCACGACATCGGCGCGCCGGACGACCGTTTCGCGTACGTGGGCGGGCTTGATAAGAGCGGCAAGCGACGGATCCGGGAAGCGATCAAGTCTGGTCGGCAGCGTGTGCTGTTCACCTCGCCGGAGGCCCTGGTCACCGGTCTCGCGAAGGCGTTGAGGGACGCCGCAGTTGCTGGGCACTTCCGCCACTTCGTGATCGACGAGGCCCACTTGGTGGAGCAGTGGGGTATCCGGTTCCGCCAGTCGTTCCAGACGATGGCCAGGCACCGTGATCAGTGGATCGCCTCGGCCCCGGAGGGCAGGGCTCCGGTGACGGTCGCGATGAGCGCGACCTTCACACGTGACCAGATCTCCAGCCTAAAGTTCATGTTCGGCGATCCCGAGCGCACGCGGGTCGTCTCTGCGGCGCAGTTGCGACACGAACCGAGCTACTACGTGGCACACCACGCGACTGCGGCGGACCGCGTTTGCGCGGTTCTGCGCGCAGTACACCTCCTGCCCAGGCCGATGGTGCTTTACGTGAGCACTCGCCACGATGCGGGGTGGTGGCGGGAACGGCTACACCAGGCAGGTCTGCGCCGAGTCGCTGCGGTCACGGGCGAGTCCACGGACATCGAGCGAAAGAACGCGATGGCGGGGTGGAGCGGTCGGGACGCGGATGGAGAGGTTCCGACCGCCTACGACGTCGTGGTCGGGACTTCGGCCTTCGGTCTCGGAGTGGACGTGGGAGACGTCCGGACGATCGTGCACGCTTGTGTGCCGGAGTCCGTGGACCGCTTCTACCAGGAGGTGGGGCGTGGTGGCCGCGACGGGTTCCCGTCCCTGTCGGTCTTGTCGAGCATCGACGAAGACTTCGAAGTTGCCGTGAGCCTCGCCGACGAGCGCCTCATCAGCGCCGCCCTGGCGTTCGAGCGATGGCACGCGATGTTCGTCAAGGCCGAGCGACTGGACAGGGAGGTGTACCGCGTCGACCTCGACCGCTACCGGACGGACCTGTCTAGGACCTCGAAGTCGAACCGGGGGTGGAACCTGCACATCCTCGGTCTGATGCACCGTGCCCGACTGATCGACCTGTCGTTGTCGGTGCCACCCAAGGTCGCCGGAGCCGATGTCTGGGACGCCGAACTCGGCACTCCCGACCAGCCCACGGAGCGGTTTGTCCAAGTCACCCTGCTGGACGGCGCGGCGAATCGGGAGGTCGAGTTCTTAGAGCGGATCAGACGCGTTCGCGGGGAGATCAAGCGCGCCCGCCGCCTGGCGGTCGACAGCATGCGGGACCTGCTCAGCGGACGGCACTGTGTGGGACGGGTGCTGGCCGGCTACTACAGCACCGATGACGTCGCGATCGGTGTGACCTGTCGGGGGTGCCCCCGGTGCCGTCGGGAGGAGAAACGGCCAGAGGAAGCCTTCTACCGACTGGCGGCCGAACCATCCCCTTTCCTCCCGGCGCCGACTCGCCAAATCGACTTCGACCCGCTCGTCCGCTTCCGGGGCCGGATGAACTGCCTCAGCATCACCTGGGACGGTTATGCGGACTTCCGGCGTTCGATGCCCAGTCTGCTCAATGCGCTGGTACGACGAGGGATGCCCGTCGTGGGCGGGCCCGGTGCGACTCCCGAGTTAATGGCAGCGCTGCAGCAGGACGTGGGCCAGGTCCCCTTGATCCACGACCAGGACGACGACCTTTTGAGGTCCTATGCGGGACCAATGGTGTGGGTCGGCACGCCCGACACTTGTTGTCTGCCAACGGATTTGGCGGAGAGGATCCGGTCTGCGGACGTCGTCTACGTACTCCATCCGGCCGCTACTGCGCACCCGGAGAAGGTGTCGGAAGCGTTTGCCACCATCCATCGACCGACCATGTCCGTGCGCGCAGCGTTGGAGTTCCTCTGATGGCCTTTCTGAACGTCGACCGTGCACTGCCCCCTCAACTCTGGGCACTGGTCCGGCTGTTGAGTGCGCGGCAGCCCTTGACCGACAGTCAGGCGAAGGCGCTCATGAGCCCGGACTCGTTGAGTGTGGGGATGAAGTCAGACCCCCCGTTCCAGATCACGGTTCGCACTTTGCTGGAATTGGACTTGGTAGCCCGGAACGCGAGCGGAAAACTGTCGTTGCGGTACCCGATGCCAAGCCTGGCGAGCTTCCAACATGGTCTCCGCGAGGCCCTCTTCTCGCCGGCGCGAAACACCGACCTGGAGTCCGACCCCATCACCGGCAACAGGGACATCACCATTGTCCTCTCCTACTTCCTGTCCTTCGACCCGCTGAACTCCCCGGTCACCGAGGCGCAGGTGGACGAGAAGAGCATGGAGAACTTCTCGGTGGAGGCGAAGAACCCGAAACCTAGCAACGTTCGTTGGCCCAGGTTCGCCCACTGGGTGCCGATGCTTGGCCTCGGCGCTGCACCACTGATGCCACCAGCCGACTCAAACGTGCTCACCCCAGACTGCACAAAGGCAGTCCGACAAGTGCTGGCCTCGTTCCAATTGGCAGGGAAGACGATTCCCGCTGTGGACCTGGTGCGGAAGATCCGGGAGGCCATCCCTGTGCTGCCGGGGGCCGCCTACTCTATCCGACTGGGTATCCCCTCTCCCGGCGAGCAGGTTGTCGACCCCGCTCTCTCCTTCGCGCTCCTTCGTGGCAACTATGAAGGATGGTTGCGGCTTGAGCGGTTCGCGGACAGCGCGAGTTCAATGATCATCGCTGATCGAGACCAACCCAACCGCCGGGTGTCGGACATCGTTGTCTCGGAGGGGATCCATGGCTGAGCAGTTCATCCTGCACACCTGCTGGCACGCCGAGGAGGCGGGCCAGACGATCAATACAGAGGCAGTCAGCCCCTCCCGCGCCATCTTCCTGGCTACGCATGCTCCGTTCAGGCTCCGACGCAGCCGATTGACGGGGGGAACGCGCGAAGACGCGAAGAACCTGGAGCGCGCGGCGGACCTCGTGGATGAGGAGGCGGTGTTGTCCGACTTCCTGACGCGGAAGTCGGACACCGGTGCTCTGCTGATGCCCATCGTGGGCGAGTCTGGGACGGGCAAGTCCCACCTCGTCCGGTGGGTTCGTGAGCGGGTCGCAGACACGCCCAGGCGTAAGGTCATCTACCTGGAGAAGGGGAAGACCAGCCTTAAGGCCGTCATCGCGGAACTCCTCGCCGACCTCGAATCAGACAACGCGGCCGAACTCCGCCGCACCATCGACCAACTGTCGTCGAGCGTCGAGCCGGAAGCCCTGGCGCGACGCCTGATCAACAGCATTGAGGAAGAGTTGTCGAACACCACTCAGGACGGTGTGTCCGGGCCGGCACGCGTCCTGCGTGGTCCCCGCGGGGTTGCGGTAATGCTGCAAGACCCGCATGTCCGTGAGCACATGCTGGAATCGACGCGGTTCATCCCGCAACTGGCGCACCAACTCCTCCACGACCGTCGCGACGGCGAGCAGCAACGCCCTGAGCGGTTCACCACCGAGGACCTTCCGCTGGAGTTCGGCGACATCCGCAAGGTCGCGCAGATGACGGCAGGTCTCCTGAAGATGCTCGGCACCAACCCGACGATGAAGATCGCGGCTGTCGACCTTCTGAACGAGTGTCTGGAGGCTGCGGTTAAGCGGGCCTTCAACATGGGGTCGGGCAGCATGATGTCAGCGATGGAGGAGGTGCGCCGGGAGTATGTCCGGCAAGGCCGCGAGATCATCCTCCTGGTAGAGGACTTCGCGCTCATCCAAGGCATGCAACGGGAACTGCTGGACGTCATGATCGAACCCGCGCGGCGGGAGGGCGTCGAGGTGCTGGCCCGTATCCGGACCATGCTCGCGGTGACGACCGGCTACTTCCAATCGCTGCCGGAGACAGTGCTGACCCGTTTGCACGCCACGGTGGGGTACGTCTACGACCTCGACGCTCCGTTGAACGCCGCCGGGCGAGGGGAGGACTACATGGCCTCCTTCGTAGCCCGGTATCTCAACGCCGCCAGAATCGGGGGCGAAGCGCTCGACGCGGTGTCGGACGGAGCCGAGGTACCCAACCACTGCGCGTCCTGCCACTTCCAGACCGAGTGCCACGCAGCATTCGGTGCGTCCAACGAGGGCTACGGCCTCTACCCCTTCAACCGATCCGCCCTGAGCAGAGCCGTGCACTCCACCGCCCCCGCGGAGGCGCCGCACCAGTTCGTGCCCCGCGCGGTTCTGGGTTCTGTGGTGCACAAGGTCCTCGTCGAGGACGCCAAACCTATTCGGGACGGGGCCTTCCCGCACCAGGGCTTCATCGAGAGGTTCCGTCGGGCGAAGATCGACGACCCGCTCGACAGCGCCACGCTAGACATGGTGGAGTCCGCATATCCGACCGAAGTCGACCGGTATCGTGCGTTCCTGGAGTTCTGGGGCAACGCCGAGTCGCCGTTCGAAGGGGAAGCGGCGGTGCGACTCGCGTTCGGGTTGGCGCCGCCGAAGACTTCAGGTGGCCCTCGCCCTCGGACTCCGCACAGGCCGAAGCCCCCGGTGGAGCGGGATAAGGCTCCCGAGGCAGTCGGTTCTCCGCTGTCGCAGTCCCTCCGGAGTTGGCTCCGAGAGATCGAGGACTGGGCGACGAAGGACACAGATGCGATGCCCAACGTTGCCCGCGAACTCAGGGGAATCGCCGCCGACGCGGTCACCCAGCGGTACGGCTGGGCCGATCCGTTGATGAACAGCATGACCAAGGATGCGCTCAAGTCGATCTGGAGCAGCACCTCTGGGGTAGTGCACATCCGCGGGGCGCGAGGCGGGCTGAAGGTCGACCCCGAGTCGGTTCCGATTCAGTTCGCGAAGACCGGGCAGAACGCACAGTTCTTCAAGTCGGTGCTGCTGCTGAGCCAGGGACACCCGCCCATGGCGATGGACAGCGTGTACCGGTTGGCTGAGTTGGCCGAGTTGAAGACCGCAGACTTCACCGCAGCCGTCCTGGCGAATCAAGAGATCACCGACCCGGAGTTGGTACTCGGCCTGAGGGTGTCGTTGATCGGTGCCGCCTTGGCTGGCCGGGCGTGGCCGGGTATGCCTGAGGCGGAAATGGTCGACGCGGTCCTGCACGACGGCAAAGGTTGGGCGCGTGAGGACTTCAGTACCCGGGTACCGCTGTGGAGCGCGACACTGACGGAGCACCTAACCAAGCGCGAGGAACTCGTCAACCGGATCAGGAACGCCGTTGGCATCTCGCAGGGTGAGCGCGGCAAGGTGCGCCTGATCGACGCCGCGCACCTGCTCCCACTGCTCCAACAGGCGGCTCAGGACTGGACGTGGCAGGTCGGTGACCGTTCGGTGCCGGCCTGGGTCACTACCGCGGCCAAGGGGTTCACCTTGCTGCCCAGCATGGTCAACGAGCAGTTGGACGCACTGCGGGACCTGCTGGCCGCGCTGCGGCGCAGAGTCGCCCGAGGGACATTGGCCAAGGTCGTGCCGGCCGTCCTGGACGCCATGGAGGACGCCAAGCAGCACGGATTGCGCCTGACCTCTGCTCAGATCGAGAACTTGAGAACGCTCGCGACCGATGCCCAGGACGCGGACTGGCGCGTCATCACCGAACTCGAGGACGACCTCGCTCGGTTCGCGGACACCACTGGTGGAGATAGTGACCGGACCAGGTCGGAGATAACCGTCGCAGTCAAAGGGCGTGGTCCGGCGTTGCCCGCCATTCGCGCCTTCCTGGAAGTGAGCAACGCTTGGTTGGACGAGGCGTTGGAGTCAGCCAAGAGCCGAACTGGTGGGCACGAGGCGGAAACCTCGGACAACCTCAGTTCGCTGGTTCGTGAGTGGGCCGAGATAGTGTGCAGCGAGGAGCCGACCGATGGTTGAGACGACCGTCTTCGAGAAGGTCGAGCAGTTGCGGAGCGAGGCGCGTCGTCTGGAGACCGCCGAGCAGGGCGCCGACGAGGCACGGCGGATCGGTAACCGGGTGACGAAGCTGAAAGTCTCGCTCGGGGAGTTGCGCACCCAGGTCGAACTCGCCCGCAAGGTCAACGAGACCATCGGGTCCACTAGGATAGACCTGTCCACTGTGGACGACGGTTATCGAGACTTCGAGGCCAAGGTGCGAAGTGTGACCAACCCCGGCGACGCGGTATTCGACCGGGCCAACCGGCGTATCGCCGTGGTGTGCAAGCGACTGGATGAGGAGACCCGTTCGGCGTGGTCCACCTGGGCCTCGGCCCGCATCTCGGAGCTGCCTCTGACTCGCATCCCCATGCTTCCGCTAGGAGACCAGCGTGAGGCTCGTCGGAAACAAGGCGAGTTGGAGCGGTGGTCCCGCGCGAACGAGATATCCAGATCCACCATCAGCCTTTTCCTGACTTCGATCGGTGGGTTGGGGGACATGCTCGTGGGCGTCCCCGACGCGCCCCTCGAGGTTGCGGACTTGATGGTGAGGCTGTCCGGTGATCGGCCGCCCACGTTGGCGGAGATCACCGACGAGGAGATCTCGTTGCTGCGGTCACTGCACCTCGACGACCAGATTGCGCTGAAGAGGATCAGTACGTGAGTGAACTAGAGCCAAGGTTCGTCAACGACCTCCTCTCAGCCTTGGAAGACCAAGAACTACCCCTCTTGTCCTGGGGGGTGACCACCGGGGTGCTTTCCTGGGACGAGGTCACCACGACGATCGAGCGCGTACTCGCCGAACACCAGGACGCGCCTCGCGGCGTGACCATCGAAGCACTTGTCGACTACCTGGTCAGCAAGGCGTTGCTGGTCCCCGTGTCGAGCACGGCACCGAGCTACGACACTGCGGAAACGCATGCGTACCGAACGCGGATGGCTGAGGCGCTGCGGTTGACCGTGAACCTGCGGCAACTCTTTGCGCCACGTTGGGGTGTTACGCAGCAGACGGGTTGGTGGCTGAGCGGGCCGCGACTGGTGGCCGACTACCGGCTGCACGTCCAACCGCGCCGCTATCCGAAGCGCGACATCACGCTGGACCTGGCGTGCGCCGAGTTGGCGACGCTGTCGGGGTGGGGCGCTTCCCAGGAGCGGGTCATGAGGACCCTCGTGGGAAGGAACGACCTGGCCGCGTTCCAGGTCGATGCGACGCAGCGCATCTTCTCAGCGATAGGTGCAGACCGGAGTCGAGGGATCATCGTGGGAGCGGGCACCGGTAGCGGGAAAACCATGGCCTTCTACCTTCCGGCTTTCGCTTCGATGGTGGGAGTCGCCCGGAGGGGCGTCCACACGTTGGCGATCTACCCGCGCGTGGAGTTGCTGCGCGACCAACTGGTTGAGACAGTCCGCACCGCGAAACGGCTTCACGACGCGGCGGCCACCTCACAGCGCATCCGGATCGGTGTCCTATATGGGGACACGCCCAAACACAACAAGGAGTCTCGGTCCTTCGAGAATCCACGATCCGCTTGGAAGCGGCGCAACAGCGGGTTCGTGTGCCCGTATTTCAGTTGCCCGGCGTGCGACACCGGCGAGTTGATCTGGCCGGAGACCGACCGTATCGGCGGTGTCGAGCGGTTGAAATGCGGAAACTGCCCGTACGTGATCGATCCGCCGAGCCTGGCGCTGACCAGGGAGAGTATCAGGGCGAAACCTCCGGAAATCCTGTTCAGCACCACGGAGATGCTGAACAGGGGCGCGACGAACAACCTCTCGGGCCTGTTGGGTTGGCAGGGCGGAGCGCCACCCTCCGTCGTCCTGCTGGACGAGGTACACACCTACGTCGGGATGCACGGTGCACAGGTCGCACTCCTCTTGCGACGTTGGCGTAACGCAACGAGGAAACCCGTCACATTCGTCGGCCTGTCCGCGACACTGCGAGACAGCGAGCGGTTCTTCGCCGCGCTGACCGGTCTTCCATCGAGCGCTGTCGACCGAGTCGAGCCGAGGCAAGACGATATGCTCGACGAGGGCCGTGAGTACTGCATCGCGCTCCGCGGCGACCCCGTGTCCCAGGCAAGCCTGCTGTCGACCTCGATCCAGACCGCGATGCTGTTCGGCAGGATCCTGGACAAGAAGCAACACATGTTCGGCACGACCGGGTTCGCCTTCACCGACGATTTGGACGTGACCAACCGCTTCTACGACGCCTTCCGTGACGCGGAGGCCGGGCAAAACCGGGCGATGCGGAGTGGAGGCCAGCCGGTTCTGGCTGCCTTGCGAGCATCGTCGGGAAACTTTGAAGCAGATCGCGAGCGCGATGGCCAGGTGTGGCGCGTGGCAGAGAAGATCGGGCACACGCTTTCCTCCGACTTGAGGCAGGAGTACCTGCGGATCGGCAGGACCTCGTCACAGGATGCGGGGATGGACCGAGACGCGGACTTCACGGTCGCCTCTCCGTCGCTGGAAGTGGGGGTCAACGATTCGAGGGTCGGGCTCGTGCTACAACACAAGGCGCCGCGCAACCCTGCAGCCTTCATCCAGCGGCGAGGACGGGCGGGTCGCCTTCGGGACACTCGACCGATCACAGTGGTGACGCTCTCGGAGTACGGACGCGACCGCCTGGCGTATCAGGCTTACGAATCGCTGTTCACACCAGTCCTGACGGCCCCCACCCTGCCGGTGGGCAACAGGTTCATCCAGAAGATCCAAGCGACGCAGGCCATGCTCGACTGGCTGGGTGCTCGAATGCGGGAGCGAAACTGCTACCTCGATCCTCGCATTGTGCTGGCACGCCCGTGGGGTGGGCAGCAGCCGGACGATTCTGCCTGCGAGACCGCTGCCCAGATCCTGCGTGAGGTATCGGAAAACTCGGCGATCCAGGACCGCCTCGCGAAGCACATCCAGCGTGCGTTGCAGATCGACTCGGATGATGTCCAAGCGATCTTGTGGGACCCGCCGAGGTCGTTGCTGCTGTCCGTGGTCCCGACAGCACTGAGGCGGTTGAGCACGCGGTGGGTCTCGGCCCGAGAAGACCCCGGCGCCGGACAGGGAAAACTGCTACCGGAGTTCCTGACCACGTCGCTGTTCGCACCGCTGAACCTCCCCGAGGTCGAGTTGGAGTTGCCGTTCGGCAATCAGGACGGCTCGGAGGCGCTCGGTGTCGCACAGGCACTTCGCGAGGCCGTACCGGGCAGGGTGAGTAAACGGTACGCGTACCGCCGCGACGACGATCGAACCTGGATCGCACCTCCCACCGGTTCCGACGAACTCGACCTGCGGACGATCGTCAGGGCAGGGGCGACTGTGGAAGGTGCGTGGGAGGGACCTGACGGCCTGCAGTACCAGGTGGTCCGTCCGACCAGGATCCGCTTGACGGAGCCGGACCCCGACGTCCACACGAGGTCTCAAGGCGTTCCTCGGTGGGTCAGCCAGGTGGTGGTCTACGACAGCACACCACCCAACGCGGCTGATGTCCCGGACCCGTCACTGTGGAGCACCCGGCTGGTCGAGGTCGGGTTCTGCTCCCACCGGAGCGGAAATCCGGTCGAGGTCCGGCGAATGACGATCGGGGCGGATAGCGTCATCGGACGCGTTAACCAACGCGTCGATCAGCGGCGGACGATCACCTACCGCCTCGACGGCGAACCGGCGGCCCTGGGCTTCCACCTGGATGTGGACGGGATCAAGTTCGTCCTCAAACGCCCAGAACTCGACAACCCTAGGTTCAGGGCCTACCTCACATCACCTCAATGGCGATCGTTGGCCTTCCTCGACGCGGTACGCACCGATCCTGCTCTCGGCGACGCGGCGAATAAGTTCCAGCGCGAGTGGCTGGCCCAGATCTACCTCACAGCCTTCGCCCTCGCGGGGGCGAACGGGAGTCCGGGCTCGGAGGTACACGCGAAGCTCGCTGGCGGGGCTTGGCGTGATCATCTCCAGGAAATCCTCACCGTCATGTACCGGAGCACTGAGGCACCGGGTTCCGGCGTGCCGACGACCGAACGACTCGTCCATGACCTCTCGGCACTGGCCGCGCGGGGCGATGTCATCGACTCCCTCAACCGCGCAGGCCGGCTCTTGGTGGATCCGGACGTCGTGGACCGGACAGCACCGTTGGCGGCGCGGGTGTACACGCACACGGTCGCCGCAGCGATCCTCGCGGCCTCAATCCGTGTCTGCCCACACGCGCAGGACAAGGACCTCACGGTCGATGTCTTCGAAGGACGGCAGGAAGACCACGACGTGGTGTGGCTGACCGAGACGTCGATCGGCGGCGTCGGTGTGGTCGAGTACCTGATCCAGAACTACGCGCAGGACCCCAGGGCGTTCTGGACGCTCGTCGACTCCATCCTGGCGCCGGGAGAACACGAGCACGTGGATGCCGCGATGCTCGGTCTGTTGAAGGAGTTGACGACGAATCCTTCCGGGGCGGCAGCGACCGCGATGGCGGAGTTGCGGCGCGCCCGGTCCACACACGCTGCCGGGGCCGGGCTTCAGGAGTTGCGTGAGGCGTGGACGGCCTTGAGTGGGTCACCTCGGCACGCTGCGGTCGCCGCTCTGTCGACCCGCCTGCTGCGCCCAGGTTCGGACACGACCTCGGACCGCACGGCGTTGCGCCTGGTGGAAGATTGGATCAAGTTGGAGCAGCGACTCGGGGTGGAAGTCGACGCGCGGGTGGTCGCCTACGTGGCCAGTCGCGGATCCTTCGCCACCGACGAACGCGAACTGACTGCCGACCAGGCCTTCAGCATGTTGTGGCCACGCGGCCACCAGGCTCGGAACCAGCACTTGCAGTACTACCAGGGGTACGGCCAGGTAGCTGCCGTCGACCGTGCACTGGTCACCGCTGCACACGCGGAGCAGGTGTTCGAGATCGACCTTGAGGACTCGGATTGGATCGCGCGGTACCAAGGGGCACTCGCCGAGCAAGGGCAACTCGACCTGGTGAGTCGCAGTCGCGGAAACCAGGCAGTGGCCGCTGCATTGGCGCTGCTCCCGGTTCTGCCCGCCGACCGGGGCGCGCTTCGCGTCTACGGCCAGGTCCGGAACATCATCAGGCATTCCGACCGCACCACCGTGCGCGTGGAGATCAGGGAAGCGGTGCAATGACCACAGCCGCGCGTACGATCCGCATCAGCGAGCAGACGCGCATCAGGGTTGCGCCTGTCCTGCGTGCTGTGCTGTTGTCCGAGATGCTCGCCCCCAGCCCGCTGATTTGGTTGGTTTCGCCATGGATCACCGATGTCGACGTGATCGACAACTCCGCAGGCGAGTTCGATGCTGTCTTCGGAGACGACTCGGTGACCGTGTGCCGGTTGTCCGACGCACTGGCCAGGATCAACGCGGCAGGAGCCCGCATCCACGTCGTGACCCGCCCCGATGCCCACAACGAACCCTTCCTGTACCGGTTGAAGGCCGTGGCACCTCGTGGGCGACTAAAGGTCATACAGGCACCCGAGGTCCACGAGAAGACTCTCTGCGGGCAGGAGTGGCTGCTCACGGGATCCATGAACTTCACGATCCGCGGTATGACGGTGAACGACGAGGCGGTCACCTACAGCCAGGGCGGGCCTGAGCCCGGTCAGGCACGTATCGACCTGGAACGGCGTTGGGAAAGTACGACGTGACCGAGATCGAGGCTGCTGCACCACGAACGCCGGAATCCACCCGGCTGCTGCTGGAAGCATTCTTCGCTGCACCTGTCAACGATGCATGGCCGGACATGGCGGATGACTACGAATGGGCGGACCGTACCAGGCCGTTCGTCGACATCGCTTTGGATCGGCCGGACATCCCGCTGGTGTTGCCCTCGTTGAAGAAGTCGGTGGACCGCTTCGTCATCTACGTGGTATTGGACAAGCGCGAGGATGTCGTCCCCACCGCAGAACTCATCAAGGCGTTCGCAGGGCCCAGCCACCTCGTCGACGCGTTGATGGAACGCCCCGTTCGGCTTGACCCAAGGGCGGAAGTCGAGCGGATTCTGCTCGAGTCCGCGGGTTTCGTAGCCGTGTTCCGCCTCGATGCGGGGGCGGTGCCGAAGCGACGTGGGAGGTTGACCGACGCGATGCGTCTGATGCAGCAGGTGCTTGCGAGGCGGCCGACTCGGTCGTGGCATGTCGTGAAACCCACGGGCAGGCTCTTGGCGGAGTTCGACGCGGCGCTGGCCGCTGGCGGTGAGGCGAGTTCAGCGGCGATCCTCGACCAACTGCGGGACACCGGCGGCTTGGATGCGAGCAACCTGGCCTACTTGACGATCAAACGGCTCAACCGGCTCGGCAAGGACACCGAGATCCAGGCGCTGCCTCGCCTGGCCGACGTCATCCGGCAGGAGCCTCCCGCACCGGTGCGGGAGGCCCTCCTGGAATCCCTGTACTTCAGCGCGGTCGAGGACCACCTCGCGGCCGGTGACCTGGACGCCGCGATCCAGGTCTTGCGTGACACTGGAACTCACCTGGAAGAATTGTTGAACGGGCCGCTTAGGATCCGTTCGACCAGCGCGTTGACCATCGCGGTGATCGCGGGAATCATCCGCGATGATCACAATCTGCTCAAGCACGCAAAGGACGTGTTGCGAAGCCTGGAGCTGTTCGAGGAGCTTCCCGAGGCGGTGCGCACAGAACTACTGAGCAGGCTCGGCGACGACTCTCTTGACGCGGTGATCGCTCCTGAAGCACAACCCGTGATTTCGTCCTGGGGCGTGTTGGTGGCAGCGATGTCTGACAACTCCCCGGCCGTGCGCAACGTGCTCAGGGAGTCTGGTTGGCAGGATTGGCCGTCGCCCGCACAGGACGACGAAGAGATTGCCGGCCTGTTGGACGGACTAGGGGACGAAGCCGCTGAGCAGGCTTGGAGCATAGTGGGTGCCTTCCTGGAAGCCATCGGGTACGACGATCCGGCAGGCCGCAGTGCGGAGGCGTTCATCCTCAACGCCCTCACCCACAGCCGATTCAAGCCCGGCGACCTGTTGGTGATTCAGGCGCTGCTCGGTGTCACACTGCGCGGTGCACCGAACGCCGACCATTACGGGCGCTTGCTCCGGGAACTCGGCTCGGAGTCCGACCGCTGGGTTGCGCCGGAGCGGGCGTCAGCCGTACTGGACGTCGTCGACTCACTGTTGTTATCGGCATGCCCGGATGAAGCCGCGCGGCAACAACTGGGCTACCGACTGCTGACGCCACTCTCCCGGCATGCGGAGCGACTGGACTCGGCGGACCTTGCATTCGCCCGTGTGCTCGATGGGGAACTCGGGCTGGGGTTGCCTTGGAAGACCGAACAAGGCGACGAACTGGCGGAGTCGGAGGCGTGGCAGTCCGAGAACGTAGGTGTCCTCCTCTACTCCCTCGACGAGAAGGTCCTAAGGCGGGTGACCGAGCAACTCCGCTCCATCGCACCGAATGTCCGTGTCACGATCTCGTCTGACCACGCTGGCAACCCTCGTCTGCGCCAGTGGGTGCAGAGCGCTGATCTGGTCGTGCTGATCACTCGATGCGCGAAGCACGCTGCGACCGGATTCATCGCCGCCCACATCAGCGGCGAGAAGATCGCCTACGTGGACGGAAGCGGGTCCGCCTCTCTGCTCCGCACAACGGTGGCAGAACTGAGGAGGCGGTACGGATAGTCGGAGGCGTCACCACCACTGGGCTCTCACCAGACGGTGGAAGATCCACGACGGGTGGCCGCAACGCCAGGCCGGGGCAAGTGTCAGCCCCTGGTGGGTCGGCTTCGACAGCGAAGACGGTGAACCGGCCGACCCACCAGGGGCCGCAGACCGCGGCTCGAAAGGGCCTGCGGGAGCAGCGGCTCTACGCGAGGCGTAGTTGACGGGCACCACGCCGTTTGCCGGAAGCGCGAGCCCGGTACTCATCCAGCAGATGGTTGGTGAGCAACTGGATATCCTTGGGGGTGTTCTGTAGATCATTCCATTTGCGCTGGGTGCCATCGGCCATCTCCCACACGCCTGCGGTCCAGTGGCACACCTCGTCCAGTCGGGAGAGTTCGGCCACGAAACCTTCCAGGTCGAGTTCACCTTGTTCGACGAGGACGTCTGCGATTGCATCCATGACGAAACTCGTGCTGATCATTCCGACGCCGTGCGTAAGCCGTGATTTACGTGGCGGTAGAGCCCAAGCGTCCGCGAACACCGTGCTCACTGCAGTCCAGAAGGTCTTGACGAGTACGAGCATGTTCTCGGTCTGGCCGCCACCAGTGTTGGCGTCGCGGTAGCGGTGCAGTGCGCCGTCGGTCAGGCTGTTCTCCAGCATCCGCAGCACCGAGTTGTCCTTGATGACCCCCTCGGGCAGCGTCGGCGTTTGAATCCGATGGCGCATCGGTGAATCCGCGTCGTGGTTAAGACGCTCCAGCAGCATTGCCGGGTAGCGGCGCACTTGCAGCTGCGGAGGGAGCTGCCCTGTCGCGGTTGGCAACAGTTCGTGGATCAAGCCCTTGGGCAGCGGCTTGGTGTTGTTGACAAGAATGAACTGTGAGCGCTGCTGGGACTGATCGTCTGTGATGAATGCCGTCACGCACACCGGGAAATGCTGCACCTGGGCGTCACGAATTGCCGACGAGCGCTGTTGGCCGTCCACGATCCAGCCAGGCTTGTCGGCGTCCTCCCATGAGTCGTCGACGGGGATCACCAACGTGCCGGGCCGGGAGTATGCCTTGGGCGAGCGCCGTTCGGCGGACTCGAACGTGACCCGTTTGTCGAAGGCGACGACGAGAGCGTTGGGCAGCATCGCGTCTGGAGACTCGATGTACCGACGGATGGCATTGATGTGAGCCAGTGCCGCCGGGCGCTGGTAACCCTGCAACTGGGCATCGTCATCGCGGCGGAGCCTGGAGACGGTGGCCACGCGCGGGAGTTGCTTGCCGTCGATGGCGAACGTGTACAGAATGCGATTGGGGCCCTGCCGGACCTCCAGCGCGGGGATCCGGATCTCGGCGGTGGCGCCGTTGGATTTGCGCTGCCGGCTGGTCGTGCGGGTCACGCTGTGCTCCCTGTTAGTTCGCGGTCGAGTTGGTGTGCGAGGACGGACAGATTATGGAAGCCGCGGCCCTTGTTGCGCTCGGAGCCTCGGAAGATCACGACTTCGATGCCGATTCGGTCGCAGATCCCGCAGATGCACCGCTCCCAGGGCCGTGCTTCCAGGGTCTGACGGTAGGCATCGCTGCGGTCTTTGCCAGGGTCGTGCAGATCCTCGTATGCGCGTAGTCCCGCGATGACGGCGTCTACCGTAGCTTCTCGCCCGGCGTAGGCGCGTAGCAGACGCATGCAGTCCCGTTCACAGACGATCGCCGCATCCTGCGAGATACGTCCCGCCCGGATAGCCCTTCGTAGTTTCGGGTTACCGTCTACTTGAGGAACCCGGATAGCCATATAGGTTCGTTCAAGCGTGTGATAGTTGTTCCGCTCATCCTTGTACGCCTGCTGAAACGCTGACGTACTATCGAAGCTCGTAACCCCGTGCGCGGCGAACCCGGCGGCATTCTCACATCGGCTGATGCCCAACAGGTGCAGTTGCGTCGCGCTGTCCCGCACGTCAGCGATGGCCGCCAGACAGGTCATGATGTCCTGCGTCTTCAACGGCACCATCCCGCCCAAGGCGATACGGCTGTAGCCCATCTTCTGCAAGCTGGCCACCGAGTGGGCGTAGGAGCCAGGACTCCATCCCTGGGCCACGCCGATTGGCTCGAAGGACGCTTCTCGCTGGGCTTTCGCCAGGAACTCGGCGGCGAGTTCCAGAGTGATCTCCTGACGTCGACGCCAATCCTCCAGACCGTCGGCGTCGGCGCCGTCGTCGGTGGCAGGGTTGTATCCGAAGATCACGTGGTCGACCGAGATCCCTTGGTCGAAACCGCACCCCTCGTAGAAGTCGATGACCTCGTCCGGGCTGTACGGCGGGACGTCCTCTTTGATGTAGTTGAACGCGCCGCAATCGCCCATGATGTCCAGTGCCTGGCCAGCGTGATCGAGCCGGAAGAACTTGCGGGCGCCCTGCCGGTAGAGCCGGTGGCGTTGGGCGACGGTGTACTTCCCTGTGCCGCTGGCGGTGCCGTCCACAATGGCCTTCGACACCAGCAGCCCGTGAAACGCGGGCTCGCTTAGCGCTTCGTGGGCGTACAGGTCGTCGCGCTGGCGGATGCGGAAGATTCCTTTCTCCTCGGCGACGAAGTCGAACTCACGGTCGATCTGATCCTGGGAGTCCGGAAAAAAGAACTTCATGGCCGCGGCGTCCTGCTCTGCGCGTAGGTTCGGATGAGAAAACTGGACAGCTGCTGGGTGTGGCGCGACAGATTCTGGATGTCGTTCCACTTCATGCCGAGTTCAGGCCAGACGCCTGACGTCCAGTGGCAGTGCGGGGCGACGCGTGCCAGTTCCGCCCGCACCGCAGCGGGTGCGGCAGCGGCACTGGGATCGATGGTGGTGAGAATGCGGTCCATCAAGCGCCCCATCGCCTGGATACCAGCACCGTGCATGAGGCGGCTCTTGGCCGCTGGCTTCCCCCAAGCATCGGGGAAGGTGTCGCGCACCGCCGACCAGTAGACGATCAGCGCCGTCCAGAGTCCGTCAGTGTCGATCTCACCACTGGTCAGATTCCTATACACGAAGAGGCATCCCGTGGACAGGCTCTCCTCCAGCATCTTGATGATGCTGGTGTCGGTGACCACCGCACTACGAGAGGCATTGGTGTCCGAGGAGGCGCGGCGGATCTGCCCGTGAAACGGGGATTCCTTGTCCTGGTTGAGCAGGTTGCACAGCTCCGACGGGAGTTTCTTGATCGACAGTCGGGGAGGCAGCCGGGTGTCGACCTCAGGCAGGAGTTCGGTGACCAGGCCACGGGGCAGCGGCTTGGTGTTGTTGATGCGGAAGAACTGGTCGCGTTGAAGGCTCACGGAGTCTGCGATGAACGCGGTGATGGGAACCGGGAAGTCCTTGTTGGTGGTCTGTGTCAGAGCGAGAGCACGCTGCTGGCCGTCGACGATCCACGCAGGCTTGGGCCGATCGCCTGTTGGCAACGGGATCTCGATATCGCCGCCGCGAGCAAGTCCGTCAGTGGTGTTGGGTCCTCGACTAGACGTGAATCGTGCGGCCGAGGACAGGGCGAGGATGATCGGGTTCGGGAACAGCGCGTTCGGTCCGTTGAGGTAGTCCACGATTTCGTTGACGTGGCTGCGTACCTCCGGGCGCTGATAGCCGATGAGCTTGCCGGCCTCGTCTCGGCTCACCCTGGAGATGTCTGCGATTTGCAGGATCTCGCTGGCCTTAAGCGTGAACATGTACAGCGTGAGGTCTGGGACCTGGTCGATTCGCAGCGCCCGTCGCTTGAGGACGACAGATGTCGGCGGCATTACCGGCTCCTCACGGTGGCTGCGAACAGTTGGGCGAACCGCCTCTGCTCGCAGGCCAGTCCGGAGCTGCGCAGTTGCCGGAGCATCGCGGTATGGGTGCTGTGTTCGGTGACACGCTCCAGAATGAAGGCGCGGATCTGCTCGTCAGTCATTGGCGTTCGCTGGAACACCGGGCGTTGCCCGGCTTGCAGGCGCAGCTGTGAGAGACCATCCGCGAACGCCTGCCTGTTCGGTGGTGTGTTCGGCGCCGTCTGTAGCAATCGGGCCGCTAGGCGCACGTTGAGCGCGCCCAGGGTGCCTCCGACAACGGTCTGCAGGTGACCGTCCGCGGGCAGCACAAACTCCCGCAACTCCCGTGGCGCAGAGCCGCCAACGGAGATGATCGTCAGCTGCTCGGACTGCCCTAGGTGTTCCGCCAGGGCGGCGAGATCACGGGCACATGCGCGCAGGTACATCGCCGACAACACGACAAGCAGGTGTGCGCCGGGTGCTTGAGCCGCGAGGCTCGCCAACGAGCGCGGAGAGCCAGCGACTGGGCCCTGCCAATTGCTCTGGTGGTCCCACCACCGCTGGACGCTCTCGGCCGTGCCCCCAACTGAGTCGGGGTGGCCGAACGTGAAGGTGGCCGCGTAGGGGCGCAGCGGTGCCGTGATAGGCACGAGGCCGTACCCAGCGGAACACACCCACGTGGCGGCCGTGCGGCCGCCTGCGGCGGCATGTTGGCCAAGAGTGCGCGCGACTTGCCAGTGCTCACCACCGTAAAGCTGGTCAGCCGACACTTCCTCTGCCTGGCTTGTGCTGAGTTGGCGGATCCAGGTATCGAATCTGGCGCCTAGTTGCTTGTGTCGGATGCCTTGCAGGCGCAGGTTCTGGGGCACGGGATGACGCTTGCGGTTAGCGCAGGTAACAACAACGTGCAGTTCATGCTCCATTGCCGTTGCCTGGCTCACCGCTTCTCCCATCCAGCGTGGCCGAGGGTGCTCGCTCGAGGCCACGTGATTGACGCGAACGCGGCGTGGTCGTGGATGCTCTCATCGTTGGACGCGTGAACATGGAACGCCGCGACACGCGGGTCGTCGCGCAACTGAGTGGCCACATTGCGGGCCATGTCCTCGACAAACACCGGGTTGTCGTACGCCTGCATGGTGACGTGCCGCTCATCGGGCCGCTTCAGCAGTGGGTAAACCGGTGCCGATGCCGAGTTCTCGGCGATGTCGACGAGGTCCTCGATCCACAAAGGACTGACGTCGTCAGCCTGTTGGACACGGATCGTGATATGACCGCGCTGGTTGTGCGCGCCGTAGTCACTGATGGCTTTGCTGCAGGGGCATACACTCGTCACAGGTACCTGGACCTCAAGAGCCAGCAGCGTCGACGTACCGTCCGCAGCGGCCGACCACACAGCGTCATACCCCATCAGCGATCGAGCTTGGCTGACTGGGGCAAACCGCTCCCGGAAGTAGGTCGCGCGGATCTGCAGGCGCGCCTGCTCGGCGCCGAGACGCTGACAAACGGCGTCGAGGACCATCGGCATGGTAGCGATGCTGATGTCAGTGGCGTGCTCGTGCAAGATCTCCACGAACCGGCTCATGTGAGTGCCCTTGACCTCCGCTGGCACGGCCACCGACATCGTGACCTGCCCGACGGACTCTTGCTTGGCTCCATCGCGATCCGCGAGCGTGACGGGATAGCGCAAGCCGGCTACCCCCGCCTCGTCGAGCGCGATACCACGGGTGTCCGGTCGCCCCTGCACGTCTTCCAGGGTCACTGGTCCTCCCCGCGGTAGATACAGCCGGAGGTACACGTCTCACGTACCTGCACGGCCGACAGCGGCAACTGCCCCGCCAGGCGATCCCAGATCCACCGCGCCAGCACCTCGCTGGTCGGGTTCTCCAAGCCCGGTACCTCGTTGAGGTACCGGTGGTCGAGTTGCTCGTGCAGCGGCTGGAACGCCGCACGCAGGTCACCAAAGTCCATCACCCAGCCGGTGTCCGGCCCCACCTCGCCCTGTACGTGCACCTCGACACGATAGGAGTGCCCGTGCAGTCGAGCGCACTTGTGGCCCTCAGAGACATGCGGCAGCCGGTGCGCGGCCTCGAAGGTGAACTCGCGGAAGATTTCCATCATTGGATCCCGAGGTACTTGTGGGTTTGCAGGCTCAGGCTCCACTGCGGGTTCGCCAGGCAGTACTCAACGGCCAGTTTCGTGTTGAGAGCGCGATCCGGGCCATCCATCGGTTGCAGCAGCAATTGTCGAAAGTTCAGATGCTCGAACAGTTCCGGCTCCCCACCTTCTTGCGGGAACACCAGTTTAAGTTCATCGCCTGCGGTGAGGACCAGGTCGGCGCCGGCCTTCGGGCTGACGCAGATCCAGTCCAACCCTGCGGGAGCCGACTGTGTGCCGTTGGTCTCCACAGCGATCTCGAACCCCGCCGCATGGAGTGCGTCGACAAGAGGCTCGTCCAACTGCAGTAGCGGTTCGCCGCCGGTGCACACCACAAACGGCTGTGCACGCTCATGCGCGTTCCCCTGCCACATCGCGGACACGTGGGTCGCGAGGTCGGTTGGCGTGGCGAAGGTGCCACCGCCGGGGCCGTCGGTGCCAACGAAGTCGGTGTCGCAGAACTTGCAGATGGCCCGAGCCCGCCCGGACTCACGACCGTTCCACAGGTTGCACGCTGCGAATCGGCAGAACACCGCTGGCCGGCCAGCGTGGGTGCCCTCGCCTTGGAGGGTGTAGAAGGTCTCTTTGACCTGGTAGGCCATCAGGCGACCACAGACGGCGCGGATAGGGCGGGGTCGGTGAGGCCCAACTCGGCAAACCCCCGTCCCCTGAGGAGGCAAGAGTCGCACGTACCGCACGCCTGGCCCTGCGGGCTCGGGTCGTAGCAGCTGTGCGTCAGGGAGTAGTCGACACCCAACTCCAGGCCACGGGCGATGGTCTGCGCCTTGCTCAGTTCGATCAACGGGGTGTGGATGCGCAGGTTCTGACGGCCTTCCACGCCAGCCTTGGTGGCGAGATTGGCCATCCGTTCGTACGCCTCAATGTACTCCGGGCGGCAGTCCGGGTAGCCGCTGTAGTCCACCGCGCTGACACCGATGAACACATCGCTGGCATCCAGGGTTTCCGCCCAGGCGAGGGCGAACGACAGGAAGACAGTGTTCCTGGCTGGCACGTAGGTGATGGGGATCTCGCTGGTCTCCAGGTCATCCGCGCTGTCGTGATGAGGAACATCAATGTCGGCGGTCAGCGCCGAGCCACCGAACACCCGCAGGTCGATCTCCGCGACCACGTGCCCGGCCGCTCCGAGCGCGGTAGCGACCTTCTTCGCGGCGTCGAGCTCCACATCGTGACGCTGGCCGTATCGGAAACTCAGTGCATACGGCTCGTATCCCTCAGCTCGGGCCATCGCCAGAACCGTCGCGGAGTCCAACCCGCCGCTGAGGAGGACTACCGCCTTGCGGCCGTTGCTCTCCATGCCACCTCCAAAGTCTATCTGTCAGCTGGCGAGTCGGCCAGCCTGACGGAAACTTCAAGATCATTTTTGCTAGATCAACCGCAGTTTAGCTGTACGGTCGGGCGTCAAAACTACACCAGTGTCATTCCATCAGATCCGACCAACACGCAACAAGCCGGGGTGATCTTGGGGTACGCGTCTGTCGGCCGCGTCGAGCCGCATCGGATCCGTCCGAGTTCTGGGACCGCGACGACTCTGACCGACCTCGACGTACTCATACTCCATATCCTGCGGCGGCGTGGTCTGTTTCTGCGGCGCAAGTGGCAGAGCCAGTGGGCGTTCTCTGGAAGTCGACACGCGCCAGCCGTCGTTGGTCGTCACGGCTCTCACGACATACCGGGTGCAACCTCAAGGACCTATGCTGACTGTCGGCACGCTCACCGCTGGCCGAGTGTACGGAATCGACGTGCGTGGACGGATGACGACCGATGCTCACGATCGTGGTCGTCCGTGGGTGTCACGGGTGGGGACGCCGCGTTCGCGGAGTTTGGTCAGCACGGTGGTGTGGTCGACGCCCAGGTGCTCGCCGACTCGCGCGAGAGACCAACCGAGGTTGTAGAGGTGGATAGCGTCGTCGACCTGCTCGGGGGAGAGCCCACGGCGGCGCATCGGCACGTCGTGACGTTTGAGGATGTTGCTGACCGTCCGTCGCTCGATGCCGAACCGGTCGCCCAGTTCGTACACCGTCGCTCCGGCCTGATAGCCGGCGACGAGCTTCTGGACCTGGTCGGCGTCGAGTTGGCGTGCTCGCCGTGCTTTAGGGCGGTCTACGGGTGGCGGAGTCGGTTCGGTGGGGTCTGGCAGCTTCCGGAGCAGGGTCTCCAGGGCTTCTACCTTGGGTTTTGTGTTGTAGTAAGCTCCCCCAAGGTCCACAGCAGCTCAAAGGCCCTTTCCGGGAATTCGGGAAGGGCCTTTTTGCTACCCGTACAGCAGCGAAGTACAGCAGCAGATCATTGCAAGCTGTCGTCGAGCTTCTTGAGCGCCGCTCGTGATCTCCAACGTGACGCGTTCTGAAGGGGCAGGTCGAAATCTGCCAACCTCGACCGTGTCGGCCGTGCTGGTGCCAGGATGGTCGAGGTGGGTCAACACATCGGCACTCCTCGACATGGTCGAGGGCCGCTCAAAGCAGGTGTTCAAGGCCTGGCTCGCTGCTCGCCCAGAGGCGAGCATGTGAGCGATCGAGGAGCACGAGCGGGACGGCGACCAGGGCCAGGACGGCGCCGATCCACGGGATGACGGTCAGTGAAGCGCCCAGGTTCAGCGCCCCGGCGGCGAAGGCCGGAGTCAGGCTGATGCCCAGCTGGAAGGCCGACACCGTGGTGGCACCGGCGAGGGTCGGGGCGGAACCGGCGATGGCGAACACCCGCCCGTAGAGCGCCGGGTTGACCACGAAAGCCGCGATACCCAGCAGGAAGACCAGCGGCACGACAACCCAGGCCGAAGTGGCGAAGAGAGCGAGCAGTGCCGAGAACACCGCGATGCCGAGGACGCCGACGAGCAGCGCGTGGTGCGGGCGCCGGTCGGAGATCCGGCCGCCGACGGCCAGACCGGCGAAGGCGCCGATTCCGAACAGCGCGAGGACGGCGGGGATCCAGACGGCGGGAAGGACGTCCGCCAACATCGCCGACAAGTAGTTGAACGACACCATGTACGCGGCGGTGCTCAGGATCGTGATCGCGTAGACGCCCCACAGGCGCCAAGAACGCATCGCGCGCAGTTCGCCGGAGAGGCTCGGGACCGACGACGAAGTGGCGGGCAGGCCGACGGCGCAGGCGACCATGCCCACGACCGTGAGCACCACGACGCCCCAGAAGCCGCCGGTCCAGTCCGTGAGGTTACTGAGCAGGGTGCCCACCGGTCCCCCGGCCACCATGGCGACGCTGAGTCCGGCGACGACGACGCCCGAGGCCCGGGCGTTACGGTCGGGGGTCACCAGGCTGATCGCGGTCACGGCGGCGACGGCGAAAAAGCCGGCGTAGGCGAGGCCGGCTATGAACCTGGTGACCAACAGGAACCAGTAGTCGTCGGCGAGCAGGCCCGCCGCGATCGCGGCGGCGAACACCAGTTGCGTGGTCATCAGCGCGGTGCGCCGTGGCCACTTCAGGCTGAGCACGGCGAACGGCGGTCCGCCGAGGACGACGCCGAGCGCGAACGCGGTGATGAGCGCGCCCGCGGACGACAGGGAGACGCCGAGGTCCGTGGCGGCCGAGGGCAGGACCCCGGCCATCAGGAACTCGGCGCTTCCCATCGCGAACAGGCTGAAAGCGAGGAGGTAGACGCCGGCGGGGAGCCGTGGGGTTTCGGTCATGGCGCCAGCATCCGAAGCTTCTGGCGGTTTCGGCAAAGAACTTTGCCGGAATCGGGACGGACTGCTGTGCTGGCGGAATGGAGAGCCAACCCGCCGTCGCCGCGGCGATCGAGCTGATCGCACCCCGGCTGCGCCACGCCCGCGAGAAGAAGGGGGTGACGCTGGTGGAGCTCAGCCGCGCCACCGGCATCTCCACCAGCACCCTGTCCCGGCTCGAATCCAGGCAGCGCAAGCCGAGCCTCGAGCTGCTCTTGCCGGTCATCGCCGCGCTGGGCCTGCGCGTCGATGAGATCGTGTCCTCACCGAGAGTGCTCGAACCGCCCGCGGACGGCCGGATCCTCATCCCGCTCACCCGGCACGAGGACGGGCCCCACGCCTACAAGATGACGATCCCGGCCGGCGACGACGAACCCCGGACGCGGACGCATACCGGCCGCGAGTGGCTCTACGTGCTGCGCGGCAGGCTCCGGCTGGTGCTCGGCGACCAGGACGTCGTGCTCGGTCCCGGCGAGGCGGCCGAGTTCGACTGCCGGACGCCGCACTGGTTCGGCGCCACCGGCCGCGGGCGGGTCGAGGTGCTCAGCCTCTTCGGCAGGCAGGGCGAGCGGATCCGCGTCCGCGTCCGCACCCGGTGACGTCAGTGTCTTCCGGTGAACCCGCGACCGCGATCGACGTCAGCAGGACGCTACCTGGTCATCCACCTCACGATGGCGGAGTGTCACCTTTCGAGTAAGCCCCTCAGCTCCGCCCTTCAGCTTTCAGACGCGCTGTTGGATACGGATCAGGTTCCCGGACGGGTCGCGGACGGCGCCGTCGCGCAGGCCGTACGGCTGGTCGGTCGGCTCCTGGATGATCTCGGCGCCCGCCTCGGCGAGGTGCTTGAAGAGGCCGTCGAGATCGTCCGAGGAGAACAGGATGCCCGCGTAGGTGCCCTTGGCCATCATCTCGCCGATGACACGGCGCTCGTCGTCGGTGATGCCGGGGTCGACGGCAGGCGGGTGCAGCACGATCGACACGGGCTGCCCCGGCGGGCCGACGGTGAGCCAGCGCATCCCGTCGTAGCCGACGTCGTTGCGCACCTCGAAGCCCAGGAGATCGCGGTAGAACGCCAGTGCGGCTTCGGGGTCGGTCTGCGGGAGGAAGCTCCCGTGAATGCTGATGTCCATGCCGGTCACGCTAGGTGAGGCCGCGGTCCGGCGCTTCTCGATTCCTGATCGCCTCGGGTCACTCGATCGAAGTCATGATCGTCATGGTCAGGGACTCGAGGGTGCCCTGGACGCCCTCGGACGACGTCCGCACGGCCTCCAGGAACCGTTCGAGCTGTTCGGGGCTGAAGCCGGACAGCGGGGCAAGGGTGGGGTCGATGGTCACAGCGCACCTCGGTCGTCGACGGATTTGATCTGCGGTTTGGCCGCCGGGTCGAGGAAGTCCCGCATCGCCGCGAGGAGCGCCAAGGCGTCCTCACGTTTCGTGTCGGGGGCCCCGCCGGCGAAGAAGGCGGCGATCCTGTCGTACTCGTCCTCCGGGAGTTCCCGGCGCAGCAGCATGAGCACGGTGCGGTTGACGCGCTGCGGGAAGTACAGCTCCTTGGCGATCTCGAGGTACCGCTCCCCCGTCTCGGGGGCGAACGCGCCCTCTTCGATGCCGGCGGCGATGGCGAACCGCATGTTGACCATCGGTTCCGACAACGCCGAGAGGTTCTCCTCGTCGTAGGTGACGGCGACCTCGTCGTCGGCGTCGATCCGGCCGGAGAAGTACTCCTCGTAGATCTTGCCGACGCCGACCATGCCGAACGGCGAGCATTCCGCCGCCCGCAGGGCGCCCATGCTCGACGAACCGAACATCGTGACACCGCGATCCATCGCCTCGAGCACCTCCTTCGGTGAGATACAGAGGCTCTGCAGGAAGCGCCCGTCCACGATGCCGATGGCCTCCGGCGGTTCCGGCCGGGCCAGCAGTTCGGCGAGGTCGCCTCGTTTGACCGGCGGCAGGAACTCGACGTCGAGTTCGGCCGAAGCCGACTCGAGATCGATGCTCGGGCCGATGAAAACCACTGCGCGCATGACGATCTCCTAAGCGGGCTTGGAAAGTTCGGCTTCCCGGATGCGGGCGGACAGTTCCAGCAGCGTGTCGTTCCAGACCGCCGCGCCGCGCGGGCCGATCTTGCAGTGGTCGACGGCCCACGATTCGAGCCGCGGCACGATCACCCGCACGACGCTGACCGGGATCCCCGGCGGCGAGAGGTCGACGGTGAGCGCGCGGTCGATACCCACGGCGCGGAGGCGGTCGAGGATCAGCTTGATGTCGGTCATCACGTCGTCGGTCGTCCACGACGGGATCTCGTCGAACGCGACCTGTTTGCGCATCGGCTGCCAGGCCCACGCGCCCTTGTCGATGGTCGCCGACCGCTGGACGTGGTTCTGGTACTTGGACACGTTCTCGGTCGGGAGCCGGATGTCCTCGCGCATCGCCTGGATGTCGACGGCGCGCCCCTGCGCGCATTCGGTGATGGCACGGATGAGCGCGACGTTCGCGTCGGGATGCGTGCCGAAACCGCCGTGCCCCTGTGACGTCGTCGGGCCGAGGTCCTCCGAGGTGGCGGCCAGGAAGCTCGGGATCTCCAGATCCGAGGTGATGTGCACGATCCGCATCTTCAAACCGGCGTCGTGGAACTTGTCCACGAGGGACTTCGCGAGCGGCGGCAGTGTTTCCAGGTCGACGTGCGGATGCAGCTCACGCAGGTACGACGTGATGTGCTCGGGCTGCGGCTCGACGAAGATGCCCTTTTCCAGCACCTGCGCGAGCTGGCTGCTCACGAGTTCGGCGTTGGTCATCGAATCGCGTTCGATGAGTTCGGTGAGCGCGTGGCAGATCGACTCTTCGAGACTGTTGCCGGACGCGAGGCCGTTGGTGGAAAGCACCTTGTAGCAGGGAGGTTCGTGGAACTTCAGCCCGTAGACGGCGGATGCCTGCGGGATGAGGATCGACTCCTCGTTCATCAGGTCGTACGCCTCGACCCACGAGATCGGGAGAGCGTCACGGTAGTGCGCGGAAAGCTCCGCGTTGTTCTCGCGCGGGTCCAGCACCGTACGGCCTTCGGCGACCAGTTCCTCGTAGGACGCGATGACCTGCGGCCGCACCGGCAGGGCGGCGGAGAACCGCTCGATCGCCTCCATCGCCGCGGACGTCCTGGCGTCGGTGTTGGTCAGGCCCTTGCCGTTGTAGACCGAGATGATGTCGTTGGAGCGTGGCGCGATGGCGTTGTAGACCGGGATGCCGACCCGGTCGAGCCAGGTGATCTCCGCGACCCGGGTCACCCCGGCGCGCCGCAGATGCGGCTCGATCCGCGCGTAGGTCTGTTCGGCGGTGAACTCGCGGTGCACCCCACCGCCCCCGACCTTCGGAACGCTCTTCCTGAGTTTCATCGCACTCCCTCGTATCCGGCGTTCGCTGGGACCGCTTCGGCGAGCAGTCGTTCCCATGACTCGGTTTCGCGCTCCGGATCGACCGAAGCGCGGCAGGCGGCGCACTGCCACCGCAATTGCGTGTAAAGCCCGTCGCGGTCGTGCTCGACCGCGTCGAGCACGGCGGCGAGCGCGTCGGTGTCGCCGACGGGGAAGTAACCGGCGTAGTCCTCACCGAGCAGCCCGACCGAACCGGGGATGCGGGTGGAGACGATCGGCACCCCGGCGGCGAGTGCTTCGGTGACGACGTTCGCCCCGCCCTCGTGCAGCGACGTGAGTACCAGCAGACGACTGCGGGCGAGCACGGCGAGTGCTTCCGGCCGCGGCAACGGGCCGAGCCACGAATAGCGCGGGTTCTCCATGGACTCGGCACGCAGCCGCCCGCCGATGTCGTCCTCGCGCACGCCGCCGACGTGGGTCACGGTGATCCGCGACGACGACGGCAGTTTCCGCACCGCCTCGCTCAGCCGTAGCGGATCCTTGACCGGCCTGGCGTGCGCCAAGAACGCGATCTCGAAGCGGTCCTCCGACGGTGCCTCGCCCGAAATCGGCGGCATCGACTGGGTGATCACCTTGGTGCGGCCGCGTAAGGCGAGCGGCACCTGCAGAAGTCCTTGTGGCTGCAGGACGACGATCCGCACGGCGCGTTCGAGCAGCTTCAGGTCGACGCCTCCGGTGACCAGATCCGGGTAGAGGTCCGTGCCGGTCAACGCGATGACGATCGGCGCGTCCGGGTGTTCGGCGGCGAAGGCGCGGATCGCGGCCTCGCTTTTGCGTGCGTGCAACGCGACGAGCAGGTCGTACTGCCCACCTTCGTAGTCCTGGACGACCCGGACGTCGTGCCCGAGGTCCCGCAGCAGATGTGCCCAGCGGCGCGCCGTGACACCGTTGCCGTAATCGCTGGCTTCGGGGACGGGGCCCGCGACGAGGATCCTCATCGGACACAGTCCGTGTCGTAGGCGAGCCATTTGCCGAAGGCGCGGACGGCTTCGTCGGGCGGGATGGTGGCCGTCCAGCCGAGTTCCGCCGCGGCCAGGCCCAGTTTCATCACGGGTGTCCCGGACGCCGACGTGACGTGCTCGGCCGGGACGGCGCGGACCGCTGCGCAGATGACTTTCGCCAGTTCGTTCCCGGTGAGCGTCGCCGTCGCGATGTCGTACACCGGCGCGACGGGTCCCCCGGTCAGCACCGCGTCGATCGCGCTCGCCATGTCACGGACATCGGTGAACTGGTGGACGCGGTCGGGATCGACCGGAAGGGCCTGCCGGGTCCAGGCCAGCTGGATCCAGTGCGCCACCAGGGTTTCCGTCGACGCGTGCGGGCCGATCGGCGTCGCGAACCGCAGGACGTGCTCGCGAGGTCCGGTGTCGACGATCGCGCAGAAGACGTCGCCGGGATCCGCCATATCACCGAGGTGAACGAGCCTCGTCTCGTCGGAAGCCCTCGCGCTGTCGACGATTTCGTGGCCGAGCTCGGCCAGCAACCCGCACAGGTGCTCGGTGAGTGTGCCGCCCGAGCCGGTGATCGCGACCTGGATCCCGGTCCCCCCGCGCGGACGGCGAGGACGGGCCGCTCGGTGGCGTCCCGCGGCGAACCCCCACACGGCGACGTCGTGGTGCGAAGGCGTGATCGCCTCGATTTCGGACGCGAGGAGCTGATCGCACAAGCCACCCGGGCCGATGGTCGCGAGCGCCTGATCAAGGGCGGCACCGCTGTGTTCCACAGTGGACAGACCCATGGTGAAAGCGGTCAGCCAGGTCTGCCAGGCGGCTTCGGACAGGTCCACCCCGCGCTCGAATTCGGTTCTGCACTCCTGCGGCGAAATCCCCGATCGCCGCAGGAACCGTTCTGTTCCGAGGTACTCCCAGTACCTGTCGCCGCGCACGGCGCATTCGGAGGTCAGGTGTTTGTGAAAAGGGATCACTTCGTGCTCGGCGACCACGTCACCGGCCGCCGAAGGGGCGGTGCCCGAAAAGCACGCGGAACGCCTCAGGCCGTGAGCATCGTTTCCGGCGACGCTGGGCAGGCCGGAATGCTCGACGGTGTTCGGCACCGCGATGCGGATGGGCACTTCCAGCGCTTTGAGATAACGGAACATCAGTACGTCGCAGGGCCAGCCGTCCCGGTTTCGGACCGCGTAACCCGCATAGCCGCGGGCGACTTCCGCGGGAAGCATCAGCGCGAGACAGGGCGCGTATTCGTTGACCGCCGTCGCCCAGTCCGCCCCCGCCGCCGCCGCCATCCGCACGGCCGCGCCGTTGCGGGAATTCCAGTTGGCGTAGAAAGCGATCGCGTCATCCGGCAACCGCTCGGCCGCTTTCCGCGCGTGCTCGAAGAAGCCGTCGGCGAGCTGGACATCGTCCTGCAGGACGAGAAAGTGCGTCGCGTCGTCGGGAACACTGCTCCAGGCCAGTTTCGTGGTGCGCGCGGCCATCGGTGGACCATCCGGTTCGGGGTCCAACACGACCCGCGTCGCGCCGGCGGGATCGAGCCGCGCGAGCGCTTCCGCTTCTTCCCTGCGCCGGGGATGTGCCATGACGGCACCCCTCACCCGTATCTCGGTCATCGACAACCCCCACCGTCTTTTTCACGCACCGGAAAAGTGTGGCAGTGCTCATACGACATCCTCTTCTCCCATGCTGCGAATGGGACGCCTCCGATGAAGTTCTCCTCGATTGCCACTCTTTTCCCCAGGTGCCGATGATGAGTATTCCACGGGTAATCTCGGTACGAGGCCACAGAACCGACAGAATGGGCGGGCGATGACGGACATCCTCTTCGTATGCGTGCACAACGCGAGCCGATCGCAGATGGCCGCCGCACTGCTGAAGCACCACGGATTCGGCCGAGTGACCGTGCGTTCCGCGGGCTGCGATCCGGCGGAACGGATCAATCCGCTGGTGGCGGGCGCGCTGGCGGAATGGGACGTCGACATAACGGGCGAGGTGCCGAGTCAGGTCACTTACGAGGACGTGGCGGCGGCCGACGTCGTGATCACCATGGGCTGCACGACCTATCCGGTCGCCGAGGGGACACGGTACGTCGAATGGGTCGTCCCCAACCCGGAACACGAAGGGGTCACCGGGATCCGGCCGTTGCGGGACGACATGGACCGCCGGGTCCGCGAACTCTTGGCGTCCCTTGTGGACACTCCGGCGCCCGTGTGACGGAACGCGAAAGGCCCCTTTCCGCCCGGACGGGAAGGGGCCTTTCACTGGCGTCGATCAGGCGCGAACACTCTGTACGATCAGCCGCTTGGCGCGCTTGTCGTAAGGCGCGCCGTCGAAACCACCGTAGGCCTCGATGTCGGTGAAGCCGGCGTCCTCGAACAGGCGGCGCAGTTCGGCGGCGCTGTAGATGTAGGACTGGATGTGCGCCGAGCGGGCGGTGTCGCCGTCGACCAGCGTCCAGTCGGTACGCAGCTTCGTCCAGTCGTCGAGGACACTGTGCCGCATGTACGCGATTCCGTCGGGCTGCGGGAAAGCGTGCGTGCGGCCGATGTTCTTCGCGACGATCTCCTTGCCGTACACCTCCAGCAGCAGTTTGCCGCCCGGCGCCAGGCTGGTGTGCGCGTTACGCAGCACCTGAAGGTTCTTCTCGGCGTCGTCGAAGTAGCCGAACGACGTGTACATGTTCAACACGACGTCGAAACCGCCGGGACGGACGAATTCGAGCATGTCGCCCTGGACCAGCTCGGCCGAGACACCCGCGTCGGCGGCGGCCTGCTTGGCGCGGTCCAGGACGGGGGCGTTGAGATCGACCCCGGTCACCTGGTAACCCTTGCGGGCGAGCGGAACGACGAACCGGCCCGGCCCGCAGCACAGGTCGAGCACCCGCGAGCCCGACGGGAAGGCCAGCAACGGCGATTCCCGCACGAGTTCGTCCGCCTCCACCGTCAGCCGCTGCGGCCACATCAGCTCGGAGAAGCCCGACCACAGGCCATCGTCGGAGTACCAGCTCATTTTCGTCCTCCCTAAAGCGCCAGCAGGCAATGCTGAAGATTCTCGGCCGTCCCGCACCCAAGACATCTCCTCGACTGCGCGCGGGAAAGGAGACAGCACGACAAGAGAGGGTTCCGCGCCCTTGATCGACGACCATGAACTCTTCACATCGCGGTCGTGGCCTGATCACTGTTCGTGGTGATCCGCCGTCGACACAATAAAAGGTAAACAGAACCAGAAGGGTTCAATCATGGCAAAGGTCCGCGACGGGGATCCCGCGATCGAAGCGTCCGGGTTGACGAAGATCTACGGTGAGAAACGAGCGCTCGACGGTCTCGACCTCACCGTTCCCGCGGGAACGGTGTACGGCGTCCTCGGCCCCAACGGGGCGGGGAAGACTACGGCGGTCAAGGTGCTGGCGACGTTGCTGCGTCCCGACGGAGGACAGGCCAAGGTCTTCGGTCACGACGTGGTGCGCGAGTCGGACGCCGTCCGAGCGCGGGTGAGCCTGACAGGCCAGTACGCCTCGGTGGACGACGACCTGACCGGCACGGAGAACCTGATCCTGCTGTGCCGTCTGCTCGGCCACGGCAAGGCCGCCTCGAAGGCGCGCACCGAGCAGCTTCTCGACGCCTTCGGGCTGACCGAGGCCGCCGGTCGTCAGGTGAAGAACTATTCCGGCGGTATGCGGCGGCGGCTCGACATCGCGGCCAGCATCGTGAACACCCCGGATCTGCTCTTCCTTGACGAGCCGACCACCGGTCTCGACCCGCGTAGCCGCAACCAGGTCTGGGACATCGTGCGCGCGGTCGTCAAACGCGGCACCACGGTGCTGCTGACCACCCAGTACCTCGACGAGGCCGACCAGCTCGCGAGCCGCATCGCGGTCGTCGACAACGGCAAGGTCATCGCCGAGGGCACGCCGGGCCAGCTGAAGGCGTCGATCGGCGTCGGCGCGATCCACCTGCGACTGCGGAACGCCAACCAGCGGGCCGACGCGCAGGGTGTGCTCGCGCGGTTCCTGGAGCAGCCCACGCTGTCGGAGCACGACGAGGTCCTCGTCAGCGCCCGTATCCCCGGTGTGGACGGTGACGCCGGCATGGCCGAGTGGGCTTCCAAGGCCCTGCACGAGCTTTCGCTGCGCGACATCGTCGTCGACGAGTTCTCCCTCGGGCAGCCGAGCCTCGACGAAGTGTTCCTGGCGCTGACCGACCGGCCCACGACGCCGGACAACGCCGCCAAGGAAGGGGCGAACCGATGACTTCCACCATCAAGCCGACCGAAACGACCGAGGCCCCCGAAGAGACGCGGGCCACCGACCCCACCGCGCTCGACGCGGTACTGGCGTCGGTCGAACGACCCAAGCGCCCGAGCGCGCTGTCCGCCTCGCTCACCTTCGGGTGGCGGGCCGCGCTGAAGATCAAGCATCTGCCCGAGCAGCTGTTCGACGTCACGGGCTTCCCGATCATCATGACCGTGATGTTCACGTACCTCTTCGGTGGCGCCATCGGCGGTTCGACCGAAGCGTACCTGGACTACCTGCTCCCCGGCATCCTCGCGATCACCGTCGTGATGATCACGATGTACACCGGTGTCGCGGTGAACAGCGATATCGCCAAGGGTGTCTTCGACCGTTTCCGGACGCTGCCGATCTGGCGACCCGCCACGATCGTCGGCTACCTGCTCGGTGACTTCCTGCGCTACCTCATCGGCTGCGTCGTCATCATCGGCGTCGGCCTGATCATGGGTTACAACCTGGGAAGCGTCGCCGGCACGGTCGGCGCCGTGGCGCTGCTGCTGGTGTTCTCGTTCTCGCTCTCCTGGATCTGGACGTTCCTCGGGCTTTCCATGCGGTCGGAGAAGACCGTGATGAGCGTGAGCATGGTGGCGCTGTTCCCGCTGACGTTCCTGTCCAACGTGTTCGTGCAGCCGTCCACCATGCCCGGCTGGCTCGAAGCCGCGGTCAGCTGGAACCCGATCACCCATCTGGTCACCGCGATGCGGGGCCTGATGAGCGGCAGCCCGAACGTCGGCGAGATCATCTGGGTGCTCGTCGCCAGCGCGCTGTTGATCGCCGGGTTCGGTTCCGCCACCATGTGGGCCTACAAGCGTAAGTAAAAAGGAGAAATACGATGAAGTACATGGTCCTGCTCTACTCGCACCCCGAGCCTTGGGGACATCCGGTGGAGGAATTCACCCCGGAGTTCGCTGGTCTTTCCGCGGACGAGCGCAAGAAGCACTTCGAGGATTTCGAGGCCTTGCTCGGCCGTTTGCACGAAAACGGTGAGCTGGTCGGCGGAGAAGCGCTCGGTGACCCCGCCAAAGCGAGCCTTTACGAGTACGAATCCGGCTCGGCGAAGAAGAGCGAAGGCCCGTACTCGGCGACGAAGGACCACCTCGCCGGCTTCTTCCTGATCGAGGCCAAGGACCAGGCGCGTGCCGACGAGATCGCCGCGGAGTTCGCCGCGCCCGGTCAGAACGTCGAGCTGCGGCCGATCTGGACCGGCGGCGAATAGGCCGACACGAAAGGGCCGGACCGAGTCACTCGGTCCGGCCCTTTCGCTTGTGCCAACTAGGAAATCCGCTTGGTCAGGTGCACGGTGACCTTGTCGCCGATCTCTTTCTGGATGACCTTCCGGAACGGCTTGCGCAGCGGCATCATGTGGACGCCGCCGCCGATCGGCAGCATGCTCGCCTCGTAGTCGTGGCCGTCCACGGTGCCGCTGACCTTCACGGCCTTGCCGGTGCCGAAGAACTCGGCGGAGTCCGGCATGTTCACACACGGCCAGCCACTGTTGCTGTCGGGAATCACTTCGGCCGTGAAGGTCACATCGATCGCCTGCGGTGTGTTGTCAGCCATAATCTCGAATCTTCCTCGTCGTAGTTCAGGAGCCGTCGTAGTTCAGATGCCCGGGTGGAGAATCAACTCCGCAGCCTTTTCGGCGATGGCGATGACCGGGGCGTTGGTATTGCCCCGCACGATCGTCGGCATGACGGAAGCGTCCACGACACGAAGTGATTCTATTCCAAGAACCCGCAATCGCGCATCCACGACGCGGCCCATTCCACAGGTACCCACCGGATGGTGGCCGGTGAGCACGTTACGTCGGGTGAAATCCTCCAGATCCGCTTCCGTGTCGGAGGCGGGCGCCGCTATGGCGTCGAGCGTGTACGGCTTGAGCGCCACCTGCCGGGAGAGTTGCAGGCTGGTCCGCACGCCTTCGATCGCCATCGCCAGGTCGGCCGGATCGGCGAGGTAGTTCTGCACGATCTTCGGTTTGGCGGTGGGTTCGGGGCTGAACAGGGTCACGTTCCCGCGGGTGCGCGGTTTCGCCACGGAGGCGCCGAACGAAAGCGCGTGGCGGGACGGCGGCGAGAGGAAGCCGTCGGAGACCATCAAGGGCATACAGATGAGCTGGAGATCCGGGGCGTCACCGGAGACCGTCACGAAGCCGCCGGTCTCCGGGCCACCCGAAGTGAGGAAACCCGCCGCCTCGCGTTCGTACCGCTCGGCGTGCTCGGGCTCGCCGGCGGCGAGCAGGCTCACCGGCTGGTCGTGGCCGAAACTCAGCCAGACATGCGGATGGTCCTGGAGATGCTGCCCGACGTCGGGCAGGTCTACGGCGACGTCGAGACCGAACGCGCGGAGGTGATCGGCCGGGCCGATCCCCGAGTGCATCAGGATCTTCGGCGAGTTGTAGGTACCGGCACTGATGATGACCTCGCGCTCGGCGCGGATCTCGATGATCTCGTCGAGCCGGTTGCCGACGATCCCGACCGCCCGGCCGTTTTCGACGAGCACGCGGTGCACTTCGAGGTCGGTCTCGACGGTGAGATTCGGACGGCCCAGTACCGGACGCAGGAACTCCGACGAGGTACTCGCCCGGCGGCCATCCCGCTGTGTCACCTGAAACGCGCCGAACCCGTCCTGGGTGACGCCGTTGAAGTCGGAGTTGTGGTGGTAGCCCGCCTCGATCGCGGCCTCGATGAACGCGGCGGAACTGGGGTTCCCCATCCGCCCGTCGCTGACCCGCAGGGGTCCGCCGACACCGTGGAATTCGTCCTCGCCGCGTTCGTTGTCCTCCGAACGCCGGAAGAACGGGAGTATCCCGACGAAATCCCAGCCAGGCTGTGCCCACTCGTCGAAGTCGGCGCGGTTACCCCGGACATAGGCGCCGCCGTTCACCGAACTTCCGCCGCCGACGACTCGGGCCTGCGGCAGGTAGACCCGCCGCCCCCCGAGGTGCGGCTCCTGATGGGTGTCGAAATCCCAGTCGTACCGGGTCTTGAAGAACTTCCCACCGGCGACGGGGACCTGGAAGTTCGGATGATCGTCGGACGACCCGGCTTCGATCAGCACGACGGAGACGGACGGATCCGCGCTCAACCGGTTAGCGAGGACGCAACCGGACGCACCGGCCCCAACCACGACGAAATCGACCATAACGGGAATTTAACAAGATCGACGGAGGCCGGATTCTTTTCGGTTGCGGGAAGAACTCCTGAATCCTGCGGCAATCGTTGAGAAGACCACCGAGGCCGTCTCCCCTAGCGTGGGTGGTGTCTGATGCCGGATTCCGCGGAGGGAACGCCGAAATGACCATCGCTAGCCAGGCGCAGGGGCACGCGGAGTACGCGGCCACGCTTCAGGCTCTGGACCGGAAGCACCTCATCCATCCACACCAGAACCCGACGCGGACCGAACGCAACATCTTCGTCCGGGGCAAGGGATCCGTGGTGTGGGACGCCGCGGACGTCCCGTTCATCGACGGGATGGCGGGTGGCAACTGGGTGGTCGCCGTCGGCCACGGGCGCGCCGAACTCGCGGAAGCCGCGGCGGCACAGGCGGAAAAGCTGGAGTATTTTTCGCTGTGGCGCGAATATTCGAACGAGCCCGCGATCCGGCTCGGCGCCCGCCTCGCCGAACTCGCCCCGGCGGGGATGAACAAGATCCACTTCACCAGCGGTGGTTCGGACGGGACCGAGGCGGCACTCAAGATCGCGCGCCGGTACCACTTCGAACGTGGTGACACCGAGCGGACCTGGATCATCGGACGGCAGTTCGGTTACCACGGAACGACTCTCGCCGGCGGTTCCGTCAGCGGCATGGACGACATGCACTTCGGCGCCGGGCCGACGATGCCGCACGCCACCTTGGTGAGCCCGCCCATGCTGTCGCACCCGGAGATGTTCGGTGGACAGGACCCCACGGACTTTCTGGTGCAAGAACTGGAAACCGAGATCCTCCGGATCGGACCGGAGAAGATCGCCGCGATGATCGGCGAACCGGTGATGGGTGGTGGCGGTGTCATCGTGGCCCCGGAGGACTACTGGCCGCGGATCCGCACCCTGCTGACGAAGTACGGCATCCTGCTGATCGCCGACGAGGTCATCACCGGCTTCGGCCGCACGGGCGACTGGTTCGCTTCGGCGCATTACAGCCCGGACATCATCGTCACCGCCAAGGGGATCTCCAGCGGGTACGCGCCACTCGGCGCCGTCCTCATGCGCGACGACATCGGCGAGGTCATGGTCGGCAACCCCGAGAAGTTCTTCTTCCACGGGCTGACCTACTCGGGGCATCCGGTCGCGTGCGCGCTGGCGCTGGTGAACCTCGACATCATCGAACGGGAGAACATCCTCGGCCAGGCCAAGAAGATCGAGAGCTGGTTCACCGAGGGCCTCGACGGCATCCGTGACCTCCCGAACGTCCACGACGTCCGTGTGCACGGCGCCATGGTCGGCATCGAACTGACCGCCGACCCGAACACCGGCGAGCCGATGCCGTTCGACCGCATGGTCGCGATCATCGACGACCTGCGCGGCAAGCACCGCGTCCTGGCCCGCGACTACGGTCCCACCCTCGTCGTCGGCCCGCCGCTCGTGCTCGAAGAAGAACAGGCGGCGGAGATCTCCGCCGCCATCACCGACGTACTGAGGACCCGGTCATGACTCCGTTCAAAGTGGACATTCCGCAGGAAGCCATCGACGACCTGCGCAGACGGCTCGACGACACCCGTTGGCCCGCCGAGACCCCCGACGTCGGCTGGACCCGCGGCGTGCCGCAGTCCTACCTGAAGGAGCTCGTCGAGTACTGGCGCACCGAGTACGACTGGCGTGCCACCGAAGCGAAGATCAACCAGTTCCCGCAGTCGATCACGAACATCGACGGCGCGAACATCCACTACCTGCACGTCCGTTCGCCGGAACCGGACGCGACGCCGATGGTGATGACGACCGGCTGGCCGAGTTCGATCATCGAGTACCTGGACCTCATCGGGCCGCTGACCGACCCGCGGTCCCACGGCGGCGACCCGAAGGACGCCTACCACCTCGTCATCCCGACGTTGCCGGGCTTCGGTTTCTCCACTCCGCTGACCCAGCACGGCTGGACCGTCCCCAAGATGTCGGAGATCTGGGGCAAGCTGATGGCCGAGATCGGCTATGACCGCTACATCGTCCAGGGCGCGGACTGGGGTTCGTTCATCTCGATCATCCTGGCCGCGATGAAGCCGGAGAACGTGCTCGCCGCGCACGTCAACTTCCTGGTGACCCCGCCGGCCGACGCGAGCGATCTCGAAGGCCTGGACGAAGAGGAACTCGAACTGCTAGACCCGTACATGTTCCCCGCGCCGGGGTACATGGTCGAGCACGCGACCCGGCCGCAGACGCTGAGCTACAGTCTCGCCGATTCGCCGGTCGGGCAACTCGCTTGGTACATCGAGAAGTTCCACGGCTGGTCGGGTGCCGTCGATTCGCCGGAGGAGGTCTTCAATCGCGATGACCTGCTCGCCAACGTGACGCTGTACTGGCTCACGGGTTCGGCGGGCAACGCGGCGCACTTCTATTGCGACAACGCCCAGTTCACCCGGACTTCGGCGACACCGCACCCCGAACTGGCCGTCGCGCACCCGCGGTTCGAGGAATACAAGACGTTCGTGGCTCCCCTGCCGCCGATCTCGACGCCGATCGGTGTGGCGGCGTACAAGTACGACATCATGGAGCCGATCCGCACCTACGCGGACCGGGCCTTCTCCGACATCGTGCAGTGGCGGCGGCTCGACCGGGGCGGTCACTTCCCCGGACTGGAGGCACCCGACCTCTTCCTCGACGACCTCCGGAAGTTCAAGCAGGCCTTGCGAGCGAGGAGTTCGGACCGTGACTGACCAAGCCAACATCGAGAACCTCGACTACGGCAACCGCGACCTCCCGATCGAGACGGTGAAGTCCGCGGACGGGACCACCATCGCCTACGAGAAGTCGGGCACCGGGCCGCCGGTGATCATCGTCGGCGGGGGCCTGAACGAGAAGGCGATGCACGCCGAACTCGCCGAGGGCCTGTCCGAGAACTTCACGGTGTACAACTACGACCGCCGTGCCCGCGGCGACAGCGACGACAAGCGCGTCGGACCGTACACGGTGGACATCGAGATCGAAGACCTGGCCGCGGTGATCGAGGCCGCGGGCGGCACCGCCCACGTCTTCGCGAACTGCACCGGCTCGATGATCGCCGTCCCGGCGGCCGCGCGCGGGGTCCCCATGATCAAGCTGGCCATGTACGAACCCCCGTACAGCGGCCCGAAGGTCCCGCCCGGTTATACCGAACAACTCATGGAGTTGCTCGAACAGGACAGGACCAAGGAGGCCGTGTCGCTGTTCCTGAAATGGGACGCGCTCTTCACCGAGGACGAGATCGACTTCTTCTCGACGCATCCGATCTGGCCGGCGTTCGAGGCGATGGCGCATTCGATGCCGTACGACTCGATCCTGTCCGACGACGCGGACCGCGTCCCGGCCGAAGAACTGAGCGTGATCACCGTGCCCAGCCTGGTGCTCGGCGGGAACAAGAGTCCACAGTGGATGAAGGACATGTGCCAGGCCGTCGCCGACGGGATCCCGCGGGGTGAGTACGTCACCATGGACACCGCAGGACACCTGATGGACGACACGCTGGGCGCTGAACTGCTGACGAAGTTCTTCCGCTGAGGCAAGCGCAAGGCCGCGGGTGAGTGGTGGGCCGAGTTGATCGTGAGTGGTGATTCAGGTTAGAACACGAAACACCACTCACGCCCCCGCTGGACCATCGCGGCCGAGGCCACCCATGCCTCATTGGGGACACTGAGCGTCTCCGATGAGGCATGGGTGGCGGTGACCGGTCCGCTACTGGACCGCGTCCCTCAACGGGTGGATTTCGGGACGTTGGATGACCCGAAATCCACACAGTCCCGCACGGCGGTCCCCGTGATCACCAGGCCCGGAAGGGGGTGTGCGGAAAGAGACACTCACTATTTCCACACACCCCTCTGCCTTACCCCTCAAGACCTCGGGCGGTCTCGCAGGAACTCAGTCGCGCGGCGTGTTCTGGTAGGCGGCCAGCTTCCACTCGCCGTCCCGCAGGACAGCGGTCCACGAGGCGCGCACCTTGGCGTTCTCGGCGACCTCGGTGTCGCCTGCCTGGATCACACCGCCTTCGGTGTACAGCACGACGACGCCGGGCGCGATCTCCCGGGCGTCGAACGGGGTGCCGGTGACCTGGGAGCCCTGGTAAGCCGTGGCGAACGCGCCGGCCATGAACTTCGCGATGTTGTCGCGGCCTTTGACGTGGACGCCGGGCAGGATCATCGTGCCGTCCTCGACGAACACGTCGGCGAACGCCTCCGCGTCGTGGCGGGCCCAGGCGGCGACGATCTGGCCAGGCAGGGCGGCCACTCCGGTGGCGGTGTCGGCGGTTGCGGTCATCGGTCTGTCTCCTGTCGTTCGTTTCCGTTGTGATCACTGGAGAAGCCATAGGAGCCGATGAGCGTGGCCCCACTGGGTACCGGTCCTTCCGGGGCCCGCTCGCGAATGCCCCGTTGGAACTCGTGGAAGGCGGTCGAAGCGGCTAGAGGGTTCCCATCGCCCTCGACGACACCGACGTGGACGAAACTCACCCCGTCGTCGAGCCTGAATGACGCGTAGCTCAGCCCGTCGGGCTGTTCCCGCGCCAATTCCGCGAAGACGGCTTCCACCAATTCCTTGTTCTCACCGGCGGTTTCCGGGGTCGTCTGGTAACGGACGACGAACGCCGAACCCATTCCGTTCTCCTTCCTCGTGGCACGGAGGTCCACATCGGAAACTACGCGTTCGCCGGGCGCCGGAGTACCGCCTCGGACCAAGCTCGCAACCGCGGAGAAGCGCCTCGCAAAGCGGGAGAAGAGGACACCTGGGGAGCGGCATAGCGTTTTTCGTGTCCGCCCACTCACCTGATCACCGAAAGGCATACGCCAATGGGAACGAAAATCGGCGATCACGCCGTCGTGCTCGGGGGCAGCATCGCCGGGATGCTCGCCGCCCGCGTGCTTTCCGACGCCTACCGCCAGGTGACCGTCATCGAACGCGACGACCTCACCGAGGCCGGGACGGACCCGCGCCCGGCGATCTCGTGGGCGATCCACATCCACGCCCTGCTCGAACGCGGACGGATCATCATCGAAGACCTCTTCCCCGGGTTCGTCGACGACATGATCGCGGCGGGCGTCCCGGTCGGCGACTACGGCTCGACCTGCCACTACTACTTCAACGGCGAGATGTTCGCCGTCACCGACACCGGGATGGCCTGTGTGGCCGCGAACCGCCCGGTGATCGAGCACTTCCTCCGCTCCCGCACACTGCCCCGCCCCGGCGTCGTCCTGCGTGAGCGCACGGACATCGTCGGCCTGGTCGCGAACGACGGCAACGAACGCATCACCGGTGTCCGCGTGCAGAGCCGTGACGGCGGTGGCGAGGAGGTCATCAGCGCGGACCTGATCGTCGACGCCTCCGGCCGCGGCTCGCGGTCCCCGCGCTGGCTCGAGGAACTCGGCTACGAGAAGGCGCCGGAGGAGAAGGTCCAGATGGACCTGACCTACACGACGATGGACTTCGTCGGCCCGCTGCCGGTCGACCCGCTCGGTGAGGACATCGCGCTGGTTCCGACCGCGACCCCGGACTTCCCGCGCGGCGGCATCTTCGCGCGCCTCGCCGACCGGTACGCCCTCACCCTCACCGGCATCGCGGGCGACCGGGCTCCGACCGACCGCGACGGTTTCCTGGCCTACGCCAAGACGTTGCCGGTCAAGGAGGTCTACAACGCCATCGAGAACGCGGAGCAGCGCGCGCCCGCCGGATCGTTCCGGTTCCCGGCCAGCGTCCGCCGCCACTACGAGAAGCTGAGCCGCTTCCCCGCCGGATACCTGATCCTCGGCGACGCCGCCTGCATCTTCAACCCCGTCTACGCCCAGGGCATGACGGTCGCCGCGATGGGCGCGAACGTACTGCGCAAGCATCTGGAAAAGGGCGTCGAGCCGGACTTCCGCGGCTACTTCCGCGACCTGGCCAAGGCGACCGACTCGCCGTGGATGATGTCCGCTTCCGCCGACCTCGGCTACGAGTCGGTGCGCGGCAAGCGCACCCTCGCCACCAAGATCGGCAACGCCTACATGTCGAAGGTGATGGCGGCCGCCGCGAACGACCCGGTGGTGGCACGCGGGTTCATGCGCACCATCTCGCTGATCGACCCGCCGCAGGCGCTGATGAAGCCGTCGATGATGCGCCGGGTCCTGTTCTCCGGCGGTGACAAGAAGAACGCCACCGTCACCACCCTTCCGACGCCCCGGACCGACACCGGCGACGCCGAGCGTTCCGCGGCTTGATCCGCTTTTCGCCCAAGAACAAGGAGTTCCGGTGAGTCATCTCCAAGCGGCGGGCGACGCCGTCAGATTCCGCTGGGCCGCGCTGGTCCTGTTGTGCGCGGCCAACTTCGCGGTCCTGCTGGATTCGCAGAGCGTCATCCTGGCGTTGCCTTCGCTGGCGCCCGACCTCGGGATGGCACCCACCGACGCGCAATGGGTGCTGAGCGCGAAGCTCATCACCTTCGGCGGGCTGCTCATCCTCGGCGGCCGGGCGGCCGACCACTTCGGCAGGCGCCGGGTGTTCGTGCTCGGCACGGCGTTGTTCCTCGTCGGCTCGGTGCTCTGCGGGCTGGCGTGGAACCCGGCGGTGATCATCGCCGCGCGGGCGCTCAGCGGGATCGCGGCGGCGCTGATGGTGCCGACGGCGTTGTCGATCCTCATGAACACCTTCCCCGAGGGCAAGAGCCGTAACACCGCGCTCGCCGGCTGGTCCGGTATCGGCGGGATCGGCGCGACGGCGGGTCTGCTCGTCGGCGGGCTGCTCACCCAGACCCTGGGCTGGCAGTGGGTGTTCTACGTCAACGTGCCGATCGCGGTACTCGTCATGCTGCTCGCTCCGGTGTTGCTGCGGGAGAGCCGCGATTCCGGCAACCGCCGCAGCCAGGACGTCGCGGGGGCCGTGATCAGTACACTCGCACTCGTCGCGATCATCCTCGCCGTCGTCCAGGCACCGGTCTGGGGCTGGACGAGCGCGCCGACGCTCATCCTGTTCGCGGTCGCCGCCGCGCTGCTCGCGCTGTTCGTGGCCGTGGAAAAGCGTTCGGCGTCGCCGCTGGTGCCGCTGGCGCTGCTCCGGCGTCCGGCGCTCGCGGGCGGCAACCTCGTCACGGTGGCGATGGGCATGGCGGCGTTCGGCCTTTCGGTCACCATCTCGATGTACGGCCAGGTCGTCCTCGGCTACAGCCCGCTGGAGTTCGGCGTGCTGCAGTCCGTCATGCCGACGTTGGCGTTCTTCGGTGCTTACGTCGGACAGGCCGTGGTCACGCGGATGGGTGTCCGGCCGGTCGTCGCGGCCTGTCTCGTATTGCTCGGCGCCGGTTGCCTGCTGCTGTCGCAAGTACCGGTCAGCGGCAGCTACGGGGCCGACATCCTCTGGGGCCTGGTCGTCTTCGGCCCGGGTCTCGGCGCGGGTATGGCCGCCGCTTCGGTGGCCGCGCTGTCCAAGGTGCCGCAGGCCGACAGCGGTGCGGCGTCGGGGATCAACGTCGCTTCGTTCCAGATCGGCGGCGCGCTCGGGGTCGCCGTGGTCACCTCGGTGTCGACGTCGTTCACCGCCGCGCCGGGTGGGCCCGCCGAGTTCACCGCCGGACTGCGAGCCGCGTTCATCGCTTGCGTGGTCTTCGCCGTCATCGGCCTGGGGGTGACCGTGACCCTGCTGAAGGGGAACAAGAAGCGTCACCTGCACAGCATCGACGGCCAGGACCGCGGTGACCCGGACGACCTCCCGCTCGCGGGCTGACGAGTACGTGAAGGCCCCCTTCCTGGACCTAGACGAAAGGTTCCGGCGAAGTCGAGATGTTGGCCGAACGGGTCGTGCGTGGCGATTCGGGTTCTGACCGGTCTGTGTTTGCCTGCCCGCGGAAACGGTGTCGTCCTCGACGTGGCGATGACGTCGAGTGGGGAGGATCGGGGACGTTGAATGTCCCCGATCCTCCGTTGATCAAGGTCCGGGACCCTGCGCCGTCGGGCTGACCACTCGTGGGTAAGCAAAATACCGGGCCGCCCTGACCCGACTTACCACTCACGACCACCCCGACCGAAGCGTCGCTCAGACATCAAGCATGGCCACCCCCGGGTGTCGCGAAAGCCACTTTCGCGACATCACATGTCCCGAAAGTGGCTTTCGCGACACCCGGCCTACCGACAGTAGCTAACCAAGACACCCATGGCTCTGACACGATCCGCCACCCACGACCACCCCGACCCACCCCATTCCGGGCACTTGACAAGACCAGGCCCGAATCGCCAAGAGCGGCGCTGAATGACAGCCCCCGCGACTTCGCCAGTACCTCGCGCTCAAAGCAAGGAAGGGGCCTTCATGTACTGCTAGTGTCGCGTGATCCTGCTTGCTTGACGTTGGGTTTCGTTCCTCGGACGGCGATCTCGCGTGATCAGACGGCGGTTACGCGTGATTGGACGGCGATCTCCGGAGATCGCCGTCTGATCACGGGTAAGACCTGCAGGACCACGCGACACTAGAGACCTCGGTGCAGGGCCTCGATGTACTCGCGGTGGCCGGGCAGACCGGCGGAGTAGATCTCGCGTTCCTTGTCGATCTTCTCGAGCATCTCCCACGCGGCGGCGTCGTTCATCAGGTCGACCGACGGCGGGGCCTTCTTGAAGCCGAAATCCATTCCGGACAGGATCGCCCAGAGGCTGCGGGTCTCGAACAGCCGCAACTGGCTGCCGTCCGGGATGATGACGCTCTCCGCGTACTCGGTGAGTTTCTCCTCCAGGCTCGCCGGGATCGGCGCTTCCCGCACGGCGTTCCAGAACTCGGTGTCGTCGCGGTCGGTGAGCGTGTAGTGCATGACGATGAAGTCGCGCAGGTCCTCGAACGCGCCGACCATGAGTTCGTTGTAGCGGGCCTTGCGGCGCTCGTCGAAGTCCGAGTCCGGGAAGTGCAGCACCAGCAACGCGAGCTGGTACTCGATGAGCGCGATCGTGGTGGATTCCAGCGGTTCGACGAAGCAGCTCGACAGTCCGACGGCGACGCAGTTGTTCACCCACGAGCGGCGGTTGTGCCCGACCCGCATCTTGATGTGGTTGCCCGCGGTGTCGTAGTCCCGGCCGCCCAGGTGCTGACGCAGTCGCTGTTCGGCCTTCTCCGGCGTGGTGAACGCGCTGGAGTAGACGAAGCCGGTGCCGTCGCGGTCGGCGAGGGGGATCTCCCAGATCCAGCCGTCCGGCTTCGCGGTCGCGGAGGTGTACGGCCGCAGGCCACCCTCCTGGTGCTTCGCGGGAAGCGCGACGGCGGAGTCGCACAGCAGGACGTCGTTGGCGCTGACGAACGGCTCGTTCAGCGTCTTGTTGATCAGCAGGCCCCGGAATCCCGTGCAGTCCAAGAAAAGATCGGCTTCGATCTCGCCGGCGGTGTCGGTGACGACCTTCTCGATCGTGCCGCGCGGGTCGACGGTCACCGATGTCACGTCCGCCGAAACGAACTTCACGCCACGGCCGGTCGCCAGCTCGCGAAGGTACTTGGCGATCAGCGCGGCGTCGAAGTGGTAGGCGTAGCGGTAGCCGGGGTCCGGGGCGTCGGTGCCGGGCAACGGTTTCGGGGCCTTGTCGAGCTCGCAGAGGCGCTGCAGCGCCATTCCCGCGTCACCGAAGGTCTCACGCACCCGCGTGTCGCCGGCCAAGCGCTGCTTCAGCCAGAAGTGCGCGAGCGAGACACCGCGGCCGAACCGCTTGTGGAACGGCTTCTCGTAGTTCTGCACCGCGGGTTCGGGAACGTCGAAGAACGGGTGGTAGTAGGTGTGGCTGTCGCGGCCCTCGTGCGGTTTGCGCCAGTCGTTGAACCGGACGGCGGACTTGAAGACCGCGTTGGTCTTCGGCATCCAGTCCTCTTCCTTCATGCCAAGGAAGGAGAAGGTGGTCCGCAGGGTCGGAACGGTGGCCTCACCCACCCCGATCCGCGGGATCCGCGGTGATTCGATCAGGGTGATGTCGACCTTCCTGCCGAAGGCGCGATTCAGGTAGGCGGCGGACATCCAGCCTGCCGTCCCGCCGCCGACTATCACGATCTTTTCGATTGGACGTGCCACGACAAGTGCTCCTTTGCGGTCCAGAAACCCCCACCAAGCTGCGCAAACGAGCGTAGGTTCCGATCACACGATCGGGCAGGGCCCACCTCACCTGTCACCGATGAGTTACGACGTCGGTGACCATGAAGTTCGCCTCAAGCGGACATAAGGGCACGGATCGCCGCGAGGCGATCCGTGCCCTTATGTTATTCCGTCGTGCGGTCGCTCTTACTGGAAGGAAATGGCGACTCCGGCCGGGCCATTACCCGCGCCGTCGGCGAGGCCGATCACACAGGTGACCACCGCACAATCGACGGTGCCGTACGAAGTGCCGTCGAAAAGAATTCCTTCGAAGCTCTTCTTCACGGTCAGCGGAGTGGAAAGGGTGCCGTCGCCCGCGGCGGTCACGTCCACCCGTGCCGCGGCGTTGCAGGCGAGCTCTCCGGAGGGCACCTCGGCACACTCGCCGACGGTGTAGGCCGTGCCCGCCGTCAGCCCCGACGCGCCCACCTGGACCACGGCGTTGTCGGCCAACCCGGACGACGGCGTCACCGTCGCCGACGGTGCGTCGGCCGACGCGGGCACCTGGAAGGCGACCAGCATGCCGAGAGCGGCGGCGGTACCGGCGACGGTCTTCGCGAAAACGCTTTTGCGCATGACTGTTTTCTCCTTTATCGGGTTTGACCGGAAATGATTTGCGATGGGTGTTTTCGAGGTATTCCCCAGCGCTTCCGGTGATAAAGTTACGGATCTTCGTCGTTGCTTGTCAACGAATTCTGTTCGCAGTTTGGAAGAAGCCGGAAACACTTAAGGACCTATACCCTTTGCGCACTATGTCGGGTTCGCCTCCCGTCGGGCGCCCCGGTGGCGAAGCATGCGGGCAAGCAGGGAGATGGCATGGAGGTGCGCGCGACCTAGCGTGGGAAGCGGGTTTCGACAGGCGGGAGATTCGTGATGGCGAACCAGGAAACCGCGGCCAGTCTCGGCAACATCGGGTTCGGGGCGCGCGGTCTCGTGCTCGAACACGTGACATCGGCGGACGGCACCCGGATCGCCTTCGAGAAATCCGGGGAAGGCCCGCCGGTGATCATCCTCGGCGGCGGGCTCAACGAGAAGGCCATGTTCGCCGACCTCGCCGAACTGCTGTCGGAGGATTTCACCGTCTACAACTACGACCGCCGCGGCCGCGGGAACAGCGAGGACAACGGCGGCCTGTCGGGATACACGATCGACCGGGAGGTCGAAGACCTGACGGCGGTACTCGCGGTGGCGGGCTCCGAAGCGGCGATCTTCGCCAACTGCACCGGTGGCCTGATCGCCATGCGGGCGGCGGCGAAAGGCGTCTCGATGGGCAAGATGGCGCTGTACGAACCCACTTACGGCGGCCATCAGCCTCCCGAGTCCTATATGGACGATCTGGAGCGGATGGTCGCCGCCGATCACCGCTCCGACGCCGTCGCGTTGTTCCTCAAGGAGAACGTCCGGTTCAGCTCGGAGACCATCGAAGGATTCAAGTCCCTTCCCATCTGGCCGTCGTTCGAGGCCATGGCCCCGACGACGCTCTACGACTCCATCCTCGACGCGAACCACGAGTCCGTCCCGTTCGACCAACTGCCGGGGATCAGGGTGCCGACCCTGGTCATCGGCGGCCGGGAAAGCCCTTCCTGGCTGATAGACAACTGCCACGCCCTCGCCGACGGGCTCCCCAACGGCCAGTACGTGTGCATGAACGAGGGGCATCTGTTCAACCAGAAGGCGGGTGCCCCGCTGCTCACGGTGTTCTTCCGCTCCTGACTCCACCTTTTTCGATCGTTGAGGAGAAGATTCGATGGAAAGCCGCTGCCCTTACACCCTGGACATCGCGGGTACGGACATTCACGCGGAGAGCGAGGCTCTCCGCGCACAAGGGCCGATCACCCAGGTCGAACTGCCCGGCGGGGTGATCGGGTGGTCCGTGACCGGATACCAGGCGGCGCGCCAGGTGCTGTCCGACAACCGGTTCGCCAAGGACCCGCAGAAGTGGACCAAGTACACCGAGGGCGAGATCCCCTCGAACTGGCCGCTGATCGGCTGGCTCCTGATGGACAACATGACCACGAACGACGGTGAAGACCACCAGCGCCTGCGCAAGCTGGTTTCCCGTGGTTTCACGCCGAAGCAGGTCGAGCTGACCCGCCCGCTGATCCAGAAGATCGTCGACGACCTGCTGGACGGTCTCTCCAGCGCGGGTCCGGACGAGGTCATCGACCTCAAGGGCCGCTTCGCCACCCCGCTGCCCGCGCGCGTCATCTGCGACATGTTCGGGGTGCCGGAGTCGGCCCGCGCGTCCGCCCTGCGCGGCGCCGGCGTCAACGTCACCACGACCACCTCCGGTGACGAGGCCGAGGCCAACGTCGAGCTGTGGCACCAGGAGCTGACCGACCTCGCCGAGTTCAAACGCGAGAACCCCGGCGACGACCTGACCAGCCTCCTGCTCGCCGCGCGCGAAGAGGACGGCAGCAGGCTCACCGACGAGGAGATGGTCGGCACCCTGCACCTCATGCTCGGCGCGGGTTCCGAAACCCTCATGAACGCGCTCAGCGCCGCCGTCGTCGCGCTGCTGAGCCAGCCCGAGCAGAAGGAACTCCTGGACAGCGGCCAGGTTTCCTGGGACGACGTCATCGAAGAGGCCCTGCGGGTCAACGCCCCGGTCGCGCAGCTCCCGCTGCGATACGCGACCGAGGACGTCGAGGTCGCCGGGGTCACCATCCGCAAGGGCGACCCGGTGCTGATGGGCTTCACCGCCATCGGCCGCGACCCGGAGAACCACGGCGAGACCGCGGGCGAGTTCGACGCCACCCGCGCCGACAAAACCCACCTGTCGTTCGGGCACGGCGCGCACTTCTGCCTCGGCGCACCGCTGGCGCGGCTGGAACTGCGGCTCGCGCTTCCGGCGCTGTTCGCCCGCTACCCGGACCTGAAGCTCGCGGTCGGCGTCGACGAGCTCGAGGGCCAGGGGACGTTCATCATGAACGGCCACAAGGAGGTCCCGGTGCGCCTGGGCGAACCCTCGCTGGTGCGGTCATGACCGGCGGACCCGTCCACGACGCGCCACTGGCGGTGGTCACCGGCGCGTCTTCGGGCATCGGTGCCGAGTTCACGCGAGTGCTGCGGGACCGCGGTTACCGCGTGCTCGCCGTGGCCCGCCGCGCCGACCGGCTCGACGAGCTGGCCAAGGGCTCCGGTGGCTTCATCGTCCCCTTCGTCCGTGACGTCACCTCCGAGGGCGCGGCCGAGGCGATCCTCGGGCGCGCTGAGCAACTCGGCGGCGCGGACCTCGTCGTCTGCAACGCCGGCCGGGGCTCGCGTGGCCGCTTTCACGAGAGCGAGCCGTCCGACGCCCTCGGCATGATCCGGCTCAACGTGACGGCGAACGTCGACCTCGTCTCGCAGGCCGTTCCCAAGATGGTCGCGCGCGGGTCGGGCGGAATCATCGTCGTCGCGTCGAACCTGGGCTTCTTCGCCACCCCGAACATGGCCGTGTACGGCGCCACGAAGGCCTTTTTGCTGTCCTTCACGGAGTCGTTGTCGGCGGAGCTGGCGGGGACCGGTGTGCGGGCCATGGCGCTGTGCCCCGGGGCGACCTCCACCGAGTTCGGCGACGTCGCCGGGCTGGGCGACACGGTCGAGAAGACGCCTGGCTTCACCACCGCCGAAGAGGTCGTCCGCGGCGGTTTGAAGGCGTGGGACGCCGGGCGCACGATCACCGTGCCCGGGACCGTCGCACGCCTGCTCACGGCGTTCCTGGCGTACTCGCCACGGACCGTTTCACGCCGGATCATGGGCAAGATCTTCACCGCCGGATAACCGCTATCGGGTGAATGTCGGCGAATTGCCGGGCGCGAGCGATGAGTTCGCGCCCGGCACGGGGTCCAACCTGTGACGCCGCCACCCGACGGGCGGAAGATCGAGGAAGGACGACCGAGATGACCAGCACGAACGAGATCACCATTTCCGGCGGCCGGCTGCACTACGAGGTCCGCGGCGACGGACCGCTGCTGCTGGCCATGGGCTCGCCGATGGCCGCGGACGCCTTCGCACCGCTGGCCGACGCGCTGGCGAGCCGGTTCACCGTCGTGACCCATGACCCCCGGGGCATCTCACAGAGCCCACTGGACGACCCGAACGAGGACTCGAGCCCGGAGAAGCGCGCCGAGGACGTCGTCGCGATCCTGGACCACCTGGGCGCCGAAACGGCCGACGTGTTCGGTTCCAGCGGCGGCGCGATGACCACGCTCGCGCTGGCCGCCCGCCACCCCGGCCGGATCCGGACGCTCGTCGCGCACGAGCCGCCCGCGCTGACCCTGCTTCCCGACGCGGCCGAGCAGCACGCCGAGGTCGACGAGATCGTGAAGGCGTTCGAAACCGACGGTCTCGAAGCGGCATGGACGAAGTTCCTCGGCACTTCGGGCTTCGAGGAGGACGAGGCGGGCCCGCCGCCGAGCGACTCCCCCGAGCAGGACCTGGAGGACGGTCGCCGGTTCTTCGTCCACGAACTCCGTACGACCACGCGTTACGAGCCCCGGCTCGACGCGCTGCGCGACGGGCCGTTCCGGGTCGTGGTCGGCCTCGGCGCGGACTCCGGCGGGCTGCTCACCCGGCGGACGTGCGCCGCGCTCGCCGACGAACTCGGTGTCGGAGTGGTGGAGTTCCCCGGCGACCACGGCGGGTTCATTTGGGACCCGGAAGGCTTCGCCAAGCAGCTGGGCGACATCCTGCTGTGACTCCGGGGGGCCGCCCTCAGTACTCGATGAGGGCGGCCTTCTCGGCGGCGGACAAAAGCTCCCTCGAGATCCGGTCCGCCTCGTCGGCGGTGAGGATCAGCGGCGGCGCGAGCACGACGTTCTTGCCGGTACGCCGGACCAGCACTCCGTTGTCCCGCATCAGTTTCCGTACCTGCGCGGCCCGGCGGGACCGGTCCATCTCGACCGCGATCATCAGGCCGCGGCCACGGATGTCGGTCACACAGGCGAGTTCCCGCAACGGTTCCAGCGCGGTCAGCAGCTGCTCACCCCGGGCCCGGGTGTTCGCGAGGAGCTGTTCGGACTCGATGTGGGCGATCACCGCGAGCCCGGCGGCGCACGCGGTGGCGTGCCCGGAATGCGTGTGCCCGTGCACGAAACCGGCCATCTTCTTGTTGCTGTCGAAGACTTCGAAGACGTGCTGGGTGGTGGTGACGGCGCCGAGTGAGATGTACCCCGCCGCCAATCCCTTGCTGGTGGCCAGGATGTCCGGCTGGACGCCGGCGTGCTGGTGGCCGAACATCAGCCCGGTCCGGCCGAAGCCGGTCGTCACCTCGTCGAGGACCAGCAGGATCCCGTGTTCGTCGCACAGTTCCCGCACGCCGCGCAGGTAGTCCTCCGGCATGACGTAGGCGCCACGCGATTGGACCGGCTCGACGAGAACGGCCGCCGTGCGCTTTCCATGCTCGGCGAGGAAGCCTTTCATCGCGCCGATGCCTTCCTCCGGGCCGGGGACGGTGACGAACCCGTTCGGCGTGAATTCGTCGGAGATCGGCGACGGTGCCCCGGCGGTCGCGGCACCGGCCATCGTGGCGCCGTGATAGCCGTTGTGCAGCGAGACGACGAGTCCGCGCTCGGGCGAACCGAGTACGGCCTGGTAGAAACGCGCGATCCGGATCGCCGCCTCCATCGCCTCGGAACCGCTGTTGCAGAAGAAGGTCCGGGTCAGCGCCGGGCCGGCGAGTTCGCCGATCCGTTGCGCCAGGCGGATCGCCGGGATGTTGGCGCCCTCGCCCATGTCGTAGGTCATCAGGTTCGCGACCTGCGTGGCGATCGCGTCCACGACCGGCCGGCAGGCGTAGCCCAGCGTGGCGTTGAATCCGGACGACTTCGCGTCGAGGTAGGTGCGGCCGTCGGCGTCGGTGACCTCGCAGCCCTTACCGGACACCGCGACCAGCGTGTCCGGGCTGACCCGGCTCGGTGACCACGGGTGCCACAGGTACTCGGCGTCGACGGCGAGCAGATCCGCCTGCCCCTCGGTTTCGCTCATTCCGCGCAGCCTTTCACTAGTGGGCTTCTTCTAGCGGGCGAGCCGGGCCCGGACCGGGAGGGAGTGCCAGGCTCGCAGGGTGTTGTTGAGGCGGCGCTTCCCAGGGGCCGCCGGTTCCAGCGTCTCCACGCGCTCCGCGAGCGCGGTGATGAGGCATTCGGCTTCGAGCCGCGCCAGGTTCTGTCCCACGCACTGGTGCAGGCCGAACCCGAAGCCCACGTGCCCGGAGGGGTCGCGGGAGAGGTCGAACTTCTCCGGGTCGGTCCACCGCCGGGGGTCGCGGTTGGCCGCACCCAGGAACATCAGCACCTTGGCGCCGTCGGGCACCACGTGGTCGCCGACTCCGACATCGCCCACCGCGGTACGGAAGAACGTCTGCACCGGGGACGCCCACCGCACGGCCTCGTCGAACGCGATACGCGCCAGCGTCGGCTCCACGCGAAGCCGGGCCCACTGCTCGGGATGCGTGACCAGCGCGTGCATGACCGCGGCGAGCGCGTGCACGGTGGTGTTGAACCCGGCGGCGAACAACGACCGCACGACCCCCGGGGCCTGCTCGTGGGTGATCTCGCCGCGGTCGGCGGCCGCCCAGATCTGCCCGCCGAGACCGTCTTCGGTCAGCTTGTCACGCTGGCAGTGCTCCATGACCCACGTCGTCAGGAACTTCGCGTGCGGCGCGCCGGCCGCCACGAGTTCGTTGCGCGGGCCGAACGCGTTGAGGAGGAAGTCGCTGAACGGCAACAGGTTCTCGCGGCCTTCTTCGGGCAGTCCGAGCGCGTCGCCGACCGCGCGTGGCGGGAACTTCTCCGCGATCGCCGTCACGGCGTCGAATTCGATCGTGCTGCCCGGCGTTCCGTCGAGGACTTCGCCGACCATCTTGTGCGCCTTGGCCATCCATTCGGCGCGGAGCCTGCGCTGCACGCGCGGGCCGAGCAGGTTCGCGAGGACCCGTCTCGGCGCGTCGTGATGGGGCGGGTCCGCCTCGACGACGATGCTCAGCTGACGCCACGGTTTCCGGGTCCGGAAGTTCGACAGGCCGACCCCGGCGCCGGATTGGAACCCCTGCCAGTTACGCAAAGCCGCGTACACCGCGTCGTACCGGGCGACGGCGTAGATGTCGTGCGCGCTCAAATAGGACAGCGGCCCGGCGTCGAGCAGCGCGTGCTCGAGCGGGTACGGATCCGTCAGCACCTCGGTGCCGAACGGGTCGATGTCGATGACGGGCAACGACGTCATGATCACGGCCTCCGGGGCTTACAGATCCAGTACGAGCCGGTCGGTGCACGAACGTGAGACGCAGGGGAACATGCAGTCGCCTGCCGCGCGGTCCTCGGCGGTGAGCAACGCGTCGCGGTGGTCGACGACGCCGTCGAGGACCGTGGTCTCGCAGGTGCCGCAGACACCCTCCATACAGGACGAAAGCAGGTCGACGCCGACCGTGCGCATCGCGTCGATGACCGTCATGTCCTGGGTGACGGTCACGGTCGCCCCGCGCCGCGCCAGCACGATGTCGAACGGCTCGTCGCGCACCGGGGCACCCTGCTCCGGCGCCGAGAAACGTTCGGTCCACAAGGTGGGCGCCGGCCACGGGGCGCAGGCGTTCTCGACGGCGTCGAGCAACCCGGCCGGGCCGCAGCAGTAGACGCGGAGGCCGTCACGGACGTCGCCGAGCCAGGATTGGAGATCCGGGCGGCCCTGTTCGTCCTCGGGGACGATGTGGACTTTCTCGTCATACACCTCGAGTTCGTCCCGGAACGCCATGGAGTTTCGCGATCGGCCACCGTAGACGAGGTTCCAGTCCGCGTTGGTGAGCTCCGCCTGGTGGATCATGGGAAGCAGCGGCGTGATCCCGATCCCGCCCGCGATGAAGAGGTAGTTCTTCGAGGGCACCAACGGGAAGTTGTTGCGAGGGCGGCTCACTCCGACGGTGTCGCCTGCGCGGAGTTCGTCGTGTACGTAGGCGGAACCGCCGCGGCTGTCGGTCTCACGGAGGACTCCGACGCGGTATTCGTGGGCGTTCCACCGGTCTCCGCACAGGGAATACTGGCGGGTCAGCCCGCCGGGCAGCACCAGATCGATGTGGGACCCAGGCGTCCAGTCGGGCAGACGCGCGCCGTCCGCGGCCTTGAGGACCAGCGAGACGACGCCTTCGGCGACGACGTCCTTGGCCGCGACGCGCAACGTCGTCTGCACCTGCGCCGCTCCGGCGTCCTGCATCTTGACCCGCCCTCCGCTCGGTTCGTGCTCTCCACGGTTCCACGGCGGACGGATGTGTACGTCTCCCTGAATGCTGGCTCTCTCGCGAGGGGCTGAGCAATCGGGAATATTGTTTCCGGGGGTGCGCGGGGCAGACCATCGGGTGTCTACGTCGATCCCTGGAGGACGCATGTCGCATATCACGGTGGATCCCACCAAGCCCGGAATCATCGGCCTGTTCGCTTTCCGCCCTGAGACCGCGAAACCGCTCGGCGAACTGGTCGAGACCCTGCTGCGCGGCCCGAGCTCGCTCACCACCGGCGAGCGCGAGCTCATCGGTGCCGTCGTTTCCAAGGAGAACGATTGCCACTTCTGCGCCGAAGCGCACGGCGCGTTCTCCGCCGCCCAGATCGAAGGCGGCGCCGAGACCGTCGCGGCCGCCAAGAAGGACATCACCACCGCGCCCATCTCCGACAAGCTGCGCGCCCTGCTGAAGGTCGCGCTGGCCGCCCGCGAGAGCGGCCACTCGGTCACCGGTGCCCTGGTCGAGAACGCCAAGGCCGCCGGCGCCTCCGAGGCCGACATCCACGACACCGTCCTGATCGCTTCGCTGTTCTCGCTGTTCAACCGATACGTGGACGGGCTCGCCACCGACGCCCCCGACCAGGCCGAGTGGTACGCCGGTGCCGCGCAGGCACTGGTGGCGGGCGGCTACGCCGCGATCTCGGGTGCGGCGCAGACTGAGGCCCAGGCCGCCTGAGGTACATGATGGCCCCCTTCCTCGCGCTAGGCGCAGGGAAGGGGGCCATCATGTACTTAGGTCCCAGATCCGTGAAGGCCTCCTTGAGGGACCCAGAGTCCCTCAAGGAGGCCTTCACGGACTTGCGGGCAGCGCTCAAGCGGCCCGAGGAACCACCGGCTCCGGCGAAGAATCCGAAGAGTCCGGAGTAGACGAAGTCCTCGAAGCAACCGAAGCAGGAGCAGTGGCCGCGGCGAAGACGCCGATGATCACGAGCGGCACCAACAGCAACGTCAGCGCCGTACTGATCCCGAACGTCTGCGCGAGCCACCCGAAGATCGCCGGGCCGGCGAGTACACCGGCGTTGTGCAGGGTGCTGTACCGCGCGATCGCCAGGCTGGTGTTGGATTTCGTGCCGTGCCCGACGGCGCTGGAAATGATCGGGATCGCCACCGCGAGCCCGACGCCCGCCATCGCGAGTCCCGCCAGGCCGAACCAGACGCTCCGCACCAGGACGGCGAGCAGTACGCCGGCCGCGGTCATCGCCATGCTCCAGCGCACCAGCGCCACCGCGCCGAATCGCCGGTGCAGCCGGTCACCGATCAGCCGGGTCCCGGTCTGCGCCACGATGAACGCGAAGTAGCCCAGCGACGCGATGTTCGCCGCCGCCCCGCGTTGCTCGCTCAGGAACACGCCGCCCCAGCTGGAAACCGCGCCTTCGCACAGCGCGACCGCCGCGCCGAGACCACCGAGGACGATCACCGCACGGGTCCAGCCGGAGAAGAAGCCGACCTTCGGCGCCTTTTCCGCCGCGGGCGAAGAAGCGCGGGATTCCGTCAGCAGCCAACGACCGCTGAACAGCGCGATCGCGATGAGGACCACCGAAACGACCCAGAAATGGGCGCTCAGCGCCCATTCGGCGCGCACCGCCAGCACCGTGCCGCCCGAGCCGAGCAGCGCGCCGATCCCCCACACCGCGTGGAGGCTGCTGAGTACCGGCCGCCGCGCCCGCCGTTCCACCTCGACGCCCTGCGCGTTCATGGACACGTCGAGAAGACCCGCGATGATACCCCAGATCAGCATGCCGAGACCGGCGGTGATCGCACCGGGCATCGCCGCCATCAGTGGCAGGAACCAAGGCAACACAAGGGAAGTGACGCGGATGACCGCCCGGCTGTCGAGATGGTTCGACAGATGACCCGCAAGCTGCATCGCCAGCAGCACGCCGACGGTCTGGGCCAGCAGCACCATGCCGAGTTCGGCGAAGTTCAACCCGAGTTCGATCCGCAGCTGCGGCACTCGCGCGAACCACGAGCCGAGCATGATCCCGACCATCAGGAAGATCCCCGAGATCGCGATCCGCTGCCGCCGCACGTCCTTCACCGGATGGATCTCCAGCCCGCTACTCATCGCCGCTCGCCACACCGGACGTGTCCCCGAAGCCGGACTCGCCGGTCCAACTGCCCACCTCGACGTGCGCGTTGAACGGCTTCCCCTCGGCGTCGCGCATCGGCGGCCGCCGGTGCGCGAGGTGCAGGAAGACGTCGTCGTACTGCGTGACGTCACCCGCCGCGGAAATGCGGTAGAGCATGTCCTCGTCCTCGCCGCCCCAGCCCTTGTAGCGCTCGTCGAAGCCGCCGATGCGCTGGAAGATCTCCGGCCGCGTCCACAGGCACGCGCCAGGGACGTCGCGCAGCAACAATCCGCGAGCTCCGGCCAACGGCGCTTCCGGCGTGTTCTCGCCGCAACGTCGTTCGATCAGCCAGTCGCTCGAAGGGCCGTCCAGCGACAGCATTTCGGTATGCGGCAGATGTGCGTCGGCACGCTGGTCGGCGAACCGCGCGTGGTTGCGCTCCAGGAATTCCCGGTCCACGAGGATATCCGCGTCGAGCAGGCACAAGGTCCGTGCCGCGCCGAGGGTCTCGCGCACACCCACGTTCAGCGTCCAGGACTTGTTGAACAGCCCTTCGCCCTCGATGTGCACGTAGTGGTCGACCAGCGGCTCGACGACGTGCTTCCATCTCGGCTTCTCGTCGAACTCGACGACGGTGACGCGGTATCGGTCCGACGGGAACGTCTGGTCGCGCAGCGCGAGCAGGCACGCGGTCAGGTTCCGGATCCGGCCCGCGCCGTCCCGATCGGACAGTGGAACGACGACGAGGATCTCGTCGCCGGTACCGGAGGGCCGCGAGCGTACGCCGCGAGCGAGTTCCGTCAGCCTGTCGAGCCCGGCGGGCTCGGACTCCGGTTCGTAGAGCCTGCCACGGAAATAGTTGATGTAGACGTTGTCGTCCGCGGCGTCGGCCTCCTGCCCCAGCTTCCCGGCCAGACCGGGGTTTTCGTCGAGCAGCGCGACGACGCGCTCTTCGAGCCGCCGTTCGGCGAACGTGTCGGTCGGCTGCGCGACCAGCCGGCGGTACGCCAGGTCGTGACCGATCTCGGCTTCGAGCGGGTCGACCACGGCACGGTAGAAGCGTTCGCTGTGCATCCAGTAGTCGGCGGCGACGTCCGGCACGGCGGGATCATGGGCCAGGACGACGTACCGGACGATCCGCCCCGCGAGATCCGCGCTCCCCGGCTCGGCCTTCCAATAAGCCGACGCCGAAGCGAAAGTCTTGCCGCCCGTGCGGGTCGGCCGGATCTGCATCGGATTGGTCGCCCGTAACACGCACATCGGGCTGCAGTCACAGGGGTGCGGTTGCACTGCTCCTCCGTTCCTCGTTTACTCGGATACCGAGCGTGACAGTCTGTCTCGGGGTGGAACGTCTTCTTGATTGCCGACGGTCTCGGTATTTTCCCGCCGGATGAGAACCCGCATCACCGGTCCCGTGATCGCCGTCGTGACGACCGCGACCAGCACGAGGATGGTGAACCCCAATTGATTGACGAGCCCGTGTTTCAGCCCGATCGTGGCGACGACGAGTTCGGTGACGCCGCGGCAGTTCATCAGCGTGCCGAGCTGGATCGCCTGTCTCCCAGGTAGTCCCGCCAGCCTGGCCGCGCCGCCGGCACCGAGCAACTTGGTCAGCTGCGCGACCACCAGCACCCCGGCGAACAACAGCCAATGCGAGACGTCGGCGCCGAGGAGACCGATCGACGTGCTCAACCCGACCAGCGCGAAGAACAACGGCAACAGGACGACGACGGTGAAGCCGCGCAGTTGCTCGCTGATCCGTTCCACGACGGGACAGTCGCGAGGAACGGCGGTGCCGAACAGGAACGCGCCGAGCAAAGCGTGCAGGCCGAGCATCTGGGTCAGCACGGCGAACCCGATCGCGCCCACGAGCAACACCACGGTCATCACCTTGTCGGATTCGATCCGCGTGACCAGCTTGGCCAGCACCCGGCGCACGACCAGCTGGGTGACGACGACCAGCGTCACGGCCAGTATCGCCGTGGTGAGGACGCTTCCGCCGCCGTGGACGCCGGTGCCCACCAGGATCAGCGTCAGGGTCAGCCAGGCGATGCCGTCGCCGATCGCCGCGCTGGTCAGGGAAAGCGCGCCGAGGCCGGTCCGCTCGATCTTGAGATCGACCAGGATCCGTGCCAGTACGGGCATGGCGGTGATGGCCAGCGCGAGCGCGAAGAACAGGACGAAACCCGCTTTCGGCGCTCCGGCTCCGGCGAGCACGGACGACGACGCGAACGCGACGCCGATCCCGGCGACGAACGGCAACCCCATTCCGCCCACCACCACCGCGCCGACCAGTGACTTCCGTTCGATCCGGTCGGTCCGCAGTTCGCAACCGAGCAGGAACATGAACACGACGAGCCCCAGCTGCGCCGCTCTGTCCAAATGGGACAGAACCTCGGACGAGAACAGCCAGGCGCCGCCCGCGGGCCAGATCAGGCCCAGTACCGAAGGCCCCAGCAGGAGCCCGCCGACGATCTCGCCGAGCACCGCCGGCTGTCCGACCCTTCTCAGTACCTCCCCGCAGAAATGGCTGACCAGCAGGATCGCGCCGACGGCGAGCAGGAACCGCGTGATCGGTTCGATGGCCATGAGTCCACCCTTCCTCGGGTGCACGGACGCCGAAGGGCGCGGGCGGCCATCGAGGCCCACCCACGCCCTTCGACTCCGACGATCAGGCCGCGTCGGCCTGGGTTTCGTCGCCCGCCGCCAGTTCGGCGAGGCTGGTGTAGATGTGGTCGGACACCGCGGCCACGGTGGGCTTGGCCCACAGGATGGTCGGCGGGAGGTCCATCCCGTAGCGCCGCTGCAACCGCACCCGCAGCGCCACCGTCATCACCGAGTCGACCCCGAGTTCGACCAGCGGCCGCTTCAGCTCGATGTCACCGGCCTCCAGGTTCAGCTCCGCCGCCACCTGCTCGCGGACGTCGCCGGTGACCTTCTCGCGAGCGTCGGATTCGGACAGGTTCGCGAAGTCGACGGTGAACCCGTTGCCGGCGTTGGCCTCGGCGCTTTCGTCGACCACCGTGAGCTCGCGGAACATCGGCAGTTTCCGCTGGTGCGGCGGGGTCGGGAGGACCCGCAGCACCGCCTGGTAGTCCGAGGAGAACCGGTCACCGAACGCCCAGGCCCGGAACGCCTCCGAAGCGGAAACGGCCTCCAGGCCACGGGAGTTCGCCTCGAGCATGGTCGTCGCGATGTCCTGCGACAGACCGACACCGCGCCACGCCGTCCAGCCGAGGCTGATGGTGTCGCCCGCGCCGCCCGCGTTGCGGTGCGTGGCCAGCGCGTCGAGGAACGAGTTGGCCGCCGCGTAGCTCGCCTGCCCGGAGAGTCGGGCGAACTGGCCGCACGAGGAGAACAGGACGAAGAAGTCGAGCGAGCCCGCCGGGAAAAGCCGGTGCAGCACCAGCGCCCCGCCCACCTTCGGCGCGAACACGTCGCGCAGCGCGTCCTGGTCGACCTTGTCCACCAGCGCGTCGTTGACGACACCGGCCGCGTGGATGACGCCCGTCACCGGCGGGAGACCCAGCGCGCCCGGCGCGAGCGCCGACGCGACCGCGTCCTCGTCGGTGATGTCCAGCGCCAGCACGCCGACCGTGACACCCAGCGCTTCGAGGCCGAGGACGCTGTCGATCTGGTGCCGCACGTCCGGGTCGGTCACCGAAGGCCAGTCCGCACGCGGCGGCAGGCCACGACGGCCGGCCAGCAGCAGGCGGCGGGCGCCGCGATCGACCAGCCAGCGGGCGACCTCGAGACCCAGCCCGCCGAGACCACCGGTGATCAGCACCGTGCCCGAAGGCGAGCAGTGCAGCGGGGAACCGTCGGCGCTGCGGGTGATCGGGCTCAACCGGGCCACTTCGGCGCCCTCGCCGGTCAGCGAGATGACGTCCTCGTCCCCGGCCGGGCCGTGGAAGACGTCGATCAGCCGCGCACCGAGGTCCGACGCCGTGCAGTGCTCGACGTCGATCGTGCCGCCCCACAGTTCCGGGTGCTCACCGGCGATGATGCGGCCGACGCCCCACAGCGGGCCGTGCGCGACCGAACGCTCGTCGGTGCCCTGGCGGACGCCGCTGGTCACCGCCCAGATCCGCTGGGTCGCGACCTTGCCCTTCGTCGTCGCCTGCAGTTCCGCGATCCGCTGTGAAGTGCGGATGAGCGACCAGGTCGCGCGCTCGGTCGCGTCCTCCAGCCGCTCGCCTTCCGCCGCCCGCGAAGGCGCGACGACGACCGCGCCCGGGTTCGCGAACAGTTCGGCGGTGAGGTCGAGCGGTTCGCCGTCGATGGCCACCTCGACCGCGGTGGCGGTGACCCCCGCCGCGGTGAACTGCTCCACCAGGGTGCCGGTGGTGGCGGGCGGGCCGATCACGACGATCTGGTCGAGGTCCGAACGGATCGTGGCCTCGGGCAGTTCGTGCCAGCTGACCTCGTGCACCAGGTCACGCGGCAGGACCGCGGTGCCCAGGTGCTCGACCGCCGCGAACTTCAGGCCGATGACCTCGCTGACGATGTCGCCGTCCTCGTTGGCGACGAGCACGTCGACGGTGTCTTCCGGCGACTTCGGCGAGCGCATGGCGTGCACGATGATCCGCGCGGGCGGCTCACCCTTCCAGGCCACCTTCTCGATGCCGCGCGACATCCACAGCACGGTGGCGTGGCCGGGCGAGACCACCATCGCGCTGATCGTCAGCGCGGCGTCGATCACGTGCGCCCAGCTCGTCGCCAGCTTCGCGGGCGGCGCGACGCAGTCCATCAGCGCGAGCTGCTCGACGTCGTCGTAGTACAGCTCGCTCATGTCCCACGGGAACGCGTAGCCCTCGACACCCATGCGGCCGAACATCTCGTCGGCCTTCGTGAGCGACCCGCTGGGCAGGCGGTCGCGGATCGTGGCGAACTCGATCCGCCCCTCCGGCACCTTCGCGCTCGTGTCGATGGAGGCAGTGGTGTGCGTGATCCACTCGTCGCTGTCGGCGCTGGTCTCGTCCGCGACACGGGTGGCGAGCGCGAGCGACCGGCCTTCCTTGACGATCTGGACGATACGGGCGGGCTGCACGGCGAGCGGGGTGCGCAGCACGATGTCGGTCAGCGCCGGCGCGACCTCTTCCTCCGCCGCGAGGGCGAAGGTGTTGATGATCGACGCCGCCGGGGTGACCTCGACCCCGACCAGGCCGTGGCTCTGCGGATACGGACGGCTGTCCATGTCGAGCCGGGTCTGCCAGACCTGCCGCGACGGCGCGCCGGACACGGTCATCCGACCCCCCAGCAGGCTGTGGCTCTCCGGGTCGTGCCCGCTGCCGAGGCCGGTGTCCGCGCCGGTCTCCGGGAAGATCCAGTACGGCCGGTGCTGCCACGCGGCCGCCGGGATGCCCAGCAGGTCACCCTCGGGGAAGTCCCGCGTCCAGTCGATCTCGACCCCCTGGACGTGCAGCTTGGCCAGGTTGTGCAGCAGCGTGCCGACCTCGTCGGTGTTGCGGCGCAAGGTGGCGCAGCCCGCCAGGTCTTCGATGCCGAGGCTCTCGGCGGTCTCGATGATCGAGTGCGAGACGACCGGATGCGACGAGATCTCGACGAAGACGCGGTGTCCGTCCTCGAACGCGGCCTCGACGGCTTCGGCGAAGCGGACCGGGTTGCGCAGGTTGCCCGCCCAGTAGTTCGCCCCGCGGGCGACGCCGGAACGCGGGTCGGTCAGCGCGGTGCTGTAGAGGCTGACCGACGGCGGCCGCGGGTTGAGCTGCCGTGCCGCGGCCTCGACCTCTTCGAGCACCGCGTCCACATGCGTGCTGTGGAAGGCGATGTCGGTGTCGACGACCCGCATGTCGATGCCCTCTTCACGCCACCGCGTGACGAGTTCCGCGATCGCGCCCTTGTCACCGGAGACGACGGTCGACGTCGGGCTCGCGGAGATCGCCGCGACGAGGTCGGCGCGGTCACCGAGCTTGGCCTGGACCTCGGCGAACGCAAGGCTCGCCAGCACCATGCCGCCGTCGCCCTCCAGCCGTTGCAACGCGGCCGCGCGGCGGCAAGCGAACCGGGCGGCTTCGAGCAGGTCGAGCGAACCCGCGGCCACCGCGGCGGCGATCTCGCCGACGGAGTGCCCGATGATCGCGCCCGGCTTGACGCCGCGGCTGCCCCACACCTCGGCAAGGCCGACCTGCATGGCGAAGGTCAGCGCCTGGACGTGCGCCGCGGTCCACGGACCGCCGTCGAGGATCGCCTCACGCGGCGTCCAGCCCAGTTCCTCACGGTAGACACCGGCCAGCGAGTCGATCGTGGCGGCGAACCCGGCGTGCTCGGCGAGCAGTTGACGGCCCATGCCGGACCACTGCGAACCGTGCCCGGAGAAGACCCACACCGCGCCGTCGCTCTGCTGCCCCGCGCGGGCCAGCAGGATGCCGGACGCGGGCTCGTCGACCGCGAGCGCGCGGAGCCGCTCGGTCAGCTGCTCGGTGGAGGCGGCGATGACCGTGCCACGCTGGGGAAGGTGCGAACGCCGCCGCGAAAGTGTGTACCCGATCGAAGAAAGGGTCGCCTGGGGGTTGGCATCGATCCAGTCCGCGACGGAACCGGCGAGCGCGCGCAGACCGGCCTCGGACATCGCGGAGATCGGGAAGACCTTCCGCGTACCGTCGCTGGATTCCTTACCGGACTTGCGTTCCGGCTGCGCGGGCCCCTCTTCGAGGACGACGTGGGCGATCGTGCCGCCGACGCCGTAGCTGGACACACCGGCGCGGCGGGCGTTCTCACCGGCGGGCCACGGGGTGGTCTCGCCGACCAGTTTCAGTCCCGAGCTCGGGTCGGAGATCGCGTCGTTGGGTTCGGTGTGCAGGCTCGGCGGGATCTGCTCGTTGCGCAGCGCCAGCACGGTCTTGATCACACCGGTGATGCCCGAACCACCCTCGACGTGCCCGATGTTCGGCTTCACCGAACCGACGAGACAAGGGTTCTCCGCGGATCGCACGGCACCGATCACGGCGGCCAGCGCCTCGACTTCTTCACCGTCACCGGTCGGGGTCCCGGTGCCGTGCGCCTCGACGTAGTCCACAGTGGACGGATCGACGCCCGCGCGCTCGTACACCTCGCGCAGCATGTGGGCCTGCGCCTCGGCGTTCGGCGCCATCATGCCCTCGGACCGGCCGTCCTGGAAGACTCCGCTGCCCCGGATGACGGCCTGGACCGGGTCGCCGTCGCGGATCGCGTCCGAAAGCAGCTTCAGCACGATGACACCGGCGCCCTCGCCGCGGCCGTACCCGTCGGCGTTCTTGTCGAAGGCCTTGCTGGTGCCGTCCGGCGACATCGCGCCGGCGCCCTCCAGCGCCACGTTCAGCGCCGGGGTGGCCATGATGTTGACGCCACCGACGAGCGCGATCGACGTCTCACCGGTGCGCAGGCTCTGCGCGGCGATGTGCAGCGCCGTCAGCGATCCGGCACAGGCGGTGTCGACGGCCATGCTCGGGCCGCGGACGTCGAGGAAGTAGGAAACGCGGTTCGCGATCCCGTAGAACGTCGTACCGTTGACGGCGTACGCGCCGGTGAGGGGGATGTCCTCCAGCAGGCGGCGGCCGTAGTCGTTCGAGTTCGCGGCGACGAACACACCGGCGTCGGAGTTGCGCAGCGACAGCGGCGGGACACCCGCGTCCGCCAGCGCCTCCCAGGCCAGTTCGAGGATGAACCGCTGCTGCGGGTCGAGGAAGTCCGCCTCACGCGGGGAAATGCCGAAGAAGTCGGCGTCGAATCCCTCGATGTCGTCGAGGAAGGAGCCGCGGATCGTGGTCCCCCTCAGGATCGCGGTGGCCTGCGGACTGCTCGCCGCGTAGGACTTCCACCGCTTTTCGGGCATGTCACTGACGGTGCTCTTACCATCGGCCAGGAACTCCCAGAACTTCTCCGGGGAGTCGAGGTCTGGAGCGAACCTGCAACTCATACCGATGATCGCAATGGCTTCGTCGGGTGCTTTGTACTCGCTCAAGTCCTCGCTCCTCGAAGTAATAGGTCGCCTGAGGCGGAGACAACACAAAATTCCGGCGTCTCGTTGTACGGACAGCGTCTGCCCTGGCGCCTCGCTCCGGCATCTCCTCGACTGCTTGCGCGGGATCCTCGAGCGATCTCCGAGTGCGTGCGCAAGGTTCGAGACGCCCGCGCGCACAGCACGTCCCTAGAGTCCGATCGGGACCCATATCGAGGAGGAACAGCCATGCCGGGATCAGCGGGGCGGTCGACCGGGACGGGAGTCGTGCCGTGGCCGAGGAACGTCGCGGACCGCTATGTCGCCGAGGGCTACTGGGAAGGCCGGTCGCTGGGGACGCATCTGGCCGAGGCCGCGCGCAAGTACCCGGACGAGGTCTGCCTCGTCGACGGGGACGTGCGGCTGACGTTCCGTGAACTGCTGGCGAAGGCCGACGGCGCGGCGATCCGGATGAGCGCGGCCGGGATCGGCGCCGACGACCGGATCGTCATCCAGCTGCCGAACTGCTGGGAATTCGTCGTCACCACCGTCGCCTGTTTGAGACTCGGCGCCGTTCCGGTGTGGACGATGCCGCAGTTCCGCGAACACGAGATCGGCGGCATCCTCGCCAACGCCGAAGCCGGGGCGATCGTCGTTCCGGACGTCCACAAAGGATTCGACCACCAGACGCTGGCCCGCGAGGTCCTTCCGGACGGGCTCGTCTTCGTGGTGGGCGAGGACGTCCATCCCGGCAACATCGACCTTCGCGCGCTGTTCGTCGCGGACGAGCCCGTCGAGGTCTCGCAGGCGCTCGACGCCGCCGCGCCGAACGGCAGCGCCGTCGCGACTTTCCTGCTTTCGGGTGGGACGACCGGGCTGCCGAAACTGATTCCGCGCAGCGGCGACGACTTGAGCTACATGATCAAGACGGCGTCGGAGATCTGCCGGTTCGGGCCGGACACCTCGTATCTCGTCGTGCTGCCACTGGGACACGGGTTCGCCAACACCGGGCCGGGGATCCTCGGCGCGCTGATGTCCGGCGGACGGATCGTCATCGCGCCGTCGCCCGCGCCGCGACAGGCGTTGCCGCTGATCGAAAGCGAGCGGATCACCGCGACGTCCGCGGTGCCGGCGATCCTGCACCGGTGGATCGAGTACCTGGACTCCGATCCCGGTCTGGATCTGTCCACTTTGGAGATGATCCAGATCGGCGCCGCCAAACTCGACCCCGCTTTGGCGGCGCGGGTCCGGCCGAAGCTCGGGTGCACGTTGCAGCAGGTTTTCGGGATGGGCGAAGGACTCCTGTGCCTGACCCGGCTCGACGACCCGGACGAGCTGATCCTGCATACCCAAGGGAAGCCGATCTCACCGCACGACGAATTCCTTTTGGTGGACGAAGAAGGCACGCCAGTCCCTCCAGGCGAGCCGGGGATCCTGCTGGTCCGCGGGCCTTATACGACGCGCGGCTACTACCGCTCGCCGGAGTTGAACGCGCGGTCGTTCGTCGACGGCTGGTACAACACCGGCGACATCGTCCGGATGACACCCGAGGGTTACCTGGTGGTTTCCGGACGGGAGAAGGACGTCGTCAACCGCGGCGGGGAGAAGATCAACGCCGAGGAGATCGAGACGTTCGCCCTCGAACTGGACGGCGTCGAGCACGCGGCCGCCGTCGCGATGCCGGACGCGGAACTCGGCGAGGTCGTCTGTCTCTACGTGGTCGCCACGAAAGCTGTTTCCCTGCAGGCTCTCCATGCGCTGATGCTCGGTGCGGGCGCTGCCAGGTTCAAGCTTCCGGAGCGGCTGGTCGTCGTCGACGCCCTGCCCGTCACGGGAATCGGCAAGGTGGACAAGAAGGCACTGCGGGCCGACATCGCCGCGCGCCTGACCCAAGTCCCCCACGCCGCCTGAAAGTCCGTGAAGGCCTCCTTAAGGGACCCAGAGTCCCTCAAGGAGGCCTTCACGGACCTCGGCTACGCCTTAGCCAATTCCACAATGGACATGTACGACTTCTGGCCGACCATGTGCGTCCCGCGCACCTCTAGCCCGGCCTGCCGCGCCAGCTCCGCCAGTTCGGAGAGACCGCGTTCCTTACCGCCGTTGTAGATGAGCATGCGCAGGTCCATCCCGGTGTTCGGGGTCTCGCCGTCGGAACCGATCGCCTCGACGAGCAACACGACACCGTCGTCCCCGGCCGCCTCCGCGCAGCGCTTCAGGATCGCGACGGACGGTTCGTCGTCCCAGTCGTGGATGATCGCCGACAGCACGTACGCGTCCGCGCCGGCGGGCAGCGGGTCGAAGAAGCTTCCCGGCACGACGTCGACCCGTTCGGCCAGACCGTTTTCGGCGAACCGCTCCCGCGCGTTCGCGGCTGGGCCCGGCAGGTCGATCAGGGTGCCGCGCAGCCCGGAATGCTTGAGCAGCAACGCTTCCAGCAGAGCGCCGCTGCCACCGGCGACGTCGGCGACGTGACCGAGGCTCGCCCAGTCGTAGGCGTCGACGATGCCCGAGTTGTCCAGCGCGATGTGGTGCCCCATCAACGCGTCGAACGACGCCGAAAGTTCCGCGTCGCCGCTGAGGTCGTCCCAGAACGGGACGCCGTGGCGCACCGAATAAGACTCCTCGCCGGTCTTGACCGCGTGGCCGAGGTCGACGAAACTCAAGTCACCCTTGCCGATGGCACCGTTCATGTCGAGCCACTTCCGCTTGCTGCGCGGGTGGCCGTCCCGGAGTTGCTCGCCCAGTTCGGTCGCCGCGTAGGCGCCCGAGTCGTCCTTGGTGAACAGGCCGACGGAGACCAGGTGCAGCAGCAGGCGGTCCAGCGCCCCCGCGTGCGTACCGGTGACCGCGGCGAGTTCGGCCGGGGTACGTGCCCCACCGGCGATGTGGTCGGCGACCCGTAACGTGGCCGCCACGCGTACCGCCATCGGTGTCGCCAGATCCGCCAACGCCCTCAGCCCGAGCCGTCCCGCGTCGTCGACCGACATTTTTGCTCCCTTCGCCCTTCGGTCAGGCTAGGGGCGGAAGGTACGGCGAGGCTTATCCACGACTGCTCGCAATCGGGGAGAGGCGCTCCGCCGCCCGCGACCGATAGCGTCGTTCACCGAGGGGAGGGCAGTTCCCCGGACCGGAGGTCGCATCCCGTGGCACACCACGAATTCGAACCACGGCTGGCGATTCCCGGACGCGGAGCCGTGGCACTGCCCGAACTCGCCGGAACGCTCAGCGTCCGCGAACGTGACCTCGCGGACGCTGAGCGGGACTTCGGCGGCCACGTCCACCGCCGCCCGCTCGCCGTCGCCTTCCCGGCCACCGCGGTCGACGTGGCGACGCTCGTGCGGTTCGGCCGGGCACATGGAATCCCTGTCGTGGCACGCGGTGCCGGGCATTCCGTCGACGGGCAGGCACTGACCACCACCGGCATCGTCATCGACATGTCGACACTCGGCGGGGTCCGCCCGTTCGGGCCGGACCGGATCAGCGTGGACGCGGGCGCACGCTGGCGCGCGGTCGTCGACGCGACCCTGCGCACCGGCACCGTCCCACCGGTACTCCCCGACTACCTGGAACTTTCCGTCGGCGGGTTGCTGTCCACCGGCGGTTTCGGCGGTGCGAGCCACCGGTACGGCTCGCAGGCCGACAACGTCCACGACCTCGACGTCGTCACCCCCGACGGCGAACTGGTGACCTGCTCACCCAGCGGCAACGCGGCGCTCTTCGGCGCTGTGCGCGGAACGCAGGGACGGCACGGGATCATCACACGCGCCACCGTCGCGCTGACCCGCGCGCCCGCGAAGGTCCGGCGGCATCGCCTGATGTATCACGACCTCGGCGCGTACCTCGGCGATCAGCGACGGCTGGTGGACGGACTCCGCTTCGACCATGTGGACGGTCAGGCACAGTATGTGGACGGTCGCTGGCGTTTCGTCCTGGAAGCGGTCTCCGCGCTGTCGCCGTCGATCGACGATCTCCGGCACGATTCCGCCGAGATCATCGACGCGACCTATCGGGAGTTCCTCGACCGGATCCAGCCGATCGAGGCGCACCTGCGGTCGACCGGTTCGTGGTACCACCCGCATCCGAGGGCGAACGTCCTGCTGCCCGGCGCTCACGCCGAAAAGATTCTCGGTGATGTCTTGGCGGACCTGACGCCTGAGATGCTCGGCGACGGCGGCAGTGTCCTGCTGTATCTCTTACCGACCGCGCGGGTGTCCGCTCCCATGGTCCCGACCGCGCGGGATCCGTACACCGTGCTGTTCGGCGTCCAGCGGACCGCGCCGCCCGGAGATTCCGTGACGCTGCAACGCATGCGCGAGGCCAACGCCGCTCTGCACGCGACCGCGCGCCGTCTCGGCGGGGCGAGCTACGCCTATCCCCTGGGCGACACGGACGCCCGGGCCGCCTGAATCGCGACGACCGCGCGGTCGACGTCGGCCTCGGTCGTACTCCAGTTGGACACGGAAATGCGCATCAGGCGCTGGCCGTGCCAGGTGGTCGCACCCATCCAGCACTCGCCGGAACGCTGCACGGCTTCGACGACTCGGTCCGTTTCGTCGCCGAAGCCGACGAGAACCTGGTTCAGCACCACGTCGTTGACGACGGTGATGCCCTCCGCCGTAAGTCGTTCGGCGAACCGCCGCGCCAGCGCACAGCAGCGCTCGACCATCTCGGCGACCCCCTCGCGGCCCAGCTCGCTGAGCGCCGCCCATGTCGCGAACCCCCGCGCGCGGCGGGAGGACTCCGGCACGAAATTGCTCGGCGCTCTCACGCCACCCTCACCCTGGCCGGTCAGATACGCGGCGGTGAGCGACATCGCGGCCGCGTGCGACCCGGGATGGGCGCAGAAGGCGTAACCGCTGTCGTAGGGGACATTGAGCCACTTGTGCCCGTCGACCGCCCACGAATCCGCTCGCTCGACCCCCGCAACTAGAGGACTGGTTGCGGGGTTGGCGGCCGCCCAAAGGCCGAAGGCGCCGTCGACGTGGACCCAGGCACCGTGCCGGTGGGCGATCTCCGTCGCGGCGGCGAAGTCGTCGAAGGCACCGCTGTTCACGTTCCCGGCCTGAAGGCAAACGATTGCGGGCCCGTCGAGCGTCTTCTCGAGGCCGGCGATGTCGATCGCGCCCTTGGCATCGGCACCGACGGGCGTGACGGCGTCGGTCCCCAAGCCGAGAAGACGCAAAGACCGGTCGATCGTCGCGTGACGCTCCTCGCTCGCGATCACTTTCAGCGGCGGTGCCCCGTTCAGGCCGCGGCGCTCCACGTCCCACCCGGCCTGCGCCAGCACGTGATGACGAGCGGCGGCCAGGCAGACCGTGTTCGCGCCCTGGCCGCCGGTCACGAACCCGAAGGAGGTGGTGGACGGCAGGCCGAGAACGTCCTTCAGCCACTCACCCGCCACCTCCTCGACGATCGCGGCGGCCGGTGACGTGACCGTGTTGAAAGCGGGCTGATCCCAGCCGGTCGCCAGCATGTCGGCGGCCGTCGCGGCGTCGAGCGCGCCACCGGTGACGAACCCGAAATACCTCGGCCCGGTGGTCGCCACCAGCGCGGGTTCGACGGCGTCCGCGAGCCGCCGGATCACCTCGGCGGGCGGGGCGGGTTTCTCGGGCAGTTCGCCGAGCTTTTCCCGGACGCCTGCCGTGTCGTCCGGGAAGACCGGGCCGTCGGCCACGCTTTCGCGGTAGCCGGCCACGCGGGCGGCGACGTCGGCCAGCAAACCTCGCAGCTCACTCATCCGGCGGCCCTCTTCCGATCGTCGCGCGGCCCGTTACCCGCTCATGATTTCACGATCACGGCCGTGAAGGTTGCTTCGCGAGCAAGGCGCCGGCCACGAACAGCACACCGATGAGCAACAGGATGAGTGTTCCAGCGTCGAAACCACCCAGCAGTCCGAGCAGGACAGCCCACGCGGCGAGGCCTCCGCCCAGCCAGCCGGGCACGCGTTCGCCGCGCCGGGTCAGCCGGACCACGAGAGCGCCGAGCAGAAACAACGGCACGCCGAAACTCCCCGGACCGAGCCAGAACGCCTCGGCCATGGGAAGCCGGTCGGGCGACGGGTCCAGTGTGACCGTGTTGAAGAATCCTTCGTCGAAGATCCGCGCCCAGACTTCGTCGCGCATGAGAGCGGCGACCACGGTGTGGAAGAGACCGCCGCAGAGCGCGAGAAGCCCGCCCCACGCGGAGAGGTTTCGCCACCAGGCTCGGGACGTGGTGGCCGCGGGATATGTGTCGGTTGTCGTCATGTGCCCAGGCTGCGCGCCGCCCCGGCGGAAATCCTCGGCTGGAGGTCGCTGACCGCTCCACCGAAATGATGAGATCAGCTAGTGCCCTGAGAGGTTGGGAACGCGGCTGGCAGGTGGGTGAGGGACCTGATGATGCCGCGGCGCGGGCCGCGGAGATCCGGAAGCGCGCTTTGGGAGACACCAGTCTAGCTCGGACGAACGAGCCCGTTCTCGTACGCGAAGATCACCGCTTGCACCCGGTCGCGGACTCCGAGTTTGGCGAGGAGGTGGCCGACATGCGTTTTCACCGTGGCTTCGGAGAGGAAGAGGTGCTGCGCGGTCTCGGCGTTGGAGCGCCCCTGGGCGATCTCCAGCAACACATCGCGTTCGCGCGCGGTGAGCCGCTCCAGCAGCGGGGAAGTTTCGCGTGCGACCGCGAGCTGGTCCAGCATGCGGCGGGTCGTGGAGCGCGCGAGCACGGCATCGCCGGCATGGACGGCGCGGATCGCGTGGAGCACCTCGTCGGCCGACGCGTCCTTGAGCAGGAACCCGCTCGCGCCGGCGCGTAGCCCGGCGATGGCGTACTCGTCGAGATCGAACGTCGTCAGCAGGATCACTTTGGGCGCGTTCCGACGGGCGGTGACCAACCCGGTGGCCTCGACGCCGTTCATCCGCGGCATCTGTACATCCATCAGCACGACGTCGACCCGCGTCTCGGCGAGCTTCGCGACGGCCTCCACCCCGTCGGCGGCCTGCACGACGATCCGGATGTCGTCGGTCGCGTCGACCACCATGGCCAGGCCGACCCGGACCAGTTCCTGGTCGTCGACCAGGGCGACGTCGATCGTCATTTCACCGCTCCCCGTTCTCCGGCACGAAACTCCGCACGCACCTCGAAACCGCCGTCGACGGGACCGGCCTCGAACGTACCGCCCGCGGCTCGCACCCGCTCCCGGACACCACGCAGGCCGGCACCGGCGCCGGGCAGCGACGCCCGATCCTCGTCGTCCCCTCCGTCGTCCTCGACGGCGAACACCGACGCCCCCGGTATGTGCGTGACCCTGACGGTGACGCACACGTGCGGGCCCGCGTGCTTGACGCTGTTGGTCAACGCCTCCTGGATCAGCCGGTAGGCCGCCATGGCCGCGCCCGCCGTCAGCGCGTCGGCCGAACCCCGCTCGGTCAGGCGGACATCGACACCCGTCGCGCGTACCCGTTCCACCAAGGCCGGGATCCCGGCGAGCGAGGGCCGCCCGGCCTCCCGCAACACCCGCAGCGTGCCCCGCATGTCGGCCAAGGCCTCCCGGGCGGTGCCGGCGATGACGGACAGCGCCTCGGCCGCGCGGTCCGGTGACTTGGCGGCGATGGCGGAGCCGCCTTCGGCCTGACGCACGATGACCGCCAGTGAATGGGCGACGATGTCGTGCATGTCGCGAGCGATGCGACGGCGTTCGTCGGCCGCGGCACGCTCGACGGCTTCCTCGGCCTCTTCGGCGAGACGCTGCCGCCGTTCGAAACGAAACCGGCCCGCGGCCCAGGTACCGGCCACAGCCGCGACCAGCGCGAGAAGGGCCAGCAGGAGCGTGAGCCATCCCGCGGGCAACGCGCCGTACGCGGTCGCCGTCCTCGCGGTGCACAGCAACGCCCCGGTCACGCTGATCCCGAGGGCGAGCAGGCTCTTGGGCAGGGGCCGCCACGCGGCGACGGCGTAGAGGTGCACCAGGTAGACCGCCGACGACGGCAGAAAGAACAGGGGGATCTCCATACCGTCGCTCGCACCGGCCAGCCCCAGCGGCGCTGGGGAGACCATCGTGTTCGGCAGGGTGACGGTCACCGCCATCGCGAGACTGGCGACGACGAACGCGGCTTCAGCGGCGACCCGCCGCAGCGCGACGGTGGCGAGTACGGCGGCCCCGCAAAGACCCGCCCCCCACAACGCCCAGGCCGGAGACTCGGCCACCAGCAGGATGTCGAGCGAAGGCGGCCCGAGCATCACGGCGATGCCCAGGGCGAGAAGGGCGTCCGAAACGAGGGGGTGTCTCCGCGTCCACCGGTCCACACGGTCGGTCCACGTCACGGCCACGATCGTAGACACCGATGTCCACTCATCGGAGACTCAGCCGCCAGCGGTCGCTCTCTTTCCCTTGACCACGCGGTTCACCTTGTCGGCGGAGACGCCACTCTCGCGGAAACCGTTCCGCCGGAGCCGCCGATCAGCTGGCTCACACGCTGTGGTGTCAAACCGAGTTCCGCGGCGAGCTCCCGCCCGGACAACCCGGATGTTCCCAGGTTTTTCGCCACTTCACGCTGTTTTCGCGGCGGCTCTGCCTCTTCGAGGTCGAGAGCGAGCGCGATGTACTCCCTGGCGACAGCCTCCGCCTTGGACAAGGTGCCCGCCTGCGAGACACCGACGCCATCGACCTGCAGTCCCCACCACGCTTCCAGCGCCTGGCCAAGACAACGTAGGTGTCGGCCATCGCAGCGATCCCTTCGGTGGGCACGCGAGCTTCTCCACTTCTCATGACTCCCCCCGAGTCGATGACCACGCAGATCCAGGGGGACTGGATGTGAACGGGAGCCGATTCGGATCCCGCCCGTGGACAAGGGGTGTGACCAGGGCGTCGTGTGACCTTGGGAAACCTTGTTTGACCAGCGTTGGAATGCCCCGGTACCGTGTGGCGTTAGCACTCTTGTCGGCTGAGTGCCAATGCACGAAGGAGCAGCAGTGCCCACCTACCAGTACGCCTGCAAGGAATGCGAACACGCTTTCGAGGCCGTGCAGTCGTTCTCCGACGCGAGCTTGACCGTGTGCCCGCAGTGCTCGGGGCCGCTTCGCAAGGTCTTCAGCTCGGTCGGCGTGGTCTTCAAGGGCAGCGGGTTCTACCGCAACGATTCGCGCGATTCGAAGGCAGGCACGACCTCGGGCACCCCGGCCAAGGGCGAGGCCAAGACCGAGAGCAAGCCGGAGTCGAAGACCGAGTCGAAGACCGAGTCGAAGACCGAGTCGAAGCCGAAGACCAAAAGCGAGTCATCCTCCTCCACGGGTACGACGAAAACGGCCGCCGCCGCTTCCTGACGTCCCGAGTTGTCCACAGGCCCCCGGTTGTCCACAGCCGGGGGTTTTCGTTCTTTCCGGCCCCGGCACCGCCCCCTAGCGTCGAGATCATCACCGATCGACGAGGGGAATCCCGTGTTCCAAGATCTGCCCGCCCTGCGAAGACTTCGAGGCAGGCCCGCACGGCTGCTCCGCCGCTGGCTCGCCCTGTCCCTGCTGCTCAGCGGCCTGGTCGCGCTCTTCCTTCCGGCCTCCGCGCGCGGCACGCCCGGCGCCGCGACCGTGGTCTCCGCCCGTGACCTCCCGGCGGGGACACTGCTGCGCGCCGAGGACCTCAAACTCGTCGATCTCCCCGAGGACGTCCGTCCACAGGGTGCCACCGGTCGGGCGGCCTCGGTCGAGGGGCGGATGCTCGTCGGAGCGGCGCGGGTGAACGAACCGCTGACCGACGTCCGCCTGCTGAGCGCGGCCATCCCCGGAACGGGTGATCCGGAAAGTTCGACTGTCCCGGTGAGGCTCGCCGACGCCGGTGTCGCGGAGTTACTCAGGCCGGGTCAGCGGGTCGACGTCGTCGCGGCCGCCGAGCACGGGCGGGAGGCGTCTGTGCTGGCCGGTATGGCCGTCGTGGCGGCCGTCGGCGACCAGGGCACCGGCGGGCCGAAAGCCTCCGGCGCCGGGAGCAAGGGACCTTTGGTGCTGCTCTCCTTGCCCTCCGCGACCGCGACACGAGTGGCGGCCACCTCGCTGGAACGGTCCATAACGGTTACCCTCCGCTAGCTCGCGCCCGCCGGCGGCGGGCGCCCGCGTCCCCCGGTATGGAAGAAAGGGACGGTCGGCCAACCGTCCCAGCTGAAGAGGAGAGAGCGTCTTGCTCAAGGGTTTCAAGGACTTCCTGATGCGCGGGAACGTCGTCGACCTCGCGGTCGCGGTGGTCATCGGCGCCGCGTTCACGTCGATTGTCACGGCGTTCACGACCGGCCTGGTCAAGCCGTTGATCAACACGATCGGCGGGTCGGACGCCGCCAAGGGGCTCGGTTTCAACGTCCTCAGCGCGAACGACGCCACGTTCCTCGACTTCGGCGGCGTGATCAACGCGGCGATCAACTTCGTGCTGGTGGCCGCGGTCGTCTACTTCGTGATCGTGCTGCCGGTCAAGCACCTCCAGGAGCGGCGCAAGCGCGGCGAGGAGGCGGGCCCGTCGGAGCCGACCGACGTCGAGCTGCTCACCGAGATCCGCGACCTGCTGCGCGCGCAGCAGAACCGCCAGGGCTGAGCCGGTTCACCGGTCGTGGTGAGGCGGCCGGTTCTCCAGATACCACGAGTCGGAGTCCGGGGTGCGCTGCCCCGGCTCTCGCTCGTCGGAGGTCGTGTCGGGCAGGACATCGCCGAAGATCTCATCGACCCGGCGCTGTCTCTCTGTGCAGGATCCCGCCGCGGAAGGGCGCTCGTCCTCGTCTTCACCTGGCATGACGTCCATTTTCGCACCGGTCGTGGAGTCCACTGACCGGTGGGACCATCAGCGCTTGAACATTGTCGACAAGGCGAAGGGGCAGGCCGAGAAGGTGGAAGGGGTGTTGCACCACGACAAAAGGGCGAGCCCGGGACTGAGCCAGGACCCGCCCCCGAAAACTAGGCCTCTTCGAGCCCGGAAAGCTCGTCGATCACGTACGGCACCAGCGACGAGAGCGTCGCCATGCCGTCGCGGACGGCCGCGCGCGAACCCGCGAGGTTGACCACCAGCGTGCTGCCGGAGACGCCGACGAGCCCGCGGGAGATACCGGCGTCCACCGCTCCGGCGGCCAGACCGGACGCGCGCAGTGCCTCGCCGATGCCCGGAATCGGGCGGTCGAGCACACCGGCCGTCGCGTCGGGGGTGCTGTCGCGCGGGGAGACCCCGGTGCCGCCGACTGTGATCACCAGGTCGGCGCCGCCGATCACCGCGGTGTTGAGCGCGTTGCGGATCGCGGCCGTCTCGGCCTCGACCACCACGACACCGTCGACGATGAAGCCCGCTTCTTCGAGCAGCTCCGTGACCAGCGGTCCCGTGTTGTCCTCGTGTTCGCCATGGGCGACACGGTCGTCCACGATGACCACCAGTGCGCGGCCCAGCCGTTGTGCGCTCCGTTCCATACGCACACCGTATCCGGTTTCGGCTGATCTTCGCCGCCGCGGTGTCACGGGCCACGAGTTGTGATGATTCCCTGACGTGAGCGGCGGATCCAGGGCCGCCGTCGAAGATCGCCCCTAGCGTCGGGAAGGTGCGAACAGTGGTAACCGGCGGGGCCGGGTTCATCGGCTCCCCCAACCGCCGATCTGCTGTCCGATCAGGGCGACGAAGTGGTCGTCCTCGACAACAACCTGCTTGCGGACCGCCCACGGCTCCTCTCGTCCGCCCGGCTACACCGGCCGTCACCGGTTCTCGCGTCGCGACGTCACCGACGCGGAGCTGGTCGCCGAGCTGCTGGACGGCGTCGACGCGGTCTGCCATCAGGCGGCCGTCGTACGCGCTGAACAACGACTACGGGACCGCCGTGCTGCTCGCGGCGATGCACCGGGCCGGAGTCCGGAAACTGGTGCTCGCCTCGTCGATGGTCGTCTACGGCGAAGGCCGCTACGAATGCACCATTCACGGGATCGTGCCGCCGTCGCCGCGGAAACAGTCCGATGTGGACGCCGGACGCTTCGAGCCCACTTGCCGACCCTGCCCGTGCCGGACGGCTGCTCGGCTTCACCGCCGAGACCGGTTTCGCCGAAGGCATCGCCGGTTTCGCCACCGCTGAACTGCGGGAACCAGTCGGTTCCTGAAACCGGGAACAGACCGCGCCACCGGCCGGTTGTCGTTCCCGGCAACGGAAGCGACTTTATTTGGGGGTTCGAGTGGGCATCACCGTCGGAGACATCGAGATCGAGGCGCTCGGGGACGGCCTGATCAGGCTGCCGCTCGCGTTCTTCCCCGGTCTCGACCCCGAAGCCCACCCGGACGTCCTCGACGAGGACGGCACCGTGCACGTCCCGACCGGCGCGTACCTGATCCGCGGCGGCGGCCGCACGATCCTCGTCGACACCGGCCTCGGCCCGCGCGAGTTCGCCTTCCCCAAGGGGATGACGCCCGCCAAGGGCGATCCCACCCCGCCGATGGGCACCGGCGGCGACCTCGCGGCCGCGCTGGACAAGGCCGGCTGCCCGGTCGGCGAGATCGACACCGTCTTCCTCACCCACCTGCACAACGACCACACCGGCTGGATCGCCCCCGAAGGCGAGCTGACCTTCCCCAGCGCTCAGGTCGTCTTCGGACGACTCGACTGGGAGGCCCTGATCGAGCCCGCCGGGGCGGGCGAATGGGGCCGCGTCGGCATGGAGACCGCTCGCGGCGCCGGTCTGACCGAGGCGATCACCGGCGACGACGTCCCGATCGCGCCCGGCGTCGTGGCGCGGCACGCCCCCGGCCACACACCGGGTCACTACGTCCTCGACATCACCGCGGACGACGAGCGCCTACTGCTGCTGGGCGACGTCCTGCACACGCCCGCGCAGCTGACGGACACGCGGGTCAGCTTCCTCAGCGACGTCGACCCGGACCTGGCGCTTCGCACCCGGCAGCGGTTCCTCGCCGAAGCCGAAGAGACGGGCGCGATCATCGCACCCGCCCACTTCCCGGACCTGGGGTTCCTGCGTCTCTGATCCCCCGGTCTACTTGCCGCAGAGCACCTTGTCGGTGAGCACGCGGTCCGCGTTGTTGTAAGCCTGGCCGAGGTCGGCCGCGGAGTCCCCGTAGGTCATGGACAGCTCGAAAGTCCTGCTGCCATCGGGTGTGCTGGCCATGATCGTCCCGAAGCCGTGGAAACCGCCCATGCCCTTGAGGACGGTGCCGCAGCTCGCCTCCTGGACGTACAGCCCGAGCCCGTAGCCGCCCGTGGGGTGCGGTTCGCGCATCTCGGCGAGCAACGGGGCGGGCAGCAGCTTTCCGCCCAGCAGCGCGGAGAAGAACTTGTGGAGGTCCTTGGTGGTCGAGATCAGCTCACCGGCGCTGGACGCCCAGGACGGGTTCTGGGTGGTGATGTCGACCGTCTTCCACTTCCCGGCCTCCTCGTACCGGTAGTAGCCGTGGGCGTGCGGCCCGGGGATCCCGGGCCACGTGCCCGGCACCACGGTGTCCCGCAGGCCGAGCGGCCGCAGGATCCGCTTTCGGAGTTCGTCGCCGTAGTGCTTGCCGGTGACCTTCTCGATCAGCAGCCCGGCGAGCACGTAGTTGATGTTCGTGTAGTTCCAGTCCGTTCCCGGTTCGAACAGCGGCGCCTTGGACAGGCCGAACCGCACCAGCTCCTCCGGCTGGTAATTGTGGTATCGGTTGTTGAGGAACTCCTTGCCCTGCAGGGGGATTCCCGGCACCACCGTTCCGTCGGGCCGCAGCGCGCCGGTGTAGTCGAGCAGTCCGCTGGTGTGCTGCAACAGCATCCGCACGGTGATCCGCCGGTCAAGGCCGAACTCGGGAAGGTAACCGGCCACCGGTGCGTCCAGGCCGACCTCGCCTTCCCCGACCAGTTGCAGCACGAGGGTGGACACGAAGGTCTTGGTGTTGCTGCCGATCCGGAACCGCCCGTTCGTCGGCGGTTTCGCGGTCTCGCCCAGCTTGCGCACCCCGGCGCTGCCGGTCCAGTCACCCCGCTGGTCATGCACCCGCAGCTGCGCCCCGGCGAATCCGGAGTCGGCGATCTCCTGGACCATCGCCCGCAGGTCGGGGCGATCCTGTCCCATGGCGGCCGTGGCCACCCCTGGCATGGTCACTCCGGCCAGCAGCGCCGCCGCGACCGCCGTGGCTCCCACCCGCCGGAAGACCCGGCCCCTGTCCTTCTTGGCTGTGCTCCCTGAATTCGTCATGCGGCGACGATCGCCGTCGGCGCTGACACCACGGTGACACGGCACTGACACAGGTCACGGCATGGCGAGCGGCAGGCGGACCTCGAAGCGGCATCCCCGGCCATGGTTGCGGACACCGATCCGGCCGCGATGGGCCTCCACGAGCCCCTTCGCGATCGCCAGCCCGAGTCCGCCGCCGCTCGCCAGGCCGCCACGCTCGGGTGTCCGCGCCCGCGTCCCGCGGAACGCGACGTCGAAGACGCGCCCGATCTCGTCGTCGGGGATCCCGCCGCAGCCGTCGTCGACGGCCAGCAGCGCCTCGCCGCCTTCGATGCCGATCTGGACCGCGACCGTCCCGTCCGGCGGGGTGTGCCGGACGGCGTTGGACACCAGGTTGCGCACGATCCGCGCCAGCTCGGGGTCGCTGCCGGAGACGACCGGCCACACGTCGGCGTACTCGATCATCCGCACCCGCTTCCGCCCGGCGAGCGGCGCCTGCGCGGCGACGGCGTCGCTCACGACGTCGCGCAGCGGCACGGAGGCCATGGTCAGCCGGAGCGCGCCCGCGGTGATCCTCGACAGTTCGAACAGGTCGCCGACCATGCCGGACAGCCGGGTGGTCTCGCCGCTGATCCGCCGCGCGTAGTCGGTGACCTCGATCGGCTCCGCGACGACACCGTCCGCGACCGCCTCGGCCATCGCCTGGATCCCGGACAGGGGGCTTCGCAGGTCGTGGCTGATCCACGCGACCAGTTCGCGCCGCGACGCCTCGGCCGCGCGCTCACGGTCCCGCGCCTCCCGCTCCCACACACTGCGGCGGGCGATCGCGCGGCCGAGCGCGAGGGCGGGCGGCACGGTCACCAGCGCGACCAGCAGGCAGACCAGCGTCATCGTGGTCAGCGCGGGGGTGAACATGAACCCGCTGATCCCGAGCACCGCGGTCAGCGTCGCGAGCACCGGGATCAGCACGAGGATCGTCATCGTGCTGGCGAGCGAACCCCGTCTGAGCAGGTACAACGCCAGGACGCCGAGCAGCACCACCGGCAGCGCGAACAGCAGCGCGAACGGCAGGATGTGCCAGGCGTGCGCCAGCATCTCGCCGAACGACTCACCGGAGCCGATCACGGTCGCACCGGGTCGTACCGGTAGCCGACGCCCCAGACGGTGGCGACGCGGACGGGTTTCGCCGGTTCCCGCTCGATCTTCTCCCGCAACCGTCTCACGTGGACGGTCACGGTGGACTGGTCGCCGAAGTCCCAGCCCCAGACCTTCTCCAGCAGATCGGCGCGTGAGAACGCCACGCCGGGGTGGGCGAGGAAGAACGCGAGCAGGTCGAATTCGCGGCTGGTCAGGGGAAGTTCGGTGCCACGGAGGGTCGCCTGCCGCGCGGTCATCTGCAGCGAAAGATCCCCGTCGGTGAGCTGACGCGCCGCCGGTTCCGGCCGAGGCATCCGCGCGCGCCGCAGCACCGACGCCACCCGCAACGCGAGTTCCTTGGGGCTGAAGGGTTTCGTGACATAGTCGTCGGCGCCGAGCTGGAGCCCGGCGATCCGGTTCTCCTCCTCGCCGAGCGCGGTCAGCATCACGACCGGCACCTGGCTCACCTGCCGCAGCCGACGGCACACCTCGAGCCCGTTGAGCCCTGGCATCATGACGTCGAGGACCACGAGGTCAGGGCCGGTCGCGGAGAACAGGCGCAGCCCCTCCGTGCCGTCCCCGGCGACGTCGACGTCGAAACCCGCGACCTCCAGGTACCGCCGGACTACGTCACGGACGGTCTCGTCGTCGTCGACCACGAGCACACGGCCCTGCTCTGTCATCGAACCCACCTCACCAGCTCGTCAGCATCAGATGGTTCACCATCAGCGCCGTGGCCGCCGACGCGGCGAGCCACCACCGCCGCCGGAGTGACGGCAGCGGCGCCACCGCGGGCAGCAGCCACACCTCGAACGGTAACCAGATGCGTTCGACCTCCGCGTTCGACAGGCCGGGCAGGTCGGCGAACACGATCGTCAGCACCGCGGCCGGCACGATGACCGTGACCGGGTCACGGAACGACCTCTGTGCTTCAGCGAGGAACGCCGCCCCGGCCGCCTCGTCCCGGCGATCACCGCCGGACCGGCCGCGATCAGCACCGCCGCGATATCCGCCCACACCTGGTAGGAGTACGGGCGCAGCGTCGCGATCCCCCGGTAGTAGCGCTCGACGACCAGGTGATACCCGTCGAGCCACCACCGGAGTGCTGACATTCCTCGCGTTCCCGTTGCTATGGCGGCCCTTCGGCGGCGCCACGAACCCGGTCCTGCACGACGCCGACACGCTGACCGGCCTGCTGCTCACCCTCGCCGTCGTCTGGCTCGGCGTAGTCCTGGCCGCGCTTCTCCGAAAAGCACGTTATCGAGGGGTAAGGCAAAGGTGGCGTGTCTGGTCGTGGGGGCCTAACGAGAGCGGGGTAGCTACCCCGCATAAAAGGGCCACGCGCGACCGGGATTGGCAGCCGGTCGCGCGTGACCTCTGGTTCCGGCCCGCTGGGGGTTCGAGCCGGGGTTTGGTCTCGGCCGCGCACTGCGGCCGAGCGTCTGGAAGGACTAATTCGGGGTGACGGGCTGGCCGCCGAGGGTCACCTCGACCACCTTGTCACCGCTGAGGGTGAACTTGACCTTGTCGTTCGGCGCCCTGGTGCGGATCTCGGCGACGAGCGCGTCCGCGTCGGGGATCGACCGGTCGTCCAGCTTCGTCACGACGTCGCCGGATTTGAGGCCCGCCTTCTCGGCGGGGCTGCCCGGCGAAATCTCACCGAGCTGCGCTCCGCCTGTCGGCGCTGTCTGCACTCGCGCGCCGATGAACGTCTGCGTCGCCTGACCGGTGTTGATGATGTCGTCGGCCGTGCGGCGTGCCTGGTCGATCGGGATCGCGAAGCCGATGCCGACGTTGCCGCCGCTCTCGCCGCCCTGGCCCTGGCTGGACTTCGGGCTGTAGATCGCCGAGTTGATGCCGATGACCTGGCCCGCCATGTTCGCGAGCGGTCCGCCCGAGTTGCCGGGGTTGATCGCCGCGTCGGTCTGCACCGCCGACATCACCGTGGTCTGGTCGCCGCCGCCACCGGCGCTCACCGGCCGGTTCAGCGCGCTGACGATGCCGGAGGTGACCGTGCCAGCCAGTTCGAACGGCGAACCGATGGCGACCACCGGCTGCCCGACCCGCAGGTCGTCGGACCGGCCCAGTTCCACCGGGGTCAGCCCGCTGACGCCGCTGACCTTCACCACGGCGATGTCCGTCGTGGGGTCGCGGCCGACGACGGTCGCCGTACCCTTCTTGCCGTCCTGGAAAACCGCCTGGATCTGCCCGCCAGTGGCGGCGACCTCGACGACGTGGTTGTTGGTGAGTACGTAGCCGTCGGTGCTCAGCACGAAGCCGGACCCTTCGCCCGCACCGGAACGGCCGGACACCTGCAGCTCGACGACGCTCGGCGAGAGCTTCTGCGCCACCGACTCGACCGAACCGGCGGGCAGGTTGCCCGTCTGCTGGGCGGGCTTCGGCGCGTCGAGCGCGTTCACGGAGCCGCCACCGGTGGAATCCGCGGTCAGGAAACCGACCGTGCCGCCCGCGACCCCGCCGACGACCAGCGCGATGGCCGCGACACCGGCGAGCAGCTTGCCCGAAGTGGACTTCGAGGCCTGCCGCTGCTGCGGGACCGCGTACACCGACGGGCCCGGCTGGGTGTACGGCGTCTGCTGGCCAGGGATCTGGTGCCCCTGGGTGTACGGATCCGGCGCCGGCTGCTCCTGAGCGGGTGGCTGCTGGGTCTGCGTCTGGGCCTGGGGTGACCACGGGTTGTACTGCTGATCGGAGGTATAGGCCTGCTGTGTACCGCTGTGCGGGGTGGCATGGCCGCCGAGGCCGGTCGCGTCAGGCTGCCGCGGGGCAGGCTGTGCGGCCCAGCTCGCGCTCTGCTCCGCGTCCGGCTGAGCGCCGGCGGGCCGCGCCTGCTCGGCGTTCTGGGCGCTGGAGTCGTTCTCGGTCATGTCTCTACCTTGCGGGATGGTCCTGAGAAGTTCCTGAGCCAAAGCTGTGCATCGCACATGAGTATGGCCTCCTCAGCGGGTGGCGCGCAGCCTTTCCGCGATCTGCTCGGGGGTGGCGTCGTTGATCCACACGGCCATCCCGGACTCCGACCCCGCCAGGTACTTCAGCTTGTCCTCGGACCGCAGGACCGAGAACACCTCCAGATACAGCCAGCCGAGCTCGCGATCGCGTTGGGCGGGCGCCTGGTTCCAGGCCGCGATGTAGGGCAGGGGCCGGTCGTAGAGCCCGTCACAGCGGCGAAGGACTTCGAGGTAGATGTCGGAGAACTCGTCACGTTCGGCGTCCGAGAGCGCGGGGATGTCCGGCACCTGGCGGTGCGGCACGATCTGGACCTGCACCGGCCAGCGGGCGGCGGGCGGCACGAAAGCCGTCCAGTGCTCGCCCGCGACCACGACCCTCGCCCCGGATTCCCGCTCGGCGGCCAGGACGTCACCCATCACCGGACGGCCGTGTTCGGCCTCGTAGGCGCGGGCGAGGGCCAGCATCCGCTCGGTCTTCGGCGTGACGAACGGGTAGGCGTAGATCTGGCCGTGCGGGTGATGCAGTGTCACGCCGATCTCTTCACCGCGGTTCTCGAACGGGAAGACCTGCTCGACACCGTCCATCGCGGACAGTTCGGCGGTGCGGTCGGCCCAGGCGTCGACGACCGCGCGGACCTGCTTGGCCGTCAGCCCGGCGAAAGAACCGTCGTGGTCGCTGGTGAAACAGACGACCTCACAGCGGCCGACGCCCGGCGCGACCGGCACCAGCCCCGCGTCATCCACTGTGGACGATCCGCCGACGACGTTGCGCGCGAAGGAAGGGAAGCGGTTCTCGAATACCACGACGTCGTAGTCCTGCTCCGGGATCTCGCTGGGCTTCCCGGGTTTGGTGGGACACAGCGGGCACAGGTCGGCGGGCGGCTTGTAGGTCCGCGTCTGCCGGTGGGCGGCCATCGCCACCCACTCGCCGGTCAGCGGATCACGCCGGATCTCCGACGCCGCCGCGACCTGAGGCAGGTCACGGGTGTCCTCGGCGGTGCGCTCGGGTGCGCCGGGCGAGTCGAAATAGATGATCTCCCGGCCGTCGGCCAGGTGCCTTACCGTGCGCTTCACGCTTCTTCAGCCTCAGCCGTCTCCGCCGTTTCGGCGATCATCAGCGCACCTGCCTGCTCGGTGAGCGTTTCCCTTGCGTTGTCGGACAAACCGTCGTCCGAGACGACGACGTCGGCCTCTTCGAGCCCGGCGATGGTGGAGATGCCGACGATGCCCCACTTGGTGTGGTCGGCCAGCACGACCAGCTTGCGACCCGCTTCGACCAGCGCCCGGTCGGTCTCGGATTCGGTGAGGTTCGGCGTGGTGAACCCGGGGCCGTCGGCCATCCCGTGCACCCCCAGGAAAACGACGTCCAGGTGCAGCGAACGCAGGCTCTGCACGGCGACCGGCCCGACCAGCGCGTCCGACGGGGTGCGGACGCCACCGGTGAGGACCACCGTGCGATCCGGCTGGTTGGCGCCGCGCAGCACGTCGGCGACCTGGATGGAGTTCGTGACGATCGTCAGGCCGGCGATCTCGTCGAGCGCCCTGGCCAGCGTCCACGTGGTGGTGCCCGCGGAGATGCCGATCGCGGTACCCGGCCGGACCAGTCCGGCCGCGACGGCGGCGATGGCCTCTTTTTGAGCGCGCTGACGCACGGATTTGGCCTCGAAGCCCGGCTCGTCGGTGCTCTTGCCGACGATGGAGGTGGCGCCGCCGTAGACCTTCTCGACAAGCCCTCGGCCGGCGAGCACGTCGAGGTCTCGGCGCACCGTCATGTCGGAGACGCCGAGCCTCGTGACGAGGTCGCTGACCCGGACCGCCCCGGTCCGGCGCGCCTCTTCGAGGATCACCGCCTGTCGTTGCCGCGCGAGCACGAAGCCTCCCTGGATCAACTACACAAAATCCTACACGATCAAACATGGCGCGACGAGCCGAACGGGCTGCCAGCATGAGGCCATGGCCACGCTTCGCGACGTCGTCTTCGACTGCCGCCACCCGGCCTCGCTGGCCCGCTTCTGGGCGGCCGCGCTCGACGGCTACGAAGTGGCGCCCTACGACGAAGAGGAGCGTGAGCGACTTCGTTCTCTGGGGTTCAGCGGCCCCGAAGACGATCCTTCGGTACTCGTCGAAGCAGCTTCGGGTCCGCGACTCTTCTTCAATCTGGTTCCGGAGTCGAAGGTCATCGAGAACCACGTGCACCTGGATCTGACAGGCGACGATGTCGAACGGCTCGACGCTTTACTCCGCGTCCGCCTGCTTGATGCCGTCGATCGGGACGCCGCGGAAACTCAGCACGAAAAGAGAGACCGCGCCGAAGAACAGCGCGATGTCGGCGACGTTCCCGACGAACCAGCCGTGGTAGTCGATGAAGTCGACGACGTGACCGCGCGCGAAGCCGGGGTCACGGAACAAGCGGTCGCCCAGGTGCGTCGTCGCGCCGCCGAGCAACAGCCCGAGCGAGATCGCCCAGCCCGCCGAGCGGACCTTGCGCGAGATCCACAGCAGCGCGACCACCGCGACCGCGGCCAGGATCGCGAAGATCCAGGTCGAGCCGGCGCCGAGGGAGAACGCCGCACCCGGGTTGTAGAGCAGCCGGAAGCGGATGAAGTCGCCGATCACCGGGACCGGCTCCCGGCCGGTCAGGGCGTCGACGGCCCACCATTTGGTCAGCTGGTCGGCCGCCAGCAGCACCACGGCCACCAGCAGTGTCCAGAGCAGACGACGGGGCGGCATCTCAGGCGCGTTCTCGGTGCTCATCACCCGTCAGAGTAATCACCCCTCAAGCAGGGGCTCCCGGAAGCCGCAGGGTCATCAGCGCGCCGCCACCGGAAGCGCGTCCCGCGTAGACGTCGCCGCCGTGCCGCTGCGCCGCGTGCTGGACGATGGCGAGGCCGAGCCCCGAACCGGGCAGCGTCCGCGCTTCGGAAGAGCGGTAGAAGCGGTCGAACACCTTCGGCAGGTCCTCGTCGGCGATCCCCGGCCCGGCGTCCTCGACTTCGAGCACGGCGGTGCCGTCGCCGACCGGGTACAGCCGGACCCCGACCGTCGAACCTTCGGGCGAGAACTTCACCGCGTTGTCCAAGAGGTTCAGTACCGCGCGCTCCAGCGCGCTGGAGTCGCCGGTGAGCACCCACGGCTGGAGCGTGACGTCGAACTCGATCTCGCCCGCGCGGCGGCGTGCCCTGTCGAGCGCGCGCTCGACGACGTCGGCCATCTCGACGCGTTCGTGCTCGATCCGCGGCTCGTCCTGCCGCGCGAGTTCGACGAGGTCGCCGATCAGCTGGGTCAGCTCGTCGAGCTGGCCGCGGATGTCGGCCTCGATGTCGCTGCGGTCCTCGTCGGACAGCGTGCGCGCACCCGGCCTGCTCGCGGACAGGAGGAGTTCGAGGTTCGTGCGCAGCGAGGTCAGCGGGGTTCTCAGCTCGTGACCGGCGTCGGCGACGAGCTGCCGTTGCCGCTCCTGCGATTCGGCGACCGTGCCGAGCATCGTGTTGAAACTCTGGGTGAGGCGGGCGAGTTCGTCGTCGCCGCTGACCGGGATCGGCCGCAGGTCACCCGTGGTGGCGACGCGTTCCGCCGCCGACGTCAGCCTGTCGACCGGCCTCAGTCCCGCTCTCGCGACGGCCGTTCCCGCCGCCGCGGCGACCAGGATCCCGGCGCCGCCGATCAGGAACAGGACCACCGAAAGCTCGTTCAGGGTGCGTTTGGTCGGGCCCAGCGACTGGGCGAGCACCATCGCCTGCCCCGCGCTCTGCGGGAGGGCGACGACGCGGCTGTCGGTCTTCGGGTCGGTGCGCAGGGAGAACCCCTTGTCGCCGGTGGCGACCGCGATCTCGTCCTCGCCGTACGGCGGGCGGCTCCCGGACTGCGGATAGGTCAGCCGGATCTTCTCCCCGACCGTCAGCTGGCCGATCTGCAGGTCCGCGCTGGCAAGGAAGGCGCCGGGCACCTGCTGCAGTTCGGTCTGCACCTGCGGCGAGTCGACCGCGGCCTGTGCGCGGGCGAGCAGGTTGTCGTCCACCTGCTGGTAGAGGTTGTCGCGCACGACGAGGTACGCGCCGAGGGACACGAGCGCCACCGCGCCCGCCACCGAAGCGGCCGCGAGTAGTGTCACCCGGCCTCGGAGCGAGAAGCGCCGCGTGCTCCAGCGGTCGCCGCGCGGATCCTTTTCGGCCACGCCGACGACCTGGACCGGGTCGGTCACGGCGGGGTTTCCCTCAGCACGTAGCCCACTCCCCTGACCGTGTGGATCAGTCTCGCTTCGCTCCCAGCCTCGGTCTTTCTGCGCAAATAGCCGACGTAGACCTCCAGCGCGTTGCCCGACGTCGGGAAGTCGTATCCCCATACTTCCTCCAGGATCCGGCTGCGGGTCAGGACGTGTTTCGGGTAGGAGAGGAACAGCTCCAGCAGCGCGAATTCGGTCCTCGTGAGACTGATCTCCCGCCCGGCCCGGCGCACCTCCCGCGTGCCAGGGTCCAAGGTGAGGTCCGCGAACGACAGGATCTCGGCGTTCTGCCCCGCCTGCGGATCCGGGATGGCGCGGCGCAGCAGCGCGCGAAGACGAGCAAGAAGCTCTTCGAGCGCGAAGGGCTTCGGGAGGTAGTCATCGGCGCCGGCGTCGAGACCGGACACACGATCGGACACGGTGTCCCGCGCCGTGAGGACGAGAATCGGCAGGTCGTCACCGGTGCTTCGCAGCCGTCGGGCGACCTCCAGGCCGTCGAGCCGCGGCATCATCACGTCGAGGACCATCGCGTCGGGCCTGTTGGCGATGATCGCTTCCAGGGCCTGCGCGCCGTCCCCGGCCAGTTCCACCTGGTAGCCGTTGAACTCAAGGGATCGCCTGAGTGATTCACGGACGGCCCTGTCGTCGTCCACCACGAGGATGCGCATGACGACAGTCTTACGCAGAGTGCTGAGACTCGCCTAAGAACACACACAGAACAAACAAAGGAAATCGAGCGGTCCACAAGGCGTTTCAGCCGGTCTCGGGACCCTTCGCAACAGGTGCGTTCCATCTACGCCACAAAGCGAGCATCCGGACCCCGACCACCGCGGCGGCTGATACGGCCGTCACCGGCCCCGGCGGCAGTCGCAGAGCGTGACCGATCACGACGAGCACGGCCCCCGCGAGCGCCGCGACCGCGTAGATCTCCTTCCGCAGCACGAGCGGGATTTCGCGGAGCAGAAGATCACGCACCGCGCCGCCACCGATACCCGTCGTCATCCCGATCAAGCACGCCGCGTAGGGAGTGGCGCCCGCGTTCAACGCGATAGTGGTACCCGCCGTCGCGAACACCCCGAGCCCGAGCGCGTCGGCGAGGAGGACGCCACGCCGCAGCTTCGCGATCTGCGGATGGAACACGAATACGACCAGCGCCGTCCCGCCACAGACCGCGAGGTAAGGCCAGGTCCGCAGCGTCGTGGGCGGGGTGATCCCGAGCAGGACGTCACGGATGATCCCGCCGCCGAGCGCCGTGGTGAGCCCGACGACGACCACCCCGAAGACGTCCAACCTGGACCGCACCGCCGCGAGCGCGCCCGAAGCCGCGAACGCGATCAAGCCGAGGAACTCGAGCGCGGTGAGGATCATTACTGGTCGAGAAGGCCACCGCGGTAGGCCAGCAGCGCGGCCTGCACCCGGTTCGCCGCACCGATCTTGGACAGGACAGCCGAGACGTAACCCTTGACCGTGGCCTCGGACAGGTGAAGACGTCCGCCGATCTCCGCGTTGGACAACCCCTGCCCGATCAGCCCGACGACCTCACGCTCCCGCTCGGACAGCGACGCGAGCAACTTGCGCGCCGGCTGCGCGGCCCGCTGCTCGTCCCGATGCGACTGCACCATGCGCGCCGCGACCCCCGGGTCCAGCACCGCGCCACCCCTGGCGAGGTCCCGCACGGCACGCAGCAGCGCCGCCGGGTCGATGTCCTTCAGCAGGAAGCCGTTGGCCCCGAGCCGGAGCGCCAGACTGACGTAGTCGTCGATGTCGAACGTGGTCAACATGGCCACGGTCGGCGGATCCGGCAACGCGAGAATGGCCCTGAGCGCGCGAATGCCGTCGTCAGGAGCCCGCATCTTGATGTCGAGCAGGGCGACATCAGGGTGGTACCGCCGGGCGACCTCGACCGCTGATCTCCCGTCGCTCGCCTCGCCCACGATCTCGATGTCGGCGGCGCCGGACATCATGGCACGCAGGCCCGAACGGACCAGTTCCTCGTCGTCGGCGAACATGAGCTTGATCAACGAAGCCCTCCGGCAGCCGGGGGAGCGGCGTCTCGCGTCCCGTTAACGAAGATTACCTACTGTTGTTCAGGGTTTCGAAACCAGACACGTACGAGTGACCCGTACGGGTCATCTGTGTCGATCTAGCTTTCGATTCAGACCCTGGTTTGCTGGGTCGAGTGTGGGTGGTTCTGGGCGGATCCGCAGGTCGAGTGTCACTAGATGGCCAGTGGCTGGGTTGCGCGCCATGCTCCTCTGGCTGCTGCGGCGCAACCGCCGTTCGGGGCATCCCCGCGGTTCACCTCGCCGGCCGCATGCCCTCTCTGCCCCGGCCCGCGCGTGACGGGCACCTCCCTACCCAGCAGGAGGCGACCACCCGGTAGGCTGTGCTTGGCAGTACATGCCCTCGTAGCTCAGGGGATAGAGCACCGCTCTCCTAAAGCGGGTGTCGCAGGTTCGAATCCTGCCGGGGGCACCTCAGTGAATGATCGCGAGTGCCAACCATCAAACCGTATCTGGGCATGAATCCACCGCAATGGACGTTCCGCATCGACGTTGTCAAAGAAAGTTTGTCTCACTACTGCCCCTTGAGGGCCTTAAAGACTCAAAGCACGAGCGTGGTGGCTCCGACGAACGCAACCCCACCTCCTCCAACCGCCTTCAGAACTTGGGCATCGCCGCTCAAGACCGCGACGGCCACGGCTCCCCCAGCAAGCAATCCAACAAGCACCGCAACTACGACTGACAACGACGATTGAGTCGCTTGCACGGGGTTCGGCTTGGCCATAGTCCCACCTTCCTTGCATCCACCACCGAATCGACTACTATCTTCTCAGTCTATTGAATTGAGGAGACTTTGAGGACTGTTCAGCTAGCCGACAGCGACCACGAGCGGGTACTACTCCTAGCTCGTGCTTGGCGAATCTCCGAGGGGGAGGTCGTGCGGCGCCTACTCGACGACTTCGTCAAGTTGGACGAACCAGACAAGTCAGCTACTGCCAGCACGCAACAACCTGACAACGGCGTCCCGATCTACGCGGACTACGAGGGCAACCACGTCGAAGCGATCTATCACCAAGCTACGAAGCGGGTTGAGATCACGAGCGGCGTACTTCGCGGCCACTCATACAAGAGCCCGAGCGGTGCAGCCATCGGGGTCGTGCAGGCATACAATCCGAACGTCCACCCCAACCGCAACGGGTGGTCATTCTGGTTTATCACCGAAAATGGTGAAGCGCTCCAAACGATCCGCTCCTAAACATGACCGCAACTTCGCGCCCGTGGCACAGATCTGTCGCCAGGAACTCACCGCGAGCATGAGATATCCGCCTAAATACCAGCGGGCGGTTGCTCGTAATACCGGAAGACGTGAGCCAACACGTCGTCGGCATTCCAAAGCTTGAGCACTAACCGATTTGCGTTCAACTCGTCGCGACAGGTCTAGTGAGACCACCCCACGCGACAAGCAAGCCTTGGTCGGCTTTCTGCCCGGAAACGCGCCGTGCAGCTGTTGCACGACCGGGCGGCCCATGTAAGTGGTTTCGGACTTTGACCGAGACGACGAGCCCGGCGTATCCAGCCCCAACGCTCCCGTCCCCGCAAGGATGTCAATCCCGCCGTCCGGTCCAGGCGGTGCCACGTCACAGGTGAATTCCTTTGCGTGAAGAATCGCGGCGACGAGCGCAGTCAAGACATAACTGGTGAATACGTCACCGATCCTTGCCTGAATCTAAACACGGGTATACTGCTCGTTTTCGATTTACACAATAGACTCGTCCTCATCACCAGCGGCGGCCCGTCTTCCCACCTTCGCTTCTCTGATTTCGACACTGGAGCGACCTCCATGCCCGGATCTCGTTTGGCCTTCAGCAGCTCAGCAAGGCGCCGGGCTCCGTCATTGCGCGAGACATTGTAGATGGCCGAAAGGCACCTAGGGTAGAGCAGTCATGCTCACCGCAGTTCCTGGCAATTCCGTGACGATCCACTCGACCGGGCGAACATGGCGACGTTCGGGACCAGGACCATCGAGTAGCGATACTCGCCCGCCACGCGTCCGATCGCTAGCTATAGCCGTCTTCAAGGACATGACGATGAGGTCACTCTTTGCCATGACTCCACGAACGACCAAAGTCGGCTAGCGACGTCCGTATGGCGCCATCTTTCGATGGAGCTGCGCCCGTGTGAACGCAGCGAGGACCAGCTCACGCGTGTTCGCACCGGTAAAATTCTTAACGTCACTGAATCCGCCACCGCTGTATCCATTAGTCAAGGCCCACTGTTCGCGTTCTCCGGCCTTACCGGACCGCGCCATCCAAGCCCTCATCACACCGATCGGCCATCGACACCCGGCCGGAAAGAATGTGAGCAGCGTACCGGGTTCTTAGTCAACCCATGACCGCCGAGCCCAAAACCGCATTCACCATCGGAAGCAGGACGTCACCAAACCAGACCCGTGTACAACTGTGGACAGCAGCGTCAGGTCGGCCCACCTGCCGCGCGCCGGATTAAGCTACCTCCAGTTAACGGGGTCACTCATGCTTGTCGACACCTCGACTCGGCGGGTACCGCACACCCGCGACCACTACGGCGCGCACAAGACCAATTCGTTACACGAAGCCGCGTCCCACGAGTGCATCCGGAACTCCAGTACGACACCATACTGCCGAGCCGAAAGGCCAACACTGGTGCGGACGGTGAACACCCCACCGATCGTCTCCGTTCACAAATTCCAGGGGGAGCCAGCGGTCCGTCGTGGTCATCGACACGGTCACTGGTGCCGACGAGAGCTTGGCTGCATCTGAAGGTACCTGTACAGGAGAGACGAAGCCACGCACGGGGCCAAAGCTAAGGTGGGATCCCGAACACCAGCTATGGCATGTCGATGCGACCGTCGACCGCCCACAGTTAGCTCAATGGCTGCCGCCGACAATCAACTTATGATCTCAGACGTCCCTCTGTTACCCCGCAACCAACTGCATTAGTTCGACATAGTCGGTGACGACGTCGTACTTGACGTCTCGATCATTCTTCTTGTTGAGAGAAGCGAAGAATTTGCGCGCACACTCGATCTTGCCATTTTCGATTCCTTTTAACTGGAGCGTTGATAACGAACCTTTTGTCTCTGCGACGAAGTAGACGTGCTTGACACTGCCCTCCTTGAAGGCAATGGCCCAATCCGGGTTGTAGTTGCCCATGGGAGTGGGAATGAAGAACCCCCTCGGAAGTTTCGCGTACACCGCTACTTCGTTGCTCTTGTCCAACTCGTTGACGAAGGCGCTTTCAAGGTCGGAGTCCGTGACGATATAGTCATAGATGTGCCTGGCGAGCTTGCCGCCAACACGAGTGAGGTCTTGCTTGGTCTGGTTCTCCGTGAAGATCGCAGTATCAAAGCGGTCTTCGAGCGTGTCGTAGGCCAGGTGCTCGACGATCACAGTGGCCTTCTGCTCGTTGATGAGCCGAATTGTCTCGGTGATGAACTGTTCAGGATTCCTTCTGAACTTCGTGAACGTCACCGGTGTCACGCCACCGAGGATCGCCGCGGCCGTCCGGCGGGTTAGCTGAGTCTTCTCCGCGACCTCACCCAGCAAATCATATTTCACCCGTGAGCCCGCCGAGGCCGTCTCGGTGTGCGTGGACGTGCTGGTGACAGTGAAACCCTTGCCGTCACTGAGGTCCTCGAATTCAAGCGAGTCGCGTTGCCTACCTGACTGGACAACATATTGCGTGGCCGCGACATTTAGGTGCATGTCCAGTGCTCGCACGCACTTCGAAACTAATTCTATCGAATCGAATTCGACCCGATAGACCGCCTTATGGTTGATTCTACCCCACAATTCCTGAAACTCTTTTTTCGCGAAATTAGCCTCATTAAGGGGAATCGGCTTTGACTTGCGGTGATTGATCAGTGGCGGGAGCTCAATGTGGAGCTCGTCGACTAGCGGCCAGACGAAGTCAATGATCTGTTTGAGCAGCTCAGAGGCCGGTTCGGGAAACAAACCAGTGGTCTTGGCTTCCTTGTAGACGTCGGACAGGGTGTCGTCCTCGTTGAGGAAGTCATACTTGACGAGATACTTGTACAGCGCCCTGGCAGCCGCCTCCGTTACGAGGACCTCACCCGACTCGGTTTGTATCGTCTTGCCGACAAAGAACTCAACGCTCGCTTTACGAGGGCGTGCTTCCAGGGAGGCGACCAACTCCTGCTGCAAGCCATCGACGAAGTCGGTGTAGGCCTCATCGGTGACGACGGTCAACTCGTTGATGTCATGGACAGTAGCAGGGTCGTCCATCCGCTCGCCGTGCTGGTCAACAGCCAGACGAAGCCCGCGGCCGATTTCCTGGCGCCGGGAAACATTGTTGTCACTCTTCTTAAGCATGCCCATCACGAACACGTTCGGGTTGTCCCAACCCTCGCGCAGGGCAGAGTGGGAGAAAAGGAACCGGACCGGCTCGGCGACCGAAAGCAGGCGTTCCTTGTCTTTCAGGATCAAGTCGTAGGCATCGACATCCGCTGATTGGCCGGCGTCCTCGCCACGCTTCGCCACCGTGGAATCGACCTGACGCTTGGTCTTCTTGTCGATAGAGAAATACCCCTCGTGTACCGTGCCGACGTTGTCCCGGCGAAGATAGGCCTGGTACGCCGCCGTTGCGGCATCCAGTTCAAGCTCACCGAGGATTTCCTCGACGATCGCCGTATACTCGGTCTCGAAAACACGGGCATAGTCGCCCCGGGTGTCTTCGCGGCTGTAATCGCGATACTTGGCGACCTCATCGATGAAGAACAGTGAAAGCACCTTGACTCCCCGAGCGAACAGTTCACGCTCCTTATCAAGGTGAGCTCGGATGACCTCGCGGATCTGAATGCGACGCTTAGTTTCCTCCGTGACATCGCGGTCAGCGAGTTGTCCGGCGACGACGACGTCACCACTGCTGAGTGTGAGTGTGTCGTCGACGGCGCTGACATCGGTGACAACGAGATCCTTGTATGCCTCAATTCCGCCGGCGAGGTCGTGTAACCGACTGCCCCTGGTAACACGCTTGACCTGACGCTTGATCGGTCCCGCCTTGGTCTGGACTTCCAACTCGATCCGGGCAGTGGGCGGATGCCCGCTTTTAAGCTCGATCGCGTCGAGGTAAAGGTACGCGGTGGAACCCGCGAGACCCTTCACAGTGATTCCTCTGACCGTGATCTTTTTCACGAGATGCTGCTTGTAAGCGTCGAGGGCATCCAGGCGGTGCACTCTGGTGTGTTCCCGTTTGTGCGTGGCCGAATAGCGAAGTACCATCAGTGCATCGAACTCGGCTAGCGCCCTAAGCGACTTACCCGCACCGATCTTCTGCGGCTCATCGATGATCACAATCGGCCGGTTTGCCTTGATGACGTCGATCGGCCGACGAGACTGGAAGTCATCCAACTCTTCATAGATACGCCGTTGATCTTTGCCAGCGGCATTGAAGGCCTGGATATTGATGACCATCACCTGCACACCGGCATCAGAGCTGAACCGCTCAACCTCGTGGAGCCGAGCAGAGTTGTAGATGAACGATCGGGGCTTCATTCCGTATGCCTGCTGGAAATGCTCAGCCGTCACGTCAAAGGATTTCTTGACACCTTCGCGAATAGCCACAGATGGCACGACGATGATGAACTTCGACCAGCCATACCGTTTATTCAGCTCCATGATCGTCTTGATGTAGACATAGGTCTTGCCGGTACCGGTCTCCATTTCGACATCGAGATTCGGCGCACCAGGGGCGGCTTTGCTATCTTTGATCTCGACCGAGAGTGGCAAGTTGCGGGAACGCTGCACGCGATGGAGGTTATCAAGAAGCCGCTTCGAGCCGAGCGTGATTTCCGCATTTTTCAGCCCGGAGTCCGGGGTCGCGTTTGTCTCGAACAGCGCGGGCGTAGCGGCTGGCTTCGGCTTCCCCGGATCTATCCGATAGGAGACCCCGTCATGCTTCGGCTGACCATCGAAGCACTCGACGACAGCATCGACGGCCTCGGTCTGGTATTGCTGGACCTTGAACTGAAGCTTCATTCTCGTTAAATCGCCTTCACGTCGGTCGCGGGCGAGAGTTCCTTGAAAATCTGCTCGGCATTGATCCGGTCGTCGTCAGAAGAGAAGCCCGAGTCACGGAACACCGCTCGAAGTGGCTGGCGTTCGGCGATAGCACGCACCAGTTCTTGCTGCACTGCTGGCTCAAAGCAGGCGATCAGGTCACCGTCTTCGGCGACGTAAACCTCCTGGCCGTCAATTTCCTCAACACCGATCGGCCTCGTGAGTTCCAATCCCCAATCAAGCAGAACCTGAAACAGCAAGTCCTCCCCCGAACGATTAGGTTTCACGCTGTCCTCCAAAAATCCGAGTTCTTGCTGATCCGTCTCGTCAGGAGTGCGCAGAACATCCGCCATATTGGTGGTGTCGACGCGAAGCAATCGATAGCCGAGGTCTGGTTGCCTTACCAGGTCGGACTGGGCGCGGAGTTCCTCCACCAAATTCTGTATACGAGTGAGGCTCATTCCAAGGATAGAAGCGAACGTCGGTTCCGGTTTAGGAATTGGCTCACGAACCTGAACAGCAATGAACTTGCGACGTCCACCATCCTCAGCGTTCTGCTTCAGCACAGCATGTGCCGTCGTGCCACTGCCGCTGAAGAAGTCCAACACGATATCGTCACCATCGGGATCCGTGGCCAGCTGCAGGATTCGCTGGAGCAATTCCACCGGCTTGACAGAATTAAGGACGTTCTCGGTGTACTCAAAGGGCACATACTTGAGCAGAGTCTTCTTTGCATCTTGCGTATGGCCCACCTCCTTGTAAGTCCACAACGTCTGCGGCGTGCGACCACTCGACACCTCGGTCAAGAATCGCTTTACCGCAGGCGTGTTATCCCCGTCGGGACCCCACCAAATGCGGTTGTCCGCATCCAACTCCTTGAGTTTTGTCTCCGAGATTCGCCAATATGTCCCTCGGGGCGGACCCGCGATCACCCGTCCACTTGGAGTGGTGATCGGATAGATGCCGGCATCGTAAGGGTTGCGAGCCGTCATGTTTTCAGCTTTCCAAGGCCCACGACTGTCGTTGTCGGAATTCTTGTAACGCGCTTCCATCTCTGGGGTGCGCGGCAGCCTACGAGGTATCCAGCTACGCTTGTCCCGTGCAAATACAAGAATGTAGTCATGATCCTCCGAGAACCACAGTGCGGAGTTCTTCGGCGCGTAGACCTTTTGCCAAATTATCTGGGCAACGAAGTTCTGTCCGCCGAAGATTTCCGCACACATTTTCCGCAGACTGTCGACTTCATGATCGTCGATGGAAATGAAGACGACGCCATCTTCTCGCAATAGATTACGGGCGAGCTTAAGGCGCGGGTACATCATGGACAGCCAAGCGGAATGGAATCGCCCATTGGCCTCGGTGTTCGCGACGAGGCGGCGGCCTTCCTCATCTCGCTCGCCGGCCAGTTGTTCAAATTCGACCGCATTCGTCGAATAGTCGTCGTCGTAGATGAAATCATTGCCAGTGTTGTATGGCGGGTCGATGTAGATCAATTTGACTTTGCCCAGGTACGACTCTTGAAGCAGCTTAAGCGCATCCAAATTGTCGCCCTCGATGAACAGGTTTTGGGTGGTGTCGAAATCGACCGACTCGTCACGGATGGGACGCAGCGTTTTTGGGATCGGGGCATTGGCCGCGAGTGCGGCGGCCCTCTTGCCTGGCCAATCCAGCTGGTACCGTTCCTGCGGGCCCTCGACCACATGATCCGAGAGTTCCTGGCGCAGGAGGTCGAAGTCGACGGCCCGAGTCGGGTTGCCGCCCTCATCAACGGACTCGGTCACTACGCTGGGGAACAGGTCAGCGATCTTGTCGATACTCGCCGCTGTCAGGTCGGGCGACGTCATGCGTAGCTTCTCCACCGTGTTCCTCAGTTCATCGTGCCGGGCGTTTGGCTCATCAGCTCGGCAAGCGAGCCTTGCTTGATCCTCAGGGCGCGACGCAACTCCACCTTCCGGTTGAACTGCGGCTCGTTGCGGATCCTCCGGTCGAGGGCGCCGATCTCGCGTTCGAGCTGTCGCACTGCCTCTATTCTGGCGGTGACCTCCGACAGTCCTTCACCTGGGCGCGCCGCGACGGGCAACAGGGTCCCCACCAGGGCGGCGTACAAGGTTGAGAGGTTGATGGCCGCCGGAAGCGGTTCACGCTCCGTGTCGAATCCTTGCCAAGGAGTAGTGAAGTAGCCGCCCCTGAGCACACCCGCAGTGAGGTCCTTATGAGCGGCGACCATCCGGGTCTGCCGGAAATCAGCGGTGCTGCGGGTTAACTCGAAGATGACAGGCGTCTTCACCGCCCTGTCGATCGCGGCGAGCACCACATCAGCGACGTCGTCATTCTTCGCATCGACCTGGAACACCTGCAGCTCCGGGACCTCGTCCGTTCCGGCCAGGTTGATCGTCGCCTCGGCGAGCTTGTAGGCCCACGTGATCCGCAGTACCTGATCGACGAACTTTTTCTTGACTCCCGCGGTCACCTGCGCGTGTTCGTAGAACTTGTTCTTCGGCACGACACGCCCGAACTTCGCCCCGACGGGCCAACGGTAGAGCGGCGCGGTCACGCAGGTGCCTGATTAAGATCGACGATCGCGATGAAGGCGATCAATTCGAAGTCGTCGACGCCGCCGATCGCTTGAGTGAGCGCTGTCGTGGGCCCGCCGGTGAAGAGGCTGTCGAGGTCTCGCTCTTCGGTCACGTCGATCATGGACCGGATAGCCGCTGTGAGCAGCTCGGAATACTTTCCCATCTCCGCGCCCTCACTCGTGGCGGCGTTGAAGAGACGCGTTGCCTCGACGACCGGCTCGTCATAGGGGCGGCATCCCGCGCGGACGACATCCAGCAGATGCTTCACCTCGGTGTGGTCGGCGATCACTTTGCCGTCGTCGGCGAGGTATACCAGGTAATGCGGATGCAGGCGATTGCCCCGATTGTTCGCCTCCGCCGCATCGACGTTGCGAAGCGCGAACAGAGCGCCAGGTTTCAGCCCCTTCTCCGGCTGCGCCGGCACCACGGCGTGGAGACCCTTCGGCGCGGTGGCGAGGTCCCCGTACTCCTTAAGGTATCCGAGGAGGTCCATTCGGAAGTCGTTGAGGCCAAGGTCGGTGATGGAGACCCCGGTCCGGACGTCTTCAAGTTCGATGACCTCGTCCTGGAGCTTCCGCAGCTGTTCTTTGCGGTAGGCCGCGTCGGCGCTGGCCGGGTCGAGAATGTTGTCGTCTCCCACACCGGCGAGGTCGGCGATGACCATACGGCTTTCGACACGTTCCTTTAAGTTGATGTACTCGTCGAGCGAGATATCCGGCCAGAAATTCACCAGCTGGATGCGGCCATTGGTCGACCCGATGCGGTCGATGCGACCGAAGCGCTGGATGATCCGCACCGGATTCCAATGGATGTCGTAGTTGACGAGGTAGTCGCAGTCCTGGAGGTTCTGCCCCTCGCTGATGACGTCGGTGCCGATCAGTACGTCCAGCTCACCCGTCTCTTTCGGCATGGTCAAATGCCGCTGCTTCGACCGTGGCGAGAACAACGTGAGTACTTGCTGGAAGTCGTAGCTGGTTCCGAGGGTCGTCTTTGCGGAGTGCCCCCCACCGGTGATGAGCGCGGTCTGGAGACCGCCCGCCGCCAGCAATGGCGCGAGTTCCCGGTAGAGATAGTTAGCGGTGTCGGCGAATGCGGAGAAAATCAGCGCTTTCCGGTTGCCGTCGTTGATGGGGTCGGCCGCCTTGTCTTCGACGAGACGCCTTAGAGTTTGAAGTTTCACATCGCGAGCCGGTGTGACCTTGTTCATTTCCTCAAGCAGCTCACGCAGGGTCTCACGATCGTTCCACAGGTCGCGCCGCCATGACTCGATGTCGATGTCGTCGAGGTCTATCTTGATCTTCTCGCCGTAGAAAAGTGTCTCAAGGTCGACCTCGTCGTCGACATCCAGGCCCGCGAAGTCGGCGTCCGCGTCGGCGAGAGGCTCGGTGTGGGAATCGATGCGGCCGAGGGTCTTGTCGACGGCACCCTCGATCCTCGCCAGTGTCAGCCGAAATGCTTCGACTGAGCTTTCGAGCCGCTTCAGCAGATTGACCGTCATGAGTTTCTTAAGACCTTGCTCGCGGCCGCGCTGTCCGAGGTTGGACCGGGCGGTTCCGCCCTTGACGTCGTACAGGTCTTCGTACTTACCGATACGGCTCGGGAACACGTAGGCCAGCGGGGTGTAGACCGCGAGCGTGAGCACTTGGAGCTGCTCGAAGATCTCATTGAAAGTCGGCACATTCGGCAGATCGGCCAGGGGCGCGCGGATAGACTCCGGTGGGAGCCGTTCGGGGAACGCGCCGATTTCACTGGTGTCATAGAAGGCCAGGATGTGTTTCCTCGAACGGGCGATCGTGACCGCGTCGAGCAGCTCGAAGAAATCGAAGTCGAGCATCTGCAGGATCCGGTCCGTGGTCCTAGCCTCGGGCACGAGCCTAGACCAGTCGTTGAAGACACGCTGGGCGTCGCTGAAGACCTTTTCGACCGTGGTGGAGATTCTCAGGTGCTGCGCCAGGTTCTCCGACTCACCTTCGTAAGCGAGCTGGAGCTGATTCTTCAGGTCATTGAATCGATTGTTTACGGGAGTCGCTGAGAGCATGAGGACCTTGGTCTTCACCCCCTCACGAATAACCTGCCGCATCAGCCGCTGGTAGCGCGACTCCTTCTCCTCCGCGTAGTCCGCGTTGCGAAAGTTGTGGGACTCGTCGATGACGACCAGGTCGTAGTTGCCCCAGTTCACCCGATCGAGCCGCAGGCCCAACGATTCGCCTCGCGTGCGGGACAAGTCGGTGTGTGCGAGTACGTCGTAATTGAACCGATCGGCGGCGAAGATGTTGGTCGTCAGGTTCGCGTTGTAGTTGGTCCAGTTCTCAGAGAGCTTCTTCGGCGCCAGGACGAGCACCGACTTGTTCCGAAGTTCGTAGTACTTGATGACGGCTAACGCCGTGAAAGTCTTGCCCAGGCCCACACTATCCGCGAGAATGCAGCCGTTGTAGGTCTCCAGCTTGTTGATGATCCCGGTCGCGGCATCGCGCTGGAAGTTGTAAAGGCTCTGCCAGATTTGAGTTTCTTGATAGCCGGTGCGGTCGTTCGGCAAGACGTCTTCGTTGATGTCGTCGAGGAATTCTGAGAAAAGGTTGTAGAGGATAAGGAAGTAGATCTTGGCCGGCGAGTTCTCCGCGTACACGCTCGCAATGTGGTCACAAACCGCTTCGGTGACGTCGTCGAGCTGGTCAGGGTTATGCCAGATCTGGTCGAAAAGCTGGATGTACTGTGCGGTCATCGGCGCGTCGTCGATCCGGTGAACCATGTTCGAGACCGCGTTACCACGCTCATAGCCGAGATCCGCTGTAGTGAACCCCTGGAGCGGCACGTAGACCGCCTTGTCGTCAACCACAGCGAACTGTTGCATCGGTTTGCCTGTAGAGTTCGACCTAAATGTGACCTTGCGGCGCACCCAGTCCGCACATTCCTTGGCAATGGCACGCTAAGTCAGTTTGTTACGAAGCCGGATCTCGAACTCGGAGCCGTAGAGGCTAGATTCCTCACCTTTAGGCAGCGGAATGAAGAACTCACGGCGTTCTTTGCGAAGCCTTTCTGCGGCGTTGCTGGCGATGAACGAAGGTGACGTATAGATGAACTCCAACTCGCTCACCTTCTCAAGCTCCTTACGAAGCGCTTCAAAGGCGAAAATAGAGAACGTCGAGGCTGCAATACGCACCTTGGAACCCGACGAGATCTGAGCCTTGAGATCGTCGCCCAGAAGCTCGTTGAGGTTATCGATCATCTTCACGAGCAACCTTCTTGCTTGAGGTCTCGTCGGCGTCATCGCGACGGACCCTTACTCCGACCTCGGTGTTGTGCGTGACGATCCAGTCGTAGATGCCGTCCTTCTTGACACCAAGACGCTCAACGATCACGTCGACGGACATCCACGGCTCAGTCACCCTTCACACCCTAATCCGTTTTAGCCCAGCTGGACATCCTTATAGTCGGCCGGGCACGGGGCGTCGGCTGGGCATCGTCACTGCCAAGGGCGACGTGAATCGACGCCAGCCACCTGTTGACCCGCTCATCGACTCTGACCCGAGACGCCCCAAAAGCATGCCAGGGCGGGGTCACGGTGACAGCCCGACAGCCGAACAGGATACTGACCCCTTACGCTCTGGACACAGGCTGCCCAGCAGCGATGCGAATTGGACTCCCGCTGGGGTAGGCGGCGGGGTATGCGTGTTCAGCCACGGTCCTACCAGCTAGATGTGTGCTGACCAGGCGTCCGGAGGGTCCACGCCAAGACTGTCGGTGCCCTCCCCATAATGGGATCGTGACCGCCGACCAGGAGCCACAGCCGTTCGCGCACCTGAGTGCGCCGAACGCGGCGCTTTATCGCGACGTCCTGCTGACGTTCGCGCGGGCGAGGGACCGGTTCATCGTTCACATGCGTCCGGAGGACGTCGCGGCGGATCTGGGCAGGCCGGGTGAGGTCGAGCAGGTCGCGGACGCGCTGGACAAGCTCGTCGACTGGGGCAACTTGCGGGCCGATCCGGACACGAGCCGGGTGACCAGTGTCGCGGACTTCCACCGCGCGCGGTATCTGTACCAGCTCACTGCGGCGGGCCAGGCCGCTGAAGAGGCACTCGCGGTTTATGACCAGGCGCTGGGCCGCCGGGGTTCGCTGCAGTCGGTGGCGCTGGAGGACATCGCCGCGCAGCTGCGGGCGCTCGTGGAGCTGGCGGGGGCGCGAGAGCTGGACCCGGCGAAGGTGCATCTTCTCCTCTTGGCCCTCGCCGAGCGGTTCACCGGCCTGGCCGACAACGCGCAGGCGTTCATGGCGTCGCTGCGCCGCGTCATCGATTTCGCCGACGGCGACGTGGAGGCGTTCGTCGCCTACAAGCAGCGGCTGATCGACTACGTCAACCGGTTCATCGCCGACCTCGCCAACCGGGGTGCGGAGATCGCCAACCTGCTGGGCAAGATCGAAGAGGCCGGGGTGCGAGAGCTGCTCATGGTGGCCGCGCGACGCGAAGCGGCCGATGTCGCGCCGGACGATCACGAGAACGCGGCCGCCATCGAAAGCTGTTACGACACTTGGCGAAACCGGTGGCGTGGGCTGCATGACTGGTTCGTCTCGGCCGACTCCCGCCGTCAGTCGCAGGCGCGGCTTCTACGCGGAGCCGCGGTCACGGCGATCACCCAGCTCATCGACACGGTGGCCGCGCTCAACGAACGCCGTTCCGGGCGCTCCGATCGCTCGGCGGATTTCCGGACGCTGGCGCGGTGGTTCGCCCAGGCCCCGGACGACAACGCGGCGCATCGGCTGTGGCGGACGGCGTTCGGGCTCAGCTCGGCGCGGCACCTCACAGTCGACAACGAAACCGTTGCCGCGTGGGAGGAAGAGCAGCCCGCGCCGAGTACGCCGTGGCGGCAAGCGGCCGGGGTGCACATCAGCCCGCAGTTGCGCCGAACGGGATCCTACGAGCGGCGCGGTCAGCCCAACCGGGTCTCGGACCGCGCGGAGCAGCGACGGATTCTGGCCGAGCAGGCGGCTTTGGAGGCCGAGCAGGTCGCCGCGGCGCGTGAGCGGCTGGCGACGCCGGGGCCGACGCGGCTGTCGGCGCTGGGCGAACTCGACGCGCGGGCGTTCCGGCTTTTCCTCGGGCTTCTCGGCGACGCTCTTTCGGCCCGTGCCCCTGGCGAGCACGAAGTCCGGACCACCACCAGCGACGGCACGATGGAGGTTCGCCTGACCCTCGTGCGAGGTGGCGGAACAGTGCACATCGACACCGAGGACGGGGTTCTCCAGGGGCCGGAACACCTGATCGAGATCTTCGACCTGATCGGAAACGGCCGGGTGGAGGCGATCGCGTGACCGTGCTCGTCGAGGAAACCGTCGCTCAGCAACGGAAAGCCCTGCGGGCGCTACTCGCCAAGCCGTTGCTGACCGCGGGGGCGGACGGCGAAGTACTGCGGTTGGTCCGGCGCCATGCGGCGGATCTGCGTGATTGGCTGGCCACGGAGACGGGCTGGCGGCTGCTGGTCGGCGCGGAATCCGCGCGCTTGTTCAAAACCGCGCCGACGTTGACCGACCCGACCCATCCAGCGAGGGACGGTAAGGGCAAACCACCGTTCGGTCGCCGCAGATACGTCCTGCTTTGCCTGGCGTTGGCCGTTTTGGAGCGAGCCGACGCGCAGATCACTCTCGGGCGTCTCGCCGAAGGCGTGCTCGCCGCCGCGGGTGAACCCGAACTCGTCGATGCCGGTGTGTCGTTCACGCTGAGCAGGCGCGACGAACGTTCGGATCTCGTCGCCGCGGTCCGACTGCTGCTCACCTGGGGTGTCCTCGAGCGGGTCGCCGGTGAGGAAGACTCCTATCTGAGCGACAACGGAGACGTCCTGTACGACGTACAGCGCCGAGTGCTGGCCTCGCTGCTGACCAGTGGTCGCGGTCCTTCGACGATCAAGGCCGCCGACCTCGAAACCAGGCTCGCAGAACTCGCCCACGAACCGGTCGCCGACACCGACGACCTGCGCAATCGAGCCTTGCGTCACCGGCTCACCCGCCGCCTGCTCGACGATCCAGTGGTCTACTACGACGAGCTGGCCGACGACGAACGCGCGTACCTGGTCGGCCAGCGGCATGCGATAACTCGCCGGATCGAGGACGCCACCGGGCTGGTCGCCGAAGTCCGCGCGGAGGGCGTCGCGATGGTCGACCCCGACGACGAGCTGACCGACGTGCGCATGCCGGAGCAGCGCACCGATGGTCACGCCACCTTGCTCGTCGCCGAGTACCTCGCGGCGCGGAACGGACCGGTGCCGATCGAGCGACTACTGGCATATGTCAGGAAAATCGCCCGCGAGCACGCCTCCTACTGGCGTCGCGGAGTCACCGAAGAAGGCGCTGACGAGGAACTCCTCGCCATCGCGTTGCACAAGCTGCGTGCCTTGCGTCTCGTGGAGGATTCCGTAGGGGATCCTCCGATGGTGCGTGCGCTGCCCGCGATCGGCCGCTATCGGCTCGACGCGCCCACCATTCGGGAGAGGAAGACCGGGAAATGACTTCGCCCGTCCCGGACAGGGCCCGCTGGCAACCGCTTCGTGCCGGTCTGGTCGACCTGTTCTACTACGACATCGAAGAGTTCCATTTCCATGACGGCCGTTTGCTGTTGCGCGGCAACAACGGAACCGGCAAGTCCAAGGTGCTCGCGCTCACCCTGCCGTTCCTGCTCGACGGCGAACTGTCGGCGCACCGGGTGGAGCCGGACGGCGACCGCAACAAACGCATGGAATGGAACCTGCTGCTCGGCGGGAAACATCCGCACAACGAACGCCTCGGCTATACCTGGCTGGAATTCGGCCGTGCCCTTCCCGACGGAAGCGCCGAATACCGCACGATCGGCTGCGGGCTCAAGGCCGTCGCCGGACGCGGGATCGCCAGGCATTGGTTCTTCGTCACCGATCAACGCGTAGGCCGTGACCTCTCCCTGGTGAGCCCGACCAGGGTGGCGTTGACCAGGGAAAAGCTCAAGGACGCCATAGACGGACATGGCTTGGTCTACGACACCGCGTCGGAATACCGGCGTGCGGTGGACGAAGCACTGTTCGGGCTGGGGATCCACCGCTACGAAGCCCTCGTCAATCTGCTGATCCAGCTTCGACAACCGCAGCTGTCGAAGAAACCGGACGAGAAACTGCTGTCCCGTGCGCTCACCGAGGCACTTCCGCCACTCGACCCGGCCCTGGTGACCACGGTCGCGGAAGCTTTCCGTGGGCTCGACGAGGAGCGGGAGACCTTACGCGCCCTCGCCGAAGCGAAGACGGCGGCGGACCAGTTCCTCACCCATTACCGGCGCTATTCCCGGATCGCGGCCAAACGCCGGGCGGCTCCGGTTCGCCACACTCACAGCAGGTACGAACAGCTCGGGCGTGAGCTGGGTGAAGCCGAGGCCGCTTACGAGAACGCGACGCTGGCGCTCGAAGGGACCCAACGACTGCTCGATGAGCTGGCGGCGGCGAAAACCCAGCTGGAGGCTCGCCGTGCCGCGCTGCAGAGCAGTCCGGAAATGCGGGACGCCGAGGCACTGAAGCAGGTGGGCGAAGAAGCCGACAGGCTCAGTGAATTCGCCCTTTCGCGGGAACGCGATCTGGCGGCGGCCGTCGGCAACCTGCGACGCCGGGAAGAGCAAGCCGAAACGGCACGGCGGACGACCGATGCCGACGCGGAAATCTTGGGGCAGGCCAAGGGCATCGCGAGAGAGGCCGCCGACGCCGCGTATTTGGCCGAGGGACATGCCGCTGTCATCGCCGAGCAAGATGAGCGAGCCGGGCAGGCGCTCGTCGAACGGCAGACCAAAGCGGTCGAACAGCTGCAACGGTTCCTCAACGCCGTGACACAGGCCGAAGCCGCGTTGCGTTCGGCACGCGAAAGCGTGGACCGGATCACCGCCGAGCAGCAGGACGCCTTCGAGCGGATCACCGTGGCCGATGAGGCCATCGTCGGGCATGGTGCGGCGCTCGTCGCCTCTTATCGCTCGTACTTGGCAGGCACGGAGCAGCTCAAACTGTCCGATGTGGACGAATTGCTCGACTCGCTGGACGCGTGGACCGAGACTCTCGCCGGTGCCAATCCCGCGGCATCGGCCGTGGAGGAGGCCGTGCTGCGGGCGACCGCCGAACTCGGGCGCAGACGAGCCGCTCTCGACGCCGAACGAACAGCGGCGGTGAACGAACGGCGAGCGATCTTCGATGAGATCGCCCGGCTCGAGGCCGGCGGGCACGACGCTCCACCAAGGCCTTACACCCGCGACGAAGCTGCTCGAACGGGTCGTCCTGGCGCTCCACTGTGGAAGGTCGTGGACTTCGTCCCCGGCGTCACCGCGGAGCACAGAGCCGGTCTCGAAGCGGCTTTGGAGGCCGCGGGGATTCTGGACGCTTGGGTGACGCCGGACGGCGAACTGCACAGCACACAGACCGGTGACGTGGTCGTCAAGCCCGGCGCCGCCGCACCGGCGGGCGGCCTCACTGCCGTCCTCGCACCGGCGGTGGACCGGGCCGACCCCCAGGCCTCGGCCCTGGCTGACGACGTGGTCGGATCCGTGTTGCGCGCGATCGGTCTCGGACCCGGCGCGGAGACCTGGGTCGCGGCGGACGGCAGGTTCGCCATCGGCGTGTTGAGCGGGTCGTGGCACAAGGACACGGCCGGTTATCTGGGCGAGGGCGCGCGCGAAGCCGCGCGCAGGGAACGCGTTCGGCGGCTGCGGGAAGAGGGTCTCCTGCTGGATCGGCGCCTCGCCGAATTGGCGGACGTCGAGGACGGCCTCGCCGCCTACCGAGCCACCCTCACCGCGGAACACCGTGCTCAGCCGACGGACACCGATCTTCGCGACGCTCATGTCAAGCTCGCCGGCGAACACGACGCGAAACGCCGGATCGACGTCCGTCTCGGCGAAGCTGTCGCGGCTTCCGAGGACCGCGCCGAGGAAGCAGAGCGGACTCGCGGACAGGTCATCGAATTCGCCGGTGACGTACGTCTGCCGACCGACCCCGAGGAACTCGCTCGGGTTCGTCAAGCCGTCGGTGACTACCGCGTCGCCTTGGCCGGGCTTTGGCCGGCGACGCGGGCATTGGCTCGGGCGATGGCGGAATCGGCCAAGGCCGAAGACGAACTGCTGGCCGCTGCCGAACACCACGGCGAAGCGCGGGAATCGGCCGTCGAAGCCCGCGCCGAAGCCGAAATCGTGGCGGAACGCCACCGCGTCCTGGTCGAGACCGCGGGGGCGGGAGTCGATGAGCTCTATCGGAAGCTCAACGCGGTCGCTACGGACCTGGATGAGCGAGACGCCCGCGAAAAGCAGGTGCGAAGAGACGAACAGGTCGTACGCGAAGAGCGGGGTACGGCCAACGGGCGGCGAGAAACGCTTCGGGGTTCGATTTCGATCGCCGTGGCGGAACGTGACCAGGCCATCAGTGAGCTGCGGGCTTTCGCGACGACGGGGCTGCTGACAACAGCTATTCCCGATTTGGAATTTCCCGATCCCGAGAAGGAGTGGGCGCCGAACCCGGCTGTCACCCTCGCGCGGACCGTCAACGCCGCGCTGGACGGCGTGGACGACGCGGACCGGCCTTGGGAGTTGGTGCAGCAGCGGGTGTCGGCCGAACACAAGCTGCTGACCGACGCGCTGTCCAGGCACGGCCATTCGGTCGGCATGACCGTGCGGGACGGGATCATCGTCGTCGACGTGCTGTTCCAAGGGCGCACCCAGGACATTCCCACGCTGGTGGCCGCTTTGGAGGTGGAGAACGAGCAGCGGGCGAACCTGCTTTCGGCGAAGGAACGCGAAATCCTCGAGAACCACCTCATCAACGAAGTGGCGGGCACGCTGCAAGAACTGATCGGCAACGCCGAGGATCAGGTCCGGTCCATCAATACCGATCTGGAGGCCAGGCCGACGTCGACCGGGATGCGCCTGCGGCTGCAGTGGCGTACTTCGCGGACGGCGCCCGACGGCCTCGACAGGGTGCGAGACCGGTTGTTACGGCAGACAGCCGACGCCTGGAGTGTGGAAGACCGGACCGCCGTCGGCGGATTCCTGCAGGAACAGATCAATCGCGAGCACGCCGAAGACACGGCGGGCGGCTGGGTCGAACAGCTGACCAGGGCACTGGACTATCGGACCTGGCACGAATTCGCGATCCAGCGTTACCAGGACGGACAATGGCGGTCGGCGACCGGCCCGGCTTCCGGCGGCGAGCGGGTGCTGGCCGCGTCGGTCCCGCTCTTCGCCGCGGCGTCCTCGTTCTACTCGTCTTCGGCCAATCCCCACACGCCACGTCTTGTCGCGCTCGACGAAGCGTTCGCCGGCGTCGACGACGACTCACGGGCCAAGTGCCTCGGGCTGCTCGCCGCGTTCGATCTCGATGTCGTCATGACCAGCGAACGCGAATGGGGTTGCTACCCGCAGGTGCCCGGTCTGGCCATCGCACAACTCGCCCGGCGCGACGGGATCGACGCCGTGCTGGTGACGCCCTGGCGGTGGAACGGCCGTGAGCGTGTCCAGGAGCAACGACCGATTCCCTACGTCCCGAGTGCCTGATGGCCGATCTGGACCGCCTTCGCAGGCTCTTGGGCGGCGAAGAGACGACGTGGCTGCTCGACCGCTTGCGGCGGCGGATGCTCAACGGGAAGCCGTTGAGCGGAATCGTCACCCTCGGCTCGGCTACGCCTGACCAGCGCAGGGCCATCGAACGGTTGCTTGGTCGCCGGGCCGGTACCGGCACTTCCCTGAGCGTTTCTCTCGACGAGGTCGACGCGGTGCTCCGTCGCAGCGGTTCGGCGCCGGACGGGCTCGCCGATGCCGCGAGGCTGCTGATCGGAGCCGTGCCCGACCGGGTGCAGGAAGCCGCGGCTTGGGCAGCGGCGTACGTGCCCTTGGACGAGCTGGTCGCACGACATCCGGCTCTGGTGACCTGGCGCGGCTGGTTGGACGCCACCGGCCTGGTCCGGAGGCTGACTTCCGATCCGGGGATCGCTTCGACGTTGATCACCACGGCGGTCCGTGTTCTCGCCGAGTTGCCTTCCGAGGGCATCGCACTGGGTCGGCTCGCGGCGGAAACCACGGGCGACGCGCACGGCCTGGATGACGGGCGTCCCCTGGCGACAATTGTCCTCTCAGCGGCGAGAGTCCTCCGTGGCATCCCACCGGCGGGGGACGGAACAGCAGGCGAACGCCGTACTTCCTGGGCGGCGGTCGGCGTCCACCGCGACGAGCTGTCCTCGTCCGTGTTGTGCCTCGGTTTGCCGGGCAGCACCACCACGGTGACCGGCCGCATACTTGCGTTGGCCAAGGACGCCGGTGAACCTTGCGTCTTGACGCTTCGCCAATTGTACGCCGCGCGGCTCGGCGTCGAAGCCGGGATCGTGTCGGTTTGCGAGAACCCGATCGTTCTCGCCTCCGCGGCCGATGAGCTGGGTCCCGGATGCCCTCCCCTCGTCTGTGTCAATGGCCAGCCGTCGGCCGCGGTGTGGCGGCTACTCGATCTGCTGGCGACCGACGGTGCCCGGTTCAGGTATCACGGCGATTTCGACTGGGGCGGCATCCGGATCGGCAACACCCTGCGGGACCGGATTCCTTGGGAACCCTGGCGTTTCGACGCTTCCGCGTACTCCGCGACGAGCGTGACCGGCGGTCCGCTGGCAGGCAGGCCGGCGGACGCCTCCTGGGATCCGGGACTACGCCCTGCCCTCGAGCGACGCGGGGTGCGCATCGAAGAGGAACTGGTTCTCCCTGCCTTGCTGGACGATCTTCGCTAGGCCTCGTGGAAGTCGCCGAGGCGATGAGCTTCGACGGAGGCTTCGGTAGCCGCCAGCCAGTGCGGATAGGTGACGTAGACCAGTTCCGTGTCCTCCTCGGCCGCGTAGACGACCTCGGTCCCCGCCCGCAGGTAGATCACCTCACCCGCCCGAGCCGTCACCGATCCGGAGGGGTCCTCGACGGTGAAGACTCCGGAGGTGATGACGAGGGCCTCGTCGTAGGTCATCTTCCACGGGTTCTTCTCCCCCTTCCGGTAGCGCCCGAATCCGACGGACATCGCCGCGCCGCTGTCCTCAGAGAGGACGTCGGCGAGAAAGATCTGCTGGTCAAGCCGCTGGAACCAGGTCGAAGCGTCAGCGCTCATGAAGTGTTCGACGGACATCCAAGCCTCCTTAAGTGGAACTTTCTCCGCTTAGTTAAGCGGAGAAAGTTCCACTTGTCTACCGACTAAGCTCACCGAGTGCTTCCCATCGCAGGATCCGGACCGGTCGAGCGGGCGGACGCGGCTCGCAACCGGCGGAAGATCGTCCGGGCCGCGGCCGAGCTTGTGGCGGCCAAGGGAGTCGACGGGCTCGTGTTGGACGAGGTCGCGGCCGAGGCGGGCGTCGGGATCGGGACCGTGTATCGACGGTTTCCGGACAAGGGCGCGTTGGCGCAGGCGCTTCTGGACGAGAACGAGCGCGAGTTCCAGGAGGCGTTCATCAGCGGGCCGCCACCCTTGGGACCGGGGGCGCCGCCGCAAGAACGGCTCCGGGCGTTCATAAGCGCGTACGTCGACAGGCTTGAGACGCATGGAGACCTGCTGATGGTCGCGGAGACCGAGACGCCGATGGCGCGGTTCGTGACCGGCGCGTACCGGCTGCACCGCGGTCACCTGGTCGCGCTGATCAGCGAAATCGAACTGGCAGCGGATGCGCGATTCCGGGCGGAGGCACTGCTCGCACCACTGGCGGCGGCACAGTACGCCTACCTGCGACGGGAAGGCATGACGCCGGAACAAGTCAAAGCGGGCCTGAGTGACCTTCACCAGGTGACAGGTAGTTCTCGCACCGTGTAGAAGATCGCGTTCTCGTTGAAGCGCAGCTTTTCTGCGAGACCGCGGTCTCGGACGTCGGCACCGAGACTTCGCGGGAGTCGAGAAAGGTCTGGTATGGATTTTGCGGCGAAGTCCGGACTGGTCGAGCAGGTACGCGCGTTCACCGGAGGGGTGGCCACGAGGAACACCAGGACCTCCTCGCCTGAGGGGACTCTGGGTCCGTGAAGGCCTCCTTAGGGGACTCTGGGTCCCTTAAGGAGGCCTTCACGGACTTGGACTCAGCGCTCGCCCAGTTGCCATTCCGGCCGCACGTAGTGGCAGGTGTAGCCGTTCGGGATGCGCTCCAGGTAGTCCTGGTGCTCGGGCTCGGCTTCCCAGAAGTCACCGGCCTCGGTCACTTCGGTGACGACCTTGCCGGGCCACTTGCCGGAGGCGTCGACGTCGGTGATCGTCGCCTCGGCGACCTGCTTCTGGGTGTCGTCGGTGTAGTAGATCGCCGAGCGGTAGCTGGCGCCGAGGTCGTTGCCCTGACGGTCAAGCGTCGTCGGGTCGTGGATCTGGAAGAAAAACTCCAGGATCTGGCGATACGTGAGCCGCGCCGGGTCGAAGACGATCTCGATGCCTTCGGCGTGCGAGCCATGGTTGCGGTAGGTCGCGTTCGGCACGTCTCCGCCGGTGTAACCGACCCTGGTGGAGACGACTCCGGGGTGGCGGCGGAACAGGTCCTGCATGCCCCAGAAGCAGCCGCCCGCGAGAACAGCCTTTTCCGTCACTGTGGTTCTCCTCTGGTCGTCGACATCCAGTAGAACGCGCCAGGGCGTCCCTGTCATCCCCGCCCAAGTGTGACGGAACGCTTACGTCCACCGCGCGTCTCACGATGCGTGAAGCTCCTGCTCGCGGCCCTGGTCTTTCTGCTGGCCGGCTGCACGACGACGCAAGACCCCGCACCGTCACCCGAGGAGGCCTTCCGGTTCGGCGGGATCTCGATGCCCGCGAGCGGCGAGGTGCTGGAGACGAAGTACGAGAGGGGCATCGACGTGATGTACCGCGTCGCCCTCACTCTTCCGGCGGAGGACGTGCCGGAGCTGCTCAAGGCGTCCCACTTCGCCCCCGGTGTCATGGAGGACAGTCAGTTCATCGACGGTCGCCGTGTGTCTCGCAAGGTCGCTGTCGAGGGGACCACCGTGCACCTCAGCCTTTTCACCACATGAGTACGCAGCGTGAAAAAGATGGGCCGTTCGGACTCGCCTGGGTGACCCCCTAACGTGTAGCTCCACGCATCATCGCCGGAGGTCGCATGGATCCGATCCGGGTACCGCCCGAAATGTTCCGTTTCACCGACGGCGGCAGGTCCGGGCTCCCCCTGGCGATCCTGCACGCCTTCGGCGAGGCGAACGAACGGCTCGAGACGGCGCTCGGCATCGACGACCTCCGCACGAGGCTGCGGGAAGTCGGCTGGCTGGAGACGCTGGACGACGAAGACCTGGTCAAGGCGCTGGACCAGCTGCGGAGCCAAGGCCACCTCGACATCGTCCAGAACCACGCGGGCGACTACCGGACGGCCTCCGAGTACGAACGCCGCAATCTTCAGTACTCGCTGACCCGGCTCGGCGAAGCGGCGTACGCGGGTGTGGTCCGCGCGAACGAAGTGCTCAACGCGACGGGTGGGCTGCAGACGGCCACCCTCGACGCGCTGGGCGAGCGGCTCGGTGAACTCGTCAAGCAGCTGGAAGACGGCACCGACAGGCGTGTTTTCAGCACGCTCACCGAAATCGAGAGCCACCTCGAGGCGTTCCGTGACAACACGAAGCGGTTCAACGGCGACCTCCAGCGCCTGCTGCACGCCGAAGCCGACCTCGCGACGTTCCACGAGGTCAAGGCATCCACGGTGGCGTATCTGCAGGAGTTCCTGAACGACCTGGAGCACCACACCCACACCATCGCCACCCGCATCAAGGAAATCGACGAGTACGGCGTCGAGCGCGTGCGCCGGCGTGCGCTCAACGGGGCGGCTTTGCCGAGCGCGGACCCGCGCTGGCTGGAAGTCCGTAAAGCCCGCTGGGACGGGCTTCGCGCGTGGTTCCTGCCCGAAGACGGCGCGGCGCCGCGGGTCGAAAACCTCCATCAGGTCGCGCGGCGGGCGATCATCACGCTCCTCCAGGTCCTGGACCGGATCACCGAGTCGCGACGCCGGGCGAGCAGCGCGGTCGCGGATTTCCGTGAGCTGGCGCGATGGTTCACCGTCGTCCCCGCTCAGGAGGACCTGCATCGCCTGTGGTCCACCATGTTCGGGCTCAGTTCCGCGCGGCACGCGCACCTCGCCCACGCGGACCCGGAGGTGGTCAGCACGACGGCGTCCTGGCTCGACGCGCCGCCGGTCGAGGTGTCGGAACTGCTCCGGTCGGCCGGCCGCACCGAGCGGTTCACCAAGACCGGAAGGGTCCGTGACGTCTCCGCTGTCCGGGCGGCACGAGTGCGGCAGGCGATCGCCGAGCGCGCCGAACTCGAGGCGGCGTGGAGCATGCTCGACACCGGCGGGGTCGTGCGGCTTTCGGCGTTCGAGAAGCTGGACCACACCGTTTTCGAGCGGCTTCTGGACCTGCTGGGGCAGGCACTCGGCAACAGTCCCGGCACGGGCGGCGCCCGGCGGAGCACGACATCCGACGGCCAGATCGAGATCGTCCTGCGGCCGCCGCGGAACGGCGCGGTCGCGCGCCTGACCACCACGAGCGGCGTCTTCCGCGGTCCCGACTACGAAATCGAGATCAGCACGGCCGGAGGCGGTGCGTGAGCCTCACGAACCAATTGGTCATCGCGGAGCGCGAAGAGGTCGCACGCGGAATCCGGGCGATGCTGGCCACGCCGCTGATCGGCGAACGCGGCGCCCCCGAGACCTTCGACCTCATCCGGCGCCGCCGCGAGCCCATCCGGCAGTGGTTCGACTACTACTGCGGCTGGACGCTCACCGTCGAACCCCGGCTCGGCTACGCCCGGCTGGTCAAGGTCCGCGCCGCCGACGACCCCAGCCGCCCCGCCCGGCGGCCGCGGTCCGGCAGGCAGGCGTTCGACCGGCGGCGCTACGTCCTGTTGTGCGTGGTCGCGGCCGAACTGCTCACGGTGCCGGTGACCACGATCGGCCTGCTCGCCGACCGTGTCGCCAGGGCGAGTGCCGCCGACGACCTCGTCACCACGTTCGACGTCACCTCGCGGGCCGAGCGCGTCGCGTTCGTGGACGTCCTCAAACTGCTGGAGTCCTTCGGTGTCCTGGCGGTCGCCGACGGGGACCCGGAGTCCTTTGTGGACGAATCCATCGCGAAGGCACTGTTCCGGGTCGACGCGACCCTGCTGCTGCGGATGCTCGCCGCCCCGGTCGGGCCGTCGCAGCTGGCCGTGCCCGCCGACGACGTCGCGCTGCGGTTCGAGGAGCTGCTGGACGCGGTGTCGTACGAGCAGCGCTACGGCCTCTCGTCGGGGCGCCACGAGGACACGCCGAGCGCTTCCGACGTCCAGCGGAACCTGTGGCTCCGGCATTCGGTCTTCCGCCGTCTCGTCGACGATCCCGTCCTCTACTTCGACGAACTGAGCGCCGAGGAGCGCGCGTACCTCGGGTCGCCGACCGGACGTCAGTTGCTGCGCCGCGCCGCGGAACAGGGTGGCTTCGTCCTCGAAGAACGCGCGGAGGGTGTGCTGCTCGTCGACGTCGACGGGCTGGCCACCGACGAGAAGTTCCCGGACGACGGCAGCAACGCCAAAGTCGCCGCGCTCCTGCTGCTCGACGCGCTGGACGAGCCGCGGACGACGGACTACCTGCAGAAAGCCACCGTCAAGCTGCTGAAACGGTTCCCGCGCTGGGCCAAGACCTACCGGGGCAAGGACGGCGTGCGGCGGCTGACCGTGGACGCGCTCGCGGTGCTGACCGGCTTCGGGCTGGTCCGCGTCGAAGCCGAACTCGTCCGGCCACTCCCGGCCGCCGCGAGGTACACCGATCGAGACGAGGAGGCGACGTGACCGTGACGAGATGGATCCCGTCCCGTGCGGGCATCCTCAACATCTGGCGCTACTACGACGAGATCTTCGAGTTCCACGACGGGCGACTGCTGTTGCGCGGCCCCAACGGGAGCGGGAAATCCAAGGCGCTGGAGCTGCTGCTGCCGTTCCTGTTCGACGCGAGCCTGCGCGCCAACCGGCTGTCGACCTTCGGCACCAGCGAACGCAGCATGCACTGGAACCTGATGGGCGAAGGCGCTTCCGGCGCCACGCGCGTCGGGTACGTGTGGCTCGAATTCCGCAGGGGCGAGGACAAGTGGTTCACCTGCGGCGCGCGGCTGCAGGCGAGCACGCACACCAGCACGGTGCACGCCGACTTCTTCACCACCGGACTGCGCGTCGGCGACGGCCTGCCACTGGTCGACGAGGCAGGCCAGCCGCTGACCAAGAACGCGCTGGAGGAGCACCTCGGCGAACGCGGGACCGTGCACACCGGCGCGGCCGACTACCGCACCGAGATCCGCGCGAAACTGTTCCCCGGCTTGAGCGAGCAGCGGTACGACGCGTTGATCACCGCGCTCCTCCAGCTGCGGATGCCCAAACTCTCGCAGCGGCTCGACCCGAGCCTGCTGTCCAACCTGCTGTCCCGTGCGCTCCCGCCGTTGGGGCAGCAGGAGATCGCGGATCTCGCCGAGGGTTTCGAACGGCTCGACGCGCAGCGAGAGAAGCTGGGCTCGCTGGAGACCGAGGTCGACGCGACCCGCGCGCTCGCCGCGCGGCAGAAGACCTACGCCCAGCGCGTCCTGCGCGCGAGCGCCGCGAACCTCATCACCGCGACCGCCGAACTCGACGGACTCGCCGCGGCCGCCCGCCGTTCGGCCGAGGAGTACGACGAGGTCGCCGCGAGCAAGGAAGCCGCCGAGGAACGCGCGGCGAAGCTGGAAAAGGACGTCGCAGAAGCCGAAGCCCGCCTCTCGGGACTGACCGAATCCGAGTCGTACCAAAAGGGCCAGGAACTCGACAAACTGCGACAGCGCGCGGTTTCCGCGCGGGAGCAGGCGGAAACGCTCCGCGCGGACGCCGACCGGCTCCGTGCCGAAGCGGACGCCGACGAGGAGCGCTCGCGAGCGGCGCGGCAGGTCGCGAAACGGCAGGCCGACCTCGTCCGCTCGCAGGAGATGGAGGTCAGGGCCGCCGCGACCCGCGCGAACCTGGCCGGGGTGCACGACGAACTCGTCGCCGGAATGGGCGAACCGGGCAGGCTGCGTCCGTTGCTGCAGGCCGCCGTCCGCGGCAAACGCGACCAGGTCGAGACCCTCGGCCGGGCACTGGACAAGCACGAACGCGCCGTCGGCCGCCGTCACCAGGCCGAGGCCGAGCTGGACCGGGCGAGGTCGGATTTCTCCGCCGCGCGGGAGAAACTGGATCTCACGACGGCGACACGTGAACTCGCGCTGAGCGATCTGCGCACCCGGCTCGCCGAGTGGGCGATCGGCTGCCGTGAGCTGCGTTTCCCCGACACGGAAGCACTCGTGCGGGAAGCCGAGGCGGAAGTCTCGCTGCTGGGCGAGATCAGCGCGGTCGCCGAGGCCGTGCTCGAGGACATCGTCCGGCGGGAGACGGCGACCGGCGCCGCGCTCGCCACGACGCGCACCGAGCACGACGAACTCCTGGTCGAGGCGAGTGTGCTCGAAACGGAGGACGTCCTCGCCCCCGCGTCGCCGAAGACCCGGACGGCGGACCGGGCCGAGATGAGTGGCGCGCCGCTGTGGCGACTGGTCGACTTCGCCGGTTCCGTCCCGGAGGACACGCACGCCGGGATCGAAGCCGCGCTCGAAGGCGCCGGGTTGCTGGACGCCTGGGTGAACTCCCACGGTGTCGTCGACGGGCACGACGTGCTCGCCGAAACCGGGACGCTGCCCGCGGCGTCCGGCCGTTCGCTCGCCGACGTCCTCGTACCGGAACCCGACGCCGGGGTCGCCCCGGCGAAGGTCCGGCGGGTGCTGGAAGTGATCGCCTTCGACGACACGCTGCCCGCGGGTCCCGCCGCGATCGGCGCGGACGGCGGCTGGCGGATGGGCAGCCTGTCAGGCAGCTGGGCGAAGCAGGCACCGGCGTACATCGGCGCTTCCGCCCGCCTGCGGGCCCGGGAGCGCAAGGTCGCCGGACTGCGGGACGAGATCTCCGGCCGCGAGAAGACCATCGCCGAGCTGGAAGGCGAACTGGCCGCGCTGCGCGGCAGACGCGAACTGATCAAGATCGAACGCGCCGCCCGGCCCGGCCACGAAGATCTCCTTGCCGCGACTGGAGAACTGACCACGGCCGAGGCCGACCTGACCGCCGCCGACGCCGACGTCCGGCATCGGGAAACGACCGTCTCCGCGCTGGAGATCGAAGCAAAGACCGCGCTGCACGAGCTGACCGGCCAGGCTTCGGAGAGCGGTCTGCCGACCGAACGCGCGCCGCTGACCGCGCTCGCCTCGGCCCTGCGCACCTACTCCGACCAGGGCGAGAACTGGTTGTACGAGCACGGGAACCTGCTCACCGCGACCCAGCGGGCCGAGACGTTCGCCGAGCAGGCGGAGCGTTCGGAGGCGAACGCCACCCGCCGCGAGGACGAGGCTTCGGAGGCGGAGACCGAACGCGCCAAGCTCACCGCGATGCTCGACGCGATCGAGGGCACCGTCGGCACCGGCCAGCGCGAGGTGCTCGCCGAAATCGACGGCCTGCGCACGAAACTGCGTGAACTCGCCGACGAACTCCGCGGCGCGAACTCCGACGCGAAGAAGCTCGCGGTCCGGCTGGGCGCGCTCGGCGTCCAGCGCACGACCGACGCGCAGGCCCGCGAGGACGCCACCGCGAAGCAGGACGCCACCGCGCTCCGGTTCCGGAAGCTCGCCACCGGGGTCTTCCCCGCCGACGGCGGAATCGAGGACCTGCTGAAGTTCCAGGCCACCCTGTCCGCTTCGGAAGGGGTGCGGGCGGCTCTCGACACAGCTCGCCTGGTGGCCGCGGCTTGGCCGTCCGTGCCGCACGCGCCGAGCAACCTCGGCGAGGCGCTGCACCGGCTTTCCGAGGCCGTGCACACCTGCCGGAACACGCTCAGCTCGCGCGCGGAACTCGATCTGGAGACCGACGAGGACGTCCAGATCTTCACCGCCGTCGTCGACGGGCTGCGGGTCGGCGCCGCCGAACTGCTGAAGATCCTTTACGCGGAAGCGGAACAGAGCAGGCACGAGATCACCGGCCGCGAGAGCGACCTGTTCGACAAGACGCTGACCGGTGACACCCGCCGCCATCTCGCGGCCCGGATCCAGCAGGCAGGAGACCTCGTCGACGGGATGAACGCGCGCCTGGAGCGGGTGCGGACCGCGTCGAGGGTCGCCGTCCGGCTGGTCTGGCAGGTCTCCCCCGACCTGCCGCCGGGTACCAAGACCGCGCGGGACCTGCTGCTGAAGGATCCGGATCAGCTGACCACCGAAGACCGCGAATCGCTGCACAAGTTCTTCCGCGAGCGCGTCGAGCAGGCGAAGGCGGACGACACCGCGACCAGCTGGGAACAGCAGCTCGCGCAGGTCTTCGACTACACGTCCTGGCACCGGTTCGTGGTCAAGCTGGACCGCGCGAACGGGGCGGGCTGGCAGCTGCTGACCAAGAAGCTGCACGGCGCGCTTTCCGGTGGGGAGAAGGCGATCGCGCTGCACCTGCCGCTGTTCGCCGCCGTCGCCGCGCACTACCAGGCCGTGCCGGAGGCGCCGAGGGTGATCCTGCTCGACGAGGTGTTCGTCGGCGTCGACACCACCAACCGGGGGCAGGTGTTCGGCCTGCTGTCCGTGCTCGACCTCGACCTGATGCTGACGTCGGACCACGAGTGGTGCACCTACGCCGAACTCGGCGGCGTCGGGATCCACCAGCTCATCACCGGCGGCGACGGGGACGACGCGGTGACCACGGCCCGGTTCACCTGGAACGGCCACGACCTCCTGCCCGCCGGACATTAGCCTGAGCGGCTCCGAAGCCGGTCGCGGAGCCCTTTCCGTGGTTCGTCCTTGTGCGACGCGGGATGGCTCACTACGTTCTCCTCCGATGGCGCCGACGTGGCGCGGCGGCACGGAACTCGAACTCGGCCCACCCGGCCGCCGGGCCGTGCTGGGGTTGCTGGTGCTCGCCGGCGGCGAGGCGATGTCCAAGCAGGACCTGGCGGACGCGCTCTGGGGCGAACGGCCGCCGCACAGTGCGGTGAACGTCCTCCAGACACCTGCGGCGGCTGCTGGAACCCGAGCGGGCCCCGCTCAGTCCGGGAGCGAGCTCCTGCCGCATGTCGGCGGTGGTTACGCGCTGCGCTGGGACACCATCGACGTCGACCTTCCCCACGTCCGCGGGCTCGTCGCCGAGGCGAACGACGCCCGGCGCGACGCGGAGACGGGCCGGGCCGCGGCCCTGTTCGGCGAGGCCCCGCGCTGGTGGCGCGGCAGACCGCTGGCCGATCTCCCTTCGCTCACAACGCATCCGAGGGTCGTGTCCCTGGTCGCGGAACGCCGATCGCCGCTCGCCGGGTACGGCGACGCGATGCTCGCCATCGGCGCCGCCCGCGAGGTGCTGACCGACCTGGTCGAAGCCGCCGCGGACCAGCCGCTGGACGAACCCGCCCAGGCCCGGCTCGGGCCAGCGGGCGACGGCTTTCCGGCTCTCGGCCCACGCCGCCCTGCTCGACGACGGGGAACCGCCCGCGAACCCGCGTCCCGCCCCTGGCGTCCCGCGGCAGTTACCCGGTTCACCGGCCGGGGCCACCGAACTGTCCATTTTGGACGAACTGGTACCGGGGGCGGCGGGTTCCAGTGGCACGGTGGCGATCGCGGCCGTCACGGGAACCGCGGGTGCCGGGAGACCGCACTCGCCGTGCATTGGGCGCACGCGTGAAGAACCGTTTGCCCGACGGCAGGCCGGGTCGTGCACCCGCGGCGTCACCGACGGCTCGGCCCAGGTGATCTTTCCGCCGTCCGCGCACCAGGAAAGGCCGTAGGCGCAGGTCCACTTCACCGGCACTTCAAGCACGGCCGGCTTGATGGTCTCGACGCCGGAAGCGCAGCCCCGTGCCGCATTCGCCTCACCTTCCGCGACGAACGTGAGCCCCGCGAAGAGAACCACCACGCCGGCGGCGTTCTTGATCGTCATCGCTCCCCCTGATTCCGTTGTCTCCCACTGTTGCGCCGGTCCCCCGCACCCGCAATCCGCCGGACGCCGGGTCTAATCGACGTCCAAAGCCACCGATTAGCTTGTGGCGCAATGATTTGCATTGAAGGGGAGTACCGATGAAGGCACGGCTCAAGAAGGCCATGATCGCGGCGACGCCCTTCGTCGGCACCGTGAGCGGGAGTTCGGCACCGACCGCCGGCCCGAAAGCGTTCGCGATCTCGTCGGACGGCAAGCTGATGGCCATGTTCTCCACCGGCAGAGGAGACCAACCTGATCGGGATCGACTTCCGGGTACAGAACGGCGTGGGGAACAAGGGCCGCGTCTACCCGATAGAGACCCCCGCCCGCGACGCCCGACGTCGTCGTCACGAAGGTCTCACAACTCAGTGTTCCCTTGTACGGCACGAACTTCGGTGTCGACTTCAACCCGGCCGCCGACCGGCTGCGGGTGATCAGCGACCACGGCCAGAACCTGCGGCACAACCTCGGCGACCACACCACGATCGAAGACACCATCCTGACCACGCCGCCGCAGGGCGGACCCACCAGGGGTGTCACGGCCGCCGCCTACACGAACAACGACGTCAACCCCGACACCGCCACCGCACTGTTCGTCATCGGCACGAACACCGACCAAGTGTTCATCCAATCGCCCGCCAACAACGGGTTCCTGGCACCGACCGGCACGCTCGGCTTCGACACCGGCCCGCTCGCGGGCTTCGACATCCACAGCGACCTGACCAACGGCAAGACGACCTCGGCGACCGTGTTCGCCGTGCTCAACCCGCCGAGCGGCTCTCCGTCGACGTTCTCCACCGTCAACCTGCTGACCGGCGCGGCGGCCAAGGTCGGCGACTTCCCGCTGCCGATCGGGGACGTCGCGGTCGCACTCGACACGCACTGAGTCCTCGGGGGTCGTGCTGTTCGGTGTTCGGTCTCGGCCGGACAACGAACAGCCGCGCGAACCTGGAAAGATGTTTTGCGGGTGGTGGAGCGTGAGCTGAACATGTCGGGCTAAAGCAGGAGGCGCCGGCCAAGCGGAACTCGATGCCGTCGCCGACGCGGCGCACTGAACCCTTGATTCCCTCCAACCGTTGCCGGAAATCGGCGACATCCACGTTGTCCGCACGACCCGAAACTGTCGGTGGTCGGTTGTATGTTCGCTGAGTGGACATTCACAAAGCCGCACCTGTGGCACTACTCGAAGACACAACCAACCCAAGAGTCTTGGAGGAGATCAACGCTTCCTTGAACCTCTTGG
>NZ_JADNQO010000005.1:0-473776 GCF_047608665.1 Amycolatopsis sp. cmx-11-51 | reverse complement strand
CGGCATCAACCGGCTCAAACGCTACCGAGCCGTCGCCACCCGATACGACAAACTCGCCGTCCGCTACGAAGCCACCGTCACCATCGCCGCGATCAACGAATGGCTCTAACATCTGAAACACGCCCTAGAGGACTAATTGCGGTCAGGGCTTGAGGAGGCCTCGCACGGTGTCGATGGTGTCGGCATCGGCGGCCTCCTTGTCTGGCCGGTAGCGCACGACCCGGGCGAAGCGCAGCGCCAGGCCACCCGGATACCGCGTGCTCACCTGAGCTCCGTCGAGTTCGATTTCGACGACGATCTCCGGCCGGACGTGCACCGCCCAGTCCGTGCGGTGGGTCTCGATCTCCTGGAACGTCTTCGTCTGCCAGGCCAGCAATGCGTCGGTCATGCCCTTGAACGTCTTGCCGACCATGATCGGCGGTCCGCCCTCGGGGTCGCGCGCGCCGAGATGCAGGTTCGACAGCGTGCCGGTGCGCCTGCCGTGTCCCCATTCCGCGGCGAGCACGACGAGGTCGATCGTGTGCACCGGTTTCACCTTGAGCCACGCGCGCCCGCGGCGGCCCGCCGCGTACGGCGACGCGAGATCCTTGACCATCACGCCTTCGTGCCCGGCGGCCATCGCCGCTTCCAGCACTCCCTCGGCCGACACGGGTGCGACCTCACCCGGGATGACGTGCTCGACGGCGACCTCGTGCAAGGCGGCGTTCCGTTCGGACAGGGGCGCGTCCAGCAGATCGACGCCGTCCAGATGCAAGCAGTCGAAGAAGTACGGCCGCAACAGCAGGGCCTTGACCTGCTCCTCACGGGTGCTGCCGAACCGGCTCATCGTCTCCTGGAACGGCCTCGGCCTGCCGTCGTCGGTCAGCGCCAGCGTTTCACCGTCGAGCACCACCGAGGTGCACGGCAGTGAGCGCACGAGTTCCACCAGTTCGCCGACGCTGCCGGTGATCTCCCGCAGTGTCCGCGTGTAGACGTGCACCTCGTCGCCGTCGCGGTGGACCTGGATCCGCGCTCCGTCCATCTTGTACTCGACCAGTGCCCCGGCGTGCTCGGTGATCGCCTCCTCCAGCGATTCCGCCGGGGAGGCCAGCATCGGCCGGATCGGCCTGCCCAGCGCCAGTTTGAACTCCGCGAGCCGTTCCCGGCCGCCGGTCATCGCCGCCAGACCCGTCACCGGCAGCTGCCCGGACAGCATGAACGCCCGCCGGACGTCCTCGGCCGGGATCTCGGACGCCGCCGCGATGGCGTCCACCATGATCCCTTCGAGCGCGCCTTGCCGCAGCTCGCCGGTGAGCAGCCGGAACAGGAACTCCTGCTCGGCCTTGGTCATCTTGGTCAACAGCGCCCGCAACGTCTCCGCGCGCAGCTTCACCGATCCCGAACCGGACGCCGCCCCCACCGTGCCGAGTGCCGTGTCGACCTCGGCCACGGACAACGACGGCTCGGCGGCCGGAGCCGCGTTCAGTTCGGCCAGCGTCCGCCAGCCGGTGCCGATACGGCCCTGCGTCGGCTGCCCGGTGAGGAACGCGACCACCGCCGGAAGCTCCAGCTCCCCGGCGGCGCGCAGCAGTGCGGCCAGGGTGGCGATCTTCGCCTTCCTGGACCTCGTGGCGGCCAGTTCGGCCGACGCGGTCACCACCGCGGTGAGCAACATGGGTCCATCATGACCCCGGGCACCGACAATTTCGCGTCGAAGCGGAGCCGGGTGGCTGACGGCGTTGGTCACCTGCGTGAGTACATGAAGGCCCCTTCCTTGCGCCTAGCGCAAGGTCCAGGCAAAGTCGTGGTCTCGCAGGTCAGGCGGCTCTTCGTCGCTGCCCACACCGGTTGCGGAGCTTGATCGACAGAGCTTCGGCCCCTGCAGGCACCAGCGATGCCAAGCCGGGGGCCTTCATGTACTTGGGGAAAGGAAGGCTGGGACCGGAGGTGCTGTTCCGGGCCCTCAGGCGTGCGCGCGATCCGCCACCCAGCTGGCGAGCAGGCCGAGCGCGCGTTCACTGTCGGAGCCGGGCTCGGGGGTGTAGATCACCAGCGCCTGATCCGGGTCGTCGGGCAGCCGCAGCGTCTCGTAGCGCAACCGGAGTTCGCCCACGACCGGGTTGATCATCACCTTCCACGCGTGCGCCTTCTCGCGCACGGTGTGCTTCGCCCACAGCTTCCGGAACTCCTCGCTGCCGAGCGAGAGTTCGCCGACCAGCCGCGCGAGATACGGGTCGTCCGGGTACTTCCCGCTCTCGGCGCGCAGGTTCGCGACGACCTCCTTCGCGACCGTCTCCCACTCGGGGTGCAACTCGCGGGCGTGCTCGTCGAGGAAGAACATCTTCGGGATGTTGCGCTCGCCGGGTGCGCAGGCGGCGAAGTCGAAGGACAGCGCGGAGCCGAGCGGATTCCAGGCCAGCACGTCCAGGTAGCGGCCGAAGACGAACGCCGGGGAGTGGATGGCGTTCAGCATCGTCCGCAGCTCCGGCCGGACCCGTCGCGCCCGAGGCCGTGCGACGCGTTTGCGTTTCGGCGCGGCCAGGTTCCGCAGGTAGGTCTCCTCGTCACGCCGCAACCGCAGCGCCCGGCTCAGCGAATCGAGGATGGAGTCGGACACGTTGCGTGCCCGGCCCTGTTCGAGCCGCGTGTAGTAGTCGACGCTGATCCCGGCCAGCTGCGCCAGCTCCTCGCGTCGCAGCCCGGCGACCCGGCGCTGGTTGAACCCCGTCGGCAGGCCGAGGTCGGCGGGATCCAGCGCGGCCCTGCGTGCCTTGAGGAAGTCGCCCAGTTCGGCCGTGTCGCCCATGTCGACAAGTATCCCGATGATCCCGCCCGCGTGCCTGGTCCTGCCAGACCCAGGTACTTCTGGTCCTGTTCATCTATCGCGATCTGGCCCTGTGCCGAAGGCCAAAAGGTCGACATCGTGGAGCCATGGACAGCGAACGAAGAAGTGTGGCGATCGGCGTACTGGGGGTGCTGATCGTCGGCGCGTCCGTGCCGGTGACGGGAATGCTCGACGGCTACCCGGTGCTCACCGGCCAGGCGCTGCGCTACGCGCTGGCGGGAGTGCTCCTGCTGGCGTGGGCGCGCCTGGGTCGACGTCCGTTGCCGCTGCCCGGCCCGCGCGACGTGCCGTCGCTGATCGCGCTCGCCGCGACCGGGATGATCGGGTTCCAGGCGTGCCTGCTGTTCGCGCAGCGCTACGCCGAACCCGGTCTGGTCGCCGCGTTCCTCGGCGGCACGCCGCTCGTGCTCGCGCTCGCCGGCCCCCTGACGAAGGGGAAACGGCCTTCGCGGGCGCCGGTGGCCGGGGCGGTGCTCGCCGGACTCGGGATCGCGGTGCTGTCCGGCGGCGGTGCGGCGCGCTGGCAGGGGCTGGTGCTCGCGGCGTTGGCGATGGTGTGCGAAGCGCTGTTCACACTGCTCGCCGTCGGCGTGCTCGACAGGCTCGGGCCGCTGGCGACCGCGACCTGGAGTTGTTGTGCCGCGGGCGCCGGCGGCGCGGTGGTCGGCACCATCGCCGACCCGTCCGGAGCCTGGGCGTGGCCGGACGGGCGTGAACTGATCGCGCTCGGCTACTTGACGGTCGTCGTCACGGCCATCGCGTTTCTTCTTTGGTACTCGGCGGTTTCGGCGCTGGGCGCGGACCGGGCCGGGGTGCTGGTCGGGCTCATGCCGGTCTCCGGGCTCGCCGTCTCGCTCCTGCTGGGAATGCAGGATTTCCGGTTCCCCCAGCTGATCGGCGTCGCCCTGGTGTCATCGGGCGTCGTGATCGGCTTGCGCCGCCGCGAGTTCGGTGAGCCGCGCGCACTTGACGCCGAAGTGCTTCACGACGTCGCCGCCGATGATCGCGACCATGACCGTGCGCAGCGGTCCGGCGAAGGTGACCTCCTGGACGAACTCGGTCCCGCCGTCGACCGCGGACAGTCCCAGCACGAGATCCATGGCGCCGAAGGGAATCGGCTGGCGAAGGGCGATCTCGCGGTCCTGGACCAAGGACGTGATGGTGAACGGCTCGGCGACCCGTGAGTGCACACGGCCACGGAATCCGTTCGGTACGAGGAAACCGGTCGATCCCACTTCGGCGGGGCCGTGCAGGTCGACGCGATCGAGGTCCGGATCCCAGCCGGGCCACCGGGTGAAGTCGGCCAGCGCCGCCCAGAGCGCGGACGGCCGGACGGGCAGGATTTCGCGCGAGGTTCTGGTCCAGGCCATACCCCGACAATATACGGAACTGTCAGTCTCGTAAACTGGTTCGCATGACACGAGGCAGGCCGAGGGAAGCGGGAATCGACGACGCGGTCCGCGAGGCCGTGCGGACGCTGCTGACCGAAACCGGTTACCAGCGCTGCACGATCGACGCGGTCGCGACGCGGGCGGGGGTCGGCAAGGCCGCGGTGTACCGGCGGTGGCGGTCGAAGGCGGAACTCGTGTTCGCCGCCGTGATCCATCCGGAGGATCTCGAGCCGCCGGAGGACACCGGTTCGCTGCGGGGGGACGTGGCGGCGGTCCTCGAAGTGATCGAGTCCTTTTTGGACGGTGCCGAACTGCGGCAGGCGCTGCCGTCACTGCTCGCCGACGTCCGGGCGGATCCGGTGCTGGAGGCGCGGTTCGGCGAGGTGTTCCTCGGGCGTGAGCGCGATTATCTGGTCCTGATGCTGGATCGGGGCGTCGCGAGAGGGGAACTCTCGCGACGCCCCGATCCGGCGCTCGTGCACGCGATGCTGCTCGGTCCGGTGCTGACGTGGCTGCACCTGTTCACCGAGCCGCAGCCTTCGGGCGGGTTGGCGGCTTCGCTCGTCTCACCGCTCCACGCGGCTGTGGTCGCTCTCGGTGCTTAGCGGCCTCCGTGCGCCATCCGGAGCACGTCGAGCGCTTCGTCCAGCTGGGCCTCGGTGAGCTTGCCGTTCGCGACGTGACCGCGTTCGATCACGACTTCCCGGATCGTCTTCAGCTCCTTGAGGGCCTGCTTCGCGACGGCGGCGGCCTCCTCGTAACCGATGTACTTGTTGAGCGGAGTCACGATCGACGGCGAACCCTCGGCGTACTCCCGCGCGCGGTCGGTGTTCACCGTCATGCCCGCGAAAACCTTGTCCGCCAGCAGCCGAGAGACCGCCGCGAGCAGCCGTGCCGATTCGAGCACGTTGCGCGCGATCACCGGCAGGTTCACGTTGAGCTGGAAGTTGCCGGCCGCGCCGGCGAAAGCGACCGCCGCGTCGTTCCCGATCACCTGCGCGACCACCTGCAGCGTCGCCTCCGGGATCACCGGGTTCACCTTGCCCGGCATGATCGACGAACCCGGCTGCAGATCCGGCAGCGCCAGTTCGGCGAGCCCGGCGCGCGGCCCGGAACCCAGCCAGCGCAGGTCGTTCGCGATCTTGTTGAGCGATACGGCGACCGTGCGCAGATGACCGGAAGTCTCGACGACGCTGTCCTGCGTCGCCTGCGCCTCGAAGTGGTCGCGCGCCTCGGTCAGCGGAAGGCCGGTCACCGAAGCCAGTTCCTGCGAAACGGCCGAGCCGAAGCTCTCGGGCGCGTTCAGCCCGGAACCGACGGCGGTACCGCCGATCGGCAGTTCGCCGAGCCGCGGCAGGCCGGATTTCAGCCGCTCGACACCGAACCGGACCTGCGACGCCCAGGCGCCCGCCTCCTGACCGAAGGTGATCGGCACGGCGTCCATCAGATGCGTGCGGCCGGACTTCACGATGTCCGACCACTCCGTCGCCCGCTTCGTGATCGCGGCGGCCAGATATTCCAGGGCGGGGATCACGTCGGAGAGCACTGCTTCCGTCGCGGCGATGTGGATCGTCGTCGGGAAGGTGTCGTTCGAGGACTGCGAGGCGTTGACGTGGTCGTTCGGGTGCACGTCGCGGCCCAGTGCCTTCGACGCGAGCGTCGCGATGACCTCGTTGGCGTTCATGTTCGACGAGGTCCCGGAACCGGTCTGGAACACGTCGATCGGGAAATGCGCGTCGTGCTTGCCATCGGCGACCTCGTCGGCGGCCTTCGCGATGGCATCGGCGACCTCGGCGTCCAGCACGCCGAGTTCCGCGTTGACCCGCGCGGCGGCGGCCTTCAGCAAGCCGAGCGCTCGGATCTGGGCGCGCTCCAGGCCCCGGCCGGAGATCGGGAAGTTCTCGACGGCGCGCTGCGTCTGCGCGCGGTAGAGGGCGTCGACGGGGACGCGCACCTCGCCCATGGTGTCGTGTTCGATCCGGTATTCCTGTTCAGCCATACCTCAAGTTTCGCGCAGTGACCGCTGGTGCGCTCGGTGTCTTTCGGCACGCGAGGGCTAGGATCGAATGTGTTCTCGATCACGCCGCCCACCACCGGCCGGGAGAGTGCCGAATGAGCGAGTCCGCTGGGGAAACGTCGTACGACCTCGTCATCATCGGGGCAGGTCCGACGGGTCTTTTCGCCGCCTATTACGCGGGATTCCGCGGCCTTTCGATGGCCGTCGTGGATTCACTGCCGGAGGCGGGCGGTCAGGTCACCGCGATGTACCCCGAAAAGATGATCTACGACGTCGGCGGGTTCGCCGAGATCCGGGGCCGGGATCTGGTGCGGGGCCTGCTCGACCAGGCGGCGCCGTGGAAGCCCGCGTATCTGCTCGGGCGCAAGGCCGAGAAGCTCGAAAGCGTCGAGGACGGCGTCACCGTCACGCTCGACGGCGGGCAGGTCCTGCGCACCGGGGCGGTGCTGATCACCGCCGGGATCGGTGAATTCACCCCGCGTCCGCTGCCGGCCGGGGCCGGCTGGCTCGGCCGCGGCATGGTTCACTTCGTGCCCGCTCTGCAGGCACACGCCGGCCAGCACGTGGTCGTCGTCGGTGGCGGGGACTCGGCGTTCGACTGGGTGCTCGCCCTGCACCCGGTCGCCGCGAGCGTCACCCTCGTGCACCGGCGCGCGAAGTTCCGCGCGGCCGAGTCGATCGTGCGGCAGGTGCGGGAACTCGGCGTGCGGATCGTCACCGACGCCGAGGTCACCAGGTTCTTCGACCGCGACGGTGCGCTGGCGGAGGTCGAGATCCAGGTCAAAGGCGAGGCGGCGGAAGTGCTGCCCGCCGATTCGGTGGTCGCCGCGCTCGGTTTCACCGCGGATCTCGGGCCGATCGAAAGCTGGGGACTGCAGATCGACCACCGCGCGATCGCCGTCGACTCGACCATGGCGACCCCGCGCGAGCGGGTCTACGCGGCGGGCGACGTCACGGCGTATCCGGGGAAGGTGAAGCTGATCGCGACCGGGTTCGGGGAAGCGGCGACGGCGGTCAACAACATCGCGGTCATGCTGAACCCGGACGCGCATCTGTTCCCTGGTCACTCCAGCAACGCTGAGTAGCGAGTGTTAGGAACTTTTAAGCGGGCGGAGCGGGCGCGGGCGGAGCGGTCTTCTCCGCGATCCACTGCGCGTAAGCCACCACCGAAGTCGCGATCGACGGCGACGTCGCGCACACCGGGTCCGCGTTACCCGGACGGCTGATCGCGCCCAGCAGCACCCACTTGTCGTCCACCTTGGCGACTTCGGGACCGCCGGAATCGCCGTAGCACGAACCCGAATTCCCGCCCGGATTGTCGGTGCACAACTCGACGGCGCCGTCGAACTTCGCCGTGCAACGCACGCCTTCGACGATCTTCGTGTCCAGTTGCCGCAGCTTCGCCGGACCCTTGCCGCAGCCCGAACTCGGGCACGTCTGGCCCCAGCCGAGCAGCCGCGTCGGCGTTCCCGGCGCCACGACGGCCCCGATCGGGACCGGCGCCGCTGTCACCGGCGCGGCCAGCCGCACCAGCGCGAGATCGCCGCCCGCGTGTTCGGGATCGGGGTTGTAGGACGGATTCACGACGATTTCGGCGAGTTTCGCGATCTCGCCGCCTTGGGTGTTGTCGTTGCTGCCGATCCGCGCGCTCAGGTTCGCCGGGTTCTTGCCCTCGACGCAGTGCCCCGCCGTCACCAGCCAGTCCGCCGCGATCAGCGCGCCGGCGCAGAAACCCTTACCGGAGGCCGAATGCAGTGACGCGATGAACGGATACGGCTCGTCGGCCTCTCTGCCACCGATGAGGTCGCCCGCGCCCGTGGCCTGTCCGGCCGGCGTGAAGACCATCGCCGCGAACAGGACCACCAGCACGCGCTTGAGCACGGATTCTCCTTAGGGGAGCGGGGGAACGACGTCGTCTTCCAGTGAATCGTCGAGGTGGCCGTCGAAGTTGACGGACGAGTACGAGCGAAGCTTGGTCAGCCGGTGGTAGCCGTCGATCATCCGGACCGTGCCGGACTTCGAGCGCATCACGATCGACTGGGTGGTCGCGCCGCCAGCGCGGTAGTGCACGCCGCGCAGCAGGTCGCCGTCGGTGACGCCGGTGGCGCAGAAGAACACGTTGTCGCCGCGGACGAGGTCGTCGTTGCCGAGCACGCGGTCGAGGTCGTGGCCCGCCGCCAAGGCTTTCTCGCGCTCCGCGTCGTCCTTCGGCCACAGGCGGCCCTGGAGTTCACCGCCGAGGCACTTCATCGCGCAGGCGGCGATGATGCCTTCGGGGGTGCCGCCGATGCCGAGCAGCATGTCGACGCCGGTGCTCGGGCGGGCCGCGGCGATCGCGCCCGCGACGTCGCCGTCGGAGATGAAGCGGATCCGGGCGCCCGCCTCGCGGACCTCCTTGATCAGCTGTTCGTGGCGCGGCCGGTCGAGGATGCACACGGTGACGTCGGAAACGCTGGAGTTCTTGGCCTTCGCGACCCGGCGGATGTTCTCCGCGACCGGCGCGGCGAGGTCGACCTTGCCGGCGGCGTCCGGGCCGACGGCGAGCTTCTCCATGTAGAACACCGCGGACGGGTCGAACATCGCGCCGCGTTCCGCGACCGCGAGCACGGCCAGCGCGTTCGGCATGCCCTTGGCCATCAGGGTCGTCCCGTCGACCGGGTCGACCGCGACGTCGCAGTCCGGCCCGTCGCCGTTGCCGACCTCTTCCCCGTTGAACAACATCGGGGCTTCGTCCTTCTCGCCCTCGCCGATGACGACCACACCGCGCATCGACACGGTCGAGACCAGCTGGCGCATCGCGTCCACGGCGGCGCCGTCTCCGCCGATCTTGTCCCCGCGCCCCACCCAGCGGCCCGCGGCCATCGCGGCGGCTTCGGTCACGCGGACCAGTTCCATCGCGAGGTTGCGATCGGGCGCTTCACGGTGTCGAGAAGAGCTGGCGGACGAGGTGGGGGTGGGCATGAGGCCTCCCGGATCAGGAACGCGGCGGGGTCCCAGTCTCTCAGATACCCACGATGGTTCGGTGGCTCAAGAGCATGGTGAACGTCACTGACCGTTGCCGCTCTCGTCTTCAACGGAGGACAACGCGGCCTCGATCCGCTCACGGGCGCCTTCGAGATGGTGCTCGCAGACCCTCGCCAGCTGCTCGCCCTTCTCCCAGAGAGCGAGCGACTGTTCCAGGGAGAGTCCGCCCGCTTCGAGTTCGCGGACGACCTCGACCAGCCTGTCGCGGGCCTGCTCGTAGCCGAGTTCGGCGGTTTCGCCACCGGGTTTGCTCACGCTTTGCTTCCTTCTACCGGACGTCGGTGCTTGCCGATACCCGCGCACACTACCGCGCCTGCCATGGCGTTGTCGTAACCCACGAAGGCGAGAGCGAACTCCTGGCCGTCACCCTCCGCGATCGCGGCGACCAGGTTCTCCTGGGCCCGCGCCACCCGTTTGCGGTGCGCGGAACCGTCCGCGAACCACCATCGGGTGCCGACGTGCTCCGCGGTGGCTTCGGAGAGCTTCCGCAACTGGGCGTCGAGGTCTCGTTTGGTCGAGACCGGCGCTGATGAGCCGTCGGCGGAAAAGAGTGCTTCGGCCTGGCAACCCGCCAGCAGGACCGTCCAGCAGTCAGCGGCGGCGTGGTCGGTCAGCAGCGCGTTGCGCAACACGCCGGGGGCGTTCGCGCGCTGGGCGGCGTCGACGGTCAAAGGCAGGAAACTCGCCGTCAACTGTTCCCCTCCGCCTCTCCCGAGACGACGGCGCCGAGCGCGCCGTCGACCACGCGGATGCGCAGTTTCGCGCCGTCCGCGACTTCGGAGACGGACCGGAGTACCTGGAGGTTGCCTTCGGCGTCGGTGTACTGCACCACCGCGTAGCCGCGTTCGAGGGTCGCCGCGGGGCCGAGCGCGGTCAGCCGCGCGCGGGCGCTGGCGATCTCCGCCTGGTCCTTGGCGAGCAGGGTGAGCATCGCGCGGCGCCCGCGTTCACGGTGGATCTCGACGTCGTCGTAGCGGCGCTGGATCGGGCCGAGCGGGTCGGCGAGCACGGGGCGGCTGCGCAGCTGCGTCAACAGCCTGACCTGGGTGTCCACCCAGCCGTGCAGGGCGCGGCGGCCGCGGTCGCGCATCTGGTGGACCCGCTGGGTCTCCTCGCGGACGTCGGGCACGATCCGCTTGCTGGCGTCGGTCGGCGTCGAGCAGCGGAGGTCGGCGACGTGGTCGAGCAGCGGGGTGTCCGGTTCGTGCCCGATGGCGCTGACCACCGGGGTCCCGGCCGCCGACACCGCGCGGCATAGGGCCTCGTCGGAGAACGGCAGCAGGTCTTCCACGCTGCCGCCGCCGCGCGCGATCACGATGACGTCGATGTCCGGGTCCCGGTCCAGTTTGGACAGCGCCTGGAGGATCTGCGGGACGGCGAGCGAACCCTGTACGGCGGTGTTGATCACCTTGAACGCGACATGCGGCCAGCGGGCCTGCGCGTTCACCAGCACGTCGCGTTCGGCGGCGGACGCGCGGCCGGTGATCAGCCCGATTCCCTTGGGCAGGAACGGGATCTTGCGTTTGCGCTCGGGCGCGAACAGGCCCTCGGCGGCCAGCAGCCGTCGCAGCCGCTCGATCCGCGCGAGCAGTTCACCGATGCCGACCGCGCGGATCTCGTTGGCGCGCAGGCTGAACGAACCGCGGTTCATGAAGAACGTCGGCTTCGCGTGCACCACGACGCTCGCGCCCTCGCGCAACGGCGGTTCGATCGTGCGCAGCAGGCCCATCGGGCAGGTCACCGACATCGAGACGTCCGCCGAAGGATCGCGCAGCGTCAGGAACGCGGTGTTGGTGCCCTGGCGGGCCGAGATCTGGGTGACCTGGCCCTCCACCCAGACCACGCCGAGCCGGTTGATCCACTCGCCGACCTTGCGGGCGACCGTGCGGACCGGCCACGGGTTCTCGGCGGTGGTGGACGGGCCCGCCGGAGCGGAGGTGGGCTCGGCGCTCACTGGCCTTCCGCGCTGTCGCCGTCTGTTTCCGCCTTCTTCACGTTTCCGATGCGACGGGCGAGCATGCCGACGAACGACGGCCGGTCGGCGTTCGCGCGTTCGTAGGTCAGCAGCTCTTCCAGCTGCGTCAGGTCGAACCGGCGCAGGCGGGCGCGCAGCTGCGGCAGGGTGAGCGTGTCGTAGTCCTCCAGCCCGGCGGGATTCGGATCGACGAGTGCCGAAGAACTGTCGAACTCGCCGTCGGCGTGGTCCTCGGCGAGCGCGCGCTCCTCCTCGGCCCACGGGTCCTCGGTGAGTGCTTCGAGGTCGTGGAAGTGACCGTTCGTCTCGGCGCGTGGTTCGGGGACCTCGGGACTTTCGGTGTCCTCGCGCAGCGGGATCACGCACGAGTCGCGTTCGTAGCGGCGTTCGGTCACGTCGGGCGGGAGGTCCTCGTCGAAGGTGGCCCAGCTGGGGGTGTCCTCGACCGGGCGAAGGACCGACAGCGCGTCGTCACCCTTGATCGCGAGTTCGGTGACGTGCTGCTGCACGCGCATGGAGAACTGGAGCACCTGGCTGACCACCGTGACGGGGAGTCCGGTGAGCTGCTTGGGAAGTTCGCGAACCCGCTCGGCGGTGGTGACGGCGAGGCCCGCGGCGACCCGGAGGGGGAGCGGGAGAGGCTTCATACGTCTAGCCTGCCGTATCTGGTCCATCCTGCCCAACCGAACGGGTGGGTCGGCTCACAGGACGTGACTCCACGCACATACTTTAGAGGGGTTCCCAGGTCACCTGAACGTGAGTGCGAGAAGCCCCCGGGGCAGCCCGTACCCTGGGGGTCATGAGTTCTGCGAGTCCCGGAATCACGCCAGCCGGCAGTCCGACGATCACCGAGTCCGGTGTGCCGGCAGGTGGCAAACGTGTCCTGCTCGCCAAGCCTCGCGGTTACTGCGCGGGCGTCGATCGCGCGGTCATCGCCGTCGAAAAGGCACTTGAGCTCTATGGCGCACCTGTGTACGTGCGTAAGGAGATCGTGCACAACCGGCACGTCGTGGAGACCCTGCGCGAACGCGGGGTGATCTTCGTCGACGAGACCTCCGAGGTGCCGGAAGGCGAACTGGTGGTGTTCTCCGCGCACGGCGTCTCGCCCGCGGTGCACGCCGAAGCGGCCGAGCGCAATCTGCGGACCATCGACGCGACCTGCCCTCTCGTGACGAAGGTGCACAAAGAGGTCAACCGGTTCGCGAAGGACGACTACGACATCCTCCTGATCGGCCACGAAGGCCACGAAGAGGTCGAAGGCACCGCCGGCGAGGCTCCCGACAAGGTGCAGCTCGTCGACACCGCCGAGGACGTCGACAAGGTCGAGATCCGTGACCCTTCGAAGGTCATCTGGCTTTCACAGACCACCCTTTCGGTGGACGAGACCATGGAGCGTGTCGACCAGCTGCGGGACAAGTTCCCCGGCCTTGCCGACCCGCCCAGCGACGACATCTGTTACGCCACCACGAACCGCCAGGTCGCGGTCAAGGCCATGGCCGCCGAGTGCGACCTGGTGCTGGTGGTCGGCTCGACGAACTCGTCCAACTCGAAGCGGCTGGTCGAGGTCGCGCTGAAGGCGGGTGCGCGCGCGTCGTACCTGGTCGACTTCGCGCACGAGGTCGACGAAGGGTGGCTCGACGGCGTCGAGACCGTCGGCGTCACGAGCGGCGCTTCGGTGCCGGAAGTGCTGGTCATGGACCTGCTGGCGTGGCTGGCCGAGCGCGGCTGGGGCGACGTCGACGAGGTCACCACGGCGAACGAGAAGATCGCTTTCGCGCTGCCGCACGAGCTGCGGAAGGTCGGCAAAGCCTGAGGTCCCGATACGGAAAAGGGCCGCCCGAGGATCTTCTCAGGCGGCCCTTTCTGCTGGTCAGCGGCTCAGGTGAGAGCAAAGGTCCCTTGCTTCAGCGCTCGTCGTCCCAGGGGCGGCGGCGCGGCGGCTGACCGCCACGGCGAGGGTCGTCCGCACTCGGCGGACGGCGGCGCGGGGCACCGGGGGCGCTCTCGCCGCGAGGGTCGCGACGGCGAGGTTCGCCGTCTTCCGGCGGACGCGGGCGGCGCGGCTGACGTCCCGGCGGCGGAGGCTTGCGCACGCCGGGTTCGGCGTCGCGGCGAGGACGGCGTTCATCGTCGACCGGACGGCGGCGCGACGGCGCGTCGTCCCGTGGCGCGCCACGGCGCGAAGGCGGGGGCGGCGTCTGCCCGGTCCGGGAGGCCGGACGGCGAGGGCCCGCCGCGGCAGGCTTGACCGAGGGCTTGGCTTCCTCGCGACGTTCCGGCTTGTCGTTCGACTTCGGCTTCACCGGGGCGTCGGGATCACGTTCGCGATAGATCCGGAAGATCCCGATCGCCAAGGTGACGCCGGTGGTGATGGCCATCGTCGGGAAGCCGTTGATCAACGGGCCGCCGACGTCGACGGCTCTGGACAGCAGGTCGGTGCCCTTGCTGCCGTCCGAGGTCAGGAGGATGACCCCCGGCACGGTCACGGCGAGGACCAGCGGCGGCTGCACCATCGGGCCGAACAGCCCGCGGCGCTGGACGGCCACCACGGCGGCCACCGCGCCGAGCGCGTAGCACGCCTTGAACAGCAGGCCCAGTTCCTTCTGCATCACCATGTCGACGAAGGCGCCAAGAATGGCGAGCCCGAACCCCGCCAGTACGGCCGCCCACCAGGGCAAACCGCGCCTGGCGCCGACGAGGGGACGCTCGTCCCAGGCAACGGGCACGTCGTCGGCATCAGGATCGCTCTGGCGATCGCGAATCGCGGTCACAGGCCCCACCGTATATCCAAGCTGTGGACATACCGCCAACAGGCGGTAGGTCAATCGCCTGGTAGTGGTCATCCCCGACCACCCGGACGGATTGCCCGGACGTTTCTCGAAGGTAAGACGGGGGAGGGGGCGACAAGGTTGTCAAAAGAGGTGAAACGGAGCCTCCGGTTCCGGAAATCGCAGGTAGGCCGGACCTCCGATCCTCGCTCACGAGGACCGTCACGACGCGGGAAGCTCGTCCGCCTTCCGGATCATCGGCACCTGCGCGGGACTGCCCGCGGCGTCCGTCAGCGGGGAGACCGTGCTCCGGAAGCTTTCGAGCGCTTCCAGTTCCCGGCGCCGGGCCGAGATGAAACGCTGCAGGTGGGTGCTCGACAGGTTCAGCGCGTCGACCGCGTTGCCGGCGGCCCGGTGCGCGGCCGCGGCGCCCGCCCGGACCTGTTCGACGTCCTCGACCAAGGCTCGCTCGGTGGCGGCGAACAGCGCGGCGGACGCCAGCACGGCGAAGCCGGTGGGCCCGCACAGGAAGACCCGGCGATCCAGCGTCCAGCGCAGCAGTTCCGGGTCGGTGTCCAGCGCGGCCACCACGGCCGCGTCGGACGGGACGAACATGATCGTCCCGTAGATCGCGTCGGCCCAGCGCTGATAGCCCTTGCCCGCCAGTTCGGCCGCCCGCGACCGGAGCTGCCGGACGTGGACGCGCAGCGCGTCGAGCCGTTCTTCGGGGTCGTTGGTCTCGACCGCTTCGGCCCAGCAGGCCATGCTCGCCTTCGCGTCGACAGGCACCGTCCGCCCGCCGCCGACCCGAAGCACCATGTCCGGTTTCGCCGCGCCGCCGCCCGCCAGATCCGTTTGCAGGGTGAAGTGCAGTTCCTCGCGGAGCCCGAGTGCGCGGGCGGTCTCCAGGAGTACCTGTTCGCCCAATTCACCGCGGCCGCTGATGGAGGCGAAGGCGACCTCGTACCGGCGAAGCGCGAGTTGCTGCTGATCCCCCTTCGCCCGTTCGGCGGCGACCAGCTTCGCCGCCGCGTCCGCCCGCCGCATGCCGTCGTTGTACAGCCGCCACAGCAGCGCGACGGCGACGAGCAGCAGAAGCGCGAGCACGACGGCCGCGGTGGTGATCACCGTCGCCACCGTTACCTCCCCTCCGGATCCGAGTCGGGGACATCATGGCGGAACCCACCGACAAAAACCGGATGACGCGGTCGTGCTCCGTATCTGACCTGCGCCGTCCCCGGCGTGTCGGAAAGCGCGGCGGCGCCAAGGGCGCGCCTCCCCTTCTCGGCCGGTGCGCGGCCCTACCTTGGGCTGCGTGAAGCTCCTGCACACGTCCGACTGGCATATCGGCCGTACCTTTCACGGCGCCGATCTGCTCGCCGAGCAAGACGCCGTGCTCGGTCACGTCGCCGACCTCGTGGTCGCCGAAGCGGTCGACGTCGTGCTCGTGTCCGGGGACATCTACGACCGCGCGGTGCCCTCGGCGGAGGCCGTCCGCGTGGCGACCACCGCGCTGGGCAGGCTCCGTCAGGCCGGGGCGCGGCTGGTGCTGACGCCGGGCAACCACGACTCCGCGCCCCGGCTGGGCGCGTTCGCCGAATTCGCCGCGGCGGGCGGACTGCACCTGCGCGCCACGATCGACGGCCTCGCCGAGCCGGTGCTGTTGCCCGACGAACACGGCGAGGTCGCCCTCTACGGCATTCCGTACCTCGAACCGGAGCCCGCACGCCACGCCCTCGGCGTGCCCGAAGGCCGTGGCCACACCGGGGTCCTCACCGAGGCCATGCGGCGGATCCGGGAAGACCTCGGGAGCAGGCCGTCCGGAACGCGGTCGGTGGTGCTCGCGCACGCCTTCGTCACCGGCGGCGAGCCGACCGAATCCGAGCGGACCATCGCGGTCGGCGGAGTCGAGCAGGTACCGGGCTCGGTGTTCGACGGCGTCGACTACGTCGCACTCGGCCACCTGCACGGGCCGCAGACCCTCGCCGAGCACCTGCGCTATTCGGGCAGCCCCCTGGCGTACTCGTTTTCCGAGACGCGCCAACGGAAGTCGGTGTGGCTCGTGGACCTCGACGCCGACGGTCTGGCCGAGGTCCGGCGCCATGAACTCCCGGTTCCACGGCACCTCGCGATGCTCCGCGGCGAGCTGGCGGATCTGCTGTCAGACCCGGAACACGACGGCCTCACCGAACACTTCCTTTCCTTCACGGTCACCGACCGGGTCCGCCCGATCGACGCCATGCGCAAGCTGCGTGAGCGGTTCCCGTACGCCGTGCACCTGGACTGGCAGCCGGAAGGCGGGCACGACGGCGTGGCGCTGAAGTACGCCGAAGCCGTCCGCGGACGATCCGACGTCGAGATCACGCGCAGTTTCCTCGAGGACTGCCGCGGATCCGCGCCGTCGGACAGCGAGGAGCGGCTGGTGCTGGCGGCACTGGGCGCCGCGGGCAGGGAGCGCGAAGTATGAGGTTGCACCGGTTGGAGGTCGCCGCTTTCGGTCCGTACGCGGACCGCGAGGTGGTGGACTTCGACGCGCTCGGCGCCGACGGGTTGTTCTTGCTGCACGGTGACACCGGCGCGGGGAAGACGACTTTGCTCGACGCCATCGCGTTCGCGCTGTTCGGCACGGTTCCCGGTGCTCGCGGTGAGGTCAAGCGGCTGCGCTGTGATCTCGCCGAGCCCGACCAGGTCACCGAGGTCGTCCTCGAACTGACCGTTCAGGGCCAGCGGATGCGAATCGCGCGCAACCCCGAGTACCAGCGGCCCAAGCGCCGGGGCGAGGGGATGACCCTGCAGCAGGCGAAGGCGGTGCTGAGCTGGGTCGACACGGTGCCCGCCGGACACGTCGCCGAGGGCATCACCCGCATCGACGAGGTCGCGCGCACGGTCGAACGGCTCATCGGGATGACGCACGAGCAGTTCTTCCAGGTGGTCTTGCTGCCGCAGGGTGAATTCGCGCGGTTCCTGCGGGCGAACACGGCCGAGCGCGAGGAGTTGCTGGAGCGGCTGTTCGGCACCGAGCGGTTCTCCGACGTCGAGAACTGGTTCGCGAATCTGCGCGCCGAACGCGGCCGCGAGTTGTCGGCGCGGCAGCAGTCGCTGCGGGAGTGGGTCGCGCGGTTCGCGCAGGTCGCCCAGGAGGAGGCGCCCGAAGAGGGGCAGGTCGAGTGGGTCGACGCGGTGCTCACCGGGTCGGCCGAACGCGTCGCCAAGGCACAGGAGCGGGACGCGAAAGCCCGCGCGGCGGCGAAAACGGCTGAGGCCGGCTGGCAGGAGAACAGGTCCACCGCCGAACGGATCCGCAGGGTGCGCACCGCGTACACGCGCCTTTCGGCGATCGCCGAGCAGGCGGGACAGCGCGCGGAGTGGGCGGAAGAGGTCGAGGCGGCTCATCGGGCGGCGGGTGTGGTCGCGGAGGCCGATCTCCTCGAACGCAGGCTGGATCAGCTCGCGGAGGCCGAGGCCACGGAGGGTCTCCGCGCTCAGGAAGTGCCCGACGCCGCGGACAGTTCCGCCGCTGAACTTCGCGCTCACGCCGGCGGTTTGCGTGAAGAGGCGGGCGCTCTCGCCGAACTCGTGGCGGAAAGTGAGCAGCAGCAACGGGATCTGCTGCGCTGCGAGCAGCTGAACGTCGCCGCGGCGCAGGCCGAGAAGCAGGCCGAAGACTTCGCGATCGAACTCGCTTCCGCGCCCGGGAAGATCTCGGCCCTGCGTACTGAAGCGGTCGCCGCCGCCGAAGCCGTCGCGAAGCTCGACGGCGCCCGCACCCGTGTCGACGACCTGGCCGCCCTGGCCCGCGACGCCGACGAAGTGCCTCGGGCGGAACAGGCCGTCTCGCAAGCGCGTGAAGTGGTCAGTGAAGCCGTGGACGGCCATCAGAATGCCCGTCAGCACCGGCTGGACCTGCGGGAACGGCGCCTCGAAGGGATGGCGGCCGAACTCGCCGCGGGTCTGCACGCGGGTGAGAACTGCCCGGTCTGCGGGGCGTCCGAGCACCCCTCGCCCGCGACGCACACCGGCGGACTGGTCGACCCCGAGGACGAACGCCGCGCCGAACTCGCGGAGCAGCAGGCACACGTCCGGCGGGAAAAGGCGAAAGCCGCGTTGCAGGAAGCCGAAAGCCGCTTGGACCTCCTGGTCGGACGGCTGGGCGAGCACACGGCGGAGACACTGCGTGCCGGACTGGGCGAGGCACGGCGAGTGGTCGGCTCGTTGTCGGAGGCGGCCGGGCGCAAACCGGCCCTCGACGCGCGACTTCTCGACCTGGAACGGAAAACCGAGCAGCTGACCGAACAGCGCGGGGTGGCCGAGCGGCGTGCGGTCGAGGTCGCCGCCGAGGTGCGCGGCTTGGTGGAGCGGCTGGCCGAACGGGAACGGCGGCTGGAATCCGCGCGTGGCGAGTTCGCCGACGTCGGGACGAAGCGTCGGCACCTGCTCGGCTTCGCGGCCCGCCTCGACGCGCTGGCCGAAGCACGGCTCAATGTCGTCGGCACCCGCGAGCGTCGTGACGAACAAGCGAAACTGGTCAAGGAAGCCTTGCGGGCCAAAGGTTTCGCGGATCTCGACGAGATGCGCGCGGCGTCGCGGCCGGACGAACAGATCACGAAATTGGAGAGCAGTCTCGCCGACGCGAAGGTGATGGAGCGGGCCGCCCGTGCGGAACTCGCGCAGCCTGAGCTGTTCGGCATCTCGCCCGAGGACGAGATCGACGTCGCGGCCTCCGAGGAGCTGGCGCGGGACACCAGGGGTGAGGCCGAACAGGCGTTCGCGGCACTGCGGGCGGCCAAGACCCGGCACACGGACCTGACCGGGCTGGCCGAGCGGATGACCTCCTTCATGGCGGAACTGGTACCGGTCGAAGAGCGGTACCGCGAACTGAAGGCGCTGGCCGAGGTGGTCAACGGGCGCGGGCAGAACGCGCGCAAGATGTCGCTGCGCTCGTACGTCCTGGCCGCGCGGCTCGAGGAGGTCGCGGTCGCGGCGACCGCTCGCCTGCGGACGATGAGCCAGGGCCGCTACTCCTTCGTGCACTCCGACGCGGCCGGGGCGCGAGGCACCCGCGGCGGGCTCGGCCTCGACGTACTCGACGACTACTCCGGCACCGTGCGGCCCGCGAAGACGCTTTCCGGTGGCGAGTCCTTCCTCGCGTCGCTCTCGCTGGCGCTGGGCCTCGCCGACGTCGTCGCCGCCGAAACCGGTGGCGCGCTGCTGGACACGCTGTTCATCGACGAGGGCTTCGGCACTCTGGACGCCGAGACCCTCGACATCGTCATGAACATCCTCGACGAGCTTCGCGCCGGTGGCCGGGTGGTCGGGCTGGTGTCGCACGTGGAGGAACTGCGGCAGCGGATCCCGACCCGGCTGCGGGTGCGGAAGGCGCGCACCGGCTCTTCGGTCGAGATCCACGCCGTCTGATTCCTGGCCCTCACGTGCTATGAACGGCTCGTTACTTGCAAAATTTGCAAGTAACGAGCCGTTCATAGCAGCCGGAGCAGGCAGCTCAGGCGGCTTCGTGGGTCAGCAGCCACTGCTTCGCCGGAACACCCCACCGGAAGTTCCCCACCGCACCACCGGTCCGCACCACCCGGTGGCACGGTACGAACAACGCCGCCGCGTTCTTCGCGCAAGCCGACGCGGCCGCCCGCACCGCCGACGGACTCCCCGCCAGTGCCGCATACTCCGCGTAGCTCACCGGCTCACCGGCGGGCACCTTCCGCAGCATGTCCCAAGCGTGCTCCCGGAAAGCGCCGGACCGCTGCCGCACCTCGATGTCGGCGACCGCGTCCAGGTCGCCGTCGTGGTAACGGTGGATCGCGGTGCTCACCGGCCCCAGGTCTCGTCGCTGCTTCACCTCGCCGGGGGCCAGCGACGGCGAGATCAGTGGCGTCAGTTCGCCGACGTCGCCGGTCCAGCCCGAGGCGAGTACGGCCCCGTCACCCGCCACCACGGCGGTGAACGGGCCGATCTTCGTGTCCATTGTGGACCAATACGCGATGCTCATCTCGTCCTTTCAGTCGACAGCGCCCTTTCAAGCGCGCCACAGGTACATGCCGGCGTACGAGGACCAGGGCTGCCAGGCCCGCCCGCGTTCGGCCAGCGTCTTTTCGTCGTCGGCGATCCCCAGCGCGGCCGCACCTCGGCGCAGCGCCGGATCACCGGTCAGCAAGATGTCCGGTGCGCCGAGTACGCGCATCAGGACGTAGTCCGCGGTCCGTGGTCCGATTCCCGGGAGTTCGAGTAGCTCCGCTCGTAGTTCCAGCGGGTCGCGGCCGACGTGGACCGAAACGCCTTCCGCCAGCGCGCTGGCCACCGCGGCCACTCGCGCCGGACCGTGTTCGGCGACCAGCGCGGCCGCCGGGAACACCGTGGTCACCCCTTCCAGTGACTCGTCGCAGCTGGGCACCCGTTCGCCGAGAGCTTCCGCGAGCGACGCCGTGTCGGCGGGGGACAGCATCGCGCGCAGCACGAGTTCGTCCCCGTCCACCGCGCCGGGCACCCGGATGCCGGGGATCGCCTCGACCAGCGGCGCGAGCGCCGGGTCGGCCCCGAGGACCCGCGTGACCGCCTCGGGGTCGGCGTCGAGGTCGAGCAGCCGCCGCATCCTGGCCACCGCGCTGCTGAGGTCGCGCAGGTCGGTGAGCCGCAGGTCGCAGCGGACGTGGTCGTCCTTCGCCGTCAGCCGCACCACGCCGGCGCCGTGGGCGAGCCGCAGCGTGCGGGCATAGCCGGTCACTCCGGAATCGTCGCGCGTCACGTGCTCGACGCCGGGGACGGCCCGGTCGGCCAGGAAGGTCAGTACCCCGTCCGCGTCGAACGGCTTGCGGAACGGCAGCCGCAGGCTCAGCCGGGTCCCGGTCGGTGTCTCTAAGGCGCTGTTTTGGTCGACACTGCGGCGCCCGCGACGCAGACTCGCCGCGCGAAGCTGCGAAGGCGTCGTCGCGAACACCTCACGGATCGTCTCGTTGAACTGGCGGACGCTGGAGAAGCCCGCCGCGAACGCGACGTCGGTCAGCGGGAGCCCGGACATCTCGATCAGCAGCCGCGCCGAGTGCGCCCGGTGTGCCCTGGCCAGCGCGAGCGGTCCGGCACCGAGTTCCGCGGTGAGGACGCGCCCCAGCTGACGTTCGGAATAGCCGAGCCGTCGCGCGAGCCCCGGAACGCCGTCGCGTTCGACGGTCCCGTCCGAGATGAGCCGCATCGCCCGCGCGGCGAGGTCGGCCCGGATGTCCCAGTCCGGCGAGCCGGGGACGGCGTCGGGGAGGCAGCGGCGGCAGGCGCGGAAGCCGTTCGACTGCGCGGCGGCCGACGTCGGGTAGAAGCGGACGTTCTGCTGCTTCGGCGTCGACGCGGGGCAGGACGGACGGCAGTAGATCCCGGTGGTGGCCACGGCCATGATGAACTGGCCGTCGAACCGGGAGTCACGGGCGGCGACGGCGCGGTAACACCGTTCGGTGTCGCGCCACACGGCCCGTTCGGCCAACGTCTGCTCGGTCATGACATCGATCGTGCCACCAGGTCGAGGGCTCGGCTGGCGGAAATCCGACACGACGATCCAGGCCTCGGCGGATGTCGTGGCGGGCGGCACGTAGACTTCTGGCCCGTGAGTCTCACCCTCGGCATCGTCGGCCTGCCCAACGTCGGCAAGTCCACCCTGTTCAACGCGCTGACCCGCAACGACGTGCTCGCCGCGAACTACCCGTTCGCGACGATCGAGCCCAACGTCGGCGTCGTCCCGCTGCCGGACCCCCGGCTGGACGAACTCGCCAAGGTCTTCGGCTCCGAGCGGACCGTCCCCGCCGTCGTGTCCTTTGTGGACATCGCGGGTATCGTGAAGGGCGCCTCCGAGGGCGCCGGACTCGGCAACAAGTTCCTCGCGAACATCCGCGAAGCCAACGCGATCTGCCAGGTCGTCCGTGTCTTCGACGACCCGGACGTGATCCACGTCGACGACCGGATCGACCCGGCGAGCGACATCGAGACGATCAACACCGAGCTGATCCTCGCCGACCTGCAGACGCTCGACAAGGCGTTGCACCGGCTCGAGAAGGAGGCGCGGACCAAGAAGGAAGCCAAGCCCGCCCTCGACAACGCGGTCAAGGCCAAGGAGATCCTCGACGGGGGCCGAACCCTGTTCCAGGCGCAGAAGGAGGTCGACTTCGAGGCCCTGCGCGAGCTGAGCCTGCTCACCACGAAGCCGTTCCTCTACGTCTTCAACGCCGACGAAGGCATCCTCACCGACGAGTCCCGTCGCGAAGAGTTGGCCAAGATGGTCGCCCCCGCGGACGCGGTGTTCCTCGACGCGAAGGTCGAATTCGAGCTGCTGGAGCTGGACGACGAGGAGTCCGTGCGGGAGCTGCTGGAGTCCGTCGGCCAGCACGAGCCGGGTCTCTACTCGCTGGCCCGCGCCGGTTTCCACACCCTCGGCCTGCAGACCTACCTCACCGCCGGCCCCAAGGAGTCCCGCGCCTGGACGATCCCGCAGGGCGCGACCGCCCCGCAGGCCGCCGGCGTGATCCACACCGACTTCGAGCGTGGCTTCATCAAGGCCGAGGTCGTCTCGTACGACGACCTGATCGAGAACGGTTCCATGGCCGCCGCCCGGTCCGCGGGCAAGGTGCGCATGGAGGGCAAGGACTACCTCATGTCCGACGGTGACGTGGTGGAGTTCCGCTTCAACGTCTAGCCCTGTCTTGTAAGTGGTAAGGACGGTTCTAACCGTCCTTACCACTCAAGAGCCCTGCCTACTTCCGCAGCAGGCTGTACGCCGCCGCCCCGATCAGCTCCAGCGAAACTTGAAGCCGCTCAAGGGAAACGTTGTCCTTGATGGTGTCTTCCGGCGTGTGATAGGTCGGTTCCAGCAGTGCCGGGCCGCTTTCGCCACGCCAGCTGAAGTTGCCCGAAGCGATCCCGCGTTCGAAGAACGGCACGTGGTCGCTCGAACCGCGTGCGACCGGGCCCTTGACGCGCGGGTCGTAGCCGAGTCGTTTGGCGGCCGCGTTCACGGCCGCGGTCGTGGCGTTGTCGGCGCCGTCGACCGAGAGCAGCCAGTAGGTGATCGCCGGGTCCCAGCTGGTGGCGACCATGTCGTTCTGGAAGCAGCCCGCGATCCGCCTGGCCTCCGGGTCGGACAGGTTCGAGACGTAGTGCCGCGAGCCGATCAGCCCGTACTCCTCCGAACCCCACAGCGCGAACCGCAACGTCTTGTTCGTCGGCAGGTACCGCAGGACGCGCGCCAGCTCCAGGCACAGGACGGTGCCGCTGCCGTCGTCGTTGGCGCCGGGGGAGCCGGGGACGCTGTCGTAGTGCGCGGTCACCATGACCACGCCGTTGTCCTTGCCGGGGAACGTGGCGGGCCGCTCGGCGATGACGTTGTACGACGTCAGGTTCTTGTGGTGGGTGGCCGACGCCTTCACCTTGACCGGGCCCTTGGCGAGCCGCTCGCGCAGCCGCTCCACCTGCACCTGTGCCAGGCCGAGCACCGGGACGGTGACCGGCGTGGCGAGGGTCGGGGAGAAAGCGGACAGTTTGCGCGCGGGGTCGGCGCCGATCCGGCCGAGCAGCACGGCGACCGCCCCGCGCTGCGCGGCCGTCAAGTACGCGTCGGCCTTGTTCGTCACGGCCGCGATCAGCACGATCTTGCCGGTCAGGTCGTCGGGCAGGGTGGTCCCGTCACCGGCGTCGACGACGACGGCTTCGCGCGTGACGTCCTGCGCGCCCTGCGGCGATGAACCGGTCTGCCAGCTGTCGCGTCCGATCGACAGGCCGCCCAGGAACTTGTCGGCGATCGGGAACGGCTGCAGCGTGACCTGGTAACGCAGCTCGCGCAGTACCTTCGCGATGTAGTCCTTGGCGCGCAATTCGCCTTCGGTGCCGGCGATCCGGGGGCCGATCTTGTCGCTGAGCACCCGCAGGTGCTCCAGCGCCCGCCGCGACCGGACCCGCGCGATCACCGGGTAGTCGCCGAAGTCCAGCGACGGCGGGAACTGCGCGCCCGGACGCTGCTGCGTGGCCGCGGCGGCGGTGCCGGGGTTCAGCCCGATCGTCGCCGCGCCCGCCAGTGCCACCGCGCCCGCGAGCACCTCACGCCTGCGCAGACCTGCCATGGAACACCCCTCACTTCTCGGAGAACCTTCGTCCGAGTAGCCAATAGTCACCGGGGCGCCAGAGCAACCTCCGATCGTCCCCTTTTTCCGGTTCAGCCCACGGTGACCCGGTGGTAGGCCCGCGAGACGGCGACGACGCCGCAGGCGGCGGCCGCGATCCGCCCCCCAGAACGAACCTTCGACGGTGCGGCGACGCCGAGGAAGAGGATCCAGCGGTACTTGGCGGCCAAGGCCAGCACGAGGATCCCGGGCACGCCGAGGATGAACGGGCCGGGCGGATGTCCGGGAAACTGGCCTGCTACCAGAGTGGTATCATCAAGTCATGGCCATGACTCTGCGGTTGAACGACGAGCAGGAGCGCGCTCTCGCCTTACTGGCCGAGGCCGACGGCGTGAGCAAACACGAGGCGACTGTCCGCGCCATCACCGAGGCGGCCGCGCGCCGCGTCCGTGACGACCGTGTCCGGGCGCTGTCCAAGGACGGCCGGGAGCGCTACGCCGCTCTGCTCGACCGTCTCGCGCAGTGACCGAGTACCTCACCGTCGAAGACCTCCTGGCGCTCGCGGAAGACCTCCGGGTGCCCAAGATCCGCGATCTCGGCCTTCTCGACTCCTCCGCGCACCGGCCGCGGGCGTCGTTGATGGGCCGGGACGCGTATCCGACGCTGCACGAGAAGGCGGCGGTGCTGCTGGAGTCGCTGGCGCGCAACCACGCGCTCATCGACGGCAACAAACGCCTCGCCTGGATGGCTACGTTCGTCTTCTACGGCCTGAACGGCCACGATCTCGACGCGCCTGAGGACGACGCGTACGACCTCGTGATCGCGATGTCCGTCGGCTCGCTGAGGTACGCCGAAACCGCGGTGAAACTGGCGGTCTGGGCCAAGCCGCTCGGGTAACTTCGAACGGGTGAAGCCACTGAGTCCCGACATGTTCGCGCCCGGGTGTCCGTCGAATCTGACGCCGTTCCGGATCGGGGACAAGTGGGCCGGTCTGGTCGTGCTGTGCCTGGAAGAAGGACCGCGCCGGTTCTCCGAATTGCGGGTCCCGCTGAGGGGCGTCACGGCGAAGGTGCTCACGGAGACTCTCCGGGCACTGGAGCGCGACGGCATGATCACGCGGACGGCGTACGACGAGACGCCGCCTCGAGTGGAGTACGAGCTCACCCCGCTCGGCCGGACGTTGTTCGAGCCGATCGAGGCATGCCGCGAGTGGGCGGCGAAGCACCTTCCGGAGCTTGTCGCCGCCCGTGAGGCCTACGCGGGTTAGGCATGCCTCGCGTGCTTGGAGCCGGAACTCGTGAGTTCCGGCTCTAGCCGAGCAAGCCGAGCACGACGATCGTCAGCAACGTGATGGCGGTGGCGAAGGCGGTCACCCAGGCGCGCTGGGCGGCGGTGATGGAGGCGTTGTGCACGGCGGTTCCCCCGGTGAGAGAAGCGACAGGTCCGCCGGGAACAGCGCGTTGATCAGGCTCCGCGTTACCTCGCCGGTGTCAGTGTGGTGAAGATCACTGATCGTGCTGGTGACGCCGCTCGCGCACGGTGTACCAAAGCACTCCGGCGGCGGCCGCCACCATCGCGCCGAATGCGGAGAAGCCCACCACGATCGCCTGCGTCATCATTCGTCCTTTTCTCGTTGGTCGTACTGGGTAGACGTCCGAGAAGCGGAGTCGTGGCGCGGTCGAGGCGGAGGTCACACGGCGTCGAGGACCCCGTCGATCTGCGAAGCGAGCGCGAAGTCCTTCTTCGTCAGCCCGCCGGCGGAGTGCGTGCTGAGCCGGAACGTCACGGTCCGCCAGCGGATGTCGATGTCGGGATGGTGGTCGGCCGCCTCCGCCAGTTCGGCCACCTTGTCCACCGCTTCGATGGCCTTCGGGAAGCTCGGCAGCTTCGCCGTTCGCTCGATCGTGACCCCGTCACGGGTCCAGCCGGAGAGCTTCGTCACGGCCTCGTCGGCTTGCTTGTCCTTCAAGATTTCCGCCATGACTCCATGGTGGTACGCCGTCGGCTACGCTGCACGTTTGCCACGGGTCCCCCCTTGAAAACGCAGGAGGCTAGATGAAACGCGCCCTCCGCACGCTGGTTGCGGCAGGCACGGTGGCGGCCCTCGCCGCGGGCTGCTCGCTCTCCGGGACTCCGGGGAACGACCCGCAGGCACCGGCGACGGTCACGCTCGTGACGCACGACTCGTGGCTCGCCCCGCAGGAGGTCCTCGACGCGTTCGAGCGGCAGTCCGGGATCAAGATCTCCGTGCTCAAGCAGGGTGACGCCGGCGCGCTCACCAACAAGCTGGTGCTGACGAAGGCGAACCCGATCGGCGACGTCGCGTACGGTGTCGACTCGGCGTTCGCCTCCCGCGCGCTCACCGAGGGCGTTTTCGAGCAGTACACCAGCCCGGAGGCCGATCGTGGCCCGCAGCGCTACTCCGTCGACCCCGGGCACCGGCTCTCCGCGGTCGATCTCGGCGACGTCTGCGTCAACGTCGACACCCGGTACTTCGTGGACAAGGGGATCCCGGAGCCGAAGTCCTTCGCGGATCTGGCCGACGCCAAGTACAAGGACCTGATGGTCGCGGAGAGCCCGGCGACATCGTCGCCGGGGCTGGCGTTCCTGCTCGGCACCGTCGCCCAGTTCGGCGAGCAGGGCTGGCAGGCGTACTGGACGCAGCTGAAGGCCAACGGGCTCAAGACGGTCAGTGGCTGGGAAGAGGCCTACACCAAGGAATTCTCCGGTTCCTCGGGCAAGGGCCCGCGGCCGATCGTCGTCTCCTACGCCTCATCGCCCGCCGCCGAACTCGGCGACGACGGCAAGCCGCGCACGAAGGCGCTGCTGGACACCTGTTACCGCCAGGTCGAGTACGCGGGCGTGCTGGCGGGCGGCAAGCAGGTGGAGAAGGCCCGCAAGGTCGTGGACTTCCTGCTGTCCCAGCAGTTCCAGGTGACCGTGGCGGGCAACATGTACGTGTACCCGGCCCGCCAGGGCGTCGAACTCCCGCAGGGCTGGGCGCAGGCCGCGCCGCTGCCGCCGCAGCCGAAAACGCTCGAACCGGCCAAGATCCAGGCCGGGCGCGAGCAGTGGATCGCCCAGTGGCGCACGCTGTTAGAAGGCTGAGCACCACCAGGCTGACTCCCCGTGGCGCCGGGCTGGCCGCACTCGCCGTGCTGCCGCTCGGTTTCCTCGTGGTGTTCTTCGCCTGGCCGGTCGCGGCGATCATCGGCCGGGGTTTCGGTTCCGGCGGGGTCGGTACGGCCATCGGCGACCCGCTGACCTGGAAACTCGCGGGATTCACCGTGGCGAGCGCGGGGGTTTCGACGATCGTCGCGGTACTCGCGGGCCTGCCGGTCGCGTTCCTGCTCGCGCGGGTGCGGCTGCCGGGTGTCTCACTGGTCAGGACGCTCGTGCTGGTGCCGTTCGTACTGCCGACCGTCGTGGTCGGCCTGGCGTTCCGCGCGCTCTGGCCCGATGGCGGGTTGCTGCCCTTGGTGCTGGCCAACGCCTTCTTCAACGTCGCCGTCGTCGCGCGCACGGTTTCCGGGCTGTGGAGCCATCTCGACCCGCGCACGGTGGACGCGGCGCGGGCTCTCGGCGCGTCGCCGTGGCGGGCCTTCCGCTCGGTGACGTTGCCCGCGCTCGCGCCTGCCATCGCGTCCGCGGCCGCGGTGGTGTTCCTTTTCTGCGCCACCAGTTTCGGGGTCGTGCTCATTCTCGGCGGGGCGAAGTTCCGGACGCTGGAGACCGAGATCTACCTGCGCACGGTCGAACTGCTCGACCTTTCCGGTGCGGCCGCGTTGTCGCTGGTGCAGTTCGCCGCCGTCGTCGCCGCGCTGGTGGTGGGCGCGCTGGCCAGGCGCCGCCGGGAGAACGCCGTCCGGCTGCGCTCGCGATCCGAGACCGCGCGCCTGCCGAGGGGTGGCGAGTGGTGGGCCGTGGGAGCGGGCCTCACGGTGATCGCGCTCCTGATGACCCCGATCGTGGCGCTGCTCGTCGAGTCAGTGTCCACTTCGGACGGATGGAGTTTCGCCGGGTACGCGGCGCTCGGTGGTCAAGGAACCCGTGGCGCGCTGCAGGTTTCGGGCTGGGCCGCGGCGTCGATGTCCTTGCGGACGGCGTTCGACGCCACGATCCTGGCGATGATCGTCGGCGTGCTGGCCTCGGTCGTGCTGGTGGCGTTGCGCCGGACGCCCGGCAGGCTGGCGCGGGGGATGGGCGAGACGATGGACGCGGCGCTGATGCTGCCGCTGGGTGTTTCCGCGGTGACCGTCGGTTTCGGGTACCTCATCACGCTCGACGCGCTGCCGGGCGATCTGCGGACGTCGCCACTGCTGGTGCCGCTCGCGCAGGCGCTGGTGATCATCCCGTTGATCGTGCGGATGGTGTTGCCGGTGCTGCGGTCGGTCGACGTCCGGCTGCGGCAGGCCGCTTCGGCACTCGGTGCGAGTCCCGGCCGGGTGTGGCGCGAGATCGATCTCCCGCTGACGGCGCGTTCGCTGGTCGCGGCGGCCGGTTTCGGTTACGTGGTCGCACTCGGCGAGTTCGGCGCGACGAGCTTCCTCGCCAGGCCGGACGCGCCGACACTGCCGGTCGCCGTCGCGACGCTGATCTCGCGGCCGGGTGAACTGAACAACCAGATGGCCTACGCGGCCTGTGCGCTGCTCATGATCGTGACCGTGGTGGCGGTGGTGTTGATCGACCGGTTCGGCGCGGTCCGCGGGCAGAATTCGGTAGGGGAGTTCTAGTGTCGCTGTCGGTACGGGACCTGACCGTCCACTATGGATCTCATCCGGCCGTGAAGGGCGCCCGGCTGGACATCGCCGACGGCGAGGTGCTGGCGCTGCTCGGCCCGTCCGGTTCGGGGAAGTCGACGCTGCTGCGGGCGATCACCGGACTGGAGCCGCTGAGTTCGGGCACCGTGCGCTGGGACGGCGAAGACCTCTCCGGCGTACCGGTGCACCAGCGGGAGTTCGGGCTGGTGTTCCAGGACGGGCAACTGTTCCCGCACAAGGACGTCGCCTCGAACATCGCGTTCGGCCTGCGGATGCACGACGTCCCGCGCGCCGAGCACGCGGAGCGGGTCCGTTCGCTGCTGGATCTGGTCGGGCTCGGCGGTTACGAGCGGAGGCGGGTCACCGAGTTGTCCGGGGGGCAGGCGCAGCGGGTGGCGCTGGCCCGCGCGCTGGCGCCGGAACCGCGGTTGCTGCTGCTGGACGAACCACTGTCCGGTTTGGACGCCGGACTGCGGGAACAGCTGGCGATCGACCTCGCCGCACTGTTGCGGCGCAGCAAGATCACCGCGCTGCTGGTCACACACGACCAGGAAGAGGCGTTCACCCTCGCCGACCGGGTCGCCGTGCTGGACGACGGTGAGATCCGGCAGGAGGGCGCGGTGCGCCGGGTCTGGCGGCAACCGGTGGACGAGGGGGTGGCGCGATTCCTCAGCGTCACGACGTTCGTCGACGGCGAGGCGTCCGGCGGGGTGGTGCGGACCGCGCTCGGCGAGGCCGCGTTGCCGGACGTCGAGGACGGCGCGGTGCGGCTGGGGCTGCGACCGCACGGTTTGCGGGTGGCGTCTTCCGGAGTGGAAGGCGAGGTGGTGGCGGTGGTGCACCGGCGGGAGCATGTCCGGCTCGTGGTCGCGCTCGGCGATCAGTCCACTGTGGACGCCGTCGCGCCGGTGACCGCCGATCTCCGCCCTGGCGACACGGTGAGGCTCGCTCTGGACCCGGACGGCATCGCCCCACTCCCGCAAGTAGTCCTCTAGTTGCGGTACTCCGGTCTGGAGTCCGCGGTTTCCGCAGGGCTGCCGGGGCCCGTCTCGCATACCGTCGCTGAGAAGCGGCTGAAGGGGACTTTCCCCGCATCTGACGCAGCAAAGGGGCCCTTCACCGCGTCGCATGCGGTGAAGGGCCCCTTCAGCTCCCCGGAAGCCGAGGGTCACCCGTCCCGAGTCGTGAGGCGTGCGTAGGCGATCGAGAGCCCGATGGCGATGTAGCAGGCGGCGCGTAGCGCGCCCTCGCCGAGCATCGCCGTGTCCAGCGGGTCCATCAGCACCGAAGCCGGTGCCTGTGACCAGTTCTCGTTGAGCAGGAACGGATGCAGCCACGAAACCGCGTCCAGGATGCCGAGGATGGTGAACACGATCGTCCCCGCCAGCACCGAGGCGACGACCAGCATCGGATGTTCGGTGAACGACGAGATCGCGAGCGCGACCGCGCCGACCGCCCACAGCTGCAGCGTCACCCACAGGGCCACGAGCAGGACGCGGCCCAGCGCGTCCCAGACGCTCAGCGTAGAACCGGTGAGGGTGAACATCGAGTCGGTGCCGCTGATGACGAGCCCGGTGACGAAACCGGTGAACGTCATGGACAGTACGGCGATCGCCGAAACCGTCGCGACGCCGAACGCCTTGATCGTGAGCAGCCTGCCACGGCCGACGGGGGCGAGAAGCCAGCCCCGCAGTGTTCCGTGCGCGGCCTCGCCGGCGATCGCGTCCGCCCCTGCCATCGCCGAAGCGAGCGGGAGCAGCAAAGCGAGCGTCATGGTCAGGGCCGCCACCGGCAGGATGAACCCGTTGCTGACCGCGGAGGTGAGCAAAGCGCCGTCGCCGCCGCCACCGTTGGGATCGACCGCCTCGTCGACGAGCGTCAACGCGACGCCGATGACCACCGGGATCAACGCGAGCAGCCCCAGCACGGCCAGCGTGCGGGGCCGCCGGAAGATCCAGCGCAGTTCGGCGCGATACAACCGGAGCAGACCGACACTGTCCTGGCCGGTCCGCGGGGCTGGTGCCGCGGCCAGAGCGTGCGTCACGACTCCCCCTCACGGTCTACAGTGGACTCCGGCTGGGTCAGCCGGGCGAACAGGTCGTCCAGACCGGTCCGGGCCTTCGCCGCCTCGTGCACGGCCACCCCGGCCGTCACCAGATGACGCAGGACGTCGGGGGCTTCGGCAGCGGTGAGGTCCACCCGGACACCGTCCGGCGTGAGCCTGCTGCCGATCCTGTTCTCCCGCAACGTTTCCACCGCGAGTTCGGCGTCCGGCGTCCGCACCAGCAGCGCCGCGTTCCCCGACTCCAGCAGTTCCGCGAGCTCGCCCTGGGCGATCACGTTCCCCGACTGGAGCACCGCGACGTGCGTGCAGGTCGCTTCGACCTCGGCCAGCAGATGCGAGGACACCAGCACGGTGACCCCGTCGGCGTGCAGTTCGGCGATGATCCGGCGGATCTCCCTGGTACCGGCCGGATCGAGGCCGTTGGTCGGCTCGTCGAGCACGACCATCCGCCGCGGCACGAGCAGCGCGCTCGCGAGCCCCATCCGCTGCTTCATCCCGAGCGAATAGCCCTTGTAGCGCCGGTTCGCGGCATCGATCAGGCCGACCCGCTCAAGCGCCGAGTCGACCGCTCCGGGGATCCCGGCCGAGGCCAGCCTCGGTTCGGCCGCGGCGACGCGCAGCAGGTTTTCCCGCCCGGAAAGAAAAGGGTGGAAGCCCGGCCCTTCGACCAGCGCGCCGACGTCGGGCAGCGCGTGCGCCGCCTCGTCCGGCATCCGCTTGCCGAAGAGTTCGACCTCGCCCTCGGTGGGCCGCACGAGACCGAGCAGCATCCGGATGGTCGTCGTCTTGCCCGAACCGTTGGGGCCGAGCATCCCCAGCACGGCGCCTTCGGGAACGTCGAGGTCGACGTGGTCCACGGCCACCGTGCGGCCGTAGACCTTGCGCAGGCCCCTGGTGCGGGCCGCCATGGGTACCGCCGGAGCGGACGCCTCCTGAGAGACGCCCGCCCCGGCTTCGAACGTAGTGGTCACTTCGTGGCCAATGCCTCGAAGAGGACCTGCTCCGGCACCGCGCCGACGGCGTAGCGGCCGTCGTCGGTCAGCACTCCGCTGCCGACCTTGGTGGTCACCAGCCAGCCGCTGCCCCAGGCTCCGCTGACCGGCTTGGCGAACCGCGAAAGCAGCGCCTTCGGGTCGACCTGGCGGCCTTCCTCGTCCTTGGCGGTTCCGGCCTTGGCCAGCGCGTCGGCCGGGATCTTGCCGGTGATGGCGGTGTCCCAACCGTCGCCGACGACCTTGACCTCGGACTTCGCCTGCTCGGCGAGCTCGCGGCTCTTCGGGTCGACCTCGGCGGTCTTCTCGGTCACCTTCGCGCCCTTCGGCGGGGTGAACTCGAAGTTCGACGCGGGCTGGTCCGCGAAGTTGATCTCGCTGAAGGAGACCTCGAACGCCGGTGAGGAGGTGCCGTTGGCCAGCACCGTCAGCCGCAGCGGCAGCCGCGTCTGCGAGTCGACCGCGACGCGGATCTCGCGCAGGAGCGTCCGCTCGGCCGGCTTCGGCGTCAGCACCAGTTCGTAGGCCGAACGACTGGCCACCGACGACGTCCCGTCGACGGCGATCGTGCTGCTCTCCCGCACCTTGCCGAGCAGTTCGGCGGCCGCGGTGGCCGGGTCGACGGTCTGGCCCTCGACCTTGCCCTTGTGCTCCCTGGCCAGTTCCGGCGGGATGGTGATCTTGGTGGCGGAGTTGTCCTTGGAGTTGTACTCCCAGACGGTCTCCCCGTTCTTGACGATGGTCTGCTGGCTGGAGCCCTCGGTGAGCGACACCTTGCTCTTGCCCGCGCCGTCGGTGGAGACCTGCGCCGAGTCGATGCTGAGCGCCGACGCGCCGGGCAGCGTGCTGCCGACCTGCGGCAGGCCGAGGTCGTTGTCGACCTTGACCTTCCCGTCGAACGACGGCGGCGTGGCGTTGAGCGTGGACTGCACCAGCTCTTCGGCGCTGATCTGCGGCAAGATCGGCGCGTCACCCGCGGTGGCGGGCATCGCGACGACGGCGAGCCCGCCGACGCCGAGTGCCGTCCCCACCACCGCCGCGGTGATGGCCTTCCTCTTCGGATCCATGCTGTCTCTCCCTGGTTCCCCGAACCCCAGTGTGCTCGGGTCTTGGCGACAACGCTTCCCCGGAAACGCTGAGATACCACTCAGACTCCGCCGCCGGAGCTGAGATGGCGCTGAGAGCTCGCGCGTGAGCTGGTGAAAGCGTGAATGATGAGGAACGTGAAACCTCGAGTACTGGTGGTCGACGACGAGCCCGGCGTGCGCAAGGCGTTGCAGCGCGGGCTGCGCGCCGAGGACATGGACGTGGTCACGGCGGCCGACGGGCCCAGCGGCCTGCGGCTCGCGCAGACGGGCTCCTTCGACGTCGTCCTGCTCGACATCATGCTTCCGGGTCTTTCCGGCTACCGCGTACTCGAACGGCTGCGTGCGCTCGGCGTCACCACGCCGGTGCTGATGATTTCCGCGAAAGACGGCGAGGTCGACCAGGCGGACGGTCTCGACCTCGGCGCCGACGGCTACCTCGTGAAGCCGTTCTCGTTCGTCGTCCTGGTCGCACAGGTACGCGCGGTGCTGCGGCGGGCGTCCCCGGACGCGATCCGCGGGCCGCTGCGGATCGGCGCGCTCGAAGTCGACCGGAGCCTGCGGCAGGTCCGCTACGACGGCGTCGAGGTGTCGTTCAGCCCGCGCGAGTTCGCGCTGCTGGAGGTGCTGGCAGGCCGGGCGGGAACGGTGGTCACCAAGGACGAACTGCTGCGCGCCGTCTGGGGTGACGAGCAGGCCGCGACCCGCAACGTCGTCGAGGTCTACGTCGGTTACGTGCGCCGCAAGCTCGACGCCGTCGGCGCGGGCGCACTGGTCCGTACCGTACGCGGGCACGGCTACCTCGCCTCGGACGCGCAGCTCGACGAAGTCATCGCACCGGCGGGACAGGGGTGATCGTGTCGCCGTCTTGGTGGCGCCGCCGTTCGCTCCAGGTCCGGATCACCCTCCTCGCGGCCGCCGTCACGCTCGGTTTCCTGCTCGGGCTGGCCGCGGTCGCCAGGGACAACCTTCAGCCACTGCTCGTCGGCTCGGTCGACGAAGAACTCAGTGCCCAGCTGGCCACCGCGAAGGCCGACGTCGCGACGGGGCGGCCGCCGACGGCCTCCGCGGTCACCGTCCGGGTGCTCGACACCGGCGGCGGACCGGTGGACGGCGTGCCGCCCGCGAACCTCGGGCCGTCGGACGTCCGCGCTTTGAAGGCGGGGGAATCGGTCACGACCGGCGGTGAGCACAGCTGGCGCTGGGTGGGGACCGTGGTCACCGCGCCCGACGGGCAGCAGCGGCTGGTCATCGTCGGTGCGGGTCTGGTCGGCTTCGCCACCGCTGTGCGTTCCGGTGGGCTGTGGCTGTTCGTGGTCGCGTCCGTCGGGGCGGTGGGCGCGGGGATCGCGACGTGGCTGCTGGTGCGGTTCGCGTTGCGGCCGGTGGCCCGGATGCGCGGGTCGGTGCGGGCGCTCCCGCCGGGCGCGCGGCTGCCGCTGCCCGATTCGCACGACGAACTCCGCGCGCTGGCCGAAGAGTTCAACGCGCTGCTGGCGCGTCAGGAAGAGGCCGCCGAGCGGCTGCGGCGGTTCACCGGGGACGCCGCGCACGAACTGCGGTCGCCGGTCGCGTCGATCCGCGTGCAGGCCGAGGTCGCGGTCACCAACCCCGATCCCGAACTCTCGCAGGAGACGCTGTCCGACGTCCTCGAGGAGGCGGAGCGGCTTTCCGTGCTCCTCGACGGGCTGCTGGCGCTGGCGAGGTCGGACGCGGGGGAGGCGCCGCCCGCGGAACCGGTCGAGCTGGTGAGCGAGGTGCGGGCGGCGGTCGCGCGGATGCCCGCCGACGCGCCGGAGATCCGGGTGAGCGGCACGGTCGGCACGGCGTGGGCGCTGGCCACCCACGCCGAGGTCGAACTCGTGCTGAGCAATCTGCTGCGCAACGCCTGCCGGTACGCGCGCGGGGAGATCGTGGTGTCGGTGCTCGCGGCGCGGTCCACCGTGCGGGTGGTGGTCGACGACGACGGGCCGGGCATCGAGCCGGCACACCGCGAGCGGGTCTTCGACCGGTTCTACCGCGTCTCCGATTCGCGGGCGCGGTCCTCCGGCGGCACCGGGCTGGGACTGGCGATGGTCGCGGAGGCCGTCCGGCGGCGCGGTGGCCGGGTGCGCGTCGGCGAATCACCCGATGGCGGGGCGCGCTTCCAGATCGTCTGGCAGGCGGCACGCCCTCAGTAGGGTGAGCGCGTGGTCATCGTGGGCGCCGCCATCGTGCGGAACGGACAGTTGCTGGCGCAGCAGCGGGCTTGGCCCGCCGACCACGCCGGGCAATGGGAACTGCCGGGCGGACGGGTCGAGGACGGCGAAGGCGACGAGGCCGCTCTGGCGCGTGAATGCCTGGAGGAACTCGACGTCGCGGTGACGGTCGGGGGCCGGGTCGGCGACGACGTTCCGTTGCCGGGCGGGAAAGTGCTGCGGATCTATGCCGCTTCGCTGGTCTCGGCGGGGGACGAGCCGCGGGCGGTGGAACACAAAGACGTCCGTTGGGTTTCTACAGGCGACCTCGACGGCCTCGACTGGCTACCGGCCGACCGGATCCTCCTGCCCGCTCTCTACACCCTGCTCGCAAGTACAGGAAGGCCCCCTTCCTGTACCTAGGCGCAAGGGGTCCGGCAAAGTCGAGGTTTCGCAGGTCAGGCAGCTATTCGTCGCTGCATGAGGCTGTTGATGAAAAAATTGGGACGTTAGAGTGTCCTGATTCCTTCATCGTCGCGGGGTCCTAGCGATGGTGAGTCCGGATTACCCGCAGCGGCGCTGACCAGCCGCTCTGCAACCTTGCCTGGGCCCTGACCTAGGCGCAGGGAAGGGGCCTTCCTGTACTCGATCAAGGCGTCAGCGTGGCCCGCGGAGCGCGTTTAGCCGGCGCCGATGAGCCGCAGCGCGGACCGCAGCCGGTGCTCACCGCGTTCCGCCGCCCGGACGGCACCCGCCTTCCGGACCCGTTCCAGCTCACCGGGGTCGGCGAGCAGCGCCAGCGCCCGTTCCCGGACCGGCCGCAGTTCCTCGATGAGCGCCTCGGCGACGGCCTCCTTCACCTGGCCGTAGGAGTCGTACCGGTCGGCCAGGACCTCGGGCTTCTCGTGGACGCAGGCCGCGAGGATGTCCAGCAGGTTCGCCATCCCCGGCCGGGTTTCCGGCGCGTAGGCGGGCTTGGAGCCACCGTCGGTCACCGCGCGTTTCACCTTCCGTCTGACGTGGTCGGCCTCGTCGAGGACGAAGACGACCCCAGCCTCCTCCCGCGTCGATTTCGACATCTTCCGCGTCGGCGCGGCGAGGTCCATGATCCGGGCACCGGCGGGCGGCAGCACCGCCTTCGGCATGGTGAACACGTCGCCGTAGGTGGAGTTGAACCGCTTCGCCAGCGTTCTCGCCAGTTCGACGTGCTGCCGCTGGTCCTCACCGACCGGGACCTCGCCCGCGCCCTGCAGCAGGATGTCCGCCGCCATCAGCACCGGATAGGTCAGCAGGGACAGCCGGACGCCGGCCTGGCCCTTCGACTTCTCCTTGAACTGGATCATCCTGGCGGCCTCGCCGTAGTTGCAGGTGCACTCCAGTACCCAGTTGAGGGCACCCAGTTCGCGGGCTATGTCGGATTGCACGAACACGCGGTCCGGCTCGATCCCGGCCGCGATCAGCACGGCCAGCTGTTCGGAAGCCATCGAGCGCAGCATCGCCGGATTGTGCGAGTTCGTCATGGCGTGCAGGTCGGAGACGAAGTACAGGTCGTCCGGCCCGCCCTCGTCGGCCCAGCGCCGGATGGCCCCCAGGTGGTTCCCGACGTGGACGTGACCGGACGGGGTGATCCCGGACAACCTGATCATCTGCCTTCATCCTTCCGGATTCGGGCCGCCCCAGGGCCGGGCACGAAAAAGGCCGCCCGGTGGGGCGGCCTGGTGGTGCGCTCGTCTGGTTCAGCGCAGGACTTCGGGGCCGCCGGAGGGCGGCCACCACTGAGCGTTCTGCGCGCGCACGCCGACGACGATACGCGACCCCGCAAGTAGTCCTCTAGTTGCGATCCACGCACGCGCAACTACCGCAAGTAGTCCTCTAGTGGCGGTAGTTCGACGTCGAATGATCGCAACTAGAGGACTACTTGCGGGGAGGAAAGGCGTGGGTCACTCATTCCGGGCATGTCGCGCGAGCATTTCGTATCGGCTTTGGTAGTACGCCTGTCAAAGTGGAGATCCGGGTCTACCTTCATCTCATGTAGGTCGTTCTGCTGACCTACACGGCGCCCATCGAAGAAATCGACTGCGTGCTCCCAGACCACGCCGACTGGCTGACCGAACAGTACGAGCACGGCCATTTCCTGGCCTCCGGCAGGCGCGACCCGCGCATCGGCGGGGTCATCATCACCAGGCCCATGGTCAGGGGAAAGCTGGACGCGATCCTCGCGACCGACCCCCTTCTCGATCAAGCACATGGCCGTCTACGAGGTGATCGAGTTCTCGTCGACCCGGTCCGCGCCGGAACTGCGGGCGGTCAACGAGGCGGTGGCGCTTCGACGATCTTCTAAGCCGCTTTCGCGATCTTCGTCTTCGCCTTTTTGAGGGCGAGGACGGGGCATTTCCCGCACCGTGGCTTGGATCGGCAGCATTTCTTCTTGACCTTGCCGGACTTCATCCACTTGCGCACGAGTTTCTGCGGGTCGTCGGGTTTCTTCTTGCCCACTCGCGCTCCTCGTCGGACTTCGTCGGCGACGCCCGCCTCGGCCGTTCACGTTAGGTGAGCCTAATCGATCTGGGGGCGTGGGGCTGCTCACAGTCGGGCTACAGGTATCCTGGTGTGGTCCGCGTATGGCCAAAGTCGGTCAGACGTGTCTCGAACTGTGCGAGCGCGGGCACCACACCCGAACTTGAAACCCTTTGGAGCCTTCGCGTGCCCGCAGCCAGCGCCACCGCAGTCGATGCCGGCCGCCATTCCGGCAAGACGCGACCCGACTTGCGCAACGTCGCCATCGTCGCACACGTCGACCACGGCAAGACGACCCTCGTCGACGCCATGCTCCGGCAGTCCGGCGCCTTCGAGGAGCGCGCCGAGCTCGTCGACCGCGTGATGGACTCCGGGGAGCTCGAGCGGGAAAAAGGCATCACCATTCTCGCGAAGAACACCTCCATCCACCGCGAGACCGAGAACGGCCCGGTGACGATCAACGTCATCGACACCCCCGGCCACGCCGACTTCGGCGGTGAGGTCGAGCGCGGCCTCGCCATGGTCGACGGCGTCGTCCTGCTGGTGGACGCCAGCGAGGGGCCGCTCCCGCAGACCCGGTTCGTGCTTCGCAAGACCCTCGAGGCCGGCCTTCCGGTCATCCTCGTGGTCAACAAGACCGACCGCCCCGACGCCCGGATCTCCGAGGTCGTCGAGGAGACCCACGACCTGCTCCTCGACCTGGCGGGCGACATCGAGGACGCCGACCTCGACGCGATCCTCGACCTGCCGGTCGTGTTCGCCTCCGCGCGAGCGGGCAAGGCGGGCCTCGAGCAGCCCGCCGACGGCGCGGTGCCCGAGAGCGAGAACCTCGACCCGCTGTTCGAGACCCTGATGCGTCACGTGCCGCCGCCCTTCGCGGACCGGGAAGGGCCGCTGCGCGCGCTGGTCACCAACCTCGACGCGTCGAACTTCCTCGGCCGCATCGCGCTGATCCGCATCCACTCCGGCAACCTCCGCAAGGGGCAGACCGTGGCGTGGATGCGCGAGGACGGCACCATCCAGAACGTCCGGATCTCCGAACTGCTCGTCACCGAGGCGCTCACCCGCGTTCCGGCGACCGAGGCCAGCGCGGGCGAACTGGTCGCCATCGCCGGCATCCCCGAGATCACCATCGGCGACACCCTCGCCGACGTCGAGAACCCCGAGGCGCTGCCCCGGATCGCCGTCGACGAGCCCGCCATCTCGATGACCATCGGTGTCAACACCTCGCCGCTGGCAGGCCGCAGCGGCGGCGACAAGGTCACCGCGCGCCTGGTGAAGGCGCGGCTGGACCAGGAGCTCATCGGTAACGTCAGCATCAAGGTGCTGCCGACCGAGCGCCCCGACACCTGGGAGGTCCAGGGCCGTGGCGAGCTGGCGCTGGCCATCCTGGTCGAGCAGATGCGCCGCGAGGGTTTCGAGCTGACCGTCGGCAAGCCGCAGGTGGTCACCCGGATGATCGACGGCAAGCTGCACGAGCCGTTCGAGCGCCTGTCGATCGACGCCCCCGAAGAGCACCTCGGCGGCATCACGCAGCTGCTGGCCGCTCGCAAGGGCCGCATGGAGCACATGGGCGGGCACGGTTCGGGCCGCATCAAGCTCGACTACGTCCTCCCGGCGCGCGGCCTGATCGGCTTCCGTACCGACTTCCTCACCGAGACCCGCGGCACCGGTATCGCCAACCACGTGTTCGAAGGCTACTTCCCGTGGGCGGGCGAGATCCGCACCCGCCACTCCGGCTCCTTGGTCGCCGACCGTTCCGGCCCGATCACCGCGTACGCGATGATCCAGCTGGCCGACCGGGGCACCTTCTTCGTCGAGCCGGGCGCCGAGGTGTACGAGGGCATGGTCGTCGGTGAGAACCCGCGTGCCGAGGACCTCGACATCAACATCACCAAGGAGAAGAAGCTGACCAACATGCGTCAGTCATCCGCCGACGTGATGGAGACGCTGGCCCGCCCGCGCAAGATGGGCCTGGAGGAGGCGCTGGAGTTCTGCTCCGTCGACGAGTGCGTCGAGGTCGCCCCGGACGTCGTCCGGATCCGCAAGGTCACGCTGGACGTCAACCAGCGCGCCAAGGAACGCAACCGCAACAAGAATCGCGGCTGATCCACTCAGCGAACGCCGGAGGGCGTCTGGTCACTCAACGTGATCAGGCGCCCTCTGGCTTTTTTCGGCCGGTTGATGGTCACACAGAGTATTCGATCAGGCGTTCTTTGTTAAAATGAGCCTTTTTCGACAATTCTGTTGGGAAAGCCGTTCTCCTTTTTGGACGGTGTTCACAACGCTGGAACGGCTTCCCGTCGCGGCGAGAGGACGGCCGCGAAGACCGTCCCGAGAACGCCGACACAACCCAGCGCGAAACAAACGATCCTAAATGCGTCCGTATAGGACTCACCGGAGAGCTTCCCTCCGGTAATCGACGCGAGAACGGCACCGGCAACCGCGATCGCGATCGTTTCCGTCGCCAATCGTGCGGTGGTGAACATTCCGGCCGCCGTTCCGGAATGTTCCGGGCCGACGGAACCGATTGCCAAACCGTCCAGCAAACCCATCGTCAATCCGGTGCCCGCCCCGACCAGAACGAGCGGGACGAGCAACGAGAGCACCCCCGACGACGCGTTCATGGTCATCAGCAGAAAGGCGCCCGCCGCGCTCACGGCGACCGCGCCGGCGACGAACCACGACGACGGCAGCCGCCGCGCCAGCGCGGCCCCCACGGCCGGGAACAGGACGGTCGGCGCGGTGAGCATCAGCAGCCACAGCCCGGCTTCCCCGGCGCCGAGCCCGACGACCTCGATCAGGTACGACGGCAGGTAGACCAGCAACGGCACCAGGATGGTCACCAGCGCGCCCGCCGCGACGGCGAGCGAGGTGAACCCGCGGTTGGCCAGCAGGGCGAGGTCGAACAACGGATCCGCACGCCTCCGTTCCACGAACGGGAAGGCCGCGGCGAACACGACGGTCAGCACCAGGGCGCCCATGACGAGCGGATGACCGAAGCCCAGTTCGCCCGCTTCGACCAGGCCGAAGATCAGCAGCCCGATCGCGCCCGTGAAGAGCGCGGCACCCGCCCAGTCGATCCGGCGCCCGGTGGTACCGCGAACGTCCGGCAGAAGCGGCGTGAGGGCCAGTACGAGGCCCGCGACGGCGGCCGGGGCGCCGAAGACGGCCCGCCAGCCCAGCAGATCGACGAGCAGGCCGCCGATCGACGGCCCGAAGGCGAGACCGATCCCGAGCACCGTCCCGACCAAGCCGAACGCCCGCGTCCGCGCCGCGCCATGGAACGTCTCGGTGAGGATCGCCAGCCCGCCGGTCACCGCCGCGGCCGCGCCCGTTCCCGCGACGAGCCGGACGAGGTCGAGGACGACGATGTTCCCGGCGACCGTGCACGCGATCCCGCCGCCGGCGAACAGCGTCAGACCGGCCACGTAGATCCGCCGTCTGCCCAGCACGTCGGCCAGAGAGCCCGCGAAGACCAGGAAGCTCGCGAAGCAGGCGTTGTAGCCGTTGACGACCCATTGGGTGGCCGCGAGGCCCGCGTCCAGGTCGTCCGCGATGTCCGTCAGGGCGACCGACGCGCCCGTGATGGTCAGCGGGAAGGTGAACGTGGACAGGAGCACGACCACGAGGACAAGCGCGCGTTTGGTCACTTCCGCAAGCTAACGGCGGCCACTTCGCCGGGCTAAGCGTTTTCCCGAGCCTTGAGCAGGAACCTCACGGCGCTCCCCGACGTCCACCGGACGGGTGACCACCTCCGGTCACGCGTCGACCGGGCCGATATGGGAATCTCGCTGCGTCGGCACAGTCCCCCGTGGCAGCATGGCGAGGGAAAAAATCGGGAGGATTCAGGCGTGCGGGTAGCGAACACAGCGGCACCCATACTGGCGTGCGCGGCCGTGCTCCTCGCCGCTTGCAGCAACACCCCGCCCCCACCCGTGGTCAGCTCGTCGGCCTCCCCGGTGAGCACCTCGACCACGAAGACGCCTTCGCAGGTCGTCGTGGGTGTCGACGACGTTCTCGGCGGCTACAACCCGCATAACTTCGCCGACGCCTCCCAAGTGACGTCGGCGCTTTCGCAGCTGCTGCTCCCCTCGGTGTTCCGCCCGAAGGACGACGGCAGCGTCGAGCTGGACAAGAGCCTGATGAAGTCCGCCGAGGTCGTCTCGCAGCAGCCGTTCACGGTCGCGTACACGATCCGGCCGGACGCCTCCTGGTCCGACAGCGCGCCGATCGCCGCCGAGGACTTCGCTTACCTCCGCGAAGCGATGCGCGACCAGCCCGGCGTCATCGGCGCCGCGGGCTACCGGCTGATCTCCGACATCCAGTCGCGCGAAGGCGGCAAACGGGTCGAGGTCGTCTTCGGCAAGCCGTACCCGGGCTGGCAGACGCTCTTCAACAACCTCCTGCCCGCCCACCTGCTCAAGGACGCCCCGAACGGCTGGCAGGGCGCGCTGGCGACGACGTTCCCGGCCGTAGCCGGGCCGTACTCGATCAAGGGCCTCGACACCGCGCGCGGAGAGGTCGTGCTGGAGCGCAACGAGCGCTATTGGGAGAAACCCTCCGCGCTGGACCGGATCGTGCTCCGTGCGGCCGATCAGGACGGCACACTGGCCGCCCTGCGCAGCGGCAACGACCAGTTCGTGATGACCAGGGCCGACGGCAACGCCCTCAAACGGCTCGGCGAACTGGGCTCCGCCGTCCAGCTGCACACGGTCGCCCGTCCCACGGTCGCGCAGATCCTGCTGCGGCCGGTGAGTTCGACACTGTCGGATCCCAAGGTGCGCGAGGGCGTCACCGCGCTGATAGACCGCGGCAAGCTGATCACCGAGGCGGCGGAAGGCGGTCCGTCGGACAAGCTCCGCGCCGACGCCCAGGTCCGCGTCCCGTCGGCCACCGGGTTCCAGCCGACGATCCCGGCCCCCGGCCCGCCGTCGGCGGCCGACCCGGCCAAGGGCGAGGAACTGCTCAAATCCGCCGGGTACACCAAGGAAGCCGGGACCTGGCGCAAGAACGGGAAGAATCTTTCGCTGGTCGTCGCCTCACCCGCGAAGCAGGAGCCGTACGCGACGATCGCCAAGGAACTGACGGCGCAACTGGTGGCCGCGGGGATCGAGGTCAGCGCGATCGCGCCGCAGCCGAGGGAGCTGTTCTCGACGCTGCTGGCCATGCCGGTGCTCAACGGGGTGCAGCAGACGACGTCGGAGGGCGCGGGCAACGTCGGCATCGACATCGCCGTGATCGGCCAGGTCACCGGCGGTGCGGACGTCGCGTCGGCGCTCGCGTCCACCTTCGGCTGCCGTCCCGACCAGCTCGCCGACAAGACCAAGGCGGTCGTCCCTGGTAACCCGCTCGGCTTCTGCGACCCGGCCCTGCAGCCGTCGATCGACGCCGCGCTGACCGGCGCCACGCCGGTCGCCGACACCCTTTCGGCCCTCGAACCGGAATTGTGGCGCCGGAATGTCGCCATTCCGTTGTTCCAGCTGGCCGATACCCTCGCCATCGGCTCTGGTATTTCCGGAGTAACCGCAGGTCCTCCGATGGTGGGCCCTTTCGGGTCGGCGGTGAACTGGACGCGTGGTCCGAAGTAGCCGATTCGAGTCGGAGTTCGCCCCTGGAGGGTGACTTTTCCCGGCGCGTTCGAGTGGTCGACTGATTCCTCCAGGTAACCACTGTATTTCTCGATGTCAGCCGCAAGTTACCCTTTGGTCACGATCCCTCCGTAACTGGTGACTGTTCGTGCATTTCCTTTCTAGCGTGCACCCGCAGTGCGCCAAATGAGTGTTGCTTGGCGTGTCATAAGCTCCGGGCCATCTCACCGGAGCGGTGTGGGGTCCTGTTCCGATCTCAGGAGCCCAGTGCTAGGAGGGCACACTTCATGAGGAAGTCCAAGGCAGTCTCCGCCTGGTCGCTCGTCGCGGCCTCCGCGCTTGTGCTGAGCGCATGCAGCGGTGGCGACAGCGGCAGTACCGACCAGAACGGGTCGACCGACATCAAGGCGATGGCGCTCGGCAAGGCGCAGAACGGCGAAAACTTCAAGCTCGCGGACACCCCGGGGTACGAAGGCACCGTCACGGTGGGCATCGACGACGGGTACTCGGGCTACAACAACGACACGCCTGACACCAACTCGTCGTACAACACCTACATCTTGACTGCTGTCCTCGCCGGCGCCGATGTGCTCGACGGCAACAACAAGGTGCTGCTGAACAACGACGTGTTCGACTCCTGGGAGGTCACCACCAAGGAGCCGCAGACGGTCGTCTACAAGATCAAGCCGAACGTCAAGTGGTCCGACAACGAGGCGTTCGACTGTGACGACATGTACCTGTCGTGGCTGGCGCACAGCGGCAAGGCGAAGACCGCGGACGGCAAGCAGGCCTTCCTCGCCGCTTCGACCACCGGTTACTCGCTGATCAACGAGGCGACCTGCAAGGACGACCTCACCTTCGAGACCAAGTACACCGAGCCGTACCTGGACTACAAGGGTCTGTTCAACTCGACCGCGATCATGCCCGCGCACATCATCGAGAAGAACACGAACATCCCGGACATCACGAAGCTGGCCCCGACCGGCGACGCGGCGCAGTTGACCGCCGCGGGCAAGTTCTGGACGAACGACTTCAAGGGCTTCAAGGCCGAGAACATGCCGGCGTCCGGCCCGTACAAGATCACCGCGTTCGACGCCAACCAGAAGGCCGTCACGCTGGAGAAGAACCCGCTGTGGATCGGTGGCAAGGGTGGCCCCTCCAAGATCGTCGTAAGGGCGATGGAGGACACCAAGGCCATGGCGACCGCGCTGCAGAACGGTGAGATCGACGTCGCGGCGTCGACCCAGCCGGACGCCACCGCGGCCAACACCCTCAAGAGCCTCTCGGCTCAGGGCGTGACCTACGGTTCGGGTTCGCAGCTGACCTTCGAGCACTTCGACCTGAACTACAAGAAGATCTTCCAGGACAAGTCGCTGCGCAAGGCGTTCTTCGAGGCGGTCAACCGCCAGGAGATCACCGACAAGCTCCTCAAGGAGGTCCAGGCCGACGCGACCCCGCTGAACAGCATCGTGTTCATGCCGGGCGAGCAGGGCTTCAAGGATCTGTACGGCAGCAAGGCCGGTCTGGGCGCCGAGGCCGCGGCCAAGACGCTGACCGACGCCGGCTGGGCCAAGGGTGCCGACGGCATCTTCGCCAAGGACGGGAAGCGCGCCGCGTTCAAGATCACGCACAACCAGAACGCCCGCCGCACGCAGACCGTCGAGATCGTCATCTCGCAGGCCAAGCTCGCCGGCATCGAGATCACCGACGAAACGGACGCCAACTTCCTGAAGGGTGGCCGTCTCGCCGCCGGCGACTACGACGTCGCGCTCTTCGGCTGGTCGGCCGCTCCGTTCAAGGCCGAGCAGAAGTCGATCTACATCACCCGTGTCGACGACAGCAGCCAGAACTACCAGGGCCTGTCCAACCCGGCGATCGACCAGGCCTTCGAGGCGGCCGTGAAGGCCACCGACGAGGCCGTGCAGCTGGAGAACTACCAGAAGGCGGACCAGGCGATCGCGGACGAGTACGCGACGCTGCCGCTGTTCCAGACCCCGTCCATGTGGGCGTTCAAGGGCATCGACCGCACTTACATGCAGTCGTACAACGGTGTCCTGTGGAACGTCGGTGAGTGGGAGCAGAAGAAGTAGGGTTTAGGCCCGCTTTTTCTCACCATTCGCCTACGCGATCCTGGTAGTACGGGGCCCGGCCAAAAGCCGGGCCCCGTACCCGCCGGAAGTAGCTGTTGACCGTGGGGTTACCGCCACTACGGTGGACAACCGGGCAGCGGTCCAGTACTTCGGCGGCCAGGCCCGGATGAGGAGCAGTTCGTTGAACCTGGTGATCTACATCCTTCGCCGTCTGGCGATCTCGATCCCCGTCCTGCTGGTCGGGACTTTTCTGTGTTTCATCATGGTCGCCGGCACGGGCGACCCGCTGGGTGAGCTGAGAAGCAACCCCGCCATGAGTCAGGAGACCCTGAACCAGATCGCGAGTCAGCTCGGTCTGGACAAGAACATCGTTCTCCGGTACTTCGACTGGCTCGGCAGCTTCGTGAGCGGGGACTGGGGCATTTCGATCGCCCAAGGCAACGCGCTGGCTCCGGTGTTCCCGAAGGTCATAGCCGCGTTCGAGGTCACCGCGAAGCTCGTCGTCGGCGCGGAACTGCTCGCGCTGGTCCTCGGCGTCCTCGTCGGTGTCGTCGCCGCGGTCAAGCAGTACTCGATCATCGACTACATCGCCACGACGCTGGCGTTCTTGCTGTTCTCGATGCCGATCTTCTGTGTCGCGATCGTCCTGAAGGGCTACGCGATCCAGTTCAACGGCTGGGTCCGGGACCTGGGACTGTCCGATGTGCTCGGTAATCCCTGGATTCGCACCACGAGCCCGGAATCGTTGAATTTCGACGGTCCAGGCGGGTTCCTGGCCAGTTACGTGGGCGCCTACCTGTTGCCGACGCTGTCCATCATGGCGATCAGCTTCGCCGCGTACAGCCGGTTCCAGCGGGCCTCGATGCTGGAGACGCTGAACGCCGACTACGTCCGGACCGCGCGGGCCAAGGGCCTCGCCAACGGGCGGATCATCTTCCGCCACGCGTTCCGGAACGCCCTGATCCCGGTGACCACGTTGTTCTCCGTCAACTTCGGTGCCGTGCTCTCGGGCGCGATCATCACCGAGTCGGTGTTCAACTGGAACGGCATGGGTAAGTTGCTCGTAGAAGCCGTGACCAAGAGCGATCCCCAGGTGATGATGGGCTGGCTGGTGGTCATCGCCACGAGCATCATCATCGCCAACCTGATCGCCGACCTGATGTACGGCATCCTGGACCCGAGGATTCGCGTTGGCTGACTTGAACTCCCTCATCGCGGCGGACTCCGCCGAAGGCAAGGTCGCCCCGGAAGCGCTGCCGGAGCCGCGCAGCCAGGGCAAGCTCGTGCTGCGCAAGTTCCTGCGGCACAAGCTGGCGATGATCTGCACGGCGATCCTGCTGATCCTCGTGCTGACCGTGATCATCATGCCGATCTTCTGGCCGTACGACTACGAGGACAGCTCTTTCCCGTCCTTCGCGAAGCCCAGCGGGGACTACCCGCTCGGGACGACGCAGGTCGGCAAGGAGATGGTGTCGCAGATCCTGCGCGGTACCCAGTACTCGCTCCTGATCGCGCTCATCGTGTCGATCGTCGCCACCACCATCGGCACCGTTTTCGGGGCCATGGCGGGGTACCTGCGCGGGTTCACGGATTCGGCGATCTCGCGGGTGACGGACCTGTTCCTGATCGTTCCGCAGATCGCGGCGGCGGCGATCCTGGCGAAGGTGTTCGGCGGGGGTGCCTGGTACATCGTCGCGATGGTGCTGGCGGCCTTCGGCTGGATGTCGATCGCCCGTATCGCCAGGGCCGAGTCGATGTCGTTGTCCCAGCGGGAATTCGTGGACGCGTCGCGCGCGTCCGGCGCCGGGACGTTCCACATCGTGTTCAAGCACCTGATCCCGAACATGGTCGGGCTCATCACGGTCAACGCGACCCTCGCGGTCGCGCAGGCCGTGCTGATCGAGGCGGCGCTGTCCTTCATCGGACTGGGGGTGCAGCTGCCGGACACCTCGCTCGGCCGCGTCATCCTCGAGAACTACTCGCAGCTGCAGAACCGGCCGGCGTTGTTCTTCGGCCCGTTCGTCGTGCTGGTGCTGATCTCGCTGACGATCAACTTCATCGGTGACGGCCTGCGAGACGCCTTCGACCCGCGGCAGCGGAAGATGAAGGCGTGATTTTCTCCGCGCGCTGACGCAAACGCGCCGAAGGGGCGCCGACCCACTGTCGAGTGGGGAGGCGCCCCTTCATCGCGTTTCCGGACCCGCGCAATTGGTCGCCTGGTTGCGGGCCACCCCGTGCGGCCGAGGGTCTCCAATGAGGCATCGGGGACAGCGACCGTGGGACGTTTCCCGTGTCCTGAAGGGGACTTTCCCCGCATGGCATGCGGGGAAAGCGCCCTTCACCGCGTGAGATGAGGGGAAAGTCCCCTTCAGCCCCCCGCCCCCCGAGTACAGGAAGGCCCCCTTCTTTGCGTCTAGCGCGAGGAAGGGGGCCTTCACGTACTTCCGGAGGCTAGTCGGCCACCGGGGCGAGCTTGCCCGCTTGCCAGGCCGCACGCCGCTCGGCCTGCAGCACCGGGTCCGCGACCGGCGCGGCTGAGAGCAGACGGCGGGTGTAGTCCTCGCGCGGCGAGTGCAGCACCTGGTCACGGGAGCCGACCTCGACCAGCTTGCCGTGCTGCATCACCGCGACGCGGTCGGCCAGCAGGTCGACGACGGCGAGGTCGTGGCTGATGAACAGGCAGGCGAACTGCAGCGAGCGCTGCAGGTCCAGGAACAGGTCCAGCACCCGCGCCTGCACCGAGACGTCCAGCGCCGAAGTTGGCTCGTCCGCGATCAGCAGCGCCGGGTCGAGCGACAGCGCCCGCGCGATGGCGACGCGCTGGCGCTGGCCGCCGGACAGCTCGTGCGGGTACCGGTTGCGGTAGTGGCCGCCGAGTTCGACCTTGTCCAAAAGGGACGCCACGCGTTCGTTCAGTGCCTTGCCCGACAGGAACTTGTGCAGCACCATCGGCTCGGCGATCGACTCGCCGATGGTCATCTTCGGGTCGAGGGTGGACGCCGGGTCCTGGAACACGATGGAGAAGTAGCGGCGCAGCGGGCGCAAATCCTTGTTGGACATGTTCGTGATGTCCTTGCCCGCGATCGACACGGTGCCGCCGGTCGGGCTCAGCAGGCGGATCGCGCAGCGGCCGACGGTCGACTTGCCGGAACCGGATTCGCCGACAAGGCCGACGATCTCGCCCTTGGCGATGCTCAGCGAGACGTCGTCCACCGCGCGGTTCTTCGCCTGGCCGCGGCGGCCGGGGTACTCCAGCACGAGGTTCTTGATCTCGAGCGCGGGCGCGTTCTCCTCGATCACGGCCGCGAGTTCGCTGTCCTCGAGCCGGATGTCCTCGGCGATCTTCGAGGCCTCTTCACTGTCAGGGGAGATGCCTTCGCCGTCGAGAAGGCGGCGTCCCTCGGGACGCTGGCCGAGCACGGGAACCGCGGCGAGCAGCTTGCGGGTGTAGTCCACCTGCGGCGACGCGAACAGGTCACGCACCGGCGCTTGCTCGACGATGGTGCCCTGGTACATCACGACCACGCGGTCGGCGAGGTCGGCGACCACTCCCATGTCGTGCGTGATCAGCACGATCGCGGTGTTGAGGGTGTCGCGCAGCTTGCGCAGCAGGCCGAGGATCTCCGCCTGCACGGTGACGTCGAGTGCCGTGGTCGGCTCGTCGGCGATGATCACCTTCGGGTCGCACGAGATCGCCATCGCGATGACGACGCGCTGGCGCAGACCGCCGGAGAGCTGGTGCGGGTACTGCTTGAAGCGCAGCGGAGGGTTCGGGATGCCGACCATCTCCAGCAGTTCGATGGCGCGCTTGTCGGCGGCTTCCTTCGAGATGTCCTGGTGCGAGCGGAGCGCCTCGCGCAGCTGCCAGCCGACGGTGTAGACCGGGTTCAGCGCGGTCATCGGCTCCTGGAAGATCATCGCGACCTCGTTGCCGCGGATCTTCTGGAGGTCCTTCTCCTTGAGGTCGGCCAGGTTGCGCTCGCCGAGGCGGAGCTCGCCCGCGATCCGGCTCGTCCTCGGGAGCAGCCCGAGCACCGACATCGAGGTCACCGACTTGCCGGAACCGGACTCGCCGACCACCGCGACGATCTCACCGGGCTTGACGTCGAATCCGATGCCCTTGACGGCGTCGACGACACCGCCGTCGGTCGGGAACGAGACGCTCAGGTCGGAGATGGACAGAACCGAACCCGATACGCCGCCGAGGTCCGACGATGCTGCTTCAGTGCTCACCAAGATGCCCTTCGTGGGGGTACATATGGTCACGGCACATCGGCCGTGACCGTGTCAACGCGCCCTCGGCGGTAAAGAGTGCCTCGGACGTGCGCGAGGATAACCGAGAGTCGCCCGACTAAGGTCGGTGCTCGGGGCTTCCGTCCCGACACCCTATAAAGGAATGCGCGCCGTGTTCGAATTAGTCTTCAAGCCGTGATCTCCGATCGGCCCGAATTACTCCTCGTACACGCTCATCCGGATGACGAGAGCATCACCACCGGTGGCACCATCGCGCGCTACGCGGCCGAAGGCGCCGACGTGACCGTTGTCACGTGCACGCTCGGCGAGGAGGGCGAGATCATCCCGCCGTCCCTCGACGGCCTCGGTTCGTGGGCTTCCGATCAGCTCGGTGGTTACCGCGCGGGCGAACTGGCGTCGGCGTGCGCCGCGCTCGGCGTCTCCCGGCACCGGTACCTCGGCGGCATCGGACGCTGGCGCGATTCGGGAATGGCCGGGACGCCTTCCGCGGCCCATCCGCGCGCGTTCTCCGGGGGTGACGTCGAGGAGCAGGCGGCGCAGCTCGCGGAGATCCTCGACGAGGTGCGACCGCGGGTGGTCGTCACTTATGACGCTTTCGGGGGTTATGGCCATCCCGATCACATCCGCGCGTACGAGATCACGATGGCCGCCGCGCCGAAGGCCGGGTCGGTCGAGCGGGTGTTCCACACGGTTTCTTCCCGTGACGCCGTCGCGGCGGGGCTCGCCGCGCTGCGCGGGCGTTCGGCGTTCCGGGTGCCCGAAGACGGCGAACTGCCGGTGACGCCGGACGAGACGATCACGACCGTCCTCGACGTCGGCGCGTACATCCCGGCGAAGGCCGCCGCGCTGCGGGCGCACGGGACCCAGGTCAGCGTGCCCGCGTCGCCGCATCTCGCGGACCACTTCGCGCTGAGCAACGACGTCGCGCAGCCGATCACGCCGTACGAGTACTTCGTGCTCGCCCACGGACCGGCCGAGGGCGCCGCCGCTGACCTGTTCGGAGGACTCGCCACGTGACCACGCCGTCACAACCACTGACGCCGGGACGGCGCTGGATGCTGGTGGTGCTGTGCTTCGACGCGTTCCTGCTCGGGCTCCTCGAGCTGTTCTTCCTCCCGCTGCGGCTCGACGGCATCGTGCTGCCGAAACTCGGCGACGCCCCGTTCCCGGTGACCGTCGTACTCGCCGTGATCACGACACCGCTGTTGGTGAGAACGACCGCCAAAGTGGTCCAGCCCTCCTTTTCGGTGATTCCACTGCTCGTCTGGGTACTAGTCGTACTCGGGATGGGCGTGACGGGCCCGGGTGGTGATCTGGTGCTGGTACAGGACTGGCGGGCACTGCTACTGATCGGCGGCGGGGCGCTGCCCGGCGCGTTGGCGCTGGGCGGAGGCCTTGGCACAGCGGCGAAGGCCGCCAAGGGAGGCAAAGATGAGTGAAGCGATTTCGGATCGCCAGGTCGTGGCGGTGCTGCGGCCGTTCGTCCGCGCCTGCGGTCCGATGGTGGACGCGCTGCGTGACGCGGATCCGTTCGGCTTGCAGGCCAGGGGGCGGCGTGAGGACGCGCTGGAAGGCATCAAGCCCAAGCTCAAGGACAAGCTGCTCGACGGGATCACCTCGGTCAAGGTGCCCGGCACCGCGGCCTGGGCGGAGATGTCGAACTACCAGCGGACCCACTGGTGGGTGAACCGGGTCGGCCGGGTCACCGCGCTGATCACCGCGATCCCCGGCCTCGGCGGCGCGCTCGCCGACAGGCTGCCCGTGCAGGACGCGCTCGGCTCCGCGTCCCAAGGTGTTTTGCTGTGCGCGATCGCGGGGGAGTACGGCGTGACCGACGTCGGCGCCCGGGTGCGGCTAATCGCGTGGGTGCTCTTCGAACGCGACATCGACCCGGCGATCGCCGCGGGCAAGCACGCCGAACACGACGAGGCCGCCGAAGACGACGAAGCGGCGAAGCTCACTGAAGAAATCGACGAGTCGAAGAAGAAGCACGGCAAGATCACCCTGAAGGCTGCCGCGGGCACGCTGTGGCGACTTGGCCGGGGGCTGCTGGGCATCGTCGGCGAACTGGAGAAGCGTCCTCGCGGCCGTCTTTTCCACCGGGCGCTCGGGAAGTTGCCGGTGGTCGGCATGGCGGGCGACTACCTCGGCGAGCGGTCCGGTCTCAAACGCGTCTGGAAGCGGGCGCACGAGTGGTTCTCCGAGCACCCCGACGGCACCTGAACTACCTCCAGAACATGAACGCGCCCTGGCCGTACTGCGCCGCGAGTTTGAAACCGCCGACCGAGTCGAAGAGCGCGTAAGACACATCCCACAGCAACGGGGCGGCCCCGGGCACGGCGAACAGCACGGCGAACAGCACGAGCGGCGCCCACGGCCGGGCCTTCGCACCGAACTCGCGCGCGCCGGGCGAAAGATACGGCTCGATCGCGCCCCAGCCGTCGAGGCCGGGGATCGGCAGGATGTTCAGGATGAACGTGACGATCTGAAGCAGCGCAAGGAACGAGAGTCCGATCACGAGTCCGGACGCCATCGGCACCAGCGCGACCAGGAGCGTCAGCACGACGCCGACGGCGAGGTTGCTCAGCGGCCCGGCGAGCGACACCCACGACTGGACACTCCGCGACCGCAGGCGCCCGTGTTCGATCCACACCGCGCCCCCCGGCAGCGGGATGCCGCCGATGATGAGGAATACCAGCGGCAGGACGATGGACAGCACCGGATCCGTGTATTTCCGGACGTCCATGGACAGATAACCCTTATGGGCGACGCTGTGGTCGCCGCCGCGGAACGCCACGATCGCGTGGCCGAACTCGTGCAGCGTCAGTGACGCCACCCAGCCCCCGACGACGAGCAGGACCACGCCGGCGATGGTCAGCACGTCGTACTTCTGCGTGAAAATCGTGGTCTCGTCGCCGAAAGCCGCCAGAACACCGCCCAAGACGGTGAGGGCGAGGATGCCGAGGAAGATCGGGCTTGGCCGCACTGCTGATCTCTGCACCCCACCAGTCTTCCGTATGCCCGATGTGAAGTTCTCGGCGTGTCCCCTTGCGCTCCCGCGCGCGGGTATCCCCCGAACTCGCTACTCCGCTTGACCTGACCGCACTACACGGGTGTAATCACAGTGATGTCATTCGTCGCTGGAAGGGGGCGGCGGATGGTGTTTCAACACCGCCAGCCTGGGGAGTGCGTGGACAGCGAGGAGGCGGACGTGCGGTTGGAAGCAGATGGAAGGGAATGGGGGCAAGTCGTGGGTTGGGGTGAGGTCCCGGAGCAGCAATTGGGCGATCTCACCGAGCTTTTCGACGATGCCTCCGCGGAAGAGCAGGACTGGCAGGAACGGGCCCTCTGCGCGCAGACGGACCCGGAGGCGTTCTTCCCTGAGAAGGGCGGCTCCACCCGCGAAGCCAAGCGGATCTGCCTCGGTTGCGAGGTCAAGGACGAGTGCCTCGAATACGCCCTCGCGCATGACGAGCGGTTCGGTATTTGGGGCGGGCTCTCCGAACGTGAGCGTAGGAAACTGAAGAAACGAGCCGTGTGACGGCGATCTCCGGCACCCTTAGTGCGCCGGAGATCGCTTCCCGCCCCGCTTCCACATAGTGGGGCCACCAACGGGTGACAGAGTCGCGTCGTAGGGTGGCGGCACTCGACTTCGCCGCCACATCTGGAGTGCCCGTTGTCTCGCACTGCCGCGTCACCTGTGCCGCGCACGGTCCCCGTTCTGGCCATTGTGGTCTGTCACAACGGCGAGAACTGGTTGCCACTCGCGCTTTCCGCGCTGCGGCGCAGCGGTGCCCGGCCCCGCCACGTGCTGGCCGTCGACACCGGTTCCACTGACCGGACCGCCCGGATCCTCACCGACGCCGCCGCGACCGAAGGCGTCGCGGGCGAGGCGCCGGTTCTTGATGGAATCCTCACGCTTTCGAGTGACGTGGGCTTCGGTGCCGCGGTCGGCGAGGCCGTCGAGCACGCCGTCGATCGCTGGGGTGATCCCGGCGGCTGGATCTGGTTGCTGCACGACGACTGTGCGCCGGAACCCGACTGTCTCGAGAACCTGTTGGCAGCGGCCGAAAACGAACCTGCGGCGACGGTGCTCGGTCCGCTCGCGGTGGACTGGAGCGACCCTCGGCTGATCGTCGAAGCCGGGCTGTCGACCGATGCCATCGGCCACCGGCAGCAGATCTCGCCGGCGGAGACCGACACCGCGGTGCTCGCCGTGCCGAGCGCGGGATCGCTGGTACGGCGGGAGGTCTGGCATGGCCTCGGCGGCTACGACCCCGGTTTTCCCTTGCTGCGCGAGGATCTCGACTTCGGCTGGCGGGCAGGTGCCGCGGGCGGCCGCGTGCTTTCGGTGCCGACGGCGCGGCTCCGGCACGCCCGCGCGCTCAGCACCGGACAGCGGGAACCGGACGCGCTCGGCCTTTCCCTCGCGACGGCGAACCGCGCGCACGGGCTCCGGGTGTTCCTCGTCAACTGCTCCCCGTTGTCGTTTTGGTTCGGCTTGTTTCGAATTCCGCTCTTCGCGCTGTTACGCGCGCTCGCGTTCCTGCTGCTGCGCCGCACCGGCGAGGCCGGCGCAGAACTCGCGGCGACCTGGTACCTGCTGCGCGGTCGCGGCGGGCTTCGCGCGGCCCGCTCCGACCGCCGGAAGACCGACCGGCCCGGCGATGTCCGTGGTCTCTTCACCGGGCGGATGACGCGCTTGCGCAACGCGGTCCGCGCCGGCGTCGTCGGCCTCGTCCGGCGCGGTGTCGAACGGGACTTCGCCCTCGGGACCGTGCCGGAGAGCGCGGGTCAGGAAGGCGCCTGGATTCCGCCGGAGGCGTTGACGGCCACGCAAGATCGTCCGGTCGGTCCCGGCGCGCTGCCCGCGGGGGCGATGCGCGGGGTCGGCTCGAGGGGGACGGGCCTGCGGCGGCCCAGCGGGATCGTCGCGGTCGCCGTCCCCGAGAAACCCGTCGAGGGCAGGCCGAAACCGTCGCCGGTGCCGCGTGACGGCGGGCGGCGGCCGGAGCCGGAACTCGTGTTCGTCGAGGTCGACCGGAAACGGGTGCTCGGCGCGACCTTGTTCGCCCCGCCGGTGATCGTGCTCGTCGTGCTGACGGCGCTCGCGTTCGCGGTCAACGGCTCAAGGCTCGGGCTGGACCTCTTCGGCGGGAAACTGCTGCCGGTCGGCGGGCTCGGCGAGATCTGGTCGTCGTATCTCGCGCCGTGGCACCCGATTGCCGGTGGGACGGCGAGTCCCGCGCCCGCGACGCTGCCGGTGCTGGGCACCCTCGGCGCGATTTTCGCGCCGATCGGCGGACCCGCGGCGCTGGTCGCGATCCTGCTGATCGGTGACATCCCGCTCGCCGCCCTGAGTGCGTACGTGGCCACTCGGCACCTTCGCGTGCGTCGCTGGGTGCGTGCCGTCGCCGCGGCGGCGTACGGCGTGCTGCCCGCGGCCACGGCTTCGGTCGCGCAGGGGCGGCTCGACGTCGTCGTCGTGCATCTGCTGCTGCCGCTGGTGATCGCGGGCATCGTCGGACTGCTGGTCCGCGCGGATTCGCGGTGGCTGCACGTTTCCGCGCTGAGCGCGATCGGGCTGGCGCTGATCGGCGCCTTCTCGCCGCTGGCGCACGCGCTGGCGTTGGTCGGACTGGTGATCGGCTTCGTGGTGCTGCCTTCACCGACCGGGCTCGCGCGGCGGATCGCGTCGGTCGGCATCGTGGTCTTCCTGCCGCTGGCGCTGCTGCTGCCGTGGCCGAGTGTGCTGCTGCGACATCCGGAACTGCTGTTGCACGGACTCGGCGGCGGTGCGACGGCCGCGTCCGGCGCCGATCTCGCCGGGCTGGACCCCGGCGGTCCCGGCGCGTGGCCGATCGGGGTGGTCCTGGTCGCGGCCGCGATCGTCGCGCTGGTGGTCCGGCCGTCGAAGGGCGCGGGCGGCGGTGTCGCGGTCGTCGTGCTGGGCGCGCTCGGTCTCGTGGCCGTGCGGTTCGTGGCGGTGACGCCGATGTCGGGCGGCGCGCACGCGACCGGGTTCGCCGGGGTGCCGCTGCTGGTGATCGGTGCGGGGCTGCTGTGGACGGTGCTGGCCACCTGGCAGCGCGGCGGGACCAGGATCGAACCGGCGCCGTGGCCGGCGAAGGTCACGGCCGTCGCCGGGGTGCTCGTGCTGCTGGCGCTGGCGACCGGTGCGGTCGTCGCCGGCCGGGAAGGCCCGCTGGGGTCGGGTGAGCGTCCCTCCCTCGACTTGGCTTCCAGCGGACGCTCGGTTCTGGTCGTGGGCGGCCCGGGTGAGCCCGTGCGGCAGACCGGGGGGCGGCTGCCGGCCTACGGCGACGACGAACTCGCGCCGACGCCCGGCAGCGCGGACCGGCTGGCCTCGTGGCGCCGGGACCTCCTGACCGGTTCGCCGGACGCGGTGAAGCAGGCCTTCGCGGCCGCCGCGGCTTCCGGCGTGCTGTACGTCGTGCTACCCAGTGGCGTGAACGGCGCGGTGTATGTCGAACTCGCGCGCGACCTGGTCGCCCCGGCCGCGCCGACCTCGGACGGGCGTCCGGTGCTGCGGCTGCTGCCCGCGGGCGGTCAGGTGGCGTTGATCTCGCCGGAACTGGCGCAGGCGGCCGTGACCGGGAAGGGCGCGCCGGGGGTGTCGCCCGGGGTGGCGCCGGTACAGGCCGGGTTGCCGGACGTGCGGGTGCGCGTCTCGGAAGGGCCGACCGGGCGGCTGCTCGTGCTGGCCGCGGAGTTCGAGGCGGGCTGGCAGGCGAGCGTGGACGGCAAGGCCGTGCCTATCGTGCGGGCTTGGGGCCACCAGGTGGCGGTCTCGGTGCCTCCCACGCCTTCGGAGGTGGTGGTGGAGCACCAGGGCACCACGCGGAACCTGTTGCTGCTGGCGCAGCTCGCCGCGGTGCTGTTCACGCTGCTGACGGCAGTGCCTACGCGGCGGCGTCCTTCGGTGTCTTGAGGCGCTCTTCGGTGCTTTTGCCTCGCTGCGCCGCCTCTGCTCGCTGCGCCGCCTCTGCCTCGGCCGCCTCCCGGTCGCCTTTGTACGCCGATGTCCCCCATGTGGCATTGGGGACATCCGCCTACCACGACGCTCCCGTTCCCGGCACCCTGCCGCGAGTTGTCCACAGGCCGATGCACTTGTGGACAACTTGGCCCCCAAAGCTCGTTTCCCCAGGTCCCGTCGGTCCTTGCCGATACGCTGGGCTGGGGACGCCCCCCGGGAAGGGTGGGGGCTGGGCAGTGAGCGAGAGCGAGGGGCTATTCGCCTTCGATGACGTCGGGTTCGACGCCGAGGTAGCCCGCGACCTGTTCGACGAGGACGTCGTGGACGAGTTCCGCGAGTTCGCCGGGGTCCTTCGCGCGTGCTTCGAGGGGGCGGCGGTAGAGGACGATGCGGGCGCGCGTCGGCAGTCCGGTGCGGTCGACGCCGGCGGGCACGAGCCGCGAGAGCGGGACGGCGCCGTCGTGCAACACGCCGTCCACTCCGGTCGGTGCGCCATCCGAGCGAACTTCGGGGACGTCGTCGACGGCGACGTCGAGCTTCGTCAGCTCGTGCCGCCACCGCGCTTCGATCGGTTCGAGCGCGTCAAGAACCAGTGCGTCGAACCTTTCCGCCCTGCTAGCGGCGGCGGGAAGGGTCGACGGATACAGCGCTCCGCGCAGGCCCCGGCCGTGCCGGTCCCGGCGCATCCGCCGTCGCTGTCGGGAATCACGAGCCGTCGCCACGAACCGAAGGGTACGCGCTCGGCGAGTCGAAGTGCGTGTCGCCGGTACGCCGCGCTCGCGACGCGCTATCGTTCTCGATCGTGCGGAGCGTACGAAAGTGTTCGCGAACGGGTTGTCTCGAGCCCGCTGTCGCCACGCTCACGTATGCCTACAGTGACTCGACCGCCGTCGTGGGCCCACTGGCCACCGCGAGCGAGCCGCACTCCTATGACCTCTGCGAAGCCCATGCCCTTCGGCTCACCGTGCCCAAGGGCTGGGAAGTCGTCCGGCACGAGGGGGCCTTCGCCGCTCCCGACCCGTCCGCCGACGAGCTGACAGCACTGGCCGAGGCCGTGCGTGAAGCTGGCCGCTCCGACAAGCCCGCGCCCGGCCCCGAACCCGAGGGACCGTCGGGCAGGCGCGGCCACCTGCGCGTCCTGCCCGGCCGAGCCTGACGCGAGAGCCCGCCGGTAGGCTTTCGAGGCGCCAGAGGGCGTTGTAACGAGACTATTGGCGGGGAGCAGGCGTGCCAGACCTTTCGGGCATCGTGAAGGCCTATGACATTCGCGGCGTGGTCGGTGAGCAGCTGGACGTGGCGCTCGTCCGAGACCTCGGCTCGGCGTTCGCCCTGTTGATCAAATCCGAGTCGGACTCCGTGGTCATCGGCCACGACATGCGTGACTCCTCGCCGGAGCTGTCCGCCGCGTTCGCCGACGGCGTGACCTCGCAGGGCCTCGACGTCGTGACGATCGGCCTCGCCAGCACCGACCAGCTCTACTTCGCGTCCGGCTCGCTGAACCTGCCCGGCGCCATGTTCACCGCCAGCCACAACCCGGCGAAGTACAACGGCATCAAGCTGTGCCGCTCGGGGGCCGCCCCGGTCGGCCAGGACTCCGGTCTCGCGGAGATCCGCGACACCGTCGAGCAGGGCGTGCCCGCCTTCGCGGGCCAGCGCGGTTCGGTGACCCAGAAGGACGTTCTCGCCGACTACGCGGCGTACCTGCGCAAGCTCGTCGACCTGTCGGGCAGCCGCCCGCTGAAGGTCGTCGTCGACGCGGGCAACGGCATGGGCGGCCACACCGTCCCGACCGTCTTCGCGGGCCTGCCCATCGAGGTCGTGCCGATGTACTTCGAACTCGACGGCTCCTTCCCGAACCACGAGGCCAACCCGCTCGACCCGAAGAACATCGTCGACCTCCAGGCGAAGGTGCGCGAGGAAGGCGCCGACGCGGGCCTGGCCTTCGACGGCGACGCGGACCGCTGCTTCGTCGTCGACGAGCGCGGCGAGCCGGTGCCACCGAGCACCATCACCGCGCTGGTCGCGATCCGCGAGCTGGAGAAGGAGCCGGGCGGCACCATCATCCACAACCTGATCACGTCGAAGGGTGTGCCGGAGATCGTCGCCGAACACGGCGGCAAGCCGGTGCGCACCCGGGTCGGGCACTCGTTCATCAAGGCCGAGATGGCCAGGACCGACGCGATCTTCGGCGGCGAACACTCCGCGCACTACTACTTCCGCGACTTCTGGCGTGCCGACACCGGCATGCTGGCCGCGCTCCACGTCCTCGCCGCCCTCGGCGAGCAGTCGGGCCCGCTGTCCAGGCTGACCGCGGAGTACTCGCGCTACGCGGCTTCCGGCGAGATCAACTCGACCGTGGACGACCAGGTCGCCCGCATGATGGCGGTCAAGGACACCTTCGGCGCCCGCCAAGGCGCCGAAATCGACGAACTGGACGGGCTCACCGTGCAGCTTCCCGGCGGTGGCTGGTTCAACCTGCGCCCGTCGAACACCGAGCCGCTGCTCCGCCTGAACGTCGAGGCCGCCGACGCCGAGGCCGTCCGGGCGCTGACCGAAGACGTACTGGCGATTGTCCGTGGGTAACGAATGTGTCGTGAAAACACCCATAGAGATGACCCACAGGTAGGGAGTGAGCATGGCCGTCACGCTTGACGCACAGTTGCTGGAGATCCTGGCCTGCCCGTCCCCCGATCACGCACCGCTGCGGACGGGGACGACGGCCGACCCGGAGGCCGACGCGCTGACCTGTACGGAATGTGGTCGAGTGTATCCGGTCCGTGATGGTATCCCGGTATTGTTGCTGGACGAAGCCACCGAGCCGACGAACCCGGATGGCGCCCATGCCGACGGTCCCTGACGATTCCCTGCTCGACGATCCCGCGAGGCTGGCCGAGGCCGACACCGCGGGGCTTCTCCGCGCCGCGGCGATGGCGGGCGCCCAGGTCCGGTCGACCGCCGAAGCCGCGGCCGAACTCGAGCTGAGCGATCGCCTGGACGTCGGGCGCCCGCGCGCACTCGTCCTGATCGACCGGCCAGGGGTCAGCCGCACGCTGACCAGGCTGGTCGCCGCGCTGCTGACACCGGCCTGCCCGGTGCCGGTGGTCGTCGCCGAGGCGGTGCCGAGCTGGATCGGTGCCCTCGACGTCGTCTTCGCGCACACCGACGACGCCGGTGATCGCGAGCTGGCCGCTTCCTTGGAACGCGCCGCCCGGTTCGGCGCGACGGTCGTGCTGTCCGCTCCCGGCGAGGGCCCGGTCGCGGCCGCCGTCGCCGGCAAGGGGCTGATCCTCGCGCCCAGGCTCCCGGTCCCGCCGGAGATGGCCTTCCCGCGCGGACTCGCCGCGGCCCTGCTCACCGCCAACGCGCTCGGCCTGCTGGTGGCCGACCTGGAGCAGCTCGCCGACCATCTCGACGCGGAAGCCGAGAAGGACTATCTGGCCAGGGACTCGTTCGCGAACCCGGCCAAGGCGATGGCGTTGAAGGTGGCCGATCGCCAGCCACTGCTGTGGGGGCTGGACCCGGTCGCGGTCGCCGTCGGCGAGCACGCGGCACACGCGTTCGCCGCCCACGCGGCACTCGTCTGTGACGTGGAGGACTACCGCCAGGCGCTGGCAAGGCCCGCTTTGCGGCGGGCGGCGTTGTCCGGGAGCGTGGATCGCGATATCTTCGCGGACCCGGAGGAGAGGGTCGGCCTGACGCCGAAGGTGTTGCTCCTCTCGGTTCGGACGGGGCCGGCCTCGGAGGCGGCTCGCTACCAGGCGGAAGACCTGCTACCCGGTGCGGACGTGATCGCCCCGGCCGAAGAGATCGAAACGGACGAGATCGTGCGTGCGGCCGTTCTCGCGCTGCGTTTCGAGCTGGCCGCGGTCTATCTGGGGCTGGCCGTCGGCAGCATCGGCGGCGCCGGGAGGTACACGCCCGCAACGGCGTGAGGAAATGAGGGCCGGCACCACACCCGTGCCCGGCGAGGAGTTGAGGTGACAGTGGAGCTGCTGCGCAATGCCGTGCGGCCCTACGCGTGGGGGTCCAGAACGACGATCCCCGAGCTGCTGGGACGTCCGGTGCCGGCGCCGCACCCGGAGGCGGAACTGTGGATGGGCGCCCACCCCGGCGACCCGTCCCACGTCATCGGCCCGGACGGCACCGAGCGGAGCCTGCTGGAGCTCGTCGAAGCCGATCCGGTCGGCCAGCTCGGCACGGGCTGCGCCGACCGCTGGGGCGGCAGGCTGCCGTTCCTGATGAAGATCCTCGCCGCCGAAGAGCCGCTTTCGATGCAGGCGCACCCGTCGGCCGCACAGGCGGCCGAGGGTTACGCGCGCGAGGAGTCGGCCAGGATCCCGCGCGACGCCTCGAACCGCAACTACCCGGATCCGACGGCGAAGCCGGAACTCGTCTGCGCGCTGACCGAATTCCACGCGCTCGCGGGCTTCCGCGACCCGCAACGCACGATCTCGCTGCTCAAGGCGATCGAGACGCCAGGGCTGGCGAAGTACGCGGTGCTGCTGGAGGCCCAGCCGGATCCGGCCGGGCTGCGCGCGCTGTTCACCACCTGGATCACCCTGCCGCAGGCCGCACTCGACGAACTGCTGCCCGAGGTCCTCGATTCGTGCGTCGCACACATCCGGGCACGCGGCGAGTTCGACGTCGAATGCCGGACCATCCTGGAACTCGGCGAGTCGCATCCGCGGGACGCTGGTGTGCTCGCGGCGTTGCTGCTCAACCGCCTCACCCTCAGCGCGGGCGAGGCGATCTACCTGCCCGCCGGGAACCTGCATCTGTACCTGCACGGCACGGCGGTCGAGATCCTGGCGAACTCGGACAACATCCTCCGCTGCGGGCTGACCCCCAAGCACGTCGACGTGCCGGAGTTGCTGCGCGTCGTCGATTTCGCGTGCGGTGAGATGCCGGTGCAGAGCGGCACCGAAGAGGCGGGGATGTCGGTGTACCGCACCGACGCACCGGAGTTCGAGCTGTCGCGGATCGAGTGGGAGGCCGGCGACGACGGCGAGGTCGCCGTCCACGACATCGGCCCGCAGATCCTGCTGTGCACCGCGGGCGCCCTGCTGGTGACCGCCGACGACGGCGAGCAGGTCGAACTCCGCCGGGGTCAATCGGTGTGGCTCCCGGCCGCCGACCCCGCCGTCCGCGTGCGGCCGCTTTCCGGTGAGCGCACCCAGGTCTTCCGCGCCACCGCCGGCACCTGCTGACCCCTCCGCGTTTCGTCCTCTGGTTGCGGTAGTTGCGCGTGCAAGGACCGCAACCAGAGGACTAAACGCGTCCTTGGTCAAAACTGTGTGCGTTCCGTGTGGCGGGTTCCGCGATCATCATCCGAAGGGGTGACCCTGCGGTTGTCGTCGGCTCGTCCCGATCCGGGTCGGCGACTCACCGTGGGCGACTTCCGGGTGGTGCTCGTCTGAGGGGTCGGGCACCCCCCGGTCAGGCCGGGGCGGGTTCGGTGAGCGACAACAGCAGCCGGACGAGGGTCGAAGCGTTGGCGTCGTGGGGGACTTCCAATCGCTTCGCCTCTTCGCCCGCCGCCTCGGCCGCCTTGGTTTCCCCGACGGCCTCGTAGGCCCTGCGCAGCACGTGCAGGGTGAGGCCTGTCGCGGGTTTCCCGCCCATGGCACGGAATTCGTCGAGACAGCGGCGCAGGACGGGAATCGCGCGATCGGCCCGGCCGTCACCGATCCAGCTCGCCGCGATCGCGCGGGTGCAGGAAAGTTCCCGCGGCCGTTCTTCGAGCGCGCCCGCCAGCCGTCGCGCGTTCTCGTACGCCCTCACGGCGCCGACGCGCTGTCCGGCACCGGCGAGGATCGCGCCCTGTGTGCGCAACGACTTCGCCAGCGCCGATTTCGCCGTCGTCCGGCGCAGTACCCGGACCGATTCTTCGATCGTCTCCAGTGCCTCTTCCTGGCGGCCGTCGAGCATCAGCGACCACGAAAGTCCTTGCAGGGCAACGCCGAGCTGGCGTTCATCGCCGCATTCGAGCGCGAGCGCGAGAATCCTGCGGTCGATCTCCAGCGCCTCGGTGATCTTGCCGAGCCGGTGCAACGCCGCGGACTCCGCGTGCCGTGCGTACGCTCCGGGCCCGGTTTCCTCCACAGTGGACAGTTCGCGGGCCTGGGTCGCCGCGTGCAGGGATTCACCTGCCCGGCCGAGGCCGACGAGGCAGCGTGCCAGGTTCGTCTCGACCCACGCCCGCGCGGAACTGTCGCCCAGCGCCGCCAGTTCCTTCGAGCATTCGCGGTAGCCCTCGACGGCGCGTTCGTACTCGCCTCGGGCGTGCAGCAACACCGTCAGGTTCGCCTCGGCGATGACCACGATGTGCCTGTCGCCCGCCTCGCGAGCGGCGTCGCGCAAGGTCTCGTACGCCGTCCGCATGTCGGTGTAGTGGCTGTGCAGGTACAGGTACGCGCTCAGTCTTTCCAGTACCCGCAACGCTTTTCGCCGCCAGCCGACGGCGCACAGCGAAGAGACGGCGGCGACCAGGTTGGCCCGCTCCACGGAGAACCACGCTCCGGGATCGCGCAGCAGCCGCTCGACCAGTTCGCCCGGCAGCGGCTGCGCGGGGACGTCCTGATCCGACAACGGCATCGGCACCGTCCTCGGCAGGCGGCGGGCCGCCGTGTCCGCGAGGCACAGTGCCGCGTCCGACACCTTCGCGACGCTGGCCACCCGCTCGGCGTGGGTCTCCAGTTCGCGGCCGAGTTCCGTGGCGAACACGCGCACGAGGTCGTGCACGCGGAACCGCTGCTCACCCGTCGGGTCGAGACCGGTGGCTTCGAGCAGGCTGGCCTCAAGGAGTTCGTCGATGGCCGCGTCCGCGTCCTCGTCGTCGATGAGGGTCGACACCGCCCACGCCGGAAGGTCGAGGGTGCGGCAGCGGCCGATCAACCGGAACGCGCGCCGCGCCGCCGGGCTCAGCGCCTGATAGCTCAACGCGATGCTGCCGCGCACCTGGAGATCGCTGACCTGAAGTTCGTCGAGGCGCGAGACCTCGTCCTCCAGCTTCCCGGCGAGTTTCCCGAGCGGCATGCCCGGCCGCATGGCGAGCCTGCTGCCGGCGATCCGCAGTGCCAGCGGGAGATTGCCGCAGGCTTTGGCGATCCGCTCCGCGTCCGCGCGTTCGGCGTCCACCCGCTCCGGCCCGGCCAGCCGCTCCAGCAGGGTCATGGCTTCGGCGCCGGACAGCGGGGCGAGGTGGAGGCGACTCGCCCCGGCGAGCCCGGAAAGCCGCTGCCTGCTGGTGATCAGGACGGCGCTGCCCGGCGTTCCCGGCAGCAGTGCGCGGGCCTGCTCGGGACTCGCGGCGTCGTCGAGCACCACGAGGACCCGCCGATCGGCGAGACGGCCGCGATAGACCGCCGCCCGCGCCTCGACGTCGTCCGGGATGGCGGGGCCGGTGACCCCCAGCGCGCGCAACAGGTCGCCGAGGACGTCGGCGAGTTCGCGCGGGTCGGAGGCGCCCGCCAGCGGGACGAACAGCTGACCGTCGGAGAAGGACCGGCGGAGCCGGTGCGCGGTGCTGACCGCGAGGGTGGACTTGCCCGCGCCGGGTTCGCCGGTGATCACCGCGACCGGTACGCCCGTGCCTTCACCGAGCAGCCCGGAGAGCTTCGCGATCTCGTGCTCGCGGCCAGCGAGATCCGCGATGTCCGGTGGCAGCTGGCAGATCGGGAAGATCGGCGACGCCTTGGTGGACGGCGCTGGATCCTCACCGCGCAGCACGGCGGCGTGCACACGGCGGACCTCGGCGCCGGGCTCCACGCCGAGTTCCTCGACGAGGGTGGCGCGCAGATCGCGGTGGACGGCCAGTGAATCGGCCTGCCGCCCGGCGCGGTGCAGCGCGATCATCAGCTGCGCGGCGAGCCGCTCGCGCAGGGGATGTTCGGTGATCATCGCCTGGAGTTCGCCGGTGAGTTCGCCGTGCCTGCCGTCGGACAGTTCGGCGTCGACACAGTCTTCGAAGGCGGCGAGGCGTTCCGACTCGAGCCGGGCGACGTCCGCGTCGAGCCGGGGGACGTGCAGCCCGGACAGGACCGGCCCGCGCCATTCCGCCAGCGCGCGGCGATAGTGCCCGGCGGCCGCCACCGGATCACCCGCCCGCGCCGCCGCCTTCCCCGCCGCGGCTGCTGCACGGAAGGACAGCAGATCCAGCTCGCCGGGCTCGACCACCAGCCGGTAGCCGCGCGGATCCCGCTCGATCTCCAGCCCTTCGAACCGTGCCCGCAGACGGGAGACGTAGGTGTGCAGATTCGAGGAGTACGACTTGGGCGGCGTCTCCGGCCAGAGGGTCTCGACCAGGGCGTCGACGGTGACGGACGAGTTCGCGTTCAGCAGGAGGACGGCCAGCAGTGCGCGCTGATGATCGCCGCGTGGCGTCGTGCGCCGCCCGGGCGGGCTCTCTATCGTCAACGGTCCGAGCACGCCGAATCGCGGCACGGGCACCTCCCCAGGTCATGAGAGGGGCGAGACTAGCGAGGGGTTCCGACAATTCTGTGACCTGTCCTGCCCGGCGCCACGGAGCTCATCTGCACTGCTAGCCTTCGAACCCGGCATATCGGGACACCAGTTGGGGAGTTGCACGTGTCTGCAGGTGGCGGAACCAAGGCGATCATCGCCGCGCTCGTGGCGAACGCCGGTATCGCGGTCGCGAAATTCACCGGCTTCCTCATCACCGGGTCGTCCTCGATGCTCGCCGAGTCCGTGCACTCGCTCGCGGACACCTCGAATCAGGGCCTCCTGCTGCTGGGTCAGAAGACCTCGCAGCGCAAGGCGACCCGCACGCACCCGTTCGGCTTCGGGCGGGACCGGTACTTCTACTCGTTCATCGTCGCGCTGATGCTGTTCAGCCTCGGGTCGGTGTTCGCGCTGTACGAGGGCATCCACAAGATCAGCGAGCCGGAGGCGCTGACCTCGCCGTGGGTGGCCGTCGGCATCCTCGTGGTCGCGATCGGGCTGGAGTGCTACTCCTTCTACACCGCGATCCAGGAGTCGAAGAAGATCAAGGGCGACGCGGGCTGGTGGGCGTTCATCCGCCAGGCCAAGACGCCCGAACTGCCGGTGGTCCTGCTGGAGGACGCGGGCGCGCTGTTCGGCCTGGTGTTCGCGCTCGCGGGCGTCGGGCTCTCGGTCGCCACGGGCGACCCGGTGTGGGACGGCATCGGCACCGTCACGATCGGACTGCTGCTCGGCGTTATCGCGATCATCCTGATCATCGAGATGAAGAGCCTGCTGATCGGCGAGGGCGCCTCCGAGTCCGACCTCGACACGATCGTCGACGAACTCGCCGCGGGCAAGGTCGAGCGGGTCATCCACATCCGCACCCTCTACATCGGCCCGGACGAGATGCTGGTGGCCGCGAAGCTCGCGCTGGTGCCCGGGCTGGAGACCGCCGATATCGCTCAAGCCATCGATGACGCCGAAGCGCGTGTGCGCGCGAAGGTGCCGACGGCGAAGCTCATCTACCTAGAGCCGGACCTGGACCGCTCGCTGGCCTAAGCGGAGCCTGCGGTAGTCCGTGAAGGCCTCCTTGAGGGACCCAGGGTCCCTCAAGGAGGCCTTCACGGACCTCCAACCCGCCGCCGCGACCGCCGTCCGGAGCAACTGTCCGTACTCCGCCGATTACCAGCGCGACCTCCGCGTAATTCGTTGCTCTCCCACCGCGCTGCCGTCACGACCGGGCGATAGGGTCCGTGGAACCGCAGTCAGGTGTAGGAGGTCAAGGGTGCCCGGAAACGGTCTGTGGCGTACGAAATCCATTGAGCAGTCCATCGCGGACACCGACGAACCGGGGACCAAGCTCAGGCGGAACCTGAGCGCGTGGGATCTGACCGTGTTCGGTGTCGCCGTCGTCATCGGCGCCGGGATCTTCACCCTCACCGCGCGCACGGCCGGCGACTACGCGGGGCCGTCGGTCTCGCTCTCGTTCATCTTCGCGGCCATTGCCTGTGCGCTGGCGGCCCTCTGTTACGCGGAATTCGCGTCCACCGTCCCGGTGGCCGGGAGCGCGTACACGTTCTCTTACGCCACGTTCGGCGAATTCATGGCGTGGATCATCGGCTGGGACCTCATCCTGGAGCTCGCGGTCGGCGCGGCCGCGGTGTCGAAGGGCTGGTCGGCCTATCTCGAAACCGTGCTCTCCTACATCTTCGGCAAGGGCACGAAGACGACGTTCGAGATCGGCGGTGTCCCCGTCGACTGGGGCGCCCTGCTCGTGGTGGTGGTGCTGGTGACGCTGCTCGCCGTCGGCACGAAGCTGTCTTCGCGGTTCTCGATGGTGATCACCGGGATCAAGGTCGCGGTGGTGCTGTTCGTGATCGTGCTCGGCATCTTCTACATCAAGGCCGCCAACTACAGCCCCTTCATCCCGGAGGCCCAGTCCGGCGCCGAGTCGTCGGCCACCGGGGTCGACCAGTCGCTCTTCTCGGTGTTCGCGGGCAGTGGCAGTAGTTCGTTCGGCGTCTTCGGTCTGCTGGCCGCGGCGTCGCTGGTGTTCTTCGCGTTCATCGGCTTCGACATCGTCGCGACCACCGCGGAGGAGACCCGCAACCCGCAGAAGGCCGTGCCCCGTGGCATCTTCGGCTCGCTCGCCATCGTCACGGTGCTGTATGTCGCCGTGTCGCTCGTGGTCGTCGGCATGGTGAACTACAAGGACCTCGCCACTTCGGCGGGTGACGGCGGCAAGAAGACCCTCGCTTCCGCGTTCGCGGTCAACGGCGTCGACTGGGCGGCCAACATCATCTCCGTCGGGGCTCTCGCCGGTCTGACGACCGTCGTCATGGTGCTGATGCTCGGCCAGATCCGGATCATCTTCGCGATGTCGCGCGACGGGCTCATGCCGCGCGGCCTGGCGAAGACCGGCCCGAACGGGACGCCGAAGCGGGCGACCATCGTCGTCGGCGGACTGGTCGCCCTCGCCGCGACGTTCTTCCCGGCGGACAAGCTCGAGGAAATGGTCAATGTCGGCACGCTGTTCGCCTTCATCCTCGTTTCCGCGGGCGTGCTGGTGCTGCGCAGGACGCGACCGGATCTCCCGCGTGCCTTCCGGGTGCCGTGGGTGCCGGTGATCCCGATCCTGGCGATCCTCGCTTGCCTGTGGCTGATGCTCAACCTGACCGTTTTGACCTGGTTGCGGTTCATCGCGTGGATGGCGCTGGGCGTCGTCGTCTACTTCGCTTACAGCCGTCGTAATTCAATCCTCGGCAAGCAGAACAAGGGCGAGGTTCCCACGTCCGTATCGGACTGATCATTCTCGTTTCGGCGGCCCACCATTCCTCTGTAGATGGTGGGCCGCTTTGTCGGGGGCCCCGGTTTCGGTGTGAAATCGGTGTGCGATAGCGTCCGGTCTCTGCCTCACCCTGACGGGTGAACGGAACTCGTGTAGAAGCACCACGAGTTGACCTTCGTCCCTCAAAGAGGCACCGCGCTTTGCTCGTTTGTCCCCCGATCGGTACAGGAGAGCTCTGAATGCAGATCATGTCCGGACGGCGCGTCCGCTCCGCCGTCACCGTCGTCGCACTGGCGACCGCCGCCCTGCTCGGCACCGCCGGCTCGGCGCTGGCCTGTCACTCCGATGACGACCGCGCCAAGCCGATCCCCGGCAACATCAGCAAATGCGAGCAGGTCAAGGCCGGCGGCAAGGCTTTGTCCGACTCGGACTTCAAGTTCACCGGTGGCGCCGGTGAGAAGCGGCTCAACATCACCGGCCTCGGCGAGGGCGTCAAGGTGACTGCGATCGTCGTCCTCGGCGGCGACGACGGCTACAACGTCTACGAGCCGGGCAAGCGCAAGCTCGCCGACACCCCGCCGTGGACCGAGCTGCGCGCGCCGTTCAACCGAGACGGCAGCAAGGCGAACATCGACAAGTGGTACGCGTGCGGCGAAAAGACCAAGCTGACCGAGCAGCCGAAGCCTAGCGAGCCGACGAAGACCTCGACGGCCAAGCCGTCGACGACCGCTCCGACCACCACGGAGAAGCCGTCCGCCACCCCGACCAGCACCTCCGCCCCGGCCCCCGCGGTCGGTGGTAACGGTGGCAACGGTGGCGGCCTCGCCGACACCGGTTTCGACAACGCCTGGCTGCTGTGGGCCGGTGGCCTCCTGGTTCTGGCCGGTGCCGGTGTCCTGGTCCTGCTGCGTGCGCGTCGCAAGACCAACTGAAGCTAGTTAGTGCCTGAAGGCCCTCTTCCTCGTGAAGGGGGCCTTCAGCGCATTTGCGGAAAGTCCCCGAACAGCGACCCTTGCTCGCCCCAAGGGTTCTTCGGGCGGGGGCGGCCGAGCCCGGCGGCCATCGCGACGGCGTTGTCCCATTCGGCGTCGACGACGTAGTCCGTGTGCTTGAGGACGCCCGGCGCCCAGCGGTGCCGCCCGGTCGGGCCGCGCATCGGGTCCGGCAGCCAGTGATCACCGCCCAGCACCACGACGCCCTGTTCGTCGGCTTCCGCGGCCAGCGGGCCCGTCCCGCCTCCCGGCAGATAGCCGTCGCCCAGCAGTTTTCCGGCCACCACGCGATGCCGCCACGTCGTGACGCCACCACCGAAGATGTCCGTGCCACGGCACAGCGACCGCCAGCGGCCGCCGAGATCCTTGTACAGCTCCGAGAGTTGCGCCTGCGGCAGCATCGCGGGGAAGGCCCGCTGATAGCCCCATTGCAGTGGTGAGCCCGCGGTCAGCAGTCCGACGCGGTCGCGGTCCTCCGGCGGGAGGTCGGCGATCACCCGCGCCGCGGCGAGCACGGTCAGCAGGCTGCCGAGGTTGTACCCGGACAGCACGACCCTCGTGCCCGGATCGGCGAGGTGTTCTTTGACGCGGTCCGCGAGTTCCGGGACGACCTTGAGCGCGTAACTCGGCGGAACGGTCGGATGGGCGGCACGCGGCCAGAAGCACACGAGATCCGCCAGCGCGCCGAGGTGGCGGCTGCGCTTGGGTGTCGTCGCGGCGGCGAACACGACGCGCAGCAGCCCCGCCGCCAGCGCGCCGAGCGCGAACACGCCGATCCCCGAAAGCGTCGAGAACCAGCCGGGCAGCTGCCCGAAACCGAAGCGCAGCACCAGGAGCACGCCGCCGCCCGCCGCCATCGCCAGCGCGACCGCCAGCGCGAGATGGTGCAGATGCTTGCGTTCCCACGAGGCGCGGGCCCAGACGCGGGCGGCCTCCTCTTCCTGCGCCTTGCCGATCTCCATCAGCGCGACGATCTTCGGGACGCCGCGCCGCAGCCGTCGCAGCGGGACGGCCACCGCGAAGCCCAGGACCCCGAGTACGACGGCGAGCGCGAGCCCGGCGCCCCACAGCACGGTCACCAGGACGTAGGTGTCGGGCAGCCGGAGATCGCTGGCGCCGACCACTTGCCGCAGCGCGACCGCGAGTCCCGCGCCGAAGCCGCCGCCGAGCAGACCGGCGAGCGCGACGACCGGCGCCGCCGCCCAGCCACCGAGCCAGGGCCGCAACCGGTGCGGCAGGTGCTTCCAGGTCGACCGGCCGAGCAGGGCCGCGGGGATGAGCATCAGCGCGAACAGCACGGTCACCGCAACCATCGCCGCGCCCAGCGCTTCGACCGTCCCGTCCGCGCCGCCCAGCCCGCCGCCGGGAAGCCCGGCCGGCAACGGCGTCCGGCGGACGACGGCGATCCCGACCAGCGCGACCGCCGGCGCGATCAGCCCACCGCGGATCACCGGGCCCGCCGAGAAACCGACCGTCGAGGCCACCAGCGCGGCGAGGACGAGCGTCAGCGCGCAGATCCAGACGACCAGGTCGAACGTCGTCGTCGGCAGCCGGAACGGCCCGCCGAGCAACGGAAGCGCGACACAGGTCAAGGCGGCGACGGTGTGCAGTGTGCGCAGGCCCGGTGTCCTCGGCATGTCCTGTGGCTGCAGCGGGGCCGAACTGTGGACGCGGTGCAACCTGTTCCGTGACCGCCAGTCCGAAGACGGGATCCGGTCGAGCACGAAGATCAGCGCCAGCAGCGGCACCACCCCGATCGCCGTCCGCAGCGGCGCGAAATCCCGCAGGAACGAGGGCGCGCCCGCGAGACACCGTGAACCCGGTGCGAGGCATTGCGCGGCGAACAGGTCGAGCGAGACCACCGCGAGCTGGCTGATCAGCAGCATCGTCAGCAGCAGTGAGGCCACCCGCAGTATCGCCCGGCACGCCGTGCCGAGCATCGCCGCGAACCGCTTGCCCTCCGGGACCGGCGGCAACATCCAGTGCGCGACGTTCGCCAGCGAAAAGGGGAACAGCAGCGCCCAGGTCGCCTTCGCGGCGCCACCGGAGGTCATCCCGCTCCACAGGTAGCCTTCGAGGATGCGCGGGATCGAACGACCGAGCGCGGGCAGCACCGGACCGGGAGCGGGTCGGCGCAGCCGGTCCGACGGCCGGATCAGCCTGCCGATCCCGTCGCCCGCGACGTCGACCACCGACGTCGAATCCAGCAGACTTTCACCGCTCGTGCCCACTAGCCCGGGTACGCGTATTTCGACGACGCGGGTATCGGGACCCGGCATGACCACGGTGAAGGCCTCCAAACAGTTCAGTGGGCGTTGAGCCGACAACGGTACTGTTCTGGTGTCATCCAACCTTGGAGGAAGCGCGCATATGACCCCCGAAAGCGTTGCCAAGCGGCACGACACCCGCAACGGCATCGAGTTCGCCGTCGCCGATCTCGAGGCCGCCGAGTTCGGCCGCAAGGAGATCCGCCTCGCCGAGCACGAGATGCCGGGCCTGATGGCGCTGCGCCGTGAGTACGCCGAGGTGTACCCCCTGCGGGGAGCCCGGGTGTCGGGCTCGCTGCACATGACGGTACAGACCGCTGTCCTGATCGAAACCCTCGTCGCGCTGGGTGCCGAGGTGCGCTGGGCCTCCTGCAACATCTTCTCCACGCAGGACCACGCCGCCGCGGCGGTCGTTGTCGGCCCGTACGGCACCACCGAGGAGCCCAAGGGCGTGCCGGTGTTCGCCTGGAAGGGCGAGTCGCTGGAGGAGTACTGGTGGTGCACCGAGAAGATGCTGACGTGGGACGGCGAAGGTTCCGCAGCGTCCGATGATGGGACCCGGCAAACAGGTCCCAATATGATCCTCGACGACGGCGGCGACGCCACCATGCTGGTGCACAAGGGAACCGAGTTCGAAAAGGCGGGTGTCGTCCCCGCACCGGACGAGAACACCTCGGACGAGTTCCGCGTGTTCCTTCAGCTGCTGAGCGCCTCTGTCGCGGCCGACACCGGCAAATGGACCAAGATCGGCGAAGGCATCCGCGGTGTCACCGAGGAGACCACGACCGGCGTGCTGCGGCTCTACCAGCTCGCCGCGGCCGGTGAGCTGCTGTTCCCGGCGATCAACGTCAACGACGCCGTGACCAAGTCGAAGTTCGACAACCGCTACGGCATCCGGCACTCGCTGATCGACGGCATCAACCGCGGCACCGACGTCCTCATCGGCGGCAAGGTCGCGGTCGTCTGCGGCTACGGCGACGTTGGCAAGGGCGCCGCGGAATCGCTGCGCGGCCAGGGCGCGCGGGTGATCGTCACCGAGATCGACCCGATCTGCGCGCTGCAGGCGGTGATGGACGGCTACCAGGTCAAGAAGCTGGAGAACGTCCTCGGCGAGGCCGACATCATCATCACGACCACCGGCAACAAGGACGTCGTGCTCGTCGAGCACATGGCGCGGATGAAGCACCAGGCGATCCTCGGCAACATCGGCCACTTCGACAACGAGCTCGACATGGCGGGCCTTCAGCGCTACCCGGGCATCCGGCGGATCAACATCAAGCCGCAGGTCGACGAGTGGGTGTTCCCTTCCGGGGGTCCGGGCGCCGCCCCCCGGGATGAGCAGAGCCCCGATGGGAAGAGCATTCTCGTGCTCTCCGAAGGCCGCCTGCTGAACCTGGGCAACGCGACCGGGCACCCGTCGTTCGTGATGTCGAACAGCTTCTCCAACCAGGTGATCGCGCAGATCGAGCTGTTCACCAAGCACGAGGAGTACGACAAGGAGGTCTTCCGCCTCCCGAAGAAGCTCGACGAGAAGGTCGCGAAGATCCACCTCGACGCGCTCGGCGGCGAGCTCACGAAGCTGACCAAGGAGCAGGCGGAATACATCGACGTGGACGTCGAAGGGCCGTTCAAGACCGATCATTACCGGTACTGACCGCCCTTGACCGCCTGAAGTACATGAAGGCCCCCTTCCTTGCGCCGGACGCAGGGGTCCAGGCAAAGCCGAGGTCTTGCAGGTCAGGCGGTCGTTCGTCGCTGTGTAAGGCTGACGATGTAGGAATTGGGACGTTGAGTGTCCCAACTCCTACATCGTCGCGGAGTCACACCGGTTACGAAGCTTGATCGACAAGGGTTCAGGGACATGCCTTCCCAAAACCCCGGCACACGCCCGAGCGGGGAGGATTTCGGACGTTCAACGTCCCGAACTCTCCCCATTTCTTGGCCCTTGCAGGCACCGGAATGTCAAGCCCGGACTACCACCAGCAGTGCTGACCGCCCTTACCACTCACGACGCTGCGAGTGAGCACGCGCTAGCGCCACTCGACCTCGATGCCGGCCAGCCCCGGCCCGGCGTCGCTGAAGAAACCACTGGTCACGCCGCCCATGTCGAGCGGCAGCTCTTCGGACTCGACGGGTACCGCGTCGTCGCGCGTCCGGAACTGCCGCGTGCAGCGGGCGGGCAGCGCGCCGAGCGCGAACTTCAGTTGCACCAGGTAGCTCGAACACTGGTCCCGCAGCATCCGGAAGTACCCGGGCGAAGCGGTACCCGAGTCGTCACGTACCTCGAAGCAGAACACGTGGATCTCGCCCTCGGCGAGTTTCCGGTCGAAGAGCAGTTCGGTGGCCATCGTCTCGGCCTCGGCGTTGCGCCGGATCCGGCCGACGCGACAGCCCTCGGCGGTGATCAGGTCGACGTCGCCGATGTCGCAGCCGGGGTCTCCGTTGTAGACCGTGACGTACCGGTCCGGGCCGTGACGCCGCGCCCGGACCGCCAGCCGGGTGTGCAGGTTGACCTGCCGGTGTGCGGCGTCGAAGGTGATCGTGTCGTGCACCGAGAGCATCTCGAGGTCGGCGTTGTAGCGATTGGACGAGGGGTACGCGCCCAGTTCGGACAGCAGCTGATCGACGATCGAGCCCATGTCACCGGAACGGATGTCGTGGAACGACGCGGCCATCTGGTGTCCGCGTGCCCGCGCCGTCCGTGGCCCGATCAGCACGACGAGCGCGTCCGCGGGCAGTTGCAGCACCGATTCCAGTGCGCGGACCGCCGGGAGCGCCTTGGGTACCTCCGGCTGGCGCAGTCCGCGCTGCCAGTAGCTCAACGTCGACTGTCCGATTTGGACGCCACGGAGGCCGAGGTGGGCGCGGAGCCGGGCAAGTGAGAGGCCGCGATAGGCGATCGCCTGCCGGAGCGCGTGGTGGAATTCGCCGCTGCGCAGGGCCTCGACGAGCTCCTTGGGCAGGGCTTCGAGCGGTTGACGGCGCGTGCCGTCGATGATCGTCGGGGTGTCCCCGTCCGAGGCAAGCTTTCCCGCCGAGAACGCATCAGCACCGTCTCGTGTCACCGCTCGTCCCTTCACCAGACCAGTGTGTGCGCTGAGCGTGAACACCGCGGAACGTTCACGTTAGCAGCGCACTGTGAACACTACGTCCCCCGTTCGGGGTGGTTGACCCCGGAAGAGTGAGTGTTCCGGGGTGTGGAAACGCCCCGGAACGGTCCGTTCCGCCGAGTGCCCATCTTGCTCTGTGTGAGCCTGCTGTTCACCGTTGTGACCACATTGGTTCGCCATGGTGACCAGGAGGCCCGTTGTGCCTGTGTTCTCGAGGAGGGTTTGCGCCGCCGGCGCCGCGAGCGTCGCGGCGTGGCTGGCGATCCAGACCCCGGCGAGCGCGGTGCCCTCGCCGTCCGTCCGGCAGAACCCCATCGCCATGCAGGTGCAGGAAAAGTCCCAATGGTGCTGGGTGGCTTCCGGCACCACCATCGCGGCACGCCTCGGCGTGACCGTCGCCCAGAACGAATTCTGCCGGATGGCTCACGACGAGCGTCGCCCGGAGTGCGCCGACCGCCCTGGAACGCTGGGCGACGTCCGGCGCGCCTTCGGCAAGCTCGGCTTCTCGGACCCGGGCAAGTACGTCAAGGGGCGCGTCGGGTACGCCGCCGTTCGGGAACAGACCGGTTCCGGCCGTCCGGTGCAGACTCGGGTCGGCTGGGCCGCGGGCGGCGGCCACATGCACGTGCTCTACGGCTCCGACCTCGGCCGGAAGTGGGTCGCGTGGGGGGACCCACTGCTCACCGGTAACCGCTACCACTGGTCGACTTACGACTTCTACGCTGGCAACAAGTCCTTCACCTGGACTCACACACTCACCGGGATCCGGCGATGAGCGCGCGGCGGATCCTCGGGCTCGCCGGGCTGGTCGCGTTCGCACTGCTGATGTCGGCGCCCGGAGCGCGCGCGGACCAACTGTCGGGTGAAGATCTCGCGGCCGCGAAGGCGGCCGCCGACGACCCCACGCTGCGTGCCGAGATCGGTCGCTTCTTCACTCAGACGGGTGGTTCAAGCGACGCGCCGTCGGTCAGCGTCGTCGGCAAGTCTTTCCCGGTTTACGAGCTTTCGAGGGACTTCGTCGCCGGTGACGGCGCGGTCGCCGGGCAACTCGCCTACGTCGCCGTCCCGGTGACGGCGTCCGACGGGCAGACCGCCACCGTCTGGTCGGTCCGCGGCGACGACGGCGCCTGGCGCGTCGGCAACATCGCCTCGGGCGACCGGGAAAGCGAACTGGCCCGGCGGTTGCCCGCCGGTGCGACACTGCTCCACGAACCCCAGGTCGACGCCTGGTACGCGCTGCGAGACGGCCGGGTGACCCTGCTCGACTCGGGCGCCAGCGGCTACGCGGCCGGTGGGTCGGCCACCCTCGCGGAGTACCAGAAAACGGTCTCCGGCCGGTACGGCGCGATGCTCGCGAGCTCGCCGTACGCCCAAGAGGGCAAAGCCGGCGGTTACAACGCCCAGGTGATGCCTCGCGGCGACGGCGGCCCCGCGCCCGACGCGCAGGACACCGGCTTCGTCCCGCTACTGATCTGCGGCGGCTTGCTCCTCATCGGTATCGCCGGCTTCTTCCTGCACTCGAAGCGGCGTATCCCCTAGCGGACCGGTGGGCCGGACGTGAGCTGACCCGTCTGGCCCGCCGGTCGACCACCCCGTCTTAAAAACCCATCCATGACCTCGCCGCCGCCCTCAACAAAACCGCTTCGCGGTGCTGGCCATTCCATCCATGCCCCCGCCACCGCCCTCAACGGAACCGCTTCGCGGTGCTGGCCATTCCATCCATGCCCCCGCCACCGCCCTCAACGGAACCGCTTCGCGGTGCTGGCCATATTCTGTGGGCGTGGGACGACTCGTGGTGATCGAAGGTCTGGACGGCGCCGGCAAGCGCACGCTCGCCGACGCGCTGACCGGCGCGCTGAACGCGGCCGGAGCGAGCGTCACGTCCATCGCGTTTCCACGCTACGGCGAAAACGTGCACGCCGACCTCGTGAAGGAAGCACTGCACCGCGGGCACGGCGACCTCGCCGACTCCGTGTACGGCATGGCGATGCTCTACGCGCTCGACCGGCGCGGCGCGGCCGACGAGATCCGCGGCCGCCTCGCCGAGCACGACGTCGTGCTGCTCGATCGGTACGTCGCGTCGAACGCGGCGTACGGCGCCGCCCGGCTCCACCAGGGCGCGGACGGCGAGTTCGTGCGATGGCTGCGGGAACTGGAGATCGACCGCTTCGGCCTGCCGGTGCCGGTCGCGCATCTGCTCCTGCGGGTCACCACCGACGTCGCCGCCGAACGCGCGCGTCGCCGCGCGGAGGGCGACGCCGATCGCGCCCGTGATTCCTTCGAGACCGACGACGCGCTCCAAAAGCGATGCTCGGTGGTCTACGACGAACTCGCCGCGTCCGGCTGGCTCACGCCTTGGCACGTCCTCGACGGCGCCGCCGGTGTCGACACCCCCGCTCTGGCTACCGAACTCCTCCGCGATTAGTCCTCTAGTTGCGGTACTTGCGCGTGCAATTACCGCAATCAGTCCTCTAGTTGCGACAGCAGCCAGGAGTGGAACTCGCCGATGTGGTGCTCGGACGGCATCAGCACCCCGCCGCCGCGGTAGGCACGGGACGCCATCGCGGGTTGGCAGCGTTCGCACGCGTCGAAGTCCTGCTCGTTGACGCGGTGGAACAACTCGACCGATCGCGACACGTCCCGGCCTGACGCCATGACCTCCTTCGAGTACAGCCAGTCGCATTCGACGACCGTCCTGTCCGGTGCGAGCGGGTACATCCGGTGGAAGATCACGTGGTCCGGCACCAGGTTCACGAACACCTGCGGCCGGATGGTGATCGCGTAGTACCGCCGGTCCTGTTCGCTCGCGACACCGTCGAGCCGCTCGAAGCCCGAGCCGCCACCGATGGTGAACCCGTCGACGTCGTCGCCGAATTCGGCACCGTGCCCGACGTAGTACTGCACCGCGTATCCGTCGGCGAACTCCGGCAGCACTTCGGTCAGTTCCGGGTGGATCGTCGCGCAGTGATAGCACTCCATGAAGTTCTCGACGATCAGCTTCCAGTTCGCCTTGACGTCGTAGGTGATCCGCCGCCCGACCGAAAGCCCGTCCAGTCCGTAGCGCTCGATCGATTCCAGGTCGCCCAGCCGCTCCCGCACCGCGCCTTCGACGTCGGCCTCGAACGACGGCGGGTCCGCGGCGAGGCAGATCCACGCGTAACCCAGCCACTCCCGGAGGCGCACCGTATGCAGCCCGTACTCGGCGCGGGAGATGTCCGCCAGGTTCGCCAGATTCGGCGCCGCGATCAGCTTTCCGTCGAGTCCGTACGTCCACGCGTGGTACAGGCACTGGAACGCGCGATTTACCGTGCCCGTCTCTTCCGTGCACAACCTGGCCCCGCGATGGCGGCAGACGTTGAGGAACGCCCGCAGCCCGCCGTCCCGGCCCCGGCTGACGATGACGCTCTCGCGTCCTGTCCGGACGGTCCGGAAGTCGCCGGCCGACGGCAGGTCCGCCGAACGCACGGCGCAGAACCAACCGCGCTCGAAGATCTTTTCCTGCTCTGCCGCGAAGATCCCGGGATCGGTGTAGTAGCCGCCACCCAGCGTCGGGATCAGGCTGGACGGCTGTTCGGTTCGCGTCAACTCGGCACTCCCGTCAACCGGGCGGGATCGAACAGGGCGATCGGATGCTCGGTGGTGCCGTCGACCACCAGGTCCGCGAGTACCTCACCGACCACCGGCACGAATTTGAAACCGTGCCCGGAGAACCCGCAGGCGATCACCACGCGATCGCGGGTGGGATGGCGGGAGATGACGAAATGCTCGTCGGGGGTGTTCGTGTACAGGCAGGTCGCCGCGCGCCGGAACCAGCCGGGGAGCGACGGCATCTTCCCTCCGACGAAATCTGAGATCTCGTCGACCTCTTCGGCGTGCACCGTCCGGTCGATGGTCTCCGGCGTGCACGTCTCACCGCCGCGGAAGAACGCGACCTTGACGCTCCCGGCGTCGTCGTGCGAGGGGAAGCCGTAGAACTGGCGGCCGTTCTCGCCCTCCCAGACGTAGATCGGATGCCGCTCCGCGCGGAACGGCTCCGCCCCGCCCGAGGGCGCGAACCAGTACTGGACCTGGCGTTCGATGGTGAAGTCGATCCCGAGTTCGGTGAGCAGCCGTGGCGCCCAGGCACCAGGGCAGATCACCAGTTGTTCCGCCGTGTAGAAGTTCCGCGACGTCCCGACCCGGACACCGGTGGACGTCTGGTGCCACGAAAGGACTTTCTCCTCGTGACGCAGTTCCGCCCCGGCACGCGCGGCCAGTTGGAGATGCGCCGCCACACTGCCTTCCGGCACCACGAAACCGGCGTTCTCCTCGTACAGCGCGATCTCGCCGTCGGTGGGGTTCATCGTCGGGAACCGGCGCCGGACCTCGGACGCGTCCCAGATCTCGTGCGGCAGGCCCCATCGCCGGGCGCTGGCGAGACTTCCCGTCACCGTCCGCGAATCCGGGCCGCCGAGCATGATCCCGCCACAGCGGGTGAAGATCTTCCTGCCGGAGTCACGTTCGATCCCGTCCCACAGTTCGTGCGCCCGCACCAGGAGCGGGACATACGCGGGGTCCTCGAAGTACGCCTGCCGCGTGATCCGCGAACCGCCGTGGCTGGAACCGAGGTTGTGCACCGGTGCGAACTGGTCGATGCCCAGCACCCGCTGTCCTCGCCGGGCGAGCCGGTACGCGGCCGCGCTGCCCATGCCACCGAGGCCGATGACGATGACGTCGTAGTGGCTCATGCGGCACTCCTGATCCGGGTCAGGCCGGCGTCGAACAGCGGCTCACTCGCCACGACGGCGGGGAACCGCTCGCCGAAGTACTCGATCTCCAGTGGCCTGCCCGGCACCGACAGTTCCGCCGGAAGCCAGGCATACGCGATGTTCTTGCCGACCGTGTACCCATAGGCGGCGCTGGTGACGTAGCCGACGGGGCGGCCGTCGGCGTACACTGGTTCCTTGCCGAGTACGACGGAATACGGATCGTCGACGGTGAGGCAGGTCAGTTTCCTGGTGACCGTTTCCGCCGAGCGGCCGGCCAGCGCGTCCCGCCCGATGAAGTAGCCCTTGTCCATCCGGACGGCGAATCCGAGCCCCGCCTCGTACGGATCATGCTCGGCGGTGACGTCCGTACCCCACAGGCGATAGCCCTTTTCCAGCCGCATGCTGGAGAACGCGTCGCGTCCGGCGGCGATGACGCCGTGCGCCTGCCCGGCGTCGGAGAGCGTGTCCCACAGTTCGCGGCCGAGGTCGGCGCTCGTGTACAGCTCCCAGCCGAGTTCGCCGACATAGGACAGTCGCATCGCGGTCACCGGTACTTGGCCGACGTACGCCTGCTTCGTCGTGAAGTAGCCCATCGCCCTGTGTGAGAAGTCCGTTGTGGACAGTGGTTGCAGGACGGCCCTGGCGAGCGGTCCCCACAGGCCGATGCAGCAGGTGCCCGGCGTCGTCTCGTGGATCTGCGCGGCGCCGTCGCGGGGCAGGTGCCGCCGGAGCCAGTCGACGTCGATGGCGCTGTTGACACCCACCTGGAATCGCTCGGCACCGATCCGGGCGACGGTCAGGTCGCTGCGCACGCCGCCGTCCTCGTCGAGCAACAGCGTGTACGTGACCGAGCCCGGTTTCTTGTCGAGCTGGTTCGTGGTCATCGTCTGCAGGAACGGCAACGCGCCAGGACCGGTGACCTCGACGCGTTTCAGCGACGTCATGTCGAACATCGCGACCCGTCGCCGCGCCACCAGTGCTTCGGCGCCGCCGATCGGGGACCAGTGGCGCGCGGCCCAGTCGTTGCGTGGCGGGATGCTCTCCACTTCGGGCAGGTTCACGTTCGCCTCGTACCAGTGCGGCCGCTCCCAGCCGCTCGCTTCGAGGAAGTGCGCGCCGAGCCCGGCCTGCCGCTCGTAGAACGGGCTCGTCCGTAGTGGCCGCGGTTCCGCCATGGGTTGCAAGGGATGGACGACGTCGTAGACCTCGACGAAGCTCTGGCAACTGCGGGCCAGCACGTAGTCCGGGGCCAGCTGGACCGGCTCGAACCGGGCGAGGTCGCAACCGTGCAGGTCCGTGCCGGGCTGCCCGTCGACCAGCCAGCGCGCCATGGCCCGCGCGACCCCGGCCGAATGCGTGATCCAGACGGCTTCGGCGACCCAGAACCCGCCGAGGCCGGGGTGCTCGCCCAGCAACGGCATCCCGTCCGGGGTGAACGAGAACAGGCCGTTGATGCCCTCTTCGACCTTGGTCTCGCCCAGCGGCGGCAGCAGGCCGACGGCGGCGGCCCAGGACTCCTCGAAGTCCGCGGGCGTGAACGCGAGTTCCGACGGCATACCCTCACCGGCGCCGATCTCTTTGGCGGGCATCGGCATCGGCCGGTGCCCGTACGCGCCGATGCCGATCCGGTCGCCGTGCTCGCGAAAGTAGAGGTCGGCGTCCTGGTGCCGCAGGATCGGCCGGGTCGCACCGGTGAGCCCCGGCAGGGGACCGGTGCGCGCGTACTGGTGCGCCATCGGGACCAACGGGATCGCGAGGTCCACCAGTTCGCCGAGCACCGGGCCCCACATCCCGGCGCACGAGAGCACGATGTCCGCGCGGAAGCTCCCGGTCTCGGTGGTGACACCGGTGACCCGGCCGCCCGCGCTTTCGACGCCGACGACCTTCTGGCGTGCCAGGAACTTCGCGCCGCGCCCGATCGCGCGGCGGGCCTGCGCCTCGGCCGCCCGCAGCGGTTCGGCCAGGCCGTCGGAGGGAATGTGGAACCCGCCGAGGACCTTGGCCTGATCGAGCAGCGGATGCAACGCGGCGCATTCGTCCGGCCCGATCAGCCTGCTTTCGACGCCCGACGCGGTCGCCCAGCCGTGCCGCCGCTTGAGATCGGCGAGCCGCTCGGGCGTCGTGGCCACCTCCAGCCCGCCGAGCGGCCGGAAACACGGTCGGCCGTCGAGATCGAGCGCGCCGTATTTGGCGACGGTGTACTGGGCGAATCCGGTCATCGCGGCGCAACCGCTGGTCTGGAAGACCAGGCCGGGGGCGTGCGAACTGGATCCGCCGGTCGCGAACAGGTCACCCTGCTCCAACACGGTGAGATCGGTCCAGCCGCGTTCGGTCAGTTCGTCGGCGATCGCGCAGCCGACGATGCCGGCGCCGATCACGACCACGCGGGGTCTGGGGGCCATGGTGAGGGGAACCTCCTGCCTGCCCACAGTGTCCACAAGGGACACAGGGCATCGGCGTGACAGGCGCTGTTGCGGATGAGGCACGGTGTTCCGTCTTCAGCAACAAAGTGCGGCACGTGCGGGCACGCTGTCAAGAGCCCGAAACGGTCGCCCTCTTCAACCCGTGCGTGTAATGAACGGGACTTTCCTCGCAAAAATTGAGATGAAAGCCCCGTTCATCTCACTCGGCGGGGGCGTGACAGGGCCGGTCACCTCACTCCGCGAAATACCCCAGCTGAGCCGAGAGATCCGCGGAGGCCTCCGTCAGTGGCCGCACGATCTGCCGCACCCGCTGTTTCGAAAGCCGGTACGACGGACCGGAAGCGCTCATCGCCGCGACGACATCGCCGCCGGGGCCGAGTACCGGCACCGCGACCGCGTGCATCCCCAGCTCCAGTTCCTCGAAACAGGCCGCGTACCCGTCCTCGGTGACACGCTCCAGTTCGGCGGTCAGCTCGTCCGGGTCGACCGTGGTCCGCGGCGTGAACCGTTCGAGTTTCCGTCGGAGCAAGCGTTTGCGCTCGACGTCGCCCAGGTACGCGAGCAGCACCTTCCCGCTGGAGGTCGCGTGCAGCGGGGTGCGCTGGCCGGTCCAGTTCTGCGTGCTGATCGCGGCCGAACCGCGGGCCTGGCTGATGTTGATCGCGACCCCGTCGTCGGCGATCGCGATGTTGACCGTCTCGCCGAGCGTCTCGGCCAGGCCCTGGCACGTTCGCCTGCCCAGTTTCGCCAGGTCCATGCGGCCGGTGGCGGCGCCGGCGAGCCGGACGACGCCGAAGCCGATCGCGTACTTCCCCCGTTCGCCGAGCTGCTCGACGAGGCCGCGGTTCTCCAGGACGCTCAGCAGCCGGGAGGCCGTCGACTTGTGCACGCCGAGTTCACCCGCGATCTCGGTGATCCCCGTTTCCCCGTTGCGTGCCAGCAGTTCCAGCACGCTGATCGCGCGGTCGACGGACTGTACCTGGCTGGGCGTTGCGTTCCCCGCGTTCTGGTTCCGCATGACGCAACAGTAGCCGTTTCGCCCGCATCCGCTCGGCTGAGTGGGCGAATCCCTTGACGCACCGGCCCCTCGGGAGCAATTGTTGCGCAGAGCACGTCTCGTCTCGTAATACGCAACATCAACAAACCGTCGGTCCTTTCCCGGAGGCCCCGATGATCCGTGCCTGCTCCGTCTCCGAACTGCCCGAGGGCGAGGCTCTCCGGCTGGAGGGCCCCGTGCCCGTCTCGGTCTTCCACGCCGAAGGCGGCTTCTACGCCCTTGATGACACCTGCACTCACCAGGACGCGTCGCTCGCCGACGGCTGGATCGAGGACTGCTTCGTCGAATGCCCGCTGCACGCCGCGCGGTTCGACCTGCGGACCGGCGTCCCGGTCAGCCTGCCCGCGAAGAACGCCGTGCGCACGTACCCGGTCGTCGTCGACGACGGGGTGATCTACGTAGACACCGAGGCGCGCCGGGAAATTGCTTGAGAACCATCGCCGTCGTCGGGACCTCGCTGGCGGGACTCCGTTCGGCGCAGGAGTTGCGCTCGCAGGGTTTCGACGGACGGCTGGTGATGATCGGCGCCGAAGCGCCGTACGACCGGCCGCCGCTGTCGAAGGACTTCTTGCTGGGCAGGGTTTCCGTCGCGGACCTCGCCCTCGCCGGGCAAGACGACCTCGACGCGCTCGACGCGGAATGGCATCTCGGCGTCCGTGTCGAGAAGCTCGGCCGCGACGGCGTGACACTCGACGACGGCACCATGATCACCGCCGACGGCTACGTCATCGCGACCGGCGCGGCCGCCAGAACCCTTGACGCGGCAAGGAATCTGAAAGGTGTTCACACCTTGCGGACGCTCGATGACGCCGTCTCGCTGAAGCGGGATCTCACGGCCGGGCCGTCTTCGGTGGTCGTCATCGGCGCGGGGTTCATCGGCGCGGAGGTCGCGTCCGCCTGCCGTCTGCTCGGCCACGACGTCACCGTGATCGAGGCGATGCCCGTCCCGCTCGCCCCGGTCGTCGGCCCGGAAATGGGCACGGTGTGCGGTGGATTGCACGCGGAAAGCGACGTCCGGTTGATCGCGGGTGCGCCCGTCGCCGGGTTCGCCGGAGCCGATCGCGTCACCGGCGTGCGGCTCGCGGACGGCAGGGAGATCCCGGCGGATCTCGTCGTCGCCGGAGTGGGGGCGCGGCCGGTCACCGAATGGCTGACCGGTTCCGGGCTCGCCGTCGACGACGGGGTGCTGGTCGATTCCGGCTGTGTCACAGCGAATCCCCGAGTGATCGCGGTGGGTGACGTCGCGCGATACCGCTGCCGTCTGCGCGGGAGGCGGATCCGCGCCGAACACTGGACGGCCGCGAACGAGCAGGCGGGCGTGGCGGTCACGAACCTGCTCGCCGGCGCGACCGTCACGCATTTCGCACGACACGGTTACTTTTGGTCCGATCAGTACGGGCACCGGATCCAGTTCGCCGGAGTGGCCACAGAAGACGTGCGGATCGTCGAAGGCGATGTCGAGGCGAAGCGTTTCGTCGCGACCTATCACCGCGAAGACGCACTGGCCGGCGTCTTCGCGATCGACTCGCCACGGCCGTTCACCAGGCTCCGGCGTGCGCTCTAGAGGCCGAAGACCCTACTCGGATGGAGCAATTTGCCCGTTTCGATGATCTTTCTGGTGGTCACATCGCCGGGTCGCGCGCTCGTGCGGGGAAACTAGTGCGAACATAGGTTTATGAAGGCACGTGTTCTGGTCGTCGACGACGACCCTGCTCTCGCGGAGATGCTCACCATCGTGCTGCGTGGGGAGGGGTTCGACACAGCCGTCGTGGCCGACGGCTCACGGGCGCTGCCCGCGCTTCGTGAGCTGAAACCGGACTTGGTCCTCCTCGACCTCATGCTGCCCGGGATGAACGGCATCGACGTCTGCAAGGCGATCCGGGCCGAGTCCGGCGTGCCGATCGTCATGCTCACCGCCAAGAGCGACACCGTGGACATCGTCCTCGGGCTCGAATCGGGGGCCGACGACTACGTGGTCAAGCCCTTCAAGCCGAAGGAACTCGTGGCCCGCGTCCGCGCCCGGATGCGCCGCACCGAGGCCGAGCCCGCCGAGTCGCTGACGATCGGCGACCTCGCGATCGACGTCCCCGGTCACGAGGTGACGCGGGAGGGCAAGGCCATCCCGCTGACCCCGCTGGAGTTCGACCTCCTGGTCGCGCTCGCGCGGAAGCCGCGGCAGGTGTTCACCCGCGAGGTGCTGCTCGAGCAGGTGTGGGGTTACCGCCACGCCGCCGACACCCGCCTGGTGAACGTGCACGTCCAGCGTCTGCGCTCGAAGGTGGAGAAGGACCCGGAACACCCCGAGGTGGTGTTGACCGTTCGCGGCGTCGGGTACAAGGCAGGCCCGCCGTGATCACCCCATGAGAGGACGCTTGCCAAAGCTCGCCCAAGCCACGATGCGCCACCTCCGGCGCATCGTGGTTTTCGTGCGCCGCAAGGTCGTCTCGTTCAACGAACTGTGGCGGCATTCGCTGCAGTTCCGGGTCACGGTGTCGACGCTGGCGCTGTCTTCGGCCGTGGTGTTCGTGCTGGGCATGGTGCTGCAGAACCAGATCACCGAACGGCTGGTCGAGACCAAGCAGAACGCGGCGATCGCCCAGACCAGGGCGGTCGTCGAGACCGCGGCCAGTGAACTGGTCGGCGTCGGCACGGAAAGCCCGGAAGCGCTGACAGCGCGAATGAACAACGCGCTGAAGAAGATCTCCAGCACGACGACCTCGCAGGACGGCGCCGGATCGGCCGCGGGCACCTTCGAGCCGGTGCTGGCCGCGGGCGGGCGTGATCAGTCGAGCCGTCCGGTGGCCGCCGGTCCCTACGAAAAGGTGCCTGTCCGGCTGCGCCAGTTCGTGGAGACCGAGCAGGTCAGCCACCTGACCCACACGGTCGCCGAACCGGACGGCGGCAAGACGACGTACCTGATCGTCGGCGCCCCGGTGTCGACGACGATCAACCCGCTCCAGCTCTATCTGCTGTACCCGCTCACCAGCGAGCAGAACACCGTCTCGACCGTGCAGAACACGCTGCTCGTCGGCGGTCTCGTGCTGCTGCTCCTGCTGGCCGGGATCACGAACCTGGTCACCCGGCAGGTGGTCCGGCCGGTCCGGCAGGCCGCCGCGGCGGCCGAACAGTTCGCGGGCGGAGACCTGGACCAGCGGCTCGCCGTGCTCGGTGAGGACGATCTGGCCAAACTCGCCGTGTCCTACAACGGGATGGCCGCGAGCATCCAGCGGCAGATCCGCCAGCTGGAGGATTTCGGCGGCCTGCAGCGCAGGTTCACCTCCGACGTCTCGCACGAACTGCGCACCCCGCTGACCACCGTCCGGATGGCGGCCGACGTGCTGCACGCGTCACGCGAGCAGTTCCCGGCGGGGCTCGCCCGCTCCACCGAACTGCTGGTCGACGAACTCGACCGGTTCGAGGCCCTGCTCGGCGACCTGCTGGAGATCAGCAGGCTCGACGCCGGTGTCGAGGAGCTCTCGGCGGAACTGATCGACGTCCGGCCGATCGCGACAAGGGCCGTCGAACAGGTCCGGGTGATCGCCGGCAACGCGGGCAGTTCGGTCGAGCTGGTGCTGCCGGACGAGGAGGCGTCGGCCGAGGTCGACGCGCGCCGCGTCGAGCGGATCCTGCGTAACCTGCTGGCCAACGCGGTGGACCACAGCGAGGGGAACCCAGTGGTGCTGACACTGGCGGTCAACGAGACCGCCGTCGCCATCACCGTGCGCGACCGCGGTGTCGGGCTCCATCCCGGCGAGGCGGAACTGGTGTTCAACCGGTTCTGGCGTGCCGACCCGTCCCGCAACCGCCGGACCGGCGGCACCGGGCTCGGCCTCGCGATCAGCCAGGAGGACGCCAGGCTGCACGGCGGCGTGCTCGACGCGTGGGGCGAGACCGGCTACGGCGCCTGTTTCCGGCTCGTGCTGCCGCGGCAGCAGGACACGCCGATGGGGGAGAGCCCGCTGGTCCTGCCGCCGCCCGAGCACAAGGTGACCGACCCGCATGGTTCGCCGTCCGGACTGCTCGAAGTCCGCCCGGCGCCCGACGCGATCCTCGCCGAACCCGAGGAGGTCGGCCGGTGAAGCGGCTGCTGACCCTGCTCGCGGTGTTCCTGCTGGTCGCCGGATGCGCGAACATCCCGCTCGAATCCCAGCCCATCGTCGTCCCCGGGGACAAACCCGCGCAGGCGCCGGTGGACGTCCCCGAACCGCAGGCCGGGATCGACTCGCTGACCGTCACCCGCCAGTTCATCCGCAACTCCGCGACGCCGGGCACGGCCAACGCCGACGCACGGGTCTACCTCGACGACGAAGCCCGGCGGAACTGGAAGCCGTCGCCGGGGCTGACGATCATCGACGACACCTTCGGCACCGTCTACGACACCTCGTCGCCGTCGGGGAACCCGGACGAGCAGGTGGTGAACGTCCGCGGGTTCAAACTCGGCAACCTGAGTCCCGACAGCGCGTTCATCCCGGTGAAGGCCGAGTACTCGCAGCAGTACAAGCTGCGGAAGCAGCCGAACGGCCAGTGGCGGATCGTGGATCCGCCGCAGGAACTCGCCATCACCGACGAGGATTTCGCGCGCAGCTACTTCCGGGTGCCGATCAGCTTCTACTCGCCCGACTCCGGCGCTTTCGTCCCCGACCTCCGGTACATCGCGGCGAAACCACAGGCCGGGCTGCCGGGCCGGGTGATGGACCTGGTGCTGCAGGGCCCGTCGGAAGGATTGAAGGGCGCGGTCAAGGACCTGCTCGGCGGCCAGGTCACCACCGATACCAACGTGCGCAGCACGGACGACGGCACACTGGACATCAACCTGACCGGGATCGGCGGGGCCAGCCTCGCGGACCGGAACCTGATCGCCGCGCAAATCGTCCTCTCGTTGCAGACGGTGACACTGAGCCGGATCCGGTTGCTAGCCGACGGCACCGCGCTGGTGCCGGACCACGAATACTGGCGTTCCAACGAAATTCCCGCGTACAACACGGACATCGCCCCCAACTCGGAGCTGAAGGGGCTGATGACCGTGAACGGGCGGGTCCGGTCGCTCGGTGACGGGGCGCCGGTCGACGGGCCTGCCGGCAACGGCGGGTACAAGGTCATCAGCGGTGCGCAGTCCGTCGACGGCAAACGGCTCGCGGTGGTCGAAGAGCGCGACGGCAGGCAGTGGCTCCGGGTCGGCGACCTCGGCCGCGACCTCGCCTCGGTGGACCTGTTCGGCGGCAGCCTGAGCCGCCCCACCTGGCGGCCGGTCGCCCGCGGCGGCGGGGTTTCGGGCGAGGTCTGGACGGTCGTCGACCACAACACCGTCGCCAGGGTCACGCTGGCCGCGGACGGGCGCTGGGTGAAGGCAGGCGTCGACGCGACCATGCTCACCGGACTCGGTCAGGTCACCGAACTGCGCCTTTCCCGCGACGGGTCCAGGCTGGCCGCGGTGGTCAACGGGCAGCTGGTGGTCGCGTCGATCGAGCGGACCGCGGACTCGGTGGCGCTGCGGTCTCCGCGGAAGCTGCAGGAACGCGACCTCAAGGACGTCGTCGACGTCGACTGGGCGACCCAGGATCACCTGATCGTCGCGACGTCGTCGAGCACGCTGCCGGTGGTCAAGGTTCCGCTGGACGGGCAGCGGATGGACACCTTCAACAGCTCGAACCTGACCCCGCCGGTGCACGGTGTCACCGCCGCGCCGAGCAGGCAGAACCTGGTCGCGGACGCGGGTGGGCTGTGGGTGGCCTCCGAGCTGGGCGAGGTCTGGCGGCCGCAGGCGCATACGGTCACCGACGCGGACCCGTTCTATCCAGGCTGAGTAGCTTTCGCGTGCTTGGGTGGGAGGAGCGGGCTCGGACCGAGCCTCACCCCCCGGAGGCCGTCGCAGCCTGGCGGGTGAGGCTGTGTGGAAATAGAGACGTTGAGTGTCCCTATTTCCACACAGCCCTCCTGCTTCGCCCACCCTCCGCGGGAGCAGGAGGGCGACCAGGCGCCGGTGACTGTTGAGCCCGGCGGGTCGTAAGTACTGGCGTGGAGCGGTCCAGGTCGCGAAAGCCGCGTTCGCAACAGCTCCTCGCGCGAGCACCTGCCAAAGACGGCCACCCTGCGCGGGCTGTCCTGGCGGCGCCGACCGAACGATCGTGCCTTTCTCCTCAACTGGCATCCCGGGCGCGGCCTCGGGAACCGGAGCCTTCTCCTCGACTGCTGTCATGAAAGGTCTTCTTAGGACGAAATGGGTCCTCAGCGGAACTCTCATGACACGACGGGCCCCGGAACTGTCGGTCCGCGCCGCGATCCTCGACGGCATGTCCGACCTCTTGGATCTCCTCATCCCCGCCCGCTGCGCGTCCTGCGGGGCACCCGGTGCCCCCTGCTGCGCGACCTGTCAGACCGCTTGGGGTTCGCTCAGCGAGATCACCCGCGCCCCGACGGTCGGTCTCGTGCCCGTTTACGCACTGGCCCGTTACGCCGACGAAGCCCGCCGCCTGATCCTCGCCTATAAGGAACGTGGCCGTCGTGACCTCGCGCCGTCCTTGGGCAGAGCCCTCGCCGAAGCTCTGCCGCATCTGCCCGAGCAGGGTGTGGCACCCTGCCTCGTCCCGGTCCCGTCGAGACGGTCCGCCTCGCGTGTCCGAGGTGGCCCCCATGTCCAGCGCATGGCCGAAGAATGCGCGAAAGTGCTGGTGAGTAAGGGAAAACCGGCAACAGTGGCCCCGGTTCTCAAACTCGAGGCCGGGGTCCGCGACGCCGCGAGGCTCACCCGCGCCGAGCGGGCGGTGAACCTCGACGGCCGCGTCAGCCTGGTCCCGGGGGCCTGCCCCGCACGGGTCATTCTTCTTGACGACGTGATCACAACCGGAGCGACGGCCGCCGCTTGCGCGCGTCTGTTGGACATAAGCGGAATTCACGTTTCCGCGGTGGTGGCACTGGCCGCCGCCGGGTGATCAAGGGGTCACCTACAAGAGTGGTTAATGCTCGGGAACGGGAATGGGCACAAGGGCGTTGACGGGATATGAGGCAGCTTCCGGGGAACACTCCGACGGCCCGCCACCCCACCGGGGTGGCGGCGGATTCCCCCGGCGGCGTCACCCTCGGCTTTTTCCTGTCCGAAGGCTTGCGCCGTCCGCGTGAAAACAAGTCACCGGGACGACGCCCGGCAGGCCGGATTGTCCCGCTGGACGCACCGCCGTCGTCGCGTGCGGTAACGAGGTCTCACGTCCTGATATCCCCCGGCTCGGGGGCTGTTGCTCGCGGCGTGTTACAGCTAACGTGCAGCGCTATCAGCAATCCCGGCAGGCAGGGAGGTGACCAGCCCATGTCCCTGGCGCCGGAGCCGCGCTGAGTCCGCGCTCGGACATCCGACACGAGACGTCGTGGCCGCATGCCGAGTTCCCTCATCGCCCGCGATTCGGGCTTCGTCCCCGCATTACCGGCGCCCTGGTGAACACATCTACAGCTCGCAGTCATTTCAGCGAGGGAGGTCGTGTATGGACATCGTCATTAAGGGCCGCAACGTCGAGGTGCCCGACCACTATCGGGCACTCGTCAGCGAAAAGCTGGCCCGGCTAGAGCGCTACGACAAGAAGGTCATCCGTTACGACGTGGAGCTCTTCCATGAGCCCAATCGCCGGCAGTCGAAGAACTGCCAGCGCGTCGAAATCACCGGGAAGGGCAGGGGCCCCGCCGTACGCGCCGAAGCGTGTGCAGGCGACTTCTACGCAGCGCTGGATTCCGCTCTGAACAAGCTCGAGAACAGACTGCGGAAGACACACGACCGCCGGCGCGTGCACTACGGCCGCAGCCGCCCGGAATCCGTCGCCGAGGCGACTTCGATGGCGGCCGCCGGTGGCATGACCACCGACACCCGGCATCTCGCGGGTACCGCGGTGCTCGAAGCGCCCGAGGCCGAACCCATGGCCAACGGTTTCGCTGTCGAGAGCGGTGACGACTTCGAGATGCCCCAGCAGCGCTGGGATGACGGGGTGACCGAACATCAGCCCGGTCGCGTCGTCCGCGAGAAGAAACACGACGCGGACCCCATGACGGTCGATCAGGCTCTCTACGAGATGGAACTGGTCGGTCACGACTTCTACCTGTTCAACGACTCCGACGCCGGATGCCCGAGCGTCGTCTACCGGAGGCGAGGCTTCGACTACGGCGTCATCCGGCTGGGTTAGCCGGAGGCCTCCGACCCCCCTATCGCCCATGACGGCGGCCCGCACGTGGATCGCGTGCGGGCCGCCGCCGTGTCCGGCGCCCCAGGTCCCGACGGACGGTGCGTGCGCGAACACCGAGGTGTTCCCTACGATGGGGGTCGGACGGCGGTGCGTAACCCGGCGCCGCCGCACAAGACTGCCCGGGATCGGCTCGGGTGCGATCACAATCAGCTAGTGAGGTCGACCGGATGGTGCTGAACCGCCTGCTCCGCGCGGGCGAGGGCAAGATGGTGAAGCGGCTGCGCAACATCGCCGATCACATCAACACCCTCGAAGACGACGTCAAGGGACTTTCGGACACCGCGCTGCGGGCCAAGACCGACGAGTTCCGTAAGCGGAACGCGGACGGCGAGTCACTCGACGACCTCCTGCCAGAGGCGTTCGCGGTGGCGAGGGAGGCGGCCTGGCGCGTGCTCGGCCAGCGGCCCTACGACGTCCAGGTGATGGGTGGCGCGGCGCTGCACCTCGGCCAGGTGTCCGAGATGAAGACCGGTGAGGGCAAGACCCTGACCCAGGTGCTTCCGGCGTACCTGAACGCGCTGTCCGGCAAGGGCGTGCACGTCATCACGGTGAACGACTACCTCGCCAAACGTGACGCCGAGTGGATGGGCCGTATCCACCGCTTCCTCGGCCTCGAGGTCGGCATCATCCTGGCCGACCAGACGCCGGAGGTCCGCCGTCAGCAGTACGGCGCCGACATCACGCACGGCACGAACAACGAGTTCGGCTTCGACTACCTCCGCGACAACATGGCGTGGAGCCTCGAGGACTGCGTGCAGCGTGGCCACAACTTCGCGATCGTCGACGAGGTCGACTCGATCCTCATCGACGAGGCCAGGACGCCGCTGATCATCTCCGGCCCGGCCGACCAGTCCTCGCGCTGGTATGTCGAGTTCGCCCGGATGACCCCGCTGATGAAGGCGGACATCCACTACGAGGTGGACATCCGCAAGCGCACCGTCGGTGTCACCGAGAAGGGTGTCGCCTTCGTCGAGGACCAGCTCGGCATCGACAACCTCTACGAGGCCGCGAACACGCCGCTGGTCGGCTACCTGAACAACGCGCTGAAGGTCAAAGAGCTCTACAAGCGCGACAAGGACTACATCGTTCGCGACGGCGAAGTCCTCATCGTCGACGAGTTCACCGGCCGCATCCTGCACGGGCGCCGCTACAACGAGGGCATGCACCAGGCGATCGAGGCGAAGGAAGGCGTCGAGATCAAGGCCGAGAACCAGACTCTCGCCACGATCACGCTGCAGAACTACTTCCGGCTCTACGACAAGCTGGCCGGCATGACCGGTACCGCCGAGACCGAGGCGGCCGAGTTCCACCAGACCTACAAGCTGGGTGTGGTGCCGATCCCGACCAACAAGCCGATGGTCCGCGCCGATCAGGCCGACCTCATCTACAAGACCGAGCAGGCCAAGTTCGAGGCCGTCGCCGAGGACATCGCCGAGCGGCACGAGAACGGCCAGCCGGTGCTGGTCGGCACCACGAGTGTCGAGAAGTCCGAGCACCTGTCGAAACTGCTGCTCAAGCTGGGTGTCCCGCACGAGGTCCTCAACGCCAAGCACCACGACCGGGAGGCGCTGATCGTCGCTCGCGCCGGTCGCAAGGGTGCGGTCACGGTCGCCACCAACATGGCGGGCCGCGGTACCGACATCGTGCTCGGCGGCAACCCGGACCTCATCGCCGACGAGGTGCTGCGCGAGCGCGGCCTCGACCCGGTGGAGCACTCCGAGGAGTACGAGGCCGCTTGGCCGAAGGTGCTCGAGGACATCCGGGCCGAGACGAGGGCCGAGGCCGACGAGGTCCGCGAGGCCGGCGGTCTGTACGTGCTCGGCACGGAGCGGCACGAGTCGCGCCGGATCGACAACCAGCTCCGCGGTCGTTCCGGCCGTCAGGGCGACCCGGGCGAGTCCCGGTTCTACCTCTCGCTCGGCGATGAGCTCATGCGCCGCTTCAACGCGACGATGGTCGAGCGGGTCATGACCACCATGCGGCTGCCGGACGACGTGCCGATCGAGCACAAGATGGTCTCCAAGGCGATCAAGAGCGCGCAGACGCAGGTCGAGCAGCAGAACATGGAGATCCGCAAGAACGTCCTCAAGTACGACGAGGTGATGAACGAGCAGCGCAAGGTGATCTACGCCGAGCGCCTGCGCGTCCTCGAGGGCGAGGATCTTCGCGAGCAGATCGAGCACATGCTGGTCGACGTCATCAACGCGTACGTCACCGAAGAGACCTCTTCGGGCTACGCCGAGGACTGGGACCACGAGAAGCTGTGGACGGCGCTCAAGACGCTGTACCCGGTCAAGGTCACTTGGAACGACCTCAACGCGGACGACGACCTCGACTCCGTAGCGCTGCGCCAAGCGCTGCTCGACGACGCCCACCGCGCGTACGACGAGCGCGAGGCCGAGATCGACGGCAAGGTCGGCGAAGGCGCGATGCGCAGCCTGGAGCGCCAGGTGATGCTCACCGTGCTCGACCGTAAATGGCGTGAGCACCTCTACGAGATGGACTATCTCAAGGAGGGCATCGGCATGCGGGCCCTGGCGCAGCGCGATCCGGTCATCGAGTACCAGCGCGAGGGCTACGACATGTTCCGCGCGATGCTGGAGTCGCTGAAGGAGGAGGCCGTCGGCTTCCTGTTCAACCTCCAGGTCGAGCAGGCCGAGCCCGCCGCGCCGTCGCCGGAGTCCGCGTCCGCGCTGCCCGCCGGTGTCGGCTCCGGGAACGGCCAGGCCGCCAACGGCGATGGACGGCACGCCCGCCCGACGCCTCCGCAGGGGCCGGCGACCGACACCGAATCCGTGCCGTCCGCCTTGCGGGGCAAGGGGCTCGGCGGCGGTTCGCAGTCCGGGCTGACCCTGTCGGGCCCGTCCGAGGACGGCGGCGTCGAGTCGCATTCGGACGGTGGCGACAGCGACGGCGGTGACCAGAGCGGAACCCGCCGGGAGCGTCGTGCCGCGCAGCGCGCCGCCCAGAAGAAGGGCAAGAAGGGCCCGCGCCGCTAAACGCAATGACAAAGGGCCCTCATCGCACGCAAACGGTGAGGGCCCTTTGTCATGCCGCGATCCGGAGCGCGGAAACGCGTCGCGGCGGCTTCAACAGGTTGAAGCGTGTGCACACCCAGCCTGTCGACGTCCGCTCGAAGCGCGCGGCCAGGGCGAGGAAGCGCTCGTTCTGTTCGACGGTCGCGCAGGCCTCGATGACGCCGTCCGCCGGATGACACAGGTGGATCGACTTCGGCCGATAGCCGCCCGGCGGACGGCGACGGCCGCGGTCGAGCAGCGCGCTGTGGAGCGCCGGGTCGAGGATCGGCTGGACCTGGACCGCCGGACGGCGTCCGTCGCAGGCTTCGAGGATGGTGGTCAGCAGCCTGCTCACCTGCCGCCCGTCCAACGTGTCGGCTGCCTGCCGCGGCCGCGGTGCCTCCGCGAACCGCTCGCCTGCCAGCGGCAGGTCCAGCATGAGCTGGTTGTCCGGCGGCGACACCCGGTGCGTCAGCCTGCTCGGGCGGCCCGCGAGCCGGTACGGCGGTTCATACGGTTGAAGCCGTCTCAATACGTACGAAGTCATCAGTCGTCCCCCTCCGCGGCCCCCTCGGCCACGCCCATCAGTTAAGGGACCGCCGGTGGGCGACACGGCGACAGGAACCGCCCGAGAGGATGAAACGGGCGGCAATCGCTTGTGGCCGCGCGCGGGTACGGTGGACGGGTGCTGAAGGGGCTGGTCGTCGACTACGTCGGGGTGCTGACGGACGCGGGAGCGGACGAGCTGTACGCCTTCCTGCGGGCCGCCAGGTCACGCGGCATCAAAACGGCCTTGCTCTCGAACGCCCCCGGCGCGTCGGAAGAGGCCAAACGCTCACTGGACCCGTTCTTCGACGCGCTCGTCTTCTCCGGCGAGGTCGGCGTGGCCAAACCCGAACGCGAGGTCTACCTGCTCACCGCCGGGCTGCTCGACCTGCCCGCGGACCGGTGCGTGTTCGTCGACGACGCCGCGCACAACGTCCGCGCCGCGGTGGCGGCGGGGATGGCGGGAGTGCACCACACGTCGGTCGAGGAGACGCTGACCGAGCTCGGCGCCCTTTTCCCGGCGGGCTGAAGGGGCCCTTCACCGCATGACATGCGGTGAAGGGCGCTTTACCGGCGTCTGATGCGGGGAAAGTCCCCTTCAGTCGCGGTCCGAAGCGCGGGCCCGGCGGACCAGTTCGAACGAGAGCACGGCGGCGGCCGCGGAGACGTTGAGCGACTCGACCTCACCCGGCATCGGGATCGACACCCACTCCGTCACCAGTTCGCCGACCTCGGCGCCGACGCCGTTCGTTTCCCCGCCCAGCACGAACGCCGCGCGCTGCGGCAGTTCGACGTCGAACACCGAATCCCGGGCCGAAGCGCCCAGTGCGTAGATCCCGTACCCGGCTTCGGTGAGCATTTCGGCGGCCTCGCGTGCGCTGCCGCATCGCAGCACCGGAGCGCGGAACGCGACCCCGGCCGAGGCCTTGACCACCATCGGGTCGAGGGCGGCGACCCCGCGCCGCGGCACCACGACACCCTCCAGCCCGGCGGCGGTCGCCGTGCGCAGGATCATCCCGACGTTCGCCGGGGTGGTGATCCCGTCGAGCAGCAGCACCCGCGACGGCGGCCTGCCGTCGGACAGCGCCGCGTGCAGGGACCGCATGCGCGGCGCGACGACGTCGGCCAGCACTCCCTGGTCCTGCTTGCCGTTGCCGGCCAGCACCTTGACACGATGCGCGCTCGCCCGCTGCACCGGGACCCCGGCGGCCTTCGCGGCACGCTGGATCTCGGCGGCGTTCGGCCCGCGCACAGTGTCGGCGAGAATCACCTTGTCCACTTCGAGCGCCGCGTCGTCCAATGCCTCGAGCACCGGTTTCCGGCCGTACACCGTCAGGAACCGGTCCTTCGGCGAGATCACCGACTCATCACCCACACCGGCGAGTGTCCCACTGTGTAAGGATCGGCTCATGCCCGACCGCCTCTCCGCGCTGGACGCCTCGTTCCTGTACGTGGAAGACCACTCGACCCCGATGCACGTCGGCGGCGTGGCGATCTTCGAACGACCACGCGACGGCTTCACCTACGAGCTGCTGCTGGACCTGATCGGTCAGCGCCTGGCGTTCCTGCCGCGCTACCGGGAGCGGGTGCTGGAGGTGCCCGGCCACCTCGCGCGGCCGGTGTGGGTCGACGACGTCGACTTCGACCTCAACTACCACGTCCGCCGGTCCGCGCTGCCGCAGCCGGGCTCCGACGGCCAGCTGTTCGATCTCGTGGCGCGGCTGATGTCGAGGCGGCTCGACCCGGGAAGGCCGCTCTGGGAGGCGTACTTCGTCGAGGGGCTCGCGGGGGACCGGATCGCGCTGGTGACCAAGACGCATCAATCCGTTGTGGACGGGATCGGCACCATCGATCTCGGACAGCTGATCCTCGACACCAGTCCGCAGGAGCCGGAGCCGTTCGACGACAACTGGCATCCGCGCCGGGAACCGAGCCGTACCCAGCTGATCCTCGACGCGGTCGCCGAGACCGTGCAGCGGCCGACGGAACTGGTGGAAAACGTCCGCTCCATCGCCCACGACGCCACCGCGATGGCGGGCAAGGTCACCGAGACGGTCGGCGACGTCGCGTCGGCGCTCAAGACCATGGTCAATCCGGCGCCGTCCGGGCCGCTCAACGTCCGCACCTCCGGCGGCCGCATGTTCGCCGTGGTCCGCACGCGGCTGGAGGACTACCGCGAGATCCGCGCCGCGCACGGCGGCACGGTCAACGACGTCGTGCTGGCGGCGATCAGCGGCGCGCTGCGGGAATGGCTGCTCTCCCGCGGGTCGAGCCTGACCGCGACGACCACGGTGCGCGCGCTGGTGCCGATGGCCGTCCGCGACGCCGAGACGGCCGAATACTCGACACCCGCGCTGCTCGGGAACCAGGTCGACGCCTACCTGGTCGACCTCCCGGTCGGTGAGCCGAACGCGGTCCTGCGGCTGCAGCACATCGGCCACGCGATGGCTGATCACCTCGACTCCGGCCGGTCGGTCGCCGCGCGCGGGCTGCTGACGGTCGGCGGTTTCGCGCCGGCGACGCTGCACTCGCTGGGGGCGCGGGCGGCCGGGTCCATGTCGGGACGCATCTTCAACGTGCTGATCACGAATTCGCCGGGCCCGCAGGTGCCGCTCTATGCGGGACAGGCGAAGATGGTGGAGATGTTCCCGGTCATGCCGCTGGTGCGCAATCAGGCGCTGGCGATCGGGGTCACCTCGTATCACGGCGGTGTCTACTTCGGACTGAACGGTGACCGCAAGGCCGTGTCCGATGTGGACCTGCTCGCCGGGATGATCGAGGAATCGTTGGAAGAGCTGAAGGGTGCGCACTGGTGAGGGTCTTTCTACCGGCGACGATCGCGATGCTCCGTGACCTTGAAACCGCCGGGGAGTTCCGGGCGCGGAGCGGCACGGGATTCGCGCTGACCCCGGCGTTGCGGGAGTCCTACGCCAGCGGATCCGACGAAGAACTGGAGTACGCCGCGCTGCTCGACGCCGCCAGGGCGTCGCTCCGGCTGATCGCGGCCGAGGAGAAGCCCGAGCCGCGGCGGGTGGTGATCTCGGCCGACATCGACGAGGTCACGCTGCGCCCGGATCTCGACGCCGCCGTCGTCCGGCTGGCCGGGCCGGTCGCGATCGCCGACGTCGCCGCGATCCACGTCGACGCGGCCGAGGCCGCCGAGTCCGTGGAGGCCGCCGCCGCGGTGATCGACGAGGCCGACCTCGGCGACCCGGACGCGGAGTTCACCCTCGGCGACGCCGAAGACCACGAACTCGCCTGGTACGCCCCCCAAGAACTCCCCTTCCTGCTCGAACTCCTCTGATTTCCCGCGTTTAGTCCTCTAGTTGCGGTAGTTGCACGTGCAAGGACCGCAACTAGAGGACGAAACGCGGCGTGACGGGCTGGGAACGTGACAGGGTCAGCCCGCCGGGATCTCGCCGATCTGATCCGGCGGCGGCGCCTGGATGTCGGCCCGCGTGTCCCACTCGGTGTAGCGCGTGACGATCCGGGCCATCGCGGCGTCCGGGACGCCCGAAGCGGCGAGGACGGGGGCGAGGTCGAGGATGATCCGCACCGGACGGTGCGCGTCGTCGAGCCAGACCTCCATGGGGATCTTCCCGAGCTTGCCGTTCAGTTCCCCGATGGCCTCCGCCGACAACCCGGCGGGCAGATCGCCGCCAAGCGTGGCCATGTCGACGTCCAGCCGGTAGTGCTCGATGGACACGCCGTCGAGGTCGGCGTGCCCGGATTCGGTGAGCGTGCCCGCGCGCCGGACCTGGTCGAGCGCGCGGCCGGGGTCGTTCTGCTTCGCCAGCTGGTCGATACTGCCGCCGACGACCTGCGAGAACGGATCCGCGCCATCGGCGGAGACCTTGATCCAGGGTTTCCCGCTCGGAACGTCCTCACGGGCGCTCTCGGGGACCTTGGCGAAGACGACCTTGTCGACCAGCCGGAGTTCGAGCGGTTCGCCGAGGAAGTCCGTGGTCATGGTCAGTGCGGTACCCGCTCGCGCGACCCGCACCTGCCCTTGGCTCTTCGAGCGCATGGTGCCCGCCGTGACGTCGGTGGCGAACTTCGCGGCCTTGCCGTCGATGGCGGACGCGACCCCGTCGGCGAGCGCGCGGGCGTCGGCGAACGAGACGGTTTCGCCGTCACACGCGCCGAGCAGCGCGCCGAGTGTGAGTACGACGGCGGGCAGGGCCGTTCTCCGCATGAGGACCTGCTTTCAAAGGCGGGCACTCAAGCGAAACACAGCCGGGGACCGGGACCCGATCGGGGGAATGCTCAGCGGCTGTCGCCGACCGCCTCGGGCGGCGGCGCGATGATCACCACGTCCGAGGCCCAGCTGTCGTACTTGACCGTGGCCTTGCCGAGGGTGACCCGCACCGGGCGCTGTTCGGCGTCCAGCCACAACTCGGCCGGGGCACCGCCGAGGTCGAGGACGTAATGCGTGGCGGCCGCGCCGTTCACGTCGGCCTGCTCGGACTTGGTGACCTTGCCGGACTTCGAGATCCGGTCGATCGTACGCGTCGGATCCAGCGTCTCGACGACGTCCGTCATCAGCTCGCCGTTGGCCGAGGACAGCGCGTCCTTGCCGCCGGCGGTGATCTTGACCCATTCCTTGTCGGTCTTGAGTTCCTGGACCTGGGCGTCGGACAGGTGGTAGTAGAGGACGCCGTCGGCGAAGATCAGGTCCCGCTTCTCCCCGGCGATCTCGGCGACCATGGAGAACTTGCTGTTCGGCCCTTCGTAGAGCCCGGAACTGGTCACCACGACCTTGCGGCCGTCCTCAGCGGTGGTTTCCAGCGCGATCTTCGACGAGCGGGCCTTCTGGGTGCCCGCGGCGGCCGCCGCGGCCAGTTGTGCCGCGTCGTTGAGCGGTGGTGCCGCCGGTTTCTCTGCGCCGGAACAGCCTCCCAGCAGCAGGAGAGCGGTACAGACGGCGGCGAATCCGGTGGCACGCATAGGACTCCCTCAGGTGAATGGTCTGTACCACCACCGTAGTGCCTATCGGGTGAACTTCCACCATCCGATTGTCGGGGCCTTCACGGAAGTGGTCTAGCCGACCTCGCCGGCGGGCGGCGGGGAGACGGCGACGGCCATTCCCCAGTCGCTGTAGATGCAGGTCGTCGCCGAAGAGCCGTTCGCCGGGTCGCCCATTTCGAACGACCGCTACCTGACCCCCAGGACTTGGCCGTATTGAGGCGAGACCGTCGTAGAACGCCTTCACCGTGCCCGTGACCGCTTCGGTTCCGAACATGCCGTCGATGATCGTCCTTGACGAGGCGTCCGGGCGGGTGCCGCAGCCCGTGACCACGAGGGTCAGGGCCGCGGCCACCGCGATCAGCTTGAGCGGGGACGCATCAGCGGCCGCCGGCCTTCTTCATGATCTCCGTCATCTCGCCGACCTGGTCCGCGGGCGGCGCGGTGATGTTCACCGGGACACCCCAGTCGGTGTACTTGACCGTGGTCTTGGCGACACCGTCACCGGGGGCGCCCATGGCCTTCACCAGCGCGCTCTGGTCCGAAATGACCTGCACCGGCAGCTGGTCGGCGTTGAGCCACAGCTCGGTGAGGACGGTGACGTTCTTGCCCGCGAGCTTCGCGTTGAGCTGCTTCAGGGTCTCGGCGGGCAGCGGGATGCCGACTTCGCCCACGATGAGGGCGATGGCCTTCTCGGCCTCGATCTCGATGACGTAGTGGTTGGTCTGCGCACCGTTCAGCTCGACCTGGTCCGACTTCGTGATCTTGCCCGCCTTCGAGACCTGCTCGAGGATGCGGGACGGATCGCTGTCCTTGGCGGCCTTCGACATCATCTTGCCGAGCAGCTGTGAGATCGGGTCCTGGCCGTCGGCCGCGATCTTCACGTACGACTTGTCGGTCTTCAGCTCGGCCTTGTCGGCCGCGTCGAGCTTGAAGAACAGCGCGTTGTCGATGAACAGCATGTCGAGCTTCTTGCCGTCGCTGTCCATGATCATCGAGAGCTTGCTGTTCTCGCCGTCGTACAGGCCCTGCCCGGAGGCCGTGTTCTTCTGGGCGCCGGCGATGGTCTCCATCGTCACCTTGGACGACTTTGCCTTCTTGGTGCTCTCGCGGGTCAGCGCCGAGAGCTGGATCGGGTCGCCGAGCGGCGATGAAAGCGAGCTCTTCGCTTCGGAAGGAGCGGGGGCAGCCGTGCCCGGCTGCTTCTCGCCACCGCAGGCGGACAGCGCCAGGACGGCGGCCGTGGTGATGGCGGCGAGCATGGTTACGCGCTTCAAGTGGACCCCTCAGAAAAGTTGATCTGATCCGAACGGGTTATCGCGCGCGGGCTAAATTAGTTACCGATCGTCGTCATGTCCAGCTCTAGAACCCAAAAGGCGGCGCAAAGAGCCCAATCGCTCCGGGCTGGCGTGACCCTCGATGACCACGTTGTCGAGCGCGCAGTCCGGATCCGCGGGCGGTCCGAGGTGCCCGCAGGCCGAGGGACACTCTTCGGCGGCCGCGGCGAACTCCTCGAACGCGAGCACGATGTCATCGGCGGTCACGTGCGCGAGCCCGAACGACCGGATACCGGGGGTGTCGACCACCCAGCCGCCGCCGGGCAGGGAAAGCGCGACCGCCGCGACCGACGTGTGCCTGCCCTTGCCGACCGCGCTGACCACGCCGGTCGCCAGTCCGGCGTCCGGCACCAGCCGGTTGACCAAAGTGGACTTCCCGACCCCGGAATGCCCGACCAGCGCGGTGACCCGGTCCTTGAGCCGCCCGGTCAGTTCGTCCGGGTACTCGTCGTGCCGGGTGACCACGGCGGGGATGTCGAGGCCCGCGTAGCCGGCGAGGAGTTCGTCCGGGCTCGCGAGGTCGGCCTTCGTCAGGCACAGGACCGGCTTGAGGCCACCCGCGTAACAGGCGACGAGGCAGCGGTCGATGAACCCGGTGCGCGGCGGGGGATCGGCCAGCGCGGTCACGATCAGCAGTTGCTCGGCGTTGGCGACGACCACCCGTTCGTAGGGATCGGTGTCGTCCGCGGTCCGGCGGAGCACACTGGAGCGTTCGTCCACCCGGATGATCCGGGCGAGGGTGTCCGGTTTACCGCTCACGTCGCCGACGATGCCGACGGTGTCCCCGACGACGACCGAGACCCGGCCCATCTCCCTGGCCCGCATCGCGGTGACGACGTGCTCCGGATCGCCGTCGATCGCGCAGGTCCAGCGGCCGCGGTCCTTCCCGATGACCATCGCCGTGGAGGCATCCGCGTGCTCGGGGCGGCGTTTGCTGCGCGGTCTGGTGCCCTTGCCGGGACGGATCCGCACATCGGATTCGTCCAGCCTCTGCCAGTCCTTGCCCGTCAAACCGCCTCCTGCTCTTCGAACACCGCGGAAGAATGATCCCATGCCGCTCGCCATCGACTGGCGAGCGTGTAACGATGACTTTTCGAAGAGGAGGTTTTCGCATGTGCGGGCGTTATGCCGCGACCAAGGACCCCGCCGCGCTGATCGACGAATTCGCCGCGGTGGACCTGACCGAAGGCCGGATCCGGGCCGATCACAACGTGGCGCCGACCAAGGACGTCGCCACCGTGGTGCGGCGGCACCCGCGTGACGCCGACGGCGCGGTGCTCGAAGACGAACCGGCCGTCCGTTCGCTGCGGATGATGCGCTGGGGCCTTGTCCCGTTCTGGGCGAAGGACCCCGGAGTGGGCTCGAAGATGATCAACACCCGCGCCGAGACGGCCAAGGAGAAGCCGTCCTTCAAGAAGGCGGTCTCCTCGCGGCGTTGCCTGGTGCCCGCCGACGGCTGGTACGAGTGGCGGCGCGACGGCAAAGAGAAGCAGCCCTTCTTCATGACCGGCCCCGGCGACGGATCGCTCGCGTTCGCCGGCATCTGGGAGACCTGGCGGCCGAAGGACGACAAGGACGCGGACCCGCTGATCACCTTCTCCGTGATCACCACGGACTCGGTCGGCAGGCTCGCCGACATCCACCACCGCATGCCGCTGCTGATGCCGCGGGAGAAGTGGGACACCTGGCTCGACCCCGACCTGCCCGACGTCACCGAACTGCTCGTCCCGCCCGCCGAGGACCTGGTCGACACGATCGAGCTACGGCCGGTGTCCAGCCTGGTCAACAACGTCCGCAACAACGGCCCGGAGCTGCTGGACCGGGTCGAACCGGCCGCGGAGAGCGCCCTCTTCGATTTGCCGAACTCATGACGAAGCTGGAGATCGACACCGCCTACGGCCCCGCGCGGGCCGAGTTGCACTGCGCCGAGGAGGGTGTCGCGGTGCTGATGCTCGGCCACGGCGCGGGCGGTGGGATCGGTGCGAAGGACCTGGTCGCGGTCACGCGGGCGGCGCAGGCGGCGGGCGTGCACGTCGCGCTCGTCGAGCAGCCGTACCGGGTGGCGGGCCGCCGCGCTCCCGCTCCCGCCACGCAACTCGACACCGCCTGGCTCACCGTCGCCGACGAGATCTCCGAGCGCTTCGACGACCTCCCGATCGTGTTCGGCGGCCGGTCCTCCGGGGCCCGCGTCGCCTGCCGGACCGCCGCGGCGGGCCAGGCGGTGGCGGTGCTCTGCCTGGCCTTCCCCGAGCACCCGCCGGGCAAGCCGGAGAAGACCCGGCAGGGTGAACTGGACGCCGTCGAGGTCCCGACGCTGGTCGTCCAGGGCGAACGTGACCCGTTCGGATTGCCCAAGGCGGGTCCGCATCACGAGATCGTGGTGCTCAAGGGCGACCACAACCTCAGCGCCGACCTCGACGGCGTGTCACGCGCGGCCGCCGAGTGGCTCGAGCGCGTGCTGCGGCCGCTTGCCTGAGAGCCGTCGCCGGGCGTAGTGCACGGTGACGGCGGCCAGCAGCGGACCCCAGAGCACCAGCGGTGCGTAACAGGCGGCCATGACGATGCCGTAGACCGGCGAGTCCTCCCAGCTCCCAGTGGCCACCGAAGAACCGGCCTTCGCCCAGCCGAACAGTCCCTGGACACCGAGCACGGTCAGGGCGATCGCGCCCGCGGCCGCCGGGACGATCGCCGCGAACGGCGGGATCGGACGGCCGCGCAGCCCCGGGATCCAACGCGGCCACACCTCACCCCACGGCCGGACGAGCCCGAGGGTGAGGAACGCGAGGGCCTCGGCGAGGAAGCTCAGGCCGAAGACGTAGGCCGCGCCCCAGCCGGGGATGCCGAACTCCACCAGCCCTTGCGCGGTGAACCCGACCGGGAGGCCGAGTCCCATCGCGATTCGCCACAGCCCGGACGGCAAGGTCACCAGCAGCGTCGCGTGGGCGGCGATGTTCGCCCACCTCGGCACATCGGGCACGGTCTTGGTCATTTCGTGGCTCCCCAGGGGTCGTCGTTCGCTTACCGATGACGATTCCCGAGCGCGGCGGCGTGCTCTTCCCGCTCCGGGCCGACCCGTCTCCCTCATGAGGGTGAACTGCCACCGCCGCAATTAGTCCTCTGGTTGCGGTAGTTGCACGCGCAAGGACCGCAACTAGAGGACTAATCGCGGGGGATCAGCCCGCGATGGGGGTGACCACGGCCCCGGTGAGCCGCACCAGATCGCCCGGCGCGAGTTCGACCTCCAGGCCGCGACGCCCGGCCGAGCAGTGCACGGTCTCGAACTTCTCCGCCGACGCGTCGATCACCACCGGGAGACGGCTCCGGTGCCCGAGCGGCGAGATCCCGCCGAGCACGTACCCCGTCGCGCGCTGAGCGGCCGCGGGGTCGGCCATCTTCGCCTTCTTCCCGCCCGCGGCGGCGGCCAGCGCCTTCAGATCCAGCTGGCCAGTGACCGGCACCACGCCGACGGTCAGCTTCCCGTCGACCTCGGCGACGAGTGTCTTGAACACCCGCGCGGGGTCGAGTCCGAGCGCTTCGACGGCTTCGAGTCCGTACGATTCCGCCCGCGGATCGTGGTCGTAGGCGTGCAGAACGTGCGGCACTTTCTGCTTCGCCAGCAGCGCCGTCGCCGGGGTTCCCTTGCCTGCCATGGGCGGAGTCTACGAGCGGGCCGGGAATGCCCGGCCGGGCGCCGCTGTTGACAGCAACGTGTCCACCACACTGGAAGCTCCCCGAATCCTGATCCCGCGCACGCCGGGCGGCCAGGTGATCCGTCCGCGCGTAAACTCGACGTCGTCTCATGCGCACAAGCGCATCGACGCCGATCGAGAAGGGAACGGTTTGCCGAGCACGCAGAATCCCGCGCCGGACATGGGCACGGACGCCGAAGAGGCGGCCGCGCGGGCCGAGCGCTTCGAGCGGGACGCGATGCCCCTGCTCGACCAGCTGTACTCGGCCGCCATGCGGATGACCCGGAACCCCGCCGACGCCGAGGACCTCGTCCAGGAGACGTACCTGAAGGCGTACGCGGCCTTCGCGTCTTTCAAGGCGGGTACGAACCTCAAGGCGTGGATGTACCGCATCCTCACGAACACCTACATCAACGGCTATCGCAAGCGTCAGCGCCAGCCGGTGCAGCAGCCCACCGAGGAGATCACCGACTGGCAGATCGCCAAGGCGGAGAACCACACCTCCAGCGGGCTGCGCTCGGCCGAGGTCGAGGCCATGGACAACCTGCCCGACGCCGACGTCAAGGAAGCGCTGCAGAAGCTGCCGGAGGAGTTCCGTCTCGCGGTCTACCTCGCCGACGTCGAAGGGTTCGCGTACAAGGAGATCGCCGAGATCATGGAAACGCCCATCGGCACCGTGATGTCCCGGCTGCACCGCGGCCGCGCCCAGCTCCGTGACCTGCTCGCCGACGTCGCCCGCGAGCGGGGCTTCATCCGCGCGGGCAAACAGCAGGAGGTGGCGGGGCGATGACCGACGACTACTGCAGCGGCGCGGACGACAAGGTCAAATGCGAGGAAGCGCTCGCCGACATCTACCTGCTCTTAGACAGGGAGTGCAGCGCGGAACGCGACGCGGCTCTGCGCAAGCACATCGAGGACTGCCCGCCGTGCCTCGAGGAGTACGGCATCGACGAGCACATCAAGCAGCTGCTCGCCCGCAAATGCGGTGGCGACCACGCGCCGGACGACCTCAAGTCCCGGCTGCGGGCCTCGATCCGCCAGACCGTGCAGACCAAGGGCGCGATCACCATCGAGCGCACCGAGGTCAAGATCGAGCAGACGTTCGAATAGCCCGGCTCAAGTCGCACGAAGGCCCCCGTACCGGATCGGTGCGGGGGCCTTCGCGAGCCTGATCGATGATCAGGAGTTGGGCTTCTTGCCGTGGTTCGCGCCGTTCTTCTTACGGTCGCGACGCTTGCGGGCGCGCTTCGACATGTTTCACTCCTTGTCCAGGTGGCCCTCGCGGGGTGATACGACACCGCTGGGCCAGGGTCAACCTCTCCAGTGTGTCATGCGGCCCCCACCCTGCTTGGATGGGGACGTGTCCACCCTTTCCGATCTGCTCGCGGAGAACACCGGCATGTCCGGTGAAGCCGCGGATCATCTCCAGACCGTGGTCGCCGAATGGCAGCTGCTGGCCGACCTGTCCTTCGCCGATTTCCTGCTCTGGGTCGCCGTCTCGGAGGAGCTGCGGCCCGACGGCGGCGACTACGTCTGTGTCGCGCACGCGCGCCCGACGACGGCGCCGACGGCCCATCCGGAGGACGTCGTCGGCTCCCGGTTCACCGTGGACGAGCACCCGCAGCTGGCCAAAGCGAGCCGTGAGGTGCGGATCTGCCGCGAAGAGGACCCGCATTGGTACCGCGACCTGCCGATGCGCCGCGAGGCCATCCCGGTGGTGTTCGGCGGCACGGTGATCGCCGTCCTCAGCCGCGAGACCAACCTGGCGGCTTCGCGGGTGCCGAGCCCGCTCGAGATCGCTTACCTCGGCAGCGCCGGTGACCTGTGCCAGATGATCGTCGACGGCACCTTCCCCAGCCCGGGGAACCAGACGGACACGCATACGAGCCCGCGGGTCGGCGACGGCCTGATCCGCCTCGACCCGACCGGCACGGTGGTCTTCGCCAGCCCGAACGGGTTGTCGGCCTATCACCGGATGGGGCACGAATCCGACCTCGTCGGGCAGCGTCTCGCGCCGCTGACCAGGTCGCTCATCCGTGACCCGTTCGACGCGACCGAGGTGTCGCACCGGATCATCGAGGCGCTCGACGGCAAGCCCAGCAGCCGCACGGAGGCGGATTCCCGCCGCGGTGCGGTCGTGCTGTTCCGTGCGCTGCCGCTGCGCCCGGCGGGGCAGGCCGCAGGCGCCCTGGTGCTGGTGCGTGACGTCACCGAGGTGAAGCGCCGTGACCGCGCCCTCCTTTCGAAGGACGCGACCATCCGCGAGATCCACCACCGGGTGAAGAACAACCTGCAGACCGTCGCCGCGTTGTTGCGGCTCCAGTCACGCCGCACTTCCAGCGAGGAGGCGCGACTGGCGCTCGGCGAGTCCGTGCGCCGGGTCTCGTCGATCGCGCTGGTGCACGAGGCGCTGTCCATCTCGGTGGACGAGCGGGTCGATCTCGACAAGTTGCTCGACAACGTCCTCCCGATGGTCGGCGAGGTCGCGACGGCCGAGTCGCAGGTCGGGCTTTCGCGCAAGGGCTCGTTCGGCGTCGTCGTCGCCGAAATCGCGACGCCGCTGGTGATGGTGCTGGCCGAACTGGTCCAGAACGCCATCGAGCACGCGTTTCCCGGTGGACGGCCGGGCAAGGTCGAACTCGAGGTGGAACGGTCGGCCCGCTGGCTCGACGTCGTCATCCGCGACAACGGGCGCGGGCTGCCCTCGGGCTTTTCCCTGGAGCGCAGTGACGGCCTCGGGCTGCAGATCGTGCGGACCCTGGTGGAATCGGAACTGCGCGGGTCGCTTTCCCTTCGCGGAATGCGCGGGGAGTCGGAGGAATCCGGCGGCCGTCGCGTGGGAACCGAAGCCGCGCTGCGGATCCCGTTGTCACGACGTCTCTAATGGACTGTCCCCTGTGGACTGTCCAACCCGGACACGTTTTAGGGCCGGCGCCTGAAGAGAAGATGGCGCCGGCCCTGTAACGGTTCCGCGGGAGGACTGGGAAGTCCAGTGAAGCCCATACCCCCGTGGGGGTGTGTCGGCCTCGCTTGTTAAGCTCAAGTCGGGTACGTATCACCTCGCGACGCGGAGGCATGAAACCACCGCACCGCGGGATTTCCCGGAGCTTGGGTGTTTATCTGGGTTATTGGTGAAGCTGCTGAGTCTTGAAAACTCAGGCGGAGGTACGCGTGCCGATGTGCGTACGACGGCGCTTCAGGGCCCGTCGCTCGTCCTCGCTCATCCCGCCCCACACGCCTGCGTCCTGCCCGCTGGCCAATGCCCAAGCCAAGCAGTCGGAAGCGACGGTGCAACGGTGGCACACGGATTTCGCCTGAGTTACCTGCGACAGAGCAGGACCGCTGGTTCCCACCGGGAAGAACAGCTCGGGGTCCTCGTCTCGGCAGGCCGCGTCATGGCGCCAGTCCATGTTTCTGAGCTCCTTCATAACGGCGCGGTACTCCGCGCCATAGTCGTCATGGCGGTCGTTTTTTTGGGTGCTTGTGAATGCTTTCACGAAGCACCCGTTTCGACAAGGGTTTTCCGAAGATCGGTGAGTCAGCTCACCCGGCCGAGCGACGTGTCTGACCTGCGGTTTCGTTCCGAAACAGCCTTCCGAAGGGAAGGCCGATGCGGTGAGCGGAGGTTCTGCGTCGATGAGCGGCAGATTGCACTTTGCCGCAGGCGATCAGTGGTCCGGTGCTCAGACGATCACTGTCAGTGCACCCGGGACGCTGAAGAACTCCACTCGGTTCCGCTGGCCGACGAGGTCGCCGTCCACCTGGAAGTTTACCGGTTCATCAGCGTCGATGCGGATCATCGGGAGGTCATCGTGACGAAGGAGACGTCGCCCGCGTTGGTCGCTCTTCGTGATCAATGCCTGCCGTACATGCTTGACCACGGTGGGCAAGCGCAGACCGCTCAACGCGAACAGGCCCAATCCGGTGTCGAATGAGCTGCCCGGATTGAGATGAACGGGACGCTCACCCAAGTAACTCCATGGATCGGTATTCGACACGAAAGCGGTCAGCACTTCGGTGGGCTCTTCACCCGGGATCCGGACGGTGAGGGGCGGGCGGCCAAGCGGAGGCCGCAGATGCGACGCCACCGCGGCCCGCAGATAGAGCCCCGCGGTGGTCTGCTTGCCCCGTCGCTTGGCCACGCGGCCGACGACGTCGGCGTCCCAGCCCATGCCGGCGTTGAAGGTGAACCAGTGGCCGTCGGCGAGTCCGAGGCCGACCTTGCGGCTCCGGTCGTTCTCGATGGCGTTGAGAAGCTGATGGGTCGCTTCCACCGGATCGTGCGCGATTCCCAGCGCGCGGGCGAAGACGTTCGCCGAGCCGCCCGGCACGACACCGAGCATGGGGACGTCGCCGGTCGCGGCGGGATCGCCGTCGGCGTCCGCGAGCAGGCCGTTGACCACTTCGTTGACCGTGCCGTCGCCGCCGTGGGCGACCACCAGGTCGATCCCGTCGCGGGCGGCGGACCGCGCCACGGCCATCGCGTGGCCGCGGTAGTCGGTCTCCACCACATCGAGCTTGACCTGGCTGGCCAGCGCGTGCGCCAGCACGTCACGGCCACCGGCGGTGGTCGAAGTGGCCTGGGGGTTCACGACGAGGATGGCACGCACTACCGCAGGGTAAGTGACGTCGGCCCGAACTAGGGAGCGTCAGGTGACGCGAAGCTCAATGCCCGCGCGTCCTCGAAGCAGCACCGTATGGCCCTGTGGCGGGCGTTCCTCCTCATCGTGCCGCTGTTCCGCCGCTCGTCGTGACAAGTGCACCCGGGCCGACCGCCCGCTCATCGACGACGCCTCCAATTCTTCCCACCCGGCGGCCGGGGGAAACCGGCCGACCGGGTGGCATACGATCGAATGTGCTCACGTACGGTGACCCGCCCTGGTGGAGCGCCGTGTCCGGAAGCCTGGAAGGCTGTTTCGCCGTGTCCATCGCCGACAAACTTTCGCCCGCGCCCCGTGAAGTCCGCCTCGCCGGGGCCGTCACCGCGCTGCCGGGGCTCGTCCTGATCGTGTTCGCGATCCTGCTCCTGGTCGACGGCCAGGCCGGACCGGGGAACCTCCTGGCCGAGGTCGCCTACTACCTCGTCCTCTCAGCCGGAACGCTGGCCTGCGCGGCCGGACTGGTGCTGGGGAAGACCTGGGCGAGGTCGCCCGGCGTGGTCGTCGCGCTGATCCTGGTCGGGGTCGGCTGGTATGGCGCGGGCCCGTCCGGGCAGCCGGCGTGGGGTGTGCCGCTCGCCCTGATCGGCGTCGCCGTCATCGTGCTGCTGTTCCGCCGCCCGTCGCGTGCGTGGGCGCTGGGGATGCGGGAAGGCGAGACCGAGGAAGAGGCCGCTGAACGCGACGGCGCCGCCGGCCGTGCCGCGCGTCGGGAGCGCGAAGAGCGCGATTAGCGTCTCGTGAGGGGCAAGGACGGTTCCGGTGGACCCGTATCACTTACCCACTGAGCGGTGTCGTCCCGCAGGTCTCGCACCGAACGGCGACGCGGCGATTGAGGACGTTGAGCGTCCCCGATCCTCTCTTGATCAAGATCCGGGGTAGGTACGCGAATACGGGTCCGCTCCAGTGCGACTCACCACTCGCGATCCGGCGTCTGATCGGGCCGAGGGCGTCCTTCACCGCATCGGACGAGGTGAAGGGAGCCTTCAGCCCACCGCCGACCCGCCCACGAACACGACGTGGTTGACCTTCTCCTCGATAAGTGCGGGACATGCCCTAAACCTGGGCGGCCAGCGCCTTGAGTGGTTCGTCGGTGAGCCGGTCCACGGCCCACTCGTCCATCGGCACCGCGCCGAGTGACTTGTAGAAGCCCTGGGCCGGGTTCCAGTTCAGCACCGACCACTCGAGACGGGCGTAGCCGCGCTCGACGCAGACGGCCGCCAGTGTCGCCAGCAGTGCCTTGCCGAGGCCGGAGCCGCGCTGTTCGGGGCAGACGTAGAGGTCTTCGAGGTAGATGCCGTGCACTCCGCGCCAGGTGGAGAAGTTGAGGAACCAGAGCGCGTAACCCACGATCTCGCCGTCGACCTCGGCGACGTGCCCGAACAGCGCCGGTGCCTCCCCGAACAACGCGGTGCGCAGCTGCCCGGGCGTGAGGTGGCATTCGTCGGGGGCGCGTTCGAACTCGGCGAGGTCGTACACGAGCTGGACGACGGCGTCGACGTCTTCTTCCCGGATTCGCCGGATACGGTCGTCGGCCATTTCAGTCCTCTGCGGTGGGGAGCAGGTTGAGGTGCTCGATCTGGGGCTCGCCGCGCTCGTCGCCGAGTACCGCGACACCGGCCGGGTCGAGTCCGAAGTGGACGCCCGCCGTCGACGGCAGTCCGATCCAGCGCGCGACCAGGACGCGGCTGAAGTGCCCGTGGCCGATCAGGATCACGTCGCCCCGTCCGAGCGGCTCCCGGACCCGTTCGATCAGCTTGTCCGCGCGGGCGTTGACGTCCTCCGCGCTTTCACCGCCCGGGATCGGGTGCGCCCAGACCGTCCATCCGGGGACGGTCTCGCGGATCACCGGCGTGGTGACGCCTTCGTAATCGCCGTAATCCCATTCAGCCAGCTCTTCGGTGACCTCGTCAACGCGCAGTCCGGCCAGTTCGGCCGTCCGGAGCGCGCGGGTGCGAGGGCTGGACAGGACGAGCGCTGGGCTGCCGCCGAGCACGGCGCGCAGGGTGCCGCCCGCCGCGCGGGCCTGCCCTTCGCCCGAGGGGGTGAGCGGGATGTCGGTGCTCCCGGTGTGCCGTCCGTTGACGGACCACTCGGTCTGACCATGCCGGAGGAGGAAGAGCCGATGAGCCACGGTTGCGAATATAGCCTGCGGTCCAGTTATGCTACTGATGAGTAACATGATGAGGAGACCGTGATGGCGCAAAACCCGACCTACGCGATGTGGAACCGGCTGGCCGGGAAGCCAGTCGGCAAACAGCTGTTCTCGGCGGCGATGTGCCTGCGTGTGCCTTACTTCCGGACGGTGCTCCCGTCGGTGCGCGACCTGCGTCCCGGCCGGTGTGAGGTGACGGCCCCGAAGTGGTGGGGTGTCTACAACCACATCAAGACTTTTCACGCGATCGCGGCATGCAACCTCGCCGAGATCGCCATGGGCATGCTCGCCGAGGCGACCGTCCCGACGACGCATCGCTGGCTGCCCAAGGGGATGACGGTCTCCTATGTGGCGAAGGCCGAGACCGGCCTGCGGGCTGTCGCCGAACTCCCGGAACTGCCGGAATTCGGCGACGAGGGCTTCGAACTCCCGGTGCCGGTGACGATCACGGACACGAACGGGAAGCCCGTCGTGACCGCGACCATCACCATCTGGGTGACCAAGAAAAAGTAAGGCGCCCGCCTCACTTCGCGTTTCGTCCTCTAGTTGCGGTCCTTGCGTGTGCAAGGACCGCAACTAGAGGACGAATTGCGGTGGTCAGAGGGGCTTGAACTGGACATAGGTCACCTGTTTGAAGGTGTTTGCCCCGCTCGGCGACGGCAGTCCGAGCAAGCGGTCGGCTACTTGCGCCAGGTGTCCGCAGCCAGTGGTGCGCGGAAAGGCGAGCTGGGTGTCGATGACGCCGAACTTCACCGTCGTCGGGTTCTGCGAGATCACCTCGAAGGGCACCGCGGGATCGTCCTTGACCACGGAGCGGAGCGGCGCGTCGAACGTGCCGACCGTGCATCCCTTGGGCAGTAACGGATGCCGCAGGACCCCATAGAGATCCAGTTCGCCGCGACGTTCGTCGTTCGACAGGAAATCCGAGTAGCCGCCGTACTCCAGCTGCATGGTCGCGCCGAAAGTGCCTCGGAGCCGGGCGGGAGCGTGACGCAGTTCGCCGAACACCTGCGCGTACTTGCCGTTCACTTTGCCCTCGGAGAACGTCAGCCGCATCTCTCCGAGCGGGATCTCACGGTCGCCGATCGTCAAGACTCCTTGGGAGACAAAGGCTTCGCAACGCCAGGTCCCCGGGTCGGCGTTGACGGGCGGGGCGGGGCAGGCGGAGAAGTCGAAGTCGGGCAAGGGGGATGACGCCGCGGAGGCGTGGCCGGGCAGGACGACGAGGACGGCGGCGGACAGCGCGGCCGCGGTCGCGGCGAGAAGACGTCTCATGACCGGAAAGACTGGTCTGCTCCGGTCTGGGTCACATCGGGGAAGTCCCCCAGGGGATCCCGGAATCGTCACGTTCGGTTGAGATTAACGGTGTTTACCCCACTGTCGCGCCGCGAGTTCCTCGGGTTCACCGCACTCGACTCCGCCGCCGCTCTCGGGCTCACCAAGATTTCCATCGCGCGGGCCGGGTCTCGGCTTCGCCGAGGCGGAGTACGGTGACCGCGGCGCCGTAACCGGTGCCTACGACGACGGCCGTCGTGAATCCCGGCGCCGCTTCGACAAGGTCGACCGGGCGAATCGCACGGTGTACCGGAGTGACCCGTTCGGCGATACCCGGTCGTTCGAGGACCGATTCACCGGGTTTGGTGCTGGGTAAGGCCATCGACCTGTACGGCCGGGTGAAGGGCTACCGGAACCTCTGCGTGACCGCGGGATCGCTGATCCCGGACAGTACCGGGGTGAACCCCTTCGTGACGATCACCGCGCCGGTGGAGCGGAACGTGGAACGCGTGCCGCGGGAGGACGTCCTCGGCTGGCTCAGCCCTCGGCCCGCAACTTCTCGTAGAATTTGACGCATTCGTCGTACTGCGGCAGCAACCCCTGCTCCAGGGCCTCTTTCAGGTAAGGCGCGTCAGTGTCCTTTTCGGACACCGCGGGTTCGATGTCCTGCGGCCACGGCAGTGCGAGGTCGGTGTCCATCGGGTTGATGCCGTGCTCGCCCGCCGGGTTGTACGGCTCGGAGCAGAGATAGGCCATGACCGTGTTGTCTTCGAGCGCCATGAAGGCGTGGCCGAGGCCTTCCGCGATGTAGACCGCCTTGTACTCGGCGCTGTCGAGCAGCACGGACGTCCACTCGCCGAAGGTGGGCGAGCCGACGCGGACGTCGACGATGACGTCGAGCAGTGAGCCGCTCGGGCAGTAGATGTATTTCGCCTGTCCGGGCGGGGTGTCCGCGAAGTGCAGGCCGCGGATGGCCCCGCGCCGGGAAACGCTGGTGTTGGTCTGTGCCAGGCGAAGCCGATGGCCGACCGCTTCGGCGAACGCCTCCTCTTGGAACGGTGCCACGAACAGACCGCGGTGATCGGGGAAAACGCGAGGGGTGAACTCGAAACAATCGGGGATGCTGAGGAGCCTGGCTTGCATGCCCCCATGCTAACGAGGGGTTCCCAAGCCGGACGGACGTCTTGCTAAACCTCTTCTGAGCTGCGGAAAGCCGGGCAAGTTTGTGACATCAACCGCACCAGAGGGGCACACTGGTCCGTACGCCTGTCACAATGATCCGACCGCTGCGTCCGCGGCCGTCGCCACACCCACGGCACCGATGGCCGATTGGACGCTTCGCCGACAGGCCGGCGCTACCGCGCTGGGCTGCCGTGTCGGAGGACGAGTTACCAGGATGGCCGGGCCATGCCCTTTTCGGCCTGCCCATTCACCAGTTCCCCCGCTCGCAGTCCCAGGAGTACCCAGTGACTTACGCTCGAATCGAGACTTCGCCGTCCATCGACACGGCCGAAGCAATGACGGGAAACACGATGACCACGCCAGTGACCGACACCGAGATCTTCGAAGGGCACGAGGGCGGCAAGCTCTCCGTGGCCGCGACGCGCCCGATCTCCTCGCCCCGTGACCTTTCGGTCGCGTACACGCCTGGGGTGGCGAAGGTCAGCCTGGCGATCGCCGAGGACGCGGCCAAGGCGAAGCGGTACACGTGGGCGGACAGGCTGGTCGTGGTGGTCAGCGACGGTACGGCGGTGCTCGGTCTCGGAGACATCGGCGCGAGCGCCTCGCTGCCGGTCATGGAGGGCAAGTCGGTCCTGTTCAAGACCTTCGGCGGGCTCGACTCGATCCCGCTGGTGCTCGACACCACGGACGTCGACGAGATCATCGAGACCCTGGTCCGGCTGCGCCCGTCGTTCGGCGCGGTGAACCTGGAGGACATCTCGGCGCCGCGCTGTTTCGAACTGGAGGACCGCCTCAAGGAGGCCCTCGACTGCCCGGTCATGCATGACGACCAGCACGGCACTGCGATCGTCACGCTGGCCGCGCTGCGCGGGGCGAACCAGGTCCTCGGCAAGGACATCGCCGGCCAGCGCGTGGTCGTCTCGGGAGCGGGCGCGGCGGGTGTGGCCTGCGCCAGGATCCTGCGGAACGCCGGTGTCGCGGACGTCACCGTGCTCGACTCGCGCGGCATCATCCACCCTGGCCGCGAGGGCCTGAACCCGATCAAGCGGAAACTCGCCGAGACCACGAACACCTCCGGTCTGCGCGGCGGCCTCGGCGAAGCGCTCAGGGGCGCCGACGTCTTCCTCGGCCTGTCCGGGGCGACCATCGACGAGACCCTGCTGGCCGGGATGGCCGACGACGCGATCGTGTTCGCGCTGTCCAACCCGGACCCGGAGGTTCACCCGGCCGTGGCATCGCGGTACGCCAAGATCGTGGCGACCGGACGCAGCGACTTCCCGAACCAGATCAACAACGTGCTGGCGTTCCCCGGCGTCTTCCGCGGCGCGCTGGACTCCGGCGCGCGGGCGATCACCGAGAACATGAAGCTGGCCGCGGCCGACGCGATCTTCTCCGTCGCACAGGACGACCTTGGCCCGGACCGCATCGTCCCGAGCCCGCTGGACCCGCGCGTCGCGCCCGAGGTGGCCGCTGCGGTCGCGAAGGCCGCCGAGGCCGACGGCGTGGTGTGACCGGTCCATTCGTGCCCTGAAGCGTGAGCTGAACGGGACTTTCCTGGCAAATTTGCCAGAAAGTCCCGTTCAGCTCATCCGGGGGTTGCGCATCTCAGCCGGTCGGGATGGCCAGATCGGCTCCGGCGGCGAGTACGGAACCGGTCAGCTGTGAGCCGGGCGAGTAGATCGTGCAGTGCACGGTGCGCACGCCGCGTTCCCAGCCGACGCGCTCGGGGCCCGCGTAGCTCAGGTAAGCGTCGGCACCGGCCGCGTCGAGGCGCGGGCGGTCCACGTTCTTGGCCATGATCCGCTCGCACTGGGTCAAGGCTTCCGCTTTCAGTTTCCCGTCACCGGGCCAGGGGCCGTCCGGCGCGGTGAAGGCCCCGATCGCCTCGGTGCTGTGCTTGCCACCGCACGGGGTGAGTTCGACGCTGGTGTAAGTGCCGTTGACCGTGGGCTGCTCGAAGCATTCACCCGGTTTCAAGGTGCATACGTTGGCGTAGCCGGGCGACGGGGTCGCGCACCCCGCGCTCGGCGAGGTCGCGGTGTAGCGGCCCGGGTCCGCCATGGTGTTCCCGAGCAGGGCGACCCAGCCGACGGTCCAGACCCCGGCGGCGGCGAGGCCACCGATCGCGAGACCGCGGCCCGGCCGTTTCCCCGGACCGGTCTGGGTGAGCGCGACGATGCCCAAGATGATCGCGGGCGGCAACGCCAGCGGCAAGCAACCGGTCAGGCCCAGTACGAGCGCGGCTATCGCCAGGCCGCTGGTCTTGTGCTGCGGCGGCGGGTAGGGATACCCGTACGGCGGAGCGGGCACGGCACCTGGCATCGGCGGGCCGGTCGGTGCTTGCGGTCCGCGCGGTTCGTTCATGGAACCGAACCTAGGGATGGCTCATGAAGTTCCGATGACAGCCGCCGGCTCAGGCGAGCAGTTCCGCCAGCCGGTGCCGCGGCAGGTCGATCAGCCGAGCGTCCGTCAGGTCCGCCGGGACGTCGAGGGAGACGTTCGCCAGCCGTGCGTGCGCCCTGGTCAGCATCTCTTCGGGATGGTCGACGGCGTCCGCGACGACGATGGCGTGCCGGTTGTCCGGGGTGCTCCGCAGCAACCGCAGCCGGTACTTCGCCCCGACCAGCCGGTTGAGCGCGCCCTGTGCCTCGGCGTTCGTCAGGTCGGGGTGCGAATTCGGGACGAGCAGTGCCAGCCGCCGCGCGTTGGTGCCCAGCAGAGTCCTCAGCAGCCACGGTCCGGGGTCGGCCGAAAGATCCATCGCGACCGCGTCGCCTTCCGGCCCGGAAACAGACCAGTCGACCGGCCGCGATTCCACCGCCAGCCCGCCCGCTGTGGCGACTTCGTGCAGTTTGTCCAGCAGCGACGGCTTGGCCGCGCCTGCGGACTCCACCGACTGCGGCCCGTGCGTGTAGATCGTGGCCTTCCCTTTGCCACCGCGGTTCTTCTTCGATTTCGCGGTCGGCTGGCAGACGTAGAGGTCCGCCGCGCTTCCGATCGCCTGCGCCCCGAAGTACCGGTTGAAGCCGGGCAGGATCGCTTCGAAGGTCAGCCCGAGCGTCGCGAGCGCCCGCTGCACCTGGGCACCCAAAGCGGGATGGCGGGGGCTGTAGCCGTAAGCGAGCAACAATCGCCCATCCGAGGGTTCGGTGAGCGCCTGGACCCCGCGTGCCGCGAACAGGCCCATTCCTTCGGGGGTGTAAGGCGGATCACTGAACACGAGATCCATCCGGCCGGCCACGGTGGGTGGCAGCCCGACGCGCAGATCGGTGTGCAGGGTTCGAATGGACCGCTCGCTGAGTTCGTCGATGTAGGCCAGCACCCGATCGTCGAGGTCGACGACGGTGAGGTCCGCGTCGGGCCGCAACGCGCGCACGGCCAGTGAAGTGAGGTCGTGGTCGCCGAGGAACAGCAGCTTCGCCGTGTCCAGGTCGTAGCGTTCGTCCAGCCACAGCGCGCGGTTCAGCACGGTCTCCGGCGTCGCCTGCACGTGGTCGAGCGCGGCCAGCGGCGGCGGCACGTTTTCGACGTAGCTGGTGATGGTCTTCAGCAGGTCGGGATCGGTTTTCCGGTCCCGCGCCTCGAAGCGCGCGTATTTCTCGCGGGCGGCGGGGGCCAGCCGGAGGCGGGACTCGTTCCGCTCGAGGTCGTCGCCGAGCGCGTTCAGGACGTCTTCGACGCTCCGGCGTGGCGCGGTGCTGATCCGGACCAGTTCGCCGAGGTCACGCCAATCCGTCCGGAGCAGGGAAATCACCTGATGGAGCGGTCGCACGTGGACACCGTGCGCCGCCAGGACGTCATCGAGGAGAGAACTCACAGCGCGCAGCCTAGTGACCCGATCCCTGAGACACCGTGCCAACAGGCAGGATCTGGGCTACGGTTTTTCGACCAGACATGGGGAGAGACACGTGACTATCGAGTTCCGTGGCGTGACCAAGCGGTATCCGGACGGGACGGTCGCGGTCGACGACCTGAACCTCACCGTGGAGGACGGCACCATCACCGTCTTCGTCGGACCGTCCGGCTGCGGCAAGACCACGTCGCTCCGGATGATCAACCGTATGGTCGAGCCGACCTCGGGCTCCGTGCTGCTCGACGGCGAGGACGTCAGCGACGGCGACCCGGCGCTGCTGCGCCGCGGCATCGGCTACGTCATCCAGCACGCCGGCCTCTTTCCACACAGGACAGTCCTGGACAACGTCGCCACCGTGCCGCTGCTGTCCGGCTGGGACAAGGGCGAGGCGCGCAAGCGCGCGGCCGAACTGCTGGAGACCGTCGGCCTGCCCGCGGAACTCGGCAAGCGGTACCCCGCACAGCTTTCCGGCGGCCAGCAGCAGCGCGTCGGCGTCGCCAGGGCGCTCGCGGCGGACTCGCCGGTGCTGCTGATGGACGAGCCGTTCTCCGCCGTCGACCCGATCGTCCGCGAGGAACTGCAGGACGAACTGCTGCGACTGCAGTCACAGCTGGGGAAGACGATCGTGTTCGTCACCCACGACATCGACGAGGCCGTGCGGCTCGGCGACAAGATCGCCGTGCTCCGGGTCGGCGGGGTGCTCGCGCAGTACGGCACGCCCTCGGATGTGCTGCGCCATCCCGTCGACGACTTCGTCGCGTCGTTCGTGGGCAAGGATCGCGGCTACCGCGGGCTTTCCTTCCTTTCGGCGGACGGTATCGTCGTCGAAGAGGTCAAGCGGGTCGAGGTCGGCCAGCCGGTCGCCGGGCCGTCCGACGAGTGGCTGGTCGCGGTCAACGCCGAGGGACAGCCACGCGGCTGGCTGCGCCCGGGATCCACTGTGGACGGAGAGCTCCGCGAGACCGACCTCGTCGCGGGTGGATCACTGTACGTCCAGGGAGCACCGATCCGCGGCGCGCTCGACGCGGCGCTTTCGTCGCCCGCGAGCCTCGGCGTCGTCGTCGATGCCGACCACAAGGTCCTCGGCGTGGTCAGAGCCAAGCAGGTTCTCGAAGTGATCGAAGCGCTGCCACTGGGTTCCTGATGGGGGACTTCGTCGCGGAACTCGGGCGCTACCTCGCCAGTGCCAACAACCGTTCGCAGTTCTTCGGTAACCTGCTCGACCACATTTACCTTTCGCTGGTGCCGCTGGGGCTGGGCCTGGTGATCGCGGTACTGGCAGGCTGGCTCGGCCACCGGTTCGCCCCGGTGCGCTCCGTGCTGCTGGTGGTGTCGAACCTGCTGTACACGATCCCGTCGCTGGCGTTGTTCGTGGTGATCCCGGGCATCATCGGCTCGAAGATCCTCGACAGCGTCAACGTCATCGTCGCGCTGACCGTCTACACCTCCGCCCTGCTGGTGCGCCCGGTGCTGGACGCGCTCGACGCCGTCCCGCCGCACGTCGTCGCGGCGGCCACCGCGGTCGGCTACAAACCGGCACGCAAGTTCCTCACCGTCGAACTGCCGCTTTCGGTGCCGGTGCTCGCCGCCGGCGTCCGGGTGGCCTCGGTCAGCAACATCAGCCTGGTGAGCGTCGGCGCGCTGATCGGCACCGGCGGGCTCGGCGTGCTGTTCACCGACGGCTTCCAGCGCGAGTACTTCTCACCGATCGTCGTCGGCATCGTCGCGACGCTGCTGCTGGCGCTGATCGTCGACCTGCTGCTGGTGCGGGTGCGGAAAGTCCTCACACCCTGGGACCGGGTGGCGAACACGGCGGGGGCGAAATGATCGGCGACCTGCTGAACTGGTTCGGCGACCCGGCCCACTGGCAGGGCACGGAGGGCATTCTCAACCGGCTGCTGCAGCATCTCGGCTACACCTTGCTGGCACTGGTCTTCGCGCTGATCATCGCGATCCCGCTCGGCCTCTACGTCGGGCACACCGGCCGTGGCGCGGTGCTGCTGGTGAGCGGCGGCAACGCCATCCGCGCGCTCCCGACGCTGGGGCTGGTGACCTTCCTGTTCCTGCTCTTCACCGAGAGCGAGATCTCGACGATCATCGGGCTCGTGGTGCTCGCCATCCCGCCGATCCTCGCCGGGACGTACTCCGGCCTGCAGGCGACCGACCAAGGTGTGGTCGACGCGGCTCAGGGGATCGGAATGACCGGCTGGCAACGGTTGTGGAAGGTCGAGGTGCCCATTTCGCTGCCGCTGGTGCTCGGTGGGGTGCGGAACTCGGTACTGCAACTGGTCGCGACGGCCGCCGTGGCCGCCTACGTCGGGCTCGGCGGACTCGGCCGGTTCCTGCTCGACGGACTGGCCATTTTGGACTATCCGCAGGTGATCGCGGGTGCCGTCCTGACGACGTTGCTCGCCGTGGCGCTGGACCTCGTCCTGGCAGGCGTCCAGCGGGCGCTGGTACCCAAGGGAGTGCGACTGGCGCAGGCCGCGAGCGGGAAGAAGGCGAAGGTATGAGGCGGACGTTGGCGGCTTTGGTCGCCGGGATCGCTTTGCTGGCAACGGGATGCGGTAACCCGTTGGCAGGCGGCGCCGAGGGCGGCGCGACCGGCGACATCATCATCGGCGCGTCGGACGTCGGGGAAAGCCTTCTGCTGGCCCAGATCTACGCGGGTGCGCTGCGCGACGCGGGCGCGGAGAACGTAACCGTCCGGCCGCCTGTCGGCAGCCGTGAGGTCGTCGTCAAGGCACTGCAGGACAAGTCGCTCTCGGTGGTTCCGGACTACAGCGGGAACCTGTTGCGTTATTTCGACAAGGAGACGCAGGCGACCACGTCGCAGGACGTCTACGCGCAGTTGAAGCAAAAGCTGCCGTCCGGCTTCGAGGTGCTCGAACAGGCACCGGCCGAGGACAAGGATCTTTTGGTGGTGCGCAAGGAACTCGCCGATTCCGGGGTGAAGACCTTCTCCGATCTCGGCGCGCGCTGCAAGGACCTCGTGCTCGGTGGTCCCGGCCAGTGGAGCAGCCGCTGGAAGGACAAGATCAAGACGCTCTACGGCTGTGAGTTCGCCGAGATCCGCACGACCGACACCGGCGGCCCGGTCACGGTCGCGGCGCTGAAGTCCGGCGCGATCCAGGTCGCCGACCTGTTCAGCACGTCGTCGACGATCGCCGCGAACGGGTTCGTGCCGCTGGTGGACGACAAGAACATGTTCCCCGCTCAGAACATCGTGCCCCTCGTCGCGAAGGGGACGCTGTCACCGAAGGAGGTCAACGCGCTGAACCGGGTTTCGGCGGCGCTCACGACCGATCAGCTGACCGAATTGAACGTCCAGTTCAGTGAGGAGAAGCGGAACCCGCTCGACGTCGCCGAGGAGTTCTTGCGCCGGAACAACCTCCTCGCATCCTCCTGACCCACGCAATTAGTCCTCTAGTTGCGGTAGTTGCGCGTGCAAGTACCGCAACTAGAGGACTAATTGCGGAAGAAGAAGGGCGTGTACGAGAGCCGAGCCCACACCGGACTGTGGTGCGCGGGCAGGACGCCGAGCGGGCCGAGGCCGACCGTCGACTTCTCGTCGGAGCCGAGCCGCGCCGGGCTGCAGCAGACATGCCCGACGACTTCGCCGTCTCGTTCGGCCACGATGGACAGTGGGCCGAGCAGATCGCCGTCTTCACGGAGTTCGTCGACGAGTTTCGCCTCGACCACCGGGACACTGTGGTTCGCGAACGCGGCCAGATGGACAGCGTGGATCGCCTCGCGATCAGCCGGGGCTTCTTGCCGGAGCAGCACGCAGCCGAGTGTGCTCCATCCGAAGGTAGGATGGAAATCGATTTCCGCTCCGCCAGGTCGCGACTTTAGTAGTCGGCCATCCGTGTGTACTTCCACGGCGGTGACACGACCGGCGGGCGGGAAAGCGACCACCAGATGTGCGGATTCCCCATTCATCGTGGGCCGTACGGGCGCAAGACGCGACTAAAGGCGGGGGCCGAACGGTGACCGAACTGCGCCGATGTGCTGCCCATTACTACCGAGATGTCCGTAATGCAAGGTCTTCCTTGGGGTGAAACCGCGACTTAGTCTCAGCCTGCGCTCCTAAGTGGAACGCGCTTCACCTCTGAGTCACCCCAACGATCCGGCGGGCCTCTTCATGTCCGTGGGTCGACCCTGCCTGGGAGGAATATCTTGAACAATTCCCTGGGAACCCTGAAAAGACGCCTGCCCGCCTTCGGTGTCGCGGCGGCCGTAGCCGTGCTGACCGCACTCGGTGGCGCCACCGTCGCGTCCGCGGCGGAGGGCTCGATCGTCAACGCGGGCAGCGCCAAGGCGATCAAGGACAGCTACATCGTCGTGCTGAAGGACGGCTCGTCGGTCGAAGCCACCGCGAAGAGCCTGACGAACCGTCACGGCGGCACGGTCGAGAAGACCTTCGCCTCGTCGGTCCGCGGCTTTTCCGGCGCACTGACCGAAAAGCAGGCGAAGCGTGTCGCCGCCGACTCCGCGGTGGCCTACGTGGAGCAGAACCAGACCGTCTCGATCTCGGCGGACCAGCTGAACCCGCCGTCGTGGGGCCTGGACCGGGTCGACCAGCAAAGCCTTCCGCTGGACCAGAAGTACAGCTACAGCACCACGGCGTCCAACGTCACCGCGTACGTCGTCGACACCGGCATCCTCACCACGCACCCCGACTTCGGCGGACGCGCGACCCATGGCCGTGACACCGTCGACAACGACAACGACGCCACGGACTGCCAGGGCCACGGCACCCACGTCGCCGGCACCATCGGCGGTACGGCGCACGGTCTGGCCAAGGGCGTCAAGCTCGTCGCCGTCCGCGTGCTGAACTGCTCCGGTTCGGGCACGACCGCCGGCGTCATCGCCGGTGTCGACTGGGTCACCGCGAACGCCGTCAAGCCTGCCGTCGCGAACATGAGCCTCGGCGGCGGCGCTTCGGCGACCCTCGACCAGGCCGTGCAGCGGTCGATCGCGTCGGGCGTCACCTATGGTGTCGCGGCCGGTAACGACAACGGTGCGAACGCGTGCAACGTGTCGCCCGCCCGTACTCCGGAAGCGATCACGGTCGGCTCGACGACGAACACGGACGCGCGGTCGAGCTTCTCCAACATCGGCACCTGCCTCGACATCTTCGCGCCGGGTAGCAACATCACGTCGACCTGGCTGAACAACGGCACCAACACCATCAGCGGCACCTCGATGGCGACCCCGCACGTCGTCGGCGCGGCCGCGCTGTACGCCTCGGCCAACCCGACCGCTACCCCGGCGCAGGTCCGCGACGCGCTGGTCAACGCGGGCACCAAGGGCAAGGTGACCAACCCTGGCACCGGTTCGCCGAACGTGCTGCTCTACACCGGTAGCGGCGGCCCCGGCCCCGAGCCGACCCCCTGTGGCACGCAGACCAGCAGCGGCGCCGTCGCCATCCCCGACGCCGGTGCCGCGGTGACCAGCCCGGTCACCGTCGCGAACTGCGCCCGCAACGCCTCGGCCACCACCAAGGTCGCGGTGAACATCACGCACACCTACGTCGGCGACCTGGTCATCGACCTGGTCGCACCGGACGGCACCGCGTACCGCCTGAAGGGTTCGAGCAACGACTCGTCCGACAACATCAACACCACGTACACCGTCAACGCCGCGGCCGAGGCCGCGAACGGCGCCTGGAAGCTGAAGGTGCAGGACGTGTACCGGGCCGACACCGGCACGCTCAACAGCTGGTCGCTGACTCTCTGATCCACCCCTGAGAACGCGAAGGCCCCCTTCCTCCTGCTGGGAAGGGGGCCTTCCCGTGTCCAGAGGGACAACACGCGTGCTTGAGCGGCGATCTCGCGTGATCAGGCGGCGATCAGACGAGTTCGCCATCCAAGCACGCGAGTTCGCCGTTCAAGCACGCGAGTTCGCCGCTCAAGCACGTGAGTTCGAAGTCGAGCGAGCAGGATCACGTGGCACCAGTTGCGGGGTTCGTCCACTAAGGACCGTCGCGAGGCCTTACCCTCGGCGCATGCAGCCCGGACCGCCCTATCAGCAGGGACCTCAGCAGCCGTATCCACCGCAGGGTTATCCGCAGCAGGGCTACCCCGGATACCCGCAGCCCGGGTACGGCCCGCCGCCGCCCAAGAAGTCGAACACCGGCCTCATCGTCGGGCTCGTGATCGGTGCGGTGGTGTTGCTCGGTGGCGGCGGAGTGGGCGCGTTCCTGCTGTTGTCCGGTGACTCCGGTTCGTCTTCGGCCGCGGCGCCGACGTCGTCCAAGAAGTCCGGGCCGCCGGACAAGTACACCTCCATGCCCGGTTGCGAGAAGATCGGGACCGGCGTGAGGAACCTGCCGCCACTGGAGACGCCGAAGGGCGAGGAGCCGGCGAGCACTTCGAACAACGAGATCGTCTACACGCGTTCGTTCTGCACCTGGCGGGAACCCGACGCACCCTCGGCGTCGGTGGCGATGTACCTCTCGAAGTCCAAGGAGCCGGGTTCGGGTGCCGGTGAAGCGTCGGCCAAGGCCGCGATCGAGAACGCCGTCGACGACGGCGGCGTGCTCATCCCCACCATGGCCAAGTCCACCAAGGCCTTGTACGCCAAGCTCGATTCGGCGAGCCAATGCCAGATCAAGTTCCAGCAGGGCAACGTCGAGGCGGAGATCATCGTGACCGGCCCCGACCCCTCCGGGAAGGTCGACCAGACGAAGTGCAAGGAGAACGCCCTGAAGGTCGCGAAGGCGACCTCCGAGGCGATCGGCTAGGCGACTTCCACGACCTGGACCTGCCCGGTCGGTCCGTCGCCGAACGGGTTTTCCCAGCCGTGCCATTCGGCGGCGAGGACGTAGAGCGAACGCCCGTCCTCGCCGCCGAGCGTGCAGGCGAAGCAGCCTCGATCGGTTTCGACCTTCTGAAGTACTTCGCCACCTTCGCGGACCCGGACGCAGTACTTGCCCGCCACGTCCGCGTACCAGACGGCGCCCTCGGCATCGAGGCAGATGCCGTCGGGATGATCGCCGCCGAGTTCGGCCCACACGCGCCTGCCGGACAGCGAGCCGTCCTCGGCGATGTCGAACGCGGTGAGCCGGTTGCCGTACGACTCGGCGACGATCAGCGTCGAGTCGCCGGGCGTGATGGCCATGCCGTTGCCGAAGAGGATGCCGTCGGCGACCTGGCGGGTTTCGCCGTCCGGGGTGACGACGGCGATGACGCCGGGTGCCTGGAGGTCTTGGAAGCCGTTGACGAAGGCGTTGCCACGGCTGTCGACGACGAGTTCGTTCCATAAGGCGGCGACGGGGCTTAGATCGGCGTAGGTGCTCAGGTCCGCGTTGAGCAGGCGGGCCTCCGGGCCGGAGACGATCAGCAGACGGCCGTCGGGGAGCCAGTCGATCGAGAACGGCATCGTGGTCGGCACGTTCGCGATGACCTCGCTTTCGCCGTCCGGGGTGACGGCGAGGACCTGGCCGGTACCCCAGTTCGCCAGCCAGAGACGGCCGTCGTGCCAGCGGGCGGATTCGGGGAGCAGGAGGCCGTCGAGCACGGTCTTCATGGTGTCTCCTTCGTTCGTTTACCCCTATACGAACGGGACCCACCGGTTTCGACACCCGAAGTACAGGAAGGCCCCCTTCCTCGCGCCAGGCGCGAGGAAGGGGGCCTTCCTGTACTTCTCTCAGGCGATCAGTCGAACGCCCGCGCGATCAGCGCCTTCTGCTCGACCTCGTGCACCTTGGACGAACCGGCCGACGGAGCGGCCATCGGACGGCGCGACACGACGTCCAGGTTGGAGAACACCTCCGGGAGCTTCCGGGGCAGGTTCAGGCCGAAGAACGGCCAAGCACCCTGGTTCTCCGGCTCCTCCTGGACCCAGACCGCGGGAGCGCCGTTGTAGCGCTCGAGCGCCGCCACCAGCTTCTTCTTCGGCAGCGGGTAGTACTGCTCGACGCGGACGATCGCGATGTCGTTCGCCTCGCGCTTCGTCCGCTCGGCCGCCAGCTCCCAGTACAGCTTGCCCGACGTCAGCAGGACCTTGCGCACCTTCGACGGGTCGACGACGGCGTCGTCGATGACCGACATGAACTTCGTCTGGCCGGTGAAGTCCTCGACCGCCGAGGTGGCGGCCTTGTTGCGCAGCATCGACTTGGGGGTGAAGACCACCAGCGGCCGGTTGACTCCGTCGAGGGCGTGACGGCGGAGGAGGTGGAAGTAGTTCGCCGGGGTCGACGGCACCGAGACGGTCATCGAGCCTTCGGCGCACAGCGAGAGGAAGCGCTCGATGCGGCCGGAGGTGTGGTCCGGGCCCTGGCCTTCGTGGCCGTGCGGCAGCAGCAGCACGACGTCGGAAAGCTGGCCCCACTTGGCCTCGCCGGAGGAGATGTATTCGTCGATGACGGTCTGCGCGCCGTTGACGAAGTCACCGAACTGCGCTTCCCACATGACCAGCGCTTCGGAGTTGGCCACGGAGTAGCCGTACTCGAAGCCGACGGCCGCGTACTCGGACAGCGCCGAGTCGTAGATCATGACGCGGCCCTGACCTTCGGCGAGGCTCGCCAGCGGCGAGTACTCCTGGCCGGTCTTGCGGTCGATCAGCACCGAGTGGCGCTGGGTGAAGGTGCCGCGGCGGGAGTCCTGGCCGGAGAGCCGCACGAGGCGGCCTTCCATCGCCAGTGAACCGAAGGCGAGCAGCTCACCGTAGGCCCAGTCGATGCCGCCTTCGCGGGACATCTTGTGGCGGCGTTCCATGACCGGCTTGACCCGCGGGTGCGGAGTGAAGCCCTCGGGCACGTTGAGGAACGCGTCGCCGATGTGCTCGATGACCTCGGTGGTGGTCGCCGTCGGCACCTTGGCCGGGACCTGCTGCTCCTCCTCGACCGAGGGGCTGGCCTTCGCCACATGCTTTTCCAGCTCACGGACCTCGTTGAACACGTGCTCCAGCTGGCTGGAGAAGTCGCGCAACGCGGCCTCGGCCTCTTCGACGGAGATGTCTCCGCGGCCGATCAGCGATTCGGTGTAGGTCTTCCGGACCGAACGCTTCGTGTCGATGATGTCGTACATCGCCGGCTGGGTCATCGAAGGGTCGTCGCCCTCGTTGTGGCCGCGGCGGCGGTAGCAGATCAGGTCGATCACGACGTCCTTGTGGAACGCCTGGCGGTACTCGACGGCCAGCTTGGCCACCCAGTGCGCGGCTTCGGGGTCGTCACCGTTCACGTGGAAGATCGGCGAACCGATCATCTTCGCGACGTCGGTGGCGTACTCGCTCGAACGCGAGTGCTCGGGCGCGGTGGTGAAGCCGACCTGGTTGTTGACGATGACGTGCACGGTGCCGCCGGTGCGGTAGCCGCGCAGCAGCGCCAGGTTCAGCGTCTCGGCCACGACACCCTGGCCCGCGAAGGCCGCGTCGCCGTGCATCAGGACCGGGAGGACCGTGAAGCCCTCGCCGCCCTTGTCGAGGATGTCCTGCTTCGCGCGGACGATGCCCTCGAGGACCGGGTCGACGGTCTCCAGGTGCGACGGGTTCGCGGTCAGCGACACCCTGGTCTCGCCGTCGCCGAACATGCGGAAGTACTTGCCCTCGGCGCCGAGGTGGTACTTCACGTCACCGGAACCGTGCGCCTGGCCCGGGTCGAGGTTGCCCTCGAACTCCTGGAAGATCTGCGCGATCGGCTTGCCGACGATGTTCGCGAGCACGTTCAGGCGGCCGCGGTGCGGCATGCCGATGACGACCTCGTCGAGTTCGTGCTCGGCGGCCTTGTCCAGCAGCGTGTCGAGCAGCGGGATCGCCGTCTCGCCGCCTTCGAGGGAGAACCGCTTCTGGCCGACGTACTTGGTCTGCAGGAAGGTCTCGAACGCCTCGGCGGCGTTGAGCTTCGAGAGCACGTACTTCTGGACCGCGGGGTCGGGCTTCTCGTGCGGGATCTCGACGCGGTCCTGGATCCAGCGGCGCTCCTCGGGGTCGAGGATGTGCGTGTACTCGATGCCGACGGTGCGGCAGTAGGAGTTGCGCAGGACACCGAGGATGTCGCGCAGCTTCATCCGCTCCTGGCCCGCGAAGCCGCCGACCGGGAACTCGCGGTCCAGGTCCCACAGCGTCAGGCCGTGGGAGAGGACGTCGAGGTCGGCGTGGCTGCGCTGCCGGTAGTTCAGCGGGTCGGTGTCGGCCATCAGGTGACCGCGCATGCGGAAGGCGTCGATCAGCTCGATCACGCGCGCGGTCTTGTCGACCGGGCCGTCCGGGATGTCGGCGACCCAGCGGATCGGCTCGTACGGCAGGCGCAGGCTGGTGAAGACGTCGTCGTAGAAGCCGTCTTCGCCGAGCAGCAGCTCGTGGATGCGCTTGAGGAACTCGCCCGACTCCGCGCCCTGGATGATGCGGTGGTCGTAGGTCGAGGTCAGCGTCATGATCTTCGATACGCCGAGGTCGACCAGTGCCTTCTCGCTGGTGCCCTCGAAGTGCGCCGGGTACTGCATGGCGCCGACGCCGATGATCGCGCCCTGGCCCGCCTGCAGCCGCGGCACCGAGTGGTTGGTGCCGATGCCGCCGGGGTTGGTCAGCGAGATCGTGGTGCCTGCGAAGTCGTCGGCGGTCAGCTTGCCGTTGCGGGCCTTCTTGACGATCTCCTCGTAGGCCTGCCAGAACTGCATGAAGGTCATGTTCTCGGTGGCCTTGATGGAGGCCACGACGAGCGTGCGAGAGCCTTCCTTGCCCTTCATGTCGATCGCGAGACCGAAGTTCACGTGCTCCGGCGTGATCGCGAACGGCTTTCCGTCGATCAGCTGGTAGTGCCGGTTCATGTTCGGGAAGTTCTTCAGCGCACGGACCATCGCGTAGCCGATGAGGTGCGTGAAGGAGATCTTGCCGCCACGCGTGCGCTTGAGGTGGTTGTTGATGACGATGCGGTTGTCGGCCATCAGCTTCGCCGGGACGGCACGCACACTCGTCGCCGTCGGCACGGACAGCGAGGCGTCCATGTTCTTCGCGATCGCGGCGGCCGCGCCACGGAGCTGCTTCGACTCCGGCTCGGCGTCCTTCTCGGCCGTCTTGGCGGGAGCCTTCGCCGGGGCCTTCGCAGGCGCTGCCTTGGGCGCGGCGGCCTTCGCTTCGGCCTTCGGAGCGGGCTTCGCGGGCGCGGCGGCCTTCGCCTCGGTCTTCGATGCGGTCTGCTTCGCGGTGGACTCGGCGTTGCGGACCGTCTGCGGCGACGGCGGGGAGGCCTGACCGTTGGTGTCCGAGCCCTCCTTGGCGGTCTCCGCGAAGGTCTGACGTGCGTCGTCAGCCTTGGTCTGCGCGGCCTGCGTTGGCTTGAAGTCCGCGAAGAAGTCGTGCCAGGCGGCATCGACTGAGGTGGGGTCGGCGAGGAACTGGTCGTACATTTCCTCGACGACCCACTCGTTGGGGCCGAATTGTGACGCAGGGCTGCTGCTGGACACGGCTTGGACTCGCCTCTATCCGTCTCGAGATCTTGAACACCGCTGATGCGCCTACCAGGCTAACCCCCTCGGCGGCAGCCGTGTGATGGAACTGGCCTGTGTGAGGCGTGGCGCACTAGGTGATGGGTCACTGTCTCGATCAAGAGATCGAAAATCCGCCACTCGCCGAAGCGGTCCGCTGCCGTTCGGGGGAGCGGGGGACCTTTGCTTCCGTTTCACGGTCTGTGCAGGTCAGGTCACTGTTTGGTCGGAAAAGGTTGGTGAGGTGGTCGTGCCGGGACAGCCTGGAGTTCACGTCGGCGGGTTTTGCTGAGCGGAGGATGCGGCCGGTGTCGTGCCGGCCGCCGTTCACCCGCGAGGTGGTGGCAGACGATGTGGCTGGACGAGTGTCCGTCGTTCTGGGACGAGGGACGGGTGCGCCCGGTGGTCACCGAATCGGGCAAGGTCGTCCTGAGGTGCGACTCGTGCGCCGCGGTCTGGCCGACGCTCTCCGACTTCAAGGAGATGGAGCACGTCGAGCCCGACGAGCCGGACTGGGCGGTGACGGCCGGGGTGCACGTCCGGCCAGGGACCTTCCGGTGGGCGTCGGCCCAGGACCTGGAGGTCGCCGGGATGGGTGGCCTCTCGTGGCGCTCCTAAGCGGGTTACGGACTCTCCGCGGGTAGCAGCGTCTTCGACGCGGTCCGCGCCGACCTCGCCCTTGGTCGAAGTGACCGCGGTGATCCATTTGTCGACATAGCGATCGACTGCTTCATCACTCAGCCCCATCTGGCCTCGCGTCGCCACGTTTCCCGGTCGAGATGAACGTCGCAGTCGTAGTAGTGGCTGAGCGCCGCGTGTTCGAGCGCCCACACGAAGCCTCGCGGGTGAGGTCGAGCGCGTGGACGCGCTCCTGACCGGGTTTGGCGGCCCAGCCGCGGCGTACGCCCGCCAGAGAAAGGACGGCGGCACGGCTCGTCAGGGCCAAGGAGTCAGGATCGCGGTCCGTGAAGGACCCCTTGAGGGACCCAGGGTCCCTCAAGGAGTCCTTCACGGACTTGGAGGGCAACCGCGCGACAGGGCCGCACGAGACTTAGCCCAAGGACCACAGGCGTGCGTAGTGGCCGCCTGCGGCCACCAGTTCCGCGTGCGTGCCTTGCTCGATGATCCGGCCGTGGTCCAGGACGACGATCCGGTCCGCCTTGGCGGCGGTGGCGAGGCGGTGCGCGACCACGAAGGTCGTGCGGCGGCGCGCGAGTTGTTCGGTCGCGCGCAGGACGGCGGCTTCGGTGGACGGGTCGAGGGCCGCGGTCGCCTCGTCGAGCAGGAGGACGTCCGGGTCCACGAGTTCGGCGCGGGCGAGGGCGACGAGTTGGCGTTGTCCCGCCGAAAGCGAGCGCCCGCGTTCACCGACGGGCTGGTGGAAACCGGCGGGAAGCGCGGCGACGCCGTCGAGCGCGCCGACGGATCGGACCGCCTCCTCGACCTCCGCGTCCGTCGCGGAAGGCCTGCCGTAGCGCACATTGTCGGCGACGGTCCCCGAGAACAGATGCGCTTCCTGAGGTACTACGCCCATTCGCGCGCGAAGGGCGGCCAGGTCGTACTCGCGGATGTCGGTTCCGTCGATCCGGACCACGCCGCCTGTCGCGTCGTAGAAGCGCGCGACGAGCTTCACCGCTGTCGACTTCCCGGCGCCCGTCGCGCCGACCAAAGCGACGGTCTCCCCGGCCGGGACCTCCAGTGAAAGCTGCGTCAGAGCGGGCTCATCTGTTGCGGTGTAAGCGAAATCGACGTCCTTGAACGAGACCTCGCCTCGTAGTCGCTCCGGGACCGCGACCGGTTTCTCCGCCTCGGGAACGGAAGTCGGCGTGCGTAACAGGTCGCCGATCCGGACCAGGCCGACCCGCGCCTGCTGGTAACCGTCGAAAACCGAAGACAGTTGCTGGATCGGCGAGAAGAACTGGCCCAGGTACAACAGGAACGCCACCAGTACACCGGCCGACAGCGTGCCCGCCGCGACCCGGTTCGCGCCGACGATCAGCACGACGACCTCGGCCAGTCCGGAAAGCATCGCGGCGAAGGGGAAGTACGTCGCGACGAGGCGCTGCGCGCGCAATCGCGAACGTCGGTACTCGTCGCTGCGGGAAGCGAACTTCTCCGCTGTTCGCTCCTCGCGCGTGTACGCCTGCGCGACCCGCAGCCCGTTCACGTTCTCCTGCATGTCCGCGTTGACCACACTGACACGTTCCCGCGCTTCGGTGTACGCCTTGGACGAGGCGCGCCGGAAGATCACCGTCGCCACGACGAGGATCGGCAGCACCGCGAGCGCGTACGCCGCCAGCCCGATGTCGGTGATCATCAGCGCCGCCGCGATCCCGACCAGCGTCAGCGCGCTCACCACGGCCTGTGCGACACCGGTCTGCAGGAACGTCGAGAGCGCGTCGACGTCGGTCGTCATCCGGGTCATGATCTTCCCGGACAGTTCGCGTTCGTAGAAGTCGAGCCCGAGCCGTTGCAGATGCGCGTAACTGCGTACGCGCAGCGAATACAGCACCGTTTCGCCGACCCGCGCGGTCATCTTGGTCTGGAGGTAGATCGCGAGCCAGTCCGCGACGATCACCAGCGCGCCGATCCCGGCGGCCAGCCAGATCACCGCCTCCATCCCGGTGCGCACGCCGTTGTCGATGCCGTACTGGTACAGCGCGGGCATCGCGATGGTGGCCAGCGCGTCCGCCGCGACCAGCCCGATCACCACGGCGAGCGGGCCGCGAACCGGTTTCAGCAGGCGGCCGAGGCGGAACTTCGGTTCGGCCGCGGTGATGTCCGTGCCCGGGAGCTTCGGTGTGTCCGTGGCCGGCGGCAGTTTCCGGACGCCTTCGAGGAGTTCCCCGGTCGGCGGCAGGTCGATGTCCCATTCGCCGCCGGTGCCCTTGCGCTCGCCCGCCAGCTCGTCGGCCTTGTCCTGTTCCGGCCAGAGGGCGGGGGTGATTCCCGCAGGACCGCAGTCGAGGCCTTCGCAGCGGTGCGGTTCCTCGACGTCGTCACCCGGCCCCGCGACGAGTTCGCGGAACAGCGGGCAGCGCGCGAGCAGTTCCTCCTCCGTGCCGATGTCGACGACGCGGCCCTTGTCCAGCACGGCGATCCGGTCGGCGAGGGCGAGGGTGGAGCGGCGGTGCGCGATCAGCAGGGTCGTCCGGCCCGCGGTGACCGAGCGCAGCGTGTCGTGGATCGCCGCCTCGGTGACCGTGTCGATGGCGGACGTCGCGTCGTCGAGGACCAGCACACGCGGGTCGGTCATCAGCGCCCTGGCCAGGCCGAGCCGCTGCCGCTGACCACCCGACAGCGTGAGGCCACGTTCGCCGACGAGCGTGTCGTAGCCCTTGGGGAGACGCTGGATGAATTCGTCCGCCTCCGCCGCCCGTGCGGCCGCGCGGATCTCCTCGTCGCTCGCGTCCGGCCTGCCATAGGCGATGTTGTCGCGCACCGACGAGGAGAACAGGAACGCTTCCTCGAAGACGACGCCGATCGCGCTGCGCAGGTCGTGCTGCCGGAGGTCGCGGACGTCGAGGTCGCCGACCTGGACCGAACCGCTGTGCACGTCGTAGAACCGGGGCAGCAGCAAGGAGATCGTCGACTTGCCGGAACCGGCGGTGCCGACCAGGGCCAGTGTTTCGCCTGGCAGTGCTTCGAGGGTGAGCCCGTCGAGGACCGGATCCGATCTTGTGTAGCCGAAGGAGACGTCCTCCAGCCGGACGCCGAGCGGACCTTCGGGCAGCGGCCGCGCGTCCGGGCTGTCGACGACGTCCGGCTGCGCGTCGATCAGTTCGTTGACCCGTTCCGCGCCCGCGCGGGTCAGCTGGGCCTGCACCACGAGGCTGGAGATCATCCTGGCCGGGCCGATCAGGATGGACAGATAGGTGGCGAAGGCCAGGAAGGTGCCCAGGCTGATTTCGCCCTTCAGCGCGAGCACACCGCCGACCGCCAGCACCGCGACCTGACCGGCCGCGGGCAGCGCCGCCGTCGTGGCCGTGGGCAACGAAGACAAGCGGGCCGCGCGCAGACGTTCGGCGAAGAGCTTCTTCGCCGTCCTCTCCAGCTTCGCGACCTCGCGCGCTTCCTGGCCGAAGCCCTTCACCACGCGTACGCCGGTGACGGTCTCCTCGACCTGCTGCGCGACGTCGGCCGCGCGCTGCTGGGCCGCCCATGTCGCGGGGAAGAGCCGCTTGCGGCTCACCGCCATGATGATCGCGATCGCCGGGGCGACCACCATCGCGATCAGGGTCAACGTCGGCGACATCCACAGCATCGCGCCGAGGGACAGCAACGCGAAGATCACCGAGCCCGCCGAAAGCGGGACCTGCATCAGGACCGACGTGACCAGCTGAAGATCCGAGATCGCGCGCGAGGCGACCTGCCCGGTGCGCAGCGCGTCCTGCTTGCCGCCGTCGAGGCGGGAGACCGCGTTGAACACCTGGCGGCGCAGATCGTGCTGGACGTCGAGCGCCAGCCGCCCGCCGACGTACCGGCGGGCGAACGCGTTCCCGAAGGTCAGCACCTGCAGCACCGCCATCACGGCGGCGAGCACGCCGAGACGGGAGGTGTCGCCGGCGACGGCCCCGTCGAGCGCCTCCCGGATCAGGAGAGGACCGGCGGCCTGCAGACCGACACCGATGATCGCCGCGCCCAGCGACAGCACGACCAGCCAGGGATGTTTCCAGCACGAAGCGGCCAGACGGCGGATCCAGCCTCCGGCGGGTACGGGGGTGGTCTCACGGGCCGGACTGGCTTGACGCGGACGAGGTGGAGCTGTGGTCACCCCGCCAGCCTATGCGGCCCTACCGACAGGACCGGCCGGTTCGCGGAGGCCGAACGAGATGAACGGGACTTTCCTCGCAAAATTTGCGAGGAAAGTCCCGTTCATCTCACGGGTGGGCAGCGACTACGTGATGTCCTTCTTCTGGTTCACGGCCCAGCCCGCCAGGAAGAAGGCCATCGTCCAGCCGAAGAAGATGAGCGCGGAGGCCCACCACGAGAACGCTCCCGGCGCACCGGCCGCGTACTGCAGCACCCACGCCGTCTCGTCCTCCAGCGCCGGCACCTTCACCCCGGCGGCGCCGAACGCCTCCGCGCCGATGGCGCCCACGATGCCGTTGACCGTGCCGTTCGGCAGGATGCCGCCGAGCCAGGTGATGTCCGCGGCACCGAACATGACGAAGACCAGGACGTTCTCGACGACGAGCATCCAGATGGTCAGTGTGATGATGCTGCCGACCACGCTGCGCCACACGGCGCCGACGCCGATGCCGAACAGGGTCGCCAGGATCGTCGCGAGGACACCCGCGCCCAGCACACCGAGCCACTGGCCCGCCGACGGCAGGCGCTCGCTGTCGACGGTGATCACCGTGCCGAGGCTCGCCGCCGCCACGATGATCACACCGTAGATGGCGCCCCACGCGACGTAGGTGATCATCTTCGCGCTCAACGCCGAAACCCGGTTCGGGGCGGTGAGGAACGTCGTGGTGATCGTCTTCTTCGTGTACTCGCCCGCGAGCGCGAAGACACCGAAGATGATCGGGATCATCGTGCCGATGTTGATGCCGTGCCCGAGGGCGAGCAGGCCGACCGGCAGCTGACCGGTCGAGATGCCGAGCGCCTCGGTCAGCTCACGGGTGTCCGAACGCCCGAGATAGTTGCTGAAGTCGTTGGTGATCATGCCCCAGAACAGGGCGAACGCGAAGGCGAAAACCACCGCGGGGATCATCAGCGCCCACCACGCCTTGAGCGTGAGCGTCTTGCGGAACTCCGCCTTGATCAGGTTGCCCATCAGCCCTGGCCTCCCCAGCCCTCGTTCTGGCCCTGCTGCTGCGCCTGCTGCTGAGGCGGCGCCTGCTGGTACTGCTGCTGTTGCGGGGGCTGGCCCTGCTGGAACTGCTGCTGCGGCGGCGCGAACCCGGGAGCCGGGGTGTTCGGCGGCGCGAACCCGGGCGGCGGCGTGTTCTGCGGGGCATAGCCGGACGGCGGACCCTGGTACCCGGGCGGCGGACCCTGATACCCCGGGGGCGGACCCTGGTAGCCGGGCGGCGGGCCCTGCTGGAAACCGGGCTGCGGCGCGGCGTACTGACCCTGCGTCAGCTGGAAGAACATCCGCTCCAGATCCGCGGTCTCCTCCTGCATGCCGTAGACCGCGATGCTCGCCTTGGCGGAGATGTCACCGATCTGCTGCACCGTCGCACCGGAAACCGCGACCCGGCCGTCCGGCGTCGGCGAAACCTGGGTGATGCCCGACTCCTGCAACGCGGAGACGAGGCCGTTCGTGTCGGCGGACTGCACCAGCACGCGCGACTGGTTGCTCTTGCGCAACTGGTCGAGCGAGCCGTTGTACCGCGTCATGCCCTGGCTGATGATGATGACCTGGTCGATCGTCTGCTCCACCTCGTTCAGCAGGTGGCTCGAGACCAGCACCGTGCGCCCCTCACGCGCGTACGCGCGCAGGAAGTTCCGAAGCCACAGGATGCCTTCGGGGTCGAGACCGTTCGTCGGCTCGTCCAGCACCAGGACCTGCGGATCCCCCAGCAACGCCGTCGCCAGCGCCAGCCGCTGCCGCATACCGAGCGAGAACCCGCCGGCCTTGCGGTCCGCCGCCGACGAAAGGCCGACCAGGCCAAGGACCTCGCCCACCCGCTGATCCGGCATCCCGATCGCCGCCGAGTACACGCGCAGATGATTCCGCGCCGTGCGACCCGGGTGGAAGCCCTCGTTCTCCAGCACCGAACCGACGACCCTGGCCGGGTTCCCCAGCTGGTCGTGCGGGCGCCCGTTGATGGTCGCCGTGCCGTTCGTGGGCGTCACCAGCCCGAGCAGCATCCGGAGCGTCGTGGTCTTCCCCGCCCCGTTGGGCCCGAGGAACCCGGTCACCGAACCCGGCTCCACCGTGAAACTCAGATTCTGGACCGCGTTGACCGCACCGAACTGCTTGCTCAGATTCTGCACCGCGATGCGGCCACTGCCGTCGTGCATACCGTCCCCTTTTGTTGGCCAAGGCCGATCACGCGACATCCTGCCTCACCGGGTGAGTCCGCACCCGCGGAAGGGGGCAATCCACCGAAAGCGACCTTCGTCACGTCCAGTGCGGTGACGATTCCGTCCCTCAGCGCAGCCATCGCTGGACCGAATGGCCCCTGACTACCGCATATCCGGCGTAGAGCGCGGAAAATCACCGACCGCGACAGAGGTCGGTGAAGAAATAACTCCGAAGACATGCCAACCCCATGCAGCGCGACGGCGACTTATTACCTACGATGTAGGAGGCGGCCCGCTCCCAGTGACCCCCAGGCTGGTCGAGCGGGTCGCCCTCAGCCCCTTTGCCCCACTTCGGTCGACGCTGGCGCGTCTTTCCGAAGGTGGGGCTTCGTCGTATCGCCCGGGGGGCGAGCCCCCCCCCGGACCCCCACGGTGCGTGAAGCTGCGGTTGGCGGGTGGGTGGCCTACGGCGCGGGGCGTCGTGGCCTGGTGAGTGGCCGAAGGCGCGGGGCGGCGTGGGCTAGCGAGTGGTCCTCGGCGCTGGTGTCAAGGGCGCGGGATGGTTTTGGGAAAGGTTGGGTGCCACCCTGTCGTCGTGAGTCGGCGACGGGAAAGTGACCAGTGTGCCGCGAAAGTGGGGATTCGGGTGTCGGAAGGGCGCGAAAAGGAGCGAGGGACCTTCGCACTGGGGTGGCAAAGGTCCCCCGCGTGGGAGTGTGGCTAGGGGTCAAGCCAGGACGGCGGCCAGGTCCGTGGCGGGCAGGCCGTGCGCGGCCGCGACGGGGGCGTTCGTGAGGGCGCCGGCGTGCGTGTTGAGGCCCTTCGCGAGCGAAGCGTCCGCCTGCAGCGCCTTCTGCCAGCCGAATTCCGCCAACTGAACGGCGTACGGCAGCGTCACGTTGGTCAGGCCGTAGGTCGACGTACGCGGGACAGCGCCCGGCATGTTCGCGACGCAGTAGAACACCGACTCGTGGACCTTGTAGGTCGGCTCGTCGTGCGTGGTCGGCCGCGAGTCGGCGAAGCAGCCGCCCTGGTCGATCGCGATGTCCACCAGCACGCTGCCCGGACGCATCCGCGAAACGAGGTCGTTCGAGACCAGCTTCGGCGCCTTCGCGCCGGGCACGAGCACCGCGCCGATGACCATGTCGGCCTCCAGTACGGACTGCTCGACCGACAGCGCGTTCGAGGTCACCGTGCGGATGCGACCGCCGAAGTCGTTGTCGATCTGACGGAGGCGGTCGACGTTGGTGTCGAGGATCTCGACGTCCGAGCCGAGGCCGAGCGCGACCCGCGCGGCGTTGAGACCGGCGACACCGCCACCGATCACGACCACGCGCGCCGGGTGGACACCGGGGATGCCGCCGGGCAGCACACCGCGGCCACCGCTCGGCTTCATCAGGGAGAACGCGCCCACCTGCGGCGCCAGCCTGCCGGCGACCTCGGACATCGGCGCGAGCAGCGGCAGCGCGCGGTTCGGGGTCTGCACCGTCTCGTACGCGATCGCGGTGGTGCCGGCGGCCAGCAGCGCGTCGGTCAGCGGCCGGTCCGCGGCGATGTGCAGATAGGTGAACAGCACCTGGTCGGCGCGCAGCTGCGGGTACTCCTCGGCGATCGGCTCCTTGACCTTGAGCACGAGTTCGCCCTCGGCCCAGGTCTCCTCCGCCGTCGCGAGGATCTTCGCGCCCGCGGCGAGGTACTCGTCGTCGGTGATGGACGAGCCGAGGCCGGCACCGGTTTCGACGAAGACGTCGTGGCCGCGCCCGGTCAGTTCATGCACGCCCGCCGGGGTGAGCGCCACCCGGTATTCGTGCCTCTTGATTTCACGGGGGACGGCGATACGCACGGAGTGCCTCCTGCGGCGGGTCTACGACAAAGGTGCTGCCACTCACGGTGAGCCACCTGGACGGCGGTGTCATCGTGCGCCCACGACAAGGTTGAGCACCGATCATGGTCTTTCCGGCACAATCGCTTGACCTCCAGTCAACTGGAGCTCGCACCTTGTGGCACATGAGAGCCGTGTGGTTGAAGGAGTTCGGCGGGCCCGAAGTGCTCGTCGCCGGCGACGCCCCCGATCCGGTCCCCGCCGAGGGCCAGGCCCTGATCGAGGTGGCGTTCGCCAACATCACGTTCGTCGAGACGCAGTTCCGCGCCGGCGGCGGTGGGCCGTTCCGTGCCGAACTGCCGATGATCCCCGGTAACGGCGTCGGTGGCGTGATCAGCGCGGTCGGCGAAGGAGTCGATCTCGGCCTGGTCGGGAAGCGCGTCGTGACCTCCACCGGCGGATCCGGGGCGTACGCGCAGCGGGTCGCGGTCGCCGCCGATTCCGTCTTCGAGGTACCGGACGCGCTGGCCCTCGACGCCGCGGTGGCGATCCTCGCCGACGGCCGGACGGCGACGGCGCTGGTGGCCGCCGCGCGCCTTCAGCCGGGGGAGCGCGTACTGGTCGAGGCCGCGGCGGGCGGTGTCGGTGGGCTGGTCGTCCAGCTCGCCAAGGCCGCGGGCGCGGAGGTCGTCGGCGCGGCGGGCGGACCGGCGAAGGTCGGACACGTCCGGGAGCACGGCGCCGATCTGGCGGTCGACTACCGCGAATCGGATTGGTCGGCGAAGGCGGGCGCGGTCGACGTCGTCTTCGACGGGGTCGGCGGCGGGATCGGGTCGACGTCGTTCGGGTTGCTGAGGCCCGGCGGCCGGATGCTGATCTACGGGTTGTCGAGCGGCTCGTGGACCGAGGTGTCCGACGAGGACGCCGCCGCCCGCGGGGTCACGGTGATCCAGGCCCTCGGCGGGCGGGCGGAGATGCGGGCGTTCACCGAGTCCGCGCTCGCCGAGGCCGCCGCCGGGCGGCTGGAACCCGTGATCGGGCAACGGTTCCCTCTCGAACGCGCGGCGGACGCGCACGCGGTCATGCAGTCGCGTGGCGCGATCGGCAAGACGCTGCTCGAGGTCTGATGCCGGAATCCCCGGCCCGGTGAGAGCAAATGGGATGCGCGATTTCGTTCTTGCCTGCACGATGATCCCGAGGCGAAAAGGACGTCTGGGTCCGGACGCACGGCCGTGTTCGCTGGGGGTGAGCGCGGCCGTGCGACCCGCGAATGGGGAAATGCAGCACGATCGAGTCAAGATGTTGATCTTACTGGCCGGTAAGCTGCCATTCTGTTCCGCATGACAAATCAGGACTGGCGGCGGGAGCGGCGTGTTCGCACCGTCGACACCGAAGGCAATCCGGCCGATGTCATCGTCGGCCTGGTCGAAACTCCGGGGCACGGTTACGAAGCCGCGCTGCGGGTCGACGGTGGCCCCGGTGTGCTTCTGCCGCTTTACCCCGGCGCCGATCTGCTCGCCGCGGTACGGCAGACCATTGAGGACGGATATCGCGCCAGCGCGCACTAGCCCGCCGGATGTGGTGAAAGGGTCTTTCCTGACGGCAGCGCTGATTCAAAGCGTGTCTTGAAAGACCCTTTCATGACGTCTGCGCACGGTTTTGTCGCACGACAAAGTGTTCGTTATTGAACAGAACGAAGTGGAATCCCGTGTCAGCTCCACCGCAGCGAAACGAGTTGCGTGATCAACGCCAGCCGGACGTCGGGATCGTCGAGATCCAGCGGCACGAGGCCGAGCAGTCGCCGCATGCGGTACCGCAGGGTGTTGGGATGGATCCGCAGTTCCTCCGCGGCGGCGCGTGGGTCGCCGGGATGCCGGAGCCATTGGTAGAGCGTGTCGACGTAGCCGCTCTCGTGGGCTTCGTCGTGCGCGTGCAGCAGGCCGAGCGGGCCGAGTTCGGCCACCTTCGCGGTGCTCGCGGCCGTGGCCCCGCGATGTAAGGACAGAGCTGTCCATGCCTCGTCGAAGACCACGACACGGCCGGGGACGAGCTTGGCGCGCAGCAGGCCCAACGCCTCGTCGGCCTGGGCCCGTGACGTCGCGAGTTCCCCGATCTCGCAGGCGGAACCCGCGGCCGCCCGCGGGGTGCCGCCTCGCCTTGGTGTCGGCAGGGCTTCGAGCGCGGCCCGGAGTTCGTCCCAGCCCTCGCCGTCCGGAACGACGGCGTAGAGCACGCCGCCGAGTTCGGTGGCCACCGGCCGCCTGCCGACGCCTTGGGAGATCCGTTCGAGGAGGGCGAGCCGCAACCCCTCGTCGTCACGGCCGTCGCCGCCGGAGACCTCGATGACGACGACGCGGTGTGGCACTTCCGACAGGTCGAGTTCCGCGATCGCCTTACGCGGGCTGGCCTTCCCTTCGAGCACGGCACGCAGGAGTTCGGCCGAGACGCGGCGTTGGGAGTCGGTGTGCGCGCGGCGGCGCAGCAGGTGCAGCGCGACGACGGGCGCCGCGTCGGCGAACGCGGCCGCGCGTTCGTCGGAGACCGGGCCCGCGACGACCGCCCACATCGAACCGAGCAGTTCGCCGCCCATCCGGATCGGCACGATGAGCCGGGGCAGGGTGCCGTCGCGCTGCGCGGGCACGAAGATCGTTTGCCGCCCACGGGAAAGCTCGCGGAACACGCCTCGCGAACGGAACCGCGCGAGCACGTCGTCGGGGATGCGGCGGCCCATGATGGTGGACACGCGCGCCGAGTCGGTCAGGTCCTGCCGGGCCGAGTAGGCGAGCACCCGCGAGTTGGTGTCCTCGATGGTGACGGGCGCGTCGACGACCGAGGCGACCGCGTCGGCGAGCCGGAAAAGATCGCCGGAACCGGGGCCGCCGCCGTCCTCCAGTGCGTCGGACTCGTCGGCGAGCGCGTCGAGGACGGTCCTGAGCAGCCAGACGAGCTGGGCCCACGACGTCGCCGAGCGCACTTCGATCAACGCGATGTCCGCCGACTTCGCCGCTCGCTTCACTGACGGTTTGGCCGCGAGCGGAGGTTTCAGCAGGACGGCGGCGGCGCCTTTCGCCGCGCCGAGCTTGACCAGTTCCGCGGCGTCCGACGTGTCGGTGATGGCGACGCCGAGCACGAGGTCACCCGCGGCGAGGGTGGTGCCGGGTTCGGCGATGACGACATCACCGACGGCCGGGGACTCTTCGGGCACCTGCAGGGCGTGCAGCAGCGTCGGACCGACCCGGTCGACAACGCTGCGCACGGAAACCATGCTTTATTTTGCGCCCGCTGACGAAAACGCGCCGCAGGGGCCGTCCCGAAGATCGCTCCCGTCGAGCGCCGAGGGGCCCCTTCATCGCGTTTTCGTGGGCCTTCGGCCCAAAGAGAGCGGGCGGGGTGAAGTCTCCTCGTCGCGCTGACGCGCTACCCGAGGAGACGTCCGCCGGTCACCTGAGGCACACGTCAGACCTCGGGTGGCGTCCTGGCATCGATGTCTTCCGGGGTGAACCGCTCCCGTTTGGTCGTCAGCGCCCACCGGTGCCCGTCGGGATCGACGATCCGGCCATACCGCTCGCCGAAGAACATCTCCTCGACCGGCGCCTCCACCCGCGCGCCCGCGAACACCGCGCGTCGCACGAGGTCGTCGGGGTCCTCGGTCTCCAGGGTCAGCAGCATCGGCGTGCCGCCGAGGGTCGCGGGCGCGAGCGCGTCCAGTTGCGGGATCTCCTGGCTCACCAGCAGCCGCGCGTCGCCGACGGCGAGTTCCACGAACAGCACGACACCGTTCGGCAGCACGTTGCGGAACAGCTCCACGGCCCCGAATGCCTTGCCGTAGAACAAAAGTGATGTGTCCACGTCCTTGACGAACAGATGGGGGACGAGCCCGAGCGCCCGGCTCACGCCGACTCTGCCCGCTTCAGCAGCCCCGCTTGACCGGCCACGGCGACCAGCCGGCTCAGGAACTCAGCCTCGCGCGCGGCGACGTCCCGGCCGGCGCGGGTCAGCCGGTAGTAGCGGCGGCGCGAGTCGTGCGGCTGGTCTTCGCTCGCTTCGGGAGCCTCCTCGACCAGGCCGTCGGCGACGAGCCTGGCCAGTGTCCGATACAGCGTGCCCGGCCCGAGCCGGTCGGCGCCGCCGCTCACCTCGTCGACGAAACCCATGATCGCGTATCCGTGCGCGCGACCGCCCTTGCCGCTCGCGAGGGCCAGCAGGGTCTGGAACGCCGCAGGGGTGAGCTGGGGGTTGCCGTCGGCCATTCGGGAAGCATACGCTCCGGTCCCGTTATATCCATGATGGATACAAAGGAGCTGGACGTGGCGATTCAGGGAGTCAACAAAATCGTCGTCGGGGTGCGGGACCAGGAACGGGCGAAGCGGTTCTGGTCGGAGGTCGTCGGATTCGAGATCACCACCGACGCGCCCTACGACGACCAGGGGAACCGGTGGGTCGAGGTCACCACCGCCGACGGCGCGACGGCACTCGTACTGAGTACTTCGCCGGAGGACCTCAAACGCTTCGAGGTGCGCGACGAGATCCCGACGGCCAACTTCTTCTTCTACGCCGACGACATCGGAAAGACGTACGAGGAGCTTTCGGCGAAAGGTGTCGAGTTCCCGGCTCGCCCGGAGAAGCAGCCCTGGGGCTGGTGGGCGATGTTCGTCGACTCCGAGGGCAACCGGTTCGCCCTTCAGGAGAGGAATCCCACCCCCTGAGAGTAGTTGGGTGCTCCGTACGGCGGAGCTAGCTTCGGTGGCAACAGGCCGTATCCCTTGACCGCTAGGAGAATCGCGATGAGCGCGGATGGATGGTCATTCGAGACCAAGCAGATCCACGCGGGTGCGGCGCCGGACACCGCCACCGGCGCGCGGGCCACCCCGATCTACCAGACCACCTCGTACGTGTTCCGCGACAGCCAGCACGGCGCCGACCTGTTCAGCCTCGCCGAGCCGGGCAACATCTACACGCGGATCAACAACCCCACGCAGGACGTGCTGGAGCAGCGTCTCGCCGCGCTCGAAGGCGGCGTCGCGGCGCTGGCGTTCGCCTCCGGGAGCGCGGCCACGACGGCGGCCATCCTGAACCTCGCGAACGCGGGCGACCACTTCGTCTCCAGCCCGTCGCTCTACGGCGGCACCTACAACCTCTTCCACTACACGCTGCCGAAGCTCGGCATCGAGGTCTCGTTCGTCGAGGACCAGGACGACATCGAGCAGTGGAAGGCCGCGGTCCGGCCCAACACCAAGCTGTTCTTCGCCGAGACGCTGGCCAACCCGGGTAGCAACGTCCTCGACATCCGCGCGGTCGCCGACGCCGCGCACGAATCCGGTGTCCCGCTGGTCGTGGACAACACCGTGCCGACCCCGTATCTCGTTCGCCCGATCGAGCACGGCGCCGACGTCGTGGTCCACTCCGCGACCAAGTACCTCGGCGGCCACGGCACCACGGTCGCCGGTGTGCTGGTCGACGGCGGCACCTTCGACTTCGGCAAGGACCCCGCGCGTTTCCCCGGTTTCACCGAGGCCGACCCGAGCTACCACGGTCTCAAGTACTGGGAAGCACTCGGCCCTGGCGCGTACGCCGCCAAGGCCCGCGTCCAGATCCTGCGCGACACCGGTGCCGCGATCGCACCGCTGAACAGTTTCCTGATCCTGCAAGGGATCGAGACGCTGTCGCTGCGTCTGGAGCGGCACGTGTCCAACGCGCAGGCGCTGGCCGAATGGCTGGAACAGCGCGACGAGGTCGAGAAGGTGTATTACGCCGGGCTGCCGTCGAGCCCGTTCCATGAGGCCGCGAAGAAGTACCTGCCGAAGGGCGCGGGCGCGGTTCTTTCGTTCGACGTGCGTGGCGGTGTCGACGCCGGACGGGCCTTTGTGGACGGTACGGAGTTGCACAGCCAGCTGGTCAACATCGGCGACGTGCGCAGCCTGATCGTGCACCCCGCTTCGACGACGCACAGCCAGCTTTCACCGGAGGAGCAGGTGTCGAGCGGTGTGACGCCGGGGCTCGTGCGGCTCGCTGTCGGACTGGAAGGGATCGAGGACCTCAAGGCCGACCTCGAGGCCGGATTCCGGGCGGCCAAGGCGGCTCTGTGACCGAGGCTCGCGATCTCCCTCCCGCCACCGGTGCGTGGCGGGAGGGAGATCCGCCTGGCCGGCGCCGGTTCGTCACCGGCGCCCAGGTGCTCGAAACGGGGCAGGAGTTGCCTTTCACGCTCGCCTACGAGACTTGGGGTACGCTGAATGCCGGTGCCTCCAACGCTGTCCTCGTCGAGCACGCGCTGACCGGTGACAGTCACGCCGTCGGCCCGGCCGAGGACGGCCACGTCAGCCCTGGCTGGTGGGACGGGCTGATCGGCCCCGGCAAGGCGATCGACACGGACGCGTTCTTCGTCGTGGCCCCGAACGTGCTCGGCGGCTGCCAGGGCTCGACCGGTCCGTCGTCCTCGCATCCGGATGGAAACCCTTGGGGCAGCAGGTTTCCCGCTGTCACCGTGCGGGACCAGGTGGCCGCCGAAGTCGTCCTCGCCGACGCGCTGGGCGTCGGCAGCTGGGCCGCGGTGCTCGGCGGTTCGATGGGCGGGATGCGCGCGCTGGAATGGGCGGTGAGTGAGCCGGGCAGGGTCGAGTCGCTGCTCGTCCTCGCCTCGACGGCGCAGGCGTCGGCCGACCAGATCGCCTGGGCCGCACCGCAACTGCACGCCATCCGGTCCGATCCGGGCTGGCACGGCGGCGACTATCACGACGTCCCCGGCGGTGGCCCGGACGCCGGTCTCGGCATCGCGCGCCGGATCGCGCACATCACCTATCGCAGCGAAGGTGAACTGTCGCAACGATTCGGCCGCCGGTACCAAGACGACGAGGACCCGCTGCGCGGCGGCCGGTTCGCCATCGAGTCCTATTTGGACCATCACGCCGGGAAGCTGTCCCGCCGGTTCGACGCCGGCAGCTACGTGGTGCTCACCGAAACGATGAACACCCACGACGTCGGCCGCGGCCGGGGTGGCGTCGCGAACGCGCTCGGCCGGATCACCGCGCGGACGGTCGCCGCCGGAGTGGACAGTGACCGGCTCTACCCGCTGTACCAGTCACAGGCGATCGCGGACGCCGTCACGGGCGCGGAATTCGCCGTCATCGGCTCGCCGTACGGGCACGACTCGTTCCTGATCGAGACGGAACAGATCGCGCGGCTGGTGAAACTGCTTCTCGGCTAGTCGGCGACGGTGTCCGAGTCTTGCGGTGGTGGTGAGTGGCGATTTGGGCTTCTTTGAGGGGTAGGGCATCGGTGGCGTCGGAGGGGTGTGTGGATATAGGGACGTTGAGTGTCCCGGTTTCCACACGCCCCGTCCGGTTCCGGTGGTCATGGGGGCTGTCGTGCGGGACTGGGTAAATTTTGGGTCATCTGACGTCCCGAAATCCACACGGTGAGTTCGGCAGCGGGACCGTGTCCGTGCGCGACCTGGCCGACGTTAGTCCGCGACGGCGTCCGAGATCCACGGCGCCACCGGCAGGTCCCGGTCGAGGCATTCCGTCGACAGCCGGATCGTCCAGCGCAGGGCCTGCAGCACCAGGCTGTCGACCTCGTCGGGTGCGGCGTTGGCGAGCGCGATCTCGACCTGTTCCTGCGCGGCCTCGCTGTTGCCGTGCACCTCGGCCAGGAGCGTGCGCACGGCGGTCCGCACGGGCGGATCCGCCTGATCGATGGAGACCTCTTCGCCGTCCTCGTCGAACACCTGCACCTTGACCGGCGCGCTGCCGCCGTCGCCCAAAGTCGACACCATGACGCTGCATTCGCCGAAGAGCATCATTACGAGTTCTTTGGTCTCTTCGGAGCGGGCCTGCGGCTCGACGGCGGTCGGCGTGAGCTCGTCGAGCGCCTCGGCGTCCTCCCCGAGACTGATCGCCACGAGCGCACGCTGCGCCTTTTCGACGAGCCTCCGCTCGTACTCGCTCCTGTCCGGCTCCACGTGCCTATCAAACACCAGAGGACGGAAGAGTGGCGATAGGCCGAAACCCGGACGGGGTCACTTCGCGGCGCGTAGTGCACCCAGCGCGAGACGGCAGAGCATTTCGGCGAGTTCGTTGTCACCGAGATGGCGGTTGTACGGCGTCGAGTTGATCAACCCGAAGACCGCGTGCGCCGCCGACCGCGCCTGCCGCTCGCCGATCCCGGGGACGGCGTCACTGATCGCGCGCACCCACACTTCGACGTACTGCCGCTGGAGGGCCCGGACCTGCTTGCGGTCACTGTCGGTGAGATTGGCGAGGTTGCGCTCCTGGACGGTGATCAGCGCGGGATGCGCGAGCGCGAACTCTACGTGAAAATCCACCAATGCTTCGAGAACCTCGCCGGGCTCGTCCCGCTGGCTCGCCCTCGCCGTCCCGCCGTCGAGGAGGTAGCGGCTGATCGAGTTCAACATCTCGCCGAGAATGGCGTCCTTGCTGCGGAAATGCCGGTACAGCGCCGGACCGGAGATGCCGACCGCCGCGCCGATGTCATCGATGCCGACGCCGTGGAAACCGTGGTGGGCGAAGAGTTCGGAGGCGGCGGCCATGATCTGTTCGCGCCTGTTCGCCTTTTCGCCGTTCACGAGTGGGGTGGGGTTCGCCGGCATCTGGCCATATTAAGGCTGTGTGTTAGCGAGCGCTAACACGCGGCCGTACCTCCAGCTTGAGCCAAGCGGGTTACCTGGGGAAATGACCCTTTTGCGTGGAGCTGCCACCTGGTAGTGCTTTGTCTTGTTAACTTGTCACGAAGGAGTGACCATGGCCGTCCCTGCTCGGATCAAAGCGTTTTCCTTCACTCGTTCAGTCGCGGCCCTGGGGGTCGCTGTCCTTGCCACCTTCGGTCTCGCCGGCACCGCTCAAGCGGCGACCAACTACGTGGCGCTCGGTGACTCGTACTCGTCCGGCGTCGGTGCCGGCAGCTACGGGAACTCGGGCGACTGCATGCGCAGTGCCAACTCCTATCCCCAGCTGTGGGCCAACGCCCACGCCGGGACCACGTTCAAGTTCGTCGCGTGCTCGGGGGCGCGCACCGGCGACGTACTGAGCCAGGCCGCGAACGTCACCTCCAGCACCACGCTGGTCACGGTGTCGGTCGGCGGCAACGACGCCGGATTCGCCGACGTCATGACCACCTGTACCACCGGCAGTGACCAGACCTGTATCAACCGGGTCAACACCGCGAAGAACTACGTCAACAACACGCTGCCCGGGCTGCTGAACAACGTCTACAGCACGATCAAGTCGAAGGCTCCGGCCGCGAAGCTGGTCGTCCTCGGCTACCCGCGCTTCTACACGGTGCCGGGTTCGTGCTCGGTCGGGCTCAGTGACACCAAGCGCTCCGCGATCAACTCGGGCTCCGACACGCTGGCGTCGGTGCTCTCGGCGCGGGCCTCCGCCCACGGCGCGAAGTTCGTCGATGTGCGGAGTGCGTTCTCCGGGCACAACATCTGCTCGTCGGCCAACGACTACCTGCACAGCCTCACTTGGCCGATCGTGAACTCCTACCACCCGACGGCCGCCGGACAGCGCGGCGGCTACTACGCCCCGCTGGTCGCCGCGATCGGCTGATTTTCACCGGAGTACGTGAAGGCCCCCTTCCTTGCGCTAAGTGCAAGGAAGGGGGCCTTCACGTACTTGCGGGGTGCGGTGGACAAGCGAGGTTAGTGGCCGTTAACCTACGAGGGCGAGTTAACGACGGCTAACTTGGCGACGAGGAGCCATGGACACACCCGTACTGAGTACTTCGGCCGATCCGGGCAGCGACGACTACGCCCGCGGCGTCACCTCCCATGTCGAGCTGGTCGAGGATCTGCGCGAGCGGCTCGCCGCGGCCCGGCTCGGGGGCCCGGAGAAATCCCGCACCCGCCACGTCGAGCGGGGCAAACTCCTGCCGCGCGACCGGGTCGACACCCTCCTCGACCCGGGTTCGCCGTTCTTGGAGCTGTCCCCGCTGGCCGCCACCGGACTGTACGACGACGAGGCGCCATCGGCTGGGATCATCACCGGAATCGGGCGGGTCTCCGGCCGCGAATGCGTGATCGTCGCCAACGACGCCACGGTCAAGGGCGGCACCTACTACCCGATGACCGTCAAGAAGCACCTGCGCGCGCAAGAGGTCGCGCTGCACAACAATCTGCCGTGCGTCTACCTGGTGGACTCCGGTGGCGCGTTCCTGCCGAGGCAGGACGAGGTCTTCCCGGATCGTGAACACTTCGGCCGGATCTTCTTCAACCAGGCGACGATGTCGGCGCGCGGTATCCCGCAGATCGCCGCGGTGCTCGGTTCCTGCACCGCCGGCGGCGCGTACGTCCCGGCGATGAGCGACGAAGCGGTCATCGTGCGCAATCAGGGCACCATCTTCCTCGGCGGCCCGCCGCTGGTGAAGGCCGCGACCGGCGAGGTCGTCACGGCCGAGGAACTCGGCGGCGGGGACGTCCACTCGCGTCAGTCCGGCGTCACCGACCACTTGGCCGAGGACGACGCCGACGCGCTCCGCATTGTTCGCTCGATCGTGTCTACTTTGGGGCCGCGTACCCCGCGCCCGTGGGATGTCCTTCCGACCGAGGCGCCGGTCGCCGACCCGAACGAGTTGTACGGCGTCGTCCCGACCGACCCGCGCGTGCCCTACGACGTCCGCGAGGTCATCGCCCGGATCGTCGACGGCAGCCGGTTCGGCGAGTTCAAGAAGGAGTACGGCTCGACGCTGGTCACCGGGTTCGCCCGGATCCACGGCCACCCGGTCGGGATCGTCGCGAACAACGGCGTGCTGTTCGCCGAGTCGGCGATGAAGGGCGCGCACTTCATCGAACTGTGCGACAAACGCTCGATCCCGCTGCTGTTCCTGCAGAACATCACCGGCTTCATGGTCGGCAAGGCCTACGAAGCCGGAGGCATCGCGAAGCACGGGGCGAAGATGGTCACCGCGGTGGCCTGCGCGCGTGTGCCGAAACTGACCGTCGTCATCGGCGGCTCGTTCGGCGCGGGGAACTACTCGATGTGCGGCCGCGCGTACTCGCCGCGGTTCCTGTGGATGTGGCCGAACGCGCGGATCTCGGTCATGGGCGGCGAGCAGGCGGCGTCCGTGCTTTCGACGGTCCGCCGTGACGCCATCGAGGCACGCGGCGGCGAATGGTCCACAGAGGACGAAGAGACCTTCAAGGATCCGATCCGCGAGCAGTACGAGGCGCAGGGCGGCCCGTACTACTCGACGGCGCGGCTCTGGGACGACGGCGTGATCGACCCGGCGGACACCCGCACGGTGCTCGGCCTCGCGCTGTCCGCGGCGGCCAACGCGCCCCTTTCCGATGTCAACTACGGCGTTTTCCGGATGTGAGCATGTTCGACACGGTTCTGGTCGCCAATCGCGGGGAGATCGCCGTCCGCGTGATCCGTTCGCTGCAGGGGCTCGGTATTCGTTCGGTCGCGGTGTACAGCGACGCGGACGCCGACGCCCGGCACGTCCGCGAGGCGCATACGGCGGTCCGCATCGGCCCCGCCGAGGCGGCGAAAAGCTATCTGTCCATTCCGGCGATCGTCCAAGCGGCGCTCGACACGGGCGCGCAGGCGGTCCACCCGGGCTACGGTTTCCTCGCGGAGAACGCGGAATTCGCCCGCGCCTGTGCCGAGGCGGGGTTGGTCTTCATCGGCCCGCCGGTCGAGGCGATCGACGCCATGGGCGACAAGATCCGCGCCAAGGCGACGGTGTCCAAGGCGGGTGTCCCCGTCGTGCCCGGTGCGTCCGATGTGGACATTCCCGAAGGTGGTTTCACCGCCGCCGCTGAGAAGGTCGGCTATCCACTGCTGATCAAACCGTCCGCCGGTGGTGGCGGCAAGGGTATGCGGCTGGTGAACGCGACGTCCGAATTGGCCGCCGCCGTGGAGTCCGCTCGCCGTGAGGCCAAGGGTTCCTTCGGTGACGACACGCTGCTGATCGAGCGGTTCGTCACCACGCCGCGGCATATCGAGATCCAGGTGCTCGCCGACACGCACGGCAACGTGATCCATCTCGGTGAGCGCGAGTGCAGTCTGCAGCGGCGTCACCAGAAGATCATCGAAGAGGCGCCGTCGGTCCTGCTCGACGGTCCCTCGCGCGCGCGAATGGGCGCGTCCGCCGTCGAGGCCGCCCGGTCGGTCGGGTACGTCGGCGCGGGAACGGTCGAGTTCATCGTGTCGGCCACCGCGCCGGACGAGTTCTTCTTCATGGAGATGAACACTCGTCTCCAGGTCGAGCATCCGGTGACCGAACTGGTGACCGGGCTCGATCTCGTGGAGTGGCAGGTCAAGATCGCCGCCGGCGCCGTGCTCACCGTGTCTCAGGAAGACGTCCGCTTGGACGGTCACGCCGTCGAAGCCCGGGTCTACGCCGAAGATCCCGCGCGCGGTTTCATTCCCACCGGCGGAACCGTGCTCGCCGTCCATGAACCGACCGGTGAAGGCGTGCGCGTCGACTCGTGGATGAGCGAGGGCGCGGTCATCGGTTCGAATTACGACCCGATGCTGGCCAAGGTGATCGCCTGGGGGCCGGACCGCGCCGCCGCGCTGCACCGCCTCGATCTGGCGCTCGCCGACACCGCGTTGCTCGGTCTCGGCACGAACGTCGCGTTCCTGCGCGGGCTGCTGGCGGACACCGATGTCCGGAACGGCAAGCTCGATACCGGCCTCGTCGACCGGCGACTGTCCACTTTGGTCTCCGAAGAGGTGCCGCCGGAGTTCTTCGTGGCGGCCGCGCTCGATCGGCTGCTCTCCTTGCAGCCCCAGGGATCGGTCATCGACCCGTGGGACGTACCGGACGGCTGGCGGCTCGGTGCGTCCGGCGGGATCGATTTCGCCCTGAAGTCCGGAAGCTCCGAAGCCGTTGTGCGAGTGCAGGGCACCCCGGCGAACGCGCTCGTCAGTGTCGACGGCGGTGTCCCTGTGCGGGTTTCCGCGCGGCGCGAGGGCGAGCTGCTGGAAGTCCGGCACCCCAGCGGATTCCACCGTTACCGGCACGCCGCCGGACGCGGGAAGACCGTCTGGCTCGCGCGGGACGGCCACAGCTTCGCGATCGGTGAGCGCGAGCGGCTGCGGTCGGCCGCCGGTGCCGCGGGCGGCGCGGGACCGGTCACCAGCCCGATGCCCGGCACCGTGCTCGTGGTCAAGGCCGCCGCCGGCGACGTCGTGAGCGCCGGGACGCCCCTCGTGGTCGTCGAGGCGATGAAGATGGAGCACACGATCACCGCGCCGATCGACGGCGTGGTCAGCGAACTCCCCGTCCGGGCGGGCCAACAGGTCGCGCTGGACGAAACGGTAGCCGTTGTGACACCCCAAAAGGATGGCCAATGATCGACTTTCGGCTGGATGACGAATACGAGGCGCTGCGCAAGACGGTCGAGGAATTCGCGCGCTCCGAGGTCGCCCCGGTCATCGGCGACCTGTACGAGCGGGAGGAGTTCCCGTACGAGATCGTCGCGAAAATGGCCGAGATGGGCTTGTTCGGGCTGCCCTTCCCCGAACAATACGGCGGCATGGGTGGCGACTACTTCGCGCTGTGCCTGACGCTCGAGGAACTCGCGCGGGTCGACTCGTCGGTCGCGATCACCGTCGAAGCCGGGGTTTCACTGGGCGCCATGCCGATCTACCGGTTCGGCACCGAGGAGCAGAAGGAAAAGTGGCTCCCGGAACTGTGCGCCGGGACCGCGCTCGGCGCTTTCGGGCTCACCGAACCGGGCGGCGGTTCGGACGCCGGCGCCACCCGCACGCGGGCGAAACTCGACGGTGACACCTGGGTGATCAACGGCAGCAAGTCGTTCATCACCAACTCCGGTACCGACATCACGAAACTGGTCACGGTCACCGCCGTGACCGACGTGAAGGAGAACGGGCGCAAGGAGATCTCGGCGATCATCGTCCCGTCCGGCACCCCGGGCTTCGCGGTGGCGCCGAAGTACTCCAAGGTCGGCTGGAACTGCTCGGACACGCACGAGCTGTCGTTCGACGACGTCCGTGTCCCGGCGGAGAACCTCGTCGGCGAACGCGGCCGGGGCTACGCCCAGTTCCTGTCCATTTTGGACGAAGGCCGGGTCGCGATCGCCGCGTTGAGCGTCGGACTCGCGCAGGGATGTGTCGACGAATGCCTGCGGTACGTCAAGGAACGCGAGGCGTTCGGGCACAAGATCGGTGAGTACCAGGCGATCCAGTTCAAGATCGCCGACATGGAAGTGCGCACGCACACGTCCCGGCTGGCGTACTACGCGGCGGCTTCGAAGATGCTGCGCGGCGAGCCGTTCAAGAAGGAGGCGTCGATCGCGAAGCTCGTCGCGTCGAACGCCGCCATGGACAACGCGCGCGACGCGACGCAGATCTTCGGCGGGTACGGCTTCATGAACGAGTTCCCGGTGAGCCGGTTCTACCGGGACGCGAAGATCCTGGAGATCGGGGAGGGCACTTCGGAGGTGCAGCGGATGCTGATCGCGCGGCACCTCGGCGTCTCCTGACCCGTGAGTTACGGCTTGACGCACACGATAACTATACCGGTATAGTTATCGGCATGGTCGAGTTGAAATCCGCCACCGAGCTGGACGCCATGCGCGAGTCCGGCCGTGTCGTGGCGCGGACGTTGCAAGCGGTGAAGGACGCGTCGGCGATCGGCGTCAGCTTGAAGGAGCTGGACGAGATCGCCGCGCAGGTGATCCGGGACGCCGGCGCGAAACCGTCGTTCCTGCACTACCGGCCCCATTCCGCCCCGACGCCGTTTCCCGCCGTGATCTGCGCGAGCGTCAACGACGCCGTGGTCCACGGCATCCCGTCGGACTATCGCCTTCGTGACGGGGATCTGGTCAGCATCGACTCCGGCGCCTACATCGACGGCTGGCACGGGGACTCGGCGATCAGTTACGTCGTCGGCGAGGCCGATCCGGCCGACCTCGAACTCATCGCGACCACCGAACGCGCGCTGGCCGCCGGTATCGCGGCCGCGATACCGGGCAACAAGATGGGCGACATCTCCCACGCCGTCGGCACCGTCGGTCGCGAGGCTGGGTACGGCCTCCTCGACGGCCACGGCGGCCACGGCATCGGCCGCGCGATGCACGAGGACCCGCATCTGCCGAACGAGGGCAGGCCGGGCCGCGGCATGCGGCTCAAGCCGGGGCTGGTGCTCGCGATCGAGCCGATGCTCATCGCCGACGGCGTCGACGACTACCGGATCGCCGAGGACGGCTGGACGCTGCACACCGTGAACGGTTGCCGGGCCGCGCACGTCGAGCACACGGTCGCGATCACGGCGGAAGGCCCGCGCGTCCTCACGATGTTGTAAAACGGGAGGATGAGCGATTTCATCATCCGTAAGGGTGGTTCTGGGGACTTCCAAGCGTTGCTGGACATGTTCGACGACGCCGTCGCGTGGCTGGTCGAACGCGGTAGCGGTGGCCAGTGGGGAACCGAGCCGTGGTCCACGGTCCCGAAGCGGATCGAGCGGGTGCGCGGGATGGCCGGCGAACACGGGCTGTACATCGGCGAGGTCGGCGGCGAGGTGGCCGGGGCGATCATCCTCGGCGACGCGATGCACTACGCGCCGCCGGTCGGCGAACCCGAGCTCTACATCAGGCTGCTGCTCACCTCGCGCCGCTTCTCCGGGCACCGGGTCGGCTCGCGGCTCCTCGAGTTCGCGCTGGCCGAGGTGCGGGAACGGGGAATCGGCCTGCTCCGTGTCGATTGCTGGGCCGGCGGCGACGGTGGCCTGCAGCGTTACTACGAGCGCCAAGGTTTCACCCCGGCCGAGCGTTTCGACGTCAACGGCTGGATCGGGCAGGTGCTCGTACAGCGGCCGTAGGGCTGGCGTCATCGTGACTTCCGGTGCACCATAGTTGACAGATCGCCAACAGTGCCCCGGACAGCGAAGTCGCAGAGGAGCCCAGCATGGCCAGGCAGCAACCGCGTTCCCTAGCAGGCAAGGTCGTCGTGATCACCGGGGCGGCGCGGGGCATCGGGGCAGGCACCGCGACGGCCCTGTCCCGGCTCGGCGCCAAGGTGGTCATCGGCGACCTGGACCAGGTCCTCGCGGAGAAGACCGCGGCCGAACTGGGTGCGGAGGCGCTGCCGCTCGACGTCACTGACACCAAGGGCTTCACCGAGTTCCTCGACGAGGTCGAGCGGCGCGTCGGCCCGATCGACGTGCTGATCAACAACGCGGGCATCATGCCGCTCGCGCCGCTCGACGAAGAGGACGACGCCGCGACCCGGCGCCTGCTCGAGATCAACCTGCACGCGGTCATCCACGGCACCAGGGAAGCCGTGAAGCGGATGCGCCCGCGTGGCACCGGCCACATCGTCAACATCGCGTCGATGGCAGGAAAGGCCGGATTCCCCGGTGCCGCCACCTACTGCGCCACGAAACACGCCGTCGTCGGTTTGTCGGAATCAGTGCATCTGGAACTGCACGGAACGGGGGTGCTGGTCTCGTGCGTGATGCCCGCCGTCGTGCGCACGGAGCTGGCCAGCGGGCTCGGCGAGGCGAAGTTCTTCAAGTCGGTGCAGCCGGAAGATGTGGCGCAGGCCATTGTCGATGCGTTACGCCGTCCCAAATTCGACGTCTTCGTTCCCGCGTCGCTGGACGCCATGGGCAGGATCACACGGCTGCTCCCGCGGCGCCTCGGCGAAGGACTCCTTCGCGCACTGGGCGGCGACAAGATTCTATCCTCCGCAACGCATTCCAGTGCTCGCGCGGAGTACGAATCGCGTGCCGCGCGGAGTGCGCCGACGGTGGAAAAGGATGCCGATTGTTAACTCGGACGGCCCAGTCACTGTCCGAAGTGGACGGCCTGTGACGGTGACGGTGTTGAGTCGGGCGCCCGCACGCGGCAAGATTACGGCTTACCGCGTTGATTCCTCAGGAGGCACCTCATGGCAACACCCCCGGCACGGCTCGCCGCCGCCGCGTCGAACGTCGTCGGGAAGGTGCTGCACGGTGGTGTCGCCGATCTTCGCCCGGTGCCGCGGGTCCTGCTCGACCAGGGCCCCAACCGTTCGGTGTACCGGCTGACGAACGGCAAGGACCCGGTGTCCGGCCCGCCGGTGCTGCTGGTGCCGCCGCTGGCCGCGCCCGCGCTGTGCTTCGACCTGCGCCGCGGTTGCAGTCTCGCCGAGCACCTGGTCGACGGCGGCCGCAACACCTACCTGGTCGACTACGGGAACGTCGCCTTCTCTGACCGGCGCCTCGGCATCGAGCACTGGATCGAAGAGGTGCTCCCGCGCGCGATCCGCAAGGTCAGCGAGGACTCCGGCGGCCGGGGCGTGCACGTCATCGCCTGGTGCCTCGGCGGGATCTTCTCCCTGCTGACCGCCGCCGACCAGCCCGAGCTGCCGATCGAGTCGATCGCGACCATCGCGTCGCCGTTCGATTTCACCGCGATCCCGCTGATCGCCCCGTTCCGCCCGCTCGTGGATCTCACCGGCGGCCACCTGCTGACCCCGATCTACCGCGTGCTCGGCGGCGCACCGTCCTATTTGGTCAGCCGGGTCTTCCGCGCGACCGGTATCAGCAAGGAGATCACCAAACCGCTGGCCATCCTGAAGAATCTCGATGACCGGGACTATCTCGCACAGATCGAGGCCGTCGATCACTTCATGGACAACATGATCGCCTACCCCGGGCGCACGTTCGGCCAGATCTACCACCGGTTCTTCCGCGCCAACGACCTGGCCGAGGGCACGGTGGACCTCAACGGCCGCATCATCGCGCTGTCCGGGATCAAGGTGCCGACCCTGGTCATCGCCGGGCAGAACGACACGATCGCCCCGCGCGCGGCCGTCGAACGGCTCACCGGTCTGCTGGACAACTCGCCGTCGGTGACCTTCGAGACCGCGCCCGGCGGGCACCTCGGCGTCCTCACCGGACGGAAGGCGCGCGGCACCACCTGGCGCCACCTCGACCGTTTCCTCGACGAGCAGGTCGCCTGAGCTTCAGTCGGCGAGTTCGTCGCTCTTGCGCTGGGTCATGGCACTGCGCAACGACTGGCGTGGCGCGATCGTGTCGACCATTTCGGTGATCTGGAGCCAGGCTTCGGTGATCTCCGCGGTCGCGCGGTCGCGTTGCAGGACGATGGTGGACAGCACCAGCGCCGTCATCCCGACAGAGGCGTCGAAGGCCTGTACGTGCAGCAAGCGGGGGACAAGCTCGTAGGAGCCGTAGGGGCCGAGCCCTCGTACGGCGGCGAAGATCGTGAAGGTGCAGACGCACAAGGAACACAGCAGTGCCCCGACCTGCCGGAAGCGCAGCGCCGCCCAGACGAGTACTGGGAAGACCACGAACAGCTTGGACGTGGTGATGGACGCGAGAAGCGCCGTGCCGGTGCCCACGATGGCCAGCGCGATCGCTTCGCCCCAGCGCGCCGGCGAGACTCGCTTCGGCAGGCGGAACTTCGGCGCGAGGAGTAACAGGGGGGTGATCGTCAGGACTCCCATCGCATCGCCGGTCCACCACACGAGTGCCGTGGGCCAGAAGTCCCCGGCGCCCAGCGCGCCGCCGAGGACCAGGACGCCGGTGCCCAGTACGGCGCTGAGGGCCGTGCCCCCGATCGCCCCGATCGTCACCAGGAGGACGGCGTCGGGAAGCCGGTCGAGCCGGTTGCGGAAGCCCAGCCGCCGCATCACCGCGTAGGCCAGCATCGGGCCGATCGTGTTGCCCGCGGAGATCGCCATGACGGTGGCGAGTGAAGGCCCGATGGCGATGTTCGTCAGGAGGGCGCCGAGGAAGATTCCCGGCCAGAACCGCGGACCGAGCAGCATCGGCACCGCCAGCGCGACCCCGGCCGCCGGCCACAGCGGCGAGATCTGCTCCCGCACGATGGCCCACTGGATACCGATCTGGCCGGTCGCGAAATAGCAGGCCGTCACGGCGAGGACGACGAGACACCTGCGTGCGACGGGGGAGAGCTGTCGAGCGGCGAGCCTCATCGCGACTCCGGGCCTCGCGGACAGGGGAGATTCGAGAGTACCTCTGCCCGGTCGTCGCGGTGGTTCACTTGATGGTGTTGTCGTGCTGGCGAGTTTGTGGGGAATAGACAAGAAAAGGGGCCCGTGCAGCTGCACGGGCCCCTTCACGACACTTCGGACGCTACTTGAGCTCCGCGCTCGTCTTTCCCAAGATCCGGCGAGCCACGATCAGCTGCTGGATCTGCTGTGTCCCCTCGAAAATGTCGAGGATCTTCGCGTCCCGGCTCCACTTTTCCAACAGCGATTCCTCGGTGTAGCCCCACGTTCCGGCCAGCTCTACACACTTCAGCGTGATTTCGACGACCGAGCGGCCCGCCTTCGCCTTGGCCATCGACGCCTGCAGCGAGTTCGGCTTGCGGTTGTCGGCCATCCACGCCGATTCCATGGTCAGCAGGTACGCTGATTCGTAGTCGGCCTCCAGCTGAAGGAACGTCGCGGCCGCGGCGTGCTGGCTGTGGACGGGCTTGTCGTAGTCGATCGTCACCCCGGCGTCGGTGAGGATCTTCCGGGTCTCTTCCAGTGCCGCGCGGGCGACACCGATGGCCATGGCGGCGACCAGCGGGCGGGTGTTGTCGAAGGTCTGCATGACCCCGGCGAAACCCTTGGCGGTGTCGATCTCCGGCGTGCCGAGAAGGTTTTCCTTGGGCACACGGACGTTCTCGAAACGCAGCACGGCGGTGTCGGAGGCGCGGATGCCGAGTTTGTGCTCGACGCGCACCACCTCGAAGCCGGGCGTGCCCTTCTCGACGACGAACGACTTGATCGCCGCGCGGCCCTTCGTCCTGTCCAGAGTGGCCCAGACGACGACGGCGTCGGCGCGCTCGCCCGCGGTCACGAAGATCTTCTCGCCGTTGATCACGTACTCGTCGCCGTCGAGGCGCGCGGTCGCGGTGATCGCGGCCGAGTCCGAGCCGCAGTCCGGTTCGGTGATCGCCATCGCGGCCCACAGCCCGGAGAACTTCTTGAGCTGTTCGTCCGTCGCGACCGAACCGATGGCGGCGTTGCCGAGACCCTGACGCGGCATCGACAGCAGCAGACCGACGTCGCCCCAGCACATCTCGATCGTGCCGAGCACGATGTTGAGGTTGGAACCGTTGCGGTTGCCCGGTTTCTCGTTCTTCTCGGACCGGCGGACCCCCGCCGCGCCCGCGCCGCCCTCACCGGAGGAGTTCAGCCCGTCCAGCAGCGCGGCGAACATGTCGAGTTCGGCCGGATAGGTGTGCTCGGCGCGGTCGTACTTGCGTGAGATCGGCCGGAACACCTCGGCCGCGGCCTGGTACGCCTGGTTGATCAGGCCGCCGGCCTTCTTCGGAACCTCAAGGTTGATCATGATTGCCTTTCGAAAGTCCTAGGCCGTGCCGTCAGGGGCCGCCTGGGCGCGAAGACCGCGAACACGACTTGCGTGGCACGGCCTAGAGCAGGACTGCGCCTTCCATCACGCCGATCGCGCGGAGATCGCGGTACCAGCGTTCGACCGGGTGTTCCTTGACGAAGCCATGCCCGCCGAGCAGCTGCACCCCGGCGCTGCCGATCTGCATTCCCTTGTCGGCGGCCAGTTTCCGGGCCAGCGCGACCTCACGGGCGTACGGCTTGCCCTGTTCGGCGCGAGCGGCGGCGCGCAACGCGACCAGCCGCAGTCCTTCCAGCTCGATGGCGATGTCGGCCACCGAGAACGCGACGGCCTGCCGGTGACTCACCGGCTCGCCGAACGCCTTGCGCTCGTTGACGTAAGGCACCACGTAGTCGAGGACGGCCTTCGCGGTGCCGGCGGCCAGCGCGGCCCAGCCGAGCCGTGAGAGCCGGACGACCTCGGTGAAGACCTCGGCCTTGCCGCCGCCCAGCAGTGCACCGGCTGGCAGGGCGACCCTCTCCAGGTGCAGCTTGCCGGTGGCCGCGCCGCGCAGGCCCATCGCCGGCTCGGTCTCGATGGTGACGCCCGTGTTGGACGACTCCACGAGGAACAGCGCGGGACCGCGCCCTTCGAGCTCTGCCGAGACAATGAACAGTTCGGCGTCCGCGGCCCTCGGAACCAGCGACTTCACGCCGTCGAGCTGGTAGCCCTTGGGCGTGCGGCGGGCCTTGGTGGCTGGCTTGAACGGGTCGAACAAGGCCGTGCGCTCCTGCAGCGCCAGTGCCGCGGCCGGGACGTTCTCGCCGACGAACGCGGGCAGGTAGTCCGCCTGCTGCTGCTCGTCGCCGTAAGCCACCAGCGCGGTGCTGACCGCGGACGGCGCGAGTACCGCGACCGCCAGGCCGAGGTCGCCGTGCGCGAGGGCCTCGGCGACCAGCGCGTTCGTGACGACCGACCGTTCGGTGCCGACGCCACCCAGCTCCTCGGGGATGCCGACGAGCGTGATGCCGAGTTCGGCGGCGCGGCTTAGCAGGCCTTCGGGCGCCTTGAGCTTCGCGTCGGCGTCGGCCGCGGCGGGCCGCAGCTGTTCGGCCGCGAACTCCGTCACGGTCTCGACGATGAGCTGCTGATCCTCACTCGGGGTGAGGTCGAACAGTCCCGCGTCCCCGGCCGGCGCGAGCCGCGCGGGCTTGCCGAGCTTCTGGGCGGACTTGAAGGTCCGTCCCGCCGCGCCCGCGACCCGGAAGCCGTTGCGCGTCCCGGCACTGACCAGGTTCTGCACGGGCTTCCGAAGTCCGGCCCGTTCCATGACCTTGCTCCCGGCCAGCCGGGTGAGCGCGGACAGGCCGAAGCCCATCGCGTCTCGTTTCCTAGGCGCACCCACGGTCAGTCTCCCTGCCTCGCTTACCTACTCGTGAGTAGGTTATCGCCCTTTGGGCGGATGCGCTACCAGGGTGGCGGCGAACGTCACGCGCGTGAGTGATTTGAGTGGTCCGGGCGACCCGGATTACTCACAAGCCACCAGCTTTCGCCGTCGGGCTGCGGCCGGCAGATCCGTGAAGGACTCCTTGAGGGACTCTGGGTCCCTCGAAATTCCCCTCACCCTTGCCGGAACGACACCGCGCCTGGCTCCGAGGTGGTCCGAGATCGTCAACACCGAACTCGGTGAAGTGCGCCTTCGTCGCGTCGCACTCGGCGAAGGTCCCTTTCACCCCAGGTCCCGCGACTGCGTGCCGGACGGCCTTCTTCGCTACTTCAGGGAGGTGATCGGCGCCTTTGCAGTACACGCGAGTTGCTCGAAGCTGACTTTCAGACGTCGAGAACCGCGTGCATCAGCGTCGTCAGCTCCGCCTCGATGTTCGGGCGGCCGTTCACCCGCCGGGTGCGCGCGAGGTCGTTCGCGATGGTCAGCGCCGCGTGCACGGTGATCTTCACTTCGCGCAGGCTCAGCTCCGGACGGACTTCCGAAGCCAGTGCGATCCAGCGCGCGACGTAGTCCCGCTGGACTCGAAGCAGGTCCGCCTTGTCGCGTTCCGGCAGCTCCATCGGGCTGCCGGAGAACGACACGAGCAGCTCGGGTGTGTGCAGCAGGGTGTGCACATAGGACGCCGCCAGCCTGCGCAGCGCGTCCCGCTCGTCGTCGGTCCGAAGTGCGCGTTCCGCGGCGAGGGCCAGCCTGTCCGCGGCGCGGTGCCCGATCGCCACCATCAGCGCGGCCTTGCTGGGGAAGTGCCGGTACACGCTGGGCCCGGCGATCCCGGCCGCCGCGCCGATCTCCTCCATGCTCACCGCGCGGAATCCGCGTTGTCCGAACAGTTCGGTCGCGGCGGCGAGGATCTGCTCGCGCCGGGACGGCTCACCGAGCGCGATCGACGGCGTCTCGGGGGACGGCTCGACAGGTTCGGGCAGTGTGACATGCAGCACCGATTCCGCCAGCTGCACGAGGATCTGCGCGAAACGTTTCTTCGCCACGGACGTGTGATGGACGGACACGCTGCCGAAGACACTCAACCCCGCCCAGCACAGCAACTCGGCGTCGTCGGCGGTCAGTTCGGGACGCAGCGCGAGCAGTGCCTTGGACCACGCGGCGAGCACCGCGCCCGACCGGCGGCGGATCTCGCGGCGGCCCTCCCTGGGCAGGTGCCTGCCCTCCCAGCGCCACAACGCGGCGACCTCGCGCCGCTCCACCGCCTGCGCGGCGAGCGTCCTGAGTAGGGCGTTGACCTGGGCGGGGACCGTCATGTCGAGGTCGGCGAGCGTCTCGAGGGTAGCCGTTTCCATATCGTCGATTCCGGACAGCACGACGTAGGACAGCACCGCCTGCTTGTCCGCGAAATGCCGGTACAGCGCGGGCCCGGTGATCCCGGCCGCGGCGGCGATGTCGTTGATCCCGACCCCGTGGAACCCGCGGGCGCGGAACAGCTCCGCGGCGAGGCCCGCCAGCTGGGCCTTGCGGTCGCGCGGTCGGGCTGAACGCTCGGTCGGGTGATCCATAGGTGAACACACGATAGCGCCGGTTGCGTACATCGCAACCCATTGACACCATGGGGTTATCGCGGTTTATGTTAATGACCATTAGCATGGCTACTGGCCGGTACGATCCGGCTGTGTTCATCCTTGATACAGCGCCGTACGCGGAGGAGTTTTTCTGTGACTAGCGAGGCCTACATCTACGAGGCGATCCGTACGCCTCGCGGCAAGAACAAGGGAGGTGCCCTCCACGGCACCAAGCCGGTCGATCTCGTGGTCGGCCTCATCGAGGAACTGAAGGTCCGGCACCCGAACCTCGACCCTGCCGTGATCGACGACATCGTCCTCGGCGTCGTGTCCCCGGTCGGTGAGCAGGGCGCCGTGATCGCGCGCACCGCCGCGCTGAACGCGGGCCTTCCCGAAACGGTCGCCGGCGTGCAGCTGAACCGCTTCTGCGCCTCCGGTCTCGAAGCCACCAACACCGCCGCGCAGAAGGTGCGCTCCGGCTGGGACCAGCTGATCATCGCCGGTGGCGTCGAGTCGATGTCGCGCGTGCCGATGGGCTCCGACGGCGGCGCGCTGTTCATGGACCCCGCCACCGCGTACGACAACTACATCGTCCCGCAGGGCACCGGCGCGGACTTGATCGCGACCATCGAGGGCTTCTCCCGCGAAGACGTCGACGCGTGGGCCGTGCGTTCGCAGGAGAAGGCCGAAGCGGCCTGGTCCGGCGGCTACTTCGCGAAGTCCGTCGTCCCGGTGAAGGACATCAACGGCGTCACGATCCTCGACCACGACGAGCACCGTCGCCCCGGCAGCACCGTCGAGGGCCTCGGCAAGCTCAAGCCCGCCTTCGCCGGTATCGGTGAGCTGGGCGGCTTCGACGCCGTCGCGCTGCAGAAGTACCACTCGGTCGAACGCATCAACCACGTCCACACCGGCGGAAACTCGTCCGGCATCGTGGACGGCGCCGCGGTGGTCCTGGTCGGCAACGAGCAGATCGGCAAGGACTTCGGCCTGACCCCGCGCGCCCGCATCGTGGCGACCGCGACCGTCGGCTCCGAGCCCACGATCATGCTCACCGGCCCGACCCCGGCCACCGAGAAGGTCCTCAAGCTCGCCGGTCTCACCCCGGACGACATCGACCTGTGGGAGCTGAACGAGGCCTTCGCCTCGGTCGTGCTCAAGTGGATCAAGGACCTGCACCTCGACGAGGAGAAGGTCAACGTGAACGGCGGCGCCATCGCGATGGGGCACCCGCTGGGCGCCACCGGCGCGATGCTGGTCGGCACCGTCGTGGACGAGCTGGAGCGTCGTCAGGCGCGCCGCGCCCTGGTCACCCTGTGCATCGGCGGCGGCATGGGCGTCGCGACCATCATCGAGCGGGTCTGAGGAAGAGACAATGACTGAAGCGAAGACCATCCGCTGGGAGCAGGACGCCGACGGCATCGTCGTGCTCACCCTCGACGACCCGAAGCAGTCCGCCAACACGATGAACGCCGACTTCCGCGAGTCGCTCGGCGTGATCGTGGACCGCCTGGAGGCGGAGAAGGACAGCATCACCGGTGTCGTCCTCACCTCGGCCAAGAAGACCTTCTTCGCCGGTGGTGACCTCAACGACCTGATCAAGGCCAAGCCGGAGAACGCGGCCGAGATCACCGAGAGCAGCGGCCTGATGAAGGGCCAGATGCGACGGCTGGAGCAGCTGGGCAAGCCGGTCGTGGCCGCCATCAACGGCGCCGCGCTCGGCGGTGGCCTCGAACTCGCGCTCGCGACGCACCACCGCATCGCGGCCGACGTCAAGGGCAGCCAGATCGGCCTCCCCGAGGTCACCCTCGGCCTGCTCCCCGGCGGCGGTGGCGTGGTCCGCACCGTACGTCTGCTGGGCATTCAGAGCGCGCTGCTGAACGTGCTGCTGCAGGGTCAGCGGCACCGCCCGGCGAAGGCGAAGGAACTCGGCCTCGTGCACGAGCTCGTCGGCACCGTCGAGGAACTGGTCCCGGCCGCGAAGGCGTGGATCAAGGCCAACCCCGAGGCCGGCGTGCAGCCGTGGGACGTCAAGGGCTACAAGATCCCGGGCGGCACCCCGTCGAACCCGAGCTTCGCGGCGAACCTGCCCGCGTTCCCGGCGAACCTGCGCAAGCAGATCAAGGGCGCCAACATGCCTGCCCCGCGGGCGATCCTGGCCGCGGCGATCGAGGGCTCGCAGGTCGACTTCGACACCGCGATCACCGTCGAGACCCGCTACTTCATCAGCCTCGCCACCGGCCAGGTCTCGAAGAACATGACGAAGGCGTTCTTCTTCGACCTGCAGAGCATCAACTCCGGCGGCTCGCGGCCGGACGGCTTCGAGAAGTACACCGCCAAGAAGGTCGGCGTCGTCGGCGCGGGCATGATGGGCGCCGCGATCGCGTACGTCTCGGCGAAGGCCGGTATCGATGTCGTGCTCAAGGACGTCACGCTCGAAGGCGCCGAAAAGGGCAAGGGCTACGCGGTCAAGCTGGAAGAGAAGGCTCTCTCCCGCGGCAAGACCACGCAGGAGAAGTCCGACGCGCTGCTCGCCAAGATCAAGCCGACCGACAAGGCGGAGGACTTCGCCGGCGTCGACTTCGTGATCGAGGCCGTGTTCGAGAGCGTCGAGCTGAAGCACAAGGTGTTCCAGGAGATCGAGGGCTTCGTCAACCCGGACGCCGTGCTGGGCTCGAACACCTCCACGCTGCCGATCACCTCGCTGGCCGAGGGCGTGCAGCGGACCGAGGACTTCATCGGGATCCACTTCTTCTCGCCGGTGGACAAGATGCCGCTGGTCGAGATCATCTGCGGGGAGAAGACGTCGCCCGCCACGCTGGCGAAGGTCTTCGACTACACGCTGCAGATCAAGAAGACCCCGATCGTCGTCAGCGACAGCCGCGGCTTCTTCACCTCGCGTGTCATCGGCACCTTCATCAACGAGGCCGTCGCCGCGTTGGGCGAAGGTGTCGAGCCCGCGTCGATCGAGCAGGCCGGTTCGCAGGCAGGCTACCCGGCGCCGCCGCTGCAGCTGATGGACGAACTGACCCTGACACTGCCGCGCAAGATCCGCAAGGAGACGCGCGAAGCGATCGAGGCCTCCGGTGGCACTTGGGCGCCGCACGCGTCCGAGGCCGTCATCGACACGATGCTCGACAAGTACGACCGCAAGGGCCGCTCCACCGGCTCGGGCTTCTACGACTACGACGAGGCGGGCAAGCGGACCGGTCTCTGGCCGGGCCTGCGCGACGCGTTCAAGTCGGGCAGCGCCGAGGTTCCCTTCGAAGACCTCAAGGAGCGCATGCTGTTCGCCGAGGCGCTCGAGACCGTGAAGTGCTTCGACGAGGGTGTGCTGACCACCATCGCCGACGCCAACATCGGCTCGATCTTCGGCATCGGCTTCCCGGCGTGGACCGGCGGTGTCATCCAGTACATCAACCAGTACCAGGGTGGCCTGCAGGGCTTCGTCGACCGCGCCAACGAACTGGCCGCCCGCTACGGCGACCACTTCACCCCGCCCGCTTCGCTGGTCGAGAAGGCCGCGAAGGGCGAGATCTACGAATAACCCCGTGCTATGAACGGTCCGTTACTTGCAAATTTTGCAAGTAACGGACCGTTCATAGCGTCCGGGGGCTAGCGCGACGACGGTTCCAGTGCCACGTGCGGCAGCCGCCGGTCCAGCCATCGAGACAGCCACCAGGCGCGTTCCCCGAGCAGCCGCATCACCGCCGGCACCACGAGACAGCGGATGACGAACGCGTCCACCAGGACCGCCACCGCGAGCCCGAGGCCGAACTGCGCCAGCATCCGATCCGGGTTGAGCGGGAAGGCCCCGAACACCAGGATCATGATCACCGCCGCGGCCGTGATCACCCCGCCGGTGGAGGCGAGCCCTTCTCGGACGGCGTGGCGCGCGTCGCCGGTTTGCCGCCATTCCTCGTGCATCCGGGACACCAGGAACACCTCGTAGTCCATGGAAAGCCCGAACACGATCGCGATGATCAGCACCGGCACGAACGCCTCGATCGGCCCCGGCCGCACTTCGAACAGGCCGTCGCCGAACACGGCCGTCATCACGCCGAGCGCGGCGCCGATGCTCAGCAGGTTCAGCACGGCCGCCTTGAGCGGGATCAGGATCGAGCGGAACACCACCATCAGCAGCAAAGCCGACAACCCGACGACCACCAGGACGAACAGCGGTAACCGGTCGCCGACGGCGTCCGCGAAGTCCACCGCCGCCGCGACCGAACCGCCGACCAGATACTTACCGGGCAGGCCCGGCAGCACCTCGGTCCGCGGCCGCTCGACCAGTTCACCGGTCGCCTCGTCCTGCGGCGATGACGTGGGGAAGGCGAGGACGGTCATGACGCCCTGTCCCATCGGTGGCGTCGCTTTGGCGATGCCAGGGGTGGCTTCGAGTTCCCGTTGCAGCGCAACGCCGTCACCGTTCTCCGTGACCACGATCAGCGGCTCGCTGAAGCCGGGGCCGAAGCCTTCCGACATCAGGTCGTAGGCCTGCCGGGTGGTCGACGTCTCCGGATCCGTGCCGGCGTCCGCGAAGCCGAGGCGCATGCCGAGGGCCGGGAGTGCGAGTCCGATGAGGACGAGCAGGCCGACCGCGAGCGGCACCAGCGGCCGCCGCTGCACCGCGTCGCCGATTTTGCCCCAGGCCTTGCCGTGTTCCCGCTTCTCGGCGTGTTCGCGGATGCCCTTCTCCAAACGACGGCCGAAGAGGGAGAGCAACGCGGGCAGCAGGTGATCGACGCGAGCATCGTCACCAGAACGGTGAGCGCCACCGCGAGGGCGACACCGCGCAGCGAGCCGAGACCGAGCGCGAGCAGCCCCAGCAGTGCGATGATCACCGTGCCGCCGGCGAACAGCACCGAACGTCCCGCGGTGTCGAGTGCGCGCCGCGCCGCTCGTTCACGGTCGAGACCGCCCAGGATTTCGCTGCCATAGCGGGAAAAGATGAGCAGCGCGTAGTCCACGCCGACGCCGAACCCGACCAGCATCATCAGCGGCGATCCTACGTGATTGACAAAACGAATTTTTACGTTCAAACTTGTTTTTGTGATCAAGGGCGTGGCGTGGTGAAGGACGTGGAGTACCTCGAGCGGCTCGAGCAGGCAGAGGCATTGCTGAAGCCGCGACGGGTGGACGTCCTGCGGCAACTGGCGGAGCCGCGATCCTGCACCGAGGTGGCGGCGGTGCTGGACCAGACTCCGCAACGGGTCTATTACCACGTGAAAAAGCTGGTGGAAGCCGGTCTCGCCACGCAGGTGTCGGAACGCAAGGTGCGCGGCATCGGTGAGGGCGTGTATCAGGCGAGCGCGCGTTCGTATTGGTTGTCGCCGGGGGTGGTCGGCCGGATCGGCCCGCGGGCGGTGCGGGACGAACTGAGCCTCGGCTATCTGGTGGACCTCATGGAGGAGGTCCAGGCGGATGTCGCCGTGCTCGACAGGGCCGCACCGGAACTGCCGTCGATCGGCGTCTCCGGTGAGATCCGGGTGGAGCCGGAGCGGCGCCAGGAGTTCCTCGACGAACTGAAGACGACTTTGCAGGATCTGTTCACCCGCTACGGCGGCGCGGAAGGCGACGCCTTCAAGCTGGCCGTGGCCTGTTACCCGAAAGGAGATGCCCGTGACTGAGCCGGCGAGTTTCCAGGTGCGCGTGTGCGCGCCGATCGACGAGGTCTGGCGCGCACTGATCGACCCCGGAGCACTGCGCACGTGGTTTTCCGAACACGCGGAAGTCGACTTGCCGTCCCGCTACGAGTTCTGGGGCCGCTACACCCCGGACGGCGAAGTCCCGCGTCAGCGGCTGTTGCTGGCCGAGGACAACGTCCTGCGGTTCGCCTGGACCGTCGACGATACGGAGACCGTTGTCGAACTCAAGCTGGCGGAGGACGGAGACGGGACCTCTTTGTCGTACAGCCAGACCGGTCTGCCGGACTTTGCCGCGCTGATGGCGGACACGGACTCGCCGCTCGGCATGATGCACACGTTCTGGGCGCTGGCGGTCGCGAACCTGGTCGACCACGTCGAAGGACGTCCGATCACCGCCCGTTGCGATCTCACCTCACCGGTGATGCGGGAAGAAGTGCGCATCGACGCGGCGCGACCGGAGGTCTACCGCTCGATTACCGATCCCGCCGAGTTCACGCGCTGGTTCGGCGCGCGGATCGAAGCCGAGATGCGTGTCGGCGGACGCTGGGCGATGGGCTCGCTGGAGATGGACCCGGACCCGGCGAAGATCGTCGATCTGGTGCCCGACGAAAGGATGACGCTCGCGTACGAGGAAGGCATCGTGACGTCCTGGGAACTCGAGGACTCCGGCGGTGGTACCAAGCTGACTTTCGTCCAAAGTGGATTCGCTGGCGAGAAGCCGCCGTATGGCTCCTGGATGGGCTGGCTCAGCGGCTTGGCCGAACTGCGGCGGTTCCACGAGGTCGACATGTGGCTCCCGATCTGGGTCGACGTCCATCTGGACGGAATGCCCGAAGGACTCATCACGCTGGAGGGGAAGTAGAAGGTTCCGATGTTGCTCGAAGGCAGAAACGCGATCGTCTACGGTGCGGCGGGAGGGATCGGCGGCGCGGTGACACGCGGGTTCGCCAGAGAGGGCGCGACGGTCCACCTCGCCGGTCGTACGCTTGAGAAACTCGACGCGCTGGCCGAAGAAATCCGGTCGGTGGGAGGGAAAGCCGAGACCGCGCGGTTCGACGCGCTCGACGAAGTGGCCATCGACGAGCATGCCGCTTCGGTGGTTTCTTCGGCGGGCAGCGTCGACATCTCGATGAACGTGATCACGCACAATGACGTCCAGGGCACCCCGCTGGTCGAGATGTCCTTGGCGGACTTCGAAAGCCCGGTACGGACGGCGATACGGACGAACTTCCTGACCGCGCGGGCGGCCGCCCGGCATATGATCGGGCAGTGGTCGGGGGTGATCCTGATGTTCGGCGGCGACGGTGATCCGTTGCCTGGATACCACCTCGGCGGGCTGCAAGTCGCGTTCAGTGCGATGGAAGCGTTGCGGCGAGGGCTGGCGTGCGAACTTGGACCGCACGGCATCCGCGTGGTGACCCTGCGTACCGCCGGGATCCCGGAGACGATCCCCGCGGGCGCCGGGCTCGACGACGCCATCCGCGACATGGTCGACTCCACGATGCTCAAGCGGACCGCGTCCTTGGAAGACGTCGGCCGCGTCGCTGCCTTCGCCGCGTCCGACCACGCGCGCGGCATGACGGCGACGGCGCTGAACATCAGTTGCGGCGCGATGGTCGATTAGGCCGTGTCTCCCAAACTGAGGTTGGCAGGTTGGGCGAGGACACGCGCACGCGTTTCTTTTCGGCCGGAGGACTCGGGTTTGCGGAGGGCGGGCCGCTGAGATAGCTGGGTGAGTGACCAGCGGATGCCATGGCCCGGCTACGAAAATCCGATAGCGCGCTGTGAGAGACACAGACTGACCCCTGTCCGGCGGTAACACCGGCGAACGATCTCCCGACTACGCGGCACTACCACGTGCCGGGGAGGCCGTTATGCCGAAAAGAACGACGAAACTGGGCGTGGCACTGGCGATCGGGCTTCTGGTCGCCGGGGGCTGCGGTGTGGAGACCGTGCCCACCGGACGGGTCACGCCGCAGAGCGGCTCGGTGTCGACGTCATCGACGCTGTCGACGCCGATCAGCAGCTGGACGCCGCCCACCACGACCACGTCCACTCCGGCACCGACGCCCCAGCAGGTCGTGCCGCCGACCACTGCCGCGGTCGAGGTGCCGAAGCAGGTCGAGCCGCCGCCGCCGTCGAGAGCACGGCCCAAGACGACGCCCACGGCGAAGGCGCCGAATCTGGCGGAGTGCGGAAGCGACTACTACCGCAACACCGACGGTGTCTGTGTCCACCGCCCGGCGACCGGACCCGGGGCGGCAGACGGCGCGACCGCTATCTGCAAGGACGGTTCTTATAGCTACAGCCAGAATCGCCGCGGTACCTGTTCCGGACACGGTGGGGTCCGCACTTGGTTGTGATCCTGTCGGTCAACCATTCACCTCGAAGGGTGGTGCTGGGTAAGGTCGGATCATGGGACGCGCATGGTGAAACCGGTCGGCCGGGCGCCTTCGCCCCGAATCTTCGTCGTCGTACTCGCCACCTGTGGTCTCGTGGCCTCGTTCATGCAGACGCTCGTCATCCCGCTGATCCCGGCTTTTCCCCGGCTGCTCAACGCGGCCCCGTCCGACGCGTCGTGGGTGGTGACGGTGACCCTCGTCGCCGGGGCCGTGGTGATGCCGGTGAGCGGCAGGCTCGGCGATCTCTACGGTAAGCGCAGGTTGTTGCTGATCAGCCTGGGGTTCCTGGTCGCCGGTTCGGTGGTGTCCGCGCTGACCAGTTCGCTCGCGCTGATGGTCGTCGGCCGTGGGTTGCAGGGCTGCGCGATGGGTGCGATCCCGTTGGGGATCAGCATCATGCGCGACGAACTCGCGCCCGAACGCGTCGGCGCGGCGATCTCGGTGATGAGTTCGACGCTGGGGGTCGGCGGTGCCATCGGGCTTCCCGTGTCGGCCCTGGTCGCGCAGAACGCCGACTGGCACGTCCTCTTCTGGGCGTCAGCGGGGCTCGGGCTCGTCTGCGGCCTGCTGATCCTGTTCGTGGTGCCGGAGTCACCGGTGAAGACACCCGCGCCGTTCGACTACCTCGGCGCGGTGGGGCTGACGGCCGGACTGGTCTGTCTGCTGCTGCCGATCGTCAAGGGCGGTGAATGGGGCTGGGGCAGCGGTCGCACGCTCGGCTTCGCCGGGACCGCGGTGGCGATCCTGCTGGTCTGGGGCGTCTACCAGCTTCGGCGCCGCGATCCGCTCGTGGACCTGCGGGTCTCCGCGCGGCGGCCGGTGCTGTTCACCAACCTGGCGTCGATCATGATCGGGTTCGCGCTGTACTCGATGGCACTGTCGTTCCCGCAGTTGCTGCAGGCGCCCGCGTCGACCGGCTACGGCCTCGGCCTGACGATGGTGCAGGCCGGGCTCTGCCTGGCGCCGAACGGGGTGGTCATGTTCATGCTGTCGCCGGTTTCGGCCCGGCTCATCGAGCGCTACGGACCGCGCACGACGCTGATGGTCGGCGCCACCACCATCGCGGCCGGTTATGTCTTCGCGACCTTGTTGATGGACAACGCCCTCGAGCTGATCACGGCCTCGATCATCATCGGTGGCGGCGTCGGCATCGCCTACGCGGCGATGCCCGCGCTGATCATGGGCTCGGTCCCGGTCACCGAAACCGCGTCCGCGAACGGGCTGAACTCACTGATGCGGTCCGTCGGCACGTCGACGTCCAGCGCGGTGATGGCGACCATGCTCGCGTCGCTGGCGATCACCGTCGGCGGGGTTTCGGTCCCTTCCGCTGAGGGCTTCCGGATGAGTTTCGTGGTCGCCGCCGGTGCGGCGCTCCTGGGTCTCGCGCTGACCGCTCTCGTCCCGAAGCAACGCCAGCCCGAACCTCTGGTGGCCGCGGTCCACTAGCCCCGTGAGATGAAAGGCCCCTTCATCGCGAATTTCGCGGTGAAGGGGCCTTTCATCTCACGCACTCAGAACAGCGTCGGAACGATCGCGTCGATCAGGTGCGGTCCCGGCTCGGCCAGCGCGCGCTGGAACTGCCCGGCGAGCTCCTCGGCGGTCGTCGCCCGTGTCGCGGGAACGCCCAAGCCCTCGGCGATCTTGACGAAGTCCATGTCCGGCCGCGAGAGGTCGAGCAACTCGTTCGCCTTGGGGCCGTTGGCGTCCGCGCCGACGCGCTGCAACTCCAGCCGCAGGATCGCGTACGCGCGGTTGTTCAGCAGGACCGTGGTGACGTTGAGGTTCTCCCGCGCCTGCGTCCACAGCGCCGAAATCGTGTACAGCGCGCTGCCGTCGGACTGCAGGTTGATCACCGGCCGGTCCGGGGCCGCGACGGCCGCGCCGGTCGCGACGGGCATGCCGTAGCCGATCGCGCCGCCGGTCAGGGTCAGTACGTCGTGTCGTGGCGCCCCCGCGGTCGCGGCGGGCAGCAGCAGACCGGAGGTGTTCGCCTCGTCCGCGATGATCGCGCGCTCCGGCAGCAACGCGCCGATCACCTCGACCCAGTTCTGCGGTGTCAGCGGCCCGGACGGCAGCGCGGGCCGGGTGGCCTCCTGCAGCACCGGCTCGGTCTCGGCGGCGACCAGATCCGCGATGTCGTTCAGGGCACGCGGGACGTCCTGCCCGACCTCGGCCAGCACGTGGACCTGCGCGCCTTCTGGCACCAGGTTGCTCGCCTTGCCGGGGTAGGCGAAGAACGACACGGGCGCCTTCGTCCCGGCGACGATCACGTGCTTGATCCCGTCGAGCTGGTACGCGACCTGCTCGGCGAGGTAACCCAGCCGTTCGATCGTCGGCAGGCCCTCTCCGCGCTCAAGTCGCGAGGGGAAGGTCTCGACGAACGCCTCCACCCCGGTCGCGGCGGCGATCCGGCTGGTCGCGCGCAACCCGGCTTCGCGGCAGCCGCCGCCGCCGACGAGCAGCGCGACCGGTTCGCCCCTTGCCAGCACCTCGGCGATGTTCTTCACCGTCGTCGCGTCGACGGTCTGCGGGATCCTCGGCGGGATCGGCGCGCAGGGCTGGCCACCCTCGCCCCACGACGCGTCGGCAGGGAGGATCAGGGTCGCGATCCGCCCGGGCGCGTCCTGCGCCGCGGCGACCGCCGCTGCGGCGTCGGCGCCGACGTCCTTCGTGTGCTCGGAGCGGCGGACCCAGCCTTCGAGGGAACCGGCGACGGCTTCGATGTCCGATTCGAGCGGGGCGTCGTACTGCTTGTGGTAGGTCGCGTGATCACCGATCACGTTGACGATCGGGGTGTGCGCGCGACGCGCGTTGTGCAGGTTCGCCAGCCCGTTCCCGAGGCCGGGGCCGAGGTGCAGCAGGGTGGCCGCCGGTTTGTCGGCGATGCGCGCGTACCCGTCCGCGGCGCCGGTGACGACGCCTTCGAACAGGCCGAGCACGCCACGCATCTCGGGCACGGTGTCGAGCGCCGCCACGAAATGCATCTCCGAGGTGCCCGGATTCGAGAAGCACACGTCGACGCCGCTGTCGACCAGTGTACGGATCAGGGACTGGGCGCCGTTCATCTCACTCACTTTCAAGCCCTCTCAGCGAAAAGAACACCGGGGTTGAGGATCCCGGCCGGGTCGAAGCCCTCCTTGATCCGGCGCATCAACGCGATCTTCGCCGGGTCTTCCAGGTCGAGGAAATAGCCGGCTTTGGCTTTCCCGAGGCCGTGCTCGCCGGAGATCGCGCCGCCGAGTTCCATGCCGAGCGCGAAGATGTCGGTCAGCAGTTGCTTCCGCTTCTCCTGGTCCTTGCAGAAGATGGCGAGGTGGACGTTGCCGTCACCTGCGTGTCCGCAGCCGAGTGCGCCCGTCTCGCGAGACAGCGCCATTTCCCTGGTCCGCCGCAGGAATTCCGGCATCGCGGACCTCGGGACCACCACGTCGATGATGTCGTCGGCCCCGACCGCCTTGGCCGTCCAGAACGCCTTCTCGCGCGCTTCGATCAGCTTGCGCGCGGAGCCGCCTTCGAGCACGTACACGTCCATCGCGCCGAGATCGCCCAGCAGACCGCCGAGTTCCTCGATGTCGGCGTGCAGCCGGTCATTGTCGCGGTTTTCCAGTGCCACCACCAAGTACGCCTGGGCGGAGTCGCGGATGTCGTCCGGGACGCCGAGGCTGAGTTTCTCGTTGTAGCTGATCGCCGCGAGTGTCAAGTTGTCGATGTACTCGACGATGTGCGGCGCCAGCCCGCTGGAGATGATTTTCGGGACGACGGTCATCACCTCGTCGAAGGTCTCGAACGGGGCGAGCACCGTGGCGCCGTACGGCAGGCGCGGGTACAGCTTCACGATGACCTCGGTCGCGATCGCGAGCGTGCCCTCGGAGCCGATGATCAGCTGGGTCAGGTCGTAGCCGGTCGAGATCTTCGAGGTCTTGCCGCCGGTCCGGATGATCTCGCCGGTCGGCAGGACCGCCTGCAGGCCCACGACGTTGTGCCGCGTGACGCCGTACTTGACCGCGCGCATGCCGCCCGCGTTCGTCCCGACGTTGCCGCCGACACTCGCGCTCAGCTCACCGGGGTAGACCGTGTAGCCGAGCCCCGCCTCGGCGGTCTTTTCGTCCAATTCGGACAGGGTGACGCCGGGCTGGACGACGGCGACATGGTTTTCCGTGTCGATCTCCAGCACCGCGTTCATTCGCTCGAACGAGATCACCAGGCTGTCTTCGCGTGGCTGCGCGCCGCCCGAAAGCCCGGTGCCCGACCCCCTCGCGGTCACCGGCACGCCGGTTTCGCCAGCTGCCTTGAGCAGCTCCGCGACCTCCTCGGCGCTTCCCGGTTTCGCCAGGTAGGCGGGCTGCCGCGGGGTAGCGGTCAAAGCCTCGTCGTGTGCGTAGTCCTCAGGGATCGCCTCGCCGGAAAGCAGATTCGTGTCCCCGACGATCTCGGCGAACCGTGCCGCAACATCGCCCATCGACAGCCCTTCCTCGCGCCTTTGCCTGGTTACCGAAGCGTAGTACGTCGTGGGCGGCGATGGCCATGAATCATTTTCATGTTTGACCGTATTCGGCGGGCCATCGGCCACAACCTCGCGACAACCTCATTCGGTTACCCATGTCGCAGCGGGTCGCGGCGGCCCGCCGGAAGGGGTGGACGCTCGATGGGACCAACGATGAGACGGATCACGACGCTGGGGGCGGCGCTCGCGGTCACGTTCGGGCTCGCGGTACCAGTGGCCGAAAGCGGCGAGGCGGGCTGCACGGCGCCCGTGGTGAACGCCGGCGGCGTCAGTCAAGCCGAGGGAACGAGCGCCGGGTACACCACCCTCCTCTTCACCGTTTCCGTCGCCGACGGCGGTTGCGCACCGCAAGGTTCGGTCGAGTACCGGACGATCGAAGGCAACGGCTCGCCGATCGATCCGGCGGTCACCGCGAAGGAGGGTGTCGACTACCTGCCGACCGGCGGCACGCTGACCTGGTCCGGGAGCGCGGGCGCGCAGACCATCGCGGTCAAGGTCCGCGCCGACGCCCTCGTCGAGAACGACGAGATGTTCTCTCTCCGGCTTTACGGGGAGCGGGGCGTGCGGATCGGGCACAGTGTGGGCGTCGCCTGGGTGGCCGATGACGACGCGGCCAAGACCGGGCCGCTGGCCACCACCCAGGAGGGCGAGATCTGCTGGTCGATCCCGCCCAATTTCGCACCGGGCAGCACCTGCAGGGTGCCCGTCGTGCTCTCCCGGCCGTGGACCGGGCCGCTCACGATCCGCTATCGCACCGAGGGCTCCGGCCACGTGCCGGTGAAGGACGGTGTCGTCACCTTCCCACGCGGTGAGACCAGGGGGTACGCCGAATTCACGTACCTGCCCGATCAAGCAGGAAAGGCGCGGGTCGAATTCTTCGGGCCGTCGCAGGGCAGGCTCGTGTACGCGACCTCGACCGTGGTGATCAGCCCCGCCCGGTGACGAGGTCGGCGTCGGCCGTCGCGTTCGCCCGCCGGTACAGCTCGATCGCTCGAGCCCAGTGGGCGGCCGCGGCGGCCGTGTCGCCGCACCGCGTCTCCAGATCGCCGAGGTCGCGGTGCAGATGAGCCTCCTCGTACGGATCCGGGACACTCTCCCGGACCGCGAGGCCGCGCTCGAGGTTTTCCCTGGCCGCCGCCAGGTCGCCGAGACCCACGTGGGCGCGGCCGAGCCGGTCGAGCGCGGCGGCTTCGCTGTGCCGGTTCCCGACGTCCCGGCTGATCGACAGCGCCTGGTCGAAATCGTCCCGCGCGGCCCGGAAGTCGCGGCGGGAGAGATGGACCTGACCGGCGTGCAGCAGTGACTCCCACTCCTGCCACCGGTCGCCGATCGCCCGGGACGCGGCCAGCGCCTTCCCGAGATGCTCCAGCGCGACGTCGTGATCGCCGAGTTCCTCGTAGGCCTCGCCGAGCGTGTCCAGAGTGGCTGCCTCCAGCCGGGCGTTGCCGAGTTCGCGGAACGCCTCCAGCGCGTCCGTCAGCGGGCTGAGGCCGTCCATCGGCTGGCCGCGGCGGATGTAGGCGTGGCCGAGGTTGCGCTGGGACAGCGCGCGCCCGAGCCGGTTACCCGCCGAGGTGCACCGTTCCACCGCGAGCCGGTACGCGGTGATCGCCTCGTCGAACCGGCGCAGCGCGGCATAGGCGTTCGCGGTGTTGTTGTAGATGTGCCCTTCGCCTTCGAGATCTCCCGCGGCGCGGGCGGCCTTCAACGCGCGGGCGTTGGTCTCGAGCGCGTCGGTCAGCCTGCGGGTCATGAAGTAGGCCGCGCCCAGCGCGCGCAGCATTTCCGCCTCCGCCAAGGGATCGTCGAGTTCGGCGGCCGCCACGGCTCCCTCTCGGCAGAGCCCGATCCGCTCGTTCCAGCCTCCCGTGGTGTCGTAGAAGCTGGTGAGCAGATAGGTGAGCTGCCAGGCGGCGGTGCTGCGGCCGTGTTCGCGCGCGAATCGCACCACGGGCAGCAGATTCGCGCGTTCGGCACCCAGGAACGCCAATGCCGCACGCCTTTCCGCCGGGAACGGCCGCTCGGGCGCGGGGTGGCGCAACGCCGGGGTGACCAGATCGCGGTTCGGATCGATGATCCGGTTCGCCTCGGCGGCGACGTGCAGGTACCAATCGATCAGCCGGTCCGCCGCCTCGGCGCGGCTCGACGTCGTTTCGTCGGCGCGGGCGCACGCGACGGCGAACTCGCGGATCAGATCGTGGAAGCGATAACGGTCATGGCCCGCCGGGGTGATCAGATGCGCGGCGGACAGCGCGGCGACCGCGGCCCGGCCCGCTTCGGCGGGCACCCCGCACAACGCGCTTCCGAGGGCCGAGCTGAACGACGTCCCCGGAGTCGACCCGGACAGCCGGAACAGGTGCGCCGGCGCGTGCTCCAACGGCAGGTAGGCGCTCGCGAGAACGGTCTCGACGGTCCGAGAATCTCCTTGTACCGCAAGGGTTTCCAAGCGTCCGACGCCGGTGAGTTCGTGGGTGAGCTCCGCGATCGGACGGCCCGGTTCCCCGGTCAGGCGCGCGGCGGCGATCCGCAACGCCAGCGGCATCCCGTCGCACAGCCTGGCCAGCCGCGCGGCCTGCCCGGGTTCGCGGGCGACCCGGTCGGCGCCCAGTACCCGGGTGAGCAGGGTCATCGATTCCGGGTCGGCCAGTGCGTCGAGGGCGAGCACGCGGACGGCGTGCCTGCTGCCGAGCGCGGCCAGGGTCTGCCTGCTGGTCACGATCAACATCGCCTTCGCCGTCCCGGGGACGAGCGGCAGGATCTGGTCGACGCTGCCCGCGTTGTCGGCGACGATCACGCAACGCCTGCCGTGCAGCAGCGAGCGGTAGAGCGCCGCGCGTTCGGGCGTCGCGTCGGGCAGCCGATCGTCGGGGAGGCCGAGCCCCCGCGACAGATGGGCGAGCGCGTCGCCCGGCGAGACCGCCTCGTGCGGGTCGTGCCCGGCGAGGTCGAGGAAGAGCTGGCCGTCGGGGAAGCGGTCCGCGATGCTGTGCGCCCACTGCACGGCGAGCGCGGATTTACCCATCCCGGCGGCGCCGGAGATGACCACGACCGGCGGTTCGGGTTCGTCGAGCAGCCGGTCCAGTGACGCGAGTTCCTGCTGCCGTCCGGTGAAATGCCCGACACGGGCGGGAAGCTGCGCCGGCGCCGTGCCCCGCGCGGGCGTGTCGAGTTCGGGCGCGCGGCGCAGGATCGCCGTATGCAGGTCGACCAGCTCCGGGCCGGGGTCGGCGCCGAACTCCTCCGCCATGCCCCGGCGTACGGTCTGGAAGGTTTCGAGCGCTTCGGCGTGCCTGCCGCAACGATGCAAGGCGAGCATGTGCAGCGCGGCGAGTCGCTCACGGTACGGGTGCCCGGCCCGCAGGCGCGGCAATTCCCGGACGACCTCTTCGTGGCCCCCGAGCCGGAGTTCGGCGTCCCACAGTTCTTCCCAGGCGGACAGCCGAAGTTCCTGGAGACGCTCGACCTCGTGGAGCCCCCAGCCGTCGAGTTCGGCGTCCGCGAAGGCTTCGCCGCGCCAAAGCCGCAACGCTTCGCGCAAGGCGGTCACCGCTTGGCCGGGATTGTTCCGTTTGGCGGCACGAAGCTCCTCTTCGAAACGGAGAGCGTCGACTGAGGATGGCGCGACCGTCAGGAGGTACCCGGGTTTGCGTGTCAGCAAGACCGGTGGGAATCCACAGTCCTCCAGTGCCTGCCGGATCCTGGCGACGTGGCTGTGCAGGGTCTTCACCGCGGTGCGAGGCGGATCCTCGCCCCAGAGGACGTCGACCAGCCGGGGGATCGGGACGACCGAGCCCGCGTGCAGGGCGAGAACGCCGAGCACGGCTCGCTGGCGGGCGCCGTGCAGCTCCGCCCGCCCGGTGGGGCCGATCGCTTCGACCGCGCCCAGCACCCGTAATTCCCCTGGCCCGGGCACCCTGCTCCCTCCGGCATGTGACCTCGGTGAGCGTATCCGGGCGAAGACTCACCGAAATCGGCCAATTAGGGCACAAGATTCCGACAACCGCGCCACAACCAGCCTGTCCGACGGTCAGCGGGTCGAATGTTTCGCCCAAGGAGGGAAACATGATCAGCAGGAACCCGCGGCGCCGGCGAACCTTGATCGCCTCAGCCGCATTGGCCTTCGCGACGTTGTTCGCGGGAGTCACGCCGGCGGTACAGGCCGCGCCGGAGGCACGCAGCGACGTCTTCATCCGGGACAACGCGTCCGACGTGGGCTTCGAGTCCTCGAGCGGCTCGCTCTACTCCAGTCCCGACGTCCGGGTGTGCTTCTCGGCGACGGTCTTGTGCGCCACCGACGACCCGATCGTCCAGGGGACCACCGCCTACATCCACGTCACCGCGAACCGCCCCGGCCCGTACGGGGACGACCTCGAAAACGGGAACCTGCAGGTCTGGTACACCAAGCAGGGCACCGTGGCGCAGTGGCCGAACCAGTGGACCTACATCGGGTCGAAGACCAACGTGGCCGTGCCGTTCGGCACCAAGACGGTCGTCATCCCGTGGCAGGTCCCGATCGGCTCGCACTTCTGCCTGCTGGCCCGGTGGCTTTCGCCGACCGACCTGCCGACGGAAGGTCTGAGCACGTCCGCGAATACGCGGAACAACAACAACATCGCCTGGCACAACGTGAACGCGGTGCCCGCGAAGATCAAGGTCCCGCAGTTCCGGCCGATCGTGTTCGGCTGGGACGGCCGTGAACCCACGGCGGTCGGCGACATCGTCTTCACCCAGCCGGGCAAGCCGTTCACCGGTCCGGGACGGATCACCATCGACCTCGGTCCCGACCTCGCCGCACGCTGGCGGGCAGGCGGCGCGAAGGGCGAGGGCATCGAACGGGTCGGCGAGACCGAACTGGCCATCGTGAACCCGCAGAAGGCCCGGATCAGCGGGCTGACGTTCAAGTCGGGTGAGCAGGTGCCCGCACAGCTGAGCTTCACCGCGGGCGCCGAAGCTCTCGGTGGGAAGTACACCGTCCACGTGACCCAGGTCGACCAGCGCGGCAACGAAGTCGGCGGCGTCGAATACCGGATCACCGGCGTTCAGTAAGCCAGGGAGGGGTGCCGGCCTGTGGGCGGTGAGGGTGGGGAACCCTCATCGCCCGCAGGCTTTACGCGCGTGCGAACGAAAGCGTCTCGCCCTCGACACCTCGCAGCCAGAGGTCCTGCGCGGCCTCCGCCATTTCGGCCAGTCCCTCTTCGATCGTCGCGAACACGTTGCCGGGCACCCAGCCCGCGTCGCCGTTGATCAGCAGGTTGTTGCGGCCGTAGAAGATCGCGAGATCCGTCGCGCCCTGGTCGCTGTGCGCCGCACTGTCATCGTCGTAGCCGTACGCCGGGTTGCCGATCTCCCACGCCTCGAACCCGAAGTACACGACATCACCCGGAATCGGGGTCACCGTGGGGTTTTCGCGTCCCGGTTTCGGTTCGGCGAAGGGCGGCACGAGGGTGTAGACCTCGTTGCGCGCGTACTTCGCGTGGTAGGCGGAACCGCTTTGTGGCAACGCGTTCCACACCGCGCGGCAGGTCCGCGGGGCCTCGGTGTCGAGCAACCGGGCCCGGCAGGACACTCCGCGCTTGTCGAGGGTGATCGTGATGTAGCGGGCCATCACTCGACCCCCGCCACGACGTCACCCCAGATCCGCAGCGCTTCGTCGACCTGCTCGGTGTCGACGATCAGCGGCGGCACCATCCGGACGACGTTCATGTACGCCCCGCAGGTCAGCAGTAGTAGCCCGTTGGCTGACGCGGCTTTCTGGGCCGCCTGGGCCTTCGCCGTGTCCGGCTCGCCGTCCGGCGTGGTGAACTCGGAACCGACCAGCAGCCCCAGTCCGCGGACGTCGCCGATCGACGGCGACTTGTCCGCGATCACCCGCACACCTTCGAGCAGCTGGCGTCCGCGTTCGGCGGCGTTCTCGACCAGCCCCTCCCGCTGGATCACCTCGAGCGTGGCGATCGCCGCCGCGCAGGCCACCGCGTTACCGCCGTAGGTGCCGCCCTGTGAACCAGGGAGCGCCTTCGACATCAACTCCTCGGACGCGGCGATGCCCGAGATCGGGAATCCGCTCGCGAGTCCCTTCGCGATGAGCACGATGTCCGGCCGTACTCCGAAGTGGTCGTGTCCCCAGAACTTCCCAGTCCGGCCGAAGCCGGTCTGGATCTCGTCCATCACCAGCAGGATCCCGTGTTTGTCGGCGCGTTCCCGCAGCCCGGCGAGGAACTCGGGGTTCGCCGGGACGTACCCGCCCTCGCCGAGCACCGGCTCGATGAAGAACGCGGCTGTCTCGTTCGGCGCGCAGACCGTCGCGAATAGATAGTCCAGCTCGCGCAGGGCGAACTTCGTCGCGGTCTCCTCGTCCCAGCCGTAGTGGAAAGCGTAGGGGAAGGGCGCGACGTGCACACCGGACATGAGCGGCGAGATCCCGGCGCTGAATCGCGTGCCCGAAGTCGTCATGGTCGCCGCCGCGACGGTCCGGCCGTGGAACCCGCCCTGGAAGACGATGACGTTGGGCCGCTTGGTCGCCTGCCGCGACAGCCGGAGTGCCGCTTCGACCGCCTCACTGCCCGAGTTCGCGTAGAAGAGGGAATTCAGGCCCTCGGGCAGGACGCCGCCCAGTTTCTCGGTCAGCTCCAGCATCGGCTTGTGCATGACCGTCGTGTACTGCCCGTGGATGAGCTTGCCGATCTGCTCCCGCGCCGCGCTCACCACGTGCGGGTGGCAGTGGCCGGTGCTGGTCACGCCGATACCGGCGGTGAAGTCCAGGTGACGTTTGCCATCGGTGCCGTAGAGGTAAACCCCTTCACCGTGGTCGACCACGACCGGCGTTGCCTGCTTGAGCAGCGGTGATAGCTGGGCCATGGGCTGCGCTCCTAGGTCGGCTGAGCTGTTGTCGATTGTTGACAATATCCATAGCATGGCGTCCGGGACAACATGGAGGAGCGTTGGGATGAGCTCGATCAGTGAGGCCGGCGTAGTCGCGGCGGTCGACAAGGAACTGTTCATCGGCGGCACGTGGGTGCCCGCCACGAGCGGGAAGACCTTCCCCGTTCTCGACCCCTCGACAGGTGAAGCCCTGTGCGAGGTGGCCGACGCGTCACCGGCGGACGGTGTCAGCGCACTCGACGCCGCCGTCGCCGCACAGGCCGACTGGGCGAACGTCGCCCCACGCGAACGCGGCGAGATCCTGCGCCGCGCCTACGAGCTGCTCATCAAGCGCGCGGACGAACTCGCGCTGCTGATGACCCTCGAGATGGGCAAGCCCCTCGCGGAGTCGAAGGGCGAGATCACCTACGCGGCCGAGTTCTTCCGCTGGTTCGCGGAAGAGGCCGTCCGGATCGACGGTGGCTTCGCCGTCTCGCCCAACGGCGCCGGCCGCTTCCTGGTGACGAAGCAGCCCGTCGGACCGTGTCTGCTGATCACGCCGTGGAACTTCCCCATGGCGATGGGCACCCGCAAGATCGGGCCCGCGGTCGCGGCAGGCTGCACGATGATCATCAAGCCCGCCGCTCAAACCCCCCTTTCTATACTGGCCCTCGCGGCGATCCTCGCCGAGGCAGGACTGCCCGAAGGTGTGCTGAACGTGCTCACGACGTCGGACTCCGGCGGTGTGATGGAGCCCCTCATCCGGGACGGCCGTGCCCGGAAGCTGTCCTTCACCGGCTCGACCGGCGTCGGGCGGAAGCTGTTGGAACAGTGTGCGGACAAGGTGCTCCGCACCTCGATGGAACTCGGCGGCAACGCTCCTTTCCTGGTCTTCGAAGACGCCGACCTCGACGCGGCGGTCGAAGGCGCGATGACCGCGAAGATGCGCAACATCGGCGAGGCCTGCACGGCCGCGAACCGCTTCTATGTCCAGCGAGGCATCGTCGACGAGTTCTCCCGGCGCCTCACCGAGCGCATGGAGGCCCTGCCGATGGGCCGCGGCACCGAGGAAGGTGTCGTCGTCGGCCCGCTCATCGACGAAGCCGCGGTCGAGAAGGTGAGCGGCCTCGTCGCGGACGCCACCGAGCGAGGGGCACGCGTCCTCACCGGTGGGTCTACTGTGGACGGTCCGGGCAACTTCTATCAGGCCACGGTGCTCACTGACGTGCCCAAGGACGCCAGGCTCGCCTCAGAGGAGATCTTCGGGCCGGTCGCCCCGATCACTCCGTTCGACAGCGAGGACGAGGCCATCGCTGCGGCGAACGACACCGAATTCGGTCTCGTGTCCTACGTGTACACCTCCGATCTCAAACGGGCGCTGCGGGTTTCGGAACGACTGGAGGCCGGCATGATCGGCCTCAACCAGGGGCTGGTCTCGAACCCGGCGGCGCCGTTCGGCGGGATCAAGCAGTCGGGGCTCGGTCGTGAAGGCGGCACCGTCGGCATCGACGAGTTCCTCGAGACCAAGTACATCGCGGTGGCTCTGTGATTTCTCAAGCAGTGACCTCTCAAGCAGTGACCTCTCAAGCAGTGACTTCTCAAGCCGGGACCTCTTATCGCATCGCCAGCATTCCCGGCGACGGGATCGGCGTCGATGTCACGGTCGAGGCCCGCAAGGTGCTGGACCGTGCTGCGGCGTCACATGGCTTCTCCTTGTCCTGGAAGGAATTCGACTGGAGCTGTGAGCGGTACACCAAAACCGGCTCGATGATGCCGGACGACGGTATCGAGCAGCTTTCCCGGTTCGACGGGATCCTCCTCGGTGCCGTCGGATTTCCCGGTGTGCCGGACCATGTCTCGTTGTGGGGTCTCCTCATTCCGGTGCGGCGCGCGTTCACCCAGTTCGTCAATCTCCGGCCGGTCCGTTTGTTGCCGGGGACGACGTCGGCACTGGCCGGCCGAAGCGCCGAAGAACTGGAGATGGTGATCGTCCGAGAGAACTCCGAGGGCGAATACTCGGAGATCGGCGGCAGGCACAATCGCGGTCAGGGGAACGAGTTCGTCTTACAGGAATCCGTGTTCACGCGGGTCGGGGTGGAGCGGATCATCCGTTACGCCTTCGAGCTGGCGAAGACACGGACTGGACGCGTTTGCTCGGCGACGAAGTCCAACGGGCTCATTCACTCGATGCCGTTCTGGGACGAGATCTTCTTCGACATCGCTTCGGAATATTCGGACGTACACGCTGAACAGTGCCATGTCGACGCCCTCGCCGCGCGGATGGTGCAGGCACCGGAACGGCTCGACGTCGTGGTCGCTTCCAATCTTTTCGGCGACATCCTGAGCGACCTGGCGGCGGCCGTGACGGGCGGGCTCGGAATGGCGCCTTCGGGCAACATCAATCCATCTGGCGAGTTTCCTTCCATGTTCGAAGCGGTGCACGGCAGCGCTCCCGACATCGCCGGACAGGGCATCGCGAATCCGGTGGCGCAGATCCTGGCGGGTGCGATGCTGCTCGATCATCTCGGGGAAACCGCTGCGGCACAAGACGTTCACGCCGCGGTGGAGAAGGTGCTCGAGGAAGGGACCGTGCAGACCCCTGACCTCGGGGGGAAGTCCACCACCGCCGAACTCGGGTCCGCGGTGGTCGCCGCTCTATCTTGAACCATCCGCATAGAGGCGTGTCAAGTCCCGGGATGTCATGAATGGTCCGTTCATGACTTCGGGTGGGGCGAGCCGGTCGCCAAAGTGACGCGTGAAGTACATGAAGCCCCTTCCTTGCGCCAGGCGAAAGGAAGGGGCTTCATGTACTTCACATTGTTTCCGCGATGCCGGTCGAAAGTCCGTGAAGGCCTCCTTCCCTACCTTGAGAGTCAGGGTCCCGGCAAAGTCGCAGGGCTGCTGGTCAGCGCGGCTGGTGGTAGTCCGAGCTTGACATTTCTGGTGCCTGCCAGGGTCGAGCGGGGGGATTTGGGACGGTGAACGTCCGAATGTTCCCCGCTCGGGCGTGTGCCGGAGGGGGCATGTCCCTGAAGCTCTGTAGCTCAAGCTCCGCGACCGGTGCGAACCCGCGACGATGGAGGAATGGGGACACTCAACGTCCCGATTCCTTCATCGTCAGCCTTACGCAGCGACGACTAACCGCCTGACCTGCAAGACCTCGACTTCGCCGGGACCCTGACCTTGAGAGTGGGGAAGGAGGCCTTCACGGACTGGGTTGTCGTGATTGGTTTTGGTGGTCTGGCTTTGCCTACCCGTTGGTTTCGGCGACCGAGTCCGCCGCCGAAGCCTTGAGCAAGTCCGAGGCCGGAGCTGCCACGAGACGATGAAGGAGTCCCGAATCCTTCATCGTCACCCTCGGACACCGCTCACGACCCACCCGGTCCGGCCACCCGAATTCCGGTGGGCCAACACGCCAAAATTCGTGAAATTCCCTGCCCTGCAAAGGAAAACGCGGATAAAAGGCCTCTGTGTCGCACGAGCGCTCACTCGAGCCGTGAGTTTTTGTCGGTGCCTCGGTGCACAGTGTCGATCATCGAATTCGACGACTGGAGGAGTGCTGATGTGCTGGCATTGTGACAACCTTGGGAAGACTCGCGACGACTACCTCATCGAGGAGGTCCGCCCGCTGATCCGGAAGTACGGCTGGATGGTGCAGACAGTCGAGCGCGGAGCCGTCCAACCCGGTTTCGCCTACACGGTCGGGCTCACTGATGCCGGGCTGCCGGAGCTCGTCGTCACCGGCCTGAGGGAGCGAAGATCCGGGCAGCTGCTGAACTATTTCGCTCAGCAGGTGGTCCGGTCGGGGCCGCCGGAATCCGGCGAGGTGCTGCCCGCGGCGGTGGGATGGCCGGCGTTCGAGATCGTTCCGCTCAGTTCACCGTCGGCGCACATGCTCACTGCCGTCCTTCTGTACGGCGACGATTTCCGTGCTCTGCAAATGGTCTACGAGGACGAGCACGGAAACTGGCCGTGGGACAGGGAGTTTCGCGGCGGGACCGGCGGGCAACCGGTTCTGGGGGCGCGGGGCCGTGGCTGAATTCTCAAGGCACCGCGGGTGCTTCGCCCTCCCGCAGACTGGTCCCCGGGGCCAGCCGCTGGACCGCGTCCTCCATGTGGGCTTCCAGCAACGACAGCGCGGTCTCTTCGTCGCCCGCCCGCAGGGCCTCGATGATCCGGGTGTGCTCGGTGACCCGTTCTTCGACCTGCTGGTAGGTCCCCTGCAGTGCGGTGAGGCACATCCGGGTCTCGATCAGCAGGGTTCGCGCCATGCGCACGAGCCGCTTGCTGCCGGAAGCGGCGATCAGTGCCTCGTGGAACCGGAGGTCCGCCCACGACAGGGCGGTCGGATCGTCGTCGTCGGCGGCGACGGCCATGGCTCCCACGGCCTGTTCGAGTTCGGTGGCGACCTTCTCCCGGTCGCCGCGCAGGGCTCGCAGCATCGCGGCACGCTCGATGGCCGAGCGTGCCGAGTAGATGTCGTAGACGTCGCCGGGTTCGAGGTCGATCACGAACAGGCCGCGGTGACGCTCGCTGCGCAGGAGCCCTTCGGAGACGAGGTGCTGCATCGCCTCTCGCAGCGGTCCCCGCGAGACTTGGAACCGGGAGGCCAGGTCGGTTTCACCGAGTTGGGTGCCGGGAGGAAGGGCGCCGGTCATGATCGCGTCCCGCAACTGGCGCGCGATGATCCCGGCGGTCGATTCCCGGCTGACCGGCTCGATATCCGGCAAGGACATGGTTCAGTTGCCTCTCTTGCCGAACAGTGCGCCCAGTGTTCGGACGAGCGGAGCCTTGCCGGTGAGCCGGAGGCCTTCCCAGACGGTGACCTGATTGGCGGTCAGCACCGGCTTGCCGAGCCGGGTCTCGAGCGTGTTGATCTCGCCGAGCGTCCGCATGGCGGTGTCGGGGACGAGCAGCGCGTCGGCGGCCGGATGGTCGCGGCTCACCGCGAGTTCGAAGACGGCTTCCGGGCTGAGTTCGCCGACCTCGGCGGCGGTGTCGATGTCCGCGCTGCCCATCGAGACCACTTCGATCCCACCCGCGCCGAGGAACTCGACGAACAATCTGGCGACGTCGTCCGGGTAGCTGGCGGCGACCGCGACCCGCCGGACGCCGAGTGCCTGAGCGGCGTGGACGAAGGCGAAGGAGGTGCTCGACGCCGGGACGCCGGCGACGGCGGCCAGCCGGTCGGCCTGGTCGCGAGCGCCTTCCCAGCCGTAGACGAAGCTACCGCTGGTGCATGCCCACACCACCGCGTCCGGTTCATGCTTGGCCAGCAGCGCGGCACCGTCGGCGAGACGGCTTTCGCTGCCGAGGTCCAGGAGTTCGGGTACGGCGTGCAGATCGGTCCCGTAGATGTGCTCGACCGGCAGCTTGATCCCGGCCATGTCCCCGCCGAGGAGCTGCTCCGCGAGCGGGTAGTCGTCTTCGGCCGCGTGGTCGGGGTAGATGAACCCGATCGTGGTCGTCTCGGACGGGGGCTCAGGCGGAATGAGCGGCGTGATGGGCACGAGACCTCCGGAGGGCAGATTGTCGACAATCGTAGGGGAAGAGGTCAATCGACCTCGCGGAGCCACTTGCCGGGCCCGACGATCGGCAGGTTCATCCGCCGGAGGCAGGCCCACATCGTGAGCTGGTTCGCGGTGAGGACGGGTTTGCCGAGCGCGCTTTCGAGTGGCTCGATCAGATCGTAGGTGGGGAGGTTGGTGCAGCTGACGAAGATGGCGTCCGCGTCGGCGTGGTCGGCGGCGAGGATGCGTTCGGCGATGGTCCGGTAACTGACCTTCCAGATGCCGCCGCCCAGGCCGAGGTGGTCGCTCGAGACGGTGCGCACGTCGAGTTCGGCCAGGAAGTCGTGCAGCTTCCCGGTCAGGTCACCGTCGTAGGGCGTCAGCACCGAGACCTGGTGGAGGTCGAGCTGGTGCAGGACCTCGGCCAGCGCCCCGGAGGTGGTGACGGCGTCCGACGCTCCGGCGTCGCAGATCGCCTTGGTCAAGGAGCGCTCGTAGTCCACACCGTTGACGAAACTGCCGGAGGTGCACAGATAGGCGACGACTTCGGGCTCCACATGGAGTACGTCTCTCGTGGCGGCGGCGAGATGCCTGCTGTCGCTGACGAGCTGGGCCATCTCCATGCTGACGGGCACGGGTTCGTACGGCGTCCGTGCCAGATGGAGGGAGACCTCCATGGGCACCCAGCGCCACAGCTCTCGTTCCAGGGCAAGGTCGAACGGAGCGATCACGCCGATGCCGCGCTGCGCCAAGGGCCCTTCGAACTCCAATAAGTCGAAATCCAAGTCTCAGCCTCCGGAGAACTTCTGCTGCCACAGGTCCGGTGCTCCGGGGGTCGTTCCTCGGATTGTTGACAATCATACGAGCCACTTTTACGGTGTCAACGTGATCGCTTCGGAGACCCCTGTTCTGGCGGTGCTCTGCGGAGACACTCGCCCACCGGATATGCGCGTCATCGAAGCCGAAACGGTGGTTCGTTACACCGACGAGGCCGGGTTGGCTGACGCGTTGTCCGGAGCGGATGCGCTCTTCGTCTACGATTTCCTGTCGACCGCCGTTCCGGGTGCCTGGCACGCGGCCGACCGGCTTCGCTGGCTGCACATCGCCAGCGCGGGCGTCGATCCCGTGCTGTTCCCCGGGCTGCAGGAGAGCGACGTCGTGCTCACCAACTCGCGCGGCGTGTTCGACGGCGCGATCGCCGAGTACGTCCTCGGGGTCGTCCTCACGTTCGCCAAGGACTTCGTCCGTTCGTGGGACCTGCAGCGGCAGAAGCAGTGGAAGCACCGGGAGAGCGAACGCGTCTCCGGTCGCCGGGTCCTCGTGGTCGGTACCGGGCCGATCGGCCGGGCGATCGCGCGGCTGTTGCGGGCGGCCGGGATGTCGGTGGCCGGCGTCGGGCGACGTGCCCGCACGGGCGATCCCGACTTCGGGGACGTGCACGTGTCCGCGGAGCTGACACGCCATCTCCCCGAGGCGGACTACGTCGTCGCGGTCGCGCCACTGACGGAGCAGACGAAGGGAATGTTCGACGCCCGGACCTTCGCCGCGATGAAACCCGGCGCGCGGTTCGTCAACGTCGGCCGCGGTGAGCTTGTCGTCCCCTCCGACCTGGTCGGCGCCCTCCGGGACGGGCCTCTCGGAGGGGCGGCGCTCGACGTCTTCGACACCGAGCCGCTCCCGTCCGAGAGTCCTTTGTGGACCATGGAAAACGTGCTGATCTCGCCGCATATGTCGGGTGACTTCGTCGGCTGGCGGAATACTCTGGTAGAGGTGTTCGCGGACAACTTCCGTCGCTGGCGCGCGGGGGAGCCGCTGCGCAACGTCGTGGACAAGCAACTCGGATACGTGCCGTCGGAGACGCTTCGCCAAGGTTAGGGGCCGGATGAACGACACCAAGTTGACCGCGAGCGAGCTGGTCGCCGCGTATGCCACCGGAGAACTGTCACCGGTCGAGGCCACCCAGAACGCTTTACGCGTCATCGAAGAACGCGACGGCGAGACCAACGCCTACTGCCTGGTCGACGCCGATGGCGCACTCGAACAGGCGAAAGCGTCCGAGATCCGCTGGCGCGACGGTAATCCGATCGGCTGGCTCGACGGTGTCCCCGCCTCGATCAAGGACATGTTCCTGACGCAGGGCTGGCCGACGCTGCGCGGTTCGCGGTGCATCGACCCCGACCAGCCGTGGGACGTCGACAGTCCCGTCACCGCCCGCCTACGCGAAAACGGCTTGGTGCTGCTGGGAAAGACCACGACGCCGGAACTCGCGTGGAAGGGCGTCACGGACAACACACTGACCGGGGTCACCCGTAACCCGCACGACCCGTCGACGACGGCGGGAGGATCCAGCGGTGGGAGCGCCGCGGCCGTCGCGGCCGGGATGGGCGAGCTTTCCGTCGGCACCGACGGCGGTGGCTCGATCCGGATTCCGGCTTCGTTCTGTGGAATCGTCGGTCTCAAGCCGACACACGGCCGGATCCCGCTGTTCCCGGCGAGTCCGTTCGGCCCGCTTTCGCATGCCGGACCGATGGCGCGTTCGGTGGACGACACGGCACTGCTCCTCGACGTCCTCGCGATGCCCGACTACCGTGACCCGGCCGCGCTCGCTCCGCCTGTCTCGACCTTCCGCGAAGCCGTCCGCAGGGACGTACGCGGGCTGATCGCCGCCTACTCGCCGACACTCGGCTACGTCGATGTCGATCCGGAAGTCGCGGCGATCGTCAAATCGGCGGTCCAGTCGCTGGGCGACGCGGGCCTGCACATCGAAGAGACCGATCCCGGCTTCGCCGACCCCAAGCCCGCCTTCGACATCCTGTGGTCGACGGGTGCGGCCAAGTGGCTGGACACCTTTCCCGCCGGATCGGATACCAAGGTCGATCCCGGCCTTCGGAAGGTGTGGGAATTCGGCAAGACCTTCTCGGCGAGCGAATACCTCGGCGCCAACGCCGAGCGGGCCGCGCTGGGCATCCTGATGGGGGAGTTCCACACGCGCTACGACGTGCTGATCACGCCGACCCTCCCGATCCCCGCCTTCGAAGCCGGGCACGAGGTGCCACCGGGCAGCGGGCTGAGCGGCTGGCCGGACTGGACGCCGTTCACCTACCCGTTCAACATGACCCAGCAACCCGCCATCAGCGTCCCGGCGGGCCGCACCTCCAGCGGCCTCCCGGTCGGCCTGCAGATCGTCGGTCCTCGGCACTCCGACGACCTGGTGCTCGCGGTCGCGAAACTCCTCGAGGAGGTCCGTCCCTGGCCGTGACCCGGGGAAAGGGAGCAAGGGACCTTTGCTATCGCCCGGCGGGGTCGCGAGGTCCGGGAGGTCAGGATCGGGCGGCGTGGGTCTTCCTGACCAGGCCGCGCACCTGGCCGCTGCACAGGGCGAAAAAGGTGGCGACCACGACCAGCCCGGCGCACGCGAGCAAGGTCGTGTCGGTCCCGAAGTGCTGTGCGGCCGGCCCCGCCGCCATCTGGCCGAGCGGCAGGGCGATGTAGGAGCCGAGCATGTCGTAGGAGTAGACGCGTGCGAGCTTTTCCTCGGGCACGTTCTCCTGCAGCGAGACGTCCCACGCCACCACGAACTGCTCGAGCGCCACGCCCGAGAGGAACATGACCGCCAGCAGCAGGGGCAGCAAAGGCGCCTGGCCGAGCAGGATCAACGGTGGTGCTTCGAAAAGGATCACCGCGACCCCGATGAACAACGCGCGCCGCGGCTGCCACCGAGCCACGAGGACCCCGCCGACGAGTGAGCCGACCGTCTGCGCCGCGAGGGCGAATCCCCAGCCGGAGCGGCCGAAGGTGCTGTCGGCGACGACGGGTCCCAGCACGGCGATCCCGCCCGCGATGACGGCGTTCACCACCATGAACTGCACGACCACGACCCACACCCAGGTCCGTGACCGGAACTCGCGCCAGCCTTCGGCGAGTTCCGCCAGCGGGCGGCTGCCGGGGATTCGTTCCCGGCGGCTGAGGCGGAGGCGCCGATAGGACAGGGCGGAGCCCAGGAACAACAGCGCGTTCCCGCCGAGCGCCCAGCCGGGACCGGCCGCGGTGACCAGGATGCCGCCCAGCCCGGCGCCGCCGATCCGGCCGGAATTCGAGAGCAATCGGCCCAGCGCGTTGGCCTGCGCCAGCAGGGCGGCGGGCACCGTCAGCGGGGTGAGTGACGCCGAGGCGGGCGCGGAGATCGCGGTCACCGCCCCGTTGACCACGCTCAGCCCGACCAGCAGGGGGATCGACGAGAATCCACAAAGGACGCTCGCCGCGATGGTCGCCTGGGTCAGTGTCGCGGCGATTTCGGTGCCCTGCAGGATCACCGAGCGGGGCAGCCGATCCGCCAGTACCCCGCCGAACAGCAGCAACACCACGCTCGCCACCGACCGCGCACCCACGACGATGCCGATGTCGACGGCCGAACCGGTCAGGTCGATCACCGCGAACGCCAGCGCGAGCGGGGCGACGGCATTGCCGAACTCCCCGAACGTGCGGCCGCCGATCAGCCAGCGGAAGTTGTGGTGGCGCAGGGGTTCGCGCAGTGACGTCACGATCGTGTCATTTCGAACAGCGAAACCGTCGCGCTGACCGGGATCGTGCCCCGGGTGCGTGGCGGCCGGGCTGCCGAGTGCAGGATCCTGCCCAGTTCGCGGGCGTGTTCGAGCGCCTGTTCCCAGGTCTCGCGGTCGACCCACATCTCCGCGTCGGTCGTCGCGCCCCGCTCGCCGGGGACACGGAATTCGCTGCGGCGCTTCAGTTCTTCAGTCATCGCCGCGATGAGAAGCTGCTCCTCCTGCGGATTCGCCGCGGTGAACCGCCCGCCGGACTCCGGGTCGTGCCGGTAACGCTTCGCCAGACCGCCCCGGATCCGGACCTCCTCGGCGACGTCGAGTAGTCCCGCTTCGTGCAGCCGTCGGAGATGATAGCTGACATTCGCTTGTGTCTCACCGAGTTCGCGCGCGGCTTCGGCCGCACTCATCGCGGCACCGGTCAAAAGAGACAGAATGCGCAGTCGCACGGGATGGGCGAGGGCACGCAACTCGTCAAGGCTGGAGGACTCGGTCACGGGGCCGAGTATCGACTGCCGGGACGTCGACCGTCAAACAGTTATTTGGGGGTTTCGTTGGTCGGGCGATGCGGTGCAATGATCCGATGTGTGTTCTGCTGAGGTACGCGTACGACGACATTGGGCAGGAGCGGTCTCGAGGATCGCCTTCGGCACCTGGCAGCTCGGCGGGGGCTGCCGAGGCGATGCTCGGGAAGGCGTTGCGCGAGGAACTCAAGCGTGACCGCGACAACCTCGTCGTCGCGACGAAGGGCGGCATCGAACCGCGTTCCGAACGGCCGCGCGACTCCCGGCGCGAGTGGCTGACGCAAGGAATCGAAAACAGTCTCCGCTTCCTCGACGTCGACCACATCGACCTCTACCAAGTCCACCGGCCCGATTCCGACGCCCCGGCCGAAGAGACCGCGGGGATCCCGCAGGAGTTCGTCGACGCCCGGGAAGATCCGGCACATCGGCGTTTCGAACTACGACGCCGCGCGACTGGCCGACTTCGACAAGACCCGTCCGGTGGAAACCCTCCAGCCGCCGTATCACCCTGTTCCGTCGCGACATCGAAACCGATCCCCTGCCGTACGCACGGGAGAACGACATCGTTGTGCTCGTGTACAGCCCACTGGGCAGTGGCCTGCTGACCGGTTCTTTCATACCGGAGACGACGTTCGAGAAGACCGACTGGCGCTCGCGCTCGTCGGGGTTCACGGGAGAGACCTTCCGGCACAACCTCGCCATCGTCGACAAGCACGAGGATTTCGCCGCGGACGAGGGAACCTCGGTCAGTCGGCTCGCGATCGCGTGGACACTCGCCCAGCCGGGTGTGCACGTCGCGATCGTGGGCGCGCCCACGGCCGATGTCGACCTGACCACGGACGATTTCGCGGAGATCGATCGCCTCACCGCCGACGCCGTTCCCGTGTCGGGTGCGAGCCCCGAAGGCATCGCTAGAGCTTGAATTCAGTACCGTCCGAGGGAAGCGAGGCGCCACCGTCCAGCACTGCGGCGTGCTCCGGCGAGGACGGGTCTACGACAGGGTTCGTGTTGTTCAGATGCGTGTAGGCCCAACGCGGGCCAGGCCGGAGCTTCGCAAGACTGCCGGTGATCGGCAGATGCCCCATCGCCAGCTGGGCGCCGTCGCCGACCTCGGCCGCGGTGGCGCCTGACATCTCGTCCGGCGCGTAGAAGGTTCCATCCAGCAGTACCAGATCCGCGCCGTCGGTAAAGGAGTCGAACCCGTCCGGCCAGCTCTTCAGACAGGGCGCGTACACGAAGACGCCACCGGTCCGGACGTCCTCGATCCGGTACGCCACCACCCACGGGCCGTCCTCAGTGGACGAACGCGCGTACTTCGGACGTTTGTCGCTCACGGGAAGCGAGCTCACCCGGAGCCCGTCGATGGCGATTTCCGACGCCGGAAGCCAATCCCAGCCACCGTAACCGTCGATGATCGACCGTGCGGGGAACTGCTCGGACAGCGCGTGCAGGACCGCGTCCGGTGCCCATACCGGGAGTCCGCCGGCTTCCCGCAACAGCAGCAGGCCCAGTGAATGGTCGAGTTCGGCATCGGTGAGCAGCACCCCGCGCAGCGGGATCTCCCTCGGCCCCGGCCCGGCCCGGAGCGGTGGGGTGGCGAGGATCTGCGTGCGGATGTCCGGTGACGCGTTGAGCAGGTACCAGCCCGCGCCGTCCGCGCTCACCGCGACGCAGTCTTGTGTCCGAGGCGGTGCGCCCGAAGCGCACAGGGCGCAGGCACAGTTCCATTGCGGGAAGCCGCCGCCCGCCGCGGTGCCGAGCACGATCACCCTCATCGCGGCGCCCGCATCACGAGTTCGTCTGTTTTCGGGGGTGTGGCGAGGATGAGATCGACGACGTCGCGCCGCGGCGATCGAGAGCACACCGGATCCGTCGCCGCGGCGTCGCCGGTCAGCTGGAACGCCTGGCACCGGCAGCCGCCGAAGTCGATCGAACGCCGGTCGCAGGTGCCGCAGGTGTCCGGCATCCAGTCCTCACCGCGGTACGCGTTGAAGGAACTGGATTCGTACCAGATCCAGGCCAGCGGCGAGTCCCGCACATTGTCGAACTTCAGTGTCTCGATCGCGGTCGACGCGGGGCACGGCAGCACGTTCCCGTCGGGCGCCACGGTCAGTTGCCGCGCGCCCCAGCCGTACATGCACGGTTTCGGGTACCGCTCGTAGTAGTCGGCGACGACGTAGATGATCTGCATGGTGCCGCGCAGCCGTTCGGTGGCCGCGCGCACGATCGGCTCGGCCTCGTCGAGTTGCCGCCTGGTCGGCATCAGGGCGTCGCGGTTCTCCCACGCCCAGCCGTAGTACTGCGTGTTGGCCAGTTCGAGGCGGTCCGCGCCCATTTTCTCCGCCAGGCCGATGATCCCGGCGAGCTGGTCGTGGTTCTGCCGGTGCAGGACGACGTTCACCGAAAGCGGCAGCCCGGTCTTCTTGATCAGTTCGGCGACGACCAGTTTCCGGTCGTGGGCCCGGGCACCCGCGAGCCGGTCCGCGCGCTCGGCGGTCGCGCCTTGGACGGACAGCTGGATATGCGCGATGCCGCGTTCGACGAGATCGTCCAATCTGGACTCGGTCAGTCCAAGCCCGGACGTCACCAGGTTGACGTAACAACCCAGTTTCGTGGCGTGCTCGACCAGCACGGGAAGATCCGGCCTGGCGAGTGGTTCGCCGCCGGACATGTGCACTTGGAGCACGCCCAGTTCCCGAGCCTGCGATAGCACCGACAGCCATTCCTCTGTGGACAGTTCGCCGGCACGGGTGATCAGTTCCACCGGATTCGAGCAGTACGGACAGTGCAGCGGACAGCGATGGGTCAGTTCGGCCAGCATCCCCAGTGGCGCCGCCGCGGTGGAGGTGTTCAGGTCCATTCGACGATCCGCCGATCTCCCAGCCGGGACAGGACGTCCAGGATCTCTTCCTCTCGTACGCCGGAATAGCGCTCGCGTAAGGCCGAAGCGATCGCCGCGACGTCTCCGACCCCGTCGCAGAGTGAGAGAACGGCCGCCGCGGTCGGATTCGGGACGAGTACGCCTTCGGGGAACAGAAGGACGTGCGTTTCCCTGGTCTGGTCATAACTCAGCCGGACACCTCGCCGCAGACGCGGTACCGAGCCGATCTCGGGTGTCATCGCTACTCCTTGGCCGCGGCGCGCTCGATGGCGTCGAGCATGGACCAGAGCACGTCGGTCTTGAACGAAAGCGCGGCGATCGCCTTCTCCTGCTGTTCACGGGTGACGGCGTGCCGCACGACGATGTCGAGTGTCCCCTCGCCCTCACCGGAGACCTTGTCGATGCGATTGGTGAAGTAGGCGAGGTCTTCCCGCGCGATCCATGGGTAGTTGGCCAGCATGCCGGCGACCCGACGTTGCATGAGATGGCCGGCGAACATTTCGGTCAGCCCCGAAGCGACCGCTTCGAGCCAGGGCTTCGTGCGGGCGAAATTCACGTAGGCGTCGACGGCGAATCGCACGCCGGGAGCGACGTGCCGCTGATCGAGAACCTCTTCGCGGTCGAGCCCGACCGCGGTGCACAAACGGAGCCACCGCTCGATTCCGCCGTCTCCGGCTTTCATCCCGTCGTGATAGACGATGCGGTCCAGCCATTCCCGGCGGATTTCCGGCACCGGGCAGTTGCTGATGATCGCCGCGTCCTTCTGCGGGAGCACGCACTGGTAGTACCAGCGGTTCGCGGCCCAGACCTTCAGCTCGTACTCGGACAGGTCGCCGCCGTGCATCCGGTGGTGGAACGGGTGCGTACCCCAATAGCGGTGGGAAAGCCCGCGCAAGGCCGCGACGAATTCCGGCGGTGACATCGGCGCGGCGGAAAGGGGAAGAGACACGGTGCAGCACTCCAGCGGCTCGCTGATCGGGACGGCGGCCCGGTGGTGGGGGACGGCCCCCACCACCGGGTGGGAATTCAGTCCTCCATGCGGGCCGCGTATGCGGTGACTTCCATGGGAGTTTCGTACTCGACGAAGTCGGGCGTGGTCCATACCTCGATGGGTTCGATCATTTTCGTACTCCTCGGATCGCTGACGTTCATCCCCGGAACGTCCACATGGGAACGAACCGGGCCGAGCACCGTCACCCTAGAAGCGCGTCGCCGATTCTGACCAGACGTAAGGTGCAAGTTCGAGCGGTGTTTTGTAAAGTTTCCTACCTATGGGGGATCGAGTCGTCACATCGGTCACGCTCGGCGCACACAACGGTTAACGGCAAGCGCTTTCCTTACCCCGACCAGTGGTGTCCGTTTCATCCCATGGTGTGTTTGTATCCAACTTGACGGGCGAACCCCGGCCGCCCGTCTTCCGCCGCCATCCGAGCTCCAGGGGTGTAGCTGAAGGAGGCGTCCCATGTCCTTACGTCGTGCTCTCGCCGTCACGTTCGCCGCCGCGACGGCCGTGTCGATCGCGGCCGTTCCGGCGGCCGCCGCCGAAGCGCCGTCCATCCAGGCGATCAGACAGCTCGCCAGTGGCCTCAAGCAGGCCTGGTCGATCGATTTCCTGCCCGACGGCACCGGTCTCTTCACCCAGAAGGACGCCAAGACGATCAGCAGGATCGACAAGGCGGGCAAGGTCACCACGGTCCAGACCATCCCCGGAGTGAGCGTCACGGCGGAGGCGGGCTTGCTCGGCATCGCCGTCTCGCCGAAGTACGCCACCGACGAGACGGTCTTCATCTACTACACGACCAGCTCCGACAACCGCATCGCCAAGCTGAAGCTGGGGCAGCCGCCGACGCCGATCGTCACCGGCATCCCGCGTGGTTCGCAGTACCACCACGGCGGGCGGATCAGGTTCGGCCCCGACGGCTACCTCTACGCGGGCACCGGCGACGGCCAGAACGGCGCCAACGCGCAGAACAAGAACTCCCTCGGCGGCAAGGTCCTGCGTGTCACCACCGACGGCGCGGCCGCTCCCGGCAACCCGTTCAACAGCCGCGTCTACTCCTACGGCCACCGCAACGTCCAGGGTCTGACCTGGGCGAACGGACAGCTGTACGTCTCCGACATCGGTGCCAACAAGCTCGACGAGCTGAACAAGATCGACCCGGGAAAGAACTACGGCTGGCCGACCTGCGAGGGCCCGTGCACCACGGCGGGCATGACCAACCCGGTCAAGGCCTGGCCGACGTCTTCGGCGACGCCGAGCGGGCTGGCGGCCTACAAGGGCTCGCTGTACATGGCCTCGCTCAAGGGCGGCACGTACAAGCTCGACCTGAACGGCAACGGCGGCAAGCTCTGGACCAACCTCGGCCGCACGCGTGACGCCGTCGCCGGTCCCGACGGCCAGCTGTACACGATCACCCCTGGCGCCCTCTACGTCTCCGACGGGAGCTGACCCCCGCGCAATTAGTCCTCTACTTGCGGTTCACCGCCGCAAGTAGAGGACTGGTTGCGGTAGTTGCGTGTGCAAGGACCGCAACTAGAGGACTAATTGCGGGAGGAGGCGGAGACCGCGTGTTCGAGTTCGGCGAGCGCGGTGTCCAGATGGGTCAGGATGCGCTGCAGATGCGGGACGCTCCGGCGGCAGCCGGTGATGCCGAAGTCCAGGTTGTCCCCGTTGCTGGTCAGCGTGATGTTCAGCGCCTGCCCGTCGAGCAGGACCGACGCCGGGTAGATGCCGTCGAGCGACGCGCCGTTCCAGTACATCTGCTTGCGCGGCCCCGGCACGTTGGAGATCACCAGGTTGAACGGCGGTTTCGTGTTGTTCACGAAGCCAGGGATCGGTGACACGCCGAGCTGGGCGACGTTGATCCCCGACAGCAGCAGCGTCTGCAGCGGGGTCAGCTCCGAGAAGAGCTTCTTCCCGTTGCGCATGGACGCGTTGATCGCCGCGAGCCGCGCGGCCGGATCGGTGAGATGGGTGGCGAGGTTGCACAGCAGCGCGCCGATGTTGTTGCCCGCCGCGTCACCACTGTCCTTGCGTCGCAGGGAAACCGGAACCATCGCGGTCAGTGGCGCGTCGGGAAGGGCGTTCTGTTCGATCAGGTAGTCCCGCAGCGCGCCCGAGCACATCGCGAGGACGACGTCGTTGCGCGATACCCCGGCGGCGGTCGCCACCTTGCGCACCCGGTCCAGCGACCACGACTGTGCGGCGAACCGCCGGGCCCCGCCGATCGGCACGTTCAGCATCGTCTTCGGCGCCTGTGACGGCAGCGTGAGCTTGTGTTCCTGGTACGCCTCCCGCGCCACCTTCAGCGCGGCGGGGGCGATGCCGGCGAGCTGGTTGACCGTCTTGCCCATGGTCTGGAACAGGGAGGGGGGCGCCTTGCCGTTGTGGCCGCCGTCCGGTTTGGGCCGTCGGCCCCACGGCGGCGGACAGTCCAGGTCGTTCGGGTCGTCCGACAGCGTGCCCTGCAGATGCCGCAGCGCCGAGACGCCGTCCATCAGCGCGTGGTGGATCTTGCTGTAGAGCGCGAACCGGCCGTCCTGCAGGCCCTCCACCAGGTGGATCTCCCACAGCGGGCGGTGCCTGTCGAGCAGGGTGCTGTGCCAGCGTCCGGTCAGTTCCAGCAGTTCGCGGATCCGGCCGGGCTGGGGCAGCGCCGAATGCCGGAAGTGGTAGTCGAGTTCGAGATCGACATCCGTCGCCCAGGCGATGTGCCCGGCGGTGTTGACCGGCCGGGCGGGACGACGCCGGAACACCGAGCGCATGTTGTCGGAATCGAGCAGCTTCCGGCGGACGTCACGCAGGTAGTCGGGTCCGGCGTCCTCGGGTTTCTTGAACAGCTGCAGCCCGCCGACGTGCATGGGATGTTCGCGCGTCTCCACGAGAAGGAACATCGAGTCGGTCACGGGCATGAACGGCATCGTCGGACCACCTTCCGCGCGGCGGCGTGCGAGCACGCCGGGTGCGAGAGTCTACGCACACCGCAACCACCTTCTCACGCTTTAGCGTGACTGACATGACGATCCCGACCGATCCGAAGACGGGCAGGTTCGAGGCACGTTTTCCCGCCGAGAACCCCACAGGAGAGTTCCGTCGGTCCGCCAACCATTTCGACGCGCGCGTCACCGCCGACGGCCGCGAAGGCTGGCCGGTGGAGGCGGGAAGACACCGGCTGGTGGTGAGCCGGGCCTGTCCCTGGGCGAGCCGGGGGCTGATCGTCCGGCGGCTCCTCGGTCTCGAGCCCGCGCTGGGCGTCGCCGTCGCCGACCCGATCCAGGACGACAAGAGCTGGCGGTTCACCCTCGATCCCGATGACCGGGACCCGGTCTTGGGCATCAAGTACCTGGCCGAGGCCTATCACGCCGCGGATCCGCACTACATGGGCGGGATCAGCGTTCCGGCCATTGTGGACATTCCGAGCAAGCGGCTCGTGAGCAACGACTATCCGCGGATCACGCTCGATTTCTCCACCGAATGGACCAGCCTTCACCGGCCCGGCGCGCCCGACCTCTATCCCGAGCGGCTGCGCGACGAGATCGACGCCGTCAACGTGGGGGTCTTCGCCGATGTCAACGCCGCCGTCTACCAGGCCGGTTTCGCGACCGGGCAGGCCGCGTACGAAGACGCGTACACCCGGCTCTTCGCCATGCTGGACGTGCTTTCCGAGCGGCTGGAACACCAGCGCTACCTCGTCGGTGACACGATCACCGAGGCGGACATCCGGTTGTTCACCACGCTCGTCCGCTTCGATCCGGTCTATCACGGGCATTTCAAGTGCAACCGGAACAAACTGGCCGAAATGCCGGTGCTGTGGGCCTATGCCCGCGACCTCTTCCAAACGCCGGGCTTCGGTGACACCGTCGACTTCGACCACATCAAGCGGCACTACCACGCGGTGCACGAGCAGGTGAACCCGACGCGGATCGTCCCACTCGGACCGGAGCTGTCCGGCTGGGCGGCGCCGCATCACCGGGAGCGGCTGGGCGGGCGCCCGTTCGGCGACGGCACACCGCCGGGGCCGCCGCCCGAGGACGAACGGATCGGGGAACCGGATGGAGCCACTTCCTGAACGCACCGACGTCGTCGTGATCGGCGGCGGCATCATCGGGGTCAGCTGCGCGTACCGGCTCGCCGCCGCCGGTGTCTCGGTGCTGCTGCTCGAACGCGACAGCCTGGGCGCTGGCTCGACGGGGAAGGCGGCCGGCGGGATCCGGTCGTCGTTCACCACCAGGGTCAACATCGAGATCGGGCTGCGCGGCCTGGCCGAGTACGCCTCCTTCACCGAGACGTACGGGGCGGAGATCGACTTTCGCCGCGACGGCTACCTGTACCTGGTCACCGACCCCGCGGACCTGCCGGAGTTCGAGCGCTGTGCCGAACTGCAGAACTCCTACGGTGTGCGCAGCCGGCTCGTCGAACCGGCCGAAGCGCGGCGGCTCTCCCCGCTGATCGACACCGAAGGTGTGGTCGCGGCGCTGTGGTCGCCGGACGACGCCAAGGCCACCCCGGACTCCGCGGTCCAGGGCTACGCGCGGGCGGCCCGCGCGCACGGCGCGATGTTGAAGACCGGTGTCGAAGTCGTCGGGATCGAACGCGACGGCGACGAGATCACCGGCGTCCGGACCAGCGAAGGCATCGCGTCGACGGGGGCGGTGGTCTGCGCGGCGGGGGCGTGGTCGGGGCGGGTCGGCGAACTCGCCGGTGTCGACCTCCCGGTGCGGCCGTTCCGCCGTCAGGTCGTGTTCACCGGCCCGGTCGCAGGCCTGCCCGAATCCGTGCCGCTGACCATCGAGATGCCGTCGGCGTTCTACTTCCACCGTGAGGGCCTCGGCCTGGCGATGTCCTTCTGCGACGGTGACGGCGATCCCGGGTTCGACACCCGATACCAGCCGGGCGACTGGCTGCCGAAACTCGCCGAGATCGCCGCGCGGCGGGTGCCCGCCGTGCTCGGCGCGGGGATCCGCGGCGGCTGGGCCGGGCTGTACGAAGTCACCCCTGACCGCAACCAGATCGTGGGGGAAAGCGTCCACCTGTCACGGTTCTTCTACGCGACGGGGTTTTCGGGACACGGGTTCCAGATGGGCCCGGCCGTGGGAGAGCTCGTGCGGGACCTCTACCTGGGGCGGGTCCCGGCCATCGACATCACCGGCCTCGACGTGCGCCGCTTCACCGGCGACCGGGCCTCGACGAAGGAGCACAACATTGTCTGACGGGTTCATCGAGGTCACCACCGAGGCGGAGCTGCGGGAGATCCTGCCGCCGCCGCTGGAACGGACGGCGAACAAGGCACGGCCCAAGCTGCACGAGATGGACCGGCGGTGGCTGGCGGAGTCGCCGTTCGTGCTGATCGCGACGTCGTCGGCGGACGGCACCTGCGACGTCTCGCCGAAGGGCGATCCCGCCGGGTTCACGCTGGTAGTGGATGACACGCGGATCGCGATCCCGGAGCGTCCCGGCAACCGCCGCGCCGACGGGTTCCGCAACGTGCTGTCGAACCCGCACGTCGGGCTGATCTACCTGATCCCGGGCCGCGGCGACACGCTGCGGATCAACGGCCGCGCGCGGCTGGTGCGGGAGGCGCCGTTCTTCGACGACATGATCGTGCAGGGAAGCAGGCCGAAGCTCGCGCTGGTGGTCGACATCGACGAGATCTTCCATCATTGCCAGAAGGCGTTCATGCGGTCGAAGCTCTGGTCGCCCGAGACCTGGACGCCCGGCGCGTTGCCGTCCAGGGCGGTCATCTCCAAGACCTTCGAGCGGCCGGAGGACAGTGTGGCCGACCTGGAGGCGTATTACGAGCCAAGCAGGTATTCGGCCGGTCTGTACTGACCTCGTGATCGGTAAGGACGGTTCTAACCATCCCTGCCACTTACGAGGCAGTAGGTCACGGTTGCTGGATCGTTGAACGATCTGGCACTATCGGCGGGGTGCCTTCACCCACCGGAGCCCAGCATCTGGCCGACGCGCTGACCGCTCTGGGGACCGAAGTCGTCTTCGGTCTCCCCGGGGTGCACAACCTGCCGTTATGGGAGGCGCTGGCCGATACGGAAATCCGGCTCATCGGGGTCCGGCACGAGCAGACGGCCGGGTACGCCGCCGACGGTTATGCCCGCGCGACCGGGAAACTCGGCATCGCCATGGTGACCACGGGGCCCGGCGCGGCGAACACGCTCGCCGCCGTCGGCGAGGCGATGGCCTCGGCCGCGCCGATGCTGGTCATCGCGACCGACATCCCGTCCACGCTGCGGCGCCCGGGCGTGGTCCGCGGTGTCCTGCACGAGACGTCGGACCAGCAGGCGATGTTCGCGCCGGTCACCAAGGCCGGGTTCACCGTCCAGAGCGCCGACCAGGTCGCCGCCACCCTGCACCGCGCGGCCCGGCTCGCGCTTCAGCCGCAGAGCGGGCCGGTCTACCTCGGCATCCCCACCGACTTCCTGTCGGAGCGGACGCCTGCCCGTCGTCCGCCGAGGTCGCACGCCCGGCCGTTCGAGATCCCCGACCTCTCCGAGGCCGAAGCGCTGCTGGCCACCGCCGAGCGGCCGGTGATCTGGGCGGGCGGCGGCGCGCTGCGCGCCGCGGCGGGTGAGGCGATCGGGAAACTCGCCGAACGGCTGGCCGCCCCGGTGCTCACGACTTTCGGCGCCCGAGGGCTCCTGTCGGCCGACCACCCCTGTCTCGCCCCGAACCCGGTGCACGCGCCCGAAGTCGGCGCGCTGTGGGACGAGGCCGACGTCGTCCTCGCCATCGGCACCGACTTCGACGGGCTGATGACGCAGAACTGGCTGATGCCGCCGCCGAAGAAGCTCATCGCGATCAACGTCGACCCGGACGACGCGGCCAAGAACTACCAGCCGGACATCACGCTGGTCGGTGACGCCCGCGTGCTCACCGAGGCGCTGAAAGTGGAGGAACGGCCAGGGATCGCGGCGCTCGTCGGCAGGCTCGCCAAGGTCTCCGCGCGGGTCCGGCAGCGGATCAAGGAAGAGGAGCCGCAGGCAGCGGACCTGCTGTCCACTTTGGACGAAGTGCTGCCCCAGGACGCCGTCGTGGTCGCGGACATGTGCGTGGCCGGGTACTGGATCGGCGGGTTCCATCGCGTCCGCGCCCCGCGCAAACTCGCGTACCCGATGGGCTGGGGCACACTCGGCTACGGCTTCCCGGCCGCGCTCGGCGCCGGTGCGGCGGACGTCGGGCGCGCGATCTGTATCAGCGGTGACGGCGGTTTCCTGTTCGGCTGCGGCGATCTCGCCACGCTGGCGCAGGAACAGCTGCCGGTCACGGTGATCATCGTCGACGACGGCGGCTACGGGATGCTCCGGTACGACCAGGACCGCGCCGGGGTGCCGCGCCGCGGCGTCGACTGGGACAGCCCCGATTTCGTCGGCCTCGCACGGTCTTTCGGGGTGCACGCGGGTCGCGTCTCCGGGTTCGGGCGCGCGTTCCGGCGGTTGCTCGGCGAGTTCGTCGAGTCCGACGAGCCGAACGTGCTGGTCGTGCGCGCGAAGATGGCACCGCCGCTCAACACCTCGCCGCGCTGGTACCGCAAGGGTTCTTCGTGACCGGCCTCCGCGTCGGTGTGGACATCGGCGGCACGTTCACCGATCTCTGCGTGCTCGACGAGACCGGTGTCATCGCTGTCGGCAAGGTGTTGACGACGCACGACGAGCCCGCCCGCGCGGTCGAGGAAGGTCTCAAAAGGACACTCGCCGACGCTGGGCTGGACGCGGCCGACGTCGAGCAGTTCGTGCACGGCACCACGCTGGTCACGAACGCGCTGATCGAACGCAAGGGATCGCGCACCGCGCTGCTGGCGACCGCCGGATTCCGCGACGTGCTGGAGATGCGGCGTGAGCACCGGTACGAACTTTACGACCTGCTCATCGAACTCCCCGCCCCGCTGGTTCCGCGCCACCTGCGGTTCGACGTCCCCGAGCGGATCCTCGCCGACGGGACCGTCCACACCGGACTGGACGAGGACTACGTCGCTCGTCTCGGCCGTGAACTCGACGCCCGCGGGATCGACGCGGTGGCGATCTGTTTCCTGCACGCCTTCACGAATCCCGCACATGAACGGCGGGCGGCCGAAGTGCTCGAGGAGGTCGCGCCGCGGCTGCGGGTCGCGTTGTCCAGCGAGGTCGTCCCGGAGATCCGCGAGTTCGAACGTGCGTCGACCACGGTCGCCAATGTCTACGTCCAGGACCTCACCGAACGCTACCTGCGCGACCTGGAACGGCGCTCGCACAAGGCCGGGGTCCGGCCGTCGCCGCACATCATGCTGTCCAACGGCGGGATCGCGACCGTCGACACGGCCGCGCGCTACCCGATCCGCATCCTCGAATCCGGCCCGGCGGGCGGGGCACTGGCCGCCTCCGCGATCGGGGCGGGCGCCGGTGTCGAGGATCTACTGTCCTTCGACATGGGTGGCACGACGGCGAAACTGTGCCTGATCGCCGGCGGTGCCCCGCTGGTGACGCACGAGTTCGAAGTAGACCGGAAGTACCGGCTGCTGCCGGGATCCGGGCTGCCGGTCAAGGTGCCGGTCACCGACATGATCGAGATCGGCGTCGGCGGCGGCTCGATCGCCCGCATCGACGCGCTCGGCCTGCTCACCGTCGGCCCGGATTCAGCCGGTTCCGAGCCCGGCCCGGTCTGCTACGGGCGGGGCGGCACCGAACCCACCGTGACCGACGCGGATCTCGTGCTCGGCTACCTGGATCCCGCGTATTTCCTCGGTGGCGGAATGACTTTGGACGCCGAAGGCGCGCGAGAGGCGATCCGCTCGAAGATCGCCGGACCGCTCGGCGTCAGTGTCGAAGAGGCCTCCTGGGGTATCCACACCAGCGTCAACGAGGACATGGCCAACGCCGCCCGCGTCCACGCCGTCGAACGTGGCAAGGATCCGGGGAAGCTGCCGATGTTCACTTTCGGCGGCGCCGGGCCGGTGCACGGCGTCGGCGTGGCGCGGGCGCTCGGCGCACCCAAGGTGGTCGCCCCTCCGGCGGCTGGAGTACTGAGTGCGGCGGGATTCCTCACCGCGCCGCTGGCCTTCGACTTCGTGCGCTCGGCGCGTTCGGCGGTACTCGATCTCTCCGGGGAGCAGGTCGGCGCGCTGTTCGCCGAGATGGAGGCCGAGGGCAGGGAACTGCTGGGGAAGTCCGGTGTGGACGGTGCGCGGGTGACGCACCGTCGGATCGCCGAGATGCGGTATTCCGGGCAGGGTTACGAGATCCGCGTGCCGGTCGAGCCGGGGAACCGGCCGGAGTCGCTGGTCGACGCGTTCACCGAGACCTATCGGACGCTGTATCGGCGGACCGGGCCGGACGTCGCCATCGAGGTGCTCAACTGGCGTGTCGTGTCGAGCGGTCCGGTACCCGAGGTCACCCTGAGACTCGCGGTCGCCACGGCCGAAGGTGACGCGCGCAAGGGCAGCCGTCCGGCGTACTTCCCCGCCGAGGGTGGATTTGTCGACACGGCTGTGTTCGATCGATACCGGCTCGAGCCAGGTGATCGCGTCGAGGGTCCGGCCATCGTCGAGGAGCGCGAGTCCACCGTGGTCATTCCTCCGGGCGCTCGGTGCGTGGTCGGCGGAGACGCCAGTCTGGTGGTGACGGTGTGAGCGTCGACCCGATCCTCGTGGGTGTGCTGGGAAACCGCCTGCACTCGATTCTGGCCGAGCAGCAGAACGCCCCCGTCAACACGGCCTTCTCCTCCGTGGTGCGGGAGTCGCTCGATCTCGCCTGCGCGGTATTCGACTCGCGCGGCGAGATGATCGGCCAGTCCGTCGGTGGGACTCCCGGCCACATCAACGCGATGGCGACCGGGATGCACCACTTCGTCACCGCGTATCCGCCGGACACCCTGGTGCCCGGCGATGTCCTGCTCACCAACGATCCGTGGCAGACGGCGGGGCAGATCAACGACATCACCGTCGCCACGCCGGTGTTCCTGCGTGGACGACTGGTCGCGTGGTTCGCTTCCTGTTGCCACGCGCCGGATATCGGTGGCCGGCTCGTTTCGGCCGAAGCCAACGAGGTCTTCGAAGAGGGTTTGCGCCTGCCGATCATGAAGTTCTTCCGCGCGGGCGAGGTCAACGCGGATCTCGAACTGCTGATCCGCGCGAACGTCCGCACCCCGGAAGGGACCATCGGCGACCTGTACGCCCAGGTCACGGGGAACGAGGTCGGCGCCGCGAGTCTGGTTCGGTTGCTGGAGGAATTCGAACTGGAGTCGCTCGACGACGTCGCCGCCGAGATCATGAACCGCTCCGAGCGCGCCTTGCGGGAAGCGCTGGCGAAACTGCCGGACGGCACCCACACCAGCGAACTGGTGACCGACGGGTTCGACGACGAAGAGGTCGTCCTCAAGATCACCGTGACCATCGACGGCGACGAGATCCGCCTCGACTTCGGCGGGTCGTCGCCGCAGAGCCGTCGCGGGATCAACGTCGTCCTCAACTACACGCGGGCGTACGCCTCGTTCGCGGTCAAGGCGGCCATTTCCCCGGAAGTGCCGCACAACGCGGGTTCGTTCCGGCCGGTGCACGTCACCGCCCCGGAGGGATCGGTGCTCAACTGCACGCCGCCCGCGCCGGTCGCGTCCCGGCACCTGATCGGGCACTTCCTGCCGTCGCTGTTGATCACCGCGCTCCATGAAGCGTTACCGGGCAACGCGTTGGCGCACAGCGCGGACGCGTTGTGGATGACGATCTGGCGCGGCGCCGACGCGGCGGGCGACGAGTTCATGCTCAACGTCTTCCAGACCGGCGGGATCGGCGCACGGGCCACGAAGGACGGTCTCAGCACCACCGGGTTCCCGAGTGGACTGCGGTCCACTCCGACCGAGATCATCGAGACGATGGCGCCGCTGATCCAGTGCGAACGCGTGCTGAGAGCGGATTCCGGCGGCGCCGGACGACGACGCGGCGGCCTCGGCCAGCGCACGTCGATTGCGCCACGCGGCGAGATCTCGTGGAGTGTCAACGGGAACGTCGATCGAGTGCTTCGACCGGCGTCCGGTGTGGACTCGGGGCATGACGGCGCCGTCGGCCGGTTCGGGCTCTGCGGTGGGACAGACCTGCCGTCGAAGAGCCGGGTGAACCTGCGGCCGGACGACGTCGTGGACGTGATCCTGCCCGGCGGTGGCGGATACGGCGATCCGTTCGACCGGGAGCCGGAGGCCGTGCTCGCCGACGTCGTCGATGGCTACGTCTCGGTGGAAGCAGCGCGCGAACTGTACGGCGTCGAGGTCACCTATCACGGAGAACCCGGGGCGCTGGTGCGGCTTCCGGAAGACTACAGAGGGAAGAGATGAGCATGGGGCGGCTGGCCGGCAAGGTCGCGGTGGTCTTCGGCGGCGCGAGGGGTATCGGTCTCGCCACTGTGAAGGAGTTCGTAGCCGAGGGCGCGACTGTGTTCTCCAGTGACATCCGCGAACCCGCGGAATTCGTCGACGGTGCCCGACACTCCCTTGTGGACGCCACCGACGAGGTGCCGGTCGATGAGTTCGTGCGCGGGGTGCTGGCCGAAACCGGCCGGGTCGACGTGCTGTTCAACAACGTCGGCATCCACCTCGGAAAGCCGCTGACGGACACCACGCCGGCGGAGTTCGACAACATCTTCGCGCTGAACGTGCGGGCCGCCTTCCTCGGCACGCGAGCCGTCCTGCCGCACATGATCGCGAACAAGGCGGGCAGCATCATCACGACGTCGTCCAACGGCGGCGTGATGGGCCGCCCCGGCGACCCGGTGTACAACGCCACCAAGCACGCGCTGGTCGGCATGATGAAATCGATCGCCGTCGCGCACGCACACCAGGGGATCCGGGCGAACACGGTCAACCCGGGCGCGATCGACACCGACATGTTGCGCGGCACGCTCGCCTCCCCGGAGGAATTCGAGACCGAGCAACACCAACTGACCGCGAGCACACCCGCCGGACGGGTCGGCGAAGCGTGGGAAGTCGCGAAGGCCGTCGTCTTCCTGGCGAGCGACGAATCCCGGTTCATCAACGGGGTCGCGCTCCCGATCGACGGTGCCAAGGCCGCCGGCGCCATGCCCGGCAACCGGTACAGTCTCGACTTCGAACTCGGCGTCAGGTAGCGCCATGTCCACTCCTGCCGCCGAGGAGACACTGGCCGGCGACCGGCCCCTGCTCGAACGGAGCGGGACGGCGGAACGGGTCGCCGGGATCCTGCGCCAGCGCATCACCGAAGGTGTTTTCCCGCCGGGGTCGAGGCTTTCCGAGCCGTCGATCAGCGCCGCGCTCGGCGTGTCGCGCAACACCCTGCGCGAGTCGTTCCAGTTGCTGGCGCACGAACGGCTCGCGGTGCACGAACTCAACCGTGGCGTGTTCGTCCGGGAGCTGACCGCGCAGGACATCTCGGACCTCTACGTCATGCGGCGGGTCACCGAATGCGGTGCGCTGCGGCGTGCGTCCGAACTGTCCACTGTGGATCTTTCGGGCATCGCCCGCGCGGTGGAGGAAGGTCTCGCCGCGGCGGACGAAGGTGACTGGCAGGTGGTCGGGACCGCGAGCATCGCGTTCCATCAGGCGATCGGCGACCTGGCGGGCAGTGAGCGGGTCAGCACGACGATGCGCCAGGTGCTGGCGGAGACGCGGCTCTTCTTCGTGCTGGCGGAGAACACGCGTACGTTCTTCGAACCGTTCCTGGAGCGGCACGAGCGGATCCTGCGAGATCTGGAGCGAGGGCGTTTCGGGCCCGCGGAGGCGGCGTTGGAGAAGTACCTGCGGGATGCGGAGAAGCAGCTTCTGGCCTTTTACGACCGTCGAGGCTGAGCGTCCGTGAAAGCCTCCTTCCCTACTCTCAAGGCAGGGCCCCGGCAAAGTCGAGATGGTGGTCAAGCGCGGCCGCCCCCCGGTGTCGCGGAAGCCACTTTCGCGACATCAGACGTCCCGAAAGTGACAGTAGCTACCCAAGACACTCATGGCTCTGGCACGAATCGCCACTCGCGACCACCCCGACCCAACCCATTCCGGACACTTGACGAGTCCAGGCCCGGATCGCCAAGAGCGGCACTGAACTGCAGTTGCGCGACTTTGCCGAAACCCTGCTCTCAAGGTAGGGAAAGGAGGCCTTCACTGCCTTGAGAGTCCTTCGGGCGCCGCACGGATGGAAGGCTCGGGGAGCAGTCTCCGTCGCTGCGTGGGGGGCGGATCGCCACAACTGCTCCTTACCCAGGGTGAAAAGCACATCGCACGCGCGTCACTCGCCAGCCCAGTCCCGGGGCGTTTCAGCCCTCTGGCCAGGCGGCGACGAGCGCGCCAGCGAGACGACGCATAGTTCGTTCAGAATGCTCAACTCTGAACAAACTCACGCATCAAACAACAGGATCGACGGGCGCGGGTCAAGGGCCGGGGGATGGGGTCGGAATCCGCCGACGGTCGCGCTGACATACCGGACAGGTCCGCGCGGTGAACTGTGCACGATGGAGTGTTCGCGCCGCGGCCGGATCCGGGTGAGGATGGGGGCACGAGCACAAGGAGGAAGATCATGGTGTCGTCGGCGTCCGCGCACAATCCGCTGTGGCATCCCTTCGCGGACATGGGGGCGGTCGATGGCGACCGGCTGGTCATCACCCGCGGTGAGGGTTCCTACGTCTGGGACGACGAGGGGAAGCGCTATTTCGACGCGACCGCGTCGCTCTGGTACGCGAATTTCGGGCACGGGCGCGAGGAGATCGCGCAGGCCGTCGCGGACCAGCTGCGGACGCTCGATTCGTACAACCTGTTCGGCTACAACGCCAACGAGCCCGCGCTGAAACTCGCCGAGCGGGTCTCCGCGCTCGCACCGGAACCGGGTTCGAAGGTGTTCTTCGGCTCGGGCGGCGGTGACGTCATCGACACCGCGGTCAAGATCGCACGATCGTATTTCGCGCATACCGGGCGCCCGGAGAAGGTGCACGTCATCGGGCGAGTGCAGGGTTACCACGGCACGCACGGTTTCGGCACGGCCGTCGGAGGCATCGCGGCCAACGCCGTGGGCTTCGGGCCGCTGCCGGGCGACATCTCGCACGTGCCGTACGACAGCGCCGAAGCGCTCGAAGCGGAGATCCAGCGGGTGGGCCCGGAGCGGGTCGCGGCGTTCTTCTGTGAACCGGTGATCGGCGCGGGTGGGGTCCTGCTGCCGCCGGAGGGTTACCTCGAGACGGTCGCCGAGATCTGCCGCCAGCACGGCGTGCTGTTCGTCGCGGACTGCGTGATCGCCGCGTTCGGGCGCCTGGGGACCTGGTTCGGGATCGACCGGTGGCCGGTGAAACCGGACATGATCACCACGGCGAAGGGCATCACCGGCGGGACGATCCCGTTGGGCGCGCTGATCGTCTCGCCGAAGGTGGCCGAGCCCTTCTTCACCGGCAAGCCGGGTGCGCCGGTGTTGCGGCACGGCGCGACCTACGCGGGGCATCCGGTCGCCTGCGCGGCGGGGAACGCGACGCTGGACATCTACGAGCGTGACGGGCTCATTCCGCGCGGGCGGGAACTGGAGAAACCGCTGGCGGACGCGCTTTCCGGGCTGGCGTCACACCCGTTGGTCGGCCAGGTGCGGGCCGGGCTGGGTTTCCTCGGCGCGGTGGAACTGAAGGCCGACTTCCTGGCGTCCGACGCCGCTGCGCCGAACCGGTTGCAGCGGATCGCGCGGGAGGAAGGCGTCCTGGTGCGGAACCTGGCCAAGGGGATCGCGGTCTCGCCGCCATTGATCGCCGGAGAGGCCGAACTGGGCCTGCTCGCTTCGGCCTTGCCGCGTGCGCTGGACCGCCTCGGCTGAGTCACCCGGCGACGGCGGTCACCTGTGGCCGCCTACCGGAACGCGTTCCGGTAGGCGCCGGGCGAGACGCCGGCCTGTTTGAGGAAGTGGTGCCAAGGCCGCTGAGCTTCGCGATCCTCCCCACCGGGAGGTCGGTCGATTCCAGCAGGCTCTGCGCTTGGGAAAGACGCTGGGTAACACAGTCAGGGTCCCGGCTATGTCGCAGGGTTGCTGGCGGTAGTCCGGGCTTGACGTTTCTGGTGCCCGCAAGGGCCGAGTGGGTGCCGGAGGGGGCATGTCCCGGAAACTCTGTCGATCAAGCTCCGCAACCGGTGTGACCCCCGCGACGAGAGGAATGGGGACACTCAACATCCCAACTCCTACATCGTCAGCCTCACACAGCGACGAAGAGCCGTCTGACCTGCAAAATCTCGACTTTGCCGGACCCTGACTTCCAAGTCCGTGAAGGAGGCCTTCACCACCTCGCGAGCCTCGGAACCCCGGCGAGCATCGTGACCGTGTGGATTTTGGGACCTCTGACGTCCCAAAATCCACACAGTGCCCCCTTGTGCGCCACCTCCTACGGATGCAAAACGCAATGAAGGGGCCTTTCACGGCGAATTTCGCTATGGAAGGCCCCTTCATGGCATCACCTCCGCGATCAGGGACGCGGAGTGTGACGCGCACGAGGGCCTCGCGCTCGGTCATGAAGGGCGCAGCCGACGGGACCAGGTCCCTTCATGACACCCCCAGTGCGACGGGCCCGCGTGGGCCCGCCTCAGCAGAGGCGGAGTTCGGTGCCCTCGGGGTCCGCGATGGTGAACCACGCGGACGGCCTCGGTACTACCTGGAAGTCATACGCCATACCGGCACATTAACCACCCGCCCCGACAATTCCGGGAGTTCATACCCGCTGACCACGGTGAACCGCCACTTGTCGACCCCGCCGCCCATGATCTCGGCGTAGCGCCGGGCGCCGTCCGCGTTGGCGAAGCGCACCTGCTGGCCATTGGTGAGATGGGTGATCTTGACCGCCATCCGTGTCTCCTCTGCTCCGGTGCCGGCCCGCGGAGCTTCCCCCTCCGGGGCCGGCGCGGACAGTAGAACACACGTTCGATAGACGTGGCCAACCGAACCCCCCGCACGGGTCATCGCCGCATGGTCACTCTCGGCCACGCGTCCAGCCCGCGGGCGATTTCGTGGCTTCGGATGGCTCGCAGCCCCTCGGTGAGAGCCTCCTCGCCGAGCGTCACGAAGCCGAGCCGGGCGTAGTACGGCGCGTTCCACGGCACCTCGGCGTACGTCGTCAGCGTCAGCCCCGCGAGTCCTTCGCGCGAGGCCCACTCCGAGGCGTGCTCGATCAGTCGCCGCCCGAGACCCTGTCGCGCGTGGTCCGGATGGACGGACACCTGCTCGATGTGGCCGTAGCTGTCGACGACCTCGGCGAGCAGGTACGCCACCGGGCCGTTCCCGTCGTCGAGGACCCAGGCGCGCCCCGCGCTCCGGTAGGCCGCGAGGTCCGCGAGCGAGGGCGGGTCGTCGTCGGCGATCGCGGCCATGCCGAGCGCGCGGAACGGTTCGCCCGCGGCGCGTTCGATGTCCTGGAGCACGGGCAGGTCTTCGGGCACGGCGAGTCGGATCACGGATCGAGTTCTACCCCGCCGCGAGAGTGATCGCGCGCGAATTTCCGCCGCTTCAGAGGGAAAACGACGAAACGGCCCGATGGATCCTGCCCGCGTACGACTGAAGGGTGACGATGGCGGCCCGTTTCGCGTCGTCGCTGATCCGCGTCGCGGGGGCGGCCAGGCTCAGCACCGCGGGCCGATGCCCGGTGCTCGGGATCGGCACCGAACACGACCAGACGCCGTCGTCCAGTTCGCCCCAGCTGACCGAATACCGGTTGAGATGAGCGCGTTTGACCTCTTCCCGCACGGTCGGCCCGCGACGCTGGACGATCGACGAAAGCCGCCTTTCGCGTTCGCCTTCCGGCAGCATGGCGAGCAGCATCTTGCCCGACGCGCCCGCGCCGAGCGGGACGGAATGGCCGGGCTGGAAGGTGAAGCGCATCGCGCGTTCGCATTCGACCCGGTCCGCGCAGACCGCCGCGTCACCGAAATGCTGGAACAGCAGGACGGTCTCGCCGAGGTCGCGTGCGGCCTCCTCCATCGCCGGACGCGCCAGCCTGGCGAGATCGTTGGCCAGCTGGGCGGCCCGCGCGAGCGGCATCACCTGGCTCGTCACGTGATAGCGCCCGGTCCTGCCCTCCTCCAAAAGCTGTAGTTCCTTCAGTAGTGCGACATAGCGGTACGTCGTGGCGACCGGGGTACCGATCCTCGCGGCCAGTTCGGCGACGCTCGCGTCCCAGCGCCGTTCGGAAAAGGAGAGCAGCAGCTGCAGTACTTTCCGTGAGCTGCTGGCGCCGGGGGTGCGTTTCGGGGGAGCGGTGGAGTCCAGGGATCGTGCGGCAGGCGTCATCTCGACCTCTCGCCGGGGCAATCACAAAGAGTCAAGAAAGTAGCACATTGTGTGAATTGCGGACCAGGGTCTTTGGTCCACGAACAAGCGGACTTCCTGCCGGGTTCGGACCATGGAAAGTCGTTGGCGGGCAATATCGCCCTGGTCGCCGGAGCGACTCGCGGGGCCGGGCGGGGAATACCGCTGGTGCGACCGTTTACGTGACCGGTCGCAGCACCGTGAGCTGGTGGCCCGGGTCGACGCCGAGGAGGGCGCGCCGAACATCCTGGTCAACGACATTTACGGCGCGCCCATCCAAGGGAATAAGACGGTCTGTGGGTCCACTTTGGACACCGGGTTGCGGACGTTGCGGCTCGCCATCTCGCTCCCGCTCATGATCAGGAATCCGGGCGCGCTGGTCACCGAGTGCAACTCGCGGAACGCCCACGATTGGAACCGCATGGCGGTACCGCGGTGACGGTCACGCCAGGTTGGTCGCGTTCCGAAGCGATACTCGACGCTTATCGGGTGACCGAGAGAATTGGCGGGACGCGACGAAGATCCAGCCGCTTTTCGCCATTCTTGGAAGCCCGGCCTTCGTCGGCGGGGCGGTCACGGCGCTGGCCGGTGACACGGTTTCACCGTCCAGGATCCCGGCAAGCCGGCGGACGCCACCGGCTACCGCTGAGGCGTCCGCCGCAGGAACGGCGTGAGCAGGCCCGGCGCGGCCCGCTCCGCCATCGCCAGCCCGGCCGATTCGCCGACGTCGACCACGTGATAGCCGCCCCGGCCCGCCGCGATCGGGGCGGTCACGGTGATCAACCCGCCGCGGCGCTGGAAGAACGAGCGGCTGACGACGATCCCGGTGACCCCCTCGCGCCGGACCGCCACCGTCGCCCGCGCCAGCGAACCGGAGCGGCTGACCAGGTACCGCCCGACGATCGCGTGGCCGAGGTTACGGTAGCGGTCCCAGCCCACGAGCGCGGCGAACGGCACCAGCCCGAGCGCGACCTGCCACATCCAGTCCGGCAGGAAATCGATCCACGCGAGGCTGAACAGCGCCGCCGCCAGGATCAGCACGCCACCGATCGCCCGGGTCAGCCGCCGGGTCAGCGCCCGTCGCGGATGCCGGTTCAGCGGCACGGTCGCCGGGTCGAAGTTCTCCCGCAGCACCTCGGCCGCGACCTCGTGGACCCGGCCGACGGGCGCGGGCGGCAGCAGGAGACCCCCGCCCTTGTCCCCGCCTTTGCCCTCGCGCAGCCCGCCGGCGATCGCGGTGAGCCGCGCCCCGCCCGCGATCCGCAGCGGCAGCGGTTCCTTCACCTCGACGCCGCGAAGCCGGTCCTCTTCGATGGACACCGAACGCGTCGTGATCAGTCCGCGCCGGACGTGCAGGGTGCCTTCGGCCTCCCGGGTGAGCTTGAAGTTCCAGAACGACAGCACGTAGCCGCCGACGGAAAGCAGCGAGACGACCACCAGCAGGGCGACGGCCGCGATCACGACGATCAGCCACACCGCGGTGTTCGCCAGATCGTCCAGGAGATCCCGCAGCGGCCCGACGTTCTCCGGGTCGATGTTCAACTGGTGCGCGAAATGCCAGACCGCGGCGAACATCGCGCCCACCACGGCGAGCCCGGACAGCGTGAACGGCGCGTACCGCACCCACTTCCGGTCGACCTCCGCCACGACCTGCTCCGGCGGCGGCGCGGACTCGGCTTCGGTGACGACTTCCTTACGGTGCAGGAGCACCGTGCGCAGCCGGTGTGCTTCGGTCGCGCTGACGGCGTCGAGCACCAGCTGGTCGCCGCCCGCGCCCTGGCCTGCCGAATGCCGTCCGGTGCCGATGCGCACGGCGCTGAGGGAGAACAGGCGGTGCTTCGGTTCCGAGGTGACGTCGACCGTGCGGACACGGTCGAGCGGAATGGCACGATGCTTGCGCAGCAACAGTCCGGTGGTCCATTCCACCTGGCCGCCGGCGATGCGATAGCGCGACGTGAGCACGTGCGAGATGCCGACGAGCACGGTCAGCGCGGTGATGCCCAGCCCGATCCACTCCCAGCCGTTGCCCCGGCCGAGGAGCACCGTCCCGATCAGCACCGGCAGCGATTTGACGACGTCGAGCACCGGCCGGATCAGCAGCATCCGGCGGTCGAGGCGGTACCACTGGTCGACGGCGGCGTCCGGCGGAGCTTCGGTGCTCATGTCGCGTCACCGGGGGTGGCCTGCGTGGTCTTCGTGAGTTCCGCGGCCAGCGCCAGCGCGTCGGCGTGGTCGAGCCCGGCGATCTTCACCGGGCCCGCGGCCGACGCCGTCGTCACGGTGATCTTAGCCAGCTTGAACAGCTGCTCGACCGGGTCTCGTTCGATGTCGACGGTCTGGATCCGCGAGATCGGCGCGATCCGCCAGTCCTGTTTGAGCCAGCCTTCCTGGGTGTACACGGCCTCGCCGGTGACCTCCCAGCGGTGGATCCGGTAGCGCCACTGCGGCATGACCAGCAGATGCAGCGGCGCGAGCACGCACGAGATCGTCAGTGTCACCGTGAGCCACGTCGGCGGGCCGTCGCTCGTGACCACGAACACCGCCTGCACGCCGGCGAGCACCGCCCAGCCGACCGCGGCCCACACCGTCCAGTACCCGATGGCGCGGCGGCTGACCCGGTTGGCCGGCGGGCGCAGGCTGAGCCGTTCCGCCGGTGCTGTCTCCTCTGTCACCCCTTCAGCCTGCACCACCCCGGCACCACCCCGGCACCGACCGCCCACGACAACCGTCACGCTTGGATAGGATCTCGGCCACCATCGGCGGAATGGATGCCCCCTGTCGGGGCGTTGCCACCCGTAGAGGTGTACGCACGAAACCTGGAGGATCTGGTGGCGCTGGACCCGGAAGACCTGTACGAGGTGGACTCGGACGTCCCTGACCTCGGCGGGGCCGTGCTCCTGCACTACTTCGACGGGTTCATGGACGCGGGTTCGGCGGGCAGACTCGTCGCCGAGCACCTCCTGAACTCGTCCGAGCACCGCGTGATCGCGCGCTTCGACGTCGACCGGCTCATCGACTACCGCTCGCGCCGACCGAGGATGACCTACTCCGTCGACCACTGGGCGGCCTACGACGCCCCCGAACTGGTCGTCCACCTGCTGCACGACGCCGATGGCGTGCCGTTCCTGCTGCTCACCGGGCCGGAACCGGACCACGACTGGGAGCGGTTCTGCGCGGCCGTGCGAGCGCTCGTCGAACGCTGGGACGTCCGGCTCACCACCGGCTTCCACGGCATCCCGATGGGCGCGCCGCACACCCGCCCACTCGGCTTGACCGCGCACGCGACGCGGAACGAACTGGTCGGCGAGCACCGCCCGCTGCCCAACCGGCTTCAGGTGCCGGGCAGCGTCGCCGGGCTGCTGGAGTTCCGGTTCGGTGAGTGGGGGCACGACGCGTCCGGGTTCGCCGCGCACGTGCCGCCGTACCTGGAGGACTCGACGTACCCGAGTGCGGCACTGCACCTGCTCGGGGCCGTCGCCGAGGCGACCGGGCTGAACCTGCCGGACGGTGATCTGCGGGAAGCCTCGCAAGAGGCCGAAGCCGAGATCGCCCGCCAGGTCGCCGGATCGGAGAAGGTCGCCGACATCGTGCGTGCGCTGGAGCAGCAGTACGACACGTTCATGGAGGCGTCCGACAAGGAGAGCCTGCTCGCGGAGTCGGTCGAGCACATGCCGACCGCGGAGGAACTGGGGACACAGTTCGAGCGGTTCCTGGCCGAGCAGCAGAACGGTGGCGACACGCCGGAGCGCTGATCGCCTCGCCTGAAGTACATGAAGGCCTCCTTCCCTACTTTCAGGGCAGGGCTCCGGCAAAGTCGCGCAATTGCCGTTTCGGTGTCGCGAAAGCCACTTTCGGGACCTCTGGTGTCGCGAAAGTGGCTTTCGCGACACCGGGGGGGCGGCCGCGCTTGACGTCTGAGTCACGTTTGGTCGGGGGTGGGTAAGTCGGGTGGGGGCGGATCGGTAGTTGCTTGCCCACGTGAATCAGCCCGACGGGCGCGGGGCCTCGGGCCTTGATCAACGGAGGATGGGGGACACTCGACGTCCCCGATCCTCCGTTGATCATGGTCAACTCGGTCGAGTGGGGAGGATGACACCGTTTTCAGCCAGTAGGCAAAGACAGGTCGGGCAGAAACCGAATCGCCACTCACGACGCGCTTGACCAGCTCTGCGACTCTGCCGGGACCCTGCGCCTAGGTACAAGAAAGGGGCCTTCATGTACTTGGGGAAGCGTCAGTGCCAGCCGAGCGAGGCGATCACACCCCAAGTGCTCTGCAGCCCACTCGAACTGCCCAGCCCGGCCGTCACCATCCCAGGCGTACCGGGAACAGCGGCGAACCCGAGGATCGAGCTCCCGTCAGCCGCCTTCGCCACCTCCGGCGGAAGAGCGTCCTTCCGCCATTCGGTCCCGTTCCACACCGCCATCAGGATGTGACCGTCACCGGGTACCCAGCCCGCGGTCCACAGCTTCCCGGCGCCGTCGAGCGCGGCGGCGTTGACCTCGTCGAACGGGACGGCGGGCAGCGGGCTCCACTTCTGCCCGTCCCAGCGCGTGACGAACGCCGGGATGCCGGTCGCGTTCCATTCGTTCACCCGGCCGACGACGTAGGCCGAGCCGCGGCCGTCGGGCACGACGTGGTTGACCAGCCAGCCGGTGCGGTAGTCCGCCGGAACGGGCACCTCGACCTGCCGCCAGCCCTTGCCGTTCCAGTGCAGCAGGAACGGGGTCTCCTTGCCGTCTGCCGCCACGGACGTCGCGGACACCCAGAGGTCGTCGTCACCCGTGCCGCTGACGCGGGTCGGTCGCAGGGGACGGGCGCCGATCTGCGGGATCTCGACCTGCTCCCAAGCCGTGCCGGTCCAGTGTTCGAAGTGGTCCACGGACTTGTTCGTCTTGAAGTCGTAGTCGTAGGTGATCAGCCACACCGATTTCGGCGAGAACGCGGCGATGTCGCTGGTGAAGCCTTCCATGCCCGATGGTGGTTTCGGGCGTTCGATGTCGGTCCACGCTCGGCCGTCCCACCGTTGGACCAGCGTCGACGAGCCGGCCGCAGCCGGACGGGCAGGCCGCGGACGCCGGGGATCCGCGACCTGCCGGGTGCCCATTTCGACCGTGCGGTCACCGGCGGCCCAGACGTTGTCCGGTGCCGAGGCGGAGACCTTGGTGAACCGGGCGCTGGTGCCGGTGACCGGGGCCGGGGTGGTGTCGGCCCAGGTCGTGCCGTCCCACCGGACCGCGACCGGGACCTCGGCGCTGCCGGTCCAGGTGCTGCCGACGGTCCAGGCGTCGTTCGTGCCGGTGGCCGCGACGCCGTAGTAGATCCGGTTCACCGTGCTGTCCAGCGGTTGTTCGAGCCGCCAGCCCTCGCTCGCCGACGCCGTACTCGTGAGCAGGCCGGACAGGCCGAGGACCAGGCCGGACACGGTCAGCGCGGATCGTCTTGCTACGCCTTGCATCTGGGACCCTTCCAGTTGTCGCGGGAGTGCAGGTGAACTCCTTACGAACCACCCGCCCGGAAGGTTGCCCCGGTCAGTGGTCGATGGCGACCATTTCCCTCGAATGCTTCGGCCGTTCGATCTCGTCGACCAGCGCGACCGCGAGATCCGCGTAGGAGAACGGTCCGGCGTCCTCCGCGCGCGGCAGTACCCGGTGGTCCCCGCTGCGGTATCCGCCCGTGCGTTCGGCATGTTCGTCGATCATCGCGGGCGGTGGCGCGACGATCACCCAGTCCAGCCCGCCGCCGGACGCACGGAGGACCTCCAGTTGCGCCGTGTGCCCGAGCGAGAACTCGCGGTGCGCCGACGGCCAGCCCGGCTGGTCGTGGAAAGCGACGCCCGGTGCGATCTCCAGCGCCGATCCGACGCCGACGACGACCAGCCGCGTGACGCCGGCCCGGCCGAGGCCGTCGATCAGCGCGTGCGCGGCGGCGGGGTAGTACTCCTGTGACGGCAGATCCGCGCGGTAGACGGAACTGATCGCGGCGTCGTGCCCGGCGGCGGCCTTCGCGACGTCGTCGGCGACCGTGACGTCGGCGGCGATCAAGGTGACGTTGTCCCCGGCGAGATCCGCGTGACGGCGGGGATCCCGGACGGCGGCGGTCACCAGGTGGCCCCGGCTCACGGCTTCGGCGACGGCACGGCGTCCGCCACGTCCGCCTGCCCCGAAGATGACGATCCTGCTCATTGCGCTCCCTTTTTCGTGCCGGTACTCGGGTCACCGGCGACGAACGCGATGGTAGGAGCGGACCCCTCGGTTACCGCAACGAAACCGACCCCTCGGGTGTTCTGGCCCCGTTCACTCGAATGGTGCTGGTGTAGCGTCCCGGAATGCGTCACCCGGTACCCCGTTCAGCGACGAAGACCTCGGGCCGATCGGCCCGAGGCGCCCTCGGCAGGGCCTGTACCGGTTCGCCCGGCGATTCCATGATCCTTGTACCGAGGAACTGAACCTGGTCGCCACGGAACTGCGCGCGGAGATCGTCCGGCAAGGGGAGCGCTGCTTCGCACGTCCACAAGAGACTCTCGCGTACGCGCTTCCCTCAGCCCGTCAGGAGGTGCGAACCAGCCGTCGATCGCGAGCCGCATCCGGGCGAGAACGTCCTTTTTGGTCAGGTCGCCCACCATCAGGCTCACCGCGGCCCGGGGCGACCTCGAGCCGTTCGGCCAGTTCGTTCAACGCGATCCAGAGGCTCATCCCGGACTCGCGTCGGCGTTGAACCGGCTGCGTGCGGAGCGCGAAACCGTGGCTCGCGCGCTGCTCGACCCTTGACGACTTGTTGCGGGGTAAGGGAGAGCTACGAAGAGGCGAATCTGCTCCCGGCGCTCCGCGAGGACGGCGCGATGTCGCCCTGAGCGGCTGCTTTTGTCACAGCTTGGGAACCACTGGCCGAAGGCGCGTGCTCCGGACCTGGGAATATACGGCAGGGTTACTCCGAGCGGGTGAGAACCTCAGGCCGCTGGAAGGAGACGACGGTAACGAATGTCCGTTCCTGGGCGACTGATCGTTGTCCGCACCGATCGGCGCGACGCCCCCGACCGGAATAGTGAGAACCGATGAAGCTTCGAAGAGCCTCACTTCTGTCTCTCGTGGCCGCCGTGGCCGCGATCATGCTCGTTGCGCCGTCCTCCGCCCTCGCGGCCCCGCCGACCAGCGCGGTGGAGGTCTCGCCGACCACCGTCCAACGTGGACAGACGTTCACCGTCGAGCAGACCGTCTACAACGCCGACGCGACGTCGACCATCGAAGGTGGCAAGGCGACGCTCTACGGCAAGGAATCCTCCCTGCCGGGGATCGTCGACCTGGTGTCGTGTCCCGGCGCGTTCGCCTGCGACATGCTCGGCGGCAGCATCCGCGGCGGAGTCGGCACCGTGACGCCCGGCCAGAGCAAGACCGTGCTGTTCACCTTCCGGGTCAAGGATGACGCCCCACTGGGCAGTGTCACCCTGCAGCACCAGTTCGTCGGTGACAACTACAGCTTCGAGATCCTCGACGGCCCCGTGCTGACCATCACCGGCGCGCAGAGCGCCGCCGATCTCGGTGTCACGCTGACCGCGTCCCCACGCGGGATCCTGACGTCGACGATCGAGTACACGGTCAAGGTCACGAACTCCGGACCGGGCACGGCGTCCGGGATCCGGGTGGCGTCGACCCCCGGCAACGGGCTGCGGTTCACCGGCTCGTCCACCTGCTCGAACCCGGGCGGCACGAACGTCGTCAACTGCGACGTCTCGTCGCTCGCGTCCGGAACCAGCGCCACGGCCAAGTTCTCGGTGGCCGCCGGACTGCTGGCCCTCGGGCCGGTCAAGACGACCGCGAAGATCACGCAGAGTTCCGTCGCCGACCCGAACGCGGCCAACAACACCGCGTCGTCGACCTGCACCGCGATCACCGGGCTCCTGCTCATCTGCTAACACCCTCGCCCTTCGGCACCTGATCGCGAGAACTTCGCGATCAGGTGCCGAATCCCGTGCGGGGGTCAGCGCAGGCGGACGGCCCGTGCGTGAAGATAACGCTGGTGCGGCAGGCTCGTCGCGCGCCGTGCGGCCTCCACATAGGACTCGACGGCCCTGACGACATCTCCGGCCATCTCGAACAGATGCGCGCGGAGCCGTCAGGCGAGACCGGACATCGAGTCCGGACCTTTTCGAAGGGATTCTCCCTCAGCCGGGGACCGATCGGCGACTTTGGCCGCCCGCTCGATTTCCGCCAGCCGGTTCTCCCAGAAGGCCTTGTCCTGCCCCCGCCGGGCAGCCACCTCGACCTCGCCGTCCAGTTGCTCGCGCAGGATGTCGGCGTGCCCGGCGTGACGGCTGGTCTCCGTGAGGATGTGGACCAGGACGTTGAACAGCATCACGTCGGGACGCGGCCACCAGGGAACGTGGCCGGGCGAATCGAGGGGGAGAGCGGCGATGGTCGCGTCGGCGTGTTCCCAGACGCGCCGGTAGCGACCGGTGATCTCCTCGCGGGTCTCGTGCTCGGTCGCCCACAAGTCGGTGCCGCGCGGGCCGGGGTCGTTCCACCGGGGGACGGGCTCGGGGAACGGCCGGCCGAAGACCTCGCCGAAGTACCGGGACTCCCACACCGACAGGTGCTTGACCAGGCCGAGCAGGTTGGTCCCGGTCGAGGTCAGCGGACGGCGGATGTCGTACTCGGACAGCCCGTCGAGCTTCCGGAGCATCGCCTCACGGAGCTCTCGCAGGTCGCCGTGCAGGTACTTCTTCGCGAAGTCATCGATCATGACCACGAGCATGCACGAAGGCGGGTTCCACCAGGGAACGGCGCCGCGTGGCGCGCAGGGCGACCGAGCACGCCAGCCCGAGGACCAGCATGCCTATCGGGAGCAGGAAGGCGGTCTTGACCGCGTCCGTGAGCGCGGCGTCGGTGATCCGCAGGGCGAGTTCCCCTGCCTGGACGGCGATCTCCGGTGGCAGGTCCGCCGGGAGCACGGGTGCCTCCCCGCCGAACTCGGCGGCGGCGCCCGCCGCTCCGGCCTCTCCGGTGAAGCCGCTGACGAAGCGTTGCCGGAATTCGGCGGGCAACGCGGCCGCGGCTTCGTTCGCCCTGCCGACCATCGAGGCACCGGTCTGCGCCTGCAGCACCACACCGACGGCCGCCCCGCCGAGGACCCCGCCGATCTGCCGCGCCGTGTTGAAGATGCCCGACGCGCTGCCGACCAGCGAACGCTCGACCGAGTTGAGGGTCACGTTGCCCATCGGGGAGAAGATGAACCCGACCCCGAGACCGCACCACAGCAGTCCGGGGATCAGGGACAGCGGTGAACTCGCCGGGATGACCACCAGTGCGAGGACGCACAGGCCGCCGCACAGCGAGAACAACCCGAACATCAGCGGGTACTTGGGGTTCATCCGGTCCGACAACCGCCCCGCGAACGGCGCGACGGCGCCGGACATCAGGGCGAGTGGCGCGGTGAGCAGGCCGGCATCGGTCGGGGACAGGCCGAGTACCGACTGGAGGTAGATGGCCAGCAGCAAGAGCGTGCTGGTCATCGCGAACCCGACCATCACCGCGGACGCGGCGCCGAGGGAGAAGTCGCGGTTGCGGAAGATCCGCAACGGCAGCAGGGGTTCGCGGCGGTTGACCCGTTGCCACAGGACGAAACCCCCGAGCAGCAGCACTCCCGCCCCGACGATGTCGAAGATCGCGATCCCCGCGCCGACGGTCCCCCAGCCGTAAGTCTGTCCATTTTGGATTCCGAAGACGACACAGACGAGACCCGCGCCGAAGAGCAGGATGCCGGGAACGTCGAAGCGGTGCGAGTTCCCCGGTCGCCAGTCGGGCACCCGGACGGCCGTGAGCGCCAAGGCGACCAGCCCGATCGGCACGTTCGCGAAGAAGATCCACTCCCAGCCGAGCCTGTCGACGAGCACACCGCCGAGCACCGGCCCGGTGATCATGGCGACGCCCGCGACACTGCCCCAGGCGCCCAGCGCCGGACCGCGCTTGTCCGGCGGGAACAAATGCGTGATGAAGGCCGTCGTTTGCGGGGTCATCAGCGCCGCGCCGAGACCCTGCACCGCGCGGGCGACGATCAGTGTCTCCACACTTCCGGAAAGCCCGCACCACAGTGACGCCCCGGTGAACACCACGAGCCCGGCGACGAAGACGCGCTTCGGCCCGAACCGGTCACCCAGCCTGCTGGCGGGCAGGATCGGAACGGCGTAGGCGAGCAGGTACACGCTGGTCACCCAGATCACCGCGGTCAGTTCGGTGCCGAGTTCGCGCACCATCGAAGGCACCGCGGTGTTCACGATGGTCATGTCCAGCATGACCATGAAGAAACCCAGGCACAGCGCGAAAAGCGCGGACCAGGGTTTGACTCGCTTCGTCATCGTTCTTCCCGTCCTCGACGGCGAGGGGACGACGAGTGAGGCCCGGAAACCACTCGCCGTCCACCCCCGGTCAGCCTGCCTGCCGGACCATGTCGCCGGTGCGCGGCAGGGCCGACGGACGGCCGATGCCCTGATAGGAAAGGCCCGTCGTGGCCACGGTGAGCGGATCGAGGAGGTTCCGGGTGTCGATGACGGACCGGCCGTCGAGCCGGTCGGCGATCCGCGCCCAGTCGAGAGCGCGAAACTCCGGCCATTCCGTCAGCAGCACGATCGCCGCCGCGCCGTTCGCCGCGTGATAGGCGGTTCCCGTGATCCGCACCCCGTCCGTCACCCCCGGCACCGGGGCGTGGACGCTGGGGTCGTAGCCGAACAGTTCCGCGCCTTCGGCGGCCAGCCGTCCGGCGACAGCCAGCGCCGGGGAGTCCCGCAAATCGTCCGTCCCGGCCTTGAACGTCAAGCCGAGCAGGCCGATCCGGACGCCGGCCAGGTCGCCGCCGACGGCCTTGCGCACCTTGTCGACCACCAGTTCCTGCTGCTTCAGGTTGGTTTCGATCGCCGCTCGCAGCAGGGAAAAGTCGCTGCCGGCCGACTCCGCGATGTGCAGCAGGGCGAAGGTGTCCTTCGGCAGGCAGGAACCACCCCAGCCGGGGCCGGGTCGCAGGAACGACTTGCCGATCCGTGCGTCGTAACCCATTCCCAGCGTCACGTCGTCGATACTCGCGTCGAGGTACTCGCACAGTTCGGCGACGGTGTTCACAAAGGACAGACGTGTCGCGAGATAGCAGTTGGACGCGTACTTGATCATCTCGGCGCTCGCGGAATCGGTCACCAGGACGGAAGTGTCGAGCTTCCCGTACAGGTCGGCGACGCGCTGGGCGGAGACCGGGTCACGATCGGCCGAGCCGACCACGATCCGGTCGGGATTCAGGAAGTCGTGGACCGCGGACCCTTCACGGAGGAACTCGGGATTGGACACGACCGCCACGTCCGTTCGATCGATCAGTTCCGCGACGCGGGCCGCCGTGCCGACCGGCACCGTCGACTTGTTCACCACGACGCATCCGGGCTGCAGGAGTTCCCGCAACTCGGCCACCACGAACTCCAGCGTCGTCAGATCCGCCGCGCCGGTGGCGCTCATCGGCGTCGGCACGCAAAGGATCACGATGCTCGCGTCGGCCACCGCCGCGCTCGCGCCGAGGACGAAGCCCAGCCTGCCGGACGCCAGCCCGTCCACCACCAGTTCGCAGATCCCCGGCTCCCGGATGGTCGCCTCACCTCGGCTCAAGGCGTCGACCTTGTCCCGGTCGACGTCCGCGCACACGACCTGGTGTCCCAGTGACGAAAGGCAGGCGGCCGTGGTCAACCCGACATAGCCCGCGCCGATCACGGCGACCTTGGTCCCGAACGTTGCATTCATTTCCCTTGACCCTCCTGTTTTCGATGCCGCCGGGCGGGGCGAAGCCGTCCCGCCCGGCGGCATCGAGATGCGAATTCCGTGTTCAGGTGAACAAGCCGTGCGTTACTTCGCGTGCGGGATCGCCCGGATTCCTTCGTAGGGGGTTTCCCTGCCGAGGTAGTCCACCGTCTCGAACAGCCCGATCGCGTCCATCGGGTAGCGAGCGCCCGCCTCCGCCGCGAAGATGCAGGGAAGGATCTGCTTCCGCTCCGAGGCGGCTGCCTGGTTGCTCTTGCGAATGTGCTTGTGGGTGTGGATCAGAATGGGCATGTAGCCCCCGCCGAGGAACGAACCCGCCTGCAGGACGGCCCCGCCGACGCAGTCGATCACGCAGCCCTTGCCGAGGATCGCGTCGCGGCCCTGGTAGTAGTAGGAGGGCGTGGCGAGGGTGCCGTGCTCCACATGGAAAACGCCGGCCGCGAGGCCGATGATCGAGCGGCCGCCGGTCCGCAGCACCGATCGGTAGAAGTCGACCAGGATCGGCCGCACGGTCGTGTCCGGGAGCTGGAATTCCCCGCACATCAGCGTGATGCGCATCAACTCCGCGAGGGTGAGGTTGCTGCCGTTCTCACCGGGGAACTCCTGGTCCCATGGCACCAGGTAGTCCGACGGGGACACCATGGTCGTCCCGACGTCCTCGAGGATCAGCCGCTCCGGCTCACCCGCCGGCTCCGTCACCTGGACCCCGTTCCCGAGGAGCCGCCCGGCGAGCAGGTACCGGCTCTCCAGGGTTTTCGCCCTGCTGGCCGCGATCAGGATGTTGAGCCTGCCGGTCACCGTGTCCGGGATGTCGAAAAGGTGGTCGATGCCGTCGGTGGGGACGGCGATCTTCGCCTGCAGGCCGCGGACAGGCAGCGGTTCGTAGGAGTCCACGACCTCCTTGAGAGCCCCGGCGAACTCGCCCGTCCCGAGCTGGGCGAGCTTCTCCGCGGCCAGCGCCCGGTAGTCGAAGGGAATGGACGTCGACGTCGACAGCACGATGTCGGCGAGCTGGGCGCGATACCGGTCGTCGTCGAGGGACGACGCGGCCAGTTCCAAGGACAGGTATGGGGAATTGTCACCGGGACCGTGGACCCAGCTCGCGGTGAAGGGAGCCTCGAAGCGGCACGCCTGCGCGAACAACGCGCGGGCGGCGGCGTCGTTCTTGATCTGGCTCGTCACCTGCGCCAAAGCAGCTTCCTTGTCGGAGACTTCGGCCAGCATGTCCTTGGCCGGCCTCAGCAGTGTCGAAAGGTCTTCAATGATCAGCGTCATGCTTCGCTCCCAATTCGTGTGAACTTCTCGTCGGTTACCCGGTGGTCGAGGTGATCGGATTCCGTTGTGCTGGGGAAGGTCCCGGTGAACATGGCCGAACCCAGCGCCGCCAGGAACCGGTGCTCGGCCGGCCGTATCACCGTGGTGCCCTCGTCGATGCGGTGCAGGAGTTCCAGCTGGGTCAGAAGCGCCTCCTTGAAATGGTTGACGGCGATCACGGAACGGCGTGCCGATGCCGCGTCCGGAGGACACGTCGCGTTCCGGAGGTGGACGACGTGCAGGTTCTTGTAGTCGAGGTCCGAGTCGAAGAACGGCTCGAAGACCAAGGTGACGTGTTCGCCGGAATCGAACTCCACGTCGGCGAACCGATACCGGAATTCGGACCCGTAGGGAATTTCGGAGGGGTCGAGGTAGTTCCGTGAAACGCCTTCGGAGAACGCGAACTCCGCCAAGCCCGCGAAGGCGATGGCGCCGGTCGACGACGTGTAGAGCTCGACGTCCGGCAGTCCCGCGGCCGAGGTCCGCACCCGCATTTCCGCGGTCACCGACTCCGGCATCGTGCGCAGATACGTCCGATACTGCTCGGTGGGAAGGATCGCGCGCAGAATGCTCAGCATGTGGAAACCCTCGTAGCCGGCTTCGCCGTACTGGGTGTCGACGAACCTGCCGTTCGCGACGTCGAGTTCCCGGTTTTTGGTGAATTCCACGGTGATCTTCTTGATCGGACCGGATGCACCGACCTGCCGCACGGACTCCGCGAAGTGCCGCACGGCCTCACTGCGGGAGTACACGTCGTTGACGATGATCCGGGCGCGGGGATTCCGTCGGATCGTTCGCTGGAGAGCGGCGAGGTCTTCCGGGTAGCAAGCAGGTTTCTCGAGCAGGACGCGGGCATCCGGCTGAATCAGGAGAATTTCGCCGACGACGGAAAGATGCGTGGCCGTCGGCGTGGCGACCACCCAGGCGTCGACACCCGAGGGATCGGGAACGTGGTCGACGCGGTCCCAGTCGGCGTTGTTCCCGGTGTCCACGGTGCGGATCCGGTGACCCGCCTCGCCGTAGCACGTGGCATAGAGCGACCCGATCTTGCCGAGCCCGACGATCACGATCTTCAGCTCATTCGGCGATGGTGACGGCATGAGCCTTCCCTCCCCGCGTCCGAAGGGCGTGGCCGGCGGCGGACGTTCCGGCCGCCCGGCCCAGTACGGATCCCGCCATCAGCCCGGTGCCACCCGGATATCCCTGGTCGTAAAGGCCGCCGACGATCACGCCCGCCGCGTAGAGGCCGCTGATCGGTTCGCCGCCGCCGCGCACTTCGGCGTCGGCGGTCACGGACAGCCCGCCGTAGGTGAAGGTCAGGCCGCAGACCACCGGAACGAACAGGAACGGAGGTGTGTCGAGGCGTTTCTGTCCTTGCCCGGAATTCAGGCGCCGGACTTCGGCTGTCAGGTGCTCGGCGTCGATACCGAGCCGTCGTGCGCCTTCCTCGACCGAGGAGACGATCACCGCCGCCGGGTCGCCGAGGTAGCCGTCCGGGAGTGTGCCGGCCGAGACGACCTTGTCGTCGAAGATCTGGAAGGCGATCTTTCCGGGCTGTTCCTGGATCTTCTGTCCCAGTGTGACGTAGTTGAGGTTGCTGTAGCCGGATTCGTCGAAGAAGCGACGCCCCTGCCGGTTGACCACGATGCCCAGCGGATAGGCGTACCTGGCCAGGCCGTGGGATTTGTGCATCTGGCCCGGCAGCATGTAGTCGGGCAACTTCACGCCCTGCGGCGTGGTGTGGCACTTTTCCCAGTTGCCCGCGACGTCGGCGCCGATCTCGACGGCGGCCGTCAGCGGCGCGCCTTCGTTGAACGGGACGCCTCGCAGCTTGACGTTCCGCCAGTCCTCTCCGAGGTGGAGTTCACGCAGTCGCGTGTTCGCCTCGAAGCCGGCCGATGCCAGTACCAGCGCGTCGGCGAGCACCGGGAACGCGGGCCCCGAACCGTGGAGCAGATACCGGTCGTCGGCGGCCTTTTCGAAATCGGTGACCGCGCTGTCGTAGAAGACCGCTCCACCGAGCCCCTCGAACCGGGCGAAATTCCGGTCCTGCAGACTCTGGCCGCCGCCGTCGAGAACGATCGGCACATCGCCGGGAAGCGGGGTCGGCCTCGGTGCCCACCGCTGGCCGAAATCGCGCATCCAGGTGATCGTGTCCGTCGAACGGCGAATGATCGATTCGATCAGGGCGACATCCACCTGACTTCCGGACACCTTCAACCAGTCGCTGAGATACTGTTCGTCCGTGTATTCCGATCGGCCGGCCAGTATCTCTTCGGCCCGGTGTTCGTCAGCCTCCCGGAGCAGGCCCGCGATGAATGATCTTCCTTGCCAGGAGAAACGCATGGTCCTGGTCAAGGAACTGTTCCCGCCGCGAAGTTCCTTCGGCGCGGCTTCGAGGACGGCGACGGAGGTCGCGCCCGCCTGCAGTGCGGCTATACCCGCACAGAGACCCGCATTCCCCGCCCCGACAATGACGACCTGCCGCTCGGCGACATCACTTTGCCCACTGCGCATCAACAACGCTCCACGTAATCCGGTGTTCGCCATTTCTGATTGACCGAGTTCGAGCCAGGCCGCGTGGCCGGGCGGTCGGCAGGCATTCGGGGTAACGGCGCCTGCCGTTATCAACTCACGATCACTGAGTCGATTCGGTTATCAGGAAACCGTTCGTTCGCGAACTGTCGGTCCGCTGCCGGGATCACAGCTCTCTTCTCGCGTGTGCTCAGAGTCGCGGCGCGCGAGGGTGCTCCCCGGTATCAAGCGGACGGCTGCTCATTCACCCCTCCGAGCAGGCCTGATCGCTTCCCCAATGCGGGCGGCGACGAGCGCCGCCCGATCTTCAGAACAGAATTTCAGTGGATGCCTTCCGAGGTAACCCTGGTGTTTCCGTCGAGTTTCCCGTCGCCACTGACGATGATCCCGCCGGTTCTTTTCGATTGCTCACTTCCGGAGCCCAGGCATTTCCGCGCCTCCCCCGGTGCGGTTGATGTGGGACCAACACTGATCAGCCTGACTTCCTGGCCAGCGCATGGGCAACCTCCGGCCAGTTCGGGCTTGTACGAAACCGTTCGAGCGCGCCCGAACAGCAGATTCCGGCGCCGCTGATTGGCGGTATCGCCGCCGAGATGGCCTCAGTCAATCTAGAGCGATGATCGTTGAAGAGGGGGGCGATGATGGGGAGTCGCCGACGGAAGGCCTGCCACCGGACTCGGCCGGTTCACCGGCTGAGTTCACAGCGGCACTGCGTGTATTGAGAACATGGTCCGGACTGACTTATCGGCAGTTGTCCGGAAGGGCCGCGGAACTCGGGGGAGCACTTCCGGCGAGCACCATCGCGACCACTCTCGGCCGCACCACCTTGCCTCGCGAGTCATTCGTCGAAGCCTTCACGCGCGCGTGCGGACTCGGTGACGAGCAGGTGCGGCGGTGGCTCGAGGCCAGGACGCGCATCGCGATGGGAAGCCCGTCGCGGGCCGAGGAACGGGCCGCCGACGACGAGAGGGTGAACGCCGTCGCGCGGCCGGAGCCGGCACCGCGGCGCTGGCAGCGCTGGCGCGCGCCGTTGATCGTGGTCGTCGTCCTCGTCGTCCTCGTCGGCACGCTGGGATATCTGATCTCGCCCTTCGACACGCCCTCGGAGAACAAGGTCGCCGAGGCCCTGATGCCCGGGCTCGCCCTCCGGGAGATCGGCAGCTGGGCGCAGATCCGGCCGGCCCGCTCTCCCGAGCTCTGCCTCGCCGAGGGGAAGGACCGGACCCAGCTCTACTCCGGCACCATCGTCGCCCAGCAACCCTGCGGGGAAGCCGCCTCGCCCCGCGTGTTCATCGACCCGATCGGGGAGGTGAACGCCGTGCAGATCCAGTGGCACCATCCGGACACCGGGGTCGGCTGCCTCACGGTCGTGAACGAAGGAATGGGACACGACCTGGTCGAGCCCCGCGACGACTGTGGCGACGACAGTGCGGACCAGTTGTTCACCATCGCCGCGGCGGGCCCGCCCGAGGCCGCGTACTACGTCATCAGTCCCGTCGGGACCAGCCAGTGCCTCGGCCTGCGTGACCTGGACACCGACGCGGGTACCGAGGTCGTCCGGGAACGCTGCTCCGGCGCGCCCGACCAGATGTTCCTCATCGATCTGATCCCGCCTCCTTGAGAGCGGGACCTTGACCGGTCCAGACCAATTGCGCCCTAACTCAGCGTGCCGATCCGCGCGCCCGTGATCACTCCACGAGAAAGGTCGGAACACCGGGAACCGAGGACGACCTCCCGACGACTTGTGGGGCTGAGTCGTGCGGCCCGGCGAGCGGAGAGAGATGCACTGGTACGAGGACGACGACCTGTGGGTCGGCTTCGCGGACGTGATGTTCCCGTGCGGCCGGGCCGAAGAGGCCGAACGCCTGACGGCCACGTCGCCGCTGCTCGCGGTCACGGAAGACACGAAGGTGCTGGACCTGGCCTGCGGCCCGGCGATCCACGTCGTGCCGCTGGCGAGGAAAGGCGCCGACGTGACCGGCGTCGACCTCAGCCCGGCCATGCTCGAACGCGCGCGTGAGGCCTGTGAAAGCGCGGGAGTCGCCGCGAAGCTGATCGAGGCCGACATGCTCGAATACGTCGAGCCCGGCGCGTACGACCTGATCATCAACATGTACACCTCGTTCGGTTACTTCACCGAGCCCGGCGACAACCTCACCGTGCTGCGAAACGCCTACGCCAGCCTCGCGCCCGGCGGCAGGCTGTTGATCGACGTGCTCGGCAAGGAGGTGCTCGCCGGCTGGGTCGGCCGCCCGAAAGCGGTCGACGTCGACGGCGGGACGGTGTTCATGCGCGACACGATTCTCGACGACTGGACCCGGCTCAAGACCGATTGGACCCTGGTCCGCGAGGGTGTGGCGAAGCAGGCGTCGATCCTGTCCTTCCTTTACAGCGCCGCGGAACTGAAGGCGCTGTTCGAGACGGTGGGCTTCACGGACGTCGAGTGCTTCGGCGACTTCGACGGCTCGCCTTACGACAACCACGCGCGCCGCCTGATCGTGCGTGGTGAACGTGCCGGCTGAAACGCTTCGCCTGTTCGCGGAGCCCGACGACGAGACCGCCCGCCCGCTCCGGCTCACCGGTCCGGTGGTCCTGTTGTCGGCGGCGCTCCTGATCTCGCTGATCGCGGGCATCGCGCTCGGCCCGACCGCCGTCGCCCTCCCGGATGTTTTGCGCTACCTGGGAAAGGCGATCGTCGGCGGCACCATCACCGGAGACGAGGTCGCCGGGTACTCGATCGTGTGGCAGGTCCGGACCCCGCGGGTGCTGCTCGCGGCAGTGGTCGGCGCGGGGCTCGCGGTGGTCGGGGTCGCCGTGCAGGGCCTGGTCCGCAACGCCCTCGCCGATCCGTTCGTGCTCGGGATCTCCTCGGGCGCCTCGGTCGGCGCCGCCGCCGTCGTGGTGTTCGGCCTCTTCGCCGGGCTCGGTGTGCTGGCGCTGTCGACGGCCGCGTTCCTCGGCGCGCTGGGCGCGACGGCGCTGGTCTACCTGGCCGCCCGCAGCAAATTCGGCCTGACGCCGTTGCGTCTCGTGCTCACCGGGGTCGCGCTCACCTATGCCTTCCAGGCCGTGATGAGCGTGCTCGTCTACCTCTCGCCGAACGGCCAGGCCGCGCAGACCGTGCTGTTCTGGCTGCTCGGCAGTCTCGGGTCGGCGACCTGGGCGTCCCTGCCGCTGGCCGCGCTCGGGGTGGCCGTCGCGATCGTGGTCCTGCTGCGGTACGGCACCGCGCTCGACGTCCTGTCCATGGGCGACGAGACCGCGATGAGCCTCGGCACGGACTCGGCCGCGTTGCGCCGCTGGCTCTTCCTGCTCACCGCGGTCGTCACCGGCCTGCTGGTGGCGGTGAGCGGCTCGATCGGGTTCGTCGGGCTGGTCCTGCCGCATGTGGTGCGGATGGTCGCCGGTTCGGGACACCGTCGCGTGCTGGCACTCGCGCCGCTGGTGGGCGCGGTCTTCCTGGTCTGGGTCGACCTGCTCGCCCGCACCCTCGTCGCGCCGGAGGAACTGCCGCTCGGCGTGATCACCGCGCTGATCGGCGTCCCGGTGTTCCTCGTGGTGATGCGGCGGCGCGGTTACGCGTTCGGGGGTCGCTGATGTTGTCCCTGACCGAACTTTCCGTCGAGGTGGCCGGTTCGGCGTTGCTCCGCGAGCTGTGCCTGGACGTCGGCGCGGGCGAGGTCGTCGGTCTCCTCGGCCCCAACGGCAGCGGCAAGTCGACGGCGTTGCGCTGCGTCTATCGGGCGCTGACACCGTCCGGCGGCGCGGTCCTCCTCGACGGCACCGACCTCGCGGAGCAGGGCCTGCGCGACACCGCCCGCCGGATCGCCGCGCTCACCCAGGACAGCCGCGCGGATCTGGATTTCACCGTCGAGGAGGTCATCGCGCTCGGCCGGTCGCCGCATCAGCGCGGCAATCTCCGGTTGTCGGCCCGCGAACGCGCGCTGTGCCGGGAAGCGTTGCGGCGCCTGGACATCACACATCTCGCGCAGCGCAGTGTGCTGACGCTTTCGGGTGGTGAACGCCAGCGCGTCCTGGTGGCGCGGGCACTCGTCCAGGAGCCCGAGGTCCTGGTCCTCGACGAGCCGACCAACCATCTTGACGTCCGGCACCAGGTGGAACTGCTGAAGTTCCTGCGCGACTGCGGGCTCACCGTCCTGGTCGCGCTGCACGACCTGAACCTCGCCGCCGCGATCTGTCACCGGATCGCTTTGCTGCGTGGTGGATCCCTCGCCGCCTGCGGGACACCGGCCGAAGTGCTCACGCCCGAAACGGTCCGCGCTGTCTTCGGCGTCGAGGTCACCCAGGTGACCCATCCCGTGACCGGTGCGCTCCAACTGCTTTACGACCTTCCCGCCGAAGAAACCGAGGGGATCTCACGATGAAGCCGTCCAGGGTGGCCGCGCTCTTCGCCGCGGCACTGCTCCTGAGTGCCTGCGGTGCCCAGGTCGAGGCCGGACCGGCCGCGCCGGCACAGGCCACGGTGACCAACTGTGGTGCGCAAGTCACCTTCCCGGCGCCGCAACGTCCGGTGGCCTACGACGTTTCCGGTGCCGAGAAGATGTTCGCGCTCGGACTCGCCGGCCGGATGCGCGGCTACGTGATGAACTCCCTCGGTGATCCGTCGATCGCGAGTTCGCCGTGGAAGGACGACTACGCGAAGGTCGAACGCCTCGGCACTTCGCGGGTCACGCGCGAGATCCTGGTCAACGCCAAAGCGGACTGGGTGATCGCCGGGTGGAACTCCGGGTTCAGCGAGGAGCGCGGGATCACCCCGAAGCTGCTGGACCAGGTCGGCATCCGCAGCTACCTGCACACCGAGACCTGCTGGGAATATCCCACCGCGAAGGCCGAGGTGACGCCGTTGGAGGCGCTCTACACCGACCTGCGCAACCTGGGCGACATCTTCGGAGTCCGCCAGCGGGCCGACGAGCTGGTCGCGGAACTCAAGGGGCGCTTCGACAAGGTCCGCTCCGGAGCGCCTAAGACCCCACCCGCCAAGGTGTTCGTCTACGACTCCGGCACCGACCAGCCCTTCACCTCCGGGAAACACGCCGCTCCCAACGACATCATCGACGCCGCAGGTGGCACTAACGTCTTCCGCGAACTCCAGGACGGCTGGGGCAGCGTCGGCTGGGAAGCGGTGGTGAAGGCCGAACCCGAGGTGATCGTCGTGGTGGACTACGCGGACCAGCCCGCCCAGGACAAGATCGCGTTCATCAAATCCGCGCCACAGCTGACGAACACACCCGCCGTGCGCGACAACCGGTTCCACGTCGTTTCCTACGGAGACCTCGTGAGCGGCCCGCGCAACGCCGCGGGGGCCGAGTCGCTGGCCGCCTACCTGCGGTCGGTCGGCCGGTGAACGCGATGCCCGTCGAGATGGAATCCTTGGTGCACGAGCACGTCACGGACGCGATCAAGACACCGGCGCTGATCCGGCTCGCGCCGAACGTCGTGCTGATCCGGTTCGAAACTCTCAAGGTCTACGCGGCGCTCGGCGCGGTCCGGTCCTTGCTCGCCGACGGTGTCGTCCGAAAAGGACAGACGCTGATCGACAGCTCCAGCGGGATCTACGCCCTCGCGCTGGCGATGGCCTGTCACCGCTACGGTCTGCGCTGCCACATCGTCGCGTCCACCACCGTCGATCTCACCATGCGTTCGCAGCTGGAGATCCTGGGCGCGACCGTGGACCAGATGCCGCCTTCGGAGGACCTCCGCCTCGACCAGCGGCGCCGGGTCACGCGCGTGCACGAACTGCTGGAGTTCCATCCGGACATGCACTGGATGCGCCAATACCACGATCCCGTGCACTACCTGGGTTACCGAGAGGTCGCCGACCTGGTAGCCCGTGCGCTGCCTGCCGGGCCGCTGACCGTCGTCGGCAGTGTTGGCACCGGCGCGTCGACCGGCGGGATCGCGCGGTCGCTGCGCGAACGCGATCCGGACGTCCGCCTGACCGGGGTCCAGCCGTTCGGCAGCGTCACCTTCGGCAGTGAACGGTTCACCGATCCGGACGCGATCATCGCGGGCATCGGCAGCGCCATCCCGTTCGAGAATGTCGATCACGAACTGTACGACCGGATCCACTGGCTGGACTTCGTGCACGCCATGGCCGCGACCATCGGCCTGATGCGTGATCACGCCGTCTTCGCCGGGCTTTCCACCGGTGCCGCGTATCTGGCGGCGGGCTGGGAGGCGGCGCGGAACCCGGACCGGACGCACGTCGTGATCGGCGCCGACACCGGACATCGTTACACGGCAAAGGTCTTCGCGCGGCACCGCGAGGCCGTCGACCCGGCGGGTCTCGCGCCACGCGAGATCGCTTCGCTGGACGACCTCGCCCTGCCGTGGGCGGTGATGGACTGGCGACGCCGCCGATTCGGGGAACCTTCGCTGCCTTCCCAGCAGTCGTACCGGAAGGATCGGGCATCGTGACCGTCGTCCTGCTGGAAGCACTCACCTTCGGCCTCGGCAGGCTGGCCGACGCGGCGGCGGAAGCCGGGCGAAAACTGGTGCTGTTCACCGGAAACCGCGATATCTACCGTTACGAACTCGGCACGCTCGGACCGGACAGGCTCGAGGTCGTCGACATCGACACCGCCGACATCGCGGCCTGCGAAACCGCGTTGCGTGCCATCCCGGATCTCGCCGGGATCATCAACTCGACCGACACCTGGGCGCTGCCGGGCGCGGAACTCACCGCCCGGCTCGGCCTTCCCGGCCCGGACGCGGCGGCCGTCCGCGTGCTGCGGGACAAGGGTGCGGTGCGCGATCTGCTGTACGAACACGGGCTCACCCGTGGGCGCCCGGTACCCGTCATGGTCGCCGAAGAACTCGGGTTTCCCTTGGTGGTCAAGGATTCGTCGGGGACGTCGTCACGAGGAGTGTGGCTCGTCCGCGACGCCGCCGAACTCGAGCGAGCGAGGCTGGAGGCGAAAGACACGCCACTCAAGGGGCATCTGATCGCCGAACCGTACTTCGCCGGGCCACTCTACAGCGCGGAAACCGTTACTTGGCAAGAAAGAACCCGGCTGCTCGGAGTACTCTCCCGTCAGCTGTCGCCCGAGCCCGTGCGTCGCGAGGAAGCCGCCGCGTTCCCGGTGGCCTTCCCCGACGCCGAGCACGCCGGACTGGCCGAGTGGATCGGTCAGGTACTCAAGGCCGCCGGGCACGAACAGGGCTTCGCGCACACCGAATTCGTCCTCACCGCCGACGGGCCGGAGGTCGTCGAGATCAACATCCGGATCGGCGGGGCGATGCTCGGCGAGGCACTGTGCCGCTCTTTGGCCACCAACGTCTATTCCGCGATGATCTCCATGGCGCTGGGCGAGGAGCCCGATTTGCTCACCCAAAGGTTCAGCGAAGGACCGGGTGTCGGGTTCGTCCTGGCCTATCCGGCCGAGGAAGGCGTGCTGACGGGCTGGTCAGGGCTCGATCGGCTACCCGGTCTGCCCGGCGCGCCGGAGTGGTATCCGACGGCGAGCCCCGGTGACGAGATCCGGCACCTCGCGGATCAGCGGTCCTGTACGGGAATCGTGCTGGCCGAGGGGGCGACGGCCGAACTCGCGCTGCATCGCGCGCTCGCCGCGGCGGGTGGGATCACGCCGGAGATCGCTTCTTGAGGGTCTCAAGGAGCGGGCACGCATTTCTTCGCGGCGGCGACGGCGGCCAGTAGATCCGGCGTTTCCTTTTGACCGACGCGAAGGGGTCGGTGGTCTCCATGAGCGGCTCCAGTGCGGTCTGGCTCTGGGAGGAGTCCAGCTGCCACGTCCCGGCGTGAACACGTTCCGGAGGGGAGATGGGTTGCCTGAGGAGTTCAGCCGCAGCCGCCCAGGAGCCGCGCCAGCTCGTCGGGCAGCAGCGGCGGTTCCGGCAGCGGGCTCGCGGCCGTGGCACGCATCCCGTCGAACAGCAGGGCGAGATGGCGGCGCCAGGCCTCCGGCCGGACGGCCGCGGTCGCCTCCACGGTGCGCGCGATCCCCCAGGTCACGAAGGCCATGTCCTCGAGGGTGAAGTCGCCGCGGAGGGCCCCGCTCTCCTTGGCGCGCTCGATGACACGGGTCATGAGGCCGTACCCGCGTTCGAGGTCCTCGGTCTGCGGCGGCCGTGTCGAGGCCAGCTCGTTGTAGCCGCGATCGGCGGCCTGCAGTTCGCAGATCCGTTCGATGAAGGACGTCAACCCGGCCCAGGCGTCGTCGAAGGCCAGCGCGTGTTCGGCGATGGCCGCGACAGTCTCGGTCCGGTCGGCGAACGCGGCGTCGACCAGATCCGTGCGCTGAGGGAAGTGGTTGTACAGCGTGCCGATGCTGACACCGGCGGTCTTGGCGATCTCTTCGAGCGCGACGTCGAGTCCTCGCACCGCGTAGAGCCCCCTGGCGGCCTCGACCAGCAGGTGGCGGTTGCGCTGGGCGTCCTTCCGGAGGGGTTTGGTCACGCCCGCATCGTAGCCAAGTTGAAGCTGGCCTCAAGTTGTGTGTACCTTCGAAGAAGTTGAGGAGACCCTCAACTTTAGTTTCTGGGAGGACATATGACCAAAACGTTCGCGATCTTCGGCGCCGGGCCGGTGCTGGGACTGTCACTCGCCCGCCGCTTCGGCCGCGAAGGTTTCCGCGTCGCCCTCGTCGCGCGCACCACCGAGAACCTCGACGCCCTCGTCGCCGAACTCCACGGTGACGGCATCGAGGCGAGCGGGTTCGCCGCCGACGTCTATGAACCGGCCCGGATCGCGGCCGCCGTCACCGCCATCGGCCGGATCGACGCGGTCGCGTTCAACCCCGGCGGCGGGAACAGGGGGGAGGGCATCGCGCCGGTACTCGACGTCGATCCGGAGAACCTGAGGCTCATCCTGGACCGGTTCCTGGTGTCCGCGGTGGCACTGGTGCGAGCCGTGCTGCCGGACATGACCGAGCGCGGCGACGGCGCGATCCTGTTCACCGCCGGTCAATCCGGCCTGCACCCGGTGCCGTTCCTCGGCAACGTGGGGATGGCACAGGCGGCGTTGCGGAACTACTTCCACAACCTGAACTCCGTGCTCGCCGAGAAGGGCGTCTACGCCGGAGCGGTCAACATCGGCGCGCTGATCGAGGGCAGCGTTCCGCACCAGGTGCTCACCTCGGGGCCGCTGGACTTCGAACCCGAGGTGATCCACCCGGACGTCTTCGCCGACGCGTTCTGGAAGCTCTACGCGACGCGTGAGGCTGCCGAAGTGCTGGTCGGTTCGCTCGGGAAGTAGTTAACCGAGGTGGTCTTGAGTGGCGATTCGGGATAGGGCCGCCCGGTCCAGGTACCTACCGGCGGATAGGTCGGGATCGAAGGTCCGTGAAGGCCTCCTTCCCTGCGCCAGTGTCGCGTGATCCTGCTTGCTTGACGTTGGGTTTCGTTCCTCGGACGGCGATCTCGCGTGATCAGACGGCGGTTACGCGTGATCAGACGGCGATCTCCGGAGATCGCCGTCTGATCACGGGTAAGACCTGCAGGATCACGCGACACTAGACGCAACGAAGGGGCCTTCATGTACCTCAGGTGACCAAGGCGCCGGCGACAGTCACGACCACAGTGACCGATGCCGTACCCCAGCTACTGCTCGATGGCGTAGGCCTCGATCTCGACCTTCATCTTCGGGTCGAGCAACGCCGAGACCTCGACCATCGTGGCCGCGGGCAGCACGTCGCCGAAGGCTTCGCGGTGGGCCCGCGCCACCAGGTCGGCGTCCTTGATGTCGGTCACGTAGGTGACCGTCCTGACCACCGCGGACAGGCTCGAATCGGCCTCCCGCAAAGCGGTCTCGATGATCGAAAGCACGGCCGCCGCCTGCTCGTACGCGTCACCTGACCGGAACGGCTCGCGCGCCGTCGTCCCGGACACGTGGATGTGCTCGCCGACGCGCACCGCCCGGCTGTAACCAAAAATCTGCTCGAAGTCCCCACCGGAGGAGATGTTCACCCGCTCAGTCACGATCCGAACGAAACCACACCGGCGGCCGGAGCGGAACCGGATTCGCCTCACCCTCGATCAGTCAAGTTCAGGTGGTGCCCCGACTTTCGAGTCGAGTGTGGTGATAGGGCTCGTAGCATCGGGCTGAGTTCGCTCGTCACCGGGAGGCTCTTCGTGGTCGTCGCACAGTGCCGCCCCAGGCGGCAAGGTCACCTGCACACTGACGCCGCCGTGGCCGACTACCTGGCCGGTGTCCTCAGTGGAGCGACCTGCAACGGCGACGTGAAGGCCACGAGTGGCTCGGTCGCGCCGACCGAAAGCTGCTTCGCCGGCACGGCAAGCAACGCGGTCACCTCCACCACTCCTGGCGCCCGACGACGCGGCGGATGCCGCGGTGCGCACGCCGCCGGGTCCGGCGCTGAGCGGCCGGATTGCGTTCTCGGGCAGTGAGGCTTGTTCGTACGGGCAAGCCTCACTGCCCGGTGCCACGGGGGATCCGCGATCCTGCCTAGGATGCCTTTTGCAGGAACAGTGTTTTGTGCTCTTTTTCGGCTTGAGGCGTGGTGAACGGCCTGCCGGCCGTCCGCGTCGTCGAGCCGTGCCCCGTGGTGACCCTGACCAGACCGAGCAAGGCGGCCCATGCAACCCAACTTCGACGCCGGTGAGGATTTCGCCCTCCTCCTGGAGCGGGAAGCCAAGAAACTCGAGGAAAGAGCCAGCGCGCTGACCGCCGCGTTCGCCGCGTCCGCCTCCACCGCGCAGTCGGCGGACGGCTCGGTGACGGTGAAGGTCGAGGCCAACGGCTCGCTGAGCTCCATCGAGTTCAGCAACCGGGCGCTCACGCTGGGGGCGGCCAGACTCTCCTCACTCGTCATGCAGACCGTGCGCGAGGCCCAGCGCAGGACCGTCGAGAAGGTCACGGAGTCCTACACCGAGATCAACGGCAACGACGAGGCCGCGGAACTGGTCCGCACCTTCATGCCGAAGGTCGAGGACGAAGAGGGCGGCGCGCAAGAGAGCCCCGAACAGGACAAGTGGACGCCGGAGGCGCACAACGAGGACCGGCCGCCGCAGCCGGGCCGGTGGATGCCGCCGCCGCAGCCGGGTGGCGCCCGGCCGCAGGCTGGTCCCCCGATGCCGCCGCAGCCGGGCCGCCCCGTGCGGCCCCCGAACCCGCCGGCGCCGCCGCGCACCCGGCGGCCGTCCAGCCCCGACGACGACGAAATGAGCCCGTGGTGAGCGGTGGACGCGAGGTCACGACAGAGGCGCTGAGGGAATTCGCCAAGCACCTCGACCGGCTCGAGGAATCGCTGCAGAAGAGCGCCGACATGGTGGGCAGCTGTGTCGCCGACCCCGGCCTTTTCGGCATCTTCGGCGGCCAGGCCTACGGCGCGGGCGCGAGCATGCACTGTGGCAAGGCACGCGACCAGCTGAACGAGTACGCGGAGAACATGCAGAAGTTCTCCGACAAGATGCACGAGGCCGCGAAGCTGTACGAGTCCAACGAGCAGGACTCGGAGAAGCTGATCACCGCCGCCGGCGACGGGATCGACGAGGTGAAGGTCAAGTGAGCGAGTACCACCGGAACGATTTCGGGAGCAATAGCGGCGTCAGCGCCGACGACTTCAAAGACGAGAAGAACGACTTCCTCGCGGGCAGTGGTGACACCGCGGGCGCGGGCTTCTTCGATTCGGCGTTCGCGCTGAAACGGGCGACCAACGAAGGCGACGCCCTCTCCATCACGATGGCCTCGATCGGGATGGGGATCGAGATCCTCGGCATGGTCCTCGACCCGATCGGGTCGTTGCTCACCGCCGGAATCGGCTGGCTGATGGAGCACATCGTCATCTTCCGCTGGCCGCTGGACTTCCTGCTGGGAGACCCGAAGGGCATTGAGGCCGCCAAAGAGGCGATCTACGAAGAGGGCAAGACGGTGAAGCAGTGGTCGGAAGACCACAAGAAGTCCACCAAAGACCTCTTGGAGACCTGGAAAGGTGACGCCGCCGAAGCGTTCCGGTCCGACATGGAAGGTGTCGCCGAGCAGCTCGACGCGCTCGCCGGCTACGTCAATCTCGCCGGCAAGCAGATGGGCATCGCGGGCGCGATCATCGGCGCCGTCCGCGGCATCGTCCGCGACATCATCGCCATGACCCTGGCCGGCATCCTCAAGGCCGCGATCGTGGCGGTCGCGCTGGCGCCCGTCACCTTCGGCGCCTCGATCATCGCGGCGATCACCTCCATCATGGTCACGGTCGGCGTGGCGATCGCGAAGATCGCCAAGCAGATCGCCGACATCGCCAAGCGGCTCGCCGAGATGCTCAAGGCCCTGGCCAAGACGCGCGGGGCGGCCGACGACGTCGTCAAGATGAAGCTCAGCGGCAACATCGACAAGATCAAGGTCCCGGTGGGAGGCGGCAAGAAGCCGCCGCCGCAGGCCGCCCCGCCCGGGGCGCCGCGGATCGAGGACGTGAAACCCGACCCCCTGGCCAAACCCAAACCGGACAAGCTCGGCGACCAGGCCGGGTGGATCGTGCGGGAAAAGCTGTTGAAGGAACTGCGGGCCAAGGGCGAGCTGTCCGAGGGCGCGATGAAGAAGCTGATGGAACGGTTCGACTACTGGACCAGCTGGCCGATGCCCGAATTGACCAAGAGGATCGGCAAGACCGCGGCGGAAAACATCGAAAAGGTCACCAAGATCCTGAGCGATCCGACCTACGGTGCCTCGGGTATGGCAGGGAAGACCATCGTCGAGTTGACGAAAGGCATCCCACCCGCGGCGAACGAAAAACCGCCGGAGGAATGACGGCCACCGGAGCCCCGCACCGATCGAGGTGCGAGGCTCCGGTCATGAGGGGGATACGTGTCAGGAAACAGGCCGGTCGTGCGGGCCGCCCACCGGGACGACGTCATGGCCATCTGTCACTTCGGCGAAGAGCACGTCCGAGCCCATTACGCCCCGCTGATCGGTGCGGAAGCCGCGGACGAGCAGATCCGGAAATGGTGGCACGAGACGAACATCGGCGGGGCCGTCGCCCGCGACTCGGTGGTGGTCGCGGTCGACGGGAACGTGATCGGCGTCGGGCAGCGCGGTCTCGACGGCGATGACCACGTGATCTACAAGCTTTACGTGCACCCTGGGCATCGTGGCGGCGGGCTGGGCCCGCGGTTGCTCGATGCCCTCATCGGACAGTTGCCCTCGGACACCGATCGGCTGTACATCGAGCACTTCGTGGCCAACGAGCGTGCGGGTGCCTTCTACGAGCGCGAAGGTTTCACGGTGGAGCGGATCGAACCGAGTTCCACGGAGGACCCCGGTCTCGGCGTGGTCTGGCGTGTCCGCAACCTCCGCTAGCCGAGATTCCGGGCGAAGGGGCCGTCGAGCCAGCGGTCGACCTCACGCTGACCACGCAGGCGGACGACGACGAGGTCCGGATGCCGGTTCTCCTCGATGACCTTGTGCACGCGTGCCCGGATCATCGGGTGGTAGCGCCAGGCGAGCTTGACGATGTGGTCGGGATCGGTGAAGAAGGTGTGCAACGGACCCTCGACGTTGCCACCGGCGATCTTCGAGCCGCGCCCGACACGGCGTTTCAGCGTCCGGATGACCGCGCGGGTCACGGTCACGGCGCGCGGATGATCGAGCCAGACCAGCGCGTCGAGCCGTTCGGTCATCCGCTCCCGAACCTCTTCGCCCTGCCATTCGATGGCCCACTCGTCGCCGTCGAGGAACTTCAGGACGTCGGCCTGCCAGGTCTCCCGCACCGTCCAATTCGGTCCGTGGAAGAAGGACTCGAACTCGACGAACGGCAACCCCAGGCGTTCGCACAGAATTCGTGCCAGCGTCGACTTGCCGGATCCGGCGGGGCCAGCCACCGCGACCCGCCGGATCCGTCGTTCGGGAAGGGCATCGTCCGGCCCGATGATTTCCATGACGGGAGCATAGGGACTGAGCGGTAAGGACGGTTATCCGTTTTTACCCGCTACGAGACCCGCCCGAGGAAGGCCAGGAACCGAGTCTGCTGGTCGACGTCCGGTGCCGGTTTCAGCTTGGCCCGAAGGTGCCCGGCGTGCGGCTGATGATCAACCGGGCGAGGGAGAACGACGGCGCGACGAGATCAGCTCCATGCGCACCTTCACGCCGAGTGTCGAAGGTCAGTAGCGCCAGGTGGTCGGTGACCGTCGCATCGGGGCGGTTGGCCACGTACCACGACGGGGCGGGCCGGTCGAGTAGGTCATCGGTGACGACGGCGGCGGTCGCGTCGCGGGTCGCGCGCCATCCGGCCAGCGGGTCGTCGCCGGCGAGTTCGCCGGGATTCTCGGAACCCGCCGGGCCGTTTCGTACCGTGTACTCCTGGCCCGCCGCGTGATGGCGCAGCACTTCCCGCCCCCAGATGACGTGACCCACCACGTCACGCACCGTCCAGAGTTCGCACGCCGACGCCTTGTTCCCCTGTTCCGCCGGGACGGCGTCGAGCACGGCGTCGAAGGCGTCCTGGCCCGCTGGTAGCGATCCAGGGTTTCGTTGGTCTCCATTGTTCTCCCTTTTACAACTTCAAAGTCGCCCTGATGGCCTTTGTCAGTTGTTCGGGACCAGAATCAATTCCTGGTCGAGCGCGAGGTCGTACGGGATGACGGTGCCGTCCGGCCTGCAGAGCGGCGTCGTCGAGACCGTCCGGGCACTTGAGATAGGCGACGAGCCTCTTCTGACCGGGAGCGTCTTCGCGTGCGACGACGGCGGCCTGCGAGATGCCCGGATGCGCCAGAAGGGCGGCTTCGACCTCTCGGGGCTCGCTGCGGTAGCCGCGGATCTTGACCTGGTCATCGAGGCGCCCGAGGTACTCGATGTCGCCGTTCGCGTTGTGGCGGACGATGTCCCCGGTCCGGTAAAGCCGGTCTCCGGCGGTAATTACGCCATCCGCGCGGCCTGGCCGAAGGAGGAAGTTAGGACACAGTCCTGGCTTCGATCATCTCGTCGGTCCAAGAGATCTTCATGAAACGGTCGAACACGCCGATTCAGTGAAAGGCTTTGCATTCTTGCCGTGGTTCGAGATATCGAGCGCGGTGGTTCACGGTTAGCGGAATTATGCGCCTCGATGTATTCGGTCGGCCGTCTGTCAGGCGGAGAGTGAATGCCGGGCCGCGCGGCGAACCCGAGGCGAGTGCTCGACGGCTCTGACCAGACGGACCCCGAAGGGCGCGCCGTCTCAGACCCCGCCCGGGCACGTCGTTCTGCCGGAGAATGCCAAAAACCGCGCTGAATTGTCCTTAGCGCGGTTCGTTGTGCGGCGTGCCCTCGGCAGGATTCGAACCTGCGACACCTGCCTCCGGAGGGCAGTGCTCTATCCCCTGAGCTACGAGGGCGTAGCCGCCTGAGCGACTTCGGAAAGCTTAGCGCATCCCGTCCGGCGTCCTCGCAGGCGGTGGCCGTTAACCGTGGTGATGGTCCACGAGGCGGGCGAGGAGCCGGGTCAGCTGCTCTCGCTCGGCGGGTTCCAGTGGCGCGAGGAAGGCGTCTTGGGTCTCGCTGACCAGGTCTTCGAGGTGCTGGAGCCGCTGGACGCCGGTGCCGGTGAGGGTGATCAGGTTGCGTCTGCCGTCGGCGGGGTCGGGGGCGCGCTCGACGTGGCCCGCGCCGGTGAGTTCGTTGATGACGGCGACGACGTCGCTGCGGTCGATGCCGGTGGAGCGGCTCAAGGCGGCCTGGCTGGACGGGCCGTTCTCGTCGATGGCCGCGAGAATCCCGTAGTGGTACCGGCGGGCTCCGCTGCGGGCGAACTCGTCCATCGCGAGCCGGTGGGCCACGGTGGCGGCCTGGTTGACCAGCCAGCTGGCCTTGCCGCGAAGCCGGACGGGTGCGGTGCTCATCGGGACAGCGTAGCGTTGGTGACACCAACGGACTGGGAGAATATCGTGATCGAGCCGTTCGAGGTGCGGATCCCCGAAGCCGCCATCGCCGACCTGCGAGCCCGGCTGCGTGCCACTCGCTGGCCCGAGCCTGCCACTGTGGACGATTGGACGCAGGGTGTCCCGCTGGAGTTCGCGCGGGAGCTGTGCCGCTACTGGGCCGAGGACTACGACTTCGATTTGGCCGCGCGGGTCAACGCTTTCCCGGGGTTCAAGACCACTGTGGACGGTCTGGGTATCCATTTCCTGCACGTCCGTTCGCCGGAGCCGGACGCGACCCCGCTCGTACTCACGCACGGCTGGCCGGGTTCGGTCGTCGAGTTCCTCGACGTGCTCGGCCCGCTGACCGATCCCGCCGCGCACGGAGGTGACCCCGCGGACGCGTTCCACGTCGTCGCGCCGTCGCTGCCGGGGTTCGGCTGGAGCGACAAGCCGTCGTCGACGGGGTGGAACGTCGAGCGCATCGCGCGGGCGTGGGACGAGCTGATGGGCCTGCTCGGCTATGAGCGCTACGCGGCGCAGGGCGGCGACTGGGGCGCCGGAGTGACGAACATGCTCGCCAAGGTCGCGCCGGAGCGGTTGATCGCCGTCCACGTGAACATGGCGGGCGTCCCGTACGACGAGGCCAAGCTGGGTGAACCGACAGCGGAGGAGAAGGCGGCGATCGGCGATCTGGCCCGGTTCCGCACGGTCGGGTCCGCGTACTCGCAGCAGCAGGGCACCCGCCCGCAGACGGTCGGCTACGGGCTCACCGATTCGCCGGTGGCGCAGGCCGCTTGGATCGCCGAGAAGTTCTGGGAGTGGACCGACAACGACGGCTCACCGGAGACCGCGCTGTCCTGGCGGCAGATGCTCGACGCGATCTCCGTCTACTGGTTCACCGGAACGGCTGCTTCGTCGGCGCGGATCTACTGGGAGAACAAGGAGCGGGACGTTTCCGCGATTGAGGTTCCTTCGGGTATCTCGATCTTCCCGCGCGAGATCATCCGGCCGTCCCGGCGTTGGGCGGAGCTGCGTTACACCGATCTTCGCTGGTACGAGGTGTTGGCCAAGGGCGGTCACTTCGCGGCGTTCGAGCAGCCTGAGGTCTTCGTCGGCCAGTTGCGGGGGTTCTTCCGGTCGCTTCGGTAGCGGTGCGTGTCGGTTTCAGGTGCTGGGAAGGCCCTCCTGGGGGATGGCTTCCTTGTGTGGCTTAGGACATGGTGAACTTAGGCTCACCTGTATTGCACATATGCGCATGTGACAATATATTCGGCCTGTCGACTTCACGAGAGGCGGAGCAATGGGTCACGGGCACGGGCACGGGACAGCGTCGCCGTCGAGCGCGTCAGGCCGCTACCTCAAAAGCCTGACGATCGTCCTGGTCATCGGCGCCGGCTTCATGGTCATGGAGTTCATCGTCGGGTTCGCCACGGGCTCGCTCGCGCTGATCTCCGACGCCGCGCACATGTTCACCGACGTCCTCGGTGTCGGCATGGCGCTGGCGGCGATCATGCTGGCCCGGCGCAGCGGCCCGACACTCACCCGCACTTTCGGGTTCTACCGGGCCGAAGTGCTCGCGGCGCTGGGCAACGCCATCCTGCTGTTCGGCGTAGCGGGCTACGTCCTGATCGAGGCCATCGGCCGGATCAGCGACCCGCCTGTCGTGCCCGGCCTGCCCGTGCTGCTGGCGGCGGCCGCGGGTTTGGTCGCGAACATCGTCTCCTTCCTGATCCTGCGCAAGGGCGCGGAGGAGAGCATCAACGTCCGGGGCGCTTACCTCGAGGTCCTCGCCGACCTGATCGGCTCCGTCGGCGTACTGCTGAGCGGTGCGATCACGCTGATGACCGGTTGGCGCTACGCCGACCCGATCATCGGCGTCGCGATCGGCCTGTTCGTCCTGCCCCGCACCTACGCCCTCGCCCGCCGCGCGCTGCGGATCCTGTTCCAGCACGCGCCGAAGGGGGTCGACGTCGCCGGGATCCAAGCCGAACTGGGCGCGCTGAAGGGCGTCGAGGACGTCCACGACCTGCACGTCTGGACGCTGACTTCGGGCATGGAGGTCGCCTCGGTGCACCTCACCATCGCGCCGACCGTCGAACAGGCCACGGTGCTGACCGAGGCGCAGAACCTCCTGGCGAACCGCTACTCGATCGAGCACGCGACGCTGCAGATAGAAGTGCCCCAGTGCGCGCGACGCTGCCGGGAACTCTCCTGGTAGCTCCACCCCCTTCACGCAATTCGTCCTCTAGTTGCGGTAGTTGGCAAGACGAACTACCGCAACTAGAGGACGAATTGCGTGAAGGGGGAGGGTGTCAGTCGGGGAGGGGGGCGGCGCCCCGCTCCTGGAGTAGGCCCTTCATCAGGGTGATCTCGGCACCCTGCGAAACGAGCATGCTCCGCGTCAGCGACTTCACGTCCGCCACGGAGGTGTGATCGTTGCCGTACTGCGCCATCGCCGTACCGCCCATGTGGTGCCGCAGCATCAGCTGGAGGAAGAAGACGTCCATCTCCTTGCCGGTCAGCGACCGCAGTTTGGCCAATTCGGCCGACGTCGCCATGCCCGGCATCGGCGCGCCGTTCGACGGCTTCGGGTCGGCGCCACCGTGCCCGGCGTGCCCGGACATCGGTTCGGTCATCCAGGTCATGTACGCGCCGGTCGTCTGCTCGGGCTGGCCCCACAGGCCCAGCCAGCCCTTCATCCGGCCGACCTGGCCGGTCTGCGTGCGCTCGATGTCGAACGCGAGGGTCTTGATCGCCGGATCGGCCGTGTGGTCCCGCGCCCAGCCCGCCATGGTGACGGCCTGGAGGTGGTGCACCGACATGTCCTGCGCGAAACCGACCTCGATCGACCCCGCCCCCGGGGTCGTCGACTCCGGGCCTGAGTCGAGCAACCTGGTCGTCAAGGCGCCGAGGCCGAAGCCGAGGATCAGCATGACGACCAGGGCCGCCCCGATCACCAGCCACCGGCTCGCCGCCGACCGCGAAGTGTCGTCCGGTTCGTCGATGTACTGGAGATCGGGGTCCATCTGGCTCACTACTTGCTCGCGGGCGCCGAGGGCTGGGTGGCCGGGGGCTGCGACGGCTGACCGGCGCTGGGCTGCCCGTCCTGCTGGGTGCCCGCGGTGCCCTTGTAGTCCATCGGCTTCGCGTCCGGCCCCGGCGGGGTCGGGTCGAACTCGCCCGGCTCGATCTGCGCGTCGCAGGTGGCGTCACGCTCGGGGTACGCGCCGTACGGGTTGGTGCGCAGCGCCGCGATGAACTGGTCGATCCGTTCGTCGGAGGCGCTGTCCAGCTTCAGCTGGTGGCCCCAGGACTGCAGCGAGATCGGCTTGTCCAGGTTCGGGTACGGCGACATCACCGTGTACGGCTTGCCCTCGACGCGGACCTTCAGCAGATCCAGCGCCTCGCCGGTGACCTGCTGCGGGTTGTAGGCGATCCAGATCGCGCCGTGCTCGAGACCGTGGACCATGTTCTCGTTGCGGACGGCGTTCGGGTAGACGACGCCGTTGCACGCGGCCCAGGCCTGGTCGTGCGGGCCACCGAAGGGCGGGAGCTTGTCGTAGGCGACGCGCTCGGCGGCCGTGACGTGTGCCTGGCCCGGGTACTCAGCGGTGACGACCCCGGAGATCCGCTTGGAGGGATCCGGGTCCTGCTGCGAAGGCGCGAAGGCGGCCGCGGTCTCTTCACGGGTCTTCTGCTCGCGCTTCGGTGCTGAGGCGACCATGTAGTAGGTGACCACCGAGGCCGCCAGAGCGACGATCGCGACGACCGCGATGATCGTGCCCCAGGGCGTGCCCTTCTTGGACACGACGGAACTACGGGCGGCCTTCATGGCGTCCTTCGACGACGCGCCCTTTTTTCTGGTTGTCCCGTTAGCCATGGCTCCTGCGTTCTCCGAAGGGGTGGTCCCTGCGCGGGCCAGTGTAGAGACCGCACGTCTGATCACCGTGAACGCATCGGATGATCACCGGCTTGGCTCACACCTTCCGGCGGTCGCTGCGAAGCCCCGACCAGCTGACACCTAGAATTCCGCGAGTGACTCCCGCAGCTCTCGCCGACCTGGTCCGTAACTCAGCCGTGCAGGTTCTCACCGCGCGCGGCCTCGACGATTCCGTGCTGCCGGAGAAGGTGACGATCGAACGTCCCCGCAACCCCGAGCACGGCGATTACGCGACCAACCTGGCACTGCAGGTGGCCAAGAAGGCGGGGATGAAACCCCGCGACTTCGCCGACGCGCTGGCCGAGGCCCTCGCCGCGGCCGACGGCATCGACTCGGCCGAGGTCGCCGGGCCGGGCTTCCTCAACCTGCGGCTCGCCGCCGACGCGCAGGGGCAGATCGTCCAGCAGGTCCTCGACGCCGGGGACAAGTACGGTCTCGGCGACGAGCTGGCCGGGGTCAAGATCAATCTCGAGTTCGTCTCGGCGAACCCCACTGGCCCGATCCACCTCGGCGGCACTCGCTGGGCCGCGGTCGGCGACGCGCTGGGCCGGGTGCTGTCCGCACAGGGCGGTCTGGTCACCCGCGAGTACTACTTCAACGACCACGGCGCGCAGATCGACCGCTTCGTCCGGTCCCTGATCGCGGCCGCCAAGGGCGAGCCCGCCCCGGAGGACGGGTACGCGGGCGGCTACATCAACGACATCGCCGCCGAGGTCCTCCGCCAGGAGCCGAGTGCGTTGTCGCTGCCCGACGACCAGCGCGCCGAGACCTTCCGCCGGGTCGGCATCGAGCTGATGTTCACCGAGATCAGGCAGAGCCTGCACGATTTCGGCACCGATTTCGACGTCTACTTCCACGAGAACTCGCTGCACGAGTCCGGCGCCGTCGCGTCGTCGGTGCAGAAGCTGAAGGACTCCGGGAACCTGTACTTCGAGGACGGCGCCTGGTGGCTGAAGTCCAAGGAACACGGCGACGACAAGGACCGCGTCGTCATCAAGAAGGACGGCAACCCGGCCTACATCGCCGGTGACCTCGCCTACTTCCAGGACAAGCGCAAGCGCGGTTTCGACCTCTGCATCTACATGCTCGGTGCCGACCACCACGGGTACATCGCCCGGCTCAAGGCCGCCGCCGCCGCGTTCGGCGACGACCCGGCCGTGGTCGAGGTGCTGATCGGCCAGATGGTCAACCTGGTCGCCGACGGCAAACCCGTCCGGATGAGCAAACGCGCCGGAACCGTGATCACCATGGAGGACCTCGTCGGCACCGTCGGTGTGGACGCGGCCCGCTACGAGCTGATCCGCTACTCGGTCGACTCCACTTTGGACATCGACCTCGACCTGTTGCGCAAGCACTCCAACGACAACCCGGTCTACTACGTCCAGTACGCCCACGCGCGGCTGGCCTCCTTGCAGCGCAACGCTTCCGACCTCGGTCTCAAGCCCGAAGTACGTATTCCCGCCGAGGGCTCATCAACACAGACCGATGGCGATGTCGACTTCGGTTTGCTTACGCTGCCCGCCGAGGGCGATCTGATCCGCACACTCGGCGAATTCCCGACCGTCCTCCGCCGAGCGGCGCAGCTGCGTGAACCGCACCGCGTCGCCCGGTACCTCGAAGAACTCGCCGGCGCCTACCACAAGTGGAACGCCGTCGGCCGGGTTCTCCCGAAGGGCGACGAGGAGACCACCCCCCTCACGTTCTCCCGGCTCGCGCTCTGTGAAGCGACTCGCCAGGTGCTGGCGAACGGCCTCACCGTGCTCGGTGTCTCCGCTCCGGAGCGGATGTGATGGGACACGGCGCCGAAACGACGCCCGCGCTCCACCCGAAGGGCTCGCTAACACGGAGGCAGGGCGTCCTACGAGCGCGACGTAACTTTTTCGACCTACCTGACGCCCTGGCTACGCGTTCGCGCGGCCTTGATCGAGCGGAGTAACGCAGAATGGCTCACCCCGCCGGCCCCCGCCACGCCGACGTCTACCCCCACGCCGACGCCTCCGGTTTCCCGCCGTCGAGTCCAGCGGAACTCGACAGGCTGTATCCGAAGGTCTGGCCCCGCAACACCTTCCGCGGAGGGGACGGCGTCGTGCGCATCGCGGGCGTCGACGTCCGCGAACTCGCCGAGCAGTACGGCACGCCGCTGTTCGTCGTCGACGAGGCCGACTTCAAGTCGCGCTGCGCCGACTACGCCGAGGCGTTCGACGACCCGGCTCTCGTGCATTACGCGTCCAAGGCGTTCCTGTCCATCGAGATCGCCCGCTGGGTGGCCGAGCAGGGGTTGAGCCTGGACGTCTGCAGCGGCGGCGAACTCGTCGTCGCGCAGCGCGCGAACTTCCCGGCCGAGCGGATCACCTTCCACGGCAACAACAAATCGCTCGACGAACTCGAAGCGGCCGTCGAGGCAGGCGTCGGCACGGTCGTGGTCGACTCGTATTACGAGATCGCGCGGCTGGCCGATGTCGCCGTCCGGCACGACGTCACGCAGAACGTGCTGATCCGGGTCACGGTCGGCGTCGAGGCGCACACCCACGAATTCATCGCGACCGCCCACGAGGACCAGAAGTTCGGTTTCTCGCTGGCCTCCGGTGACGCGGCGGAGGCCGTGCGCCGGGTGCTCAACGCGCCGTCGCTCAACCTGATCGGCCTGCACAGCCACATCGGTTCGCAGATCTTCGACGCCGACGGTTTCGAGGTCGCCGCCCGCCGCGTGGTCGGCCTGCTGGCCGAACTCGCCAAGGAGCACGGCACCGACCTGCTCGACCAGTTGTCGATCGTCGACCTCGGTGGCGGTTTCGGCATCGCCTACACCGACAAGGACAACCCGCCCCCGCCCGCGCAGATGATCACGCAGATCCGCGAGATCGTCCGCAAGGAATGCGAGTACGCGGGCCTTCCGGTGCCGAAGATCGCCGGTGAGCCCGGCCGCGCCATCGCCGGCCCCGGCACGATCACGCTGTACGAGGTCGGCACCATCAAGGACGTCTCGCTCGGCGACAAGGCCGCCCGGCGTTACGTCAGCGTCGACGGCGGGATGAGCGACAACATCCGCACCGCGCTCTACGACGCGGTGTACGACTGCCGTCTCGTTTCCCGCTCCGCCGACGACGACGGGGACGGCCAGGCCGCCGCCGCGCTGTCCCGGGTCGTGGGAAAACACTGTGAGTCCGGCGACATCGTCGTCCGGGACTGCTGGCTCCCCGACACTCTTGCTCCCGGCGACCTGCTCGCCGTGGCGGCCACCGGGGCGTATTGCTACTCGATGGCCAGCGGATACAACCGGCAGCCGCGGCCCGCGGTGGTGGCCGTGCGCAACGGCAGCGCCCGCGTGCTGCTGCGGCGGGAGACGACGGACGACATGCTGCGCCTGGAGGTCTAGCAAGTGTCTACTGTGGACGGACGCGTGATCAGGGTCGCCCTGCTCGGCTGTGGGACGGTCGGCGGTGAGGTCGTCCGGCTGCTCACCGAGCAGGCCGATGAGCTCGCCGCCAGGGCCGGCGCCAGGGTGGAGCTGGCAGGCATCGCGGTGCGGCGCCCCGACAAGCACCCCGAGCTGCCACCGGAGCTGGTGACCTCCGACGTGACGAAGCTCGTCACCTCCGACGACGTCGACGTGGTCGTCGAGCTGGTCGGCGGGATCGAGCCGGTGCGGCAGTGGCTGGTCGACGCGCTCAAGGCCGGAAAATCCGTTGTCACGGCCAATAAAGCGCTGATGGCCGAGCATGCCGCGGAGCTGTTCGAGGCCGCCGACGCGTCCGGCGTGGACCTGTACTTCGAGGCCGCCGTCGCCGGGGCGATCCCGTTGCTGCGCCCGCTGCGCGAATCGCTGGCGGGCGACCGCATCACCCGAGTGATGGGCATCGTCAACGGCACCACCAACTTCATCCTCTCCGCGATGGACCAGACCGGCGCGGGCTACGCGGAAACGCTGGAAGAGGCCAGCAGGCTCGGATACGCCGAGGCGGACCCGACGGCCGACGTCGACGGCTACGACGCCGCGTCCAAGGCCGCGATCCTCGCCTCGCTCGCGTTCCACACCCGTGTCACGGCCTCCGACGTGCATCGCGAGGGCATCGCCGACGTCACCGCGTCGGACCTCGCCGCGGCGAACGTGCTGGGCCGCACGGTGAAACTGCTCGCGATCTGCGAGCGCGTCACCTCCGACGACGGCGCCGAATCCGTTTCGGCGCGGGTGCATCCGGTGATGATCCCGCGCGGCCACCAGCTCGCCGGGGTCGGCGGGGCGTACAACGCCGTCTACGTCGAGGCCGACGCCGCCGGTGAGCTGATGTTCTACGGTCAGGGCGCCGGTGGCGCGCCGACCGCGAGTGCCGTGCTCGGCGACCTCGTCGCGGTGGCTCGAAACCGGGTCGTCGGCGGCCGTGGCCCGCGCGAATCCGCGCACGCCGCGCTCCCGGTCAGGCCGATGGGCCAGACGCCGACGCGCTACCACGTCAGTCTCGACGTGGCCGATCGAGCGGGCGTGCTCGCCCAGGTGGCCCAGGCGTTCGCCGGGCACGGTGTCAGCATCGCCGCGGTGCGGCAGCGGGACGCCAACGACACGGCCAGCCTGGTCGTCGTCACCCACCTGGCGCCGGACGCCGCTCTGCGGTCCACTGTGGACGACATTGCGAAGCTCGACGTGGTCAACCAGGTCGTCAGTGTGATGCGTGTGGAAGGCGAAGACCAGTGATTCCCCAACCATGGCCAGGAATCATCCAGGCCTATCCCGACCGGATCCCGGTCCCGCCCGGCGCGAAGGTGATCACCCTCGGCGAGGGCAACACCCCGTTGCTGCCCGCGGCGCACCTCTCGGAACTGACCGGCTGCGAGGTCTACCTCAAGGTCGAAGGCGTGAACCCGACCGGGTCGTTCAAGGACCGCGGGATGACCGTCGCCATCACGCACGCGCTCGCCAGCGGGCTGCAGGCGGTCATCTGCGCCTCCACCGGCAACACGTCGGCGTCGGCCGCCGCCTACGCGGCCCGTGCCGGGCTCACCTGCGCGGTGCTGGTGCCCCAGGGCAAGATCGCGATGGGCAAACTCGCTCAGGCCGTGCAGCACGGCGCGCGGATCCTGCAGGTGGACGGCAACTTCGACGACTGCCTCGAACTGGCGCAGAAGACCGCGATCGATTACCCGGTGACCTTGGTCAACTCGGTCAACCCGGTGCGTATCGCCGGTCAGAAGTCGGCCGCGTTCGAGATCTGCGACGTACTCGGCAAGGCGCCGGACATCCACTGTCTGCCGGTGGGCAACGCGGGCAACATCACCGCTTACTGGGCGGGATATTCCGAGTACGCCGGGGACGGTGTGGTGAAGAACACCCCGCGCATGTTCGGTTTCCAGGCGGCCGGTGCCGCGCCGCTCGTGCACGGCGAGCCGGTGGCCGATCCGGACACCATCGCGACCGCGATCCGCATCGGCAGCCCCGCGTCCTGGGACGGCGCGATGAAGGCGAAGAACGCCTCTTCCGGGCTGTTCGAGGCGATCACCGACGAGAAGATCCTCGAGGCGTATCGGCTGCTCGCCCGCAAGGAGGGCGTGTTCGTCGAGCCCGCTTCGGCGACCAGCGTCGCGGGCCTGCTCGCGACGGCCGCCGACGGACGCCTGCCGAAGGGCTCGACCGTTGTGTGCACCGTCACCGGACACGGCCTGAAGGACCCGGCCACGGCGCTGGAAGGCAACGTCGAGGTCGAACCGCTCGCCGTCGACCCCACCGCCGTCGCCGCCGCGCTGGACCTGCGATGACGCTGATCGAGGTCAAGGTCCCGGCGTCTTCGGCGAACCTCGGCCCGGGGTTCGACACGCTGGGACTGGCGCTGGCGCTCTACGACCGGGTCGAATTCCAGATCACCGACGCGGGGCTCAAGATCGAGGTGATCGACGTCGGCGCGGGCGACGTGGACGACGTCCCGACCGGCGAATCGCACCTGGTCGTCCGTGCTTTCCGGCGCGGCTGCGAGCACCTCGGCCTCCGGCCGCCGGGCCTGCACCTGCGCTGCTTCAACGCCATCCCGCACTCCCGCGGCCTCGGCTCGTCCGCGGCCGCCGTCGTGACCGGTGTCGCGGCGGCGTACGCGCTGGCTGAGAAGGCCCTGGACGACGACGCGCTGCAACTGGCGGCCGAGTTCGAAGGGCACGCCGACAACGCCGCGGCGAGCCTGCTGGGCGGCTTCGTGGTGGCCTGGAACGAGGGCGAGCGGTTCCGCGCCGAACGTCTCCAGCCGCACCACGACATCCGGCCCGTGGTCGCGATCCCGGCGTTGCGGTCCTCGACCGACGCGACGCGCGGACTGCTTCCCGCCCAGGTCCCGCACGCCGACGCGGCGTTCACGGCCGGCCGTGCGGCGCTCGCGGTGCACGCGCTCACCGCGCGCCCCGACCTGTTGCTCTCCGCTACCGAAGATCGGCTCCATCAGCATTACCGGGCGCCCGCGTACCCGGCGAGCAGCGAACTCGTGCGCGCCTTGAGGGCCGAAGGGGTGGCCGCGGCCATTTCCGGGGCCGGTCCGAGCGTGCTGGCGCTGACCACCGAAGGAATACTCCCGACGGGTGTCGACGTCACATCCTTCGACGTCACCGAGCTGCCGATCGATCCGGGTGGAGTTCAGGTTGCGGCTCAGTAAAGCCTCGGTCACAGGCGACGCCCCACGTCCCGCCACGCGGGGGGTGGTTGTTGCACCGGGCCGTGGTGCGGTCTACCCTCGGGGGCGTTCGATCACCGTGCGTTTCCGCACCCGGTGCCGGTCCAGGTGGACAGTGTCATCCTTGGCCCGCATCCTTCGTTGATCCGCCAGTTCCGTACACCGCCTGGCAAGCGGGAGTGGCGGAGGGACGCAGGCGGGTTCCCGGTTCCGGCGGTGCCGAATTCCGCTTCCTCCGTTTGGAGGACGCAAACCCCTGTGCTGGAGGCCTTTTCTTGGTCCTGTTGGAACAGCTCTGCTGTGTTCAATACGGCTGAGGAGCTGATCGCCCGTATCGGGGGCCAGATACGCCGTTTCGCAATCGGACGCGAACGGCGGTCCGCTGATCCACCTGGAGGCGTGGATCGGTCAGGAAGGACATTTGTGAGCAACACCGATCTTTTGAGCGACGTCGAAGGTGGCGCCGCCGAGTCGAACGGCGTCGTCGCTCCCAAGCGCACGGTCGGCGGATTGACCGGCAAGACCGTCGCCGAACTGCGCTCGATCGCTGGGGACCTTGGCATCGGCGAGACCACGGGTATGCGTAAGGGTGACCTGATCGCGGCTATCCGCGAGCGCCAGGGCAAGACCAAGCGCAAGTCCCCCGCCGCGGCGAGCGAAACGCTTCCGCTCGAGGGGATCGACGCGCCACGGAAGGCCCCCAAGGCCGAAGCACCCAAGGCGGAGGCCCCGAAGCAGGAGGCCCCGAAGGCCGAAGCGCCGAAGGCGGAAGCCGCCCCGGCCGAAGCCCCACGCGCCGAGAAGGCCGAAAAGGTCTCGGAGAACGGCTCCGCGCCCGCCGCCGAGCGGCCCGCGCAGCAGGAGAACCAGCAGGACGGCCAGTCGCAGCAGGAAGAGGGCGGCCGTAGCCGTCGTCGCCGCGGCTCCAACCGCGCCGCGGGTTCACCCGAGCAGGGTGGCCAGCAGCGTGACCGTGGTGAGCAGCGTGAGCGCGGCGAGCAGCGTGAGCGCGGCGAGCGGAACGAACGCGGCGACCGTGGCGACCGCAACGAGCGCGGCGATCGTGGTGAGCAGGGCGGCAACCGCCAGGGCAACCGTGACGGCAACCGCGACAACCGCGGCCAGGACAACCGCCAGCGCAACCAGCAGGGCGGTGGCCAGGACAACAGCCAGCGTCAGGGCCAAGGTCAGCAGGCCGACGACGACGAGGAAGGCGGCCGTCGTGGCCGTCGCTTCCGCGACCGTCGCCGCCGGGGTGCCGGCGGTGGCCGTGAACAGGCCGGTTCGCCCGACACCGAGATCCGCGAGGACGACGTCCTGCTGCCCGTCGCGGGCATCCTGGACGTGCTCGACAACTACGCGTTCGTGCGTACCTCGGGCTACCTCGCCGGGCCGAACGACGTGTACGTTTCGCTTTCGCTGGTCCGCAGGTACGGCCTGCGCCGCGGTGACGCCATCACCGGTGTCGTGCGCCAGCCGCGGGACGGCGAGCAGCAGCGGCAGAAGTTCAACCCGCTGGTGCGCGTCGACTCGATCAACGGCCTGGAGCCGGACGAGGCGAAGCGGCGTCCCGAGTTCACCAAGCTGACCCCGCTGTACCCGAACGAGCGGCTGCGCCTCGAGACCGAGTCGCACAAGCTCACCACCCGCGTCATCGACCTGGTGATGCCGGTCGGCAAGGGGCAGCGTGCCCTGATCGTGTCTCCGCCGAAGGCGGGTAAGACCACGATCATGCAGGACATCGCGAACGCGATCTCCACGAACAACCCCGAGTGCCACCTGATGGTCGTCCTCGTCGACGAGCGTCCGGAAGAGGTCACCGACATGCAGCGGTCGGTGAAGGGTGAGGTCATCGCCTCCACCTTCGACCGTCCGCCGTCCGACCACACCTCGGTCGCGGAGCTGGCCATCGAGCGGGCGAAGCGCCTGGTCGAGATGGGACACGACGTCGTCGTGCTGCTCGACTCGATCACTCGTCTGGGTCGTGCGTACAACCTGGCGGCTCCGGCATCCGGCCGGATCCTCTCGGGTGGTGTCGACTCGACGGCGTTGTTCCCGCCGAAGCGTTTCCTCGGCGCGGCACGCAACATCGAGAACGGCGGCTCGCTGACGATCTTCGCCACGACGATGGTCGAGACCGGGTCCACCGGTGACACGGTCATCTTCGAGGAGTTCAAGGGCACCGCGAACGCGGACCTCAAGCTCGACCGGAAGATCGCCGAGCGGCGGGTGTTCCCCGCGGTGGACATCGCTCCGTCCGGTACCCGCAAGGAAGATCTGCTGCTTTCACCGGACGAGCTCGCGGTCATCCACAAGCTGCACCGGGTGCTGCACGCGCTGGACTCGCAGCAGGCCATCGACCTGCTGATCTCGCGTCTGCGCAAGACGAAGACCAACCTCGAGTTCCTCATGCAGGTCTCGAAGACGGCCCTCGGCTCGAACGACGACGACTGATCTTTCGGTCTCGAAGTACAGGAAGGCCCCCTTCCTTGCGCCAGGCGCAAGGAAGGGGGCCTTCCTGTACTTGAGATGCGGCGAGATCGCAGCCAGACAGGGGCGTTATGGGCTCGCTACCAGAGCGGATCGTCGTCTACGGCGTCACCGGTTCGGGGAAGACGACCCTGGCCCGGCGGCTGGCCGAGCGCACGGGTCTGCCGTGGCATTCGGTGGATGACGATCTCGCCTGGGAACCGGGCTGGATCGCCGTGGCCGACGAGGAACAGCGGCGCCGGATCGCGCGGTTGGTCGCCGAGGACCGCTGGGTCATCGATGGCATGTTCGCCAAATGGCGTGACATCGCACTGCCCAGGGCCGAGCTGATCGTGGCGCTGGACTATCCGCGCTGGGTTTCGCTGAGCCGTCTGGTGCGCCGGACGGTGGTGCGCTGCGTCACCCGTCGCCCGGTCTGCAACGGCAACGTCGAAACGCTGCGGGGGATGTTCTCCGGCGACTCGATCATCGTGTGGCACTTCCGGTCCTTCGCCCGCAAACGGCGGACCCTCCGCGACTGGGACGCGGATCCCGGAGTGCCGGTGGTGCGGCTGACCTCGCCGCGCGCGACAAGGCGTTGGCTGGACGCCGCGGCCGCCGTTGAAACGCGGATCGTGTAGTGCCCCCCAATGTGGCATTGGAGACCCTCAACGTCCCCAATGCCACATCGGGGGCACTACACGACTCACGAGATCAGGTGCTCAGCGGTGCGGGACGGCGGCAGGAGTCCAGCCGCGGTAGTTGTTGAAGTAGTGCACGCTCGACGCGTGGCCGATCTTGCCGCCGATGCTGGAGGCGTAGATCCCGCCGGAACCGTCGGCGATGCCGACGTGCCCCCACTGGCTGATGTTCCAGTACACGAAGGAGCCCTTCGGCGGCGTTCCGGTCGTGTGCTTCGGGCTCGCGCCGTTCCAGTGGGCGTTGGCCGAGGCCCAGACGCCAGTGGTCCCGTACGCGTTCTCGACGGCCTTCTCGCAGAGGCCCTGGTACGCGGTGGAGCCGGCTTTGTTCTTGAACCACTGGACGGCACCGGCGGGCGTGCCGTCTCCGGCGCCCTGGATCGTGAGGTCTCCCTCGGGCACCGTGGTGAACGTGCCCGCCGCGGGGTTGATGTCGGCGGCGGTGATGGTGGCGCCCGCTTCGGGGGCGGCCGGAGCGGCCGCGGCGACCGGAGCCATGGCGAAAGCCGCGATGGCCAGCGCCGCGACGGACGCGGGCTTCGCCACCTTGGCGAGGATAGTGCGCATGATGCAAACCTCCCGTGGAGTATTTTCCAACAGGGGGACGGTCTCGTGAACGAGTACAAATTTCGTACAACTCGGTGTCGATGGTTGACTACTCCACGTGTCGGAATATGCCGGGGGAGGGGTGCGTTAACCCCACTGCCAGCGCATCTGGCAAACTCATCCGCTGAAGTCCGGCACCGGTTCACCCCGCTCGGGGACCCGGGGCCAACGAGAGAGGACACCATGAAAAGCGGTATTCACCCCGAGTACGTGGTCACGGACGTGAACTGCGACTGCGGTAACACCTTCACCACGCGCAGCACCAAGACCTCCGGCAACCTCCACGTCGAGATCTGCTCCAACTGCCACCCGTTCTACACCGGCAAGCAGAAGCTCATGGACACCGGCGGCCGCGTCGCGCGCTTCGAGGCTCGCTACGGCAAGCGCAAAAAGGCCGAAGACGCCAAGTAGCTTGAACGACGGCGCCTACCCGCATGTCCGGGTAGGCGCCGTTTTCGTGGTGTTGCAGCCTTGGTTGGCCCGGGCAGTTGAGAGGTGGAGTGGTGGATTCGAGTTCACTAAGGGGTCTGCTCGAAGAGCACGCCCAGCTGGAAGAGCAGCTGGCCGATCCGTCCGTGCACGCCGATCAGACACGCGCGCGCAAGCTCGGCCGCCGATATGCGGAGCTGAGCCCGGTCGTCAAGACGGTCCGAGAGCTCGACGCCGCCCGCGACGACCTCGAGACGGCGAAGGAGCTGGTGTCGGAAGACGCGACCTTCGCGGCCGAGGCTGAGGAGATCTCCGCCAAGATCCCCGTGCTCGAGGCCAAGCTCACCGAACTGCTCCTGCCGCGCGACCCGTACGACGGCTCCGACGTGGTCATGGAGATCAAATCGGGTGAAGGTGGCGAGGAGTCGGCGCTGTTCGCCGGCGACCTGCTGCGCATGTACCTGCGCTACGCCGAGCGTCACGGCTGGAAGGCCGAAGTGCTCGACTCTGTCGACTCGGACCTCGGCGGCTTCAAGGACGTCACCGTGTCCATCAAGAGCCGTTCGGCCGCCATCGACGGCGTTTGGGCGCGGTTGAAGTTCGAGGGCGGGGTGCACCGCGTGCAGCGCGTGCCGGCCACCGAATCGCAGGGCCGCATCCACACTTCCGCGTCCGGCGTGCTCATCTACCCCGAACCCGAGGACGTCGAGGTCGAGATCGACCCGAACGACCTGCGGATCGACGTCTACCGCTCGTCCGGCCCCGGCGGCCAGAGCGTGAACACGACCGACTCGGCCGTGCGCATCACGCACCTCCCGACCGGCGTGGTCGTCTCGTGTCAGAACGAGAAGTCGCAGATCCAGAACCGCGCCCGCGCCCTGCAGGTGCTGCAGGCCCGCCTCCAGGCGATCGCCGAGGAAGAGGCCGCCACGAAGGCATCGGACGCCCGCCGCTCGCAGATCCGCACCGTCGACCGCTCCGAGCGGGTCCGCACCTACAACTTCGCCGAGAACCGCATCGCCGACCACCGGGTGAACTACAAGGCGTACAACCTGGACCAGGTCCTCGACGGCGACCTCGACGGCGTGCTGGACGCGCTCATCACCGCGGACCGCGAAGAGCGACTGGCCGAACACGCGGGCTGACGGCCAGTGTCGGACGACAGTGTCGCGTACCCGGCGATGCGGGAGATGGTCGCGAGGGCCGTCGAGGCGTTCTCGGATGTCGATTACCAAGGGCGAGAGTGGGTCCGGGGAGAGAGCCGGCCCGCGCGCCTGGACAACTTCACGACGCAGCTGAACGCACTGGACGATGTCCAAATGCTCGAAGCGCCGGAAAACACCATCGGCGACATTTTGCGTGACGAGCGTGAGGTGGCGGTCTTCGGTCCGCTGAGCGACGCTTTCGAGAACCTGTTCGGCAAGCTGGGCACGAAGCTGTCGGACGAGGAATACCTGAATTCGGCCGAATGGCCTCAGGTGGTGGCCGCGGCCAAGGCCGCCTTGGCGGTCCTCTCGGAAACCAGGTAGCCGGACGGCTGGTGTCGCGTGACCGGGTGTTGCCTGCCGAAGGATGGCGCCAGGCAGGCACGATCACGGCACAGCTAGCCCGGTTCGGTGGCGAACGGGTCGTCCTCCAGTCCGGTGTGGATGGCCCGGACGGACATGCCCACGTGGGAGAGCCGCTCGGTCACCTCGTTCGTGACCCGGCGGAGCGCCTCTTCGCCACTTTCCCCGGCGACGGCAGGGAAAGCCGACAGCAGCACCGCTTCGCAGGGCCCCGCGTCCGTGCTGATCCGGACCAGCGACGCCGAAAGGTCGGTCGCGGGCCCGCCGCACAGGTCCACGGCCAGCCGTAGGTCGCCGGTGGGGACGTAAAGATGCACCCGCGAAATGACATCTGTTTCCTCACGCGGGGTGAAATCGTGCCGGGGGACGTACGCCGGTTCGCGCGGATCGGTGCCGCCGACGGCCGCCATCAGTGAATAAAGCGTGTATCCGTCGGCTTGGGTGTCGTAGGCGTCGTAGCTTCCGTAATGGCCGGTCTCCGGCGTGCCGCGGATTTCGAAGAATTCCGCATTCAGGCCGAAGTGGAAAAGCGCCGGTACCGCGGCCCGGTGCAGCGTCTCGGCGGGTTCCTCGCCGTTCGCCGGAGGCGTGCGATAGCCGACGGAGACTGAGTAGCCCTTCCAGTCGCCTTCGGGGTCCGCACGGCAAATCTCCAGCTCGGTGGCTTCGAACTCACCGATGAGACGTTCGCCCAGCGCGGTGGCGGCGGCGAAATCGCCGGTTTCGATATTCGCGGATATCCGCGTGACGACTTCCGTTTCCCGGAGATCCATGACTATTTCGCTGGCCCTTCGGCGAGTGCGGGTGTGCCAAGCCTACGCGGACTGCACGTCGGGTGGAACGACACCCGTCCTGTGAGGGTGCTCGAGGACACGCGTTTTGTGGCGTGGCGTCATATGTGGTCGCGAGGTTTTCTCCAGCGGTGAAACTTTCGCAGAAATCAATACGTCGGCCGGCAGATGCGCGTCGAGCATCTGCCGGCCGACGTCGGCGCCGCGAAGTCGGGTCTTAGGCGAACGTAGGCCCGGCATGACACCTACTGGTCAGAGCCAGGACCTCGGCGCCGGACCGTTGTCGAAGCGCCCTTCGTTGAGTTGCTTCTGGAAGTACTCGTCCATATAAGTCGCCCGATAGGTTCCGTCCAGGAGGCCGACAGCCTTCGCTTCGGCCTTGCCAAGAAGGCGAAATGGTCCTTCGAGAGGTCCTGCACCGCCGTACTCACCGAACCGATGGCCCGAGCCCGTCACGGCATTCCAATAGACCTAGGGTGGATCAGGGAACGATTCGAGGAGCGCCGGGTAGTTTCCGACAATCGGCCGAGTACTGTTCCTGATCAACCTATGGCCAGTGTAGATCGGAATGTGTCGAGCGCGATGGCACCGACGTCGCCGACCTGCGGTCGAGAGGAGACGCCTGCCAGTAGCCCGACGGCAAGGCCCATGGTGTCAGCCCCGAGTGCAACCGCCAAGTGATGCCCTCGCGGCTCCGCGGGGATCGCGACGACGTCGCCGACCTGCGGCTGTGCGTTCTTCGTCGCAGGTTAAGGACAAAGCCTGAATGTTCTCGACCCGCGATGTCGGCGAAGGGACGGTTACTGGCCTCAAGCACCTCGAGGATGCGGCTCGCGAGGTTTTCGGTCGACATCGTCTGGGGGCTACCTGCACAACTCCGGTCGATGAGAAGTGTCAGGAACGCGCTTGCCACGCTGAAGGTGTTGTCGTTGAGCGAAGCGACCCTGTCTGAAGGCTCAGCTTTGTACCAACTGTCGTCCTTCTTCTTCGCCTTCATCAGAAGCGGAAAGGAAGCATCAGCAAGAGTGCTGTCTCCTGGCTGAACCGACATACTCAGGATTTCGAGGAATTCTCCGAGTGTCGGTTCTCCGTCCATCTCTTCGGCGAACGCCTCGAAGACATGATCCAGTGACTCCAGGGCGGCTCGCAGATCGTTCGCTGCCAGCGGCGGGTTCACGGGCAGCTCCCGCCTCGCAGCTGCTTGAGCCGCGCCTCGTGGCCTTCATACTCCGGCATGCTGCGCTCAGCGAGTGGGTTCTGGCGGTTGCCGCGAAAGTCCCCTTCCCTGCGGCCGATGTAGGTCTTGTTTTCTTGGCTGAGTCGATGCTCCAGCAAACGGCCTCCCCGTACGTCCGCTGTTCGGAATGGGATCCAAGTAGTCGCCATCGTCCTTGTTGAACCGTCTGGGACAACCTCGTCCACTCAGTCGGTCGAAGTGGACTGCGATACGACCGGAACCCCGAGAACGCACAAACCTGCGGATGAGCGTCAGCCGGAGATGGACGCCGTCTCCGGCTCGTGTTCCTCGGCGACCGGCACCTCTTCCTGGCGCCGAGGCAGGAACGAGAGTGCGGCGAAGGCGGCGGCGAGCAGGGTCGGGTAGATCGTCAGCTGCTGGTGCTTGACGTTCTCGATGCCTTCCGCGAGACCGGAGACCAGGAGCTGGCCCATCGCGAAGAGCAGGAACATGAGCACCACGATGCCGACGTCGCGGCGCCCGGCGCGATTACGGAAGGCTCGCAGCCCGGCCCAGCCGATGAGCAGCCAGATCGGCAGCAGGGCGAACAGCCCCAGCGGCGCGATCGAGCCGGTGATCCCGGACAGCACCGGGATCCGGTACTCCTTGGCGAGCGGTGGCTGCCCGGCGTGCTCGCCGAAGCTGCCGAGGTTCGGCACCCGTGCGGTCAGCGTCTCCTGCGCGGACCTGTGCAGCATCTCGACCACCCGTCCCGGGTGATCGAGGTAGTACTGGGCGACGTTGCGGCGGCTGATCTTGTCGCGGTACTGGGCGTAGTCGGGGTCGCGCCACGCTGCGTTCGCGCTCCACCAGCCTGTGCCGACGTACCGGGCGAACTCCGGCGGGAGGCCCAGCGCGGCGAGGTCAGCGGTGGTGTCGTGGTTTCCGTCCACGATCCCGTTGAACACGACGTGGTACATATTGGCCTCGCGGTACTCAGCGTTGGCCGAGTCGCCCGCGCCCTGCACCAGCGCGGTACCCGTGCCGACGACGGCGAGCACGGCCAGCGGCAACGCCCACCGGGCGAGACCGCGGCTGCCCGCCGGGCGGACGAACAGCAGCGCGAGCGCGAACAGCGGGATCAGCAGCAGCGTCTGCGACTTCGCGTTGATGCCGATCATCGCGCCGAGCACGGTGACCGCGGCGCCGGTGTAGCGCCACGGCCCGGTGCGGTGCATCAGCAGGAGCCCGCCGGCGAGCAGGAGCATCCCGACGAACGCGGCGCCCTCGCTCAGCACGGAGGCGAAGTACCCGAAGAAGGCCGAGTCCGCGGCGACCAGCAGCAGCGCGGCCGTGGCGATGACGCTGTTCCGGACCGAGAGGCGCAGGCCGACGACGATCGCGGCGATCCCGCCCGCGACCAGCAGACAGCCCAGCACGCCCAGCACCAGCAGGTTCAGGATCGCCGACGAGCCGAGCAGCTGCCCGACCTCGCTGGCGATCTTGTCGATCCAGCTCTGGCTGGAGATGTAATCGCTGTTGCAGGCCGGGGCGGGGCCGTAGGAGAAGCGGACGAAGTATTCCGAAGGCCGGTTCAGCTCGCGGGCGCCGAGCTGGCACAGGATGCGCCAGCCGTCGCCGTTGTCCGCCATGCCGATCGGGCGCGGAACCAGGAAACGGACGAGTAGGACCCCGAGTGCGGCTAGAAATACGCCTGAGGTCAGTCGGATTTCCCAGGTCTTCACCCGCGTCACCTTAGAAGATTCCGGAGGGTGATCAGTTCGTGCCCTCTCCAACGCTTGAGGAGAGGAACTTCTGGATCACGCCGAGCCATCCGTCGCGGGCCTCGACGCCGATGCCGTTGCTTCTCACCAGTGGCGGCGAAGGTGAGGAACTTCGCCAACAGCCGCCGGACGCCGCCCAGCGAGAGCCGGTTGTCCGGTTTCGTGAACCCGGGGTGCCGGGTCGCGGCGCGAACTGCGGCTCCGGTGCCGGGTGCGGGCGAGGCCATCGAGGGTGAAGGTCAAGCACACCGCACCTTCACGACGACGCGGTCATCACCGTGAGGCAGATCCGCGCGCTGCTCGCGGCCGGGCTGGCCACGCAGGTCATCGTCATGGTGCGCCGTGCGTGAACGGCGAACTGCCGCAACTCGACCTGTGCCCGACGGTCGTGGCGGAGATCCGGCGCGAACTGGCCGAGATGGACGACCACATCGACACGCTCAGGCGGCGTCGCGGGACACTGGCCGGATATCTCACCGTCGACGCGTAGGGGAGCAGCGTGGAAGCCCTGGCCAGGTTCGGGTTCGAACTGGGTGTGCTCAAACGGATCCGGCGGGCCGGGTGGTGGCAGGCGGGGGTCCGTGATCCCGAATCGGTCGCCGAGCACACCACGCGGGTCGCGCAGCTGGCAGGCCTGCTGGCGGCCGAGGGCGGCGCCGACCCGGCGAAGGCGGCGTACCTCGCGCTCTGGCACGACACGCAGGAGACGCGGACCGGGGACCTCCCGCATACGATCAAGGGTTTCGTCGAGAAGCCGGACCCGCGGGCGATCACCGCCGCGCAGACGTCGGCACTTCCCGGCGCCGCGCGCGACTCGGTGCGCGAGGCCGTCGACGAATACGAGACCGCGAAGAGCCCGGAGGCGCTCTACGCACGCGACGCGGACAAACTCGAGATGCTGCTCCAGGCCGTCGAGTACCGCGATATCGGCGTACAGAACGTCGACGAGTGGATCGCTTCGGCGACGAAGAGCCTTCAGACCGACCTCGCGCGGCGAGTGGCCGAAGCGGCGCTGACGTTGTCGTCACTCTCGTGGCGGGTGCGCTGAAAGGAATCGATACCCTGAGCCCGCGTGTATCGACCGCGGCACGCGTGCCTCGTATGTCAGGCTTGACCCTGTGAAGGAACACCAGTGAACCGGCAGCCGTTGCGCCTCGCCATCATGGAAGCGACCCGCATTCTCACCGAGGCCGGGGTGGCGTCACCCCGCTCGGACGCGGAGATCATCGCCTCCCATGTCCTCGGCGTCGAACGTGGCCGCCTGCCGATGGTGCCGCTGGTGGACCCGCCGGTCATCGACGCGATCGGCCAGCTCGTGAACCAGCGGGCCAAGCGGATCCCGCTGCAGTACCTCACCGGCTGGGCCGCGCTCGGCGACATCACGGTCAACGTCGGCGCCGGGGTGTTCGTCCCGCGGCCGGAGACCGAACTGCTCCTGGAATGGGGTCTCAAACTGCTGCACGGACGCGAGTACCCGGTGGTGGTCGACCTGTGCACCGGCTCGGGCGCGCTGGCGCTGGCCGTGCAGCACGCGCGGCCGGACGCCGTCGTCTACGCCGTCGACATCGACGCGCAGGCGCTCGCCTGGGCCCGGCACAACGCCGACGTCCACGCCGACGCGGGGGACACACCCATCCGGCTGTACTCCGGCGACGTCGCCGACAGCACGATGTTCGCCGAACTCGACGGGCTCGTCGACCTGGTCCTGTGCAACCCGCCGTACGTGCCCGAAGGCACGCCGGTGCCCGCCGAGGTCGCCGAGCACGACCCGGCGCGGGCGGTGTTCGCGGAGGAGAGCGGCCTGGCGGTGATCCGGCACGCGATCGCCGCCGCCGCGCGGCTGCTGCGGCCCACCGGCGGGATGGCGATCGAGCACGACGACACGCACGGCTCCGCCGTCCCGGCGCTGGTGCGGGCGCGCCGGGTGCTGACCGACGTCCGGGGGCACCTCGACCTCGCCGGTCGCCCGCGTTTCGTCACCGCCCTGCGCGTCTCCTGACACCCGTCTCTCCCGCGGTTAGTCCTCTAGTTGCGGTAGTTGCACGTGCAAGTACCGCAACTAGAGGACTAAACGCGGGAGAGGGGCCGCCGGATGGTTAGCGGGACTCACGACTTCCGGCGGTGCCCAGGGCAAAGCCCACCTCCTACCGTCGATCACGGCCGCCTCATCGGCGGTCCGACTGGGAGGTACCCCGATGCGATCGTCTCTCCGACGAGCTCCACTCAAAACACTCGCCGTCCTCGCCGCCGTCACCCTGTTGCCCGCTTTGGTCGCCCAGCCCGCGTCCGCCGCGGTGCCGGTGAAGGGCTGGCCCGCCCCCATCGACGGGTCGACCTGGGAGAACCAGGACCACATGACGTGGGACGACTACCGCAAGCCGCCCGGCACCAACTGGGCCGATCCCGCGCTGAAGCCGACCAAGCGGACGTTCAAGGGCGCCGTGGTGCTCGCGGACTACCCGGACCAGGAGTTCGCCGTCACGCAGGCCCCGCATTCGACGGTGTTCGGCAACCCCGGCCCCGCCGCCAGCAACATCCCCCGCGCGAACGTGGCGAAGTTCTACCAGGACTTCCTCAACAAGCCCCAGGCGCTCAACCAGGGGCATACGATCAACGAGTACTGGATGGAGGACTCCGGCGGCAGGATGGGCGTCGAACTGACCGCGTTCGGACCGTACCGGCTGCCCGGCAAGTCCTTCGAATACGGCATGGAGTTCCAGCCGGACGCGTGTCCGCCTGCCGCGAACTGCAAGCGTGACCTGCGCGCCGACGCGGGCGCCGCCTGGCGGGCGGACGTGGGTGACGTCTCCAAGCAGTTCGACTTCATCTTCTATCTTTCCGCGGGCCAGGACGAGAGCGCGACCTGGCAGGAATTCGGCGTGATGAAATTCGGTGAGCCGGGGAACGTGCCCGACGAGTTCGGTCCCGGTGTCGCGGGAATGCCGAACGCCGCATCCACCCGCTACGTCCCGTGGACTTCGTGGAAATCCGCGGCGAGCATCTGGCCGAACGCGGTCACCGGTTCCTCGACCCAGGCGGAAAGCTCGGGTCAGGCGGTTTACGCGCACGAATTGAGCCACATCCTCGGCATCGGCGACAACTACAACAACCCGTTCGGCACTCCGCCGTCCAGGACCTACACCGGTCCGTGGGAGATGATGTCGCGCGGCAGCTTCAACGGCCCCGGCGGACCGCACACCCGCTGGCAGATCCCGGCGACGCAGGGCGGCTCGATGGGATCGCACCACATGCTGCGCACCAAGATGAAGCTCGACATCATCGACCCCGAAGACGTGCTCAAACTCGACCGGAACCAGCTCGCCAAGACCGGCCCGGTCTCGACGCGGATCACGGCGCGTTCGGTCCTGCCGGGACAGGGCGCCTACAGCGGAATCAACATCGCGCTCAGCGGCGGGGACCTTTCGCCGAAATGCGATCGCTCGAAGGATCCCTTCTGCGACGGCGGCGGCTACCACAACTACACCGTCGAGGTCGTCGATCGGATGGGCAGTGATTCCTTCGCTCCCGATTCCGGCGTTCTCATCGCGAAGACGAAGAACCAGGACAACGCGCCGTTCGAATGGATCGTCGACGCGCATCCGGCCGACATCGGCATGACCGACTACAAGAAGCCGGACGGCACCCCGGTCCCGATCCCCATCGGCGACTACCGCCAGCTCAACGACGCCGCGTTCAAGGCGGGCACCGGCTCGGCGAGCAAGTACGAGTACACCGACGAGGCGAACCGGCTGAAGTTCCTGGTCTCGGACGTCGAGCGCGACCGCAAGGGCGTGCTGTCCTACGTCGTCACGGTGGCCTCGCTCGACGGCGCCGGCTCGCAGGCCAGGGGCGTTTCGCTGTGGCCGTCGATCCCGGCGTTCGCCAAGCAGGGGATCGCGACCTGCTCGTTCCCGGTGTTCAACACGGGCAACGCGAAGGGCTCGGCCGCGCCGTACAACACCGACACCTACCGCCTGAGCGCGTCCACCACGGCGAAGGGCTGGGAGGTCCGGCTGCCGAACGAGCTGTCCACCGTCCCGTTCGGCGGGCGGTCGTCGGCGACGGCGCACGCCAAACGGGCCGGGGGCGGTGACCACGTCGCGCAGATCAAGCTGACCGCGACGTCGATCGCCGATCCGGGCAAGACGGCGACGTCGTTCTGTACCGCTTTCGCCTTCTAGAGGGGCTGAAGGGGACTTTCCCCGCATCTCACGCGGTGAAGGGAGCTTTCCCCGCATGCCATGCGGGGAAAGCTCCCTTCAGCCGCCTCTAACGACTCAACTGACCTGCGAGACGCGAAGGCCTCTTTTCGTGCGTCTAGCGCACCTTCGCGAGCCCCCGAATAGCGCAGGACTACGCTCATCTGCCATGAGCGCGGTGTACGACTGCAGCAAGCGTGAATCACGGGCCGACGGGCTCGCCGCGGCGGCGAGCGCGGTCCGCTCCAGCCGTCTCGTCGTCCTGCCGACCGACACGGTCTACGGCATCGGCGCGGACGCCTTCGACAGCGGCGCCGTCCAGTCACTCCTGCGGGCCAAGAACCGCGGCCCGGACATGCCGGTCGGTGTCCTCGTCGGCTCCTGGTCCACTGTGGACGGGCTGGTGCTCGGCACGCCGCCGGCGGCTCGCGCGCTCATCGAGGCCTTCTGGCCCGGCGATCTCTCCATCGTCCTGCCGCACGCGCCGAGCCTGCAGTGGGACCTGGGCCAGTCACGCGGAACGGTGATGCTGCGCATGCCGCTGCACCCGGTCGCGCTGGAACTGCTGCGTGACGTCGGCCCGATGGCCGTCTCCAGTGCCAACGTCTCCGGTCAGCCACCGGCGTCGAACGCACAGGAAGCCGTCGACCAATTGGGCGACAGCGTCGCGGTCTACCTCGACGGCGGGTCCACAGGCGACCCCGTTCCGTCCTCGATGGTCGATCTCACCGGCGACGACCCGGTCATCCTGCGGGAGGGCGCGGTCAGCCGCGCCGCGATCGCGGAAGTACTGGGAGTGCCCGCGGAGTCACTCGCTTAGGACACGGCCTGATCCCCGAGTCCTAGTACCGTCCGCCGCCGTATCCCCCTGGCGCGGTAGCGTGTTCGAGTGACTTGGACCTCGGCGGCGTAACGCACCATGCCTCCTACGCAAGGCCTCCCGATCCGGGAGTACATCCTCGTCGCCCTCACCGCGGCGGCCGTTACCTTCCTGCTCACCGGAGTCGTGCGGCGGTTCGCCATCCGGATCGGCGCGATCGCGAACCCGCGGGCCCGCGACGTCCACGTCACGCCGATCCCGCGCATGGGCGGCATCGGCATCTTCCTGGGCGTCGCAGCGGCGATGGGGCTCGCGCACCAGCTGCCCGCGCTGAGCCGCGGCTTCGACTTCTCCTTCGACTCGCTGGGCGTCCTGCTCGCCGCGGGCGTGATCTCCCTGATCGGCGCGCTCGACGACCGGTTCGAACTGGACGCCTGGACGAAGCTGGCCGGTCAGGTCATGTGCGCCGGGATCCTGGTGATCTTCGGCGTGCAATGGGTGTCGTTCTGGGTGCCGTGGGGCGGCGGGAGCGATTCCTTCGGCCAGGTCCTGGTGCTGGACAAGAACCAGGGCGCGCTGCTGACCGTCGTCCTGGTGGTCGTGATGGTCAACGCGATGAACTTCGTCGACGGCCTCGACGGGCTCGCCGGCGGCCTCGGCTTCATCGCCGCCGCGGCGACCTGCTCGTTCTCCCTCGGCCTGCTCGACTCCTCGGGTGGCGACGTCGGCGCGTACCCGCCCGCCCTCATCGCGGCCACGCTCGCCGGGGCCTGTCTTGGCTTCCTGCCGTACAACTTCCAGCCCGCGAAGATCTTCATGGGCGACTCGGGCTCGATGATGATCGGCCTCATGCTGGCCGGTGCGACGACGTCCGCGTCGGGCCGGGTGCCGTACCCGCAGTTCAGTGGTAAGGACGCGCTCGCGCTGCTGTCCCCGCTCGTGGTGGTCGCCGCGGTGCTGTTCGTGCCGCTGCTCGACTTGATCATGGCGGTCATCCGCCGCACCCGCCGCGGCGAAAGCCCGTTCGCCGCGGACAAGATGCACCTGCACCACCGCCTGCTGGAGATCGGCCACTCGCAGCGCCGCGCGGTGCTGCTCATCTACTTGTGGGCGGGTCTGCTCGCGTTCGGCGCCGTCTCGGTGACGTTGTTCGACGACGCCGCGGTTTTCTGGATCGTCGGATTCGGTTTCCTGCTGGCGACCCTGGTGTCGGTCGTCCCCAGGCTGCGGTCGCGGAACCGGACCGCCTGAACGGCGGAAAGCAGACTGCCTGAAAGACGGGATCGGCGCGGGCCTACACTTCTCGGCTGAGACGACCAGGGAGCTTTCTGTGAGCGAGACCGAGAAGACCGTCGAGGCGGAGGAGAACCCCCACGCCAAGGTGGTTCTGCAGGCGGCCAACGCGATGATGAAGGCTTCCCTGAAGCTGGTTCCGCCCGCGGTGCTGATCTGCGTCGTGGTGTTCACCATCCTCAATGGACTCCCTGGCCTGCTCGGCTCGGTCATCGGCGGTGTGCTCGCCCTCGGGTCCGCTATCGCGACGCTGGGCCTCATGCGCTTCAGCGCGGGTATGGACCCGATGTTCGTGATGGTGATCGCTCTCGGTGGTTACGTGCTCAAGCTCATCCTCCTTTTCGCGGCGCTGAGCCTGCTTCGCGGCGTGACCGCGATTTACCCGATGGCGCTCGGCGTCACCATGATCGTCGCGATCCTCGTGGCCGCCGCCGTGGAGTTCGCGGCGTTCCGCAAGACCAAGATCCCGACGATCATCCCCGCTTCCCGCTGATCGGGGGACCTAGGTCCTGACCTGGGACGGGACCTAGGTCCTCGGCCGATCGGGGGCAATGTAGTACGCCTGTACGGCCCGTCCGGACCTGCTGATATGGTCCGCGTATGGGCGGCGGCCTCGGCTGCCGGCTCCCCGATGACGAACCCCGAACAGCAGTGTGGCGACGGTGTCGAATCGTCCCCTCGTACCCGCTGGCAGGCGTCTGTCTCCCGGGGCGCAGCATCGAGAATCCTCGTGTGCGGAACGTGAAACCATGTTCAGCACATCGTGGGGTGGCCGCCTCCGACGGCCCGATACGTGTCGGGTACGTTAAGTCCAGATCGTGACGATTCCCCCGGCGGAGTGAACGCCGGCCGGGAGAACCGGAAGGAGCCCAGTGGGCGCGCTGGTACTAGCCGAGGGTGCGGAGTTCACGCCGCCAGGCGTCAAAGACTTCAACCTACCGCCGTTGTTCGGCTCCGGCTATTGGTTGAGCTTCACCAAGCCGATGCTGCTGGTGGTCATCTCCCTGATCATCCTCATCACCTACTTCATGGTGTCGTCGCGCCGGTTGAAGGTCGTCCCCGGTAAGGGACAGTTCATCGCCGAGTCGATTTACAACTTCGGCCGCAACAACATCGCGCGGGAACAGATCGGCTCTGCCGACTTCAAGCCGTTCATCCCGCTGATCCTGGGGCTGTTCAGCTTCATTCTGGTGAACAACCTCTTCGGGATCATCCCGTTCTTCCAGTTCCCGACGATGGCGCGTATCGGCTTCCCGGTCGCACTGGCGTTCCTTGTCGTTTACCCGGTGTACCACTACGTCGGTTTCAAACGGCACGGCTTCAAGGGTTACCTGAAGAAAGAACTGGCACCGGCGGGCATTCCCGGGTTCGTTCTGCCGCTGTACTCCACCATCGAGTTCGCGCAGAAGTTCTTCATCGCCCCGGCCACGCTGGCCATCCGAGTCTTCGCCGCGATGTTCGCCGGGCACCTGATCATCATGGTCTTCACGCTCGGCGGGAGCTTCCTGCTGACCGAGGGCGAAGGCATCGTGAAGGTCGCGTCGCCGGTGGCGTTCCTCTTCGCCATCGCGATGACCTTCCTGGAGGCATTCATCCAGGTCCTGCAGGCATTCATTTTCGCACTGCTGTCCGCAGGGTACATCGGCGCCGCGCTGGCGTCGGAGCACTGAGAAACACCAAAGCCCCCGATCCGCGTGAGTCGCGCGGACCGAGTTTGAAGGGAAACGCACGTGAGCAACATCGTTCTTGCGCAGGCCGCCACCGAGGCTATCAACCTCAACAAGGGTCTCGCGGCCATCGGTTACGGCCTCGGCGCGATCGGCCCCGGTATCGGTGTGGGTCTGATCTTCGCCGCCGTCATCAACGGCACCGCTCGTCAGCCGGAGGCCCAGGGCAAGCTGCAGAGCATCGCCTTCTCGACCTTCGTGCTGACCGAGGTGCTCGCGCTGATCGGTATTGTTATCTACTTCCTCGCCTCCGCCTAGGGCTGAGTTCCGCTCATCGCTTAAGGAGACGTTGTGCTGAAGACCGAGTTGGTGTTGGCCGCCGAAGAGGCGCCCAACCCGATCGTGCCGCACATTCCCGAGCTCATCCTCGGTTTCATCGCCTTCCTTCTGCTGCTGTTCGTTCTGAAGAAGTACGTCGTCCCGCGTTTCGAGACGGCATACGAGGAGCGGACCAAGCTGATCGAGGGTGGCATCGAGCGGGCCGAGAAGGCGCAGGCCGAAGCCGAAGAAAACCTTGCGCAGTACAAGGCGCAGCTGGCGGAAGCCCGTTCCGAGGCCGCGAAGATCCGCGATGACGCCCGGCTCGAAGCCGAGCAGATCAAGGCGGAGCTGCGGGCCGAGGCGGAGTCCGAGTCCCAGCGCATCGTCGCACAGGGCCAGGCTCAGCTGCAGGCCCAGAAGGCGCAGATCATCGCCGAGCTGCGCGCCGAACTCGGCCGTAACTCCATCGAGCTGGCCAGCCGCATCGTCGGCGAGTCGCTCGCGGACGACGCGCGCCGTCACGGCACCGTGGACCGGTTCCTTGCCGAGCTGGAGACCGCGAGTGCCGCAGGCGGAGCGGGGAAGTAGACCAGAATGACGCTGCATGCTGCGAGCCGTGAAGCGCTCGACCTCGCCGAGAATCGTCTCGGCGAGGTTCTGGCCGCCGCGGGTACGGACCCGGCGACGGTCGGCGACGAGTTGCTTTCGGTCGTCACCCTGCTGGGCCGGGAGATCGGCCTGCGCCGGGCCGTCGCCGACGGTTCGGCTTCGCCCGAAGCCCGGATCGGCCTCGCCCGCGGGATTCTCGCGGGCAAGGTTTCCGAACCGGCCCTGCAGGTGCTCGACTCCGTGGCGGGCAGCCGCTGGTCGAGCCCGCGCGAACTGACCGACGGGCTCGAGGCCCTCGGCCGCTCGGCGCTGCTCACCAGTGCGGAGAAGTCCGGGAACATCGACACTGTCGAAGACCAGCTGTTCCGGGTCACCCGTATCGTTGCGGGCGCCCCGGAGCTCGAACGGGCACTGTCCGACCTGGCCGCCCCCGCCGAGGCGAAGCGGACCCTCGTCCGCAACCTGTTCGCCGACAAGGTGGACGTGGTCACCGAGACCCTCGTCGAGCAGGTCGTCCTGCGCGCCAAGGGCCGCGGGGTCGCCAACGCCCTCGAGCGGCTGGTCCAGCTGGCCGCGGAACGCCGTGAACGCTCGGTCGCCCAGGTGACCAGCGCGAGCGCGCTGTCCGACGAGCAGCAGGCTCGGCTGAGCGAGAAGCTCAACGCCCTTTACGGGCGGCAGCTCGCGCTGCACGTCGAGGTCGACCCGTCACTGGGCGGCGGACTCGTCGTCCGCGTCGGCGACGAGGTCATCGACGGCAGCACCGCGGGGCGCATCGACGCCCTGCGTCGCCGGTTGGCTGGCTGACCCACATCAACGACTTTGCACACTGGCACGAACGAAGCGAGAGCGGGATTGAAATGGCGGAGCTGACGATCTCCTCGGATGAGATCCGTAGCGCGATCGAGAACTACGTCTCGAGTTACGCCCCGGACGTGAGCCGGGAAGAGGTTGGCGTCGTCATCGACGCCGGTGACGGTATCGCCCACGTAGAGGGCCTTCCCTCGGCCATGGCCAACGAGCTGCTCGAGTTCCCCGGCGGGGTCCTCGGCGTCGCGCTGAACCTGGACGCGCGCTCCATCGGTGCCGCGATCCTCGGTGACTTCGAGACCGTCGTCGAAGGCCAGCAGGTCAAGCGCACCGGCCAGGTCCTCTCGGTCCCGGTCGGCGAGGGCTACCTCGGCCGCGTGGTGAACCCGCTGGGCGCCCCGATCGACGGGCTCGGCGAGATCGAGACCAGCGAGCGTCGCCCGCTGGAGGTCAAGGCCGCTTCGGTGGTCGAGCGCCAGCCGGTGGCCGAGCCGCTGCAGACCGGTATCACCGCGATCGACGCGATGACCCCGATCGGCCGTGGACAGCGCCAGCTGATCATCGGTGACCGCAAGACCGGTAAGACGGCCGTCGCGGTGGACACGATCATCAACCAGAAGGCCAACTGGGAGACCGGCGACCCGAAGAAGCAGGTTCGCTGCATCTACGTCGCGGTCGGCCAGAAGGGCTCCACGATCGCCGCCGTGAAGAAGTCCCTCGAGGACGCCGGCGCGATGGAGTACACCACCATCGTCGCGGCCCCCGCGTCGGACTCCGCCGGCTTCAAGTGGATCGCGCCGTACACCGGCTCGGCCATCGGCCAGCACTGGATGTACGAGGGCAAGCACGTCCTCATCGTGTTCGACGACCTGACCAAGCAGGCCGACGCGTACCGCGCGATCTCGCTGCTGCTGCGTCGCCCGCCGGGCCGCGAAGCCTTCCCCGGCGACGTCTTCTACTTGCACTCCCGTCTCCTCGAGCGTTGCGCGAAGCTCTCGGACGAGCTGGGCGCGGGCTCGCTGACCGGTCTCCCGATCATCGAGACCAAGGCGAACGACGTGTCGGCCTACATCCCGACCAACGTCATCTCGATCACCGACGGTCAGTGCTTCTTCCAGTCGGACCTGTTCAACGCCGGTCAGCGCCCGGCCATCGACGTGGGTATCTCGGTTTCCCGCGTGGGTGGTGCCGCGCAGGTCAAGGCGATGAAGCAGGTTTCGGGTTCGCTCCGGATCGACCTGTCGCAGTACCGCGAGCTGGAGGCCTTCGCGGCCTTCGCTTCGGACCTCGACGACGCGTCGAAGGCGCAGCTCGAGCGTGGCGTCCGCCTGTACGAGGTGCTCAAGCAGCCGCAGTACTCGCCGATCCCGGTCGAGGAGCAGGTCGTCACGGTGTACCTCGGTACCAACGGGCACTTCGACTCGGTCCCGACCGAGGACGTACGCCGCTTCCGTGACGAGTTCGTCGACTCCGCGCGTCGTAAGCACGGAGAGCTCCTCAAGGACATCCGCGAGTCGGGCAAGTTCTCCGACGAGACCGCTTCCGGGTTGGTCGACGCGGTGAACGAGTTCAAGAAGGAATTCACCACCGCCGAGGGCAAGAGCCTGACCGAGGTCTCCGACGCGATGGACGCCGAGAAGGTCGGGCAGGAGACCGTCAAGGTCAACAAGCCCGCACCGAAGAAGTGAGCTGGTAGCTCATGGCCGCACAACTCCGGGAACTCAGGTCGCGTATCAAGGCGACCAAGTCCATCGGCAAGATCACCAAGGCGATGGAGCTCATCGCCACCGCGCGCATCACCAAGGCGCGGGCGAAGGTCGCGGCGTCGCGGCCCTACTCGGACGAGATCACGAACGTGCTCTCCGCGTTGGCCGGCGCTTCGTCCAACCTCGACCACCCGTTGCTCGTCGAGCGGCCGAACGCCACGCGCGTCGCGGTCCTCGTGATCACCAGCGACAAGGGTCAGTGCGGTGGATACAACTCCAACGTGCTGAAGGCGACCGAGGAACTCCTCACGCTGCTTCGTAAGCAGGGCAAGGAGCCGGTGCTGTACGTGACCGGCAACAAGGGCCTGAGCTACTACCGGTTCCGCGGCCGCGAGGTGACCGAAGGCTGGACGGGGTTCTCCGACCAGCCCGGTTATGTCAACGCCTCGACCGCCGGTGAGCTCATCGTCGAGTCGTTCCTCAACGGCGCCGACGACGAGGAAGGCAACGCCGACGGCATCCTGGGTGTCGACGAGATCCACGTCGTCTACACCGAGTTCGTCTCGATGCTCACCCAGCGTCCGGTCGCCAAGCGCGTCGCGCCGCTCGAGGTCGAGTACACCGAAGACGAAGAGGAGAAGCCCGCCGGTCTGCTCCCGAGCTACGAGTTCGAGCCGAACGCCGAGAAGCTGCTCTCCGCGTTGCTGCCGAAGTACATCAACACGCGGATCTTCGCGGCGATGCTCGAGTCGGCGGCGTCGGAACTCGCCGCTCGCCGTACCGCGATGAAGGCGGCGTCGGACAACGCGAACGATCTGGTGAACTCGCTGACGCGGGAGGCGAACCAGGCCCGCCAGGCGCAGATCACCCAGGAGATCTCCGAAATCGTCGGTGGCGCGAACGCGCTGACCGCAGCAGGAAGTGATGACTGATGACCAGTACTGAAACCCCGCGTGCCAAGGGGCGCATCGTCTCGGTGACCGGCCCGGTCGTCGACGTCGAATTCCCGCGCGGTTCCGTTCCCGACCAGTTCAGCGCGCTCAAGGTCGAAATCGAGTTCGAGCAGCTGCGCAAGACGGTGACCCTCGAGGTCGCCAGCCACCTCGGTGACAACCTCGTCCGCACCATTTCGCTCCAGCCGCAGGACGGCCTGGTGCGTGGTGCCGAGGTGACCAACACCGGCGGCCCCATCACGGTGCCGGTCGGCGACAAGGTCAAGGGCCACGTCTACAACGCGCTCGGCGAGTGCCTCGACGAGCCCGGCTACGGCGACGACCTGGAGCGCTGGGGCATCCACCGCAACCCGCCTTCCTTCGACCAGCTCGAGGGCAAGACGACGATGCTGGAGACCGGCCTCAAGGTCGTCGACCTGCTGACCCCGTACGTCGAGGGTGGCAAGATCGGCCTGTTCGGCGGTGCCGGCGTCGGCAAGACGGTGCTCATCAAGGAGATGATCACCCGTGTCGCCCGGAACTTCGGTGGTACCTCGGTGTTCGCCGGTGTCGGCGAGCGCACCCGTGAGGGCAACGACCTCTTCCTGGAGATGTCCGAGGACGGCGTCATCAACGACACCGCCCTCGTCTTCGGCCAGATGGACGAGCCGCCCGGCACGCGTATGCGCGTCGCGCTGTCCGCGCTGACCATGGCGGAGTACTTCCGCGATGTGCAGAACCAGGACGTGCTGCTCTTCATCGACAACATCTTCCGGTTCACCCAGGCTGGTTCCGAGGTGTCGACCCTGCTGGGCCGGATGCCTTCGGCCGTGGGTTACCAGCCGACGCTGGCCGACGAGATGGGTCAGCTCCAGGAGCGGATCACCTCGACCCGTGGTCGTTCGATCACCTCGATGCAGGCGATCTACGTCCCCGCGGACGACTACACCGACCCGGCGCCGGCGACGACGTTCGCCCACCTGGACGCCACCACCGAGCTTTCGCGTGGTGTGTTCCAGAAGGGCATCTTCCCGGCGGTGGACCCGCTGGCGTCGACGTCGACGATCCTCGACCCGGCCATCGTCGGTGAGGACCACTACCGCGTGGCCTCCGAGGTCATCCGGATCCTGCAGAAGTACAAGGAACTGCAGGACATCATCGCGATCCTCGGGATGGACGAGCTCTCGGAAGAGGACAAGCTCACCGTTCAGCGCGCACGCCGCATCGAGCGGTTCCTGTCGCAGAACATGCTGGTCGCCGAGGCGTTCACGCAGATCCCGGGCTCGACCGTGCCGCTGTCGGAGACCATCGAGTCCTTCGACCGCATCACCAAGGGCGACTTCGACCACTACCCGGAGCAGGCGTTCCTGGGTATCGGTGGCCTCGAAGACCTCGAAAAGAAGTACAAGGAAATCACCAAGAAGTGATGTTCCGATGAGCGGCGGGATCGGTGTCTACTGTGGACGCTGGTCCCGTCGTTCGCATACAGGGAACTTCGACCATTACACTCGGTGCCAGCACCTGAGGTGAAGGGAAGCTACGTGGCTGAGATTTCTGTCGAGCTGGTAGCCGTCGAGCGCCGTCTCTGGTCCGGTACCGCCACGTTCGTGGTGGCCCAGACCACCGAGGGCGAGATCGGCATCATGGCCGGTCACGAGCCGGTTTTGGGCCAGCTCGTCGAGGGTGGCGTCGTGAAGGTGACGACCACGGACGGCGAGACCGTGACCGCCGCGGTGCACGGCGGGTTCCTGTCGGTCACCGCGACCGGCGTGAGCATCCTCGCCGAGAGCGCGGAGCTTTCGCACGAGATCGACGTCGATGCGGCCAAGAAGGCGCTGAGCGGCGAAGACGAGCAAGAGCGGGCTAGGGCGACCGCCCAGCTTCGCGCGGCCGGTCAGTCGGTCTGACCGGGCGACGGGCAGGGGCCGGGCCGTGGAAATCGCCGTGGGTGTTCTCGGGGCCCTGACCATCCTGGCCGTCGTCGTGGCCTGGTATTCGCTGCGGTGGGTCCGGATGCGCCGCGGTGGTGGCGTGAGCGTCGCGCTGCGGTGGCGTCCGGACGAGGCGCGGTCCAGCTGGCATCTGGGGCTGGGCCGCTACGAGGGCGACGAGTTCGTCTGGTTCCGGGTGTGGAGCATGCGGAACGGCCCGGACCGGGTGTTCCAACGGGCGAGTATGGAGATCGCGGACCGGCGCGATCCCTCCGGCACGGAGGCGTACGCCGTCCCCGACGGCTCGATCGTCCTGCGGTGTGAGTCCGCCACGCAGGAGGCGATCGAGATCGCGATGGGCCCCGGCGCCCTCACCGGCTTCCTCTCCTGGCTCGAGTCAGCCCCACCCGGCCGCCGCCTCCCGCGCGCTTCCTGATCACGCGTGTTCTCCGTCTGATCACGGATCTTGTCCATCTGATCACGCGAGTTCGCCCTTCGAGCACGCCGTATGCTCGCGCCGTGACCATCGTCGACATCCCCGGTTCGAAGTCGATCACCGCCCGAGGCCTGTTCCTCGCGGCCGCCGCCCACGGAACGACCGTGTTGAGCAGGCCGCTGCGTTCGGATGACTCCGAGAGCTTCGCCGAGGGCCTTCTCAAGCTTGGCTATGAGGTTTCCCGTTCCTCCGACGAGTGGACGATCGACGGCAGGCCTGCGGGTCCCGCCGTCGACAGCGCCGACGTCTTCTGCCGCGACGGCGCCACCACCGCCCGTTTTCTCCCGGCTCTGGCCGCCGCCGGTCACGGCACCTTCCGGTTCGACGCTTCCGAGCAGATGCGCGCCCGTCCGCTGGGACCGCTCACCGATGCGCTGATGGAACTGGGCGTCGACCTCACCTTCGAAGCCGCGCCGGGCCACCATCCGCTGATGGTGCGGGCCGCCGGGATCAAGGGCGGGGACCTGACGCTGGACGCCGGCCTGTCGTCGCAGTTCCTGACCGCGTTGCTGCTGGTCGGCCCGCTGACCACGGAGGGGCTGCGGATCACCGTCACCGACCTCGTTTCGGTGCCTTACGTGGAGATCACCCTCGCGATGATGCGGCGCTTCGGCGTCGAGGTCATCCGGGAGGGCGACACGTTCATCGTGCCGCCCACGCCGTACCGGGCCTGTCACTACGAGATCGAGCCCGACGCTTCGACGTCGAGCTACTTCTTCGCGGCGGCGGCCTTGACCGGGCAGTCGGTGACGGTGCCGGGCCTTGGCGACGGCGCGCTGCAAGGGGATCTGGCCTTCGTCGAGGTCCTGCGGCAGATGGGCGCGGACGTCGAGGTCGGCCCGGACGCCGTCACCGTGACCGGAACGGGCGGGCTGCGCGGCGTCACGGTGAACATGCGCGACATCTCCGACACCGTGCCGACGCTCGCGGCCATCGCGCCGTTCGCGGACGGGCCGGTGCGGATCGAGGACGTCTACAACACGCGGATCAAGGAATGCGACCGGCTCGCGGCGTGCGAGGAGAACCTGCGCGCGATGGGTGTTCCGGTGGAGACCGGGCGGGACTGGATCGAGATTCGGCCTGCGTCGCCCGCGGGGGCGCTCGTGAAGTGCCGTCGGGATCACCGGATCGCGATGGCGTTCAGTGTCACGGGGTTGCGTACGCCGGGGATCACACTGGACGACCCGGGGTGCGTTAAGAAGACCTTCCCGGCCTTCCACGACGCTCTCGTCTCCCTTCGCGCCTCCTGGGGCCTGTGAACCTCTCTGCCGCAATGTTGCGGTCACGTGGGCGGCTTCGGAAGCGACGCGCACATGAGATCTTCACCGACCGGCATTTCTACCGGGCTGCGAACGTGATCCCCGTCTATTCTCGGCGTATGACTCAGAGCGAGGACGCGAACCGCTGGAGCCACCTTCCCGATTCCGTGTCCCTGGAGGACACGATCACGATGAAGGCGATCGACCCGGGCAAAGACGGCACGCCCGACGTCGACCTCGAGCGCTATTGGGCGGCACAGGAACAGGGCTGACCGAAGCTGAAGGACGCCTTCCCCGCGTCTTACGTGGGGAAAGCGTCCTTCGCTGCGTCTTATGTGGGGAAAGCGTCCTTCAGCTCGCGCCGCCGGGCTGCCACAGGATGTCGCCGTCCGGATTCGCCAGCCGCGACAAGATGAACAGCAGATCCGAAAGCCGGTTCAGGTACTTGATCGCCAGCTGATTGGTCGCGGCCCGCTCGGCCTCGTACAGCGCCCAGCCGGAACGCTCGGCCCGGCGCGCGACAGTGCGGGCCTGGTGCAGGAACGCCGCCCCCGGGGTACCACCCGGCAAGATGAACGACGTCAGCTTCGGCACGCGCTCGTTGAACTCGTCGCACCAGCCTTCCAGCCGCTCGATGTACCGCTCGGTGATGCGCAGCGGCTCGTACGGCGGGTTCTCCACGATCGGCGCGCACAGATCCGCGCCGACGTCGAAGAGATCGTTCTGTATCCCTCGCAGTACGTCGGCGATCTCCCCGGAGAGACCGCCCATCGCGAGCGCGAGCCCGATGACGGAGTTGGCTTCGTCGACGTCGGCGTACGCGGACAGCCGCGGTGACGTCTTCGGCACGCGGGAGCCGTCGCCGAGTGCCGTGGTGCCGTTGTCGCCGACCTTCGTGTAAACGCGGTTGATGCGAACGACCATGGAGCCGACTCTACCGGCCCGGCGTAAGGCAAATCCGGGCGAGAGGGCATGATTGGCGCCCATGAGCGAGCACTTCGACGTGCACGGCGGAGCACGGCTGGTCGGCGAGGTCGACGTGGTCGGGGCGAAGAACAGCGTCCTGAAACTGATGGCCGCGGCCTTGCTGGCCGAGGGTACGACGACCATCACGAACTGCCCCCAGATCCTGGACGTCCCGCTGATGGGAGACGTCCTGCGCAGTGTCGGCTGCGACGTCGTCATCGACGGCGACACCGCCAAGATCACCACTCCGGCCGAACTGTCGCACCGGGCCGATTCGGCCGCGATGGGCAAGCTGCGCGCGTCGGTGTGCGTGCTGGGTCCGCTGGTCGGGCGGCTCAAGCGAGCCGTCGTGGCGCTGCCGGGCGGCGACGCCATCGGCTCCCGCCCGCTGGACATGCACCAGAACGGCCTGCGCAAGCTGGGCGCCACCAGCACCATCGAGCACGGCTGCGTCGTGGCGAAGGCCGACGGTCTGCGCGGCGCGCAGATCTGGCTGGACTTCCCGAGCGTCGGCGCCACCGAGAACATCCTGATGGCCGCCGTGCTCGCCGAGGGCACCACGGTCATCGACAACGCCGCACGCGAGCCCGAGATCGTCGACATCTGCACGATGCTGATCGAGATGGGCGCGAAGGTCGAAGGTGCCGGCACCTCGACCCTCACCGTCGAGGGCGTCGAGAAGCTGCACCCGACCGAGCACCGCGTGATCGGTGACCGGATCGTGGGCGCGACCTGGGCGTTCGCCGCCGCGATGACCCGGGGCGACCTGACCGTCCGCGGCGTCAACCCGCATTACCTCGACCTGGTCCTCGACAAGCTCCGCCTGGCGGGTGCCGAGGTCGAGACGTTCGGCGACAAGGGTTTCCGCATCGTCCAGACCGAGCGCCCGAAGGCGGTCGACTGGGTGACGTTGCCGTATCCCGGCTTCGCGACCGACCTGCAGCCGTTCGCGGTGGCGCTGTCGGCGGTGTCCGAAGGCACCTCGATGATCACGGAGAACATCTACGAGGCCCGATTCCGGTTCATCGAAGAGATGATGCGGCTCTCCGGCGACGCGCGCACCGACGGGCACCACGCCGTCGTCCGTGGCGTGGAGAATCTCTCCAGCGCGCCGGTGTGGGCAGCGGACATCCGCGCGGGCGCCGGGCTGGTGCTGGCCGGGCTGTGCGCGGACGGCGTCACCGAGGTCTGGGACGTCTTCCACATCGACCGCGGCTACCCGCATTTCGTGGAGAACCTGAACCGTCTCGGCGCGCGGATCGAGCGCGTCTCGGGCGAACCCGACCGGGCCTAGCCTTCGAGCACGAGTGCGGCGCCGAAACCGACCAGCGCGGTTCCGGTGACGCCGTCGAGTGCGCGCCGGACCTCGCGTCGTTCCAGCCAGGTCCGCACGCGGTGCACGAACAACAGCAGCGCCATCAGCCAGATCGCGCCCAGCACCGCGACGGTGTAGGCGAGCAGCAGGGCGTCCCACGCCGAGGTCGTCACGGGGTCGAGGAACTGCGGCAGCACCGACAGGTACAGCACGAGGACCTTCGGATTGGTGATGTTGGAAAGGAAGCCTTCGCGGAAGCGACGGAATCCGCTCGCCCGTTGGTGCTTCGCCGCCGCGACACCGGCGTAGTCGCCCCGCCACGCGCCGCGCAGCGCCTGGAAACCGAGGAAGACCAGGTAGGCGGCACCGACCCACTTCAGCGTCACGAACACCGGCTGCGACTGCGCGATGACGACGCCGAGGCCGAGCGCGGCGGCGGTGCCCTGGACGGAGTTGGCCACGAAGATCCCGGCCGTCGCCAGCAACCCACCGCGGGTGCCGCCGGACAGCGAGTTCTTGAGCATCACCATCGTGTCCGGTCCCGGCGCGAGGACGATCAAGACGACGATGAGCAGATAGCTGCTGTACGAACTCCACGTCACGGTTGCCGACGCTAGACGCCGGGCGCGGACGAGTCTCGCGAATTTCGGTCACAGTCGCCCGCCACGATTCCGGCGAACCCTGGTCAGCGGGATGAAGCGGGCTTGTCGTCCGCTCATGTATCTGGGGATACGGGGCTGGTGCCCGGTGAAACTGGATCCGAAGTGCCCGGAACTGCTCGACATGGAGCATCCGGCCGTGGCTCGTGACCTGATCGCCTCGGCGCAGCGAGAGGTGCGCCGAGGCCCGTAGGTAACCGACGAACGGACACTGCCGCCCGCCTCCCGGACGGGTAGTGTGCGGTGCCATGCATGAGGGGCAGATCGACCTCCTGCCGGGCGAACGGGTCATCTGGGCCGGGACTCCGGTGCGCAGGCCCCTCTTCAACCCCGGTGACTGCTTCAATGTCCCTTTCGGCCTGCTCTGGCTGGCCGCCGTCACTTTGTTCTTCTTCTACAACCACGAAACGGCCTTCCTCACCGTCGCGTGGGTCGTGCTCACCGTTGCCGGCGTGTTCCATCTCGTCGGCAGGCCGCTCATCAGGTACCTCAGGCTCGCCTCGACCACCTACGCCGTGACGGACGGCCGGGTCATCGCGACCAGTTCGCTGGTGCGCCGCAAGGAGGAGTCCGCGGCACTGGCCGAACTGGCGGATCCCGTCGTCACCCCCGGGCCCGGCAAGACCGGGACGATCACGTTCGGCAGGCTCGGCGTGCTGGTGTGGGCGTCGGCGAACTTCGGCGCGGGTTCCGGGAAGGACCGCAAGCCGCCAGTCATCCTGGTGGGTGTCAGCGAGGCGGCGAAAGTGCGGGAAAAGCTCGCGAAAGCCGTTGACGAGGCACGACAGCGCCAGGAACCGGCCGTCGGAGAATGACCCGACTGTGTCCGATTCAACTACGCGGGTGATGTTACCGGCCGGTACACTCAAGCGGTCGTCCAGCGCCGGAGGTGTACCGTGCCCTATCCCACGGACCGTGAACGGGACCGCCCCTGGGTGATGCGGACCTACGCGGGCCACTCGTCCGCGGCCGCGTCCAACGAGCTCTACCGGCGCAACCTCGCCAAGGGGCAGACGGGCCTTTCCGTCGCCTTCGACCTGCCGACGCAGACCGGCTACGACCCGGACCACCAACTGTCCAAGGGCGAGGTCGGCAAGGTCGGCGTCCCGGTTTCCCATCTCGGCGACATGCGGCGGCTCTTCGACGGCATCCCGCTCGCCGAAGCCAACACGTCGATGACGATCAACGCGCCCGCCATGTGGCTGCTGGCGCTCTACGTCTCCGTGGCGCGCGAGCAGGCCGAAGCCGAAGGGCGAGACGTGGACGAGGTGCTGGCCAAACTCACCGGCACCACGCAGAACGACATCATCAAGGAATACCTCTCCCGCGGCACCTACATCTTCCCGCCGGGCCCCAGTCTCCGCCTGATCACCGACATGATCGCGTGGACCGTGCACCACGTGCCGAAGTGGAACCCGATCAACATCTGCAGCTATCACCTGCAGGAAGCCGGTGCGACGCCGACGCAAGAGGTCGCGTACGCGTTGTGCACCGCCATCGCCGTCCTCGACGCCGTCCGGGATTCCGGGCAGGTCGAGCGGGCCGACATGGCCAAGGTGGTCGCGCGGATCTCCTTCTTCGTCAACGCCGGGGTGCGTTTCGTCGAAGAGATGTCCAAGATGCGCGCGTTCACCACGCTCTGGGACGAGATCACGCGGGACCGTTACGGCGTAACGGATCCGAAGGCGCGGCGACTGCGCTACGGCGTGCAGGTCAACTCGCTGGGGCTGACCGAGGCGCAGCCGGAGAACAACGTCCAGCGCATCGTGCTGGAGATGCTCGCGGTCTCGCTTTCCCGTGGCGCCAGGGCCCGCGCGATCCAGTTGCCCGCCTGGAACGAGGCGCTCGGCCTGCCCCGGCCGTGGGATCAGCAGTGGGCGCTGCGGATGCAGCAGGTGCTCGCGTTCGAGACCGATCTGCTGGAGTACGAGGACATCTTCGACGGCTCGCACGTCATCCAGGCCAAGGTCGAAGAAATCATGGCGGGCGCGCGCGAGGAGATCGCGCGGGTGCAGGATCTGGGCGGCGCGGTCGCGGCCGTCGAGAGTGGATACATGAAGTCCCAGCTCGTCGCCTCGCTCGCCGAGTTGCGGCGTGGCATGGAGGACGGCAAGCGGATCCTGGTCGGTGTCAACAAGTTCGAGACCACTGAGCCTTCGCCGTTGCAAGCCGAAGGCGCCAAGGCGATCGAAACGATCGACCCGGCCGTCGAGAAGCAGGCTGTCGCGGCGATCGAAGAATGGCGGGCGCAGCGCGACAACGCGGCCGCCGAGTCGTCGCTGAAGACGTTGAAGGCCATCGCGAAGACCTCGGAGAACCTGTTCGAGGCCACTATCGACTGCGCCCGCGCCGGCGTCACCACCGGCGAATGGTCGGGGGCTCTGCGCGAGGTGTTCGGCGAATACCGCGCTCCCACCGGGGTTTCCGCGTCGGCGGCCGCGGGCGAGGGCAACGCGGAGATCCGCCGCGTGCGTGACCGGGTCAAGACGACGAGCGCCGAGATCGGCGAGCGGCTGCGGATCCTGGTCGGCAAACCCGGTCTCGACGGGCATTCCAACGGCGCCGAGCAGGTGGCCGTGCGAGCGCGCGACGTCGGTTTCGAGGTGGTGTACCAGGGCATCCGGCTCACGCCGGAACAGATCGTCGCGGCGGCCGTCCAGGAGGGCGTGCACGTGGTCGGGCTTTCGGTGCTCTCGGGTTCGCATCTCGAGGTCGTGCCGCAGGTCGTGGACGGGATGCGGGCCGCGGGCGCGGGCGAAATCCCGGTCATCGTCGGTGGCATAATCCCGCCCGACGACGAGAAACTCCTGCTGGAGCGCGGGATCGCGAAAGTGTTCACGCCGAAGGACTACGAACTCACCGACATCATGGACGGAATCGTGGGATTGGTGCGGGAGCGCCACGGCCTGAGCACGTAAAGTCACCGTAAATCTCGGTACCGTAACGGCGGCTGGCGAGGGAGTCACTCACATTGCCTGGGCAAAGGTACCCCCCTACGTTTCGATTGAACCGATTAATCGAAAAGGGGTGCTGCTGTGGCGCACGGCGAGTGGTCAAGGCGGGAATTCTTCCGGCGGTCGGCCGTTCTGGGGGCGGTGACGATCGGCGGCCCGGTGCTGTTGTCCGCGTGCACGTCGACGTCCTCCGGGAACGCGCTGGAGGCGGCGAAGAGCTCCAAGAAGATCAAGATCGGTATCGCGAACGAAGCTCCGTACGGTTTCACGGATCAAACCGGCAAGGTCACCGGTGAGGCGCCGGAAGTCGCGCGCGCCGTCTTCAAGGCCATGGGCATCGACAACGTGGAAGCCGAAGCGGTCTCCTTCGACCAGTTGATTCCCGCCCTCAACGCCAGGAAGTACGACCTCGTGGCGGCCGGGATGAACATCAAGAAGGAACGGTGCGACGCCGCCGCGTTCTCGATCCCCGACTACTCGGCGCTGACCGCTTTGCTGGTGCCGAAGGGAAATCCGCAGCAGGTCCGCAAGTTCGAGGACATCGCCGCGAAGAAGGTCAAGGTCGCCGTGCTCTCGGCCGCCGTCGAGAAGGGCTACGCCACCGATTCCGGCGTCGCGGAAGACCAGATTGTCACCCTCGATTCGCAGGACAACATGCTCCGCGCGGTCACCGACGGTCGCGTCTACTGTGCCGCGCTGACCGACATCTCCCTCAAGGACGTCCTGAGCAAGAGTCCTGGCGCGGCAGCCGAAGTCACGCCCGGTTTCGATCCGATCAAGGACGGGCAGCCGGTCGTTTCCGCGGGCGCCTTCGTCTTCCGCAAGGACGACAACCCGCTGCGCGAGGCGTTCAACGCCGAACTCAAGAAACTGCACGACAGCGGCGAGTGGACCAGGATCGTGACGCCGTTCGGGTTCTCGGCGGACAACCTGCCGAAGGCCGATGTCACCACAGAGAAACTCTGCGCGGTGTAACGGGGCTGACGTCATGTCGTCGTCGGTATCGCATATCATCACGTCCGTCCTCAGTGGACTGACCGCGACCGTCACCGCCGCGCTCGGCGGGATCGCGGTCACCGTCGTGCTCTCGTTGATCGCGGGCCTCGCGCTCCGATCGCCGTCCAGGGTCGTGCGGGGGATTTCCCGGGTCTACGTGGAGATCTTTCGCGGCACCTCGGAGGTCGTCCAACTGTTCTGGTTGTATTTCGTCCTGCCGGTGCTGGTGGGCTTCCAGCTGGTCCCGATGTTCGCCGGGATCCTGGTGCTCGGCCTGAACCACGGTGCTTACGGTGCCGAGATCGTCCGCGGCGCGGTGAACTCCGTCCCGCGGGCGCAGTTCGAAGGTGCCGTCGCACTCAACCTGTCGCCCGCCCAGCGGATGCGCCGGGTGATCCTGCCGCAGGCGTTCGCGGAAATGCTGCCGCCGTTCAACAACCTGTTCATCCAGTTGCTGAAGAGCACCGCTCTGCTCTCGTTCATCGCGGTTCCGGAGATGGCACGGCAAGGTGAACTGCTGCGACCGGTGTTCGGTTCCGAGATCGGCTGGATCTACGGCACCGAACTCGTGCTCTACCTCCTGATCGCCCTGCTGATCACCAGTGGGATGCGGGCGCTGGAGCGGGTCGCGGCGCGGCGTCTCGGCAGGACGCCGTCGAAGATGACGGCCGCGGCGGGGGGTGTCTGATGGACTGGAGCTGGGAAGCGGCGTTCGACTCGATTCCCCTGCTGTTGAAGGGTTTGCTTGTCACCGTCGAGATCACCCTGCTCGCCTCGGTGGTCGCGTACGCGCTCGGGCTGGTGTTCGCCCTGGTCCGGCGCGCGGAGATCCCGGTGCTGTCTCGTGCGGTGTGGATGTTCATCGAGTTCGTCCGCAGTACGCCGTTGCTGATCCAGGTGTTCGCGATCTTCTACCTGGTGCCGCCGCTGACGGGGTTCACGATGTCGCCGTTCGTCACCGGTGTCGTGGCACTCGGCGTGCATTACGCGACCTACTCGGCCGAGGTCTACCGCGCCGGGATCGAGGCTGTCCCGAAAGGACAGTGGGAGGCCGCGACCGCGCTGAATCTGCCCCGGCGACGGGTGTGGACGGCGGTCGTCCTGCCGCAAGCGGTCCCTCGGGTGCTGCCCGCGTTGGGCAATTACACGATCTCGCTGTTCAAGGAGACCCCGCTGCTACTGGGGATCGGTGTTCTCGACGTGCTCAACCGGGCGAAAGAGGTCGGCGCCGAGACATTCCGCGTCATCGAGCCGTACACCCTGGCCGGGGTGCTGTTCCTGCTGGTGAGCCTGCCGGCGTCGATTCTGGTGAGAAGGTTGGAGCGTCGTGCCGCCCTCAGTTGATTCCCCGATGATCCGGTTCTCGCAGGTGGTCAAGTCCTACGGTGACCACGTCGTGCTGCGGGACCTCGATTTCACCGTCGCGCCGGGGGAGTTCGTCTCGCTGATCGGGCCGAGCGGGTCCGGGAAGACGACGATCCTGCGGTTGCTGATGACCCTGGAGCGGGTCGACGGCGGCACCATCGAGGTCTGCGGTGACTACCTCAGCCATATGAAGCGCGGCGAGAAGCTGGTGCCCGCCGACGAAAAGTACCTGCGGGCCGTGCGCAAGCGGATCGGTATGGTGTTCCAGCAGTTCAACCTGTTCCCGAACATGAACGTGCTGCGCAACATCACCGAGGCGCCGATCCATTCACTCGGCGTCGCCCGCGACGAGGCCGAGGCACGAGCCCTCGAACTGTTGGAGATGGTCGGGCTTTCGGACAAGAAGGACGCGCATCCCACGCGGCTTTCCGGCGGCCAGCAGCAGCGCGTCGCGATCGCGCGGGCGCTCGCGATGCGGCCGGACGTGCTGCTGCTGGACGAGGTGACTTCGGCGCTGGACCCTGAACTGGTCGCGGACGTCCTGCGGGTACTGCGCGAGATCGCCGCGTCGACCGACATCACGATCCTGTGCGTCACGCACGAGATGCAGTTCGCGCGCGATGTTTCGGATCGGGTGATGATGTTCGACCAGGGGCAGGTGCTGGAGGACGCCGCGCCGGACAAGTTGTTCAACGATCCCGATCACGACCGGACCCGGCGATTTCTCAAGGCGGTGATCGACCGCGCTTGAGGTGGGAGCTGAAGGGGACTTTTCCCGCATGTCATGCGGGGAAAGCGCCCTTCGCCGCGTGGGACGAGGGGAAAGTCCCCTTCAGCTCCCGAGGATCTCCTTGGTCGAGGTGACCGTGGCGAACCCGCCGCCGTGCAGGTTCGTCGCGGTCGCCCTGGACAGCTCGTCGGCGGTGAGGACGCTCCCGTCCGGCCCGGCGAGGTCGAAGGTGAACGTGGCGTCGAGCGCGAAAGTGACGTCGTAGCCCAGGTTCCCGCCGACACGCGCGGTGGTCTCGCAGCAGAAGTTCGTCTGGATGCCGGCGAGCACGAACGACGTGATGCCGCGCGTCTTCAGCCAGCCGTCGAGGTCGATGTCGCCGTGGAAGGCCGAGTTGACCTTCTTGCCGAACACCAGATCCGCGCGCACGCCGTCGAGTTCGGGCTTGAAGTGGTTGCCCTCCTGGCCCGGCTGCAGCGACGAGCCGGGTTTGACCGAGTCGTGGTGCACCAGCACGATCGGCAGCCCGCGCTCCTGGTAGGCGTCGACGAGCGCTTTGATGTTGGCTTCCGCGCCGGGATTGTTGCGCGGTCCCCAGACCGGCTTGTCGAAGCCGCGCTGGACGTCGATCACGAGTAGGGCCTTGGTGTTCTCAGTGGTCATGGCTTCGATTTTCCTGCGTTCCGCGGCCGGACGGGAGTGGCAGAAGAAGCGCGATGCGGTACTTTTCTGCCATGCGCATCGTGGGCGTTCTCCTTCTGCCGGGTAGCCGGGCGTTCGACCTGGGCGTGATCGGCGAGGTCTGGGGCGTGGACCGGACCGACAGCGGCATCGGCCCGTTCGAGGTCCGCCTGTGCTCGCCGGGCCGGACGCCGGTCGCCAGTCATCCGTTCGGGTCGCTCGGGGCGACTCACGGGCTCGGCGGCCTCGAAGGCTGCGATCTCGTCCTCGTGCCCGGCAGGGTCGATCCGCATGCCGAGGTGCCCGCGGCCGCCGTCGCCGCGCTGCGCAAGGCGCACCGGGCCGGGGTCACCGTGGCGTCGCTGTGTTCCGGGGCCTTCACCCTGGCCGCGGCCGGGCTGCTCGACGGCCGTTCGGTCACCACGCATTGGCGGCTGCTGGATGATCTCGAAACCGCCGCTCGCGACGCCGTCGTCCAGCGGGACGTCCTGTTCACCGACGAGGGTGACGTGCTGACGTCCGCCGGGGTGGTCGGCGGCCTCGACCTGTGCCTGCACCTGGTGCGGCGCGATCATGGCGCGGAGGTCGCGGCCGCGCTCGCCCGCCGTCTCGTGATGCCGCCCGCGCGGGAAGGTGGACAACGTCAGTACGTCGACAACCCGTTGCCGCCCAAGCCGTCACGGCCGAGTGTTTCGTCCACAATGGACTGGGCGCTGGCGCGGATCGCCGACGACATCGGCGTCGACGACCTCGTCGGCCACGCCGGGCTGAGCGAGCGGACCTTCCACCGCGAATTCGCGGCGGCCACCGGGGTGACGCCGGGGCGGTGGCTGCGCGCGCAGCGGGTCCGGCTCGCGCGGCGACTGCTGGAGACGACCGAGCTGCCGGTCGAGCGGGTCGCGCAGCGCTCCGGACTCGGCACCGCAGCCAACCTGCGGCGACGGCTGCGGGCCGACGTCGGCGTCGGGCCCGATTCGTATCGCCGGACGTTCCGGTCGGTTACCGTCGAAGCATGGCCGAGTACGAGCACATCCTCGTGAAACGTGACGGCGACACCGTCACCATCACCATGAACCGCGCTGCGCGGCGGAACTCGCTGTCGGCGGACCACCTCGCCGAACTGCTCGCGGCGTTCCGCGCGGCAGGGGAGACCGACGCCACCGGGATCGTCCTGGCCGGCGCCGGACCGGTGTTCTCGGCGGGACACGACTTCGGCGACGTCTCCGCACGCGACCTGACGGGCGTGCGTGAGCTGCTGCGGGTGTGCACGGACCTGATGGGCACGATGCAGTCAGTGCCGCAGGTCGTCGTCGCGCGGGTGCACGGGCTCGCGACCGCGGCGGGCTGTCAGCTGGTGGCCACCTGCGACCTCGCCGTCGCCGCCGAATCCGCCGGATTCGCCCTGCCCGGCGGCAAGGGCGGCTGGTTCTGTCACACCCCCGCGGTGCCGGTGGCCCGGTCGATCGGGCGGAAACGGCTGATGGAACTGGCGCTCACCGGCGACGTCGTCGACGCGGCGACCGCGCTGGACTGGGGCCTGGTGAACCGCGTGGTCCCGGACGACTCGCTGGACGACGCCGTCGCCTCGCTCCTGGCGCGCGCGACGCGGGGGAGCCGGGCGAGCAAGGCGTTGGGGAAGCAGACCCTCTACGCGCAGCTGGACCGGCCCGAGGCCGACGCCTACGCGCTGGCGCTGGAGGTCATGGCCTCGGCGTCGCAGCTGCCCGGGGCGCGCGAGGGAATGGCGGCCTTCCTGGAGAAGCGTTCCCCGGTCTGGCCCGACTGAGGGCCGAAGTGCAGTGAAGGCCGTCCGCAAGTCCGTGAAGGACCCCTTCACGGACGCTCAGCCGCAGAAACCCGATCCCCAGGGGCGGTGAGAGAGTTCAGTGGCGTTCGCGCAGCAGCAGGAGCGTGTAAGCGGCCAACGTCTGCGCGTCGGTGATGTCACCCGAAGTGATCATCTTCTCGAACTCGCCCCGCTCGAACCACGCCGTCCGCATGTCCTGCTCTTCGATCTCACGCTGAGCTTCACCCTGCGTGAGATCCGTGGCGAGGAACACGCGCCCGCGCTGGCTCGACATGCCGGCGGCGATGTCGGTGGGGCCGAGGTCGGTCATCGACCCCGCGACCAGCCCGGTCTCCTCGCGTAGTTCGCGGGCGGCGAGCTCGGGCGGCGGGACGTTGGCGCGGTCGGGGGCGGTACCCATCGGGAACTCCCAGCGCCGGAGGCCGAGCGGATAGCGGAACTGCTCGACCAGGTGAAACCTGGCCCCGTCGAAGGGGATCACCACGGCGCAGGTGGGCTTGTCGACGACGGCGTAGATCCCTTCGGAACCATCGGGCCGCCGCACGGTGTCCTCGCGCACGGTCATCCAGTTGTTCCGGTACACCTCGCGCGAGCTGACACGCTGAATGGGGTCCATGCGACCAGTATCGCGATGCTTGTCCTACCCTCGCGGGGTGCGCTTAGTGATCGCTCGCTGCCAGGTCGACTACGCCGGCCGTCTGACCGCCCATCTGCCGATGGCCACCCGCCTGTTGCTGGTGAAGGCCGACGGCTCGGTGTCCGTGCACTCGGACGACCGCGCCTACAAGCCGCTGAACTGGATGAGCCCGCCGTGCTGGCTGATCGAGGACGGCAAGCTGTGGATCGTCGAGAACAAGCAGGGGGAGAAGCTCGTCATCACGATCGACGAGATCTTCCACGACCACGCTCAGGAACTCGGCGCGGAACCGGGCCTGCAGAAGGACGGCGTCGAGGCGCACCTGCAGGAACTGCTCGCCGAGCACATCAAGACCCTCGGTGAGGGCTACACCCTGGTGCGGCGGGAGTTCCCGACCGCGATCGGGCCGGTCGACATCATGGCGCGTGACTCCTCGGGTGGCAGTGTCGCCGTCGAGATCAAACGGCGCGGTGAGATCGACGGCGTCGAGCAGTTGACGCGGTACCTCGAACTGCTCAACCGCGACCCGCTGCTGGCGCCGGTGCAGGGTGTCTTCGCGGCGCAGATCATCAAGCCCCAGGCGCGAGTGCTGGCCGAGGACCGGGGGATCCGGTGCCTCACGCTGGACTACGACGCGCTGCGCGGTATCGAGTCGGACGAATTCCGCCTCTTCTGACCCTCCCCCTTCCCACGCGATTCGTCCTCTAGTTGCGGTAGTTGCGCGTGCAACCACCGCAACTAGAGGACTACTTGCGGTGGGGGCGCACTGAACAGCCGATATCCAATCGAGTCCCGCGCTTTGTATCTGCATTCTTTCCCGCGCCACAGAATGCCCTAAGGGGCGGCGGGAAATTAACGAACTCGGCTCCTCCTGCAAAAGAACCAGCTATTTATGGGTCATTCGGGTGAACGCCGGATTCCTCGGTCTCGCGCTGTGTCACACTCGATTTCCGCGAGGGGTACCACCGACATCCGGTGGTCGTGGGTGCAGGGGTGATGGGTCATGGCTGATTCCGAAAAGCGTGTCGATCTGGTGCTTGAAGGCGGCGGCGTCAAAGGTATCGGGTTGCTCGGCGCGGTGCTGGAGTTGCACGAAGCCGGGTACTCGTTCCCGCGGATCGCCGGGACGAGCGCGGGGGCGATCGTCGCGACGCTGGTCGCCGCTTATCAGAAGGCCGGGAAGGATCTCGGTGGCCTGGAAGCGGTGATGAACGACTTGGACTGCCGCCGGTTCCAGGATCAGTCCCCGCTCGACAAGGTCACCGGCGTGATCGGCGACGGCGTCGACTTGATCCTGCACGACGGGATGCACTCCGGTGACTATCTCGCCGAATGGCTCTCGCCGTTGCTGGACGAGGTCGGTGTGCGTACTTTCGCCGATCTCGCCATCAACGATCCCGAAGGTACTTTGCTTCCTTGTCAACAGTATTCCCTGGTCGTTCACGTCAGCGACCTGACCCGTCGTGCGCTCGTCCGCTTGCCCTGGGATTATTCCCAGTACGGCCGCGATCCCGGCGCGGAAAAGATCGTCGACGCCGTCCGCGCGTCGATGTCCATTCCGCTCTACTTCCGGCCGGTGCAGTTCGGTGTCCGCCCGGCGGGCACCGTCACCTGGGTCGACGGCGGTCTGCTGTCGAATTTCCCGATCACCGTGTTCGACCGGACCGATGCGAAACCCGCGCGCTGGCCGACCTGGGGCGTGAAGCTTTCCGGGGAACCCGTGGGCGGCAGGGACGAACCGGTGAAGAGCGCGTTGCGGATCGCCATCGGTTCACTCGAAACCCTGATGTCGGACTGGAATCGTTACCGGTTGCACGAGGAAGGTGTGAACCGGCGGACGGTGTACGTCGACACGACCGGGGTCTCCGCCGTCGACTTCGGGCTCGGTGAAGAGGAGAAGAAGCACCTCTTCGAAAACGGGCGGGAGGCCGCGCGGCGGTTTCTGGAAAAGATTGTGCCGCAGTGAACTCGCCGGCGGTATTCCGGTGGGATGAGGGATAGGAGGATCCCATGCGTTATCGCCCGATCGGCAGTGAACCCGCGGACGGCCGCCTCGGCCGGTTCGTCCCGGACGACTGGCGCCACGTCGAGCGCTATCCGCTGACCGCGCTGGCCACCGAGGACCGGCCCACGAGGTCGCCGGTCGTCATCGGTGTCAACTGGTACAAGGAGTTCGACGTCCCGGAAAAGGACGAGAAGTCCGGTGAGTTCTTCGTCGCGAAGGGCGGCGCCAAAACGCTCACCCGTATCCGCGGTGGGCACTGCGTCTGCCTCGAACCCGGCGAACCGACCGACGGCGACACCCAGTACGCCTTTTACGACCAAGGCAAGGAAGGCGCCTGCGTCGGGTTCGGCTGGTCGCGCTGCATGACGTTGTTCAACGGCGATCTCTACGGCGCGCGGTGGCTGTGGGACCAGTCGAAGTTGCGTGACGAATGGGGCGAGACCAATCCCGGTGACAACAACGGCACGTCCGTCCGCGCGGCGGCCGAGGTGTTGCTCGAACTGGGACACGTCCTGTGGTCGGAAGGCTATGCCGACGACGACCACGTCAAGCGGGCCGCCTACACGCCGGACGTCAAGAACGGCATCCAGGCCTACCGTTGGGCGAAGACCGTCGAAGAGGTGCACGAGGTACTCGGCAACCCGCGTGCCGACGAACTCGGCGCGGTGCCGTTCCTCAACTCGTGGGGTTCCGGCTACCCGCACCGCACGTTCATGCCGGATGACGTCCTCGCCCGGTTGATCAAGGAGGACGGCGAAGTCGGCCTGCCCACGGACCGGTAAACCCCCGCCGGTAGCGGGAAAGGGTCGTTCCTGACCGGAGCGGCCCTTTTCTGGTGGCACTCCCGGTCGGAGGCGATCCCGGTCCGAACCGGCGGCGCATTCCTGCCCGGTCCGCGGAGCGTCACCGCCAACGGCTCCGGTGTCCACGTGGTCCGGAGTCACCGTGAACAGGAAGCTGAACGCGCCGCCGATGGCCGCGTCGGCCAAGCGCGGAACGGGAATCGACCACGGCGGTTCTGCCGATCACCGGACAGGAATTGTCAAGAACAGCCCCAAAACAGACACTACAGGGCGGTCGCCCGCCGCCCATGCTGCCGTTCCTGAATCCATGCAGTATGGTCCGCGATTGACGCGTTACCGGCGTTTCTCGTGGACATTTTCAGTATGGAGGTGGGTCGGTTGCACGTGCTGGCCGATGCGAACCTGCGGCTCGACGCGAGTCCTGTCGACTACGTCCTGCTCGCCTTCTATTTCGCGCTGGTGCTCGGCATCGGGTACATGGCGCGAAGGTCGGTTTCGAGCAGCCTGGACTTCTTCCTCTCCGGCCGTTCGCTGCCCGCCTGGGTCACCGGCCTCGCCTTCATCTCGGCGAACCTCGGCGCGGTCGAGATCATGGGCATGTCGGCCAACGGCGTGCTCTACGGCCTGCCGACCTTCCACTACTTCTGGATCGGCGCGATCCCGGCGATGCTGTTCCTCGGCATCGTGATGATGCCGTTCTACTACGGCTCGAAGGTCCGCAGTGTCCCGGAGTTCATGCTCCGCCGGTTCGGCAAACCCGCCCACCTCGTCAACGGCATCAGCTTCGCGAGTGCGCAGATCCTCATCGCCGGCGCGAACCTGTTCCTGCTCGCCAGTGTCGTGAACCTCCTGCTCGGCTGGCCGCTGTGGGTGTCGATCATCGTCGCGGCCGCGGTCGTGCTCTCCTACACCGCGCTCGGCGGCCTCTCCGCCGCGATCTACAACGAGGTCCTGCAGTTCTTCGTGATCGTCGCGGCGCTGCTGCCGCTGACCATCGTCGGCCTGGTGAAGGTCGGCGGCTGGCAGGGCCTCGTCGACAAGGTCACCGCCAGCCCCGGTGGCGACGCGCAGCTGTCCTCCTGGCCGGGTGACAACCTCACCGGCTTCGGTAACAGCTTCCTCTCGATCCTCGGTCTCGTCTTCGGTCTCGGTTTCGTGCTGTCCTTCGGGTACTGGACCACGAACTTCGTCGAGGTCCAGCGTGCCATGGCGTCGAAGAGCATGTCCGCCGCGCGGCGGACACCGATCATCGGCGCGTTCCCGAAGATGTTCATCCCGTTCATCGTGATCATTCCCGGCATGATCGCGGCGGTCACCGTGTCCGAGTACGTCCAGGACAAGCAGATCCTGCTCGAAGGCGGCGAAGCGCCCAGCGGGGTCACCGCGAACAACGCGATCCTGCTGCTGATGCGCGACCTGCTGCCCAACGGCATGCTCGGCGTCGCGATCGCCGGTCTCCTCGCGTCCTTCATGGCCGGTATGGCGGCGAACCTGAGTTCGTTCAACACCGTCTTCACCTACGACATCTGGCAGTCGTACGTGAAGAAGAACGAGTCCGACGGCTACTACCTCCGTCTCGGCCGCCTGGTCACCGCGGCGGGCACGGTGCTGGCGATCGGCACCGCGTTCATCGCGTCGAACTCCGGGAACATCCTGACCTATCTGCAGGACCTGTTCTCCTTCTTCAACGCGCCGCTGTTCGCCACCTTCATCCTCGGCATGTTCTGGAAGCGGATGACGGCGACGGCGGGCTGGGTCGGACTGGTCTCCGGTACCGCGTCCGCGATCACCGTGTGGCTCCTGTCGCAGGCCGGGATTCTCGGCCTCACCGGGCAGGGCGTCAGCTTCGTGGCCGCCGGTACGGCGTTCGCCGTCGACATCGTGGTCAGCGTCGCGGTTTCGCTCGCCACCGCGCCGAAGCCGGAAGCCCAGTTGGTCGGACTCGTCTACTCCCTCACCCCGAAGGAGTCGCTGAAGCACGACGAAACCGGCGACGACGCGGGCTGGTACCGCAAGCCGGGCCTGCTCGCGGGCATCGTGCTGATCCTGACCATCGTGCTCAACATCATCTTCTAGGAGGCCGGAGATGGCTGCGTCCCAAGCTCCCAAGAAGGCCGGCGTTTTCGACATCCGGCTGATCATCGCCCTGCTCATCGGCGTCTACGGGCTGGTGCTCACGATCATGGGCATCGGCTTCACCACCGAGGCGGAGCTGGCCAAGGCCGCCGGCGTCCGGATCAACCTGTGGGCGGGCGTCGGCATGCTGGTGTTCGCGGCGTTGTTCCTGGTGTGGGCGAAGCTGCGGCCCATCGTGGTGCCGCCCACGTCCGAAACCGGCGAGGACGGCGAATAGCCGGGTTGTCCGGACAGCGGCGCGGCGCTGCGGCTACCGTGCACTTCGTGCTGCTCAACGCTCGACGTCGCCGGATCGCGTCCGCGCTGGCCCTGGTGGCCGCGCTCGGCGTGCTTTCCGCCTGCGGTCAGAACCTCGGCAAGTCCAACTTCGCCCGTACCACCGTCGCCGCCGAAGCGGGCAGCGGTGGAGAGGTGCCGAGCGGGAACATCAACGACCCGGCCGTCACCCCCGCGGTGTTGCGCACGATCGACCCGTGTCCGCTGGTGAACAAGGACGCGCTGAGCGCTCTCGGCACCCCCGAGGACCCGGTGCCGGGGTCGACCTCGTTCGGCGCCTGCCGGGCGAAGGTTCTCGACGCCGGCGGCAAGAAACTTTCCGTCAGCGTCGACATCGGCGCGTCGACCTACTTGTCCAACACCGGTGGTGCCGTCGTCACGGCGGTGGAGGGCCTGCCGCAGGTGGAGCGGAAGGCCAAGGACGGCAAGAGCTGCGAGGTCGGCGTCCTGACGCTGCGCCAGCCTGAGCGCGGGGTGAGCTTCTCGGTCACCTACGACGGCGGTGACCCCTGCGCGGCGGCCCGTGCGGTGGCGGCGAAGGGCGTGAAGAGCCTGCACTCGTCCCCGGCGAAGTTCCCTTCCAGCGCGGGTACGCTTACCGCTGTCGACCCGTGCACCGCCGCCGACGCCGCCGTCCTCGGCGAGGTGGTGCCGCACGGCGCGACCTCGCTGTCGAGTTTCCACTCGTGTGACTGGACGCCGGGTTCCAACCCGCGGATCTCCATCGGCTTCCGCCCCGGCCTGCCGCCGGCGGAACGCGACGGGACCAAGAAGGTCGAGATCGGCGGCGTCACCGCCTACCAGAAGGTCGGCAGTGGCAGCGACGCCGAGTGCAAGATCGAGTGGCAGCACAAACCGTGGATCGACGAAGACGTCGAGATCGTCAGCGTGATCTACAAGAACTACGACGAGAAGTCCGGCGATACCGCGTCCTGCGAGAAGGCGGCCAAGATCGCCAAATCGGTGATCTCGAAGCTCCCGAAGCCCTGACGCTGGCGGCATCCGGCCGGGCGAGGTAGGAAGGGGACATCCCACCCGCCGACGTGTCGGAGACCGCCATGAAGAAGATCATCAACGACCCGAAGACGGTGGTCGCGGAATCCCTGCACGGGCTCGCCGTCGCGCACGCGGACGTCCTGCGCGTGGAAGACGACCCGGCGGTCGTGGTGCGCGTGGACGCGCCCGTGGCTGGCAAGGTCGCTGTGATCTCCGGCGGCGGCTCCGGCCACGAACCACTGCACGGCGGCTTCGTCGGGCAGGGCATGCTGGCGGCCGCCGTCCCGGGCGCGGTGTTCACCTCGCCGACGCCGGACGCCGTCGAGGCCGCGGTCAAGGCCACCACCGGCGACGCGGGTGCGCTGCTGATCGTGAAGAACTACACCGGCGACGTGCTCAACTTCGAAACCGCCGCGGAACTCGCCGCCGCCGAGGGGCTGGACGTGCGCAGCGTCGTCATCGACGACGACGTCGCGGTCAAGGACTCCACCTACACCGCCGGTCGTCGCGGGGTCGGCGGCACGGTGTTGCTGGAGAAGATCACCGGCGCCGCCGCCGAACGCGGAGACACCCTCGACGCGGTGGAGACCTTGGCGCGCAAGGTGATCGGCCAGGTCCGCTCGATCGGCGTCGCGCTCAGCGCGCCGACCGTGCCGCACGCGGGCGAGCCGAGTTTCGACCTCGCCGACGACGAGATCGAGTTCGGCATCGGGATCCACGGCGAACCCGGAATCGAAAGGACACCGGCCTTGTCCGCCGACGACCTCGTCGCGCGGATGGTCGAAGCGGTGGTCACGGACCTGCCCTTCGCCGACGGCGACAAGGTCCTGCTGTTCACGAACTCGATGGGCGGTACCCCGCTGGTCGAGCTGTACCTGGCACACGGCATCGCCGAGCGGCTGCTGGCCGAGCGTGGGATCGTGGTCGAGCGGCGCCTCGTGGGGCCGTACATCACCAGCCTCGAGATGCAGGGGATGAGCCTGACGTTGCTGAAACTGGACGACGAGCTGACCGAGTTGTGGGACGCGCCGGTGAACACCCCGGCCCTGAGGTGGGGAGTCTGATGGCCTGCACCGCCGAGACGCTCGCCGCCGCCTTGCGGGCGGCGGCCGCGGTGATCGCCGAACATCGCGCCGAGCTGATCGACCTCGACCGCGCGATCGGCGACGCCGACCACGGCGAGAACATGGACAGGGGGTTCGCCGCCATCGTGTCCGCTTTGGACACCTCGACGCCGGAAACCCCCGCCGCGGTGGCGAAACTCGCCGCCACGACGTTGATCTCGAAGGTCGGCGGTGCGGCTGGCCCGTTGTACGGCACGGCTTTCCTGCGCGCGTCGGTCAAGCTGGGCGACGCGGCGGAGGTGGACGGCCCGTTGCTCGTCGAAGCCCTGCGCGCGGCACTCGAAGGAGTGCAGGCGCGCGGCAAGGCCGTCGGCGGAGACTCGACCATGGTCGACGCGCTGATCCCCGCGGTCTCCGCCGCCGAAGAGGCGGCCGGTTCGGACATCGCGGAGATCCTGTCCGCGGCGGCGGATGCTGCGGACAAGGGCGCCGCGTCCACTGTGGACCTCGTACCGCGCAAGGGCCGGGCGTCCTATCTCGGTGAGCGCGCGAAGGGGCATGTCGATCCCGGTGCCCGCTCGACGGCGCTGCTGCTGCGCGCGTTCGCGGAGGCGGCGCGGTGAGCGTCGGAATCGTGCTCGTCTCCCACAGCGCCAAACTCGCCGAAGGGCTCGCTGAACTCGCCGCGCAGATGGCGCCGGACGTCACCATCTTGGCGGCCGGAGGCCTGGCCGAAGGCGGGATCGGAACGGACTACGACGAGGTCGTCGCCGCGACCCAGCGCGCCGATTCGGGGGCGGGCGTCGTCCTGCTGTACGACCTCGGCAGCGCGCAGATGACCGCGGACCTCGCCGTCGAATCGCTCTCCGACCCGTCGGCCGCGGTCGTCGCGGACGCGCCGCTCGTCGAGGGCGCGATCGCCGCCGCCGTCGCTGCGCAGGGCGGGGCGGACCGCCAGGCCGTCGCCGGAGCCGCCGCCTCGGCCGGTGCCCCGCCGGACCTGACGTTCGACAGCGGTGCGCAAGACGGCGAGAGCAGCGTCGAACTCACGTTGCGGAACGACGTCGGGCTGCACGCGCGGCCCGCCGCCGTCCTGGTCCGGAGCGTCGCGGGGCTGGACGCGGAGGTCACCGTGCGGCTCGGCGAGGAGACCGCGGACGCCAACAGCGTGCTCGCACTGATGGCTCTCGGCGCACGTCAGGGTGACCGGATCGAGGTCCGCGCGCGAGGTACGCAGGCCGACGAAGCGCTCGCCAAGGTCAAGGACCTGGTCGAGCAGAACTTCGGCGAGAGCTGAAGGGGACTTTCCCCTCGTCTCACGCGGTGAAGGACGCTTTTCCTGCATCGCATGCGGGGAAAGTCCCCTTCAGCTCTCGTCCGCGAGTGACACTTACTCGATCCGGAGGGTGACAGCCGCTGCTTTCCGCGCCCCGGCATGGCACGATCGGAGAAAACTACCAGCGAGTAACCTCCGGAGGCCGGTTGTGGCGCGGGAAATCTCGAGTGTGGGAGTCATCGGTCTCGGCACCATGGGTGCCGGGATCGCCGAGGTGCTCGCGCGGAGCGGCGTCTCCGTGGTCGCGGTGGAGATCGACGACGACGGCGTCAGCCGGGGCCGGGGTCATCTGGAGCATTCGACCGAACGGGCGGTGTCCGGCGGCAAACTCGACGCCGACGGCCGGAGCGCTCTCCTGGATCGGATCCGGTACACCACGTCGCTGACCGAACTGTCCGATGTGGACCTGGTGATCGAGGCGATCCCGGAGAACCTCGAAGCCAAATCCGACGTGTTCGCGGCGCTGGACAAGATCACCGGCGCGGACACGATTTTCGTGTCCAACACCTCCTCGCTGTCGATCACCGAGATCGGCGTGCGCACCGCGCGGCCGGGCAAGGTCGTCGGGATGCACTTCTTCAACCCGGCGCCGATCCTCAAACTGGTCGAGATCGTCCGCACCGTCGTCACCGAGCCCGACGTCATCACCGACGTCGTCGCGTTCGCCGAACGCCTCGGCAAGACCCCGGTGGTGATCGGCGACCGCGCCGGGTTCATCGCGAACGCGTTGCTGTTCGGCTATCTCAACCACGCCGTGCGGATGTACGAGCAGCGCTACGCCACGCGTGAGGATCTCGACGCGGCGATGCGGTTCGGCTGCGGATATCCCATGGGGCCCTTGGCTTTGCTCGACCTCATCGGGCTCGACACGGCGTACGAGATCCTCGACACGATGTACCACCAGTCGCGCAACCGGCTCCACGCGCCGGCGCCGCTGCTGAAGCAGATGATCACCGCGGGACTGCTCGGCCGGAAGACCGGACAGGGGTTCTACGCCTACGACGAGCCCGATTCGCCGACGGTGACCGACGCGGTCACGGCGTCCACAGTGGACACGGTGGCGCCGCGCGAGGTGCGCAAGGTCGGTGTCGTCGGAACCGGGACCATGGCGACCGGCATCGCCGAGGTTTTCGCGAAACGGGGTTACGAGGTCATCCTCCGGGCACGCAGCACGGAAAAGGCCGCGGCGTCGGTCGCGCGGGTGAAGAAATCCCTGGACAAAGCCGTCGTCAAGGGCAAACTCTCCGAGGAGGACGCCGCGGCCGCGCTCGGCCGGATCTCACCCGCGGTGGAGTTCGAGGAACTGGCCGACGTCGACCTCGTCATCGAGGCCGTGGCCGAGGATCTCGCCGTCAAGCAGGCCGTTTTCGCCGCCCTCGACGACGTCGTGAAGCCTGGCGCGGTGCTGGCGACGACCACGTCCTCGCTGCCGGTCATCGAATGCGCGGCCGCCACCTCGCGGCCGTCGGACGTGGTCGGCGTGCACTTCTTCAACCCGGCGCCGGTGATGAAACTGGTCGAGGTCGTCTCGACCATCGCGACCGGGCCCGACGTGGTCGCGACCGTGGACGCCCTCTGCGCGGCGGTGGGCAAACACCCGGTGCACTGCGGCGACCGGGCCGGGTTCATCGTCAACGCCTTGCTGTTCCCGTACCTCAACGACGCGGTGAAGATGCTCGAAGCGCACTACGCGCAGGCCGACGACATCGACACCGCGATGAAGGTGGGCTGCGGGCTGCCCATGGGCCCGTTCGAACTGCTCGACGTCGTCGGGCTGGACGTTTCGCTGGCGATCCAGCGGACGCTGTTCAACGAGTTCCGCGAAGAGGGCTTCGCGCCCGCGCCGCTGCTGGAGCACCTCGTGACCGCCGGCCGGCTGGGCCGGAAGACAGGGAAGGGCTTCAAGGACTACTCGGCCAGGTAGGCCTCGTTGGCGCAAGTAGGCGACTACTTGCGCCAACGGTCAGTAGTCTGGACGGCGTGCCGGTTTCCTCGATCCGGACGACGAGATCCAGTACGGGTTCCCAGCCGATATCGACGGCAGCACCAATCCCAGCGTGTTCATCGCGGTGCGCGTCCAGCGGATCGGGCCGGTGGAGACGGCGACCACTCCGTGGTTCGAGTTCAGCGAGATCGACGACGAGTACGTCTCCGTCGTCAACGCGTGACGCGGTAAAGCCGGAAGATCCGCTGCCGGACCTCTAAGCTCGCCGGGTGCGCCAGCTGACATACGACGGGGTGCCGATCCCCGGCTTGAACGACCTGGTCCGGACGGCCATCCGCCTGCATCCCGCGCAAGGCGACCCCCGTCCGGACGAAAGCCATCTGGGCGGCCCGTTGCTTTGGCCGTCGGACGAGCCGTGGCCGGAATGCCCGGTGACCTGGCCGCCGGACCCGGACGCGTCCGACGACGCGTGGGCGGGCGGGCATCCGCTCGACGAACCGGTTCCGGCGATGATCAGTGCCGCGCAGTTCTTCCGCGGCGACTTCCCCGAGTTGCCCTTCCCGGAGGGCACCGACGTCCTGCAGCTCCTGTTCTGCCCGATGCAGCACAACAGCTTGCATCACCAAGGGCCCGCGGTCCGGCTGGTGTGGCGCGCTTCCGGCGAAGTCGAGGACATCGCGGACCCGCCGCCCGCGCCCGAGGACGCCGAAGCCGCCCTCCTCCCGGTGCCCTGCGTGTTCGAGCCGTGCTCGATCGACGAACTGCCCCGTCTCTGCGACTTCCCGCCGGAGACCCGCGCCGCGATCGGCATCCCCGAGGGCGCGCATGACGACCCGGAGGGCTGGCCGGAGCTGGACCAGTACTCGAAGATCGGCGGCTGGACCGCCTGGTACGAGACCGATCGTCACGAGCTGGGCTGCCGGGAATGCGGCGTCGAGCTGCGGCAGACGATCGCGTTGGCCACGGAGGAGCACGAGGTCGACTGCGGGTGCGAGGTCGCCGAAGCGGAACCGGTCGGCTGGTCGTTCGCCCGAAAGGGGGTGCTGAACGTCTTCACGTGCCCCACCGACGTCACGCATCCGTTCAAAGTCCGGATTGACTAGTGTCGCGTGATCCTGCTTGCTTGACGTTGGGTTTCGTTCGTCGGACGGCGATCTCGCGTGATCAGACGGCGGTTACGCGTGATTGGACGGCGATCTCCGAAATCGCCGCCCAATCACGCGTAAGACCTGCAGGATCACGCGACACTAGCGTCCCGGGCGTGATCAGGTACCGCATTCGCGTGCTCGGACTCGGGACACTAGGCGGGCGGTAGCAAAGGTCCCCCGCTCCAGTGCTGGAAGACGAGGTTCGTGTGCACCCGGGCGACCTCGTCGCGGGCGGTCAGTTCGTCGAGCACCAGGCGTTGCAGTTCGGTCGCCGAAGCGGTGGCGACGTGCGCGAGGAAGTCGTCCGGTCCGGTCAGGTGGTAGACGGAGCGGACCTCGGACAGGGTCAGCAGGTGCTCGACGAACGAGTCCACCAGTGCCCGCCGGTGCGGGCGGACTTGGACGAACAGGAGCGCTTCGAGCGGGCGGCCGAGTTTGGCGGCGTCCACGTCCGCGCGCTGTCCGGTGATCACTCCGAGCGCACGAAGCCGGTTGACGCGGTCGAGGCAGGTCGAGGGCGCGATGCCGACCTCGGCCGCCAGATCCTTGTTCGAGATCCGGGCGTCGTTCTGTAGCAGCCGTAGAATCCGTAGGTCTACCGTACTCAATTCGACAGTACCCGTCATCGGCGAATGATATCCGAGGATATTGCCTCCGATCCGGAGAAAACCGCACCATCTCGGTATGACCGCAACGCTGCGCACCCGAGCCGTCCACGCCGGCCGTGACGACCTCACGGACCTCGGCGTCCACGCCGCTCCGCTCGACTTGTCCACGACCTACCCGTCGCGGGACAGCGTCGAGGAGGCGAGTCGCATCGACGAGTTCGCCACCACGGGCTCGCTGTCCGGACTCCCGGTCTACGGGCGGCTGAGCAACCCGACCGTCGAACGGTTCGAGAAGGCCCTGGCCGAACTCGAAGGTTTCGAAGACGCCGTCGCCTTCGCCACCGGCATGGCCGCGGTGTCGGCCTCGCTGCTCGCCACCGTCGCACAGGGCAAGCGGCACATCGTCGCCGTCCGGCCGGTCTACGGCTGCACCGACCACATGCTCACGTCCGGTCTGCTCGGCACCGAGGTGACCTGGACCGATCCGGAAGGGCTCGCCTCGGCGCTGCGTCCCGACACCGGGCTGGTGCTGCTCGAAACGCCCGCGAACCCGACCCTGCGCGAGGTCGACATCGCCGAGATCGTTAGTGCGGCGGGCGATGTTCCCGTGCTGGTCGACAACACCTTCGCGACTCCCGTGCTCCAGCGTCCCGGACGCGACGGAGCCCGCTTCGTCCTGCACAGTGCGACCAAGTTCCTCGGCGGCCACGGCGACGTCATGGGTGGCGTGGTCGCCTGCGGCGCCGAAGACGCCGGGATGCTGCGGCAGATCCGCTTCGCCACCGGCGGCGTGCTGCACCCGCTGGCCGGGTACATGCTGCTTCGGGGCCTTTCGACGCTTCCGCTGCGCGTCAACGCCGCCTCCGCGACGGCCGCCGAACTCGTCGAGCGCCTTCGCTCGCATTCGAACGTCGGTGCGGTGCACTACCCCGGTATCGGCGGTCCGCTGATCGCGTTCGAGGTGGAAGGCAATCCGCACGCACTCATCGGCGCGGTCCGGTTGATCACCCCGGCCGTCAGCCTCGGCAGCGTGGACTCACTCATCCAGCATCCCGCCTCGATCAGCCACCGGATCGTCGCCGAGGACGACCGGCACGGCGCGGGTGTCACCGATCGGCTCATCCGCATGTCGGTGGGACTCGAAGACGTCGAGGACCTCTGGCACGACCTGGATCAGGCACTCAAGGCGTGCTGAATCAGTGCGATAGTGATCACCGGGATGTCGACAAATCGCCTGACCTGGCTAACCTGGTCGGGTGAAAGATCTGGTCTCGTCCTGGGTGGAATCTTCAGCTCGTAACACGCTTTCGCGGCTTCACGAGCAGATCGGCGTCGCCGGACTCGCCGCGGCGGCGGCCCTTCCCGGGCTGTCGGCCGTCTTCGATCAGCACTCCGCCGCGGTGCGGGACATTCTCGCGGCGGGGGTCGAGGGTTCGGCGGCGGTCGCCGGGGTGGTACTTCTCGCCGGCTATTCGCGAGGACTGCTGGACGAGGCCAGGGCCAAGGGCTGGGCGTTCCGCGCTCCGGCCGATCTGTCCGCATGGAGCACCAGCGACTGGACGACCGCGCGCCTGGTCGGCGTGTGTTCGCTGGCCGCGACGATGGACGACCACCGGGCACAGGAGACCGGGAACGGGTAGGGCGGCCGGACGCCCCACCCGTTCCCATATTGGGTCAGCGGTACTCCGGCGGAGGGGGCATTGACCCACCGGGGGGCCGCTGGCCGGGATCCTGGTGCGACTGCACCTGACCCTGGTTCGGCGGGAACTGCTGGTGCTGGCCACCGGCCATGTCCGGATCGTTCACCGCGTGATGTCCGGCGGACACCGGCTGGTGAGCGGTCGTCCGTTCGGTCGGCACGTCACCGGAACGGTTCGCGTCCTCGCGACCCCGTTGGTAGGCCTCGGCCTGCGCCTTCGCGGCCGGGATCTCCGCCTCGGCCCGGCCGAGCCAGGTCTCCCAGCGCTGCTGCATCGGTTTGATGAGGCCGCCACCGACACCGACGACGGCGATCCCGCCGACCGTGGCGAGCACGGTGATCAGCACCGGCAGCGTGACCGCGGTGGCCACCCCGATCTGGTTCAGCGCGGCGATCACGCCGAGACCCCAGATGAACACCGAAGCGATGGTGGCGAGCACCTTGCCGTAGGAGACGCCGCCGAGGGCGTTGCCCACCAGATCCTTGACCGCCTTGGCGATCGCGCCCGCGATCACCACGATGACGATCGCGACGATGGCGCGCGGCAGCCAGGCGACGATGTCGTTGAGCAGCGAGCTCACCGGGTTCGGGCCGAACACGCCGAACGCGATCTGCAGGGCGATCAGCAGGATCGCGTAGTAGATGATCTTGCTGATGATGTTCGACGCGTCGAACTGGCCTCGCGCGAGCATCTGTTTGAAGCCCCCGCGTTCGATGAGCCGGTTGAACCCGACTTTCTCGAGCACCATGCTCACGGCCTTCGCGATCGCCTTGGCGATCAGCCAGCCGATGAACAGGATGACCAGGAACGCGAGCAGCTTAGGGACGAACGTGGCGACCGAACTCCAGGCGCTGGACACGCCTTGACCGAAATCGACGGCCGCCAGTGCTGATGTGGCCACTGGGTTTCTCCCTTCCCACGAACTGGAGGATCCAGACTGGTGGGAACGAGATACCCGGTGGTCAAACGGTCACACGTGGTGCCACCCGAACGAGTGGTTCAACTACAGCAGCCGCCTCCGCAGCAGCCGCCGCCCCCACCTGCGGGAACAGGGGCCGGACCGGACGCCGATCCGGTCAGCGCCACGGTCGTCAGCAGCTTGACGGTGTCCCGGTGGCCCTCGGGGCACGGCGCGGGCGCGCCGGACTCGCTCATCGGCCGGAGCAGTTCGAAGGTCTCGGTGCATTCGCGGCAGCGGTAGGCGTAAGTCGGCATGCGCTCATCTTCTCATCCCGGAAGCCGCTCCGGAATGAGAAGCTGGCCGGGTGGAACTGCCTGTCGCGGCGCACGTGCCGCACCTCGGCCAAGTCGTCCCGTCCGTCCTTTCCGCCCTCGGTGCCGCCGAGTTCGCGAACTCGTTGAGCCTCGCCGAGGCGTCCAGTGCCTGCGTCCTGCTGATCGACGGTCTCGGCTGGGAACTGCTGGCCGAGCACACGGCCGACGCGCCCGTGCTCACGCAACTGGCGAAGTCGCCGCTGCGGGTCGGTTTCCCGGCCACGACGGCGGCGGGCCTCGGCGCGATCGGCACCGGGCTGGCCTCGGGCGAGCACGGCCTGGTCGGTTACAGCTTCGAAGTCCCCGGGGCGGGCGTCCTGAACGCGTTGCGCTGGGCCAGTCACGAGGACGGCGGCGATCTCCGCGGCGCGCTTCCGCCGCGCGAGGTCCAACCCCTGCCGACGACGTTCGAGCGCGCGGCGGCCGCCGGGATCACGACCAGCGTGGTCTCGTCGGCGAAGTTCGCGGACACCGCGCTCACCCGCGCGACGCAATCCGGCGCACGCTATGTGGGCGTCCACGCGCTCGGCGACCTGGCAGCGTGCGTCCTGCGCTGTCTCGAGGTGCGGCCGGCGTTCTGCTGGGGCTATCACAGCGAACTCGATATGCTCGGCCACATCTACGGACCGGGTTCGGCGCCATGGCGGATGCAACTGCGGCACGTCGACAAACTGGTCGAGTCCCTTGTGGACGGACTGCCGTCCGGCGCGCTCCTCGCGGTGGTGGCCGACCACGGCATGGTGACCGTCGAGGGCGCGCTCGACATCGACGAGACGCCCGCGCTGCTCGGCGGCGTCCGGGCCATCGGGGGCGAGGTCCGGGCACGGCACGTCTACAGCGAGCCGGGGGCGGAGGCCGACGTGCTGGCGGCCTGGCGCGAGGTGATCGGCGACCGGGCGTGGATCCTCTCTCGCGACGAGGCCGTCGAGGCGGGCTGGTTCGGGCCGGTCGCCGACCGGGTCCGGCCACGGATCGGCGACGTCGTAGTGGCGTCGAAGGAGCGTTTCGGGCTCGTGCGGGAACTGGCCGAGGCCGTCGAGTCCTCGATGGTCGGTCAGCACGGCTCGCTGACCCCGGCGGAACAACTCGTCCCGCTGGTACTCGCGCGCGGCTAGCCCGCGTTTAGTCCTCTAGTTGCGGTCCTTGCATGCGCAACTACCGCAACTAGAGGACTAGACGCGTCAATTCGGCGTCCTGGAGCCTGGCCAGACTTCCCCCGATGGCCACGGCGATGGTGCTCGGCGAGGTGGATCTGTCCGCGGGCACCTGTCGGCGACTGGCACGGGCTCGATATACCGTCTCGGCGTGCCTCGACGTAACCGGCCCGAACGCGGTGGACGCCCAGACCTCGGCGCGTCGACCGGCTGGGCGCGCTCCGAATCGGCCACGGACGGGGAGTGGCTCGTCCGGACCGTGCCCGGTGCGCAGGCCATTAAGGACTACCGCTGCCCCGGCTGTGACCACGAGATCCGGTCGGGGACCCCGCATCTGGTCGTCTGGCCCGCCGACGACACCGGCGGGGTCGCCGACCGCCGCCATTGGCACAGGGCGTGCTGGGACGCGCGGTCCCGGCGCCGCCCCGGCCGCTGGTGATCCTGGTGCCTGATTCAGCGCCGCAGGTGTAGTGAAGGCGCTCCCTCGAACTCCTCCTTCGTGTGGATCTCGAAGCCGAGCCGCTCGGCGACCCGGATCGACGGTTTGTTGGACTCCATGATGTTCGCGATCACCGGGACGTCCGGGATCTCCCGATCCGCCCATTCGACGACGGCGGCCGCCATCTCCGTCGCGTAGCCCTTGCCCCAGGTGAACGGCCAGAAGCGGTACGCGAGGTTCAGCACGCGCTCGCCGTTCCACTCGTGATATCGGACCCCGCCGAAGCCGGCGATCACGTCCGGATCGTCCAAAGCGGACACCGTCATGTAGCCGAAACCATGCTCGGCCCATTGCTTCATCCAGGCGTCGAAGAGTTCGCGCGCACCTTCGATGGTGTGCGGCACCTGGTTGAACTTGTTCGTTTCGGGATCGGCCTGCAGTGCGACGATGTTCTCGCGATCCGCCTCGCGCAGCCGCCGCAGCAGCAGCCTCTCCGTCTTGATCTCTGTCAGCACGGTTCTGACGGTAGACCCAGGGTGCGACAGAATTATCGCCATGAAGGATCTGCCGCTGGTACTGCTGCACGCTTTCCCCGTCGACGCCCGCATGTGGGACCCGGTGCGCGCGCCGCTGTCGGAACGCCTTCGGCTGATCACCCCCGACCAGCGAGGACTCGGCCGCAGCCCGCTGCCGGAAACCGACAGGGAGCCGAACCTGGACGACGCCGCCCGCGACGTCGTGGCGCTGCTCGACCGGCTCGAACTCGACAAGGTCGTCCTCGGCGGCTGCTCGATGGGCGGCTACCTGACGATGGCGGTGCTGCGCGCCGCACCGGAACGCGTGGGCGGTCTCGTGTTCATCGACACCAAGGCGACGGCCGACACTTCCGAAGCCGCGCAGGCTCGGCATGACCTCGCGGCCAGGGTCGAAGCGGAAGGCGCCGGATGGCTGTCCGAAGTCCTCACACCCGGATTGCTCGCCGAGGAAGCCCGCCCCGAGGTGGCCGAACGGCTTCATGAGTTGATCACGACGCAGCCGTCGTCGGGGATCGCGTGGGCGGCGCGCGCGATGGCGGCACGGCCCGATTCGCTCGCGACACTGCGATCGGTGGACGTGCCGGCGCTGGTCGTGGTCGGCGAAGAGGACCGCCTGACCCCGCTCGACGCGGCGAACACCCTGGTGGAGACGCTGCCGGACGCGACACTGGTCGTGCTGCCGGAGGCGGGACATCTGACGCCGCTGGAGGATCCGGCCGGAGTCGTCGAAGCGATCTTGGGCTGGTACCCCGCGTAGAAACGTCTCCCTCGCCCCTTCAAAGGTATAGCGGACAGGGGGACTTGCGGCAAGCCCCCATTGCCGGTCCACAATTCGTGCCTTCACGTTTTGCCGAAGGGGGATTTCCATGCGTGTACTCCTGTCCACTGTCGGGACAAGGGGTGAGGTACAGCCGCTGGTGGCACTGGCGGTGCGGTTGCGGGAACTCGGCCAAGAAGTCCGGCTTTGCGCGCCGCCGGAATTCCGTGAATGGGCCGAAGGTCTCGGGATCTCCTTCGCCCCGCTGGGGCCTGAGCTCAGGTCGACCGCGAGGCCGGGCTCCGAGCTGACCAAAGCGATGGCCACGCCGGAAGGACGGCGCGAGATGGCCGAGGCCATGGTGGTGAACCAGTTCGAGGCGATGCCGGAGGCGGCCGAGGACTGCGACGCCGTCGTCGCGGGAATGGCCTTGAACATCGCCGCCCATTCGGTCGCCGAGCTGAAAGGAATTCCTTATTTCTTTACCGCTCACTGCCCGATAACGCTGCCTTCACTGCACCATCGTCCGCCCGTTTTCCCGGGATGGGCGCCGAAGAACCCCGACGCCGCCATCCCGGCCTTGTGGGCCGACGACGCGGAACGGTGGAACGGGCAATGGGGAGGTGTGCTCCAAGCGCGGCGGAAACTGCTGGGCCTTCCGCCGGTCGAAGACGTTCGCGGGCACATCTTCACCGAGCGGCCGTGGCTGGCCGCCGATCCGGTGCTGGCGCCGTGGCGGGAACCGTCGGCGCTGGACGTGTACCAGACCGGCGCCTGGATCCTGCCGGACCACAGCCCGTTGGCCCCGGAACTGGAGGCGTTCCTCGACGCCGGGGAGCCGCCGGTCTACTTCGGATTCGGGAGCATCCGCGCTCCGGAGGAGATCGCGAAGGCGATGATCGAGGCGGCGAGGGCGAACGGGCGGCGGGCGATCGTGTCCCGCGGCTGGACCGAACTGGCGCTGATCGACGACGAACCCGACTGCATCGCGATCGGGGACGTCAACCAGCAGGCGCTCTTCCCGCGGGTCGCGGCGGCCGTGCACCACGGCGGTGCCGGTACGACCACGGCGGCGACCAGGGCCGGGGTCCCGCAGGTACTCGTTCCGCGGATGTTCGACCAGCCCTACTTCGCGCAGCGCGTCCGGGACCTCGGGATGGGGACCTCGATCACCGGGGAACCGACGGCGGCATCGCTGACCTCGGCGCTTTCCGAGGTGTTGCGGCCGGAGGTCGCGGAGCGGGCGCGTCAGGTCGGTGGTGAGGTGCGGGTCGACGGGACCGATGTGGCGGCGAAGCTGCTGATGACGTCGGTCTAGCCCGGATCGCAAGTAGTCCTCTACTTGCGATCCGGGCCCGGTCGAGTCCCTGTCCCCAATGTGGCATTGGAGACGCTGAGTGTCGCGTCCCCGCCGCGCAACTAGAGGACTAATTGCGCGAGGGGGGAGGGCGCCCACGGCTCGGCCGGGCTCACCTCGACCGCAAGTAGTCGACTACTCGCGGGAGAAGTAGTGCTCCAAGGCCGCCTCGGCTTCCCCGAGTCGCGAAGGGAACCGCCGCGGGATCACGAACCCGCCAGGAAACTCGACAACCGTCGAAGTGCGCTGAACGGCTGCAGCGACGAAGGCGCCACATCCGCCGGGTACGCGGAAAGGACCGAAGGGCCGAGGTCCGCGTAGAGGGCACCGAGGTCCCGGCCGAGCGATCCGCGTCGGGTGTCCTCGAAGTCGAGCCAGCACGGCCCGGCCGCCGTCGCGAAGACGTTTCCCGAGTTGGGCGTCCCCGTGCAGCGGCCGCACAGGCAGGGTCAGGCAGCGCCGCCGCGACCCGTTCGAGTTCTTCGTACAGTCGCGGCGCCGCACCGGCCATGAAGGACCCGTTCCGGTCGAGCAGCGTCCGGAGTTCCCGGATCGGTCCGAGTTCGGGCAGTTCACCGGGGTGATCCATGAGCGCCGCCTTCACTCGCGCGAGTGAAGACGCCACCTCCCGCGGTGGCAGAGTGCCTCCGGGCTCATGGGGCGTGTAGTGCCAGAGAGTGACCGGCAGGCCGTTGGCGAAATGCGGTCCGGCCGGGGGATCCGTGGGTGGTGAGACGACGAGCACATCACGTTCAGTGAGGTGCTTCGACAGTTCGACGTCGCGCGCGAGCCAGTCCACAGGGGACGGCCGGGCGAAGCGCGTCGTTCCCGGTACCCGCGCCACTACCGGACCCAGCCTCACCAGCACGTTCGACTGGAACTGCAAGACCTCGGGATGCCCGGTCGGCAGCCCGTACCGGTCACCGACAGCGATCGCCGCGGCCACTCCCGCCCGGGTGTGTTCGTCGGTCACGGCGCGATCTTGCCAGCCGGTGCGCGCGACGGTCGGTAGTGAGGGCTACGATCCCCACTAGCCGCCGAAACGGGTCCCCACCCCGGCCGACGGCAGAACATTGACCACCACAAGGTTTGAGTGTTGGAGGCAGGAGTGACGGCCGTAGCCCCCAAGCCGATCGCCACGCGCCCATACCCCGCGCGCGAGTCGGTTAAGGGTTCGTACCTGCTGCGGTTGTTCCGCACGACGGACCACAAGCAAATCGGCATCATGTACCTGGTCACGTCGTTCGCCTTCTTCATGGTGGGCGGCGCGATGGCGATGCTGATCCGCTCCGAGCTGGCGCGTCCCGGGCAGCAGTTCCTTTCGCAGGAGCAGTACAACCAGCTGTTCACGATGCACGGCACGATCATGCTGCTGCTGTACGCGACGCCGATCCTCTTCGGATTCGCGAACTTCATCCTGCCGCTGCAGATCGGTTCGCCCGACGTCGCGTTCCCGCGGTTGAACGCGTTCTCGTACTGGCTGTACCTCTTCGGCGGCCTGATCGTGATGTCCGGCTTCCTGACCCCGGGTGGCGCCGCCGACTTCGGCTGGTTCGCCTACACCCCGCTGTCGGACGCCATCCACTCGCCCGGCGTCGGCGCCGACCTGTGGATCTCCGGTCTGGTCGTGTCCGGTCTCGGCACCATCCTCGGTGGCGTCAACATGATCACCACGGTGGTCTGCTTGCGCGCCCCCGGTATGACGATGTACCGGATGCCGATCTTCACCTGGAACATCCTGGTCACCAGCATCCTGATCCTGCTGGCCTTCCCGATCCTGACCGCGGCCCTGATGGGCCTGCTGGCGGACCGGCATCTCGGGGCGCATGTGTTCGACCCCGCGAACGGCGGCGTGATCCTCTGGCAGCACCTGTTCTGGTTCTTCGGCCATCCAGAGGTCTATATCGTGGCCCTGCCGTTCTTCGGGATCGTGTCGGAGATCTTCCCGGTCTTCAGCCGCAAACCGATTTTCGGATACAAGGGCCTGGTCTGGGCGACGCTGGCGATCGCCGCGCTGTCGGTGGCCGTGTGGGCACACCACATGTACGCGACCGGCGCCGTGCTGCTGCCGTTCTTCTCCTTCATGACCTTCCTGATCGCGGTCCCGACGGGCGTGAAGTTCTTCAACTGGATCGGCACGATGTGGAAGGGCCAGCTGTCCTTCGAGACGCCGATGATCTTCTCGATGGGCTTCATCGTCACGTTCCTCTTCGGCGGGCTGACCGGCATCATGCTGGCCGCGCCGGCGATCGACTTCCACGTGTCCGACAGTTACTTCGTCGTCGCGCACTTCCACTACGTGCTTTACGGCACGATCGTGTTCGCTACGTTCGCCGGGATCTACTTCTGGTTCCCGAAGATCACCGGCCGCATGATGGACGAGAAGCTCGGCAAGTGGCACTTCTGGACCACGTTCATCGGCTTCCACGCCACGTTCCTGGTGCAGCACTGGCTGGGCGCCGAAGGTATGCCGCGGCGGTACGCGGACTACCTGCAGTCAGACGGCTTCACCACGCTGAACACGATCTCCACGATCGGCGCGTACATCCTCGGCGCCTCGACGCTGCCGTTCATCTGGAACGTCTTCAAGAGTTACCGGTACGGCGAGATCGTCACGGTGGACGACCCGTGGGGCTACGGCAACTCGCTCGAATGGGCGACGTCCTGCCCGCCGCCGCGGCACAACTTCACCGAGCTGCCGCGGATCCGTTCCGAGCGGCCGGCGTTCGAGCTGCACTACCCGCATATGGTGGAGCGCATCCACAAGGAGGGTGAGATCGGCTTCTTCGGGAAGCAGAAGGTCAACTCCCACCGGGCGCCCTCCCAGGTGCTCACCGAGGCGGCCATGCCGGGTGATCACTCCAAGGACAACTCCAGCGAAAAGTGACCCGATAAGCGGAAATGGCGCGTGCCCTGCCTCACACCGAGGTAAGGCACGCGCCATTCTTGTGCCCGGCTAAGGAAGACTGAGCCCGTGACGCAGACACCAGTTCTCATCACCACCACCGGTCCAGACAAGCCGGGTGTGTCCTCGGTCCTGTTCGCCGTGTTGTCCCGGCACGACGTCGACGTCCTCGACGTGGAACAGGTGGTCATCCGCGGCCAGCTGGTGCTCGGTGTGCTCGCCGGGGTGTACCGCGACCCCGAAGGCCTGCAGGAGTACGTCGAGCAGGCGATGGCCTCGGTCGGGATGCAGGTCGAGGTGAAGATCGGCTCGGCCATCGGCGCCGACCCGTTCGCCATCGGCCAGAAGGACTCGACACACGTCCTGCTGATGCTCGGCCGCCCCGTGACCGCGCGGGCGTTCTCCGACGTCGCGCGCCGCCTCGCCGCGCTGGACGTCAACATCGACTCGATCCGCAGCGTCGCCGACTACCCGGTCACCGGGCTGGAGCTGTACACCTCGCTCGCCCAGGACACGCCGGAGGCCGACGCCGCCTTGCGGGCCGCGCTGGCCGACGCCGCCGTCGCGGCCGGGATCGACATCTCGGTCGAGCGGGCCGGGCTCGCCCGCCGGGCGAAGCGGCTGGTCGTCTTCGACGTCGACTCCACGCTCATCCAGGGTGAGGTCATCGAGATGCTCGGCGCGCACGCCGGCGTCGAACCCCAGGTCCGCGAGATCACCGAAGCCGCGATGCGCGGCGAACTGAACTTCAGTGAGTCGCTGGAGCGCCGTGTCGCGCTGCTGGAAGGGCTCCCCGAGACGGTGCTCGACGAGGTCGCCGCCTCGATCGAACTCACCCCCGGCGCCCGCACGACCATCCGCACGCTGAAGCGGATGGGCTTCCGCTGCGGGGTCGTTTCGGGCGGGTTCACCAAGATCATCCAGTCTCTGGTGGACGACCTCGGCCTCGACTTCGCCGCCGCGAACGAACTCGAAGTGGTCGACGGCAAGCTCACCGGCCGGGTGGTCGGGGAGATCGTCGACCGCGCGGGCAAGGCGACGGCGCTGCGCCGGTTCGCCGAGGAGTACGAGATCTCGCTGCAGCAGTGCGTCGCGGTCGGCGACGGGGCGAACGACATCGACATGCTGTCGGTCGCCGGGATGGGGGTCGCCTTCAACGCGAAGCCCGCGCTGCGCGAGGTGGCCGACACCGCGCTTTCGCACCCGTACCTCGACGCCGTGCTGTTCCTGCTCGGTGTCACGCGGGGCGAGATCGAGGCCGCCGACGCGGCAGACGGTCTCGAACTGTCCCGGCCATGAGCGTGTTGGAGCCGTTGGCCGCGCGCTACGCGTACTGGCTGGGCCTGCCGGCCGAGGCCACGGAGGACACCTCGGACGAGGATTCCGCCGAGGTCCGCGCCATGCCGGTGATCCTGCGGATGGAACGCGCCGAACCGCCGTCACGGACCGCTTTGCTGGAAGCCGTCGCGGCGGCGGCCGTCGCGGTCTGCCTCGACGAACGCGCCGGACCCGAGGGTGAGTGGCACGAGCCGCTCAAGGCCTGGGTCGACGGCCGGATCCGCAAGGTCGCCCGGCGTGCGCGGGGCGCGCACTGGCGAGCGGTCCAGGAGCTGCCCGGCGTCACGGTCGAGGTCGACGGCGCCGAGGCGCGGGCCTTGCTTCCCGGCCGCGTCGTCGAGACGCCGAAAGAGGTCTCGCGGCTGCAGATCTCCGGGAGCGAACTCCCGGCCGACGAGCCGGGGCCCGCACCGGACGGTGTCCCGCGGTTGCTGCTGAACCCCGAGGTCCCGATGACCGTCGGCAAGGGCTCCGCCCAGGTCGGGCACGCGACGATGATCCTGGCCTCGCTGCTGGACGAGGCCGAACTGACCGCTTGGGCCGAGACCGGTTTCCGCTGCTCGGTGCGGACCCCGCCGGTCGCGACCTGGAAGGCGCTGTGCCCGATCGAGGACCCCGAGGGCTCGTGGCGCCGTGACGGTGTCGTGGCGGTCCGCGACGCGGGATTCACCGAGGTCGATCCCGGAACGGTCACTGTCCTGGCCCAAAGGGCTTAACCTCCTATACTCCCCGCATGGGTGACCGGCTGATCGCCGGGCGCTACCGCTTGGAGGAGCGGATCGGCGCCGGAGGTATGGGTGTGGTCTGGCGTGCCACCGACCAGGACCTCGGCCGGGTCGTCGCGCTCAAGCGCTCGCAGGCAGGGGACAGTGGGCAGATCCGGCGCGAGGCGCGGATCGGCGCTGGTCTGCATCATCCGAACGTGGTCACCGTCTTCGACGCGGTGATGGACGGTGACGAGCGCTGGCTCGTCATGGAGTACCTGCCTTCGCGCAGTCTCGCGGACATCCTCGAAACCGACGGCCCACTGCCGCCCGGCAAGGTGGCGAAGATCGGTGTCCAGCTCGCCGCCGCGCTCGCGGCGATGCACGAGAAGGGCATGGTCCACCGCGACCTCAAACCGGGCAATGTCCTGATGGCCGAGGACGGCACCGCCAAACTCACCGACCTCGGCATCGCGCAGTGGGCGGAGGTGACCCGCACCGGGGGTGGTCTCGACGTCGGGACTCCCGGCTACGTCGCGCCTGAGATGGCCGAAGGGCAGCAGGCGGGGGCCGCGGCGGATGTGTTCTCGCTCGGTGCGACGCTGTTCGCCGCCGTCGAGGGCACCTCGGTGTGGGGGGACGGGAACGCGGGACCGTTCGTCCAGCTCCGGCGGGCGACGTCGTACACCCTGGAGCCGATCCGTCAGGCGGGACGGCTGGCGCCGGTGCTGACCGAGTTGCTGCGGCGCAGACCCGCCGGCAGGCCGGACGCCGTCCGCGCCGCCGAGCTGCTGGCCGAAGTCGCGGATGTCGACGTTCCGGTGCGGTCGCGACGTTTCCGGGTGACCAGGCGCGCCGTCGCGATCGGCGCCGTCGCCGCGGTGCTGGTGCTGGTGGGAGGCCTTGTCCACGTCACGAAGGAACCGGCGTCGATCGCGGCTGCCGCGCTCCCCGCCGATTCGGTCGGCGACCCGCGCACGGCGGATCCCTGTGCGCTGGTCGACCCCTCCGTGCTGAAGCGGTTCGGTACCCCCGAGCTGGACACCGCCAACGGCAACTTCAACGCCTGCGGGATCCTGCTGCGCATGAGCCGCGACGACGGTGACATCGTCGACGTCCGGCTCGAATTGACGTTTCCGAAATCGCCGTTGCTGGAGAAGCCGGTTCCGGGGCACTTGAGTGTGCGCGAAATACCGGGCGAACCCGAAGAGAAGTGTGGCCGGGTCATCCCGCTGCCGGACGGCAACCAGGTTTGGGTGCACGCCCGGCACATCCAGGACTGGCATGCCCACCTGTGCGACTACGTCGATCCAGTGGCCGTGCACGCGGCCGAGGTGCTGAACCGGGAACCGCTCAAGCGGCGTCCCGTTCCCTTCCCCGCCGGGACGCTCGGGAGTCTCGACGCCTGCGCGCTGGGCGGGGAGGCACCGCAGGCGATCGTCGGCGGCCCGGCCGCGCCGGATCCGATCTTCGGCAACTGGGAGTGCTACTGGAACCATCGTGAGACGGAGGTGACGATCCGGTTCGAGCGGGAGTGGGCGCCGTTCGAGGCGGACGGCACGCGTGTCGCTCTCGGACCGCGGGAGGCCTTCGTCGAGGTCGCGCCCGAGTGGGAGGCTTGCCAAGCTGAGATCCCGCACCGGACCTTCACCGGGAATGGCCGTGCCATGATCGAGACGGTGGAGATCTACGTCTCGGACAAGGTCAAGAAACCGCCGGAGATGTGCCCGGCGGCGGAGCGGCTCGCCGGGGAGATCGCGCCAAGGCTGCCACCACTCTGAAAGGGAAGACCGTGTCTCTGGAAGTCCAGCGCGACGGCGAGCACCGCTTCGTCGGCCGCAACGAACGCGGTGCCGAGGTCGTGATCGGCCGCAAGGGCGCCGAGGGCGCCTTCTCACCCGCCGAACTGCTTCAGATCGCGGCGGCGGGCTGCTCGGCCGTCACCGCCGAGAACCTCATCACCCGGCGGATCGGGGAAGATTCGAAGTTTCGGGTCGGCGTGACCGCGGACAGGCGCGAAGGCGCTTCGGAACTCGACGCCGTCCATGTGGCCTTCGACGTCGACGTGTCGTCACTGCCCGCTTCGGAGCGGGAGGCGCTCGCGGCGGCGGTGGATCGCGCCATCGAGCGGCTGTGCACGGTGAGCCGGACGTTGAAGAAGGGTGTCCCGGTCACGGAGAGCTTCCCGGCCGAGTAGCCCCCGGGATGTTATGAACGGTCCGTTCATAGCACTTCTCTAGTGCTTGGCGGCGTGGCCTTCGGAGCTCCAGACCACGTACGCCTCGTCGGCGTCGGTGGTCATGGCCTCGATGAACTTCTCGTTGTCGAAGCCGGGCAGCGTCTGCAGCCGTTCGATCAACGCGTCAGCGGCCGGGTCGCCGCTGGGGATCGCCGTGCCCTGCCCATTGGCGCCGGCGAGCATGAAGAAGACGTCTTCTTTCCACGGGCCTTCAGGGATCACTCGGACCACCACCGCGGACAGCTCGGACCACTTGACGGCTTCCTCGCTTCCGTCCGCGAGCTGGCGCCGCACTCCGGTGTCATCGACGCTGACGGTCCGGGATTGTGCATTGGGCGACTCGTGGGACAACCGGTTCTCCCTGTCTTCGGCGTTCTGTTAACGGTACTCGGCCGTGTTCCAGGCCACTCAGGCCGGGGCGGCGGCGTCGAGGCGGCGTAGCGCGTCGCGGGCGACCTTCGGGTCCATGGTGGGCCAGAACGGCGGCAGTGAGGCCCGCAGGAATCCTCCGTAGCGGGCCGTGGCCAGCCGCGAATCCAGGATCGCCACGACGCCTCGATCGCTGACCGAGCGGTGCAGCCGTCCGGTGCCCTGTGCGAGCAGCAGCGCGGCGTGCGTGGCCGCGACGGTGAGGAAACCGTTGCCACCCCTGGCTTCCACGGCTCGCTGCCGCGCCGACGAGACCGGGTCGTCCGGACGCGGGAACGGAATGCGGTCGACCACCACGAGCTGGAGCGACGGGCCGGGCACATCGACGCCCTGCCACAGCGACAGTGTGCCGAACAGGCAGGTGCGCGCGTCTTCGGAGAATTTCTGTACCAGCAGGCCGGTGGAGTCGTCGCCCTGACAGAGGATCGGCACGTCGAGCCGCTCCCGCATCTCCTCGGTGGCCTGTTTCGCCGCGCGCATCGAGGAGAACAGGCCGAGCGTGCGCCCGCCCGCGGCCTCGATCAGCTCGGCCAGTTCGTCCATGGTCGAGGGCTGCAACCCGTCCCGGCCCGGCGGCGGCAGATGCTTGGCCAGGTAGAGGATGCCGTTGCGCTTGTGGTCGAACGGGGAGCCGACGTCGAGCCCGGTCCACTTCGGGCCGTCCTTGTCTTCGCCGTCGGCGGGTGCGGCCTTGTCGGTCGCCGCGCCCGGTGCCTTCTCGACCCTGGCCCCGCCGGGCGGCAGACCCCATTGCCGGGCCATGGTGTCGAAAGTGCCGCCCAGCGTCAGCGTCGCCGATGTGAGGACGGTCGTGTGCTGGTTGAAGACGCGTTCGCGCAGCAGGCCTGCGACACCCAGCGGAGCGACCTTCAGCGCGGGCGGACGCGGGTTGGTGGAAAAGCGGTCCCCGGTCAACCAGACGACGTCGCGCTGATGCGCGTTGTCGTCGTCGAAGGCTTCGAGCAGCCGGACCGCGGTGTCGTGGACCTCTTCGAGCAGCGACCGGGCCAGTTTACGAGCCGTGGCCTCGTCGACCTCCTCCTTCCGGTCCTTGCCGAGCGCGGTGAGGCAGCGGTGCGCGGCGTCGCGGACGGCGGGGACCGCGCCGGTGAGGGCCTGCGGCAGCGAGTCCATGCGGCCCGACGGCAGGTCGTCGAGGATCAGGGCCAGCCCGTCGCTCGCCTCCAGCAGCTGGTCGGCCACTTCGTCGTCGACCAGTTTCCCGCAGCGCCGGGCGGCGGCGGAGACCATGCCGCTGGTCAGCTCGCCGGTGGCCACGGACGTCACGCGGTCGACCAGGTCGTGCGCCTCGTCGACGATCACCAGGTCGTGATCGGGGAGCACCTGATAGCCCTGCAGCGCGTCGATCGCCAGCAGCGCGTGGTTGGTGACGACGACGTCGGCCTTGCCGGCCTCGGCGCGGGACCGTTCCGCGAAGCAGTCGGTGCCGATGGGGCAACGAGAGGCACCAAGGCATTCCCTTGCCGTGACGGAAACCTGGCGCCACGCCTGATCCGAGACACCGGGAACCAGTTCGTCGCGGTCGCCGGTCTCGGTGTCGGACGACCACTCCCGCAGCCGCGTGACCTCCTTGCCCAGCCGGGAGACGGCGAACGGGTCGAACAGCTGCTGATCCTCCGGCTCGTCCGGGGCGCCGGAATCGAGTCGGTGGAGACAGAGGTAGTTACGGCGTCCCTTGAGGATCGCAAAGGTGGGCTCACGGCCGAGGGGCTTCTTCAGCGCCTTCGCGAGCCGGGGGAGGTCTCGGTCGACCAGTTGGCGTTGCAGGGCGATGGTGGCCGTGGAGACCACGACCGTGGCCTCCTTCTCGACCGCGTGCCGGATCGCGGGAACGAGGTAGGCCAACGATTTCCCGGTGCCGGTGCCCGCCTGCACGGCGAGGTGCTCGCCGGTCCGGATGGCGCGGCCGACGGCGTCCGCCATCCGCACCTGGCCCTCGCGCTCGGCACCACCCACGGACTCGACCGCGTGGGTCAGGAGTTCGAGGACACCGGGGAAGTCAGCACGGGTTGGCACGGGACAAGACGATAGCCGGGCCCACCGTCAGGATTCTGCGGCCCGTGTGATGAACGGGACTTCCTTGCGAATTCTGCAAGGAAAGTCCCGTTCATCACACGCCGGACAGCGGTGAAAGGGCCGGTCACGCGTCCTTGCGGCTGTGCTTGTCTTCAAGGAGAGGCGAGACCAGCGCCCAGGTGCCCGGAAGCAGCGCCGCCGCGATGGCGATCTTCAGCGCGTCACCGATCAGGAACGGCACGACGCCCCTCTCCAGCCCGGTCGACAGGCTGTACCCGGCCGAGGCCATCAGCCACGACACGCCGAACGAGTAGATGACGAGGTTGCCGAGCACCATCGTGCCCGCGGTGCGCAGCGGCGTGCGGTCCCCGCCGCGGCCGGCGAGCGCGCCCACCAGGGCGCCGGCGAAAACGAACCCGACGATGTAGCCGGCGCTGAGGCCGAACAGTCCCGACGAGCCGTTCTGGAACCAGCCGAAGCCGGCCGCGCCGACGGCGAGGTACAGCGCCATCGACAGCGCGCCGCGCTTCCAGTCGAGCGCCGTGCCGACCAGCAGGGCGGCGAACGTCTGGCCGGTCATCGGCACCGGCGAGCCGGGCACCGGGATCATGATCTGCGCGGCCGCACCGGTCAGCGCGGCACCACCGGCGACCAGGATCGCGTCACGGACCAGTGCGCCGGGAACGAGGTCGGCGAGGACGACACGACGGTCGGCCACAGACAGCGAAGACACTCAGACCTCCTGTGAGTACACGAATGTGAACCGAGGTTAACGCCAGGCGACTGGTCGCGGTCCGAATGTCGGCCACCTCACGGTCCTTGCCGATCCCCTCGTCCGGGTGGCAAGCCCCGCGTTTCGTCCTCTAGTTGCGGTCCTTGCACACGCAAGTACCGCAACTAGAGGACTAATTGCGGAAAGGGCTTAAGTGCGCGAGACGTACTTCGCGGCCGCGGCGACGAACTCGCTCGCCCTGGTCGCGAGATCCGTCAGCGACCCGCTGGAGGTGAGTGAGTCACCCAGCAGCGGCGTCGCGGCGGCGACGGCGATCGAACCCGACTCGAGGTACTTCGCGACGTCGGCGAGGTGGACGCCGCCGGTCGGCACCAGCGGGATGTCCGGCATCGGCGCCCGGATCGCCCGCAGGTAGGCGACCCCGCCGACGGCGGCGACCGGGAACACCTTCACCGCGGCCGCGCCGAGGCGCCAGGCCTGGTCGATCTCGGTCGGGGTCAGCGCGCCGCAGACCACCGGCAGCCCGCGTTCGTGCGCGCGCTCCAAGACCAGCGGATTCACCGTGGGCGTGACCAGGAACATCGCGCCCGCGTCCGCCGCGATGTCCACATCGGACGGTTCACGGACGCTCCCGGCGCCGACGTGCGCGTCGTCGCCGAGCTTCTTGCGGATGGCCGCGATGGCTTCCGGTGCGCCCGGCGTGGTCAACGCCGCTTCGAGCACCCGGACGCCTGCCGCGTGAAGCACCGTCGCGGCGTCGGCGAAGCGGTTCGCGTTGTCGGCTCGCAGGATCGCGATGAGCCGGTTTTCGATCAGGGTGTCCTGGAGGTGGTGCTGGATCATGCGGCCGGGACCGGCGCCTTCCCGGTGTAGGTCACGCCGGCCTCGTCGAAGTCCTTGAGCGAGGCGTCGACCGTCGGCTGCGAACCGCCGACGGTGAGGTCCAGCAGCACTCGCACGGTGAAGCCCGCCTTCGCCGCGTCGAGCGCCGTGGCGCGTACGCAGAAGTCGGTCGCGATGCCGACGACGTCGACCTCGGTGACGTCGTGTTCCTTCAGCCAGGCCTCGAGCGTCTTGCCGTCGCGCGCGTTGCCCTCGAAGCCCGAGTATGCGGCGGTGTACTCGCCCTTGGAGAAGACCTCGCTGATCGGGACCACGTCGAGCGCCGGATGGAACGAAGCGCCGGAAGTACCCGCGACGCAGTGCCGCGGCCAGCTGTCCTTGAAGTCCGGCGTCTCGCTGAAGTGGTCGCCCGGGTCGATGTGGTAGTCACGGGTGGCGACGACGTGCGCGTAGCCACCCTCGGCGGCCTGCTTGGAGATCGCTTCGGCGGCGGCGGCGCCACCGGGCAGGCCGAGCGACCCGCCTTCGCAGAAGTCGTTCTGCACATCGACCACGATCAGGGCGGTCCCCATGTGTTGCTCCTGAGTTCTCTTCAGACGAATACGGTCGGGATGGCGGGCTCCCCGTGCGAGAGCTTGAGGCCCTCCCACGGCAGGCTCACCAAGGCCCGGCGAAGCCGCTGGCGCGCGTCGTCCAGCGTGGGCAAATCATCCACCGTCCGGCCGTCCCGGACCAGCGGAATCTGTAATTCGTGGTCGTTCGGTCCCTGTTCCGGGACCTCTGAGGCGGCCGTCCAGATCACCTCTTCGACGGCGGTGCCGGTGTCGCGGTGCCGTCGCAGCGCGGACTTCCGGCCGCCGCGGGACTCCTTGTGCGCGCTGCGCTTGGCGACCGGTTTGCCGTCGACATCGACGAGTTTGTAGACCATCCCGGCGGTCGGCGCGCCGGAGCCGGTGACGACCGAGGTGCCGACGCCGTACGCGTCGACGGGTTCCGCCCGGAGCGCCGCGATGGCGTGTTCGTCGAGGTCACCGGACACCACGATGCGGGTGTCCTTGGCGCCGAGGGCATCCAGTTGTTCGCGGGCCCTGCGGGCCAGCGGGCCCACGTCACCGGAGTCGATGCGGATCGCGCCGAGCTCGGTCCCGGCCACCCGGACGGCTGTTTCGATGCCCTGGGTGATGTCGTAGGTGTCCACCAGGAGTGTGGTGTCGGCGCCCATCTTGTCCACCTGCGCGCGGAACGCCTCCTCTTCGCTGTCGTGCAGCAACATGAAGGCGTGCGCGACGGTGCCCCGCGTCGGGATCCCGTAGCGGCGTCCGGCTTCGAGGTTGGACGTCGTGGCGAAACCGGCGAGGTACGCGGCCCGCGCGGCGGCGACGGCTGCCCACTCGTGGGTGCGGCGCCCGCCCATCTCGATGATCGGCCTGCCGTGCGCGGCGCCCGACATGCGCGCCGCCGCGGACGCGATCGCGCTGTCGTGGTTCAGGATCGACAGGATCAGCGTCTCCAGCACGACGGCCTCGCCGAAGGAACCGGTGACGGTCAGGATCGGGGAGCCGGGGAAGTACAGCTCGCCCTCGGGGTAACCGTCGATGTTCCCCGAGAAGGAGTAGTCCGCGAGCCACGAAAGGGTGGCGTCGTCGACGACAGCGGTCGCTTCCAGCTGGCTCAGCTCGGCGTCGGTGAACCGGAAGTCCGCGATCGAGTCGAGGACCCGGCCGGTGCCCGCGACGACGCCGTAGCGACGGCCGTCGGGCAGGCGACGGGCGAAGACCTCGAAGACGCACGGCCGATCCGCTGTCCCGTCGGCCAGGGCGCTGGCCAGCATGGTCAGCTCGTAGTGGTCGGTGAGCAACGCGGTGCCGGCGCTAGTGGCCGCCTCGGGGAAACCCATGCGGCCAGCCTATTCACTCACATGGCCGGACCTGCCAGCCCGTACCGGGTTGGGCCCGTGACACCATGGAGTGCATGTCCACGCCTGTCGCATCCGAGCAGACGCAGGTTGATCCACAGGGAGTAGAAGTCGCCTCTGAGGACAGCCCCTGGCGGACGGTCGTCTGGAACGATCCGGTGAACCTCATGTCGTACGTGACGTACGTGTTCCAGAAGCTGTTCGGTTACAGCCGGGACCACGCGACGAAACTGATGCTCGACGTGCACCAGAAGGGCAAGGCGATCGTGTCCTCCGGTTCGAAGGAGAAGGTCGAGACCGACGTCGCGAAACTGCACGCGGCCGGTCTCTGGGCGACGATGGAGCAGCCGTCATGAACGGATGGCGCCGCAAAGGCGAAACCATCGTCGCCGGGTTCGAGCAGCAGGAGGCCGCGGTTCTTCGCGGTCTGGTCAGCCAGCTGGAGGACATGCTCACCGCGCGCGCCGAGGAGGCGCCGCAGGACGAGCTGGCGGAGCTGACCGGGATCCGCACGGGCCCGACCGAGTCACCCGACGATCCGGTGCTTTCGCGGCTGTTGCCGGACTTCCACAAGCTGGACCCGGACAACCCGACCCGCGAGGACATCGATTCGGCCGCCGCGATGCGGTCGATCCACGAGCCCGATCTGCTGGACAAGAAGGTCGGCGTCGCCAAAATCGTGCTGGACACGCTGCCGCGTGACGGCGGTGACGTGCGGCTGACCTTCGAGCAGGCCGACGCGTGGCTTGGCGCGCTCAACGACGTCCGGCTGGCGCTGGGCACCGCGCTCGACGTCACCGACGACATGCCCGACGAACTGCCCGAGGACGATCCCCGCGCGCCGCATCTCGGCGTCTACCACTGGTTGACCTGGGTGCAGGAGACCCTCATCCAGTCGCTGACCTCATGATCACCGACGTGCCAGGGGTGCTGGTCGGGCACCACGAGCGGGTCGGTGGCGGCTGGGCGACCGGGACGACGGTCGTGCTGGTCCCCGGCGGTGCCGTCGGGGCAGTCGACCAGCGCGGCGGCGCGCCCGGCACGCGGGAGACCAATCTGCTGGAGCCGGAGAACCTGGTCCAGCACGTCAACGCGATCTGCCTGTCGGGTGGGAGCGCGTACGGCCTGGCCGCGGCGGACGGCGTCATGCGCTGGCTCGCCGAACGGAACCTGGGCATCCCGGTCGGTGCCGAGCCGCACGAGGTGGTGCCGATCGTGCCAGCCGCGGTGCTGTTCGACCTGCCGCGCAGTGACTGGGGAAACCGTCCGGACGCTTCTTTCGGCTACGCGGCCTGTGAGTCGGCCGTTGCCGGTCCTGTGCCGCTGGGGACCGTCGGCGCGGGTGCCGGGGCGAAGGCGGGATCACTCAAAGGTGGGATCGGGACGGCCTCGGAACGGGTCGGTGAGTTCACCGTCGGCGTCGTGGCCGCCGTGAACGCCGCCGGTGAGGCCGTCGACCTCTCGACCGGCCGTGCCTTCGCGGCGGATCACGAGGTCGACGGCGAGTTCGGCGTCCGCTGGCCTGACCGGCCAGGTGAGGTCGAGGCGAAGACCGCCGGGCTCAACACGACCATCGGCGTGGTCGCGGTCGACGCGGCGTTGTCCAAGGCGGAGGCGCGACGGCTCGCCGTGGCCGCGCAGGACGGTCTCGCCAGGGCCGTGCGGCCCGCGCACACGATGTTCGACGGCGACACGGTCTTCGCGCTGGCGACCGGCGAGCGGGAACTACCCGGCGGCGCGGGCCCGGTCGCGGCGACGCGACGGGCGGCGGTGCTGGACACGCTGTGCTCGGCCGCCGCGCGGGTGTTCGGGCGGACGATGGTGCACGGTGTGCTGAACGCCACTTCGGCAGGCGGCATGCGCGCGTACCGCGACGTGTGGCCTGAGGCCTTCGCGTAACTCGACGCGCGTAACGCGGAACGGGTGCGGACGATCAAGTCGGCATGCGACAAGGGGGCTTGTGGATCGTCGAGATCCACAATGACCACATCAACACCGACACGGGCGTCTCGCTGGTGATCGAGGAGCTGATCGGCCTGTCCACCGATGACGCGCGCCAGATGGCCGAGGACATCCATCAACACGGCCAGGGCGACTTCACGCCCGTGGCTCAGGCCGAGGCGGAGCGACTGGTCGCCGCGTTCCAGGTCCGCGGCCTCAACGCGAAGCTGCGGAAAGCCCGGCGTGCGTGACGCGGCGCGGGTGGCACCCGAGGGCGACGGCGCCCGGATCGACATGGCGGAGAACGTGGCCGAGGTGCTGCGGTTCATCCTGACCGACTTCGCGGGCGCGCTGGCCGCCGACCCCGTGGGCCCGGACGGGGTGCCCGACGATCTGCTGTTCCCGGACGCCTACCCCCGAAAGGCCGCCAGCGCCGATTTCCGGGCGAGGCACGGCCGGGCCATGCGGGGTGAGGTCGTCGCCGCGGTGGCCCGCGTTCTCGCGGCCTGGCCGGGCGGGCAGGTCCTGACCCTCGACCGGGGCGGGGTGCAGGACCTGCGTCTCACGCTCGTCCACGCCCAGGTCCGGTACCTGCGCAAGCCGCGGTGGAAGTCCGACCCGCCGGACGAACGCTATGCGAAAAAAGACCGCGAGGTGAAGTCCCTGTGGCTTCAGAAGCTCGAGCTCATGATCACCGCGGCGCTCTACGTCGATCCGGCCGAGCCGGTCATCTACACGCTCTGAGTGGCGGCAATCTCAGAGTGTGGAAGGCGCCTGTCCAGCACCTAAGATGTGCGATGTGCTCCGGATCCGCCGTGAACTCGTCGACGAGATCGTCGCCCACGCCCGTCGTGACCATCCCGATGAGGCGTGCGGGGTGATCGCCGGTCCGCAAGGGTCGGACAGCCCCGAGCGGTACATCCCGATGCTGAACGCGGCCCGCTCGCCCACGTTCTACGAATTCGACTCGGGCGATCTGCTCAAGCTCTACCGCGAGATGGACGCCAACGACGAGGTCCCGGTGGTCATCTACCACTCGCACACCGCGACGGACGCCTACCCGTCGCGCACCGATGTCTCGTACGCCTCGGAACCGGACGCGCACTACGTGCTCGTGTCCACGAAGGACCCCGATTCGCACCAATTCCGGTCTTACCGGATCGTGGACGGGGAGATCACCGAGGAGCCCGTCGAGATCACCGGCTGAACCCCGGCCCCGGAACAAGCGGGCCGACCCGAACGTCTGCGTAATAGAGAACACCACCGGAGGTAGAAACCATGGCCGTGACCGTGTCCATCCCGACCATCCTGCGTACGCACACCGGCGGCGAGAAGTCCGTCGAGGCGACCGGCAAGACCGTGCTCGAGGTGATCGACGACATCGAGTCCCGCCACGGCGGCCTCAAGGCCCGCCTGGTCAAGGAAGAGAAGCTGCACCGCTTCGTCAACGTCTACGTCAACGACGAGGACGTCCGCTTCTCCGGTGGCCTCGAGGCCGAGGTCAAGGACGGCGACACGCTGACCATCCTGCCCGCCGTGGCCGGAGGCTGATCCATGGCTCGCTTCGAGTCGCTGCTCGACACGCTCGGCGGCACCCCGCTGGTCGGCCTGCCCCGGCTTTCGCCCACTCACGACGTGCGGTTGTGGGCGAAGCTGGAGGATCGCAATCCGACCGGTTCGATCAAGGATCGCCCCGCGCTGGCGATGATCGAGGCCGCCGAGCGGGAGGGCATCCTCCGTCGCGGCTCCACGATCCTGGAGCCGACGTCGGGCAACACCGGGATCGCGCTCGCCATGGCGGCGAAGCTCAAGGGCTACGGCCTGGTGTGCGTCATGCCGGAGAACACCTCCATCGAACGCAAGCAACTGCTGCAGGCGTACGGCGCGCGGATCGTCTTCTCCCCGGCGGCCGGCGGGTCCAACGAGGCCGTGCGCCGGGCGAAGGAACTGGCCGAGGCGAACCCGGAGTGGGTGATGCTCTACCAGTACGGCAACCCGGCCAACGCCGAAGCGCACTACCGAGGCACGGGGCCCGAACTGCTCAAGGACCTGCCGACGCTGACGCATTTCGTCGGCGGCCTCGGCACCACCGGCACACTGGTCGGTGTCGGGCGCTACCTGCACGAGGCGAAGCCGGACGTGCAGATCATCGCGGCCGAGCCGCGCTACGGCGAGCTGGTGTACGGCCTGCGGAACCTGGACGAGGGCTTTGTCCCGGAGCTTTACGACGCGAGCGTGCTCAACGGCCGCTTCTCCGTCGGCGCCTACGACGCGCTTCGCCGGACACGGGAGCTGCTGGAGCACGAAGGCATCTTCGCGGGGATCTCGACCGGTGCCGTGCTGCACGCGGCGCTGGCCGTCGCCGAGAAGGCCGCTGCTTCGGGGAAGCCCGCCGACGTGGCCTTCGTGGTCGCGGACGCTGGGTGGAAGTACCTCTCTACGGGCGCTTACTCCGGTTCGCTCGACGAAGCGGCCGAAAGGCTTGACGGGCAGCTCTGGGCCTGACCACGTGTAAGAACGGACCTTTCCTAACAGGATTTGTCCGGGTCCGACAAAGTCGAGGTCTTGCAGGTCAGGCGGTTTATTCGTCCCCTAAGGAACCCCGGCACACGCCCGAGTGGGGAGGATTTGGCAGGCACCGGAAATGTCCAACTCGGACTACCGCCAGCAGCGCGGACCAGCAGCTCTGCGACTTCGCCGGGACCCTGACAGGATTTGTTGGGAAAGGTCCGTTCATAGCACGGACGCTGGCAGGATGGCGGGCATGAAGGTCATCGGGCTGCTCGGCGGGATGAGCTGGGAATCGTCGGCCGAGTACTACCGGCTGGTCAACGAGCGCGTTCGTGAGCTGCGCGGCGGGTACCACTCCGCGCGTACCGTGCTCTACTCCGTGGACTTCGCCGATATCGAAGCGATGCAGACCGAAGGGCGCTGGGACGACGCCGGTCGGGAACTGAACCGTGCCGCCCGCGGCCTCGAAGCGGCCGGAGCGGACTTCATCGTCTTGTGCACCAACACGATGCACAAGGTCGCCGCTCTGCTCATCGACGGCCTCGGCATTCCGTTACTGCACCTCGCCGACACCACGGCCGCCGCGATCAAGGCGGCGAAGATCGAGCGCGTCGGGCTCCTGGGTACCGGTTTCACCATGGCCCAGCCGTTCTACCGCGAACGCCTCGTCGCGCACGGGCTCGACGTGCTCGTGCCGGACGAAGCCGATCGCGAGACGGTGCACCAGGTCATCTACGGCGAACTCGTCCACGGCGTCGTCACCGAGGACTCTCGCGAGCGGTACCGCGAGGTCATCACGAGGCTCGTCGAGGCGGGAGCCGACGGCGTGATCTACGGCTGTACCGAGATCGAACTGCTCGTCGGCCCCGAAGACAGCCCGGTGCCGACGTTCCCCACCACCAGGCTGCACGCCGAAGCGGCCGTGGACTACGCGCTCGGCGAGATCTCACTCCCTCCCGCACTGTGATGTTCGTGCTGCTCGAAGGCCTGCCGCCACAGCCTGTCCTGTTCTTCACCGGTGAAGCCGCCGCGCGGCACGCCGAAGACGTCCTCGATCGCCGTCCACCAGACGGCAGGTGACTCCAGCACCGTTTTGTCGCCCGGCAGCCTGCTCAAAGTCAGCGCGCGCAGAGAGTCGACGCCCTCGGCGTCCCGGCGCTGTAGCACGAGCGTGCGGACGAACCCGGAGTTCGCGGACGTGGACAGTTCGACGTGCTTCTCGGCGAAGTCCGGCATCACGGCCGTCTCCGGCGCGAAATCCATCCCGACGAAACTGCCCTGCGGATCGTGGTCGAACCGCCAGCCGCCCGGCGTGACCTCCGAGGCCCGCATGCCGAACACCAGCGGCCCTTGTTTGTACTCGCCTTCGAGCAACGGAAGCGGCTCGTGGATGCCGTCGCCGAGCCCCACGTCGACGAACCAGCTCGATTCCGGTGTCTCCGCCAGCCCGGACACGGTCAGCGGCAGGTGGTTGAGGTGGATCCCGGCCGGGTCGCCCGGCATCTGCGCCCCACCCGGATGCCTCGTGACCCGGTAGCCCAGCTCCCGAAGCAGCGCGGAGAACGCGCCGTTGAGGTGATAGCAGTAGCCGCCGCGGCCGGCGGCGATCCGGCCGAACGACACCGCCGGATCCAGCGAGGTCACCCGGCCCAGCTGGATTTCGAAGTCTTCGTACGGCACCCGTTCGACGTGTGCCGCGTGCAGCCGGAAGAGCGCGCCGAGGGACGGCGGCTCGTGCTCGAGGCCGAGTCGCGCGAGATAGGCCGGCACGTCCACGTGCTCGGAAGAAGAAGTCCCCATGCCGACGACCGTAGCGCCGCCCACCGACAATTCAGGGTTCTCACGGAGGCGATCTCGGCGGTCCCCGTCGTAGCCTGGGGGCGTGACCACAATGCCTTCCCAGCCGGTACCGGCGAATGAGTCGTCCGGTACGGATCCGGCCAAACGCGTCCTGCCGCCGAACCCGAAGGCCGCCGCGATCGTGGCGCTGGCCTTCACCGTGCTGCTCTACCTGGTCGAGCTGGTCGACGTCGTGCTGCCCGCCGACCTCGACCAGGGCGGCATCGTCGCCCGTGACGTCTCCGGCCTCGACGGCGTGCTCTGGGCGCCGTTGCTGCACGCGGGCTGGGGTCACCTGTTCGCCAACACCGTCCCGGTCCTGGTGTTCGCCTTCCTCGCGATGGCCGCGGGCATCGGCCGGTGGGCACTGGTCACCGGCATCATCTGGGTGCTCTCCGGTCTCGGTGTCTGGCTGATCGCGCCGGACAACACGGTGACCGTGGGAGCCTCGTCCGTCGCCTTCGGATGGCTTGCGTTCCTGCTGGTCAGAGGCATTTTCAACCGGGCCGTCGGGCAGATCCTGGTGGCCGTGCTGCTGCTGGGAATCTGGAGCGGGATGCTCTGGGGACTGCTTCCGGGTGATCCGAGCGTCTCGTGGCAGGGGCATCTGTTCGGCGCGCTGTCCGGGGTCTTCGCGGCCTGGGTGGTGGCACGGATGGACAAGTCCCGAGCCAGGCAGCCCTCTTCAAAAGGGACCTCCACCGGTCCGGGTAGCCTCGCCGGGTGACCACGCCGAGCGCCGACGCCCCGATCGGCGTCTTCGATTCCGGAGTGGGCGGGCTCACCGTCGCCAGGGCGATCCTGGAGCAGTTGCCCGGCGAGCAGTTGCGCTACGTCGGCGACACCGCCCGCAACCCCTACGGTCCGCTTCCCATCGCGACGGCGCGCGAGTACGCGCTCGCGGCGTTGGACGACATCGTCGAGGGTGGGGTGAAGGCGCTGGTCATCGCCTGCAACACCGCCTCCGCCGCTTGTCTTCGCGACGCCAGGGAGCGCTACGACGTCCCCGTGATCGAGGTCGTCCTCCCGGCCGCGCGCCGAGCGGTCTCCGCCACACGCTCCGGCCGGATCGGCGTGATCGGCACCGAGGGCACCGTCCGGTCCCGCGCCTACGACGACGCCTTCAACGCCGCCCAGCAAGTCGAGATCACCAGCGTCGCGTGCCCGCGGTTCGTGGACTTCGTCGAACGCGGGATCACCACCGGGCGCCAGGTGCTCGGGCTCGCACAGGGATATCTGGAGCCACTGCTGGACGCGCAGGTCGACACGCTGGTCATGGGCTGCACGCACTACCCGTTGCTGTCCGGCGTGCTGCAGATCGTCATGGGCCAGGACGTCACGCTGGTGTCCAGCGCCGAGGAGACCGCGCGTGACCTCGTGCGCGTCCTCACCGAGAACGATCTCCTCGCCGAGCGCGACACCCCGCCGCGGCACGAGTTCGTCGCCACCGGATCCGCCGAGCCGTTCACCAGACTCGCTCAGCGGTTCATGGGTTTCGCTCCGGGTGTGCTGGCTCCCACCCGAGCGTAAATCGCCGAATCCGCGCTTAAGGTGTCACAGTGCGTCTCACGATCCTCGGCTGCTCCGGCAGCATCCCCGGGCCCAACGCCGCCACCTCCGGCTACCTGATCGAGGCGGACGGGTTCGTGCTGGGGCTCGAACTCGGCAACGGAACGCTCGCCAGGCTGCAGGCCCTGCGCGACCCGTTCGACCTGGACGCGCTGATCCTTTCGCACCTCCACCCGGATCACTGTGCCGACGTCAGCGCGCTGACCGTGCTGCGGCGCTACCACCCCGCGCTGCCGTATCCGGCGAGGCCGCGACGGCTGCCGGTGTACGGGCCGTCTGACGTGCACGAGCGGCTCGCCTACGCCTACGCCGCGAACGAGGCGGAGCGGGCGACCACCGATCTCTCCGACGTCTTCGCCTTCGACGTCCTGCGCACGGAGCCCATGAAGATCGGGCCGTTCGAGGTCACCGCGGTCCCGGTCGACCACCCGACGCCGGCGTTCGGCCTGCGGATCACGCACGGCGGCAAGACGCTCGCCTACACCGGAGACACCGGCGTCTGCGACACCTTGACCGACCTCGCCGCCGGCGTCGACGTCCTGCTGTCCGAAGCGTCGTGGACCGACTCGCCCGACCGCCCGATCGGTGTCCACCTGTCCGGCAAGGAAGCGGGGGAACTGGGGCGCAAAGCCGGGGCGGGGCGGCTGCTGCTCACCCATGTCGCGCCCTGGACCGATCGCGACGCCGTGCTCGCCGAGGCGGCCGTCGCGTTCCCCGACGCCGAGCTGGTCGAGCAGGGCGCCGTCTACGACCTCTGACCCGGGGTTCTAGAGTGACGGCCGTGGCGAGAAAAGACGGCAGGAACGACGACCAGCTTCGCGACATCAAGATCACCCGCGGCTTCCAGCGGTGGCCCGCGGGCTCGGTGTTGATCGAGTTCGGCGACACGCGGGTGCTGTGCGCGGCGAGCGTCACCGAAGGCGTCCCCCGCTGGCGGGCCGGTTCCGGCCTCGGCTGGGTCACCGCCGAATACGCGATGCTGCCGTCGGCGACCAACACCCGCAGCGACCGCGAATCCATCAAGGGCCGCGTCGGCGGCCGCACGCACGAGATCTCCCGGCTGATCGGCCGGTCCCTGCGCGCCTGCATCGACCTCGCGGCGCTGGGGGAGAACACGATCGTCATCGACTGTGACGTCATCCAGGCCGACGGCGGCACCCGCACGGCCGCGGTGACCGGCGGCTACGTCGCGCTCGCCGACGCCATCACCTGGCTCGGCGCGGCCGGCAGGCTCGCCGACCCGCAGCCGCTTTCGTCCTCGGTGGCCGCCGTGAGCGTGGGTGTCGTCGACGGCCGCGTACGTCTCGACCTGCCCTACGAGGAGGACTCGCGCGCGGAGGTCGACATGAACGTCGTCGCCACCGACGCGGGCACCATGATCGAGGTGCAGGGCACCGGTGAGGGCGCCACCTTCGCGCGGTCCACTTTGGACACCATGCTGGACATGGCGCTCGAAGGCTGCGCGGAGCTGACCCGCCTGCAGACCGAGGCGCTCGCGCTGCCGTACCCCGGCGAACTGCCCGAGCCGCGCACGGACAAGAAGAAGGGTGCGAAGTGACCAAACTGCTTTTGGCCACCCGCAACGCGAAGAAGCTCGGCGAACTCCGGCGCATCCTGGTGGCGGAAGGGATCGAGGGCGTCGAGGTCATCGGCCTCGCCGACGTCCCCGAGTTCCCCGAAGCGCCCGAAACCGCTCCGGACTTCGAGGGCAACGCGCTCGCGAAGGCGCAGGACGCGGCCGCCGCGACCGGCCTCCCGGCCATCGCCGACGACTCCGGCATCGCCATCGACGCGCTCAACGGCATGCCGGGCGTGCTCTCGGCCCGCTGGTCGGGCAAGCACGGCGACGACGAGGCGAACTTGGACCTCGTACTGGCACAGCTGTCCGACACTCCCGACGAGCGCATGGGCGCGGCTTTCGTCTGCGCGGCGGCGCTGGTCGTCCCCGGCGGCGGCGAGACCGTGGTGCGCGGGGAATGGCGGGGCTCGCTCAGCCGGGAACGCCGTGGTGCCAACGGATTCGGCTACGACCCGATCTTCGTGCCCGAAGGGGAGACGCGGTCGTCCGCCGAGCTGGAACCGTCCGAAAAGGACGCGGCGTCGCATCGGGGGAAGGCGTTGCGGGCGTTGGTAGGGGAACTCGGGAAACTGGCGGGTTAGGTCTCGTGAGTGGTGAGTCGTGTCCTGACGCGACTACCACTCACGAGGCTCATGCCCAGTGCTTTGGAAGTACAGGAAGGCCCCTTGCTTGCGCTAGTGTCGCGTGATCCTGCAGGTCTTACCCGTGATCAGCCGGCGATCTCCGGAGATCGCCGTCCAATCACGGGTAACCGCCGTCTGATCACGCGAGATCGCCGTCCAAGGAACGAAACCCAACGTCAAGCAAGCAGGATCACGCGACACTAGGCGCAAGGAAGGGACTTTCCTGTACTGGGAAAAGACCTTCACGCGCCATCGTTGTGGCTGGTGTGTTGCTGAGGCCGGAGGTGGAGTTCCCGGGCGGATGAGGGGAACTTTGAGGGACCCTGGGTCCCTCAAGGAGTCCTTCACGGACCCACGACCGCGACTCACCGTGGTCCTACCACTCACGTCAGGGAGAGGTCCCGCAGCAGCTTCGCGACGTGCCCGGTAGCGCGCACGTTGTACTGTGTCACGGCGATCTTGCCCTCCGCGTCGACGACGAAAGTCGAGCGGATGACGCCTTCGTAGACCTTGCCGTAATTCTTCTTCTCCCCGAAGGCGCTGTACGCCTTGAGGACGGTCTTCTCCGTGTCGGAGAGCAGCGGGAAGGTCAGCCCTTCCGCCTCGGCGAACTTCGCGAGCTTCGCGGGCTTGTCCGGGGAAATGCCGAGCACCTGGTAGCCGGCGTCGTTGAGCTGCGCGAGGCTGTCCCGGAAGTCGCACGCCTGCTTCGTGCAGCCCGGCGTGCCGGCGCTCGGGTAGAAGTAGACGACGACCGACTTGCCGCGGAAGTCGCTGAGCTTGACGTCGTTGCCCTCGCTGTCGGGGAGGGTGAAGTCGGGCGCTTTGTCGCCAGGGGAGAGTCGCTGGTCGGTCATGACGCACACGGTAGCGAACCGGCGGCGTCAGACCTTCCCGCAGTACTTCGCGGCGACGGGCTCCGCGGGGTTCGGCCGCACCTGCAGGCGCAGCTTCACCGGCTTGTCCGGAACGGCGAACGCCAGGTTCAGCTGGACCGACCGGCCGGGTGCCACGTCCTTGCCCGCGTCCGCGATGCCGTTGTAACCCTGCACGGCGTCGACGACCTGTTTGACCGACGAGCTTTCGCCGTCGACCTCGCCCGTCACGGACAGTCCGGAAAGCCGGTAGGTCCCGTCGCCCGCGTTGGTCACCTCGATGCCGAAGGCCACCGCGCGCGGGCTCTGCGGGTACGCCGACGCGCTGGGACGGAACGACTTCGGCGCGGAGACGGAGATCGTGACCCCGGTCGCGAACCGGTGCGGGGCGCCGAACGCGAGGTCGCCTTCCGCGTGCGTCGCCGCCAGCCCCTGCGCCGGGACGTCCGCGCCGAGAACGGCGGCCCCCTTTTCCGGTGCCGGAACCCCGCACGCGGCCGCCAGCATCAGTGAGCAGGCGGCGATCAAGAGCTTCGGGGTGCGCGGGGGCGCCATGTGCGGTTACTCCAGTCGGCGGTGCGGGTGGGCCGTTCGAGGTAGTCATTAGTGCCGAAGAGTCCAGGGTGACGGTCTTCTTCAGCTGAGAGGAGCGGCGAGGCCGGGTTGAGGCGCACCTGGTGTACAGCCGTGGCCGTTCCGTGATCGGAAGGGTACGGCTAGTGACAGTCGTCACCTCGGTGGCACACCGGTCAGGGGTCAAAAGGCGATGGCGAAGAACAGGATGAAGATCGCCAGACCGGACACCCAGGCCACGATCAACCAGCCGAAATCACGCATCGGGTCGACCGCGCGGCTCTCCTCGCCCGGGACGTAGACGCCGCGCTCTTCGAACCAGTCCACCCACCGGGTCATCCAGCGAAAGGGGCTTCGAGACGCCATGTCGTCACAGTACGGGTACGGATGAGCCGCGTCGGCCAGGGAGGGCCGCTCGAAAGGGCGAATCGGATGTCCGGGTTATCGCCCACTAGGCCCTTTTGTCCGACTAGTCCACCCGCCAGGCTGTAACGATGGCGCTGGGAATAGATGTCTACAGCCGCTTCCAATCCGTTACTGACTGGCAAGCCGTCAAGAATCACGGTGTTTCGTACGTTTTCGTCAAGCTCACCGACGGTGGTGGCCTGCCGAACGGCGGCCGCAACACCGGTGACGCCTTGGTGGCCGGAGCGAGATCCGTCGGAATTCCGGTGGGCGGCTACCACTTCGCTCAGGAGAGTCCGTCGCCCGAGGCGCAGGCGGGCGTGCTCATCGCGGAGGTCCGTCGGCTCGGGGCGACCGGCTGCGTCCCGATGCTCGACCTCGAGGACAACCCGCCGGGTTCGGGCGCGCCGAACATCCCCGACGGGCGCAAGCGGGACTTCTCGATCAGGTTCTGCAACCGCGTCGCGGGACACGGGTTCCGGCCGGGCGTGTACATGAACAACTCACTCGCGAAGATGCTGCGCCCCGACCAGTTCGGCGTACCGGACCTGGTGATCTGGATCGCGCGTTACGGCGCCAGACCCGACGCCGCCGCGGGCCGCTACGACGTGCACCAGTACTCCGACGCCGGTCAGATCCCCGGCATCCGCGCGAGCAGCGTCGACCTCAACGAGTCCTACACGAACGCCCACTTGACCGGCGGCGGCGCCGCCCCGAACCGGAAGGCGACGACAGAACTCATGGAACGCAAGACCATTCCGGCCAGCCCGTCCACCAGGTCCGTGCGGCTGCTGCTCTCCGGCAGCGAGACGGCCGCGATCATCGTCCGCCCGCGTGTCGACGGCGACGGCGTCACCGAGGCACCCGTCTGGCAGGGCAACATCTACGCCTGGGGCAGCGACAAGGTCGGTGTCGGCGGGAATCCCTTGCAGACGCCCGGATTCAACCCGAAGACGGTTTCGCACCGGCGGTACGCCCTGCCGGGCGCGGTGTGGGCCGACTTCGAGTACAGCTCGAACATGGAGTTCGAGATCGACATTGTCGGTTGAAGTACATGAAGGCCCCCTTCCTCGCGCCTAGGTACAGGGTCCAGGCAAAGTCGCAGAGCTGCCGGTCGGCACTGCTCGGGCGGATGCCGGGGGGTATGTCCCTGAACCTCTGTTGGTCAAGCTTCGCGATCAGTGTGATCCCGCGACGGAGAACCGCCTGACCTGCAAGACCTCGACTTTGCCGAGACCCTGCGCTTAGGTACAGGAAGGGGACCTTCTTGTACTTCGAGTTGTGGCACGATGTGCGCGTGACGAACTTTCTGAAGGGCGATGCCGCGTAGAGCGCCCCCGCTCGACGCTGAGATCGCTCGCCTCGAACGATCCCGGAACGCCGGATCGGTCCAGGCCGCGCTGCCTCTCTGGCGAGAAGCCGCCGCTGATCCGTACCGGCGGCTTCGGGTCGAGACCGAGGGCTGTGGCATCTGGGAGTGTTGCGGCGATCCTTTCGAGGCAGGGAAATACTCGAAGGCGTGCTTCTCGCCCTCCCCAAGCGGGTCGCCAAGGAACCGCGGAATCAGGTCGAGCGGATCGACGAGCGCTGGTGACCCTTCAGCGGCCCGGCGCCGCGTCCCGGATGGCGTCCACGATGAACTGGTAACCCGTGCACCGGCACAGGTTCCCCGAGATCCCCTGCCGGATCTCGTCGTCCGTCGGGGCGGGGTTCTCCTTCAATAACTCGAGTGCCGTCGCCAGCATCCCCGGCGTGCAGAAACCGCACTGCAGGCCGTGATGTTTCCGGAACGACTCCTGCAGCGGGTGCAGCTCGCCATCCGAAGCGAGGCCCTCGACGGTGACGATCTCCGCGCCGTCCACCTGGACCGCCAGCAGACAGCACGAACGCGCGCTCGCGCCGTCGAGGGTGATCGTGCACGAGCCGCAGACGCCGTGTTCGCAGCCGACGTGCACCCCGGTGAAACCCAGGTCGTGGCGCAGGAAGTCGGCCAGCGTCCGCCGCGGCTCGCAGTCGGCGCTGTAGGTCCGTCCGTTCACCGTCAGGGTGACCGTGATCATGCGCCCTCCTTCGCTCGGGTGATCGCCCGACGGGTGAGGACCGCGGCCATCTCGCGTCGGTAGCCCGCCGGGGCGTGGAGGTCGCCGGGCGGGTCGGTCGCGGTGACGGCGAGATCGGCCGCGGCGGCGATCACGCCCTCCGTCAGAGGGTGCCCGACGAGCGACGCTTCGGCCGCGGTGGCCCGGATCGGCGTGGGGCCCGCGCCCGCGACGGCGATCCGGGCGGTTTCGCAGACGTCGCCGGACGTCGTCACGGTGGCGAAGACGGCGACCAGCGCGAGGTCGCGGCTGCGCCGGCTCAGTTCCTCGACGGCGCAGCCGCCGGGAAGCACCGGCACCGAAATCCGGGTCAGCAGTTCGCCGGTCCCCAGAGCGGTCCGGTGCGGGCCGAGGAAGAAGTCCCGCGCGGCGATCGTGCGCTCACCGTCCAGGCCTCGGACGGTGAATTCGGCGTCGAGCGCGACCATCACCGCGGGCAGTTCCGCGGCCGGGTCGGCGTGGGCGAGGCTGCCGCCGATCGTGCCCCGGTTCCGGATCGCCACGTGCCCCACGTAACCGAGGGCTTCGGCGAGCAGCGGAACTTCCGACCGGACGACTTCGGACGTCTCGACGACCCGGTGCCGGGTGAGCGCGCCGATCTCCAGGCGCCCGTTCTCCCGGCGCAGGAAGGAAAGCTCGTCGACGCGGTTGATGTCGACCACCAGCGACGGCCGTGCCTGACGCAGGTTCAGCGACGGCACCAGGCTCTGCCCGCCTGCCAGCACTCGTGAGTCCGGTGTGCCCAGAGCTTGGGCGGCCTCGTCGAGCGACGACACCTGGAGATAGTCGAACGGCGCGGCCTTCACCGGCGGGCTCCCCGCTTCAGCGCGGCCAGCAGCCGTGGCGGCGTGATCGGCAGCGAAGTGATGTCGACGCCGTACTCGCGCAGCGCGTCCTCGACAGCGTGTGCGATCGCCGCGCCACCGCCGATCACGCCAGCTTCTCCCATGCCCTTGAACCCGCCGGGAACGTGATCGGCGGGGGTCGCCATATGGGACACGGAGAACGGCGGGATCTCGGTCGCGGTCGGCAGCAGGTAGCCGGTGAACGAAGTGGTCTCCATCCGTCCGTCGGCGCCGTAGACCAGCTCTTCGTACAGCGCGCCGCCGATCGCTTGTGCCGCACCGCCGTGCAACTGCCCGTCCACGATCGTCGGGTTGATCACCGTGCCGCAGTCGTGCGCGATCAGGTAGTCCAGCAACGTCACCACGCCGGTCTCCCGGTCTACTTCGGCGAGCACGGCGGTGCAGCCGAACGAGGTCGCGACGTTGACCGGGTCGTAGACCTCGCGCTCCTCCAGCGTCGGCGTCTCGTCTTCCGGCCAGATACCGTTCAGCCGCCGGTACGCCGCGTCGCCGATCGCGGCCAGGGTGACCTCCTTGCCCGGTACGCCCTTCACCGAAACGACTCCGTCCTCGAGGGACAGATCGTCAGGGGAGGCCTCCAGGATGTGCCCGGCCACCCGCAGGATCTTCGCCCGCAGCCGGGTCGACGCGTTCAGCACGGCGGCGCCGCCGACGGCCGCCCCTCGGCTCGCCGCCGTGCCGTAACCGGTGTACGGGCAGCTGTCGGTGTCGCCGGACAGCACGGTGACGTGGTCGAGCGGGACGCCGAGCGTGTGCGCGGCCACCTGTGCCAGTGTCGTGTGAATGCCCTGGCCGATCGCGGACAGTCCCGTGTAGACGGTCACATGACCGGTCGAGTCGACTCGCACGACCTCCTCGTCGAAGCCGGAATGCCCCAAGCCGGAAAGGTTGATGATCCGGCTCGGTCCGAACCCGGTCAGTTCGTTGTGAAACGAATATCCGATGCCGACACCGTTTCCACGGCGCTTCGCCCAGCCCGCGTCTTCGACCGCTTTCAGGCAGAGATTTAGGCAGTCTTCGTACCGGCCGCTGTCGTAGACGAACACCGGGCTCTGGTACGGAAACGCCTCAGGCGGGATAAAGTTCTTGCGCCGCACCGCGTGCGCGTCCATGCCGAGGCGTTTCGCTAGTTGTTCCACCAGATGTTCGTGCACGAAGTTCGCCTTCGGCAGCCCGTAACCGCGGAACGACCCGTACGGCGAGCGATTCGTCATCACGGCGACGAGGCTCAGTTCCACGTTCGGGATGGCGTACGGCCCGGTCAGCAGCGCGGTCGTCGTCCAGCACGGGCTGGGGCCGACGGTCCCGAGCGTGCCGCCGAGGACGCCGTACACCGTGGCGCGCAGACCGGTGATCGTGCCGTCGTCCTTGGCCGCGAGTTCGACGTCGATCTTCTGCTCGCGCGAGTGCGCGTTGGCGACGAAGCTTTCTCTCCGGTCCTCGATGAGCTTGACCGGTTTCCCAGTGCGTCGAGAGAGGATCGCCGCGACGACCTCCTCGGCGTAGAAGTCGAATTTGTTCCCGAAGCCGCCGCCGACGTCGGGAGTGCGCACGCGGATCCGGTCCATGGAGAGCCCGAAGACCTCGCCGAACAGTTCCCGCGCGAGATTCGGCGCCTGTGTCGAAAGCCAGACGTCGAGCCGGTCGGTGAACGGGTCCCAGGTCGCCACCACGCCACGCGTTTCGATCGGCGTGCCCATCTGGCGTGCGAAGCGGAACGATTCGGTGAGTACGACGTCGGCCTCGGCGAACGCGGCGCTCACGTCACCCATCGGGATCGTTCCGGTGCCGGCGATGTTGTCCGGCCAGTCTTCGTAGAGCTTCGGCGCGCCGTCCGCCAGTGCCTGTTCGAGCGTGCTGACGGCCGGGAGTTCCTCGTACTCGACCTCGATCAGCTCCAGCGCGTCTTCGGCGGTCGCCCGGTCCTTCGCCGCGACAGCCGCGACGCCTTGACCGGGATACCGCACCTTGCCGACGGCCAGCGCGTGGTTCTCGGGCACCCGCATGTCCGGCAGGTTCGACCAGATCACCGGTTGCGGTGTCTTCGTGCTCGCCAGCACGTCTTCGCCGGTGACCACGGCGAACACGCCGGGGTGGGCGTTCGCGGCCGTGACGTCGACGCGCACGATCCGCGCGTGCGGCAGGGGACTGCGGAGGATCGCGGCCTCGAGCATCCCCGGCGACCGGACGTCGTCGATGTACCGCGCCCGGCCGGTGAGCAGGCGGACGTCCTCCCGCCGGGTCACCCTCGCGCCGATCAGTCCCTCGCCCATGCTGTCACTTTTCCGTACCGGCGGGCCTTCGCGCATCGTGCACATGGGTCACCGGTGCGGAATCCTGGGCGAGGATCTCGCGCTGACGTGGTTGCCGAGCACGGAAGCGCTGACTTCGAGCCGTTCCTGGACCACGCCGAACTCGGCGCGTTCCACGGTGTCGAGCAGGGCACAAATCCGCAGCCGGTTCGAGGACCAGACCCGGCGAACCAGATCCGGACCTGGTCCAGGACGTTGGCCACCGCCCTCGCGCCGATCAGCACGAGCCGCCACACGACACCCGGCTGACGGATGAACGTCCGATCGTGATCCCGAATCGCGCGGCCCAGACCGCGAGTCCGCCGCGGCCATGGCGAGGAAGTACCGCCACGGCGGTGGGACGCCGTTTCCGAGTTGGAAAGTCAGCGGATCCTGGCGACCCGGTAGGCGATCCCGCCCTCGACCAGGTAACCCGAGCCGGCGCAGACGACGTCGTTCAGCCAGGAGTAGTGCTCGGAGCCGGTCTCGAACAGCGGGTTCGTCCGGAAGTAGTACCGGGCCGGATCGACCAGATGCCGGGTCGCGGGATCGGCGACTTCGGCGCGGAGTTCGGCCGGGATCCGCCAGCGGCCGCCGTAGGTCATGTGCAGCAGTGCGTCGTCGTGGGTGCGGAGGGTCAGCCGGACGTCGAGCGTCATCGTGCCGTCGGGTCGGAACACGGCCCAGTCGCCGCCGGTGGGCAGCACCTCGCCGCGTAGATCCGGGCCCTCGAACGTGCCGCCCGCGGCGCCGAAGAACACCCGTCCACCGCCGATGTCCAGCCGCGGGTGCAGGTCGACGACGATGTCGAAGAGCAGTTCCGTGCGGAGTTCGCCGACGTCCTTCACGCGCGTGATCATGAGCTGAAAACCTTCCGCCGGACGGCGTCGGTCGAGACGCCGGACTGGGCGCAGAGCGCCGAGAGGTCGAAGAAGAACCGTTCGGACGCGATGAGGCCGTCCGCGAACGTGAACTGGATGAAGACAGGGAGTTCGGCGCGATCGCCGTTGGGCACGACGCCGAACCGGTCGCCGGTCATGGTCATCCGCGCGGTACCCCAGCAGACGAGTGTTGCGCCGTCGCTCGCGTGGCCGTCGAGGGTGACGTCGTAGTCGGGAAAGGTGGCGAAGAAGCGCTTGAGCGCCTTTTCGTTCTCGGCTCGGCCTTTCGCGGTCGTGCCGAAGGCGGGGGTTTCGAGAGTCATGTCCGGATGGAGCAGGTCCAGGGCGGCGGGGATGTCCTGCTTGCTCTTGGCGACGGCCAAGGCTTGGGCGAGTGCGAAGGTCACAAACTAAACGTACGACCGTTCGTATAGTTTAGTCAAGGGGTGGAGACCTGGGGAGGGTCGCCGGCGCCCGATTTGCGAGACACAGCCACGGGGCGTCCTGCGAGGCAAGCCCAAGTACCTGAAGGGGGCCTTCATGTACTCCAGGCCGCGGCGCTCATGGCCGCCCGGTCCGCCACTGGGAGCCACTGCCGCTCCGCGTCGAACGGCTGATAACCGGACCGCACGTGCTCGATCAGCAGCGGCAGCGTCGGGTGCCGGTTCTCGTGCCGCCACAGCAGGGAGAACGGATATACCGGCGTCGGGTCGACGAGCGGGATTTGGACGACGTCCGGATGCCGGGGCACGTGCATCTTCGCGCCGACGAAACCCAGGCGGTCCTTCGACTCGCTGAGCACCTCGATGTGGTGTTCGAGTCCGAAGTTCGGGCCGTCGGTGTCGACGAGGACGCCGAACGCCGGGCACAGTTCCTGCCAGAACTCCGCCCATTCGCTGGCCCGCGCGTTGTACGGCATCCAGGCCGTGAGGCCGTCGAGTTCCGCCATCTCCACCCGCCGTCGCCGTGCGAGCGGATGCCGCCGCCCGACCAGCAGGTTCGCCGGCTCCAGGTAGGCGGGTGTGCGGGCGATCGCGGGGTCCTTCACGGCGCTGACACGGGCGAAGGCGGCATCGACCGACTCGGGCAGCATCGGACGGCGCACCGCGCCCAGTCCGGGCGTGACGAGTTCCAGTTCGTCGTCGTGATCGGCGTGGAAGGCCCGGATCACTTCCATGGTCGCCAATCGTGTGCCGAGGACGTCGACGCGCAGTGGACGGCGCCTGTCGTGAAGACGCTCGACGGCGTGGTCCGCGAGGCTGATCAGCGCGCGAGCGTGCGCGAGGAACTCCTCGCCGTCCTCGGTCGGCTCGGCCCCTCCGCGCGTCCGCGACAGCAGTCGCACGCCTAGATCGGCTTCGAGTTTCGCGACCCGCTTGGAGATGGCCTGCTGGCTCACCTCCAGCCGGATCGCGGCCTCGCCGAAGTACCGGTCGTCGGCCACCGCGACGAAAGCGCGCACCGCGCCGAGGTCGAGTTCCATGTGTCCTCCTCTTACCACTCGTGGTTGTCGCTCGCCGCGTGTCGCTTGTCGGACAACTCGATGCCCGACGGCGCGGCCAAGATAGCGCCGCTGTTCACCGAGGCCCAGCGGTTCGGCACGCCGGCGGTGGGCATGACCGACCACGGGAACATGTGGGGCGCCGACGAGTTCTACCGGCAGTCCACCCAGGCCGGGCTCAAACCGGTGATCGGCATCGAGGTTTCCCTCGCGCCCGAGTCGCGTTTCCACGATAAGCCGGTGTTCTGGGACCGTCGCGGCGGTGACGTCTCCGGTGGCGGCGCCTACACGCGTACGACCATGGTCGCGGAGAACGCGGCCGGTCTGCGGAATCTTTTCCGACTGTCCTCTTTGGCCAGTCTGGAGGGCTGCTACCGCAAACCGCGGATGGACCGGGAACCCCATCATCGCGACCATCGGGTGCCCGTCCGGTGAGGTGCGGACCAGGCTCCGGCTGAGTAAGTCGGACGAGACGACGAGGACGCGGTTCTCGAACTGAAACAGGCCTTGCTGGCGCACAAGGGGGAAACCCCGGTCGCGGTCACCTCGATGCCCTTGGGAGAGCCGAAGTTTATTCCCGGCAGCACGCCGCGCTGAGCCGAGGCGACCGGATTATGTTGTGGGCATGAGTTCCTTCGTCGCACAGCGAAACGGGCGGACGGCGTCCGCGGAAGACCTGGCGCCGCTGGCTTTCGCTGGGTTCGCCCACTTCACGGCCATGCAGGTGCGTGACGGCCGGGTCCGCGGTCTCGACCTGCATCTGGACCGGCTGCGGACCGCGTCCATGGAGTTGTTCGGCGGTGCGGTGCCTGACGACCGGATCCGCTCGTACCTGCGGACGGCGTTGGAGTCCGGTCCGGCCGACGTCTCCCTGACCGTGACGATCCACCTGCCGGGCGAACTCGAAGTCCTCATCCGAACCCGGCCACCGGCGTCCGGTCCGGAAGGTCCGCTGACGCTGGCGGCCGTCGAGCACGAACGCGTCCTGCCCTCGATCAAGCACACCGGCGAGATGGCGAAGACCTACTTCGGGCGTCAGGCCGTGGCCGAAGGGTTCGACGACGCCGCGTTCGTCGACAGCCAGGGCAGGCTCAGTGAGGCGACGATCTGGAACCTGGCGTTCTGGGACGGCGATACGGTGGTGTGGCCCGACGCCGGTCTGTTGCGGGGTACCACGATGGACATCTTGCGACGGCGGCTGGAAGTGCCGCAACGGGTCCAGGAGATCACCCTCGCCGCTCTGCCGGAACTCGCGGGCGCGGTGGTCATGAACTCGTGGACGCCGGGGATCGCGGTGCGCCGGATCGGCGCCACGCCGATGCCGGACGCTCCGTCCTTCGTGGCCTCGCTGCACCAGGCTTACCAGGCAGAACCCCTTATCCAGCCCTGAAAGGAAGACGCCGATGAAGATCCTCGTGGTCGGTGCCACCGGAACGATCGGGGCCGCGGTCTCCGAAGCCCTCACCGCGCGCGGGCACACCGTGCTCCCCGCCTCACGCTCCGGCGAATTCAAGGTGGACGTCGAGCGGCCCGGCACGCTCGACTCGGTGTTCGCCGCCGAACCGGGGATCGAGCACGTCGTGTGCTGTGCGGGGAGCGGCTCGCTCGTCCCGGTCGACGGCGGCAGCGACGAGGAGTTCGTCCAAGGCCTGCAAGGAAAACTGCTCGGCCAGGTGTTCCTGCTGCGGCACGCGATCCCGCACCTGCCGGACGGCGGGTCGGTGACGCTGACCGCTGGCCGGATCCCGGAGACGTTGCGCGGCAGCGCGTTCGGCGTCCTGACGAACACCGGCCTCGAAGCGTTCGTCGCGGCGGCGGCGCGCGAACTGCCACGCGGTCTCCGCGTCAACGCCGTCAGTCCCGGCTGGGTGAGCGAAACGCTGGCCGCGCTCGGCGAACCGGACGGCGGCACCCCGGCGGCGGAGGTCGCGCGGAGCTACGTCGAGGCCGTGGAGACCGCGGACCTCACCGGGCGGACGCTGACACCCTGAAAGGCCGCCGGGGCCGGGCTGGAGACATTGCCCGCCAGTGTGCGGGAGATCGTGGCCGGATTCCCGTTTGACGGGGCTGCCATCGTGGATCTTCGTGGCGAACCAAGACGACGACAGAAACGAACTCCTTCGACTGGCCGGGCTGGCGACGCCGATGGCGCTGCGGGTCGCGGTCACCCTCGGCCTGCCGGACCGGCTGTCCGGCGACGGTGCGGCCGCCGGTGAACTGGCGGCGGAACTCGGCCAGTCCCCGCTCGCGCTCGATCTGCTGCTGGGTCACCTCGTCACCCTGGGCGTCCTCGAACGGACGTCGAACGGCTACCGGACCACCGAATACGGCGCGAATCTCCGCGCCGCCGCGGGAAACGGCCTGGCCGGTCTGCTGGACATCAAGGCCGCCGGAGGGCGAGGTGAGCTGGCGTTCGTCGAACTCGCGCACAGCATCGCCACCGGCCAGGCGGGCTACCTCCGTCGCTACGGCCAGGACTTCTGGACCGATCTCGCCGAGCACCCGCGCCTCCGGGAGACGTTCGACCACCAGATGACCCAGCGGTTCAGTGCGCAGATCCCGGGGCTCGTCGGTGGTTTCGACTGGTCCCGTTTCGGCACGATCGTCGATGTCGGCGGCGGCCACGGCAGTCTGCTCGCCGCGATCCTGACGGCCAACCCCTCGGTACGCGGCCATCTCGTCGATCTCGCGCCCACCGCGGCAGGCGCCGAGAAGGAGCTGCGTGCGCAGGGACTCGAAGACCGGACCGAGGTGACCGCTGGCAGCTTCTTCGACCCGCTCCCGGCCGGCGCGGACGCCTATCTGCTCTCCGACATCCTCCACGACTGGGACGACGAGCGCGCGCACCGAATCCTGGCCCGCTGCGCCGAAGCGGCTCGTCCCGGAGGCCGGGTCCTCGTCATCGAGGCGGTCGGCGGGCTGGGGGCCCAAACGGAGTGGGACCTGGTCATGCTCGTGCTCTACGGCGGCCGCGAGCGGCGCCTCGTCGAACTTCGTGAACTCGCCGCCGCCCACGACCTGGTCTTCGACTCCGTCACGACGTTGACCGACGAGCGGAGCCTCCTGGAGTTCCGTATCCAAGATATTCCTTGACAAGAATATTCTCTTGAGTGAATACTTCGGGGCATGGAACAGCAGATCGCAGCGGCGCTGGGAGACGGAGCGAGGTGGCGCATCGTCGAACTCCTCGCCGAACGGCCTCGTTCCGTCGGTGAGCTCGCCGAGCTGACCGGCCTCCGGCAACCACAGACCACCAAGCACCTCCAGACCCTCGCTCGCGTCGGTCTCGTGACGGTCTTCCCGCTCGGGCAGCGTCGCGTCTACGCGGTCGAGACGGTTCCGCTGAAGGATCTCGAAAACCGGCTGGGCGAGCTGATCGCGACCATCGGAGCGAACGAGGGCGAGCGAGATGTCCTCACGCGCTACCAAGCCAAGATCGGCGCGGACTCCGCCGCCGCGGACCGCGATAGGTGGGCGGACGGACGCGCGTTCTCGTTCGACCGCCTGCTGGCCGCGCCGCGGGACGTCGCCTGGCGGCACTGGACCGAGCCGGATCTGCTCGCGTCCTGGTGGGCTCCGCCGTCGATGACCGTCACCGACTGCGTCATCGAACCGTGGGCGGGCGGCCGTGCCGTTCTCGACTATCGCGACGCCGAGGGGCGGTATCGCTCGACCGGAAGAGTCCACGCCGCGAAGGAACTCGAGCGACTCGAGTTCGAACTCTCGGTGCTGGACGCCAAGGGAAAGACCTTCTTCACCGGTCATTACGACCTGAAGTTCACCGAGGCGCCGGGCGGAACCCGGCTCCGGCTGGACCTGCGCATCACCGAAACCACCGTCGAGGCCGTCCCCTTCATCGCCGGGATCGAAACCGGCTGGGGTCAGGTGCTCGACAAGCTCACAGCCCGGCTCACCCAGGAAAAGGACTGAACGACATGACGAACTCGACCGGCCGCCGCGTCACCGCGAACATCGGCCTCACTCTCGACGGCCACTACAGCGGCCCCGGTGGCCCCGGTGACATGGGAGCGATCGTCTCGTACGCCACCACCGACGTCGCCCGCGGACACCTCGCCCGCATCCACGAGAACGCGACGACCGCGCTGCTCGGCAGACTGAACGCGGAGGGCTTCCTTGGCTTCTGGCCGATGGTCGCCGGCGACGAGAACGCCGACCCGCGCGACCGCGCCTACGCGAAGTGGCTGGTGGACGCGGAAAAGGTGGTCTTCTCCACGACGCTGACCGAGGCCCCGTGGGACCGCGCCCGTGTCGTGAACGCCCCCGCCGCCGAGGTCGTCGCCGATCTCAAGGCCGACGGTGAAGGCGACATCCTGGTCAACAGCAGCGCGAGCGTCATCAAGGCCCTGCTCGCGGACGACCTGATCGACCGGCTGTACCTGATGATCTGCCCCGAGATCACCGGCGGCGGGCAGCGGCTGTTCGTCGACGGCCTGCCGGCTTCGAAGTGGAAGCTGACGTACCAGGAAGCCGGCGAGCTTGGCGAGCTGGCCTTGGTCTACGACCGCGTGCGCTGATCACTCCGAACAAGGTGAACGTCACCGACGCGACGCCGGGTGTTCCCGCGCGATCGTGGTGGCATGACACGTGAAACGAAATCCCCGGTACCAGGGGCGCTGACCAGGCGGAGATTCCGCGTTCGAGCGCCGTCGCGTCGGGTATGGCCACCGATGGAGTCTTTGAGCCAACTATAAGACTGGTATATGTACTATAGTTGGGTATTCAGTACTATACTTGGCGTTGCCGAAGACTGCTTCAGGGAGTTGGATCGTGGACTTGAGCCGACCGTTGATGACGGTCACCCCCACGCTCGACGGCGACGTCCTCGCCGTGCTCGCCAATCATGACGGCATCTTCACGACCGGGCAGTTGCATCGTCTTCTGGCAAGGCATTCGGAGGAGGGGATTCGCAAGGTGCTTCGGCGCCTGGCGAAGCAGGGTGTCGTGCTGTCCGACCGGGTCGGGAACGCCTTCGCGTACCGGCTCAACCGTGAGCATCTCGCGGCGGAGCACATCATCGGGCTCTCCCAGATTCAGAAGACGCTCCTGGAACGCATCGAAGACCGCCTGGAGTCTTGGGAGATCCCGCCGGTCTATGCCGCGGTGTTCGGCTCGGCGGCGCGCGGCGGGATGACGGAGGACAGCGATGTGGACCTCCTGCTGATCCGGCCGGATGACGCCGACGACGACCGGTGGGAAACGCAAATTCACGCATTGGCGATCGAGGTGACCCGCTGGGTCGGAAACGACACTCGTCCTTTGGAGTTCACGGAAGCCGAACTCGCCGACCGGGCGTACGACGAGGCCGTTCTGCGTGATGTGGCACGAGACGGGCTCACCGTGGCCGGGAGCAGGGCATGGCTGGCAGGCCACTTGCGAAAGAGAAAAGGCTGACGTGCGAACCAGGGAGTGCGGCGGGGGTGTCCGGCGAGGGCGCATGCACAAGGCGAGCCAGTTCATCGAGGCCGCGGACACGATCCGTGAACTCGCCGACGAGCACGAGGACGCGGCCGACGCATACGTGACCTTGTGTGTCCACGCCGGAATCGCGTCCGACGTCATCTGCTGTGCCAGGTTGGGCGAACATGCGCGGGGTGAGAACCATGATGAAGCGCCGGCTACGGCGGATGAGTTCAAGCGCGCGGGCCGGGCGGCTCAGACCCTGGTCGAGACGGCTCGCCGGGTGGCTGCTGCCCGCTGAGCGAGCCGCGAGCAGGTGGGGTGGGCCCGGAGAGACTCGAACTCTCACTGGCACGGACCTAAACCGTGTGCCTCTGCCAATTGGGCTACGGGCCCCAGTACCGCCCTGAAATCGTAGCGTGCGACACGATCGGCGTTTCTCGGCGTGGCCGGTGCCGCCGAAGGGGGTGGCGTCCTCTAACGTGGGCCCCCTGCAAGTTCGTCGCGGCGAGGAGGACACGTGGCTCGCGATCCCGAGACCATCGAGCGTGAGATCAAGCAGGCCAGGAACGCACTGGTCGCCACGCTCGACCAACTGGGCACGAAGGCGAACCCCGCGAAGCTGGTGGATTCCGCGAAGACCGGCCTGCGCGCGAAGCTGGATGAGCCCAAGGTGAAGTACCCGCTCATCGGCGGGGCGGTGCTGATCGGCGTGCTGCTGATCCGCAAGCTCCTGAAGTAGTTCTCAGGAGGTCTGGGCCGCCTTGGCGGGTGTCTTGGCGGGCTCGGCCTTCTCCTCGGGCACCTTCGCCTCATCGACGGCCTTCGGGAGTTCCTTGCCCTGGGGTATCGGCGGCTTGGCGGCGATCTTCTCTTTCGCCTTGCCGTTCGCCGGGGGAGGAACCTCGAGAGGTTCGATCTCCGGGAGCGTCAGCCGCGCCGTCATGTAGGCGGCGGTGAACTCGAGGGCACTGCCGTTGAGCAGGTGCACCACGGTCGACCGTTCCGGCGGGGACAGTTCCTCGACCAGCTGGTCGGCCCGGTCCCTCGCCGCGATGATGCCCGGCGCGCGACCGGTCAGTTCCTTGCCGGAGCCGCTGACCGTGACCTTCCAGTCGTCGTCCTCTTGGAAATACGACGCGGTGATCGGTTCGGTCATCCGCCTCACCCCTCTCCTCGCGAGCATGCGTCACTCTGTGGACTGAGCCACGCCACCGCCATGACGCCACTTTCGGTGGTGGCGCCCCCTCTTGGCGGAGGTCGTGGAGGTCCATTAGGGTTTCTACAGTGTCATCGATACAGTAGGACAACTCTGTGTCACAAGACACTGGGGGCAATGTGCTCTGAGTGACGACCGAATGGCCTAATGCACGCGCATCTTCACAGTCGCTTCAGTGGGCCCGCGCGGACAGGCCTGACCAGAGGACGTCCATCGCGTATTCGGTGGCCATTTCGGGGCTGACGTCCTCGTGTCGCTCGCACCAGATCGCGAGCCGTTCGCACGCGCCGACGACGAACTCCGCCGATGCCTCGGCGCGGAGGTCGTCGCCCGATTCGAAGTAGCCGCTCATCAGTGCGGCGATCAGGTCGGTCTGCTGGCGCCGGGTCTGCTCGATCTCGTCGGCGGCCGGGGTGCCGATGAGCGCCATTTCGTGCCTGAGCAGCGACCAGGCCTGCCGTCGTTCCCGGATGAAGACGAAGAAGGCGAGCAGTCCCCGCCGCAAGGCCTCCTCGGCGGTGGTGGCGCCGACGGTCGCCCGTTCGGTGACCTCGCGCAGCGCTGCCCTCGACTGCTGGATGCAGGCCAGCAGCAGCCCCTCTTTCGAGTTGAAGTACTCGTACAACATCGGCTTCGAGACGCCGACGCGTTCGGCGATCTCGTCCATCGACGCCGCGCCGTAGCCGCGTTCGGAGAAGACCTCCTCGGCGATCTCGATCATCTGCCGCATCCGCTCCGCACGGGGCATGCGTTTGCGCTTCGCCGTCGTCACCACAACACTCTACCGAAGGTAACCTACTTCAAGTAAGGTGAACTCTCGGTAACAGGTAATACGAAGGAGGGGTCGGGGTCATGGGCAACCGCACCGAGACCGGTGTCGTCATCGTCGGGACCGGCTTCTCCGGTCTGGGCATGGCCATCCAGCTGCGGAAAGAGGGGCGCGAAGACTTCGTCATCCTGGAGAAGGCCGACGACGTCGGCGGCACGTGGCGGGACAACACCTACCCCGGCTGCGCCTGTGACATCCCCTCGCACATGTACTCGTTCTCGTTCGAGCAGAACCCCGGCTGGTCTCGCGCGTACTCGCCGCAGCCGGAAATCTGGCGCTATATGCGCGACGTCGCCGCGAAGTACGACCTGCACCGCTACATCCGCTTCGGCCAGGAGATGACCGGCGCCCGCTGGGACGCCGACGAGAACCGCTGGCACGTCGCGTCGAAGTCGGGCGAAGAGTTCGTCGCGCCGGCACTGGTCGCCGGAGTCGGTGCGCTGCACCTGCCGCAGATCCCGGCGCTGCCGGGCATCGAGAACTTCAAAGGCCGGGCGTTCCACTCCGCGCGGTGGGAGCACGACTACGACTTCGACGGCAAGCGGGTGGCCGTGGTCGGCACCGGTGCGAGCGCGATCCAGTTCGTCCCGCGGATCGCGGCGGACGTCGCCGAGCTGACGCTCTTCCAGCGGACGCCGCCGTGGATCATGCCGAAGCCGGACCGCGAGATGCCGCCGGCGCTCAAGAAGGCCTTCGGCTCGGTGCCCCTGCTGCAGCGCGTCTTCCGCAACGTCCTCTACTGGGGCCTCGAAGCCCGCGCGATCGGTTTCAACGGGCAGCCGTGGGTGATGAAGATCGGTGAGCGCATCGCGAAGCGCAACATCTTCAAGAGCGTGAAGGATCCGGAACTGCGCCGGAAGCTGACGCCGGACTACACCATGGGCTGCAAGCGGGTCCTGGTCTCCAACGACTACTACCCGGCACTCGCGCGGGACAACGTCGACGTCGTCACCACCGGGGGTCACCGAGGTGCGCGAGCACAGCGTCGTCGACGGCTCCGGGGTGGAGCACGAGGTCGACGCGATCATCTACGGCACCGGGTTCCACGTCACCGACGCCTTCGACGACCTGGAGATCATCGGCCGGGACGGGCGCAACCTCGGCAAGGAGTGGTCGGCCGAGGGGATGCGGACCTATCAGGGCATCACCGTGTCCGGCTTCCCGAACCTGTTCTTCCTGCTCGGCCCGAACACCGGGCTGGGGCACAACTCCGTGGTGTTCATGATCGAGGCGCAGATCTCCTACGTCGCACAAGCGCTGCGGCTCGGGCGTGGCAAGGCGCTCGACCCGCGTCCGGAGGCACAGGAGCGGTTCAACACCGAGATCCAGCGCAAGCTCGCCAAGGGCATCTGGACCCAGGGCGGCTGCAAGAGCTGGTACCTGGACGCGAAGGGCGTCAACCGGACGATCTGGCCGGGCTTCACCTGGCGGTACTGGCTCGACACCCGCAAGGTGCGTCGCGAGGACTACGAACTCCTCGGCTGAGTACGAACGAGGGAGGGTCCGTGAAAGCCAAGATGGGGGGCATGGCCTTCACGGACCCGGGGATGCCGCGCTCATGAGGGGTTGAGCCGGCGAAGCCTTCCGATGAGATCGACGGTGGGGATGCCGCACAGTTCGGCCATCCGTTCCAGCGCCGCGAAGTCGAGGTCGACTTCGGCGCTCCCGGCGTCGCCCGACCGCCTGAGCCGGTCGTCCGCCCACCGTCGCAGGGGGAACAGTTCTTCCTGGTCGTCCTTGAGCACCAGGCGCAGGTCGATCCGGACGCGGCCCGGTTCGTCCACGAACACCCGGCGATGCACCTTGGCCAGCAGATCCTGTGGCAGCTCGTCCATCGCGACGCACAATTCGACCAGGCGCACCACGGAACAGTGCCGGGTGCCCAACTCGTAGGTCGCCAGCGTCTGGAGCGAGATCTCACTCTGCAGATGCTGGTTCAGTTCCTTGCGTGTCCAGCCACGTTCGCGGCGGAGCTTGCGGAGCTCGTCTCCGAGTATCCGCTGATAGCTCTCAGCGTCGATCAGCACTCCCCATCCCCTGCCCTTCTCCACCGCTCATCCCATTCGACTAAAAGCGGGACGAGCGCCCTCACGTGTATGAAAGTCGGCAGGACGCCCGCTCTTACGCGGTTTCGGGGGTGCTTTTCATACCGTTTTCGACCTGTTGGGCCGAATGGGTGAAGGAATGCTTGTTCTGAGAGGTGTTCGGGTGGGTGTCGTGGAACACCGACGCCGCTCACCCTCGGTGCGGCCGTGTCGCGAAAGCCACTTTCGGGACGCCTGAGGTCGCGAAAGTGGCTTTCGCGACACGCGCCGGAGGAGGTGCTGTGCCGAGGTGGCGCCGTGCGGCGAGGGCGTCAGTTGACGCAGGGGACACCTTCGGCGGTGATCGGCTTCCCGCCGGACTGCTCGGGCGGCGGCGCCGCGGCCGACGAACCGGCGGCGTTCTGTGAGGACCCGGAGCCCCCGGTGCCGCTCGCCGACTTGAAGTCCGAGCCGAGGAAGACCATCACGTGCCCGGCCTCGACGCTCTTGTCCTCCTGGACGGTCGGATTGCCGCCGAGTTCGTCGGCGACCGCCTGGCCCGCCGCCTTCTGGCCCTTGGCGACCCAGACCACCGTCTTCCTGCGCGCACTGGCGGTCGCCGTGTCGCCCGCGGTGAAGCCCTTGTCGACGAGCTGCTTCAGCACCGTCGAGGCCAGTCCGTCCCGGTTCGTGGAGTTGCGGACGTCGACCGTGGTCGCCTTGTTGGGCGATTCGGAGGACGGCGGCGGCTGCTCGCCGGGCTGTTGGCCCGCGAGCCCCTGCACGAAGTTCTTGACCTGCTTCGGGTCGACCTGGATGGCGACGCCGTCGTTCGGGGTTTTGTACTCGATGTTGACGATCGGGATCGTCCGGAACTCGAGCTGGCCGCCGGTCAGGTTCTTCATCTGCTGCGCGAAGCCGAAGATGTCCCAGTTCTGGTTGAGCACGACCGACTTCTTGATGGCCGCGATCAGGTCGTTGAGCTTGCCAGGGTTCGCGAGCGTGCCCGCCGAGAGCACCTTGCGCGCCATCCCGGCCATGAACACCTGCTGGCGGACGACCCGGTCGAGGTCGCCGCGCGGTAGCCCGTGGCGCTGCCGGACGAAGCCGAGCGCTTCGACACCGGAGATGGTGTGCGGGCCCTTGGTGAACTTCGCGCCGGAGAACTGGTCGTTGACGTCGTCGTTGAGGCAGACGTCGACCCCGCCGATGGCCTGGGTGATCTCGCTGAAGCCGAGCAGGTTGATGGCGGCGTAGTTGTCGATGGTCGAACCGGTCAGCTGCTCGACCGTCTTGATCAGGGTCTTCGCCCCGGCCTCGTTGGCCTTCTGGTCGAGTTCTTTCGGGTCGGAGACGCCGTTCTCCTGCTGCGTCTTGCGCTCGTCGAGCATCGCGCGGGCATAGGCGGAGTTGATCTTGTGTTTGCCGAAGCCACCGGGAATGTCGACGTAGGAGTCGCGGGGCAGGGAGATCGCGACGGCCTTGGAGCCGTCGTTCGGGATGTGCACGAAGATCAGCGAGTCGGTGTTCAGTTCGCCGTCGGCCTGTCCCGCGCGCAGCTGGGCGAGGACTTCCTTGGACAGCGGGTTGCCCTGCGCGTCCGTGCGGCTGTCGAGGCCGACGAGCAGGATGTCGCGGGCGCCGTCGGCGGGTTTGTCGCCCTCATCGGCGCCGATGCCGACGTTCGCGAAGGTCAGGCCGTCCATCGCCGCCCACGCGTAGCCGGTCAGGCCCACCACCAGCAGCGAGACGAGGCCCAGCGCGATCTTGGGTCCGCGGAACGATCGCCTCGGGGTGCGCCGGGGTTCCGGGCGCCGGGGCGGCGGGCCCGCGGCATGGCGGGCGGGTGCCGTCCTGGCCCCACGCGGCGGGGCCGGGCGGGAAGGAATGCGTCCGGGCGCGTCCTGCCCTGGCCGGGCGGGACGTCGATCCCCATACCCATTCCGAGGCGGGTACTCCACGCGGTCTGCTCCTTCTCTTCGTTACCGGTTGACGGTCTCCTCAAGGGACGCATGGTGCCTGTCGAGGGTTGTCGCAGGATTACACATCCCCCTGGAGATGTGGCGAGCACCACCGGTTCTCGGTCAATGGTACGGATAAGGCCAGGTCAGCGCCGCGCGGCTCAGGGAAGAACGCGTCGGGCCGCGCGGGCCGGGACCAGCGTGGCGGCCGCCGCGAGCATCGCGACGACGATCGTCGCGATGGGCAGCGCGATGGAGGCGGTGCTCACCTGTTTACCGTCCAGAGCGCCCATCAGCGGCGGCGCGCACGCGACCGCACAGACCAGCCAGGTCCCGGTCATCCGGCTGGTGCCGTTCCGCACGGTGTGGAGCAGGTACACGCCGAGCAGCAGATTGGCCAGGCTCTGGACCGGCCCGAGCCGGAGCCCGAGGAGGTCCGCGTCGGCCGAGGCGCCGCCGAAGCGGGCCAGCGCGAAACCGAACACCCCGAGCATCGCGTACGCCATCCCGACCGTCGCCGCGGCGCGGCAGAACAGCGCGGCGCGCGGGCCCGGTTCGTCGACCACCCGTTGCTGCGGTCCACGCGGTTGAGTGTTCCGGTGGCGTTCGAACCACCAGAAGACGAGGACGGCGGGGACGCCCAGCAGAGCGAGCGCGAGCAGGACCCTCGGCCGGGCCAGCCAGCTGAGACCGTCCACGAACGGGCCCGGCAGGTAGACGACCGCCACGAGCAGCAGCATCGCGGACAGGAAGCCGAGGTAGAGGCTCATCGGGGCGCGGAGGACGAGGTGAGCGGTGGCGGCGATCGCGGGACGTTCACCGAGCCTGGCCAGCGGCCGGGCGAGCAGGCCGAGGACCGCGAGCTGGACCAGGCCGAGCAGGAGCACGCCCCACGGCGGCCCCGACAGCGCCGCCGGGGCGCCGGGACCGCCGAGCAGCATGGGTCCTTCACCGCGGACGGCGACCGCGATGCCCAGCCCGGTGACGCCGGTGAACGCCGTCGCCACGAGCGCGCCACGCGGCAGGCGGACGCCGTCGGCGTGGGCGAACGCCAGTTGCTGGACGAACAGGGCGAGGAACAACGTCTCCGCGATGCGCGGGATGGCCGAGCCCGACCACTGCGCCGCCGCCTCGCTCGCCAAAATCAGTGTCAGCAGCCCGGCGACCGACGCGGTCCGCGTCCGGCGGTACAGCATCAGCAGCGTCGGCGCGAGCACGACGGCCAGCAGGAAGACGCCGAGCAGCCAGAGCGGGTGCAGCGCGATCCGCATGACCGTGGCGTTCGTGCCGGTCGGGATCCCCAGCACCTCCAGCGCGAGCGGGACCCCCAGCGCGACGACGGCGAAGATCAGCGCCGGGCGCAGGAGCGGGCTCGCGCGGTCGGCGAGGTACTGCGGATAGCGGCCGCCGGTCGCGCGGATCGATCGCCAGCCCGCCTCGTTGATCCGGCCCACCGCGAAGAAGATCAGCGGACAGAGCTGGGCGAGCCAGGTGAACGGCCACAGCGACCGCTCCGGCGCCCCCGCCCAGTGCGCGAGCGCGACGGCGGATTCGCCGAGCAACATCAGTACGACACCGGCGACCCCGAGCAACGCCCATCGGCCGACCGGGACCACCGGACGCGGCTCGCGGGGGAGGGTGACGACGGTCCGGCGGATGCGGACCCAGCCGCGGAGGCGGAACACCAGCAGCGCGCCGACCACCAGCACCCCGACGATCATCGGGCCGAGCGGATCGCCGACCGGCGGACCCCAGCGCTGATGCCAGGAGTTGAGCACGAGACCGGCGGTGTAGAGGGAGGCGACGACCTCACAGGTGCCGCGCGAGTCCATCGGGTTGATGACGCAGGCGTGGTGCATGTCGGCCGAGAGCCGGTCGTCGAGCGCGGACCTCGCCTCCTGGCCGAGCGGGTGCCCCTTGCGCTCGGCGTAGCGGAGGATGTCGTAACCGAGGTCGTGGGCCCTGCAGGGGACGGCGTAGTCCCATTTGGTGTTGTCGTCGCCCCAGGGCGCCGAGCAGCCACCGTCGGTGTGGACGGCGCGCACGGTGCCGTCCCGCGCGGTCATCACTCCAGGGGTGATCCCGCTGACCGCGGTGAAGTCGGCGGGCAGTTCGGCGATGACGTTCTCGACCGGGCCAGGCCGCACCAGCGCGTCGACCGCGTTCTGGGCGGCGAGGAGGTCACCCGCCGGCGGCCCATGGTCCGGCGGCGACGCGGGCCGCGACGCGATCAGGCCGAAACCGAACACCAGCACCGTGACCAGCAGTAACCAGCCCGAAGTCGACCATGGCCGCCGGATCCGGGCAGGCGGTCGGTCGAGGTCGGCTGTCGCTGGCATGGCGTCCAGGGTGCCATCCGCCGATCGATGCCGACATCCGGACAACCCCCGGGAACACCCACCGGGTGCCCTGATGGCGGTGACCAGTGGGGTCACTGAGGCGCGAGTGAAAGTCCGTGAAGGACTCCTTGAGGGACTCTGGGTCCCTCAAGGAGTCCTTCACGGACTCGGTGACGATTCACGTACTCGGGGAGGGAATGGTCGCGTTCAGTCCTCGGCGGTGGGCGGCGGAGGAACGGGCCGGTCCCTGTCCTGGGCGAACCGCACCTGGTTCCTGCCGTTCTCCTTGGCCACGTAGACGGCGGCGTCGGCGGCGTGCAGGAGTTCCTCCAGTGATTCACCGTGACGAGGTAATAGGGCCGCCCCGATGGAGGTGGTACGGCCCGAGATGGTGACGCGGCTGCCCCTTTTGTCGGTAGTCACTATATGCAGTTCGGCGATAGCGCTGCGCACTCGCTCGGCGGCCAGTTTCGCCGAAGTTTCGTCGATATCCGGCAGAAGTACGAGGAATTCCTCGCCCCCGAACCTGCCGATGACGTCGGCGGGCCGGGTGACCTCGTCCAATTTCCGTGCCACATCGCGGAGGACGTCGTCGCCCGCGGGGTGTCCATATGTGTCGTTAATCCACTTGAAGTGATCGAGATCAATCATCAGAAGGGCCAGGTTGTCGTCCGATCGGGCAGTCCTGCCGAGCGCCCGATCGGCCGACTCCGACCATCCGCGCATGTTGAGAACGCCGGTTTTCGGGTCCGTCCGCGCGTCGTTTTGCAGTTGGTCGATCTCGGCGAGACGGTTGAACACCACCGTCACCACGGCCATCACGATCACCATCGGTGGCATGATCAACAGCAGCACCGCGGTGACCGCGCCGAGGCCGATCGTGATGGCCTCCAGCAGGTTGTCCGCCCTATTGCCGAGCACGGTCGACATCGACGGCCGCTTTGGTGAACCGATCGCGAGGATGCCGCCGATGTAGGCGATCTGTACCGCCTCGAAGACCAGTCCGGTGATGATCAGAACACCGAACTCGCCGAGGGTGCCCCAGTCGGAAATCCGCCCCCATTCATGTGGGCCGAACGCGGCGAAAGTGAGCGACGCCAACGTCACCGAAACGCCGTGGGTGACCGACGAGAACACGAAGTTGTGCGCGGGCCGCCGGGCGATGAACCAATGCTGGATTCGGACGAGCGCGATGATGGAAAGCGTCAGCGAAAGCGGCAGGATGACCGCGGCCGGAAATGTCCACACGGCGGTGAGGTCGATGAGAACGGTGCGGCTGCGATCGCGCCGTCTTTCTTCTTGCCGCTGGGTGAACTGAATATGCGCCGTGGCGCCGACGGCGAGAATCGCGAAACGAACCCAGTCGATTCTTTCTGGGGTAGCGGAATGCGTTGTCGCGACGACCATGATCGCGATTCCGATCGCCTCCATGGCGAAAAGGAACGCGATGAAACGCTTCGGCCGCTGCCACAGCGCCCAGGCCCTGGGATCGTAGGGATGGCGCTGCGGCGGGTCGGCCTGGTCACCTTCCGGGCTCGATCGCCCGCCTTCGGTCACCGGTGCACCGCTCTCGGCCGCCGCCGCTCGCTCGTCAAGGTCGCCGGTGCCGTCGCCGCGCTGGCGGCGGTCACCGGACTCGGCTGGCAATTGCTACCTCTTTCCGCGCGGACGGCACGGCTGAGTAATCTCACCGGTACCGACTGAGACACCGTTCGTATTCCACGGCCGGTATCATCCCATCGCATAAGTTGTTCGACACCGGCAAGGGTGCCCCCGAACGAGGACCGGAGGTGGCAATCGTGTCCCGTGATTTCTGATCTTGACAGCTGAATGTTTTTCGAGACGCGACGCGGAAGGGGTGACGGATAGTGTCCAGTCGTGACTTCTGAGCCCGGGCAAGGTATTAGTTCGCAGCGACGAGGTGGCCAGGAGGTGTGTGACAGTGTCGAGCCGTGACTTCTGATCGAGAGTCGTTTCTTTTTACCCCGGCGTCGAAGGACCCGGTGTTGATGATCGGAGCGTCGAAGCAGTGTCCCGTCGAGAATTCCGAGTACGAACCCGCCGGGCGGCCACGCCGCCCCGGGGGTCGTCCAGTGTGGATTCGTCATGACAGCAGCGGTTCCGGGCTGGATCCGTTGAGGTGCCCCCAGCTGAGCGCGACCAGTACGGCCAGCAGCAGGCCGACCACGCCTGCCAGCGCGATGGCCGAGGTCGCGGCTCCGAGCCGATCGGCGGCGAGCCCGCCGAGTCCCGCCCCTATTCCTTGAGCCACCCGCAATCCCGTGCGGTACACCCCACCCGCACCGCCCCGTAGCTCGTTCGGGACCCAGGTGATGAACGTGGCGCTCACCGTGATCAGGTACGCCCCCGCGGCACCCGCCGCCGCCAGCAGGAGCAACGCCGGAATCAGACCCGGTTTGAGCGCGAAGGCGATCAGGGCGACCATCGGCAGGGCCGCGAGCACACCCAGCAGCTTCCTCCGTTGTTCCGCGGAGACGAACCGGGACAGCAGGAACGCGCCGATCACGAATCCCAGCGGATCGGCCGCCAACAGCCAGCCAACGGCTTGTTTCCCGACACCCATCTCCGCGGCGAGCGGCGCGGCGAGCCCCTCGGGGATCACGGCCAGGCCGACCAGCCACGAGAACCAGACCAGTACCCGCAGGTGACGGTTGCCGAACACCTGCTTCACCGCGCCGAACCAGCTGTCGCCGCCGTCGGACGCCGCCGCCCGCCGGGAAACGGAGAAGCGGACCACGGCCGCGCTCAGCAGGAACGTCGCCGCGTCCAGCGCCAGCGCCCAGCTCGCCCCGACCTGTGACACCAGCAGGCCGCCGCCCGCCAGGCCGAGCAGCATGGCGGTGTTGGTGGAGATGCCGCGGAGGTCCTGGCTCTTGAGATAGAGGTCGTCGTCGGTGAACACCTCGCGGGCCAGCGCGTTCTGTGCCGCGTTGCCGGGCGCGTTCGCGAGCCGCGCCAGCACCACCAGCCCGCACAACAGGGCGAGCGGGGTGCCGGGGATCGCCATGATCGCGATCAGCACCGCCTGGATCAGCGACGAGAAGACGAGGACGGTGCGCCTCGGGTAGCGGTCGGCCAGCTGGGAGAGGCCGAGGCCGCCGGCCAAGGCAGGCAAAAAGGTCAGCGAATAGACCACCGCCGAGAGCAGCGCGGAACCGGTGCGGTCGTAGACGAGGATCGCCAGCGCGACGATGGTGAGCTGGTCCCCGATCAGGGACTGCACCTCGGCGAGCCAGAGGGCGCGGAACTCGCGGTTCGCGAGGGCGGCGGTCATCCGCGGCGCCGCGTTCGTCTTCACTGGGTGACCACCTCCCCCCGATCGGGTGAACTTAGCTCTCTCGCATTCTTGCCTGCTCTGTTACGAGGCCGTCGAGGGAGTCACAGTTCATACCCCGCCGTTCAACGTTCAGTATGCCTCCGGCTACAGGGAGACGAACAGAAGACCGGCCGATCCTTCGCCTGTTAGGCCGATCGAGCTACGCCTTCTGAGCGGTGAGTGACGCCGGTTCGACTCGTCCGCGAGTATCTGCGCGCCGATCGCTCCGCACTCGCTCGGCGCAGCCCGCCCGCCGTTCGCCGCCGCCGGAGCTGCGGCTGGGCCGAATGGGTCAACACTGAGGGGAGACCGGTCTGGAGGTGGAGGCCGGCCGGGCAAAAGGGGTGAAGGCGATGAACGGTTTGCTCGACGACAAGGCCGTCGTCGTGACCGGGGCGGGTCAGGGTCTCGGTGAGGCGTTCGCGGTGCACGTGGCGAGGGCGGGCGGGGCCGTCGTGGTCAACGACATCGATGTCGCGTTGGCCGACCGGACGGCGGAGAACATCCGCCGGTTCGGTGGACGGGCGGTCGCCAGCGGGCACAGCGTCGCGGATCCGAAGCAGGCGCAGGAGATCGTCGACCTCTGTCTCACCGAGTTCGGCGCGATCGACGGGCTGGTCAACAACGCGGGGCTGAACTACGAGGCGTTTCCGTGGGAGGACGACGTCGAGCAGGCCCGCGAACTGGTCGAGGTGAACGTCCTCGGTGTCATGTACACCGGTCTCGCCGCGATCAAGGCGATGGTCGCGCGCGGCAAGCCGGGTTCGATCGTCAACATCTCGTCCGGGGCGTCGCTCGGGCAGCGCAAACTGGGGGTGTACGCCGCCAGCAAGGGCGCCGTCGCTTCGTTGACCTACTCCTGGGCGCTCGACCTGGAGGAGAGCGGGATCCGGGTGAACGCGGTCTGCCCGCTCGCGCATACCCGGATGGTGTGGAAGTCCGAACGGTCGCTGCGAGCCTGCCCGCCGGACCGGACCCCGTCGCGGATCGCGCCGGTCGTGCTCTTCCTGCTCGGTGCCGGTTCCGACGGGATCACCGGGCAGATGATCCGCTGCAACGGGCCGCAACTGCACGTCATGGGACAGCCGTACCTGAAACAACCCATCCTCGAGCGGCCGGTGTGGGACACCGAGACCGTGCAGCGCGCCTTCGACGAGGTCTTCAGCGCGCACCTGGAGAACTACGGTCTCGAGAAGCGTGTCCCACCCCGGCTGCGCAAGTGGACGGAGTCGACCCGGACCGCTTAGCCGACAACGAACGGCAGCTTCGCGGCCAGTTCGCCCAACTCGGCCTTCTCCGCACCGGCCGGCTCGCGGCGTCCGGTGCCGACCAGCGGCGCGTCCGTGTCGGAGAACGACGCCGGGAACTGCTCCCCGGTGCGCTGCTCCAGGATCCGCCTTGTCTTCGCGAGGCTGTCTTCGGCCGGGCCCTTGAGGTGCGGCAGGTGCGCGACGAGGTCGAGGTGGTGCAGCGTCCATTCCAGGACGTACGCGGACAGGAAGTCACCCGCGCTGAGCACGACGTCGCGGGTGGTGACCCGCATCCCGGGGTCGGCGAGGTCGGCCCGCGGCGGAACCGACGTCGTCGAGGTGGAACTTGAGGAGCCGGGGTTCCTGGTACGCGGCGGCGAGACGCACGATCACCTTTCCGGAACCGGTCCCGGCGGAGGCCACGTGCCGTCGGGTGGCGGGTCCGTGAAGGACTCCTTGAGGGACTCTGGGTCCCTCAAGGAGTCCTTCACGGACTTGGGGGGTGGGGGCCGCTCGCTCAGGAACCGGCGGCGGGAGCGCCGGCCACGTAGAGGTCCGCGATCGCGGGCGCGTACCGGTCGTTGATGATCCGCCGCTTCAGCTTCAGCGTCGGGGTCACCTCGCCGCTCTCCGGCGTCCACGCCTTCGGGATCACGTGGTACCGCTTGATCTGCTCGATCCGCGCCAGCCGCGCGTTCGCGGCCTCGACGGCCTTCTGGATCTCCGCGCGCACCTGCGCGTTGTCGGCGAGCGATTCGCCTTCGGTGAGTTGGATGCCGTTCGCGGTGGCCCAGCCGGGGGCGATCTCCTCGTCGACGATGATCAGCGCGGTGACGTAGGGCCGCTTCTCGCCGATCGCGACGGCCTGGCCGATCAGCGGGTGCTCCTTGAGTAGTCCTTCGATCTTCGTCGGGGCGATGTTCTTGCCGCTCGAGGTGATGATCAGTTCCTTCTTGCGGTCGGTGATCGTGACGAAGCCGCGTTCGTCGATCGTCCCGATGTCGCCGGTGGCGAGCCAGCCGTCGGCGTCGACGTCCGGTTTGATCGAGCCGTCTTCCTGCAGGTAACCGAGGAACACGATCGCGCCGCGGACGAGGAGTTCGCCGTCCTCGGCGACCTTCACCTCGATGCCTTCCAGCGGCTTCCCGACCGAGCCCGCCTTGAACGCCGACAGTGTGTTGGACGTGACCGCGCCAGTGGTCTCGGACAGGCCCCAGACCTCCTGGATTTCGACGCCGAGCCCGGCGATGAAGTAGAGGATCTCCACCGGCAGCGCGGCGGCACCACTGGAGGCGACTTCGACCTGGTCCAGGCCCAGCATGGCCCGTATCGGCGCGAGCGCGGCCGCGTCGGTCTGCGCGATCTTCTCCGCCAGTTCCGGCGGGACCTCCTTGCCGTCGCTGCGCAGTTTGTAGCCCTGCTGCAGCAGTTCGTTGGCGCCGATCAGCCCGTTCCGCTTGTCTTCCGGCAGCGATCCGAGCAGGTTCTTCAGGCCCGCGACCATCTTTTCCCACACCCGCGGGACACCGAAGAAGCTTTTCGGGTGCACCTGGCCCAGCGCGCCGACGACGGCGGTCGGGTCGCCGACGGTGTGCACGTGCCCGGCCCACACGATCGGCATGTAGATCGACAGTTCGCGTTCGGCGATGTGCGCGAGCGGCAGGTAGGCGATGTTCGTGGCGTGCATCGGCGACTCGTGCAGCCTCATGACGGCGGCGGCCTGGTAGATCGCGTTGCGGTGGGACAGCACGACACCCTTGGGGTCGCCCGTGGTGCCGGAGGTGTAGATCATCGACAACGGGTCGTCCTGGCCGATCGCGGACCATGCCGTCTCGAACGCCTCCGGATCGGCGGCGTGTGCTTCCGCGCCCGCCGCTCGCAGGTCGGCGAACGACAGGAAACGCTTGTCGCCATGGGGAATCACGGACGCGTCGAGCAGGACGATGTGCCGCAGCGCGGGCAGGTCGTCGAGAACCTGGGACCAGCGGCCGAGTTCGTCGGCACCGGCGAGTACGACGACGCCGGCGGCGCTGTGCCGGGCGACGAACCCGATCTGCTCCGGGCTGAGCGTCGCGTACGCGGTGCACGGGATCGCGCCGAGATGGGCCGCGGCGAGGTCGGCGATCAGGTGTTCGGGACTGCTCGGCGCCATGATCAGCATCCGGTCGCCGGAGCCGAGCCCGAGCCCGGCGAGCCCGCGCGACACCTCGGCGATGGCGGTGCGGAATTCACGCCAGTTCAAGGTCGGCTTGCCCTCGATGTCGAGTGACGTCACCGCGGGCAGGTCACCGAACTCCTGGGCGTTGCGGTGAAGCAGGGCGGGGATGGTCTGGCCTTCGATCTGCTCGGCGACGGTCGGCTGGTTGGTCAACGCTGGCCTCCTCGATGCTGCCTGATCAGGCCCACTGTAAGGGCTCTGGTCAGTGGTGGATAGAGAATCGCGGCCACGGTTGCGCTACGCGAAATGTCCACCTTTTCCGGTTCCATCACGTCAGTCGCGGACTTCCGGAGCGCTCTCGCCGACGATGACCACCGTGACCGGCTTCGACCACCTCGGCGCGGCCGATCCCTTGGCGCACAAGCGAAACGCGTTCGATCGGGCAGACGGCTTCGCGCCGTCACGACGCTTCGGGAACTCCGGAGCTGAGCACCGAGCGGGCGGCGTGCGCGAGGCTATCGCGCACCTCGGCGGCGTCTTCGAGATAGCCGCCGGCCATGGCGCCGTCGCGCAGCAGGGTCAGCTCCCGCGCGGCGGCTTCGGGGGCCGGGTGCCCTGTCGCGCCGACGATCTCCGCGATCGAGTCGCGGAGCCACGTCCGGTGTTCGCGCACGACCTTCCGCACGGGGTGCTCCGGATCCGGGTACTCGGCGGCCGCGTTGGTGAACGGGCAGCCACGGAAGCCCGGCGCGCAGATCTCCTCGACGACCCCGAGGATTTCGAGTATTTTCGAAGGTTCTGACTTCTCGTCCCCCGCGGCGGCGAAGAACCCGAGGTAGGCGCGGACCAGGTCCTCCTTGCCGGGGAAGTGTGGTAGAAGGGCGCCCGGCCGACCTCGGCCGCGACGATCCTCGCCGCCGTCTTCAAAGGCGGTCTTTGGCCGCGGAGCGGCGGGCGGGCGCGGCTGCCATGGCCGAGGCGCAACCGCGCGAATGGTGAAGCTGATTCAGGAACCGGTGGCAAAAAGGTGATCACCTCGCCCCGTCGGGGGAGACGAGACGGTCTTTCGCGAATCCGCTGTTAGTCTCGATGTTCGCTCTCGCCGCGAGTGTGACGTAGACCTTTCCCCTGTGGCGTAAGGGAAACCCGCGTCGCTCGGCTCAGCGGCGAGACGCGGGCAACGGCGCCTGGAGAAAGAGGGGATTGTGTTGATCGCCTATACCGCCGTCGCCGTGTTCGGTGTCGCTTCCGGTTTCCTGCTCAACGAATTCGGCTCGCGTTATCCGGTCGAGACGGCGCTCGTCGTGATCCTGGTCTGCGGGGTGGTGACGTTGTGCTGGGTGGGCGTCCGGACGCTCCGGGCCGCGTCCAGGAGGGTCGACGTGCTCCTCGAGGACGAGCTCGGCCCCGCCGGTGAAGATCATTTCGATGCACCGGCGATAAACGCCGGCAATTCTCGATTTCGCGGATCGAACGGCCTTACGGCCGCCTTCCTCCGGGGTGAAGTCGTTCGCAAACCGAACGGTATGTGAAGCCCTCCCCCGAAATCGTGAGCGAGGTCACGGCGCGTAGTTTTCGTCGACTTTTCAGCCGAGACAGGAGTGCGACAGGCTGTTACTTGATCGAGTCCGATGAGTGCCGGTCAAGCCGCTGACTGCGGTAAACCGGCAGGTGATCTACTGGCGGGTCACTTGTCGGGGTGTTTCTGTCCATGTGGTGGACTTTCGAGGTCCGGCGACCCTTCGTCAGCTGGTCACGGCGATATGTGACTACCCTTCGCGTTCGGACTTGACTCACCCGTTTGGGTCTCCTAGCGTCTTCGCGGGCGGAGCGGACCACGCTGTGTTGATCCGGCTATCGGATCCCGCGGGTATGAGATCCCCGGCGACCCGACACCAATAACTGCCGGAAGGAAAACGGACCACGGTGAAGCAGAATTCCCTTCGACGAGGCCGCGGCTCTTCGATTCGTTCGCGCGTTCTGACGATCGCGCTCATTCCCAGCATCGCGCTGATGCTCGTCGGTCTCGCGATCGGCGGGTACCTGATCTCCGACGCGGTCAATGGCCGTGACTACGCGCAGCGGATCCGTGACTCGGAAGCCCCTTCCGTCCCGTTCTTCGCCCAGATCCAGGAGGAGCGCCGACTGACGCTGCGCGAACTCGCCGGCGACCGTTCGCAGCACGCGACCCTCGTGGAGCAGCGCGCCAAGACCGACGCCGCGACCCAGGGCGTCGTCACGCACCTCCAGAAGTTCATCGGCGACTCGCCCGACAGCGTGCAGCGCACCATCGCCACGGTGAACGGGCTGTTCCAGAAGATGCCGCAGATCCGGCAGTCGGCAGACTCCGGCCAGCTGCCCCTGCTGGACGCCTTCACCTTCTACAACCAGATCCTCGACCAGTTCGTCGAAGGGCTGACGGGGCTCGCGCAGGACGCGCCGAACGCGGAGAACGCCTACCAGCGCATCACCGCGGTGCCGCTGTTCACCGCGATCGACCAGTTGCAGCGCGCGAACTCCCTCGCCGCCGCGGCAGTCGCCGGTGGCGGGTTCACCGACGAGACCTACCGCGCCTACGTCAGCCAGGTCGGTTCGTACCGCTCGCTGCTCGAGTCGTCCGTTTCGCGGATGCGCCCGGACGTGAAGGCGAAGTTCGACCAGCTCGTCGCGAGCGATCCGTGGAAGGCCGTCAACACGGTCGAGAACACGTTCCTGCAGAACAGCAAGGCCACCCTCCCGGTGCCCGAGCAGCTCTGGCTGCAGTCGTCCCGCGGCGTCGGCGACGCCATGATGCGCGGCTTCGTCGAGCAGAGTGGTGCCGCCACCACCGAGGCCATCGACGAGGCCGACCGGACGCTGATCACCTCGGCCATCGCCGCCGCCATCGCGCTGCTCGTGGCCATCGGCGTGTTCATCATCGCCCTGCGGCTGTCCAACCGGCTCATCGGCAGGCTGGCCCGGCTGCGCGAGGACACCCTCGACGTCGCCGAGACCCGGCTGCCCGAACTGGTGGACCGGGTCCGCGCGGGCGAACCCGTCGACCTCGACGACAAGGGGCACTTCCTCGACCACGGCGACGACGAGATCGGCCAGGTCGCCGAGGCCTTCAACAAGGCGCAGCAGACCGCCATCGCGGCCGCCGTCGAAGAGGCCAGGACCCGTGAGGGCACCAAGAAGGTGTTCCTCAACATCGCGCACCGCAGCCAGGTCATCGTGCACCGCCAGCTCAAGGTGCTCGAACAGGCCGAGCGCAAGCAGGAAGACCCGGAGCAGCTGGAGACGCTCTTCCAGCTGGACCACCTCTCCACCCGTGCCCGCCGCAACGCGGAAAACCTGATCATTCTCGGCGGCGGCCAGCCAGGCCGTCAGTGGCGCAAGCCGGTCACGCTGGCCGAGCTGACCCGTGGTGCCTCGGCCGAGACCGAGGACTTCGCCAGGGTGAAGACGGCGAAGATGCCCGCGATCGCGGTGCAGGGCCCGGTCGTCGGCGACCTCGTGCACCTGCTCGCGGAGCTGATCGACAACGCCACCTCGTTCTCCCCGCCGCAGTCGCGGGTCGAACTGCGCGGCAACGTGGTCGGCAAGGGTGTCGTGATCGAGGTCGAGGACCAGGGCCTCGGGATCGAGCCGGAGCAGGCCGCCGAGCTGAACGCGATGTTGGCCGATCCGCCGGACTTCGGCATCATGGCGTTGTCGACCGAGCCACGGCTGGGCCTGTTCGTGGTCGCGCGGCTCGCCGCACGCCACGGGATCTCCGTGCACTTGCGCGAGTCCGCATACGGCGGCACCAGGGCCATCGTGCTCGTCCGCACCGACCTGCTCGCGCCGGTCCCGTCTGATCAGCCGGAGGACGAGGTGGACCCCGAGAGCACCGAGGTGCCGGACGCCGCGCCGCTGCTCCCGGGCCGTCGTGCCCGTCACCGCACCGAGTTCCCCGCCGAGCGGCCGGAACTCCCGGTGCCGATGCCGGTGGCTCCCCTGGAGCAGCCGCAGCCGAGGGCGGAGCAGCCCGGCGCCGCGTTGCCGCCGCTGCCCCCGCGCCGTCCGCGCGTGCCGCGGCCTGAGACGCCCCGGCCTGAGCCGATGCGCTCGGAGCCCGCGCGTGCCGAGGCCCGGCCGCAGCCGGTGCAGCCGCCGGCCTGGCCACCGGCCGCCGATTCCCGACCGCAGGACGGCCGTCCGCCGCAGACCCGGCGACCCGGCCCCGAGGCGCCCGGCAGGCCACCGCTGCCGCAGCGCCGCCGTCAGACGAACCTGGTTCCCCAGCTGATGGAGGACCGGCCTGCCGCCCAGCGCGAGGAGGTCCGCGAGGACACCCCCGAGCTGGCCAGGAACCGCCTCGCCGCGTTCCAGCAGGGGACGCGCCGCGGCCGGGACACCGAACCCACCGACGACTACACCGACCTCGACATGTACGGAGATCGTGACTAGATGGCCAACGCAGGAGTCAGTGAACTCGACTGGTTGCTGGATGACCTGGTCAAGCGGGTCAGCGGTGCCGACCGGGCGGTGGTCCTCTCGGCCGACGGCCTGCTCATCGGAAAGTCCGGCAACCTGTCGGAGCAGGACGGTGAGCACCTGTCCGCGGTGGCGTCGGCGTTCCAGAGCCTCGCGCGGGGCACGGGACGGCACTTCGGCGGCGGCAACGTCCGCCAGACCATGGTCGAGATGGACCACGCCTTCCTGTTCGTCACCGCGGCGGGCCGGGGCGCTTGCCTGGCGCTGCTGGCCAAGGAAGACGCGGACATGGGCCTCGTGGCCTACGAGATGAACCTGATGGTCAAGCGGGTCGGCGCGGTGCTCACTTCGGCGCCCCGCGCCGCGACTCCCCTGTCGCCATGAGCGGGCGGCACGAGTCGTGGTTCGAGGACGAGGCCGGTCCGCTGGTCCGGTCGTACGCGGTCACGGGCGGGCGCACCCGCTCGGACACGATCGGCCTCGACCTGATCACCCTGGTGGTCGCCATGCGCACCGCGCACGAGGTCGCCGGCTTCGAGCCGGAGTACGGGCGGATCCTCAACCTGTGCCAGAGACCGACCTCCGTCGCGGAGGTCGCCGCGCGCATCGATCTGCCGCTGCCGGTGGTGAAGGTGCTGCTGAGCGATTTGATCGAACAGAACCTCGTGCTCTTCCGCACCGCGACACCGGTCACCGACACCCCCAACAAACACGTACTCCAGGCGGTTCTTGATGGCATCCGGAAACTCTGAGCCCCGGCGATCCTTGACCGCGAACGCGGTCAAGGTCCTCATCGCCGGCGGGTTCGGGGTCGGTAAGACCACGATGGTCGGTTCGGTCAGCGAGGTCCCCCCGCTGCGCACCGAGGAGGTCATCACCGCGGCGTCCGAGGGCGTCGACGACCTCACCGGTGTCGAGAAGAAGACGACCACCACGGTCGCCCTCGACTTCGGCCGGATCACCATCAACCCCGAGCTGATTCTGTACCTGTTCGGTACGCCGGGACAGGACCGGTTCTGGTTCATGTGGGACGAACTGGCCGAAGGCGCTCTCGGCGCCGTCGTGCTGGCCGACACCCGACGGCTCGACAGTTGCTTCGCGGCCGTCGACTTCTTCGAGCGCCGCGGACTGCCGTTCGTCGTCGCCGTGAACTGCTTCGACGACGCGTATCGCTATGGCACCGAGGAGGTCCGGCAGGCGCTCGACGTCAGCATGGACGTCCCCCTGCTGCTGTGCGACGCGCGGGAACGCGATTCGACGAAGCAGGTGCTGACCGTGCTGATGGAGCACGTGCTCGCGCTGTCCGACCTGGCGGCCGGGCTGCCGCAGGGCCGCTGACGCCTCTTTGAAGTGCCATGAACGGTCCGTTACTTGCAAAATTTGCAAGTAACGGACCGTTCATGGCATCGGCGGGGCCTGTAGCGAGAAGTCCGTGAAGGGCTCCTTGAGGGACCCTGGGTCCGTGAAAGTGGCCTTCACGGACCTGGCCCCGATCTGGACCTGAAGCCCACCGCGGCATTGAGGCTCAGCCGCGACGACGGCGGCGCAGTGTGTCGAGCGCGTAGGTGCCCGGACCCACCACCGCGAACAGCAGGAAGATCCAGGAGTACAAAGCCGCCATCTCACCCTTGTTCTGCAGTGGCAGCAGCGCGTCGGGCTGATGGACGACGAAGTACGCGTAGGCCATCGTGCCCGAAAGCAGGACCGCGACCGGGCGGGTGAACAGGCCCACCAGGATCAGCAGCGAGCCGACCACCTCGATCACTCCGGCGTACCAGCTCGGCCAGGTGCCGACCGGGACGGCCGCCTTGTCGAAGAAGCCCATCTTCTGCAGGCCGTGGCAGAGGAACAGGAACGCGACCACTACGCGGACGACGGAGAGGGCCAGGCCTTGCCATTTGGCGGGGGTCTGGCCGATCTCGGTGGTCGTGGCGGTGGCTGTCTGGGTCATGACGCATCCTTCCGGCTCAAGGTGGTCTAAACCATTGATGGGAATGAGGATGCCGGATACCCCCATCGGCAGGGAACTTTCTTTCGGGGGGTAATTCCGTGGTATGCCCTGATTTAACAACGCCGCAATGAACGAGAACGCGAAATCGGCCTCTTTCCTGGAATCATTCCAGGAAAGAGGCCTCGGCGATTTCGATCAGCGACGGCGGCGCAGGGTGTCGAGGGCGAAGGTGCCGGGGCCGATCGCGGCGATCAGCAGGAAGATCCAGCAGTAGAGGGCGGACAGCTCGCCCATGTTCAGCAGCGGCAGCAGGCCTTCCGGTGCGTGGACGGTGAAGTAGGCGAAGGCCATGACGCCGGAGAGGAGCACCGCGACCGGGCGGGTGAACAGGCCCGCCAGCACCAGCGCGGCGCCGACGACCTCGATCACGCTGCCGTACCAACCGGGCCAGGAGCCGAGTTCGACAGCGCCACCGGCACCGTCGACACCGCCGAAGAATCCGAATCCTTGCAAGCCGTGGCAGAGGAACAGGAACGAGACGACGATCCGCACGGCCGACTGGATCGCACCCTGGAGCTTCGTGGCACGCGGGGTGGTGGTGGCCTGGGCGGGGGTGATGGTCTGCGTCATGGTTTCCGGTCCTTCCGGGAAAGTCTGTCGGGCGGCTTCTGACAACGCGTCGGACGGGCCCGACGCGAATCGACACCCGGGCGGAGACTTTTTTCGCGGGCCGGTCACATCACTCGTTCGGAGCAGCGTCAGACTGGATGCCATGGCGGGTAAGACGAGTGCCGGGATCCTGCTCTTCCGCAGGTCGGGTGTGGTGACCGAGGTGCTGCTCGGGCATATGGGCGGGCCGTTCTGGGCGAAGAAGGACGCGGGCGGCTGGTCGATGCCCAAGGGCGAGTACGAGCCGGACGAGGCGCCGGAGGCGGCCGCGCGCCGCGAGTTCGCCGAGGAGCTGGGGCTCCCGGCGCCGGAGGGGGAGTACTTCCCGCTGGGCGAGGTGAAGCAGTCCGGCGGCAAGGTCGTCACCGTCTGGGCGGTGGAAGGCGACCTCGACCCGGCTCAGGTCGTGCCGGGCACCTTCGAGATGGAGTGGCCGCCGAGGTCGGGCCGGACGCAGGAGTTCCCGGAGGTCGACAGGGCCGCCTGGTTCGGGCTCGCCGAAGCGGAGGAGAAGCTCCTCAAGGGCCAGCGCCCATTCCTCGCCCGGCTGGGTGAGCTGCTCAACGGCTGAGGCCTTACCCCTCAAGCAACGCGCTGAGTGGTTTGTCGGCGAGTGATCCCAGTACGAGATCGGCGTGGTCGAAGTTCAGCACCGCGGTGATCGCGTTCGGTACCGCGACGCACGTGAGTCCCGCGGCCTTCGCCGCGGTGACGCCGTGCGGTGAGTCCTCGAACGCGATCGCCTCGGACGACGGCAGGTCCAGTGCCGCGAGCGCGGCCAGATAGAGGTCCGGGCTCGGCTTCGCCTCGTGGAGGTCTCCGGTGAGGACGGCCTCGAACGAGTCCGCCAGGCCGAGCCGGTTCAGCTGCGTGGTGACCCAGTCACCGGTCGAACTCGACGCGATGGCCAGCCGGAGGCCTCGCTCTTTCGCGTCGTCGAGGTACTCCTGGACGCCGGGACGCGGTCCCTCGGATTCCAGCAGTTCGGTGACCCGGGCGCGGACGCCGGTGCGGATCGCGAGCGTGTCGAGTTCCTCGCCGTCCTTCTCGAGCAGCTCGAACATCGCGGTGGCGGTGTGCTGTGTGCCGATGACGGTGTGCCAGACCGCCAGGGGGAGTTCGCCGCCGCGCTGCCGGAAGGTCTCTTGCCAGGCCGCGAGGACGGCGGCTTCCGTGTCGACCAGCGTTCCGTCGAAGTCGAAGATCAGAGCGCCGGTCATGGGACGAGTCTACGTCTTGACGCACTGAGGGGGACGGATTACCGTACGCGTTCGTTAGGAAAGTTACCAAACGAACAAGCGCCGCGCACCCGTCCCTCTCAACCCGCCGCCACGGATTCCCGGGGAGATCGATGTGAAGGCCCGAACCCGACTACTACCACTCGGCGCGGCGATCATCCTGTTGCCGACGCTGCTCAGCGGCAACGCGCAGGCCGCCGATGTCCTTTTGTCCCAGGGTAAACCCGTCCTGGTCTCCTCGGTGGAGTCCGCCGAGTACGGCGGCCCGCTGGCCGTCGACGGGAAGACCAATACTCGCTGGGCGAGCGTCGAAGGCGCGGACCCGCAGTTCATCCGCGTCGACCTCGGCGGCCCTTCCGCCGTCAACCGGGTCAAGCTGAACTGGGAAGCGGCGTACGCCACCGCGTACAAGCTGGAAGTCTCCAACGACGGCTCGGCGTGGACCTCGGTCAAGTCCGTCACCAACGGCAACGGCGGCACCGACGACCTCACCGGTCTGTCCGCCCGCGGCCGCTACCTGCGTCTCGTCGCGACGAAGCGCGCCACCAGTTACGGCTACTCCCTTTGGGAGATGCAGGTTTACGGGACCTCGGACTCCTCCGGTGACACCCAGGCGCCCACCGCGCCCACGAACCTGAAAGCCGGTTCCGTCACTTCGTCCACAGTGGACCTGACGTGGACGGCGTCGACGGACAACGTCGGCGTCAGCGCGTACGAGGTGCTCCGGAACGGTCAGGTCGTCGGCACATCGGAAACGGCGTCCTACACCGACAGTGGCCTGAGCGCGGCGACCGCGTACACCTACACCGTCCGCGCGAAGGACGCCGCGGGCAACACTTCGGGTGCCAGCAACCAGATCCAGGCGACCACGCAAGCGGGCGGCGGTTCGTCGTTCGTGCTGGCCGCCGCGGGTGACATCGCGGACCAGTGCACCGCGTCCTCGTCCTCGTGCATCCACCCGAAGACCGCCAACCTGGTCGGGCAGATGAACCCGGCCGCGGTGATCACCATGGGCGACAACCAGTACGACGACGCCCACATCGAGGACTTCACGAACTACTTCGACAAGACCTGGGGCAAGTACAAGAACATCATGCACCCGGTCCCCGGCAACCACGAGACCTACGACCACACCCCGCTGGGCGCCTACAAGAAGTACTTCGGCAAGATCGCGACGCCGAACGGGAAGACCTACTACAGCTGGGAAATGGGCAACTGGCACTTCGTGGCCATCGACAGCACGGAGTTCTCGCCGGGGCTGGCCGCGAACGCCGTCAGCGACGAGCAGCTGAACTGGATCAAGCAGGACCTGGCGAAGAACACCAAGCCCTGCGTCGCCGCGTACTACCACCACCCGCGCTATACCTCGGGTGACCACGGTGACAACCCGAAGATGGCCACGCTCTGGGAGACCATGGTCAAGAGCAAGGTCGACCTGGTGCTCAACGGGCACGACCACCACTACGAGCGGTTCTTCCCGCAGAACGCCAGTGGGGCCAAGGATCCGAACGGCCCGGTGCAGATCATCGGCGGTGGCGGCGGGATGACGCTGTACCCGGTCAAGACCGAGCATCCGGCGACGGCGAAGGCGATCTCGACCTTCGGTGTGCTCAAGCTGAACATGTCGGACAACGCTTTCTCGACGCAGTTGATCGGCCTCGACGGCAAGACCATCGACTCCTCGCCCACCTACACCTGCCACTGATCCACGCGATCGGGTGCCGGGGCGCGGGCGTGTGCGCGGCGTCCCGGCACCTCCTCGCGGCGTAGGAGGTCTCCCATGTACATCGCCACCGCCAGGGCTGCGCCAGACGTGCCGAAAGGGGGCATCAAACGGGCCGTCACCGGGAACGTCGTCGCGCTGGGCCTGGTCAGCCTGGTCACCGACATCTCATCGGAGATGGTGACCGCGGTCCTCCCGCTCTATCTCGTCCTCGGTCTCGGCCTGAGCCCGCTGCAGTTCGGCGTGCTCGACGGCCTTTATTCCGGCGTCACCGCCGTGGTCCGGCTCCTCGGCGGGCACCTCGCCGACCGGTGGCAGCGGCTGAAGGCGGTCGCCTGCTTCGGTTACGGGCTTTCCGCGCTGGGCAAGATCGGCCTGATGCTGGCCGGTTCGTCCACCGTCGCGATCGGGGCGGTGCTCGCGGCCGACCGCACCGGGAAGGGCGTCCGGACCGCGCCCCGGGACGCGCTGATCACCTTGAGCAGTGACCCCGAGCACCTCGGGCGCGCGTTCGGCGTACACCGGGCGATGGACACCTTCGGCGCGTTCCTCGGCCCGCTGGTCGCGATGGCCGTGCTGTGGCTCAGCCTCGGCAGCTACGACTCGGTGTTCTTCACCAGCTTCTGCATCGCCGCGATCGGCGTGATCATCCTGGTGGTGCTGGTCAAGGACCATCAGCCGACGTCGCGAGCCGAGCGGCACAAGGTCTCCTTGCGGGAGACCGCGGGGTTGATCCGGCAGGCGCCGTTCCGCCGCATCTGTGTCTGGGCCGCGTTGCTGGGCCTGGTCACCCTCAGCGACTCGTTCCTGTACCTCGTCCTGCAGCGGCGGTGGGAACTCGGCGCCGTCTTCTTTCCCTTGCTGCCCTTGGGAACCGCCGGTGTGTACCTGCTGCTCGCCGTTCCCCTGGGCAGGCTTTCGGACCGCGTCGGCCGCTGGAAGGTCTTCCTCGGCGGGCACCTCGCGCTGGTCGCCGCCCTGCTGGCGCTGCTCGGACCGGTGGACGGCGGCGTGCTCGCGGTGCTGGCGCTGATCCTGCACGGTGTCTTCTACGCCGCGACCGACGGTGTCCTGATGGCCGCCGCCGGGCCACTGCTGCCCGAACACCAGCGAGCGAGCGGGCTGGCACTGGTGCAGACCGGGCAGGCGACGACCCGGATGTTCGCGTCCGTCCTTTTCGGACTCGCTTGGACGGCTTGGGATCTGCACGCCGCGGTCATGGTGGCCGCGGGCACACTAACCGTCGTGGTCGTCGCGGCCGCCGTGATCCGTCCACTGAGGACATCCGCATGAAGGGGCGGATCCTTGGCGTGGCGGCGGCGGTCGTCGTCCTGGTCGCGGCAGCCGTCGGGTACGGTATCCTTTCGCGGGATCGCGGTCCGGGCGTCAACGCCGTCGCCGTCGTGTCGGGGCAGGTCTCCGTGCAGTCTCCGGGCCAGTTGTTGTTCCGCAACACCGCCGAGGGTCCCGACTTCGGCCACCTCGCCACGGTGCCCGTCGACCGGCCCGGCGAGGTACGGAAGGTGGCCGGACTCAGCTGCGACCGATTCGCCGCCTCGGCGGGGACGGCACTCTGCCTGGCCGCGCAGCCGGGCGTGCTGCCGCCGATGACCGACGTCATCGTGCTGGACAAGGACCTGAACGAGATCCGCCGGGTCGAACTGCCGGGCACGCCCAGCCGTGGCCGGGTCTCGCCGGACGGCGAACTCGTCTACTGGACGCTGTTCGTCAACGGTGATTCCTATGCGGAGACAGGGTTTTCGACCAGGGCCGGAATCCTCGACCTGTCGAGCGGGCAGCTGCTGAAGAGCGTCGAGGAGATGGCACTGTTCCTCGACGGCAAGCAGTATTACTCGTCCGACGTGAACTACTGGGGGATCACCTTCGCCCCCGACGGCAAGCGGTTCTACGCGACCGTCGGAACCAAGGGGAAGACCTACCTGGTCGAGGCGGACTACGAGAAGTACAGCGCGAACATGATCCGGGAGAACGTCGAGTGCCCGTCACTTTCGCCGGACGGGAAGCGGATCGCTTTCAAGAAGCGGGTCTCCGCCGATCTCGCGGCGCCGTGGCGGCTGGCCGTGCTCGATCTGGCGTCCGGCAGGGAGACCATGCTGGCCGAGACGCGGAGCGTGGACGACCAGGCCGCCTGGCTCGATGACCGAACCGTGGCTTACGGGCTGGAGTCGGGGATCTGGGCGGTTCCCGCGGACGGGAGCGGGGCGGCGCGGGAACTGGTCACGCGGGGTGCTTCGCCGGCGGGTGTGTAGTGGGCCTCGACCTTTACACGTCCCCAAGTACATGAAGGCCCCCTTCCTTGCGCCTAGCGCCAGGGGCCCGGCAAGCGCGGTCTTGCAGGCCAGGCGGTAATCGTTCGCTGTATGAGGCCGACGATGAAGGAATGGGGACGTTGAGTGTCCCATTCCTTCATCGTCGCGGGGTCACTAGCGATAATGAGTCCGGATTACCAACAGCAGCGCTGACCAGCGGCTCTGCAACTTTGCCGGGACCCTGCGCCTAGCGCAAAGGAAGGGGGCCTTCACGGACCTTCGGCAGGCAACCACTCACGAGCGGGCCACGCCCAGCGCGTCCGCCTGCTCTCGGAACACGTCGTAGGCCGCCTTCCCGAACAGCACGAACCGCACCAGCTCCACCGAACTGGCCCCGGCCGACAGCGTGTTCACCACCGTTTCGAGGGCGATTTCCGCGGCGGACTCGATCGGCCACCGGTAGATCCCGGTCGAGATCGCGGGGAACGCCACGGTGTGCGCACCCAGGTCGGCCGCCACGTGCAGCGAGTTGCGATGACAGGCCGCCAGCAGCGCGGAGCGGTCTTCGGAGTCGGACCACACCGGCCCGACGGTGTGCGCCACCCAGCGCGCCGGAAGGCGGCCCGCCGTGGTGGCGACCGCCTCTCCGGTCTTCAGTCCCTTGCCGTAGTGCCCCGCGCGCAGCGCCCGGCATTCGGTGAGGATCTCCGGTCCGCCGCGGCGGTGGATGGCGCCGTCCACCCCGCCGCCGCCGAGCAGGGACGAGTTCGCGGCATTGACCACGACGTCGACCCGCTGTTGGGTGATGTCGCCTTCGACCAGTTCGATCCTCATGACCGCTCCGTCAGCCGTTGAAGTACTCGATCAGTACCGGGGCAACCGCTTTCGGCTTGAGCATATGCGTCTGGCCTTCGATCGTCTTGTGCTCTGCGCCGGGAACCGCCTTCGCCAGCGCGGCGACACCGTTACGGATCCACGCGGGGCTCTTGCCGCCGTCCATGACCAGCGTCGGCACGGAGACGCTCGCCCAGCGGCCCTCGGGCAACGGGGTGCCGTCGTGCAGGCCGTCGAACAACGCGGCGTCGTAGCGCAGGGTCGGCGCGACCTTCTTCAGCTTCGGCCACGCGGGCATGAACTGCATCATGAACACGACCGGCGCCGGGACACGGACGCCTTCGCGCATGAAGGTCTTGATCGCGGTTCCGGGTCGTCCGGTGGCGATGGCCGTCTCCAGCCGTGCGGTGTAGTCGGCCGGGACCGGCGGGCGCGTGTCGTCGACGACCAGCGGGAATTCGTAGACCGCCAGTTTCGTGATCGGCAGTCCGGCCTTCGCGGCTTCGAGGGCGAGCGCGGCGCCGGACGAGATCCCGTAGACGTGGGCGGCCCCGCCCGCTTCCTTGATCAACGCCGCGATGTCCTCGACTTCGCGGGCGACGGAGAAGGGCTCGGTGTCACCGCTCTCACCGCTCTCACCGCGGCCGCGGCGGTCGTAGGTGTAGACGGTGAAATGCGGTGCCAGCTCGGCGGCCAGCGGCTTGGCCGGGCCGAACTCGCGGTGGCACATGGCGCCGTCGACGAGGATGACGGCGGGGCCGGAGCCGGTGCGGGTGTAGGCGATGGTGGTGCCGTCTTGCGAGGTCACGGTGCTCATGGCGGAGATTCTCCTCGATCGGTTTAGCGAGTGAAACGGACGATGACGGCGGTGACCCAGCCCCAGGCCAGCAGCACGGTCGCCCAGAAGGCGAGCATCACGACGGCGTTCGCGTTGCCGGAACTGATCCCGGCGAAGGAGGCGAAGAACGCGATGCCGGTGGCGCGGGAGTAGACGGCCCAGCCGCGGTGCCCCTCACGGGAGAAACGGCTCGCGAACACGAACGTCGCGACGATCAGCGAGAGGAAGCCGACCGACCCGGCGGCCATGTGCAGCGCCCCGGCGGTGCTGAGCGTCGCGGAGCCGGTACCGACAGGGCCGGAGTCGATAGGGAAGCCGTTACCCGCGTCGGCCTTGAAGACCGCCGCGAACAGCAGGCTGACGCCGAAGACGCCCAGGAGTCGTGGACCCCAGACGCTGCCTCTGCCGGGCTCGAGCGTTCGGCTCAGCCCGATCGCTCCCGCGATCAGCAGGACGCCGGACACCAGGAAGTTCGTGACCTGGATCCAACCGGCGTCGCCGTTGCTCAGCATGCTCGCGGGGTGCTTCGTCATGTCGAAGCCGTCGCGGAGGGCGGCCTGGGTGAACGAAGTCAGGAAGTACAGCGGACCCGAGACGGCGCCGCAGACGAGCAGGGCGCGGGTCGGAATCGCGACGGGGGTTCGGGTGGCGGCGATGGTCATCGTCTCGGCCTTTCGAAGCGGGGGGCGTTGGGCACAACTCTCGCTCCGAACTCTAAAATTGTCAAGACAAAAAAAGTTGTCGGTGACGCAGGTCGCAGCACCCGAAGGCGTCGCAACTAGAGGACTACTTGCGGTTTCGCAAGGTCAGGAGGGTGATCTCACTCGGCGCGAAGACGCGCAGCGGCGGTCCCCAGAAGCCGGTGCCGCGGCTCGTGTACAGCTGCGTGCGTTCGCCGTGGCGCGAAAGTCCGGCCAATACGGGCTGGTCGAGCCGCACCAGAAGGTGGAACGGCCAGATCTGGCCGCCGTGGGTGTGCCCGGAGATCTGGAGGTCGACGCCGGCCTCGGCGGCCTGCTTAACCTGCTTCGGCTGGTGGGCGAGCAGGACGACCGGGGTGCTCGCGGCGACACCGTCGAGCGCGGCCGGGAGGTCGGGGCCGTGACCCGGAAGTCCCGAGGCGGCGCCGGTCGGGTCGTCGATCCCGGCGAAGACGAGGGTGTCCCCGCCGTTGTGGACCGGCACATGCCGGTTGTGGAGCGGTTCCCAGCCGAGGTCGCGCATGTGGTCGAGCCAGGCCTGCGCCTCGCCAAAGTACTCGTGGTTGCCGGTGATGTAGAACTTGCCGAGCTTCGCGCGCACCTTCCCGAGCGGCGCGACCTGACCCTCGCGTTTGGCGACCGAACCGTCGGCGAGGTCGCCCGCGTGGGCCACGACGTCGGCGTTGAGTTCGTTCACCACCTCGACGACCTTCTCCGACCACTTCGTCCGGTTCAGCGGACCGAAATGCGTGTCGGTGATGATGGCGAAGCGGAGACCGTCGAGTCCGGCGCCGAGCCGGGGGAGGACGACGTCGAGTTCCTTGAGCCGCGGGACGCGCCGGGCTTCGGCCATCCCGTACGCCGCCAGCACCACGAAGGCCACCACGACGACGCCGGACACGATCTCGGCCGCACCGTCCACTCCGGACACCGAAAGGACGAGCCGTAGCACGTTTCCGAGTACCGACAAGGAGAACAGCAGCCAGATCAGCCCGAGGGAGAGGTCGCCGATCTTCGCCGCGAGGTCGCGCTGCCACGGGCCGTGGCCGAGGACCATGCACGCGGGTACGGCGAGCACCGCGGCGGCGAACACGATCGTGCCGATCACTTCGAGCGCGGCCGGGAGTTCGGGGGAGCCGACGATCGTCCACCACGGCACGCCGAACAGGAGAGCGAGGACGGCGATCAGGGCGGCGACGCGGACAAGGATGCGAGGCATGATGCCGCCAGGCTAACAGACCATCGGTCTCTACCGCGTTCTTCGCTGAGGGGTGTTTCAGGTACGTAAGTGGACGTACGTGAGGTGTCACTTCACGGTGGAGCTTTCTGCTCCTCAGCGATGTGGCGTACACGAGCGTGATGATCGCGTCCGGCGGGTCGTGGACCGGACCGCTGTCGATGCGCAAGGCGGTGACCGGTCGAGATGGTGACCTCGGGGGTCGCCTTGGTCGTGCTGGGTCTTAGCGGTGCGGCTGGCCTCCGTGAAGCGGTTCACGCCCGGTCGACGGTGCTATGAACGGTCCTTTCCTTGCAAAATTTGCAAGGAAAGGACCGTTCATAGCACGCGCTACCGGCCCACGTAAGCGCGCAGATGCTGCGCCGTGAGGGTGTCACCGGAGGTGACCAACTCAGAAGGCGTCCCGGTGAACACCACCTCGCCACCGTCCACCCCCGCGCCCGGCCCGAGGTCGACGATCCAGTCGGCGTGCGCCATCACGGCCTGGTGGTGCTCGATGACCACCACCGTGTTCCCGTCGTCGACGAGCCGGTCGAGCAGGCCCAGCAACTGGTCGACGTCGGCGAGGTGCAGTCCGGTGGTCGGCTCGTCGAGGACGTAGGTCGCCGACTTCTCCGCCATCCGGATGGCCAGCTTGATCCGCTGCCGTTCCCCGCCGGACAGCGTCGTGAGCGGCTGCCCGAGCCCGAGGTAGCCGAGGCCGACGTCGGAGAGCCGGTCCAGGATCGTCCGCGCCTGCCCGGAGGTGAAGAACTCGCGCGCTTCGGCCACGGGCATCGCGAGGACCTCGCTGATGTTCTTGCCCCGCAGCCGGTAGGTCAGCACCTCCGCGGTGAACCGCTTGCCCTCGCATTCCTCGCAGACCGTCGCCACTCCGGCCATCATCGCCAGGTCGGTGTAGATCAGCCCGATGCCCTTGCACTTCGGGCACGCGCCCTCGGAGTTCGCGCTGAACAAAGCGGCCTTGACGCCGTTGGCCTTGGCGAACGCGACGCGGATCGGGTCGAGCAGTCCGGTGTAGGTCGCCGGGTTGCTCCGCCGCGAGCCGCGGATGGCCGACTGGTCGAGCACCACCACGTCGTCCCTTGTGGACAGTGAGCCGTGGATGAGGGAACTTTTGCCCGAACCGGCGACGCCGGTGACCACGGTCAGCACGCCGAGCGGGATGTCGACGCTGACGTCCTTGAGGTTGTGCCGGGTCGCGTTCCGGATCGGGATCTGCCCGGCGGGCGTACGGACGTCGGGACGCAGCCGCGCGCGGTGGTCGAGGTGCCGCCCGGTCAGGGTGCCGGACGTGCGCAGTCCGGCGACGTCGCCGGTGAAGCAGATCTGCCCGCCGTTCGGCCCGGCGCCAGGACCGAGGTCGACGACGTGGTCGGCGATCTCGATCGTCTCCGGTTTGTGCTCGACCACGAGCACCGTGTTCCCCTTGTCCTTCAACAGGAGCAGCAGGCCGTTCATCCGCTGGATGTCGTGCGGGTGCAGCCCGACGGTCGGCTCGTCGAAGACGTACGTGACGTCGGTGAGACTGGAACCCAGGTGCCGCACCATCTTCACGCGCTGCGCCTCACCGCCCGACAGCGTCCCGGATTCGCGGTCGAGGCTCAGGTACCCGAGGCCGATCTCGACCAGGGACTCGAGGGTGCCGCGCAGTGTCTCCATCAGCGGGCCGACCGACGGGTCGTCGAGTTTGCGTACGAAATCGGCAAGATCGCTGATCTGCATCGCCGAGCACTCGGCGATGTTCACCCCGTCGATCTTCGAGGACAGCGCCGCCTGGTTGAGCCGGGCCCCTTCGCACGCCGGGCACTTCTTGAAGGCGACGGCCCGGTCCACGAACGTCCGGATGTGCGCCTGCGCCGCTTCCTTGTCCTTCGACAGGAACAGGCGCTGGACCTTCACCAGCAGGCCCTCGTACGTGGTGTTCATCCCGCCGAGCTTCATCTTGGTGGCGGGCTTGTGCATGAAGTCTTCCCACTGCTGCGGGGTGTAGTCCTTCAGCTTCACCGCGGGATCGACGAAACCGGACTCCGCCAGCCCCTTCCAGTACCAGGTCTCCGGGGCGAAGTTCGGGACGGTGATCGCCCCTTCGTTGAGCGAAAGCTCCTTGTCGACAAGCTGGTCGACGTCGATCGTGGACACCGTCCCGAGCCCTTCGCAATCGGGGCACATTCCCTCGGGAAGGTTGAAACTGAACGCGCCCGACGTCCCGACGTGCGGCTGTCCCAGCCTGCTGAAGACGATCCGCAGCATCGTGTGGGCATCGGTCGCGGTGCCGACCGTGGAGCGGGCGTTGGCCCCCATCCGCTCCTGGTCGACAACGATCGCGGCGCTCAGGTTCCGCAGCGCGTCCACGTCCGGCCGCCCGACCGGAGCCATGAAGGACTGGATGAACGCGGTGTAGGTCTCGTTGATCAGCCGCTGCGACTCCGCGGCGATGGTGCCGAACACCAAGGACGACTTCCCTGAACCCGAGACACCGGTGAAGACGGTGAGACGGCGCTTGGGGATGTCGACCGAGACGTCGGCGAGGTTGTTCTCTCTGGCTCCGCGCACCTGGATCATGTCGTGGCTGTCGGCGGCCGAAAGCATGGCTCTCCCCTGGTTGGAACTCTTTAGCCTGTAAAGTGAGGGTAGCAGAGGTTAGTTTATGCTGTAAGGAGTTGGCACGTGGTCGTCTACGCGGCTCAGGGAGACCCTCGTCGGTCGATGGCCCTGCTCTGGCGGACGGAGTCGCCGGACGTCGAGCGCCCCGGCCCCAAACCGGGACTTTCGGTGGAACTGATCGTCGAAACCGCCGTCGAGATCGCGGACGCCGACGGTATGGCAGGCCTTTCGATGCGGGCCGTCGGTGACCGGCTCGGCCGCACGGCCATGGCGCTCTACACCTACGTCCCGAGCAAGAGTGAACTTCTCGACCTCATGTACGACAAGGCTCTCGCGGAGCTGTCGGCCACCTACGACGGGGACGACTGGCGGGCCGACGCCGCGCGGTGGGCCGAGGATCTCTGGGTCTTCTATCTGCGGCACCCCTGGGTCTTGCAGGTCTCACAGGCGCGGCCGGTGCTGGGACCGCACGAGTACGTCGTCCTGGAGTCGCTGGTGAAGATCCTGCGCCGGACCGGGTTGCCGCCGGCGATGCTTCGACGGCTGGTCAGCGCGCTGTACTCGTGTGTGCGCGAGCCTGCCAGGACGGCGTCGGAGTCGCGGCAGGCGGAGAGGGCGACCGGGCAGTCCGACGACGAGTGGTGGTACGCGCGGTCCGCGCACCTGCGGGAGGTGTCGCCGGATTTCGCGGAGCGGTTCCCGACACTGACCTGGATGGAGGGCGAGCACGCGTTCCGGATGGAGGACGAGACGGTGTCCTATCTGGAGCAGGAGGCGAGGGAGGCCTTCGAGCTTTCCCTGTCCGTACTCCTGGACGGGATCGAAGTCACGATGAAAGCGGAGTAGCCTTCTCCGCATGCCCAGTGATTTCGTCTTGAAGACCATGAACGCCGTCCACCGCGTCATCCAGAAGGTCAGCGGCGGCCGTGCCGGCTGGGAGGTCGCCGGGATGACCGTCCTGGAGCTGACCACCATCGGCCGTAAATCCGGCCAGCCACGCACCGTACTGCTGACCTCGCCGCTGCGCGAGGGCGACGCGTACGTCATCGTGGCCTCCCGCGGTGGCGACGACCAGCACCCGGCGTGGTTCCTCAACCTGCGCGACAACCCCGACGTCCAGGTCACGCTGAAGGGCGAGACCGCCCGGCCGATGGTCGCGAGCGTCGCCGACTCCGAGCAGCGCGCCCGCCTGTGGCCCAAGATCACCGCGGACTACAAGAACTACGCGCAGTACCAGACCAAGACCGAGCGGGAGATCCCCGTGGTGCTGCTGGCCCCGAAGGCGTAAGCCCGTCACGAGGTGGCCTTCATGTACTGGGGAAGGAGTCCCCGCGGCAGGCCGGGTCCATCGGCCCTACCGGCGAGTTGGTAAGCCGGGGACCGTTGTCCTCGACGAAGTACACGACGAGAGCGCGAGGATGCCGATGTCCGACTCCTTGGGTCTCGAGCTGCTCGACCGCGAGCAGTGCCTGTCACTGCTCGCGGGTGCCGGGCTCGGCCGGGTGGTGTTCACCTCCCGCGCCCTGCCGGCGATCCAGCCCGCCCGGTTCGCGCTGCACCACGGTGCGATCGTGGTCCGGACGCCGGCACAGAGCGCGTTGTTCGCCGGAGTGCTCGACAGTGTGGTCGCGTTCGCCGTCGACGAGTTCGCCGCGGACCTGGGGACCGGCTGGTTCGTCACCGTCCTCGGCCGCGCCTCCGAGGTGCGTGACCCGATCGTGATCGCCGAGCTCGCGACCTTGCCGCTCGGCTGCTGGACTGGGCAAACGGACGCCCGCTATCTCCGGATCCCGATCGAGTCGGTCACCGGACGAAGGATCCTCGGCGCATGCGGTAACGAAGCACTGTCCGTGATCGACGCACCAGATGAGCGATCCGGGCGCGTCTGTCATTCCTGACCCCACTGCCCGGGGAGTTAGTCCGGGACGGTGACGCCAGTGCGGCGGGTGAGTGCGGCGAGTGACGCCAAGGCGCCGAGGATTCTGGACGCGGTGGCTGGGATCGCCCACGATCTCAGCCTCTCCGACGTCCTGCGGCGCATGGTCGAATCCGCCTGCGAGCTGACCGGTGCGCCGTTCGGCGCGCTGAGCGTGCTCGATTCGGATGAGTTCATCCGTTTCGGCGACGCGTGGAACACCCCGCCGTCCGAGGACGAGTCCCGTGTGATGCCCATCCGGATGCGTGGCCGCATCTTCGGGATGCTGTACCTCGCCCGCAAGCCGGACGGCGAGGAGTTCACCGAAGCCGAGGAAGACCTGCTCGTCGCGCTCACCGCGGCGGCCGGTGTGGTGATCGAGAACGCCGCGCTGTTCGACCAGGTGCAGCGGCGCGAACGCTGGCTCGAGGCGTCCTATCACGTCACCGGCGCGCTCCTGACCGACCAGGACCTGACCGCGACCCTGCACCTGATCGCCGAACGCGCCCGCGTCGTCGCCGGTGGCACCACCGGCGCGGTGGCCCGTCCACGCGGCGACGGTCAGCTGGTCTTCGAGATCGTCGAGCCGCCGGGGCCCGACGCGAACCGGCTCGCCGGGATCGCCGTACCGACGGAGGGCACCGCGACCGGGATGGCGTTCACCACCGGCAAACCCGTCATGGTCCGGGACTACGGCGAAAAAGTGGTCGAGTACCAGGGTGAACGTGGTGCCGTGATGCCCGCGGTGGTCAAGGACCTCGACTCCGCGGTCGCCGTCCCGCTGATCGTCGGCGAGGAGAAACTCGGCGTCCTGCTGGTGGCGAAGTTCCGCGACAAGACCCCGTTCTCCGCCTACGACGTCCAGCTCGCCGAGACCTTCGCCGCGCACGCAGCGCTCGCGGTCGAATTCGCCCGCGCGCAACAGGACAGGCAGCGGCTCGCCGTCTTCGAGGACCGTGACCGGATCGCCCGCGACCTGCACGACCTGGTGATCCAGCGACTGTTCGCGATCGGGCTCGGCCTGGAGGGACTCAGCAGGCTCACGGTCGAACCCGCCGTCGCCGACCGCGTTGGCGATTTCGCGCACGAGATCGACCGCACTATCCGCGAGATCCGCAACAGTATCTTTTCGTTGCAGGAGCCGGCCGAGGCGCAGGGCAGCCTGCGGTCGGAGCTGCTGCGCGTCGCGCTCGACGCGGGCTGTGCGTCCGAACCCCGGGTCGGGTTCGACGGGCCACTCGATTCGGTCGTGCCGGACACGGTTCGCTCGGACCTCGTCGCGACCCTGCGCGAGGCACTGTCCAATGTGGTCAGACACGCGGAGGCGACGGCGGTTTCGGTCGATGTCTCGGTCGACCGCGACGGGCGATGGCTGGAGCTTTCGGTGGTGGACGACGGCGTCGGTATGCCTGCCGAACCCGGCCATCGCAGCGGCGTGGCGAACCTCGCCGAACGCGCGGCCCGCTGGAACGGGTCGTTCAGCGTCGAAGCGAGGCCGGAGGGCGGGACGAAGCTCGACTGGTCGGTGCGCCTGCCGGCCCGACAGGGGAGTGTGGGATGACGATTTCGGTGTTCCTGCTGGACGATCACGAACTCGTCCGCACCGGCCTGAAGACCGTCTTCGAAGCCGAAGACGATCTCACGGTGGTCGGCGAGGCGTCCACGGCCGCCGAGGCGCTCGTCCGGATCCCCGCTGTCAAACCGCAGGTCGCGGTGCTCGACGTCCGGCTTCCGGACGGCGGTGGGATCAGTGTCTGCCGTGAGATCAGGGCGGCCGTCGAGCCGCCGCCCGCCTGCCTGATGCTGACGTCGTACTCGGATGACGACGCGTTGTTCGGCGCGATCATGGCCGGTGCGGCCGGGTACATGCTCAAGCAGGTCTCCGGCGGCGCGCTCGTCAAGGCCGTCCGCACGGTCGCGGCGGGCGGATCGCTGCTGGACAGCACGCTGACGGCGTCGGTGATGAACCGGTTGCGCGGCGAGACCGACGATCAACCGGATCCGCGATACGAACAGCTGAGCCCGCAGGAGCGGCGCGTGCTCGATCACATCGCCGATGGGCTGACCAACCGCCAGATCGCGGAAAAGCTGTTCCTGGCGGAGAAAACGGTTAAGAACTACGTGTCGTCCTTGCTGCACAAGCTCGGCTTCGAACGCCGCACCGCCGCCGCCGTCTACGCCACCCAACGCCGCAAGCCGTCCTCTTAGAAGAGCGTGATCCCGTCGGCGAAACCGGGATCCTCACGCAGCACCCGGCGAAGTTCGTTGAGCGCCCGATGCTGGGTGACGCGCACCGCGCCCGCGCTCGCCATGCCCAGCGTGCGGGCGGTCTCTTCGGCACTGAACCCGAGGATCACCCGGAGCACCAGCACATCCCGCTGCTTCGCCGAAAGCACCTTGAACAACCGTGACAGCTCGCGGCCGCGCTCGGCCTTCTCGACCTCATCGAACGTCGGGTTCCACGGACCGTCCTGTTCGGGTTCCGGATCCGACACCGGCGCGGAAGGATCGCGGGCGAGGTTCCGGCGGACGTCGGAGACCTTGTGCGAGGCGATCCCGAAGACGTACGGCAGGAAGCTGTTGTTCTGGTGGCTGTAGCGCGGCAACGCGACAAGGACGGCCATCAGGACCTCCTGTGCGCAATCTTCGGCGTTGGAGATGCCGCGCGTCGGTCCGCCCAGCCTGCCGAGGCAGTACCGGAACACGATCGGCCGGAGAAGCGTCAGCAGGCTGCCGATGGCCCGCCGGTCACCACTGATCGCCGCGCTGATCATTTCGCCGTCCGGCTCTCCCGGACGGGGCACGTACGTCGGGCGTATCGCTTCGGACACGGTCATCACGCCGGATGGGCCGTTCTCGGTGTGTACCTGTGCGTTCCCATCGTCCCCACCTCCCGAAAGCCCCCAGCTCTGTTTGGCCCTTCCGACGTTACGGAGCGCGTTCGCGAGTCACACCGGTACAGCAGCCCGGAGTAGTCGGGTCTTTAGGCCCTGGTGTGTCTTGGCTATGGACTTTCGCCGAATTGGTCTAGACAATTAACCCAGCGCGGCGGCAGGCCGCCCCTGGTACGGAGGAATCGCGATGAGGCGTTCCAGATCCCTGGCCTTTCTGGCCGTTGTGGTGCTCACCTTCGCCGGTTTGATAACCGGTGGCGGCACCGCGAGCGCGGCCAACCTGCTCCTCAACCCCGGCTTCGAGGCGGGCTCGACGTCCGGCTGGTCCTGTGCGGCGGGCGCGGCCGTGACCACGCCGGTCCGTTCGGGCGGTTACGCCGTTTCGGTCACGCCCGGCTCGACGACCGGGAAATGCGCACAGACAGTGTCCGTCCAGCCGAACACGACCTACGTGGTATCCGCCTGGGTGAACGGGAACCCGGTGTACCTCGGGGTCACGGGCGGTCCATCGACCTGGACCGCCGCGACCTCCTACACACAGCTTTCGCTTTCGTTCACGACGTCGGCCACGCAGACGACGGCGGAGGTGTACGTCCACGGCTGGTACGGGTCCGGCACCTTCTACGCGGATGACATCACCCTCGACGGGCCGGGTGGCGGGACCCCGGGAGCGCCTCCGGCGCCGGGAAATCCGGCCGTGGGCACGGTGACGAACTCGTCGATCGCGCTCACGTGGGGAGCCTCGGCCGGCACGGTGACCGGGTATCGCGTGTACGAAGGCGGGAAGGTGGTCGCGACGGTGACCGGGACGTCGGCCACCGTTTCGGGGCTGACAGCCTGTTCGTCGCACAGTTACTCGGTGGCCGCGTACAACAGCGCCGGTGAATCGCCGAAGACCACGGAGGCGGGTGCCACGACCGGCGGTTGCGTCGACACCGGCCTGCCGAAGCACGCGCTGATCGGTTACCTGCACGCGAGTTTCGCCAACGGTTCCGGCTACACACGGATGGCGGACGTCCCGGCGGCGTGGGACATCGTCAATCTCGCGTTCGGTGAGCCGACTTCGGTGACCTCCGGCGACATCCGCTTCACCCGCTGCCCCGTGGCGGAATGCCCGACCGTGGAAAGCGACGCGGACTTCATCGCCGCTATCCGGGCGAAGCAGGCGCAGGGCAAGAAGGTCCTGATCTCCATCGGAGGGCAGAACGGTCAGGTCCAGCTGACCACTACCGCGGCGCGTGACGCGTTCGTCAGTTCGGTCTCCGCGATCATCGACCGCTATGGGTTGAACGGGCTCGACATCGACTTCGAGGGACACTCGCTGTACCTCAACTCCGGTGACAACGACTTCCGCAACCCGACCACACCGGTGATCGTCAATCTCATCTCGGCGCTGAAGACACTGAAAGCCAAGTATGGCGCGGGATTCGTGCTCACGATGGCGCCGGAGACGTTCTTCGTGCAGACCGGGTACCAGTACTACGGCGGTCTCGGCGGCGCCGACAACCGGACGGGCTCGTACCTGCCGGTGATCCACGCGATGCGGGACGCGCTGACCGTGCTGCACGTCCAGGACTACAACTCCGGGCCGGTGATGGGCCTGGACAACCAGTACCACTTCATGGGTGGCGCGGATTTCCACATCGCGATGACGGACATGGTCAAGGCCGGGTTCACCGTGGCTTCGACCGGGTTCCGCTTCCCGGGGCTACGCGCGGATCAGATCGCGTTCGGGCTGCCCGCGGCGGTGAGCGCGGGCAACGGGCACACCGCGCCGGCGGCGGTGCATTCGGCGTTGAACTGCCTGGTGAAGAACTCCGGTTGCGGGTCGTACACCTTGCGCGGCGGTGCTTCACCGGCGTTACGCGGGCTGATGACGTGGTCGATCAACTGGGACCGGTACTACGGCTGGGAATTCCAGAACAGCCATGAGCCGTTCCTGAACGCCCTCCCCTGATCCCGCAATTAGTCCTCTGGTTGCGGTCCTTGCGCGTGCATACATCGCAACCAGAGGACTACTTGCGCCGGTGCGCCGCGCCGCGCGCTGCTGGGGTGCTTGGGCCAGAAGTGCGGGCGGTGGGCGGTGACTTTTCGGCGCCTCTTGCGGGTGACGCCGTGAAGGCCTGCTTCCCTACTCTCAAAGTCAGGGTCCCGGCGAAGTCGAGGTCTTGCGGGTCAGGCGGCTCTTCGTCGCTGCGCGAGCTGACGATGGAGGAATTGGGACGTTGAGTGTCCCCACCCCCACGCAAGTAGTCCTCTAGTTGCGATCGATGCGTACGCAAGGACCGCAACTAGAGGACTAATTGCGCCGGGGGGAGGGGGAGGCGGGTATGGAGCGGGCCCGCACCGTGCAGCATCGGCGCGGGCCCGCAGTTTCAGGGGAAAGGGACGTCAGAAGCGCGCGGTGATCCGCGTGAAGTCCCAGTCGTTCTGCGCGATACCACTGCAGTTCTCGGCGACCCCGCCGCCTGCGCAGCCCCGGTCACGGTTGGTCGACCAGAACGCGAGCCTGGCGGTCTTGTTGGTTTTGGACCAGTCGGTGATCCTGCTCCAGGTGTCGAGACTCGTCAGTTCCCGCTGATCCGAAAGGCCGTTCATCCCGCTGATGCCCAGGTGGCTGTACGCCGTGGCGTCGTTCCAGCCGAACGTCGACTTCAGCTTGTCCCGCAGTCCGTTCGCGGCGTTGATGGTGTTCCCGTACATGTCCGCGCCACCACCGAAGTCGAACGGCATGATCGTGTAGACGTCGATCCCGGCGTTCAGCGCCTTCGACTGGTCGATGAGCCGCTGGCCCCAGGAGTTCGGGCCGGTGGTCGTCGTGCCGAAGGTGAGAATGGTCTGGATACCGGGGTTGTTCGCCTTCACGATCTTCAGCGCGTTCAGGATCCGGTCCTGCACGACCGCGTTCTCGAACTCGTCGGTGTTCTCGATGTCGATGTCGATCGCCTTGAGACCGTAGGCGTCGATCACCTTCTGGTAGGCCCCGGCGAGGGCTTCCGGCGTCGAGCAGTTCGGGCCGAGCTTGTTGCCGCTCCACCCACCGAAGGAAGGCACGATCTGGCCGCCCGCGGCCTTGATCTGCGCGATCGCGTTCGCGTCGACACCGCCCTGCAGCGGCCTGCTGCCGTCCCACGCGGGGTTGCAGCCGCCCGAGGACAGGATGAACGCCATCGTGAACCACTTGACGCCGGTCGCGTTCATGACCGTCTGCGGGTTCGGCGGGCTGCCCCAGCCCAGGTACAGGTACGGCGCTCCACGCCCGCCGGGCAGCGGCGGGTTGCTCGTGGTCGTCGTGGGCGGGTTGGACGTCGACGTGGTGGTGGTCGGTGTGGTGGGGGTGGTCGGCGTCGTGGTCGGCGTGCCGCCGCCCGGATCGCAGGAACCACCGTTGATCTTGCAGTTCGCCGGGGCGACGTAGCCCCCGGAGTACTTGACGTTGAACCCGAAACTGGTGCTGCCACCGTTGGGAAGGTTGCCGTTCCAGGTGTTCTTCACCGTCACATGCTGGCCGGAGACGGAGTAACCGCCGTCCCACAGCGAAGCGATCGAATGTCCTGCGGGGAGATCGAATTCGACCGTCCAGGTGGGAAGGCTCGATCCCGACTTGTTGCTGATCGTGTACTTGCCTTCCCAGCCGGAGCCCCAATCGGAGCCCTTGCTGAAGGCGGCACCGACGCCGCCGGCCGCGGAGGCCGGCGCGATCACGAGGATCGCGCCGACCGTTGCGGCAGCGGCGGTCAGGCCGATGGCCTGTATCCAAGTCCGCTTGGCCACTGTCAAACCTCTCAGTTCAGGCCGTTGCGCATGGCCGTGACGAGTTCACCGTTGCCGGTGTCACCACTGAGCTCCCAGAAGAACGCGCCGCCGAGACCCTGGTTCTTGGTCCAGCCCATCTTTCCGTTGATGGTCGCGGGAGTGTCGTAGCTCCACCAGTTGTTGCCGCACTTCGCGTAAGCGGTGCCCGCGATCGTGCCGGTCGACGGGCAGCTGCTCTTCAGGATCTTGTAGTCCTCGATGCCCGCCTCGTAGGTGCCCGGTGCCGCGCCGGTCGCGGTGCCGCCCGGGGTGTCCTGCGTGACGCCGGTCCAGCCGCGACCGTAGAAACCGATACCCAGCAACAGTTTGCTCGCCGGGACGCCCTTGGCCTTGAGCTTCTGGATGGCGTCGTCGGAGTTGAATCCCTGCTGCGGGATACCCGGGTACGCGGTCAGCGGCGAGTGCGGGGCCGTCGGACCCTTCGCCGCCCACGCGCCGAAGAAGTCGTACGTCATGACGTTGTACCAGTCGAAGTACGCCGACGCGGGGCCGTAGTCGGCGACGTCGAGCTTGCCGCCGCTGCTGGCGTCCGCGGTGATCGCGGCGGTGACCAGGAACGAGGAACCGAATTTGGTGCGCAGCGCCTGTGCCACGTTCTTGATCGCGGCGGGGCCGCTGGTGTCACAGGTGAGACCGCAGGCGTTCGGGTACTCCCAGTCGATGTCGATGCCGTCGAAGACGTCGGCCCACCGCGGGTCCTTGATCAGCTTGTAGCAGGACTCCGCGAACGCGGCCGGGTTCTTCGACGCCTGGCCGAAGCCGCCGGACCAGGTCCAGCCACCGAACGACCACAGCACCTTCAGGCCAGGGTACATCTTCTTCAGCTTGCGCAGCTGGTTGAAGTTACCGCGCAGCGAGCCCGCGTCCCAGCTGTCCGAGACACCGTCCACACTGGACCCGGCGTCGTAGAACTTGTCGTAGTCGGCGTAGGTGTCGTCGTTCGCGGTGCAGGAACCGTTGGTGACGTTGCCGAACGCGTAGTTGATATGCGTCAGCTTGGCCGCGGAACCGGAAGTGTGAATGTTCTTCACGTGGTAGTTACGGCCGTAGACGCCCCACTGCACGAAGTAGCCGAGGTTCTTCTTGGCGCCCGGGTTCGGGTTCGTGGTCGTCGTGGTCGGCGGGTTGCTCGTGGTGGTCGTCGTCGGCGGGTTCGACGTGCTCGTCCCGGTGGTCGTCGTGCTCGTCGGCGGGTTGCTCGTCGTCGGCGTGCCGCCACCCGGGTCGCAGGAACCGCCGTTGATCTTGCAGTTGGCGGGCGCGGTGTAGGCACCGGAGTACTTGACGTTGAAGCCGAAGCTGACGGTGCCGCCGTTGGGAACGTTGCCGTTCCAGGTGTTCTTGACGGTCACGTGCTGGCCGGAGACGGTGTAGCTGCCGTCCCACAAGGAAGCGACCGAATGCCCGGCCGCCAGGTCGAACTCGAGCGTCCAGGAACTGAGGCTCGAACCCGACTTATTGCTGATCGTGTACTTGCCTTCCCAGCCGGAGCCCCAGTCCGACCCCTTGGTGAGCGAGGCTCCGACCCCGCCCGCCGCGCTCGCCGGGACGGTCACCAGACCGACCGCCAGCGCCGCGACGGCCGTGAACAGACCGATCAGATGCCATCTTTTTCTCGACATTTCACTCCTTACAACCCGGTGCAGGGAAATGATCTTGGAGACGATTTCGTCAATGGGAAATCGGCGACATCGCGTTACCGCGGCCGAAGCCGGGCAGGCGGGGATGCGTCTTCATCGACCACCTCCATGCGGAACGCTTTGTTGCGGGAGACGGTACGTGGTCTGGACCAATATGGGAAGCGTCACTACGCAGAGTGGCGATTTTACTGCTAACGGCCTAATACGTTCGACAGCGTTAATCGTTCACTGGTTCGGTGCCGCTCACCGACGAGGCTCGTCCATTTCGCCGAGCCGGGCGATATTCGCCGATTCATCGGGGTCCGGTGCGATACCGGAAAGGAACACCTCGGTGATTTCGACGGCCACGTCGGGGGCGAGCCGTTTGAGGCTCAATGCCAGCACATTGGCGTCGTTCCACTTGCGCGCGCCCGCGGCGATCCAGGTGTCCCAGGCCAGTGCCGCGCGGACGCCGGGGACCTTGTTGGCCGCGATGGCCGTGCCTGTCCCGGTCCAGCACATCACCACGCCGAAGTCGGCTTCGCCGTCGGTGACCGCTTTGCCAACCGCCGCGCCGAGCTCCGGCCAGTCTTCCGACGTCGCCGGAAGGATCACCTCGTGCCCGGCCTCGGCGAGGAAGGCCCGGACGGCGTCCGTGGTGGCGTTCCGGTCGTCGGCCGCGAAGGCGATCTTCATACCCGGATCGTACGCCGTCTCACCAGGTGACGAACCGGAAGTCGTGGGAGGATCGCGGCGTGGACCCGTCTGCGGAGGAGCGTCGGCTCCAGCGCGACCAGGAGGTCGCCAGGACGCGGATTCTCGACGCCGCCGCCCGCCTCGTCGGCGAGACCGGCTTCGCCCGGCTCAAGATCGGCATGGTCTGCGCCCGGACCGGCTATCCCAGCGGCGTCGTCTACCAGCTGTTCGGCTCGAAGGAGACCCTGGTGCAGCGGCTCGTCGAGTTCGCGGCGGAGAAGTTCGCCGACGTCTTCAGCGCCGCCGTCGCCACCAGGACCGGCGGGCTGACCCCCAGCCCGATGGACATGCTGCGGGCGCTGCTGGACGTCTTCTTCGCATTGCTCACCGACATGCCGCCGCTGAACCGGGCGTTCGTGGTGCTGTGGACGGACGCGACCGTCGGCGATCCGGCGGTGCGGTCGGCGATGACCGAGGCCGATCGCCGGTACCGGTTCGCCATCGCGCAGACCGTCGCCGCCGGGATCACGGACGGCTCCATCGCCGGTGTCCGTGATCCCGACGCGTACGCGGCGGCACTGGTCGGGCAGCTGCGGGGGATCGCCGTGGCCGCGATCATCGATCCTGGCGGCATCGATCTGCGTGCCGTCCGGGCGGAGATGGAGTACGCCGTGGGCAGACTCGCCTAAACCTTGGCCAGTTCGGCCGCACCGAAGGAGACGTCGAACCGGTCGCACCAGATGGTCACGCTCGAATACCGCGCCAGATCGGTGCCGGCGGGCAGGGTGTAGTTCTGACTTCCCTTGTTGCCCTTGAGCTTCCCGGCGCTCACATGCGTGCCGTCGTCGAACACGAACCAGCCGTCCTTGCCGGGGACGACCGGCGCGTCGGTGAGCCAGACCCGCAGGTCCGGGCCGTTGCTCGTGTCCAGGTTCTCCAGTCGCAGCACCAGCGATCCGTCGGCCGCGCGCAGGATCCGGACGCCGCCGCTGGTCGCGTGCTCGTGACTGATCAGTTCGCCGGTCGCCACGATCGCGGGCTCTTTCGGCGCGGGAGCCGCACTTTCCGAAACCGGGGCGACGGGCAGTGCCTCCTGGACCGTCTCGTTCACCCAGAGCTTCCACGGCTGGAACCAGTAGAGGCCCGCGGCCACCGCCACCACCAGTCCGGCCGCCACGACGGCGAGCACCCGCTTGCGTTTCATGGCGTCATTCAACCGCGTGCGGCGCCCGAAACGCGTTACCGAACTCTTACGGCGTGAGCACCACCTTGCCCGCGACCGTTCCGGATTCGGCCAGCCGCATCGCTTCCGCGACCCGGCTCAGCGGCAGCCGCGCCGCGACCTGTGCCGTGATCGAGCCGTCTTTCAAGGCCGCGAACACCTGGGTGAGATCGGTGCGCAGGCGGGCGCGGAAGCGGTTCTTCGCGAAGGCCCGCCCGGCCCAGACGTTGAAGAAGTACGCGTTGCGGCCGTTGGGAAGGCTGTTCCACAGCAGCACGCGGGCGAGGATCTTGAGCACGGGAAACTGCTTGGAGCCCTCGTCGTCGCGGGTCGCGGCGCTGCCGTAGGAGACGAGGGTGCCGCCGCGGGCGAGCAGCTTCCACGACGCGGGCACGCTGGCACCGCCGACGTGGTCGAAGACGGCGTCGACACCTTCGGGCGCGAGTTCGCGGACGCGGGCGGAGATGTCCTCGGTGCGGTAGTCGATCGGCACGACTCCCAGGCGCCGCAACGCTTCGTGGTGCCGTTTCGACGCCGTGCCGATCACCTGTGCGCCCGCCTGTGCGGCGAGTTGCACCAGCAGCGAGCCGACGCCGCCGTTCGCGCCGTGGACCAGGATCGTCTGCCCGGCGCGCACCTTGGCCTTGCGGTGCAGCATCTGCCAGGCGGTGATGCCGTTGACCACCGCGGTCTCGGCCTCCTCGGCGCCGAGGCCGTCCGGGACCTCGACAACGTCGGCGGCGTCGAGGACCACGTGGCTGGCCCAGCCGCCGACCTTCGTCAGCGCGGCGATCCGGCGGCCGCCGAGCGAGCGGTCGACCCCGTCACCGGTCGTCAGCACGGTGCCGACCAGGTCGTAGCCGGGGACGAAAGGGAAGGGTGGCTGGTCGTAGTACTTGCCGCGGCGCATCTGCTGTTCGGCGAACGAGACCCCGGTCGCCTCCATCGCTATCACGACCTGGCCGGGGCCGGGCGAGGGTAGTGGGCGTTCCCGCAGCTCCAGGCCTTCCGGCTCGACCTTGCCCGGCAGTACGACCTCGGTCAGCGTGCTCATTTCGATCTCCCTGATTAACTCTCGTGTTCGTTAGAGCTTGTAACTATAGTGAGCATTGCTCTCGAAAAAGTCAAGCGGGGTCACGTCTGGGTTTCGGCGCCTTGACCGGGTCGCCGCCGCTTGACACGATTGCCGATCTGAAAACGGCATATCGGACGGAGGCCCCTCGATGGGTTCGGCGATGTTCTCGATTCTCCTGCCGATAGCACTGGCACTGGTCATGTTCGGGTTGGGGCTGACCCTGACCATCGGTGACTTCACCCGGGTGCTGAAATACCCCAAAGCGGCCGTCATCGCGCTGGTGTGCCAGATGATCGTGCTGCCGGCCATCTGCGTCGGCCTCATCCTGCTGTTCGGCCTCGAAGGTGTGCTCGCGGTCGGGATGATGCTGCTTGTCGCCTCGCCCGGCGGGACGTCGGCGAACCTGTTCAGTCACCTCGCCGGCGGCGACGTCGCCCTCAACGTCACGCTCACGGCGATCAACTCCGTGCTGGCCGTGTTCACCCTGCCGCTGGTGGTCGGCCTGTCGATGGCCGAGTTCCTCGACGGCGGTGCCACGGTCGGGCTCCAGCCCGCGAAGTTCGTGCAGGTGTTCGCGATCGTGCTGATCCCGGTCGTGATCGGGATGGCGGTGCGGCACCGGTTCACCGACTGGGCCGAGCGGATGCGCAAACCGGTCAAGATCGCTTCGGCGGTGGTGCTCGTGCTGGTGATCGTCGCCGCGACCGCCCAGGAGTTCCAGACCCTGATGGACAACATCGGGACGCTGGGGCCGGTAGCGCTGCTGCTGTCCGTGTTCAGTCTCACGATCGGCTACTACGTGCCGCGGTTGTTCCGAGTGGACCGCGGGCAGTCGATCGCGTCCTCGATGGAGATCGGCATCCACAACGCCACCCTCGCGATCGCCGTGGCGATCTCGGTGCTCGGTGACGAGAAGATGGCCGTTCCCGCCGGGATCTACGGCGTGCTCATGTTCTTCCCCGCCGGGATCGCGGCCTTCCTGTTGTCCCGCAGCCGGGAACGCGTCCCAGCCTGAGGGCGGCCCTTATGGCGGGCTGGTCGTGTCGCGTGATTGGTTGGACGGCACGTGTGAGCAGACGGACGACACGCGTGATGGAATGGACGACACGCGCGCGGCCGGGACACGCGTGTCGTCCATTCCATCACGTGAGTTGTCCCGCTGGTCACGCGACATCGCCACTGGCGCACCGCGGTAGGTACTCAAGACACCCTTGGCTCAACCCGGATCGCCACTCACGACACCCGACCCGCTCAACCGGCCGGCGCGAAAAGCTGGACGTACTCGGGGGTGTCGTCCACCCGCACCCGCAGGATCGGAACGGTCTTGTTCACCGGGTCACCTTTGTCGTCGAACGAGATCATGCCGCTCGCGCCGGGGACCGCGAGCTTGCCGTGCAAGCGGTTCTTGGACTGGAGCACGTCCTGCGCGGTCACCTGGGCGGGCGCGGTCCTCGGGATGCCGCGGATCGCCCACACCACGGTGAGGACGGCGTCGTGGGAGAGGATCGCGATGCCGTCGTCCAGCCGTTCCTTCGGGAACACCGCGCGAAAGCATTCGGTGCAGCCGTCCTCCTGGAAACTCGCCACCGCAGCGGGGTTGAACACCGACGGTTCGGTGGTCCACGCGCTGGGATGGGCCAGCCCTGGACCCAGCACGGTCACCTTGGACTCCAGCCCCCGGCGCATCTCCGGGCTCGGCGGCCCGACCAGCGCCAGGTCACCGGTCAGTACCGTGATGGGCCGGTCGAGGCACGGGCGTTGCGCCAGCTCGGCCACGAAAGACGAGAGGTGGTTTTCGCGACCCGCGAAGTACACGACTTCCGCTTCGTTGCCACAGATGTTCGGCATCATCTGCAGGAACGTGTTCTCGATTCCCGGCAGGCTGGAGTCGTAGACCTCGGTGCGCCCGACCATCCGGTGGGTGGCGTCCGCGAACTTCTCGGTGAACGCCTTCGCGAGCGTCTTCGGGTACAGATCACCAGGGTTGACGTCCTGCACCAGGGTCGCCGTATGCGCGGTCGGGCGGACGTAGCCCGCCGCGGCCATCCCGTAGGTGGAGCTCGTCGGGGACACCCGCATGAAACCGGGGATCTCGGAGAACTCGTCGGCGGCCACGGGCGAGGCGACGACCGGGATCTTGTGCTGTGACAACCGTTCGATGGCGTCACGTGCCGAGCCGAGGCTCAGCCCGATCCCGGTGACGGCGACGAGGCGTTCGCGTTCCACGCGGCCGACGAGGTCGTCCACCACGGGTTCCCAGTGGGTCAGCCGGCTGCCGGGATTGGCCAGCAGCAACCGGATCAGCGGAAGACTGCCCCAGGATCCGGTGGTGTTCGCCCGGCGCTGCGCGATGTAGGCGCCTTGGATCTGGTGCCGTACCCACTCGGCGGACAGGATGTCGTTCTCCACCAGGGTCATCGGCAGCAGGACCGCGATCGTCACCGAGGGTTTGCCCGAGGCGGCGACCGCTTCGTTCTCCTTGCGGATGTGGTCCTCCACGCCGGACAGTTCCGGGGAGAACACGTAGCTTCCATCCGTGACACCGACGCATTCGGCGTGCTCACCGCGTTTCTCCACCCCGTCGGCGCAGCTGCGCCCGGCTTCGTCGATCGCCGGGACGACGACGAACACGAACACGAGTGCGACGACGAGCAGGAGCAGACCTCCGACGGCCGTCAGCCACTTCGACCACGTCGGCCGTGGTGGTCTGATCCGCTCGCTCCGTGCGGTCATCGGTATCTCTCCGCCCTCTCGTGCAACAGGATGGATCCCCGTCCTCGGCCGTGCGCCAGCTGGTGGAAACCGCCTTCGATGGTCGAATTCACCGTCTCGCCCGGATCACCGAGCGGGTCCGCCGCGATCCACAACGCGACCACCAGCCAGGACAAGGTGGTCTCCAGCTCGCCGTCGGCGTTTCCGGCGTGCGCCTCCAGCTGTTCGTACGGCGCGACGGCCGGGTCCAGCCGGTTGGGCGCCGCGGTGATGACGTCGAGTTCGGCGAGCCACGCCTCGGCGGCCGCCACGTCGAACTCCACCTGGTCGTCGGCGAACGGCCTGCTCAGATGCGCGACCACCGCGGCGACGTTCTCCAGCGCCAGATCGTGATAGCGCGCCGACACACGCTGGCCGTGCTTCTCGTAGAAGTCGCGGCACCGGGTGTGTACCCGTTCCCAGTTCAGTGGGTGATGCTCGGCGCGAGAAGCCAGTTCCTGCAACAGGATTCGGCGCAGCCAGGGATGCAGGACATACTGCAGTTCTTCGCCGGGTTCCGCCCGCAACCACAGGAGATCGCCGAGCTCCTTGAACAGCGCGCCTTCCTCGGTTGCGTTGCGCAGATCGACGATGTTCTTGTGGAACAGCGTTTCCACGTCGCGCGCGGCGCTCGCCGTGACGAGGTCCTGCCTGCTCGGCGACGGCAGGTCCTGCAGCAGATAGGACTGCGCCGCGGCGAGCAAGGTCGTCTCGGTGCCGTCTTCGGCCGTGACACCGGTCCGCAAGGAGGCGCGCAGGGCGGTGGGATCGCGGGAATCGTAGAGCTGCGCCGACGCGCCGAAAAGAGTGGTGACGGCGCCGGGATGCCCATCGGTGAGCCGGTACAGGAATCGCGGCAGCCTGGAGGTCGGGTGAATGTCGCCACGGGCCACGATGTCCACCACGTCGTCCTCGGAAAGCGTGCCGAGTTCGAGGAGGTACCACGGATACCACCGTGGATCCTGGCCCGCCGTCCAGTCCGATTCCACATCGGACGGTCGCCGCGGCGACGGCGCCGGAAGCCCGTCCGTCCGGTGACCGCTCGGCCGTCTTCGTCGCGGGGTGCCCCGCTGCGGCGTCAGCAGCGACCAGCTCTCGTTCCAGTCCGGATTCCATCGGCGGCTGGTGGCGATCACCACCAGCGGGTCCGGCTCTCCGCCGGAGCGATGCCGCGCCTCCGTCAAGGTCCGCAGGAAGACCTGACCGCCCGGCGTATGCGCGTTGTCCAGCAGGACCACGCTGTTGAGGGTGCGGCGTGACCGGTTGACGCCCTGATAGGCCAGGCGCAGATCGGTGAGGAAGGCGTCGCAGAAGATGCTGTCGACGGCGGCACGGTCCTCGTCGTCACCCCGCGAGTGCTTGGCGATCTCGATGAGGAAGTCCTCGTGGTTGCCGGTGTTGGCGGGCAGTGCCTTGATCTTTCCCAGCAGCCGCCGCCTGTTGTACCAGCCGAGTCCGCGCAGCAGCAGGTCGGTGGCTTCGGACCAGCCTTTGAGCCCGCCCGCCGGAGCGACGCCGCCGACGAGGCGCACCACATCGACGATCGTCTCCCGGTTCTGTTCGAGCGGCTGGTTCTCCAGCAGCAGTTCGCGGATCTTGCGCAACGCGGCACGGCGGTCACGCAGTTCCACCGGCGCGCTCAGCACGAGCATGCACAGCCACAACCGGGGAAACGCCAACCGGCCGAACTGTTTCCGGTGCCTGCCGAGGTCGAACGCGAGATTCGCCAGCAGCTCCCGTGGCTGGATGTTCTCGCGTTCGTGCCGTTCGAAATCAAGGTAGGCGTGCGGAATTTCCTCGCAGCGCTCGGCGATCGAGTCCAGTAACGCCGACTTCCCGGCACCTCGAGCGCCGAGCGCGACCACGACGGGCAATGCGCGGCTGTGCCCTTTCGGGCGAGTGAGCAATTCCTCGACCAGTCCACCGGTAATCGAACCGAGACCGGAAATGCGGGGTATGCCGGCAGGCATCGGCCCCCCTCCCCGCGCGGCTCCCGATTCGACCGCGCCCGCTGTGAGCGTCGACTATAGACAGCCGATGGCGTAGCCGCAGGGAATCCCGCGGGGACAAAGACATCGCCGATTCGTGTTAACCGATTTGGCCTAAGATCAGGTCACGGTTAGCTTCGGGATGGGAAGCGTGAAACGGTAATTCGCGCACGGATATGAAGACGTTACGAATGTGACGAGAAATTATCCGCCGAACCGCGCGCAGGCGTCCGTGATCGCCTCGTCCAGTATCCCCAGTCCTTCCGCCAGTTCGTCCTCCGTCGCGGTCAGCGGGGGAGCGATCCGGAAGACCCCGCCCATCCCCGGCAGCTGAACGATGTTCATGTGCAGCCCCAGCTCGAGACAACGCCGGGTGACCAGCGCGCCCAGTTCGTCGGAGCTCTGCTTGGTGGAACGGTCCACGACGAGTTCCACGCCGACCAGCAGGCCACGCCCGCGGATGTCGCCGACGACGGGATGGCGGACGGCGAGGTCGTCGAGACCGCGGCGGAGGAACGCCCCCAGTTCGGTGGCGCGTTCGTCGAGGCGTTCGCGGGTGAGGACGTCGAGCACGGTGTTCCCGACGGCCGCCACCAGCGGGTCGGCGACGTGTGTGGTGAAGAACAGGTAGCCGCGGTCGTGCGCCTCCTGCTCGATCTCCGCGCTCGTGATCACCGCCGCCAGCGGCAGACCGGCACCCAGCGTCTTGGACAGCGTCAGGATGTCGGGGACGACGCCGTCGCGTTCGAAGGCGTACCAGTTCCCCGTGCGGCACAAGCCGGTCTGTGCCTCGTCGAGGATCAGCAGCATTCCGCGTTCGCGGCACTTCTCTCGCAGGGCCGCGAAATACCCGGGCGGCGGTTCGATGATCCCGCCCGAGCTGAGGATCGGTTCGACGACGCACGCCGCGAGACTGCCGACGGACTGGGCGTCGATCATCTCGAACCCGAAGTCGAGCTGGCGCCTCCAGTCCAGTTCCCCTTCGGCGGTGAGGAAGTCCGGCCGATAGGAATTCGGCGCGGGGATGGCGAAGTTGCCCGGCGCGGACGGGCCGTAACCCTTGCGGCCCGCGCTGTAGGTGGCGCTCGCCGCCGCCTGCGTCATCCCGTGCCACGATCGGGCGAACGACACGATCTCGTGCTTGCCCGTCACCAGTTTCGCCATCCGGATCGCGGCCTCGTTCGACTCCGCCCCGGTGGTCAGCAGCAACGCCTTTTCCAGCGGTGACGGCAAAGTCTCGGCCAGCCGCCGCGCGAGGTCGACGACGGGCCGGCTCAGCATCCCGCTGAACAGGTGGTCGAGCGAGCCGATCTGCCGCCGCACGGTGCCGACGATCTCGGGATGCGAATGCCCGAGGATCGCGCTCATCTGCCCGGACGTGAAGTCGAGGATCCGCCGCCCGGATTCGGTGAACAGATAGCTCCCGGCGGCGTGGTCGATGATCTCGCGGGTGAAGTCGCCGGCCCCGGCGTAGCGCACGAGGTGCCGGTCGGCGTCGGCCCAGAAGCGGTCGACGGTGGACAGGTCGGTGATCGGAGCAGCCATGCCTCGACGGTAAAACGGAGCCGAGCGACACGTCCATCTCGCAATTCCGGCTATGCTGTTCGCCTGATCCGTACAACAATGGCCGGATGCTCAACCCCTGGAGGCTCAGCCTGCTGAGCCGGCTGGACACCCTCGGCACGGTCCGCGCGGTCGCGAAGGCGGCCAACCTGAGCGCGTCGAGCGTGTCCCAGCAGCTCGCGGTCCTCGAGGCCGAGACGCGTACGCACCTGCTGGAACGCACCGGCCGCCGGGTCCGGCTCACCCCGGCAGGGCTGTTGCTGGCCCGCCGCGCGAGAGCCATCCTCGACCACATGGACACCGTCGAGGCCGAGTTGCGCGGCCTCGGCGAGGCGCCGACGGGGCTCGTGCGCCTCGGCGCCTTCCAGAGCGCGATCCACACCATCGCGGTCCCCACGATGACCAGGCTTGCCCGTTCGTATCCGCAGCTGCACCTCGAACTGCTCGAACTCGAACCGCACGTGAGCATGCCCGCGCTCCGCGTCGGCGACGCCGACATCATCATCACCACCACGGATTTCGTCGAGCAGCCGCTGGGCCCGGACATCGACCTGGTGCCGCTCGCCACCGACCCGGTCGTGCTCGTCGTCCCGCCCGGCCATCCGGCCGCGGGCCGGGGTCCCGCCGACCTCGCCGCCTACGCGAGCGAGCCCTGGGCGTTCGACATCCCCCAGTCGTACATGGCGAACCTCGCCACCCGGCTCTGCCGTGAGGCCGGCTTCGAGCCGCGCGTGGTCGCCCGGTTCAGCAACTACATGATGACCTTGCAGCACGTCGAGGCCGGGCACGCGATCGCGCTCCTGCCCGGCCTCGCCGTCGACAAGCGTTACCGCGTCGCCACCCGCGAACTCGCGACGCCGGTCACCCGCTCCATCACCGCCGCGATCAGGCGCGGGTCCGCGCCTCGCGCCGCTGTCGACCTGGTTCTCGAGGCGATCCGGAGTCATCCGGAACTGCCGCTGTGAACCCGTGCCGTCGCGCCAGCAGCACCACGGCCAGCGTCGGCACGAGCAGCACCAGGACGGTCCAGGGAAACGACTCGGCGCCGAAGCCCGCGAGGAGGACGCCGCCGGCGATCCCGCCGCCCGCCATCGCGGCGTTCCACAGGGTGACCAGCATGGCCTGCGCGATGTCCGCCACGCCGCCTTTGTCGCCCGCCTGCGCGGCGGCGGTCTGCAGCAGGGTCGGGACGCCACCCCAGCCGAGCCCCCACAGCGTCACCGCGACGTAGACCAGCACCGGACTTTCGCCCAGCAGAGCCAGAATCGTCGCGCCGAGGGCGACAAGAAGAGTGCAGGCGACGGTCAGTGAGCGCAGTCGCCGGTCGATGCGGACGCCGACGACCCAGATGCTGACCATCGACGCCAGGCCGAACACGAGCAGGATTCGGTCGACCGCGCCGCCCATCGACACGTGTTCGAGGAACGTGGCGATGTAGGTGTAGAGGATGTTGTGCGCCAGCACGAAGGCCAGCGTGACGAACAGGACCGCGGCCACTCCTGGCACGGCGAGGGTCCTGCGCACCGGGAGCCTGCCGCCCTTGTCCTGTCCCGGGAAATCGGGGACGGCCAGCGCGATCCAGCCGAGGAGGCCGAGCGCGATCGCCGACATGAGCGAGAACGTCACCTGCCAGCCGAAGAGGTTGCCCAGGAACGTGCCGGCGGGGATGCCGAGCGAGAGCGCGAGCGGGATGCCGGTCATCACGATGGCGATCGCCTTGCCCCGCACCGGTTCCGGCGCCATCCGCCGGGCGTACCCGGCCAGCAGCGCCCAGACCACGCCCGCCGCGATCCCGGCGACGAACCGCGCACCGAGGGTCAAGGGGTAGCTCGTGGACAGCGCCGTGACCGTGTTGGCGACCGCGAAACCGGCCACTCCGGCCAGGAGCAAACGTTTGCGGCGCCAGCCGGCCGTCGCGGTGGACAAGGGGATCGCGGTGAGCGCGGTGCCGATCGCGTACACCGTCACCAGCTGGCCGGTCGCCGCCTCGCCGACGCCGAGACCGGCGCTCATCGCGGGCAGCACACCCGCGGGAAGGGCTTCGGTGAGGACGGTGACGAACGCCGCCGTCGTCAGCGCGAGCAACGCGCCGAGTGGGAGTTTCGGAGTCATGGTCCGTATGCTCGGACCATCACATAGATGTGAAGGTCAAGTCGGCCGGGGTGAGGTGGCGCACATGCGGATCGGAGAGCTGTCGGAGCGGACGGGGACGTCGCGCCGTCTGCTGCGGTACTACGAGGAACAGGGTCTCATCATCTCGGAACGGCAGGCCAACGGCTACCGCGACTACGGCGAGCCTTCGGTCGACAGGGTCATCCAGGTCCGCGGCCTGCTCGACGCCGGGCTGCCGACCCGGATCATCAAGCAGATCCTGCCGTGCCTGGACAAGTCCCGGCAGATCTACTTCCCGGACGCGACCACGGAGATGCTCGAAACCCTGGAATCCGAACGCGACCGGATGACCCGGCGGGCCGAATGCCTGCTCCGCAACCGGGATGCCATCACCGAGTACCTCGACGCCGTCCGCGCTCGCCGTTGAGCCGAAGGGGACCTTCCCCGCGTCCGATGAGGGGAAAGCTCCCTTCACCGCGTCGCATGTGGGGAAAGTCCCCTTCAGCTCTCCTTGGCCTTGACACCGCGTGAAAGCGCTTTCAGGATGTTCGTGGGAAAGCGCTTTCAAAGGAGAACGGATGACCACGCGGAAACTCGGCGTCGTGATGAACGGCGTCACCGGGCGGATGGGCTACCGGCAGCACCTGGTGCGCTCGGTGCTGGCGATCAGGGAGGCGGGCGGGGTCGAGCTGGCCGACGGGTCGCGGGTCCAGCTGGAGCCGGTCCTGGTGGGGCGTAACGCCGACAAGCTCGAAGAGATCGCCAAGCGGCACGGGCTGTCCCGCTGGACCACCGACCTCGACGCCGCGCTCGGCGACGACGACCTCCCGCTGTACTTCGACGCGCAGCTGACCGCCGTCCGGGAGAAGTCGATCGTCCGCGCCATCGACGCCGGCAAGCACATCTACACCGAAAAGCCGGTGGCGGAGTCGGTCGAAGGCGCGCTCGCCCTGGCGCGGCACGCGGAGGCGGCCGGAGTCAAGAACGGTGTCGTCCACGACAAGCTGTACCTCCCCGGCCTGCTCAAGCTGAAGCGGCTGATCGACAGCGGCTTCTTCGGCCAGGTGCTTTCCGTGCGCGGCGAGTTCGGGTACTGGGTCTTCGAAGGCGACTGGCAGGCGGCGCAGCGTCCGAGCTGGAACTACCGCGCCGAAGACGGTGGCGGCATCGTCGTCGACATGTTCTGCCACTGGAACTACGTACTGGAGAACCTTTTCGGCGCCGTCAACGCCGTGACCGCGAAAGCCGTCACCCACATCCCTGAGCGCGTCGACGAGAAGGGGGACTGGTACGCCGCCACGGCTGACGACGCCGCGTACGCGATCTTCGAGCTCGAAGGCGGGGTCATCGCCCAGCTCAACTCGTCCTGGTGCGTGCGGGTCCACCGCGACGAACTGGTGGAGTTCCAGGTCGACGGCACGCGCGGCAGCGCCGTCGCGGGTCTGCACAAATGCGTCATCCAGCCACGTGAGGCCACGCCGAAGCCGGTGTGGAACCCGGATCTGGCCGAGACCCGGTCGTACCGCGCGCAGTGGCAGGAAGTGCCGGACAACGAGGACTTCGGCAACGGTTTCCGCGCCCAGTGGGAGCAGTTCATCCGCCACGTCGTCGAGGACGCGCCGCATCCGTACGACTTCATGGCAGGCGTGCGCGGCATCCGGCTCGCGGAAGCGGGCCTCGAGTCTTCGCGGGAGAACCGCCGGATTTCGCTCGCCTAGTGTCGCGTGATCCTGCTTGCTTGATGTTGGGTTTCGTTCCTCGGACGGCGATCTCGCGTGATCAGACGGCGGTTACGCGTGATCAGACGGCGGTTACGCGTGATTGGACGGCGATCTCCGGAGATCGCCGTCTGATGACGGGTAAGACCTGCAGGATCACGCGACACTAGCGGCCGAAGACCGTTCCCGGGTCCTCGGCGATCAGCACCGAGATCTCCCGGATCTTGCGGTTCGTGTGCTGCGATGCGTCGGTGAGCCAGCGGAAGGCTTCTTCGGCGTTCAGTTCCAGACGTGCCATCACGATGCCCTTCGCGGTGGCGATGGCGTCCCTGGTCTCCAATGCGGCGACCAGGGTCTCCGCCTGTTTTTCGGCGGCGGCCCAGCGGGACGCGGTCAGGATGATCGCCGAGATCGCCGAAGTGAACATCGCGACCAGTGCCGCCTCGACCGGGTCGAAGGCGTTCTGCTCGAAGCTCCAGACGTTGAGCGCGCCCGTCAGCGGCTCGGCTTCACGCCGGTTGACATGCGATTCGTCGGGGACGAACAGCGGGCAGGCCAACGCGGTCCGCACGCCGAGCTGTTCGGCGGCGGCCGCGAAATCCGGCCAGCGTTCGGCCGCGGTCTCCAGCCGGGTCCGGACGATCGTCCCGCTTTCGGCTGCCTCCAGGCAGGGGCCCTCGTCCGCGCTGTACTGCGCCTTGTCCAGGGGGAGCAGGGACTCGTCGGTGGTGGCGACGGTGCTCGGTTCGTTGTCGGAGTACAGCGTGACCGTGGCCGCGTCCGCGCCCGGCAGCAGGCCGACCACCTTCTTCGCCGCCCGCTCCAGCAAATCGTCACGGGGCTCGTCGAGCCTCATCGACTCCGTGAGTTCCCGCAACGCCGACGCGGTGTCGCGAAACTGATCCATCGTGTCCCTTTCCCATGACCGGCCCGGCCACGCCGGCCTCCCCAAAACGTACTCGTTCCGGCTGTCCGGGCATTGGCCGATTCGGGGTAACCCTCGAACGGTGGACCGCCCGGTTCGGCGGTGAACAAGCCCTCACCGCGTGTGAGCCCATTTCCGGCCGAAGGACCTTTCGGTCCTGGTCCGGTCGTTGCTGAAGTGCGGAATCCGTGCTTCACTCCTTGCGTGCCGTACCGACGTACCCCGAAGACACAGGCCAGACTGGACTCCCAGCGCGGGGAGATCCTGGCCGCCGCCATCGCACTGCTGGCGGAAACCGGCTACGCGGGCTGCTCGATGGCCGCGGTCGCCGCGCAGGCGGGCGTCGGCACCGGGAGCTTGTACCGCCAGTTCCCGTCCAAGGCCGATCTGGTCGTCGAGGTCTTCCGCGAGGTGGTTTCCCGCGAGGTCAAGGCCGTCGAAGCCGCCGCTGCCCAAGGCGACGTCCGGGAGCGGGTAGTCGCGGTGATCGAGACCTTCGCGGGCCGGGCGTTGAAGGCGCCGAGGCTGGCGTACGCCCTCCTGGCCGAACCGGTCGACGCCGTGGTGGAGGCCGAGCGGCTGGTGTTCCGCCGCGCGTTCCGCGAGGTCATCGCCAGGAACATCGCCGACGGGGTCGCGAGGGGACTGCTGCCCCCGCAGGACGCGGAAGCGACCGCCGCCGCGCTGGTCGGCGCCGGCGCGGAAATGCTGGTCGGTCCCCTGGCCGGGGATGGCGGTCCGGACACGATTCCGCACCTGGTCACGTTCACCCTCCGCGCGCTGGGGGGCTCCGATGACGTTTGAGACGCTCTCCTACCGCGTCGCGGATCGGAAGGCCTACCTGACGTTGAACCGTCCCGAACGGCTCAACGCGATCAACGACGTCATGCCCGGCGAGATCCGGCAGGCCGTGGAACGGGCGAACGAGGACGACGCGGTCCGGGTGATCGTGGTGCGGGGCGAGGGCCGGTCGTTCTGCGCCGGGTACGACCTCAAGCAGTTCGCCGAGCAGGACTCCGAAGGCCACTGGAACCAGGGCCCGGTGTGGGATCCGGTCAAGGACTACCGGGTGATGAAGCGCAACACCGACGACTTCTTCACCCTTTGGCGGTCGCTGAAACCCACGATCTGCCAGGTACAGGGACACGCTGTCGCGGGTGGCAGCGACATCGCGCTGTCGTGCGACGTACTGCTCATGGCGACCGACGCGCGCATCGGCTATCCGCCCGCACGGGTGTGGGGCTGCCCGACGACCGCGATGTGGGTCTATCGCGTCGGGGCCCAGCGCGCGAAACGGATGCTGCTCACCGGCGACACCATCGACGGCACCACCGCGGCGGACTGGGGGCTCGCGCTCGACGCGGTGGAACCAGGGAAACTGGAAGCCGCCACCGAGGAACTGGCCGGCCGGATGGCCGGGGTGCCGACGAACCAGCTGGTGATGCAGAAGCTGATGATCAACCAGGCCTACGACAACATGGGCCTGTCCGGCACCCAGACGCTCGCGACGCTCTTCGACGGCATCACCCGGCACACCCCGGAAGGCCGCTGGTTCCGCGAGTTCGCCGAACGCGACGGTTTTCACGAGGCGGTGGCCTATCGCGACTCCGGACAGGTCATCCCGGACGGCGGCGGACCGCTGCCGGAGAGCACGGATCCAAGGAGGTCGTCATGACCGCGAACACCGAAAGCGAACGGGTCGCCGAGCGCCTGCAACGTTCTTCCGCGCGGCTTTCCTACGACCCGGACGTCGACGTCGATTGGCTGGCACCGTTGGTCGACGGCGCCTACGGCAAGGCACCGGAACGATGTTCCCTGTACGGCACCGCATTGTGGGAACGGCTCGACGAGGACCAGCGTGCCGAACTGAGCCGTCAGGAGGCCGCGGCCGCGGCGGCGTCGGGGATCTGGTTCGAGCTGATCCTGATGCAGGGCCTGGTGCGCCACGTCTACAACAGCGATCCGACGACGCACAACGCCCAGTACGCGCTCACCGAGATCGCCGACGAATGCCGTCACAGCACCATGTTCGCCCGCTCGATCGCGAAGACCGGCGGCGTCGTCCGTCGCCCCAGCCGCTCGGCGCACCGGGCGGGCAAGGTGTTCGGCGCCGTCTGCGGTCCGGCGCTGCTGTTCGCCGGAGCCATCTATGTCGAAGAACTCGCCGACGGCATGCAACGCGAGATGATGCGCGACCCCAGCCTGCAGCCGATGATCCGGATGATCTCGCGTATCCACGTTATCGAGGAAGCGCGCCACATCAGCTTCGCCAAGGACGAACTGGGCCGGGCGTGGGCCCGCCACGGTCGCGTCGGCCGCGAACTGATCCGCTGGGCGATCGCCGCCATGGCCTATGTGGCGACGTCGGAGTTGTTGCACCCCAAGGCATACACCTCCGTCGGCCTCGACCCCCGCGAAGCAGGCCAAGTCGCCGCCTCGAACCCGCACTGGCGCCGGACGAAGGCGTCGTGGGCGGCAAAGGCCGTCGAGTACTTCACCGAGATCGGTCTCATCGGCGGCCCGAGCCGCCGTCTGTGGCGCCGCGCCGGCGTCCTCGACTGAACGACGACGAAAGGAACCCATGTCCGCACGCACCGGCCAGGTCCTCGGCCTCACCATCGCCGCGACCGGTCTCGCCCACTTCGCCGCCCCGGCGGCGTTCGAACCCGTGACGAAGATGGCCTTCGCCGACGACGTCCGCAGCTGGACGTATCGCAACGGAGCCACCGAACTCGCCATTGGGCTCGCGATCGCGGCGGCCCCCACCCGGAAGGCAGGGGTCGCGGGGCTGGCCGTCTACGCGGGATGGCTGGCACGCCGGGTTCTTTCACGGCGCTGAGAGCTTCGAGGACTCGCGCGCCGACGAAGGCGGCGGTGAAGCTGCCGTGGGGCTCGGGACGCGGGCGCACGAGGCGCGCTCGGTCGTCTGAGACTGGGGTTTCACCCGTTCGCGACTGTGATGAATGGCGCCACCAGACGGCCTCGCCAGGGATACCGGGCTATCGTCGAGCTCAGCACTTCGTTGCCCTTCACCGCACGAGCCCGATCCCCGCTCGTAGCGTTGAGGGACCGCTCTGGACCCGGCGGCGCTCGTTGTGTCGCGACGGCGACCACGCACGAGCCGGCGAGCCGTCCGCAGCGAGAGGCTCCGATCATGGCCGACCTCCGGCGTGAGCCGTGTGGCCACGACGACGTCCGGCGAGCGGTGCCGCGCCTGGTGCGGGCAGCCGCGATGCTGGCTCCCGCGGTGGCCTTCCTCGTCCGTCGCGGGGTTTCCCGCCGTCGGTCTCGCGGGTCCAGCTCACGAAGAGCGTCGACGCCGCGGCGAACTGGCTCACCACCGGACCCCCCACCTCAGTGCCGCGCCGAGCACGGCGGCGACCGTCGGCGGGGTGCCGGCGCAGATGCTGATCTTCCAGCTCGCGTCAGCCACGTGCGCGCGAGGATGGCAGACGTCCACGCGAGCAGGCCCGCGGAATCCGGCCCGCCCGAAGCCGGCCTCGACCGGGAACCCGAACTACGTCAAGGAGATCCCCATGACCACGACGACCCGAGAACTCGATCAGGCCCAGGTGGAACTCATCGGCGAGGAACTGGATTCGCTGCGCCAACGGGTGGTGGCGGATCTCGGCGCGGAAGACGCCGACTACATCCGCCGCGTCGTCGCGGTGCAACGGCTCAGTGAGGTGTCAGGCCGGGTGCTCCTGTTCGCGGGCTGGTTCCCGCCGGCGTGGATCGCGGGCGTCGGCGCACTGTCGTTGTCGAAGATCTTGGACAACATGGAGATCGGCCACAACGTCCTGCACGGTCAGTACGACTGGATGAAGGACCCGACGCTGAATTCGCGGACCTTCGAATGGGACATGGTCTGCCCGGGCGAACAGTGGCGCCGCTCGCACAACTTCATGCACCACACCTACACCAACATCCTCGACAAGGATCGCGACGTCGGTTACGGCATCATCCGGATCACCGAAGACCAGAAGTGGAATCCGTACTACCTCGGCAATCCGCTCTACGCGGCCGCGCAGGCACTGTTCTTCGAGTACGGGATCATGCTGCACGACCTCGAAGCGGACAGGATCGTGCAAGGCCGCCGGTCATGGGCGGACGTCCGCCCGCTGCTCGGCCCGATGCTGCGCAAGGTGGGGCGGCAGGCGGGCAAGGACTACGTGCTGTTCCCCGCGCTGACCGGGCTGCTGTTCCCGGTGACCCTGGCGGCGAACGTCAGCGCGAACCTGATCCGCAATCTCTGGGCCTTCTCCATCATCTTCTGCGGCCACTTCCCCGACGGCGCCGAGGTGTTCACCGAAGAGGAGAGTGAGGCCGAGAGCAAGGGGCAGTGGTACCTGCGCCAGATGCTCGGCTCCGCGAACATCACCGGAAGCCCGCTGTTCCACCTGTTGTCAGGGAACCTCAGTCACCAGATCGAGCACCACCTGTTCCCGGACATCCCGTCCCGCCGCTATCCGCAGATCGCGGCCGAGGTGCGGGAGATCTGCGAGAAGCACGATCTGCCCTACAACACCGGTTCCCTGTCGAAACAACTCGGCTCGGTCATTCGCAAGATCTTCCGTCTCGCTTTGCCATGACCGAACGGCTTCTCGGTGATTCGACAGCCGGTTGATCATCGAGCAGGCGAAGGGCGTCCTTCCGCGCGCGGCCATGATCCGGGCAGGGAACACGCCTTCGCCGCCCTGCGCGGTTGAGCGCGACCGGCAGGTCCGGTGCGGAAGAACCGGCCACCAGGTGCGGGCCGGGAAGGCGATGGATCCGGCATTCGGGGGTCACGACCTCCTCCCCTTGGTCACCATAGACAGTCCTTAGTGGACTGTGTCTCGTTCCTTCTTACGAGGACGGCGGGACTGGAGCCCTCTGTACGCACGTTTTCGTGCGACACGGATTTCGACTGTACAATGGAAAACACCGAGAGTATTCCGCACGTCGGAGAACGACCGATGTCACCTTCGGTTCTTCATCGACGCCGGCCTGCGTGGCCGGAGACCGGAGCCGAACTTGTGCGCCGCCGATCGGCTGAAAATCAAGCCCCGCAACTCCGAGAGCGGTTTCGTCGACGGCGCCTGGTGACCCCGGTCCCGTGATTTGACGAGCGAGGTGCCCGAGCTCGCCACGGCGCTCAATGGCCGGATCGGCCCGGTGTGGCGGGTGGCGTTCCAGCCGACGGTCTGGGCGGTCACGGTCCGCGAGCTGATCTGTCAGGGCCGGTTGGTCAAACTGGAGGGAATCGACTCGCAGAGCGTCCATCTCGTGCATGTGACCGGCGGGAACATGGACCGGGTCACGCTCCTGGTCATCCCGCCGGAGGCGGGTCCGGTGGCCGCCGAGCGCGTGCTGCTCGCGGCCTCCGGGCAGAACAACGTGGCCGGCCCGGAGGCGCTCCTCGACGAGTTCGGCGCGCGGCCCGCCCCGGAAAACGCCCTCGCCCGTTGGGAGTCCGAAGGCGGACATGGCGACACTGCCGTGACAGGCGCGTGAGCTGCGGGCGCAGTGAATCGACCGTGGCCCACTGGGTTTCGGTGTCGCAAACACTGAGGAAGAAGATCCCCTGCCGCCACGCGTAAACCGCGTTCTTGACCGCGATCAGCGCGGTGTGCCGGTCGGTGGTGGGCACGGTCGTGCGGTGCACCGGCTGCGGCCCCGTGTGGCGTCAAGACACCACCCTCGCCGCCGAGCCCAGGGGAATGGTTTGAGATGGGCCAGGGCCAGAAGTGCTCCCAGGCATACCGCGATCTACCGAGGTAGTGAACGGGGGGCGTGCTTGAGAGCCTTGAGCGACCTGACCTTCGCTACGCAAGACTCAACCGTGTCTTGCGCCGTGTACTTGAACGGCGGTCTGATGCTGCTCACCAAGACTCGGCGCTCTCAGCCATTTCCGGTGCGGGCATAGCCATGGTTTGGTCCCGCTCGTGGTCCACCACGTCCACGTGTACGAGGACTTCTATCGCCAACCGAACTGTCATAGGTGCGCTCCGGGTTTGTCTGAGCTGAAGTGCTTCGCTCGAGCAGAAGGGGCTGCGGTGAGGACGGGCGCGCCGGTGGCGGCGAGGATGTCGTCGGGGGTGACGCCGGGTGCGGTTTCGGCGAGCTGGAGCCCGTCGTCGGTGACGTCGAGGACGCCGAGGTCGGTGATGATGCGGTTGATGCACCTGCGGCCGGTGAGCGGCAGGGTGCATTCCTCCACGATTTTGCGGCTGCCGTCGCGGGCGGTGTGTTCGGTGAGGGCGACGACGTGGCGTGCGCCGTGGACGAGGTCCATCGCGCCGCCCATGCCTTTGATCATTTTCCCGGGGATCATCCAGTTCGCGAGGTCACCCTTGGCGGAGATCTGCATGGCGCCGAGGATCGCGGTGTCGATGTGGCCGCCGCGGATCATGGCGAAGGATTGCGCGGAGTCGAAGAAGCTGGCTCCGGGGAGTGTGGTGACGGTTTCTTTTCCGGCGTTGATGAGGTCGGGGTCGACCTGTGAGTCACGGGGGTAGGGGCCGGTGCCGAGGATGCCGTTCTCGGAGTGCAGGACGACGTGGATTCCCGCTGGAATGTGGTCGGGAACGAGGGTGGGCAGGCCGATGCCGAGGTTGACGTAGCTGCCGTCGGCGAGTTCGGCGGCGGCGCGGGCGGCCATCTGGTCGCGTGTCCACGGCATCAGTCGGTGGTCCTTTCACTGGTGGTGCGGCGTTCGATGGGTTTGTCCGCGGCCTGCTCGGGCGTGAGTTCCACGACGCGCTGGACATGGATACCCGGTACATGGACCTGGGCGGGGTCGAGGGTGCCGGGTTCGACGAGTTCTTCGACTTCCGCGATGGTGATGCGCCCGGCGGCCGCGGCCAGCGGGTTGAAGTTGGCCGCCGACCGGCGGAAGACCAGGTTTCCGTGCCGATCCCCGCGATAGGCGTGTACCAAGGCGAAATCGCAGGTGATGGCTTGTTCGAGGACATGGTCGCGGCCATCGAACTCGCGGGTCTCGCGCGGCGGGGACGCGACCGCGACCGTGCCGTCCTCGGCGTAGCGCCAGGGCAGACCGCCGTCGGCGATCTGCGTGCCGACTCCGGCGGGGGTGAAGAACGCGGGGATACCGGCGCCTCCGGCGCGTAACCGCTCGGCGAGTGTGCCTTGGGGGATGAGTTCGACCTCGAGTTCGCCCGCCAGGTATTGGCGGGCGAACTCCTTGTTCTCGCCGACATAGGACGCGACGACCCGCGCGACTCGGCCGGATTCCAACAGGACTCCGAGTCCTCGTCCGTCCGTGCCGCAGTTGTTCGACACGAGGCTCAGCCTGGACGCTTCGGTTCCGTGCACGGCGTGGATGAGGGTCTGGGGTATGCCGCAGAGTCCGAAGCCGCCGACGGCCAGGGACGCTCCGTCGTGGATATCTGCCACCGCCTCGGCGGCAGTGGCGACGAGTTTGTTCATGGAGAAACCGCTCCTGGTGGGGTCATGGTGTTCCCGGCCGGGGGGCCGGGCCGGTGGATGCCGCTACGCGCAGGTGCTGTCTTTGACGTAGTAGTTCGTGCCGGTCTGACGCAGTTTCGTTGCTGTGTAAAGGTTGTTGAGGCCGAGGTTCTGGTCGGAACCGTTGGCCAAGGCGTAGCCATAGCTGTTGTGCGCCCGGCCGGCGACCACGTGGCTGTAGTTGGATCCGGAGAAGCACTGACCGGACGGAGTGCTGGTGGGCGGTGCCGTCGTGCTGGTCGGCGTCGCCGTGCCGGTCGGCGGGTTCTCGTGGGCGACGATGAACGCGCGCATCGCGGCGAACGCGGTAGCGTCTTTGACGATGGTGAAGTGCGTCGGCGCCATCGGCCCGGAGAGCAGGTAGTTGTCGTCGGCGCCCGCGAGTTTGGCGGTGTCGTAAGGTGCCGCGTTGGTGTCTTTGACCGACCGGACGGTCAGGTACGCGACCTGCGGGTGGCCCGGCACTTCGGTGCCGGAGTTCAGCTCACGCAGGAACGGGGAATTCGCCGAGCCGAACTGCTGACAGGACACATAGAACTGACAGCCGTTGTTCGTGGTGCCGTGCTGCGGGCCCGCGTAGCCGATGTACTGCGAAACCTTGTCGGCGCCACCGAGGTTCTTGATGTAGTAGCGGGCCGCCAGCGTGGACGCGGACCAAGTCGCGAGCACGACCTTGGACGCGCCGGTCTGCGAGCGCACCTGATCGACCTTGGTGCCGAGTTCCTGGGCGGCCTTGGCGAGGTCCTGGGTCATGCTGCTGCTGTCGGTCCAGGTGAACAGCCGGTTCGCCGCCCAGCCGTTGGACTGCAGGTTCGACTTCATCGCGTCCATATTGGACGGCGTGCCGGTCATGCCGGGCACCAGGATCACCGGGTCGTGTGTCGCGGCGGTCGTCTCGGCGTTGGCCGAGTACGACGTCAACGCGACTACCGTCGTGACCACCGCGACCAGCGCGGCGGACGTGGCAGCCAACAGTCGCGTCCGTCGGTTCGGGCGGTTTCGCGAGGTGAAAGACGGCTGGGTATTCGCAGGCATCGTTGCCTCCTTGAGCTACGGTACTCACGCGAAATCGCTTGAAGCGTTTCGTGCTCTCGGTGCCTGAAGGGCCGTTTGATCCGAGGTGGCAACACTGTAGGTACAAGGCACCCCGGTAGCGATATGTGCAGAGGACACACTCTTGCGTGGGTACGCATGTGTTACCCGCTGCCACGCCTTGGACCTCGTACCCAGGGAGTGACACGTGAACATCGACGAGGGCCCGGAAGTGTGTTTCCCGCCCATATGTTCGGTGGTCCGGCACCCATATCGTGTGGCTCACTCGCAAGTCTTACTCACGGTCGAGGCATTCGCGGACAGGTTACCGGCCCACCGGGCGACGTCTTCTCGGTGACGCCCCCTCGTAGTCAGGCTTCCTCGTGTCTCGTGGCCGACCAGGTTCAAACCTCCTCGTGAAGGAAGTCGTTCAGTGACCCGTTTCGGCATCATCGGCGGCGGCCTCATGGGCCATGGCATCGCCGTCGCCCTGGCCCAAGCCGGCCACCAGGTCGGTGTCTTCGACATCGACCCCGCCGTCCTGAAAAGTCTCGACGACCGTGTCGGCCAGGCGTTGTCGCGCATCGGCGTTCCGCCCGGCCAGATTCGCACGGTTCAGGAGCGCATCGCCCCCGTTGCCTCGCTGCCCGAGCTGGCGCGGCAGTCGGAGATCGTCGTGGAGGCGGTATCGGAACGCTTGGCGGTCAAGCACGACGTACTGGCGGCCATCGAGTCCGACATCGCGCCGGACACTCCGATCTGGACGAACACGTCGGTGCTGTCGATCAGCAAGGTGGCCCACGCGATGGCCCACCCGCAGCGCCTGGTCGGCGTGCACTGGTGGAACCCGCCTTATCTGATTCCCCTGGTAGAGATCGCGCCAGGTGAGGACTCCGACGCGAATGTCGTCGAACACGCCTATGACCTGATCGCGTCGCTGGGCAAGACCACGGTCCGGCTGCACCGGGACGTACCGGGGTTCATCGGGAACCGCCTGCAGTTCGCGCTGGTGAGAGAGGCCCTCTACCTGCTCGACGAGGGTGTGTGCGAGCCGGAGACGATCGACACCGTCGTCCGCGCCAGCCTCGGGCTGCGCTGGGCCGCCGTGGGGCCGATGGAGAACGCCGACTACATCGGACTGGACCTTACCCGCGCGATCCTGGCCAACCTGGCGCACGACCTGTCCACCCAGACGAACTCGTTCCCCACCCTCGACCAGCTCCTGGAGCAGGCCCGCACGGGCCGCCCCACGGGGAGCGGGCTGCTCACCTGGCCGGACGGACGCGGGGACGAAGTGGCCGCGCGCCTGGAAGCCGGGATCCGCCGAGGCCTTTCCGCGAACTGACTCGCCACCCCGGTCATCGAAGGTCACACTGTGCACAAGCGTGGTCGAACGCGCGGCGGGACGTGCCGTTGCCCATCAGGAGGATCGATGCGGACGAAAGGTGAATCCCTGCTTCAGCTACTGCAGCAGGACGCGGACATCAGTGCCTTCGACACCGCCGTGACGCGGGCACGGGCGGCGAACCTGGCTCCCGACGAGCTGGCCGAAGTCGAGCGTGAACGCGCGATCGCGCTGCGATTGCGCGAGACCCTCATCCGGCACCGCCGCAACGAAGCCGAACTGCAACTGCTCAACGACACGGCCAACGACCTGGCTTCCATCCGCGACCTCGACTCGATCCTGCAGGCCATCGCCGACCGGGCCCGGCGTCTGCTGGAATGCGACCTGGCCTACATCAGCCTCAGCGACAACGACCGCGGTGACTGCTTCATCAAGGCGGCGTCGGGCAACATCTCCGGCCTGCTCGTCGGCCTGCGGCTCGCTCCAGGCTGCGGGCTCGGCGGCATGGTCGCCCGGACTGGTGAGCCCTACAGCGTCGAGTCCTACCTGCTCGACACCACGCTCACGCACACCGGGCCGGTCGACAGGACTGTCACGGCCGAGGGTATCGACTCGCTCCTCGGTGTCCCGGTGAAGCTCAAGCAAGAGGTGATCGGGGTCCTGCTGGCAGCCCACCGTGCGGTACGGACTTTCAGCAGCCGTGACATCAACGCGCTCAGCATGCTCGCCAACCACGCCGCTGTGGCAATTCAGAACTCCCGGCTGCTGACCGCCGCCCAATCCGCGGTCGAAGACCTGCGCATCGCGAACTCGACCATCGGTTCCCACGTCGATGACCTGGAACGCACCGCCGAGGTGCACGAACGCCTCACCAAACTGGTCATCCAAGGCAAGGGCGTCGACGAAGTCGTTCAAGCGACCGCCGCCGCGGTGCCCGGTGAGGTCGTGGTCGTGGACGAACACGGCGTCGCGATCGCCACCTCGGGCGACGACGGGGACGCGCCCCTGGTGGAGCTGGCCGAGATAGGGGTCGAGGCCCGTCGATCCGGTCATACCCTCGTGCGGGAGCATCTTTGCGTCGTGCCGATGATCACCGAATCCGAGCCATTGGGCACCATCGTCCACATCGGCCCGTCGACGATCAGCGACACCGACCGGCGCATCCTGGAGCGTGCCGCCCTGGTCGCCGCGCTGGTCTTGGTCACCCGGCGGCGGATGGCCGAAGCCGAAGCGCGGGTGCGCGGCGAACTGCTCGGCGAACTCCTCACCCAGCAGGCCCAGGACTACGACCTGCTGCGGCGGCGTGCGGCGATCCTCGGCGTCGACCTCGACGTGTGCCAGGTCATGGTCGTCGCTCACCTGGAAGGCCCCGCGCGCGAGCGGATCTATCCCGCCATCGCCGCGCTGGCACGCCGCTTCCGCGGCCTGGCCACCCACCATCACGACGCGGTCGTGCTGCTGGCACCCGGCGACGAACCACGCGCGGTCGCTCGCGCCGCGTCCCGCGAGCTCGCCCGCGCCTCTCGTCACCGTGTCACCGCCGGCGTGGCCAGGGTGCCGCACCCCACCTCGATCATCGCCGCCCATGACGAAGCCACCCGATGCATGCGCGCCCTGCTGGCCCTCGGCCGTCACGGTGACACAGCCGAAGCAGGCGACCTCGGCTTCGTCGGCACCTTGTTCAACGGCCACCCCGATCTGAGCGGCTTCATCAACGCCACCATCGGACCGATCCTGGACTACGACCGGGTCAACCGGACCGAACTCCTGCACACTCTCGAAGTCTTCTGCGCCACCAACCACAACGCCCGCACCACCGCGCAGACACTGCATTTGCACCACAACACGGTGTCCCAGCGCCTCGGCCGCATCAGTCACCTCATCGGCGACACCTGGCGTCACGCCGATCAGCTCCTGGAGATCCAAGTCGCGTTGCGCCTGCTCAAGGTCACTACCTCGCATCCACGCGCCGAATCGGCGGACGAGGCGTGATGCAGAGCCATGTCGCGACATGGCTCTACATCGAATATGGGACTAAAGGCCAGTCGCGTGGGGAAGTCGGTCAGAAACACACCGCGAGTGTCACATCCGAACAGTCGCCAACAGAATCCAGTGTGCCCCGCGCACATCGCGATGAGTGGTCGTCGCTGCCTAGCCTGATGGCCGAACCGGGATACGAACGATGGAGGTCATCATGAAGGTCTTCCGAACGGCCGCGGTGGTGACCCCGTTGCTCGCCACGCTCGTCATGCCGCTCGCGGCACACGCTCAGCAGTCAGCGTCCGGGCTCTGCGCCGACCTCGACGGCGTCCAGATTCCCGCCGCCGCGATCAGCCTGCCCACCTCCGGCGGTCAGGTCACCGCGACCCGGCTGGTCGCCGCCACCGCGACGATCGGGGAGTACTGCTCGGTCGATGCCGCGATCCGGCCCGTGGACCCGAACGCCCCCCGGATCAAGATGCAACTGGCCTTGCCGACCCAGTGGAATCACAGCTCGCTGATGTTCGGTGGAGGCGGCTACGACGGCACCATCCCCAACATCGCGGGCAACGTCCCGTTCGGACCCGCCGATCAACCCGTACCCCTCGCCCGTGGCTACGCCGTCTTCGCCAGCGACTCCGGGCACCAGGCCACGCCCGGATTCCCGCCGAGCACCACCCTCGACGGCTCGTTCGGTCTCAACGACGAAGCGGTGCGGAACTTCGCGGGCGACGCGCTGAAGAAGACCAGGGACACGGCCGTCCACCTCATCTCCCGGCGTTATCCCGGTGCACACCCGGCCCACAGCTTCTTCGCCGGAGGCTCCACCGGCGGACGGGAAGCGCTCGCCGTGGCGCAGCGCTGGCCCACCGCGTTCGACGGGGTGATCGCGGTCTATCCCGCGTGGAACGCCGCCAGTCTCGACCTGTTCTTCGGCTACGAGACGCGGGTCTTGTCCCAGCCAGGTGCCTTTCTCAACCCCGCCGAGCAAGCCGTGCTCTACCGCGGCGTCATCGACGCCTGCGACCGCCGTGACGGCCTCACCGACGGCGTCGTGTCCAATCCGGACGGCTGCCATTACCACCCCTGGGCCTTGCGCTGCCCCGGTGGGAAGGACACCGCGGACACCTGCCTGTCCGACACCCAGATCAACGCCGTCGTGCGGCTCTCCTCGCCGTTGTACTGGAACTACCGCCTCGGCAGCGGCGAGCGAGGCTACCCCGGCTTCCCGTTCCTGTCCGGAGCCAAAATGAGCACGCCTCTGCTCGGCATGGGAACTCAGGCACCTGCCCACCCGATGCCGACGACAGCCGGGTACGGACCGCAGTTCTGGGACCAGTGGACGCGGTACTTCGTCACCCGCGACCCGTCCTTCAACTCCCTCACCCTCGACCCGCGAGCCCCCGGTGAATGGAAGCAGCGGATCAGCGACCTGTCGCAACTGCAGGACGTCAACAATCCCGATCTGCGTCCTTTCGCACGGGCGGGCGGCAAGCTGCTGATGCTGCACGGCGCCGCCGACGAATTGGTCAGCTCTCGCTCCACCGCCGAGTACTTCGGACGCGTCCAGCGGACCGTCGGACGTCAGGCCACCGATCGGTTCGCCAGGTTCTATGTCGTGCCCGGCGCCAACCACGTCAACGTCGGCGCGGCCTTCGCCGCAGGCTGGGACTCGCTCGGCGCGCTGGAAACCTGGACCGGGCAAGGGAAAGCGCCCGTCCACCCGGTCGTCACCGACGTCAACCCCACGGCAGGACAACGCACCCGCCCCCTGTGCCAGTACCCGACGTGGCCACGCTACACCGGCGGAGATCCGGACAACGCCCACAGCTTCACCTGCCAGAGATAACAACTCTTCAGCCGCAGCAGCGAATAGCACCCTTCCCCACCCCTCCGGTCGAAGGCCGGGAGGGCTACCAGTGGAGTCTCAATGACGAGAACGCACGAATCCACCACGCCTCGGACCAGCATGGGCCGGGTCGTCGCCGCCAGCCTGGTCGGCACCGCCGTCGAGTGGTACGACTTCTTCCTCTACGGCTCGGCCGCGGCGCTGGTGTTCAACAAGCTCTTCTTCCCCAACAGCGACCCGCTCGTCGGGGTGATGCTCGCGTTCCTGACCTACGCGCTCGGTTTCGTCGCCCGCCCCATCGGCGGCCTGGTCTTCGGCCACTTCGGTGACCGCCTCGGCCGCAAGAAGCTCCTCATGGTCAGCCTCATGCTCATGGGCGTGTCCACCGCCGCCATCGGCCTGCTCCCCACCTACGGATCGATCGGCATCTGGGCGGCGGTGCTGCTGACCAGCCTGCGGCTGGTGCAAGGTTTCGCCGTCGGCGGCGAATGGGGCGGCGCCGTGCTGCTGGTCAGCGAACACGGCTCCGCCGAGCGTCGCGGATTCTGGGCGAGCTGGCCACAGGCGGGCGTCCCGATCGGCAACCTGCTGGCCACCGCCGTCCTGGCGATCCTCGCCGGAACGATGGACGAAGCGGCCTTCCTCAGCTGGGGCTGGCGCATCCCCTTCCTGCTTTCCGCCGCGCTCGTCGTCCTCGGCTTCTGGATCCGCACGGCGGTCGAAGACGCCCCGTCGTTCATCAAGGCGAAAGCGCTGGCAGACGCCGGTGAAACTCCGCGCCGGGCACCCGCCCTGGAAGCACTACGCCGCCACCCCAAGGAAATCGCGATCTGCATGGCCGCACGGGTCGGGGAGAACGTCTCCTACTACGTCATCACCGCGTTCGTGCTCACCTACGTCACGACCCACCTCAAACTCTCCAGCGGCGTCGTCCTCACCGCTCTGCTGGTCGCCAACGCCGTCCACCTGGTGGCGATCCCACTGTTCGGCGCACTGTCCGATCGGGTCGGCCGGCGGCCGGTGTACCTGGCGGGCGCCATCGGGACCGCCGCATGGGCGCCGGTGTTCTTCCACCTTCTCGACACCCGCCAACCCGCACTCATCATCCTGGCGGTGACCGGTGGCCTGTTCATGCACGCCGCCATGTACGGCCCGCAGGCGGCGTTCTTCGCCGAGCAATTCGACATCAGCGTCCGCTACAGCGCCACCTCCATCGGCTACCAGGTCACCTCGATCTTCGCCGGTTCTCTCGCCCCGATCATCGCCGTCGCGCTGCTGCGGAACTACGGCAACGGCACGCCGATCGCCATCTACATCGCCATCGCCGCCGCCATCTCGGTCCTCGGCATCCTGGCAGCCAAAGAAACCCGACGCCGCAACATTTCGGAACTTCCGACCCACTGAATCACGGCTTGCTTCACCGCCACGGCTTGAGAAAGCAGACACTCATGACGGACGCGGTCATCGTTGACGCCCTGCGAACGCCGATCGGCAAAGGGAAACCCAACGGCGCACTTGTGGCTGCGGCCGGCCATGGCGAGTCGATGGCGAATCGCTCGCACGAGGGGTAGCGGGCGCTGGCACCAGGACGCGGCAGCGGTGACGCCGTGGTGTGGCCCGGCCATGAAGAAGTACATCGACACCTTGTCCTGGGCGCCGGGCCCGTTCTTCAGAGAGGACCGGGCGCCCAGCGCCGCTCCGGAGCCGCGAATGACGGTTCGACATGAGGAACTGGTGAGGATTCCGCTGCCTGATCGACAGTGCCGAGGCGAACCACGGGAGTCGGAATTCCATGAATAGGCGTGGGTAATCCGAATTGGATATGAATGCGCGCAGAAGGCTCTCGTGTGCAAGTCGGAATACCGGTCTGATTCACGTTGTCGGCGTTGCGTGACGATGTTCAGGGGTGTGCAGTTCGTGCAGTCGCAGCGCGAGTTGGATTTCCAGTTTTCGGTCCGGGGCTTGCCAGTCCGGGCCGAGGAGTTTGCCGATCCGGTCCAGGCGCTGGCCGACGGTGTTGGCGTGGACGTGGATGGTGTCCTTCGTGCGGGGGATGCTGCAGCCGCTCGCGAAGTAGGCCTTGAGGGTGCGGACCAGTTCGGTTCCGCGGTTGCGGTCATAGTCGAAGATCGGGCCCAGTGTCTCGTGGATGAAGCCGGTGTGATCGGCGTGGTCGGCGAGTACGAGGCCGATGAAACCCAGTTCTGCCATCGAGGCTCCCGTGCCTTCGCGGCCCAGCCGGAGCAGCGCGCGCAGGCAGCGGGTTGCTTCGTGGTAGGCGGCGGCGAGATCGGGGGGACCGGAGGCCGGGCCGCCCGCCGCGACGGTGATCGGCAGGCCCGCGTGGGAGCCGAGCGCGGAGGCGATGCGGGCGGCCAGGGCCCCGGGCGTATCGGTGGAGGCCAGGAGTACGACCTGCTCGGCGTGGATGCCGCTGAGGGCCGCGAAGGGGGCGGCTGCCGCGGCCAGGCGTCGCCGGGACACCTCGCCGGCGTGGACGATGAAGACCGCGTGCCGGGCGGTCAGGTCCACGCCGAGGCGATGGCCGCGCTCGATGAGGGCGGAGGGGTTGCGCTCAGGTGCGGTGAGCAGGTCGGTGAGTAGTTCACCGCGGACTTCGTCCTCGGCCTTGGCTGCCGAGCGGCGCAGCATCTGCAGCAGTGCGGTCACCACGGCGGCGCGCTCGAAGAGACGTCGATCGGCGGCGGAGAGGCTGGTGTCGGTGCGCAGCACGATGCTGCCGAGCAGTTCAGGTCCTGCTTGCACAGCACAGACCCAACCCCCTGAGGTGACTGTGGCGCGGCCGGAGTTGTGGGACGCGGTGACAGCCTGGGGGTCCGGCGGGGCCGTGGGCAGTCCGGCGTGGGCGAGTTGCCCGCCGTCGTTGGTGTACACGCCGATGCCGCCGTGCAGTACGTCGGCGACCGCGGCGGCGACGGCGGAGGTGTTCTCGCCGCGCAGCACCAGGTCCATCAGCCGGTCGTGGGCTTCCTCGGCTCGCTCCATCGTTTGGCTGTGGGTGCTGAGTTCTGCCAGTAGCCGCGCGTTGTCCAACGCGATGGCGGCGTGGTCGGCGAGAGAGGACAGCAGGGCTATTTCGTCGGGTGTGAATTCCCGGGGGGTGCGGTCCGCGGCGTACAGCACGCCGGTGACGGTTTCGCCTACCGTCAGCGGTACCGCGAGCAAGGCGGTCAGGCCTTCGTCGCGGACCGCGTCGTCCACTGGCTCGGAGTGCAGGAAGTGCTTGTCGGAGCGGTAGTCGGGGGTGGTGTACGGGCGCGCGGTCTGTGCGACCAGGCCACCGATTCCCACCCCTAGTTTCATTCTGACCTGTGGGAACAGCTTCGACACCGAGCCGTCTGCGATCTGCATCCGGGTGACGCCCGCGGCGGCGTCGGTGAGGGTGAGGTAGGACAGGTCGACACCGAGCAGCCTGCGGGCGCGGTGCACGATGGACTGCAGTACCTCGCCCGGATCACGCAGTCGCGCCAGATCGCCCGCGGTGTCGAACAACGCCGCCAGCTCGGTCTCTCGTCGCCGGTGCCCGCGCAGCGTCGCGCTGATGCGCAGTGCGGCCTTGAAGGCCGCGGCTGCTGAGGGCTCCTCGACCGTCACCCGCGCCAATTCATCGCTGTCCGCGCCGCCGGCGAGCAACTCGAGAAGTCGAGTGGGGACGTCGTTGTCCATGGACCTGTCTCCTCACTGCACAGCGTTGTGCAGGGCCTTGCTCGATGGGTTCTCGACTTCGTTTCTCGGCGCAGAGAGCGTCTTTTGGCTTCGCTGGGGGAGGTAGCGGGGTTGAGCAACGGGCAGGCGACGCGAAAGGTGGTCGAGTCCTGTGCCGCCCGAGGTGCGGTGCTCAGCCAGCATGCCCGAAATAGGGGTTTCCTTTGATTCGACCGTGGGAGGCTCTGGACGAAACCGCACTTCCTCCCGGCCGCTGACCGCCGCTGAAACGCGGCAATGAGCGCGTAGGCGCGTCGGCTGCACCTGGAGCGTGGTGGAAACCACGGCGTCCCGATCCTCTTTCCATACGTCGCCTCCTGCTCGCAATGTTGCTGTCAACAGTGTGACCTCATATGCGTGGCCGACAATGTTCGGTTCTCACATACCAGGAGGCGTCGGGATGTTTCCTCGAAACATTGGTCCTGGGCTGCCTTGAATTTCTTGTTCGCGGCAGGTGAAAACCGTCATCGCTGACCTGGACCGGACTTGGTCGGCTTTGGCGGAGCGAATGGCATATGAGCCTGATCTGTCAAGGTCGATACTCGGGTCCGCTCGTGCCGCAGCGTCAAGGCACGTCACGCGACGAGGGCAAGGCTCCGACCCCCCAGTTCGCATCGACCGCGGCGCGGAACGCGACCGCTGTGGGCTTCGGCGCCGGGCGCACCGTCGAAGTGTTCCACCATCAGAAACGAGCGGGGAGCCCGACCGGTGTCGGGCTCCCCGCTCGTCGTGTGCGGGTGTGGTCAGGCGCCGGGGACGGCCTGGGCTTTGGCGTTGCGTTCGTAGATCGACCAGAACTGTGAGGAGCAGTAGGTGCAGTTCGGGCCGAAGTAGAGGCCTCGGGCTTGTTCGTCGCGCATGAGGTGGAGACGGAACCAGGAGGTGATGGTGCCGTGCAGGGCGGGGATGCTGTAGTGGTCGGCACCGCGTTGTTCGGCGAAGATGGCGGGGACCTGGGTGGCCTGGTTGTAGGGGGTGCGGACGACGATCGGCACGATGGTGGGGTCGTTCTGGCCGGCGATGAACAGTGCGGGGCCGCGTAACCGGTTGCCGTTGGTGGTCGCGAGGGGGTAGATCGGGGCGATGGTGTCCACGCGGGGGTCGGCTCCGGCGTCGATCGCCGCGCCGCCGCCGAAGGAGTGGCCGGTGGCGCCGACGTTGGTCAGGTCGACCTTGCCCTGCAAGGGGCTGCCGGCGCGGTTGTTCTCCGCGGTCACGTAGTCCAGGCCCTGAAGCATGGGGGCCGCGTTGCCCGCGTTGCCCTCCGCCGCGGCGACGACGAAGCCGTGGGAGGCGAGGTGGTTGAGCAGCGGGAGATACCGGTCCAGCTTGGATTTGGCGCCGTTGTTCCACAGCACGACCGGGTGCGTGGTGCAGCCGAGGGTGCCGGGGTTGACCGGTCGGACGACGGTGGTGCCACGTCCGTTGGAGGCCGAGGTCACCGCGAACGGGCCCGCGGTGCCCCACTGGCCGTTGACCGACGAGCAGGGCGAGGCAGGCGGGGTGGTGGTGGTCGTCGTGGGGCTGCTCGTGCTGGTGGGAGTCGGAGTCGTGGTGGGTGTCTGTTTCTCGTGTTCGATGATGATGTTCTTGATCTGGGTGAACACGCCGGTGTCGCTGGGGAAGCTGCCGTGGGTGATGCAGGTCGGTGTCTGGAGGTTGGTGGCCCCGGCCAGCTCCGCCGAGGTGCTGGGGTTGACGTTCCAGTCGCAGTTGGAGCGCTGCGTGGTGTAGCGGACACCCGGCGAGCCGGGGTCCTCGGTGCCGGAGTTCAGGTCGGCCAGCCAGGGCGAGCCGATGGCGAACTGCTTGCACGAGACGATGTGCTGGCACATCGAGGCGGTGGTGGTGCCGTGGTGCGGCCCGGCCATCGAGAAGTACAGCGACACCTTGTCCTGCGCGCCGGTGACCTTCTTCAGGTAGGAGCGGGCGGCCAGCGTCGAGGCGGACCAGGTGACCAGAACGACCTTGCTGGCTTTGGTGCGCCCCAGCACCTCGTCGACCTTCTGCCCGATCTCTTGTCCGGCCGTGGTGAGGTCACCGTTCATGCTCTTGCTGTCGGTCCAGGTCTCGACCCGGTCCGACCGCCATCCCGCGGCGACGAACTTGGTTTTCATCGGTTCCATGTACTGCGTCGTGCCGCCCATGCCGGGGATGATGAGCACCGGATCGTGCTCCACGGCCGCCGAGGCCGCGTCGGCGAGGCCGGCGCTCGCCTGGGACGAGAACCCGACCAGGGACACCGCGGCCGCCACCGAGGTCAGCACCGCGAGCAGTGCCGGACCGCGCCGGCGGATAACGGCGCGTGCGTTCTTCGTGGACATCGGACAGCCTCCAGGGACCGGGGGTGATGTGGGGAATCGACAGGTGATCCAGGTCACGCTGTCGCGCTGATATTACGAAGGCGAAAACGGCAACGCCATGGATCCATCCACACTCTTGTGCTGCCCTGCATGGTGGAAATTACACACGCGGTCCCCGGCTGAAGAGAACTCCGAATTTTCCGGTCGAAGTCGTCCCGCGGTTTCGGCGTCCAAGTCTGTTCGCACCGCGGTCGTGAGGCTTCAGCACAGCAACCCGACGTACAGCATCGGGCGGTCCCCGTCTGCGCCGGTTATTACTTTCGAGAAGTCGAGCTGTTGATTTCTTGCGTCATGGCCTGGTCTTGCGTCCATCTTTCCCTTCGTATTTCGTCTTTCTGGAGGGTGATCCCAACGTGGCTAGTGTCGCGTGATCCTGCTTGTTTGACGTTGGGTTTCGTTCGTCGGACGGCGATCTCGCGTGATCAGACGGCGGTTACGCGTGATTGGACGGCGATCTCCGGAGATCGCCGTCCAATCACGGGTAAGTCCTGCAGGATCACGCGACACTAGCCGATTCGACGAGGTACCGTCGTCGCGCCCGGGGCACCCAGCTCGCCGTCCTCGCCGAGCCCGATCCCCGGCACGGCTTCAACGGCTATGTCCACGCATCTCGAATCTGCTACAAACCCCTGGGTCTGTTTGACTCCCAGTGAATTCAGAGTCGGACATCGTGCCGGGAAGACGCGTCGAGTTTGCGGAGTACGTTGGCGACGTGGTCCTCGACGGTGCGCCGTGAGATGAACAGGGCTTGAGCGATCTCCCGGTTGGTGTGGCCGTTTGCCAGCAGGCGTGCGACATCGTGTTCGCGCGGCGACAGCTGCGTGCCGTAGCTGCGGCGGCCACGGACAGAAGGTATGACGGTGCCGGTGCTGCGGATGTGGTGACGGCAGCGGGCCGCGTCGACGGTGGCGCCCAGTGCGTCGAACGTGACGGCCAGCTCACGGAACACCGCGGGACCGGCGCCGGTGATGCGAGCGGCCCTGTCGGCGCACTGCGCGGCGCGGTAGGGCTGCCCGAGTTCCTGGTATCGCAGCTGCGCGTCACGGTAGTGCTGCTCCGCGTCGTCGTGATCTCCCGCCGCGGCGGCCACCTGCGCCTTGCACACCGTGAGCGCCATCCGCGCCGAGGGTGCGTCGATGCCGTCTAGCTCCTCCTCGGCTTCCGCGACGAGCTGCCGCGCGGCACCGGTTTCGTCGTCGGCGAGGTAGCACGCGACAGCCTGGGGGACTATCTCGGCGGTCCACGCCCAAGAGCCCTTCGCGCGGAGCAGGGCGAGTCCGCGCTCCGCGTGACCGCGAGCCGTGGTGTCGTCCCGGCTGAGCAGCATGGCTGCCATCCCTCCCGCCGCGGCCACCGCCACCGGGATCACCGCCGTCGGGTGAATGTCGAGGGCGGCGTGAAATCCGCGTTCGGCGGTCAGCCAGTCGCCGCGTGCGGCGGCCAGCCAGCCGATGACCAGGTTCAGTTCGTTCGCGATGTGTGGCAGATGGGCATAGGCATGGATCTGCGCCTGTACCCGCTCGGCCAGACCGGACCACTCGCCCGCGAGCCAATCCAGTCGGGCCGCGGTGGCTTCGGCTGTCGCCACCACATAGTCGGCGCCCGCACGTGAGGCCATCGCCAACCCGGTGTGCAGGAACGATCGTCCCTGACGGTCCCGGCCGGTCCACGAGCACGCGTCGGCCAAATTGGTGTGGGCCTTGGCGAGGTGCCTGATCTCAGCGGGGTCGCCGCACACCCGAGTGCGGCATCCAGGCACGCGAGTCACGCCTCCACCCCACTGCCGGCCCGCCGACGACCACGCCACATTTGCCTTATTCCTCGATAAGAGTCGGCACCTGGGTGGGTCGGACGGTGCCGAGTAATGCCGGACATGACCTTTTCGTCTGGTCGTCGCGTATCCGCGATGTCGGGGTGTGTCGCCTGGTGTCGGACTGGTTCGGACCTCTCGGGCTCGGAGATGCCGGGTTCTGTCGCTTGGTCCGGCCACGGTGAAGGGCTGCGTTGCCGGGTGGGTGGACGATAAAGGCGGCGGATCGGCGAGACCCGGTTGTTGCCCCGCCTGCCCGCAGCGGACGCGTTGCTCACCGGCGAGTTGCAACGCGTCAGCGAGCCGGTTCTCGGTGTCGCGGCGCGGGAACCGCCGGGCTCTAGCGCGTCCATGCGTCCCCCTAGTGGTCCCCTGCCTGACCGGGTCAGGTTTGGGGGACGCCCGCACAGATTCCGAACACGTTCAGTCCCAACCGGGAACCTCGCCGTGGTGCCGGTAACTGCTCGGCGGCAGGCCGAACTCGCGGCGGAACGCGCGGCTGAAGTGGAACTGGTCGACGTAGCCGACGGTGCCGGCGACCGCGGCGACGGACATTCCCGTGCCGGTCAGCAGCCGAGCCGCGCGGTGCAGGCGGCGGGTGCGCACCTCCTGCATGGGGCTGTGGCCGGCGGCCCTCGCGTAGAGGTGACTGAAGCGCGACGGTGACAGCCCGGCTATGGCGGCGAGCGAGTTCAGGGTGTGCGGGGCCTCCGGTGTCTCGGCAATGAGCTGCCGCACGCGGGCGATGCGCGGGTCAGGGCCCGGCGGTGCGGCGGGGGCACCGGCGAGGTCGGCCAGGCGCACGATCTCTTCGAGCGCGCACATGGCGAGGGCCCGCTGTTCGGGGCGGGTGGCGAAGGCCGGGAGGTGGACCGGCGACGGCGGGATGTGATCACCGGTGAGCCGGGCGTAGCGGCGGAGCCGGTCGAAGGCGGCGTCGATGGCCTCCGCGGCGCCACTCGCCGCCGGGGTCAGACGGCGACTCGTCCCGAGCCAGTTTCCTTGTGGTGTTCGGAAGTGTGCCCACAGCAGCGACCATTCCTCGGCGCCGGGCGCGACTCCGTAGGTGTGCCGCACACCGGGTTCGATCAGCACGAGCTGCCCCGCGCTGGTTGTCAGTGCCGTGTCCCCGTGGTGCACGACGCCGCGCCCCCGCGTTGTCCACATGAGCAGCCAGCTCGGCGAGCCGGTCGGCCGGATCGCTTCGATGCGCTTGGTGAAGGTGCTCTCGCCGACGACGAGCAACCCGGCCGGAGGCGAGGGCGTCGCAGCAGGATCTGTCATCTCCCCGGCAGGTTCAGCCATGTCCGCGACGCCCCGCCCTTCGTACAGTCGAATCCGTCGAGACCCCCACGGCGGAGGCAGAACATGAAGCAGTTGATCGATTCCAGCGACATCGCCGACGACGTCGCGGCGCTACGGGAGCGCATGTCCGAGGACGGCTACCTCTACTTCCCCCACCTGCTGCCCAGCGACTACGTCACCGGTGTTCGCGCCGACATCGCGGCCGTGCTCCACGACAGCAGGTGGCTGGCCTCCGGCACCGAGCCGCACAAGCTGCGGGCGTCCGGCCGGGCGGTCGAGGAAGGCAAGTCCACCTTCTTCGGCATGTACTCCGCCGTACAGGCGACGCAGTCCTTCCACGAGCTCAGCGAACGGGAGGAGCTGCGCGGCCTGGCTCAGCGGCTGCTCGGCGAGGAGGTCTTCTGCCACCCGATGCACATCGCCCGCCTCACGGCGCCGACGCCGCGGGCCACCCCCACGCCCGCTCACCAGGACTACCGCCTCATCCAGGGCGCGGTCGACACCCTGACCATGTGGATCCCCCTCGCCGACTGTCCCCCCGACGCCGGCGGGCTCGAGGTCCTCGCCGGGTCGCACAAGCTCGGCGTGCTCGGTGTGTCCAGGGCGGAGGGCCCCGGCGGGGTCACCGCGCAGGTGGCGGGCAGCGGCGTGGATGACTGGCGCAGCACCCACTTCGGCCAGGGGGACGTGCTCATGTTCACCAGCCTCACCGTGCACGGGGCCCGCCCCAACCTCAGCGACCGGCTGCGGTTGTCGGCGGACATCCGGTGGCAGGCGAGGTCGGAACCGGCCGCCTTCATCGACGGCTACGAGCCGTTCCGACCGCACTTCCACCCCGACGTGCCCGACTGGCCCACCCTGACCCGGGGCTGGACCTCGACGACCAGCATCGAGATCCCGGAGGGGCTGAGCTATGTCCGCAAGTTCGACTCGATGAGCGAACACGTGCCAACCCCTCCGTCCCGGTTCAGGTGAGCTGGCGCTTAACGGCTCCTTCCAGGTGCGGGCCGGACCCGGTCGAGCTTCGGCGGCCGGACCGGCGACCTCGCCTCCAGGTACCTCCAGAGCGCGTCCGCACCGGAGTAGGTGCTCCGATCCTGGTTCCTGGCCTCGAAAAGCGCCGTGAACCCGGGTGTGGCGTTGCGGGCGAAGAAGTTGTTGGCCAGCGTCGCGATCCGGTACTCGCGGTCGGCCTTCACCGGCTTCCCGTTGATCCGGATCTTCTTGAGGTCGACGTGCTGCCCGACCGGGGCGCCGGGGTCGTAGGTGTAGGAAACGTTGCCGGAAACGGCCATATGCCGATACGTCACGACACCGTCGGCCCCCCGCTGCCATTGGCTCTCGATCAGCTCGTCGAGTTTCTTGCCGGTCACCGTCCCGCGCACGACGGCCGGGCCGATGCCGTTCTCGTAGACCGTGCCGAAGACCAGCTCGGAGAACAGCACCCGCCCCGGCGCGTCCGCGGGATTGGCCGGATTGGGAGCGAAAGGTATGTCGCGCAACAAGATTCCCGGCATCGCGACCGCGAGATCGGCCTGTCCGTCCTTGTTGGCCGCCCAGAGGAACGCATCGGCGGTCACGTTGCCGAGCGTGGACTCCTCGTCGGTGCCGGAGGTGCGGGTGAGATCGCCGGTGACCGTGGCGACCTGCTGGTTCCCCCGCGCGGGGAGCCGGTCCTTCCAGTATTTCGCCATCCGCTGCACCTCGGGATCCGGTGCGACATCACGGGTGTTGGCGTGGCTGACCGACTTCGTCCGGTCTCGGCGGACATCGCCGGTCACCGGGTCCAGCTCCAGGTTGATCTCGTTGATCAGCCTGCCGTGGTTCGCCGCTTCCACCACCGGGCGGGGATTACCGGCCGGGTCGGGCAGCATGCAGTTCACCAGCGCGTGCCAGTGCCCGCCGACGATGGCGTCCACCGCCGGGCTGATCTGCTTGCTCATGTCGGCAAGCGGGCCGAACGGTGCGGTGCAGTCGTTGTACCCCGCACCGTTCGCTTGCGAGAACCCTTCGTGCACAACGGCGACGATGGCCTGGACGCCCCGCGCGCGCAGCTCCTCGGCGTGACGGTTGATCGTCTCCACCTCGGGTAGGAACTTCAGTTCGCTCGGCCAGTAGGAGAGCTGCTCTTCCGGCGTGTGGGTGGTCGTGGCGTGGATGAATCCCACCGGGAGCGTGCCGCCGCGACCGTCGTCGACCTGCCGCACGTGGTACGGCTTGACCAGGGGCCGGCCGGTGGCCTCGTTGATCACGTTCGCGGAGTAGTAGTCGAAGTCCGCGCCCTGGAAGCGTTTCCCGGTCGAGTCGGTGAAGCAGAGGTCGCGGTCGGGGCGGCCCTGGCAGGTGCCCTCCATCATGTGCTCGAGGTAGGCCGGTTTCCGGTCGATCTCGTGGTTGCCCACGGTGGAGAATTCGACGCCGATCATGTTCATGTACTCGATCGTCGGCTCGTTCCAGAACCACGCGGTCTCCGACGGCCAGCCGGAGAAGTCGTCGCCCGCGGAGAACAGTACGGAGTTCTCCGGTGCGCGCAGCCGGTTGAGGTGCGAGGCGAGATATGCCCCGCCACCAACGGTTTTCGCGGGCTCACCGGCACGCGAGCCGGGCACGGTCGTGGTGTACTCGCCGAAGTAGCCGTGCAGGTCGGTGATCGACAGCAGCTGCACGGGCACCCCGGGCGCGGGCTCGGCCGTCGCGGCCGGTGCCAGGGAGACGGCCAGCAACGCGGCGGTGGCGATCGCCGCCACGCGCCACCTCTTGGTTGATGCGGACATGGGCGACCTCCTTACTTCTCGGGGCTGAGCAGGGCGTTACCTTGTTCGACGGCCGCGCGGGCGGCGTCGGAGACCTTGACCGATCCGAGGTACATGTCGTTGAAGATCTGGTTGATCTTGGGTTCCGCCGCGGCGAAGCCGGACACGATCGGGAAGTTCGCCGTCTTGCCGCGCGCCTCGTCAAGGAACGGCTGGGTGTCGATGCCCTTGGCCTTCCAGTGCTCGACGTAGCGCGGGGCGAGGTCGTTGATGGCCGGGAAGACATAGCCGCCCTCGGCCATGATCGCCTGCGCCTGCGGGGTGGCCAGGAACGACACGAGCTGCTTGGCCTGGTCGGGATGCTTGGTGCGGGAGTAGACAGCCTCGCCGAGGCCGTTGATGATCACGACGCGGCCTGCCTTGCCCGCGGGAAGCGATGCGGTGCCGATCGGGAAGGTCGAGCTGGGGGCCACGAAGGGCAGCAGCGCGTTGTTGGCCGGGAAGACCGCGACCTCGCCGCGCTGGAACATCTCGGTCGCACGGCCCGCGGGCGGGTTGGTCTGCTCGGCGGGCGGGGACACGTGCCACTTCTTGATCAGGTCGACACCCCACTGCAACGCCTCGACCGAAGCGGGCTCGTTGAAGTTGAACGTGCCGTAGGGCTTGGTGATCGTCGTGCCGCCGTTGCTCGGGATCCAGTTCAGCCACTGGGTGCCCGAGTGGTTCCAGGAGGCGAAGCCCCACCGCTTGACCTTGGCCGGATCGAAGCCGGATTCATGGGGGTGCTTGCCGTTCACGTCGACGGTGAGCTTCTGCATCAGCGGCAGGAACGTCCCGGATCCGTCGGGCGCCCAGGTCAGCGGCTCGGTGGGCATCTCGACGCCAGCCTCGGCGAAGACCTGCTTGTTGTAGAGCATCCCCGGCACGCCCCAGTCCTTGGGGACGGCGTACATCTTTCCCTTGTAAGTGAAGGAATCCACGACGTTGGGGTGGTACTTGTCCTTGGCAAGGCCGGACTGCTCCACGGCGGCGGAGACGTCCATCAACGCGCCCTGCGTCGCCAGTTCGGGGAAGTTCGCGGGCGTCATCCAGAACACGTCGGGCGCGGTGCCGGAGACCATCTCGGTGACGAGCTTGGTCCAGTATTGGTCGTAGGGCTGAAGCTCGATCTTGACGTCGATGCCGGGGTGCTTGGCCTTGAACGCCTCGAAGACCTTCTCATAGCCCTTCTGCTGCTGCTCGTCCCAGATTCGGTAGGTCAGTGTCATTTTGCCATTGCTGTCGCCGCTGCCGCCGCAGGCGGCGACCAGCCCGACCAGTGCGCCGACTGTCAGCGCGCTGAGCATCTTCCGCCGGAAAGTCGAGAGCTTCATGGGGACACTCCTTCGTGTCACTTGAGTCCGGTCAGGGCGACCGACCGGACGATGTAGCGCTGGAAGAAGACGAAGACGAGCAGCATCGGCAGCAGCGTGAGCAGGCTGCCTGCCATCATCCGGGTGTAGTCGATGCCGATCTCCGAGCGCAGGGCGGCGATCGCGACGGTGACCACGCGGGTGTCCGCGCTGCTGGTGATGATCAGCGGCCACAGGAAGTTGTTCCAGGACGAGATCACCGTGACGATCGCCAGCGTGGCCAGGATCGGCCTGCTCAGCGGCAGGATGATCCGCCACAGGATGGTCAGGTGCCCCGCGCCGTCCACCCGCGCGGCCTCCTCGATCTCGCGCGGGATGCTGCGGAAGAACTGGCGCATCAGGAAAATCCCGTACGGCGTGCCGAAGACGTACGGCGCGACGAGCCCGTACCAGCTGTTCACCAGGTCCAGCTCACGCATGATCAGGAACAGCGGGATCAGGGTCACCACGTTGGGCACCATCAGGGTGGCAAGGTACAGCCAGAACAGCGAGTTGCGGCCCCGGAAGTCCAAGCGCGCGAACGCATACGCCGCCAGCGTGGTGAAGATCAGCTGCCCGACGGTGAGGACGGTGACGAAGATGAAGGTGTTGAGGATGGACTGCGCGAAGTCCGAGCCCAGCAGCGCGCCGAGGTTCTCCAGCGTCGGTGAGGACGGCGGCGCCCACGGTGCCGCCTCGAAGAGCTCACCGCGCGGTTTCAACGCGGTCGAGACGATCAGCCAGTACGGGAAGACCGACATGGCCGCCCCGATGATCAGCGTCGCGTAGAGGGCGGCGCGGCGGGAAGGCCGCCGTCGCCGAGTGGTCGTGGTCACGGTCGGCCCCTCTCAGGTCAGGTCGTAGGTGGTGGTGCGGTTGAAGTACCGGACCTGCGCCATGGTGACCGCGAGGATGATCAGGAACAGCACCATCGCGATGGCGGAGGCGTAGCCGAACTCGAACTGCCGGAACGCGGTCTGGTAGATCGTGTAGTTGATGACCTCGGTGCTGTTGCCGGGACCGCCGTTGGTCATCACGAAAACGGTGTCGAAGACCTGGAACGAGCCGATCACGTTGGTGACGAGGACGAAGAACAGCGTCGGGCGCAACAGCGGCAGTGTGATCGAGAAGAACTGCCGGACCGGAGACGCCCCGTCCAGCGAGGCCGCCTGGTAGAAGTCCTTCGGGATGGACTGCAACCCGGCGAGGAAGAACAGCATGTTGTAGCCCGCGAACTGCCACACCTGCGTCGCCGCCACCGAGGGCAGCGCGAGGCTGGGCGAGGACAGCCAGCTCGGCCCGTCGATCCCGGAGATCTCCAGGAAGGAGTTGACCGCGCCGTTGGCCGGGTCGAAGATCCAGCCCCACACCAGGCCCATCACCACCGGCGTCGCCATCCAGGGCAGGACGAACATCGCGCGAAAGATCTTCACACCGCGCACTCGCTGGTTGAGCAGCAGCGCGAGCAACAGGGCCAGCACCGTCTGCACCGGGATGGTCAGGAGCACGTAGGCGATGGTCACCAGCAGCGAGTGGCCGATCCCGCCGTCGGCGAAGAGCCGCTCGTAGTTGGCCAGCCCGACGAACTCCGGCGCGGCCAGCAGCTTCCAGTCGAACAGGCTCAGCCCGGCGACGATCAGTACGGGCAGCAACAGGAACGCGACGACGCCGAACAGGCTCGGGGCCACAAAGGCATATGCCGTCAGGGTTTCCCGTGCCCGCCGACGACGTCCCCGTGGCGGCACCGGCCGGGTCGAGACCGGTGGCGGCGGGGTCGGCACCGTGAGGACCTGAGCCATGGCGGACTCCCTTCCAGAGATCAGGCAGGACCGGTTGACGGCGTGAGCAGCTCGCGGGTGCGCGTGGCTCCCCACTCGTCGAGGTCGGCGAGGCGATCGCTCGAACACCTCCACCCACCGCTGGAGGCCACGTGATCCGCCCAGCCGGCGCGGTCTTCCACGTGCGGAGACACCAGCAGGCAGTCGGGATCGTTGACCCACAACCGGCCGTGCATGAACTCCCGCGCGGCCCCGGCCAGCCGCGCGCCGAGCTGCGAGGGCTGACTGACGTCCCCGGACTTGGGTTCGACGGCGACCGCGGTGTCCGGGCTGACCCGCATGGCGTCGACGAGTCCCACACTGGGCAGCATCGGTGCGCCGCAACCGAGAACGGTCGAGTCCGGCCCGACCGCCTCGCGGATGATCCGCATCCCCGCCACGTAGGCGTCGTGCCCCGACACGTCGGCGTGCCGCGGGCCGGGGTGCGCTCCGGCGTAGATGTAGTCGATCTTGAAGAACGAAAACCCGGTCGCCACAAGGGATCTGAACACGTCGCCGAGATGCTCCGCCGCGCCAGGGTGCGTCACGTCGAGCACCGCGATGTCCCGGTCCCACTCGCGCATCGCGGGCGTGCCCCGCACCAGCCAGTCCGGATGCTCGGTCGCCACGCGGCTGTCGGCGGCGACGAAGAACGGCGTCAGCCAAATGCCCGCGCGCCGCCCGGTGTCGGCGACGCGTTTCGCCACTCCTTCGAGGGATCCGAAGCCCGGTCGGATGTCGAGCCAGTCCCCGATCGCGCTCTGGTAGCCGTCGTCGAGCTGGATGATCTCCAGCGGCAGCTCCAGTCGATCGGCGTGCACCAGGGTGTCGGCGATGTCCTGCTCGGTGACCTTGTTCCAGTGCCCGTACCAGCTGCTCCACCCCGGACCGAGCGGACGGACCGCCGTCACGCCACCGTTGGCCGCCACCTCCTCAGCCCAGGCGACGAGCGCGCGCGGGAGGTCGGTGTGCTCGGTCTCCCGGACAGCGCCCAGGCTGGAGACGACGAGCCGGTCCCCGAGCGCCTGCACGCGGATGGAGGGGACTTCGGCGGAGTGATCCACCGCGGACCACGACCGCATCGGGCCGCCGTCGCCAGGGTCGAGCACGACAAGTCCCTCGCCCTGGAAGCCGGACTCCGGCATCGGCCGGTCGAAACGGAAGCAGCTCGCCGCGATCTGCGCCGAGGACGGCCGGGGCGAGGTCGCGTCACCAGGGTAGGTGCCGGTGGGACTCCAGGACTGCCAGCCCTGCTCGAAGACGCGCGCCCGAGCCGGCACGCAGGCAACCTCGGCGATCGGAAGGTACATCGGCGTCCCTTCGTGATGGTTTTCGTTCGTTTATGCGCACACTAGCCCCTAGAATGAGCACTATATGCTTACTCTAGACGGTGAATGAACAGAAAGAAACATATATACGCATACCGGGAGGCAGCGACAATGAGCCATGACGACGCGCGAGAGCGGGCGGCACACCTCGTTCCCCAGCCGCACTCGGTGCTGCTCGGCGCGGGGGTGCTCCAGCTTCCGGCCGAACTCCCGGTGCGCCTGGATGTGCCGGCGGAGGAACGGGCGGCGGTCCTGCGAGCGATCGCGCTGCTGCCCATGACCAGCAAGGTTGTCACCGGACCCGCAGGTCTGCGGGTGCTGCTGCGCGCGGGCGCGACCCCTCCCGAGGGCTACGTGCTCGACGTGACCGAGGACGGAGTGACCATCACCGCGGCGGACCGTTCCGGTGTCGTGTATGCCGTGCAGACCCTGCGCCAGCTCCTTCCCGACGCCGCTTACCGGCAGGCCGCGCCATCGAACATCCTGTGGGTCGCACCGGTCGTCCGCGTCGAGGACAGTCCACGATTCCGCTGGCGCGGAATGCTCCTCGACGTCGCCCGGCACTTCCTGCCCAAGCGGGAGGTGTCGCGCCACATCGACCTGATGAGCGCGCACAAGCTGAACACCCTGCACCTGCACCTCAGCGACGACCAGGGCTGGCGGGTGGAGAGCCTCCGCTTCCCGCGTCTGCACGAGGTCGGCGGCTGGCGGGCGACGAGCCAGGTCAGCCACTACTCCGACGAGGTCGTCCACGACGGCACACCGCACGGCGGCTACTACACCCGCGACGACCTGGCCGAGATCATCGCCTACGCGGCGGACCGCGCGATCACGGTCATCCCGGAGATCGGCGTTCCCGGCCACACCGGCGCTTTGCTGGCCGCCTATCCGGAGTTCGGGTCCCCGTCCGTGCCAGATCGCGCGGTGCACGCGAACTGGGGTGTGCACGACGCGCTCCTGGCTCCGTCGGAGCGGTCTTTGGAGTTCCTGCGCCTCCTGTTCGACGAGCTGCTCCCGCTGTTCCCTTCCCCTTACGTGCACGTGGGTGGCGACGAGTCCGTCCTGCGGGCGTGGGAAGACGACCCGGTGGTGCGTGCCTTCGCCGACAAGCGGGGGCTTTCCGGGAGCGCCGAGATCTTCGCCGCCCTGATGGCCGAAGTGCGGCAGATGCTGGCTGTGCACGGCAAAACACCGGTCACGTGGGACGACAGCTTCGCCGCGCAAGGGACCGCCGCCGACGCGGAATCGACCACCACGCTGGTCATGGCGTGGCGTGGCGCGGAGGTCGCCCGCCGGGCGGCGGCAGCCGGTCACGACGTCGTGCTCTCGCCGGTCATGCCGACCTACTTCGACTACTTCCAGGAGGCCCACCCCGACGAGCCACTCGCGATCGGCGGCCCGGTCACCCTCGGCGACGTCGCCTCGTGGGAGCCGATCCCGCAGGACTGGTCCGAGGCCGAAAGTGCTCGTGTGCAAGGGATCCAATGCCAGATGTGGACCGAGTTCGTAGAGGACCCACGACTGGTCGACTACCTTCTGTACCCGCGAACGTGTGCCTTCGCGGAGATCGCTTGGGGCTCCCGCACGCAGGATCTCCACCGGCGGCTGCCCCGCCACCTCGACCGGCTGGCGGCGGCCGGAGTCGAGTTCCGCCCGCTGACCGGCCCAGCGCCGTGGCAGCGCGGCGGCACCGGCCGGCGAGCCCATCGCGCCGGGGTCCCGATGGCCGAGCGCCTCGCGAACTACGCCGAGGCGGCCGCGACCGGAACCGTGGCGGATATCCCCGATGTGTAGCGAACCCCGCGCGCGGTGACGGTGCGCAGACACCGTCACGGCGTCGGAGTCCGGATCGATCGGGCGAGGTCCAGCGCGTCGACGTGGTGCGGGTCCTCCGCCAGCAGCGCGGCCAACCGGTCACCCGCGCGTGCGTGCTGCCCGTCGAGAATGTGGAGCTGCGCCCGCAAAAAACCTACTCGGCGCAGCTGTGCGGCGGCCAGGTCCTCGGTGAACAACAACATCGACGGCAGCGAAGTCGCGAAATAGTCCACGGTCGCCGGGCTCGCCTCCAACGTGTCGCAGAAGGCGCGCAATGCCTCGGTGAGCCGGTCGGCTTCCTCGGTGCGACCAAGCCTGCGCAGCGCGAGCACCGAAGAGTAGGTCGCCTCGGAGTAGGGCTGGGTACTCATCCCCAGGAAGTCGCCCTGCTGCGCGGCGGCCAGCTCCCACGCCGCCCGATCGCCGAGCACGTCACCCCGCATCAGGTGCAGCTGCGCGGTGTTCGCGAGCGGATGCCTTGCCTCGCTGAGGGATTCCGGCGGCGCGAACGCATCGTCCACTGTGGATCGCGAGCGGCACAGCCGGTCCCACACGCGCAGCACGTCGCCCTCACCGCCCTCCCACGGTTGGAAGGTGCGGCCAAGCAGCAGTTCGCGGGCCTCGTCGAGCCGGTCGGCGGTGATCAGCAGGTGCGCGAGCTCAAGGGTGGCGTCGTCCCGCGTCTCGACCAGGGCGCGGTTCCGCAGGAGCCAGTCCAGCCGTTGCCCGGGCGGCACGCCGAGCCTCGCACTGAGCTGGTCACGCTCGAAGGTCAACCTGGCGTCGTCCCCCGCGACGGCGAGCGCGGAGTCGTAGGCCGCGCATGCCTGGTCGGCGTCACCGAGGTGGTTGAAAGCCGCGAGTCCCAGATTCCGCCACACCACGGGATCATCCGGGTCGATCGCTGCCGCGGCGGTCCAGGCCGTGCACGCGTCATCAGGGCGTCCGTTGGCGTAGAGCCAGTGCCCGAGCAGCGCGCGAGCCCGCGCGTCCGTGTCGTCGGAGTTCGCCGCACGCTCCAGCGTCAACGCGTCGTCCAACCGCGAAGGAAAACACCACGTCGCGTCGAGTTTCTGCGCCATCGCAACGGCTTCACGCGCCTCGTGGTCTCTGCCCAGCCTGCGCAGCACCTCGGCTCGGTAGTACTCCAGCAACGGCCCGGCCGCTGTCTGTCCGATCGCGCGAGAACCCTCCCGCTCGCGGGCGACGTCGAGCACCCGCAGCGCCGCATCGTGTTCACCAGCGCCGACGTACTCCAGCGCGACGTCAAGGCAGGTCTGCGCGTCCGTGGTGAGAGGCAGGCCAAGCAGATCGCGCGTCCACCAGTCCAGGGGATCAAGCGCACGGGTGGCTTCGGCAAGTTCTGCCGCTTGACCGTCGTTTCCGTTACGGCGCAACACAATCACCCGGAGCGCACGGGCTTGCAGGTGCTCCGGCTCGGTGCGCAGCACATCCTGAAGCCTGGCCAGCGCCTCCCTGTTCCGCCCGTGTGCGGCGTCGATGCGCGCCATGCGATAGCCCGCCGGTGCCCGCCACGCCCGCGCCCAGGAGCTGGAACCGTATACGTCGTACGCCTCTTCGGCCCGGCCGAGTCGCTCCAGCACGAGACCGAGGCAGTACAGCGCGGTCGTGTCGACCGGGTTGGGGTTCACCGCCGTCAGCCGGGAAACAGCTACTCGCAACAACTTCTCGGCTTCAGCGAAGTCACCACGCTGGTACGCGCGCCCAGCGAGCCCGACATTGGCCGCGACATGCGCGGGATCGCGGCGCAGCGCCTCACGCCAGTACAGCTCCGGCGAGCGCGTCGCGTGCCGGTACTGATCGAGGTGCGCGCCGATCACGGCCAGCTCTTCCACCGTCGGCACGTCCTCGGGCGCGGCGGGCTCGCGTGCCGGGGTGACTTGATCGTCCGCACTGGGGACCAGGGAATCCCACTCCACCAGCAGTTCGTCACCGTGGAGGACGCGCAGCACGAGTCGATCAGCGGGCCGCGTCAGCGGGATGCTCTCCTGGAAGGGCTTGCCCGGCGCGATGTCGGCGCGCGCCTCGGCGACCTCGGCCCCAGTGCCGTCAACGAGCGACAAGCGGCATCCGGGGCGGTCAGCCGTCACGGCGACTCCGACCCGCGCGCTCGTTCCCCGGCGGTCCACCCGCACCGCGGCGTCCACGGTTGCCGCCTGCACCGGACCGATCTCCTGAATCGGATACCAGAACTGGGAAAACACCTTCGTCTCCCCGGGCGCGATGAAGGAGAAGTCCGGCTGGTTGTCGGTGAAAACCCCGGCCATCAATTCGACATAGGCCGAACCGTCGTCGGTCAGATTGCGGCCCCACGCATCACCGAACTCCGAAGCGCCCCAAGTCCACTGTTTCTTCCCGACAGCGATCTGCCGATCGGCGACGTGCACGAACCCGGCCCGCGCGGCATGGTCATAGCCGCCGAAGAACGTTTCCTTGCTGCCCACACACATGTACGAGGTCGGCACGGGGATGTTGCGGTACCAGTCAAGGCGGTCGCCGCGGACCCGCCCGCCACCGGCGACCGTGTCGACCTCGTCGTGCCGGGCCGGGTAGTCGACCCCGTAGTAGGCCCGATCCGCGGCGGGGAAGCCGGTCGTCGCGCGCTTGGCGTGATCGGCGACCACACGCACGTCACGGGGGAAGAACGACTGGTAGTTCTCATCCGCTCGCGCGGCGATATTGGTCCACCACAAGAACGTCCGGGTCCGCTCGCAGCGGTTGTACAGCCGCACCCGCAATTCCAGGACGGCGCTGTCGGGCCGCATCCGGACGCCGTGCATTCCCTTCATCCGGTCGAAGGGGTCGTGGTCGGAGCACCACACGGTCACGGCGCCATCGTGCTCGTGCTCGATCTCGACGTCGGCCGGCAGGAACGTGGCGGGGCGATGGTGCTGCGGCCAGTTGAACTCGACTCCGCCGGAGATCCACGGGCCGGTCAGTCCGACGAGGGCGGGCTTGATCACCGGGTTGCGGTAGAAGAAGTCGTAGTTTCGGGTGCGGTCGAAAGCGACGTGAATGCGGCCACCGAGCTCGGGCAGCACCATCAGCCGCAGCCAGCGGTTCTCCAGGTGCACCGCGTCCCACTCCGCCGGGGCCTTCACCGGGCTGATCCGGTCATGGAACGGCAGTGGATACACCCGTCCGGAGGAGCCCTGGTAGACGCGCCGGTCCAGGTAGGCGGGATACCGGTCGGGCGCTTCGGGAAGGTAGCTGTCGATCATCACCCCCGCCCGCCACGCCGCGACCCCGGCCTCGGCGTGCTCGGCGGGGCGGGACGGCAGGATCAGCGTCGATTCAGCCTGTGACATGCGGCAACGCTATGCCTGGGCACCCGTTCAGCGGGATGGCCGTTTCGACCGAATCACCTGGACGATTCGACGGCCGGCGGTACGGTGTGCGGATGCTGCTGCCCGATGGCTTCCCAGGTCAGCGGTTGCGCGTGCTGCCGCGGCCGCTGGTGGCGTCGGCCCTGCGCAGAGCCCCGACCTCGGGCCTGCTCGTCACCGACGCCGGGTACTTCCCCAGCGCGGCCAACCACGGCAAGCACCGCCCGCGCAGCGCACCAGAAGCCATCGTGATCGTCTGCACCGACGGGGTCGGGCACTGCGAGGTCGACGGCAGGGTGAGCGTGATCAGGCCGGGGAACGCCCTCGTCCTGCCCCCATCCCGCCCGCACTTCTACTGGGCGGACGCGCGCGACCCCTGGACGATCTGGTGGCTGCACGCCGCGGGCTCCCAGGTCTCGGAGCTGCTCTCGGTCGTCACGCCGGACGGCGGAGAAGCCATCATCGAGGTGCGCGACGCCTACCGGGCCGTCTCGGCGATCGACGACGCCATCGGCTTCCTCGAACGAGCCGAGACCTTCCCGCACCTTATCTCGGCTTCCGGCGCGGGCTGGACCCTGCTGGCGCAGCTGGCCGCGGACGCGCTGACCGAAGCCCACCAGCCCACCGAGCCGGTTCGCCAGGCGCAGGAGTACCTGCGGCACAACTTCGCGAAGCCGGTGATCGTCAAAGAGCTGGCGCGCACGGCAGGCCTGTCCCCCTCGCACTTCGCGGCCCTGTTCCGGCTGGCGGCGGGCTGCGGCGTGGTCGAATACGCCAAGCGCCTGCGGATGGTCCGAGCGCGCGAGCTGCTGGCCACCACGTCCCGCGACATCTCCGAGATCGCCAGGACCATCGGCTACAACGACGCGTTCTACTTCTCGCGCACTTTCCGCAGAGAACACGGTTGCAGCCCCAGCGAGTACCGACGCGGGAAGAACTAGTCGTTGCGGGTCGTGAGGTTTTGACGCGGGGTAGGGCCTGAGGACGGGGGCGGGTCTTCAGCGGCAGGATGAGAACTGCGTGCTCCACCGCAACGCGTCATTGTCTGTCGAAGGCCGCCGCCGTCTCGTGTAGCGCTGCCAGACTCGCCCGGTCACACACGTCGCCGCGGAGATGGGTATCTCACGGCAGTGCGCCTCGAAATGGGTCAACCGCTACCGCCAGTACGGCGAGGCCGGGTTGCTCGACCGGCTCAGCGTCCCACCGCCACCCCCGCGGATCGAGCAGCTACGCCGCCACTACAAGCACTCCGGCTCGGCATTAGCTGGGTCGACAATGGGCTGTTGTTCACCCAGCCTCTGCACCTGGCGGATGTCACCGAGCGGTTCTACGAGATCGGTCTGCCGCCGATCCGGCTGCATGGTCTGCGGCCCGGAGCCGCCACACTGGCGTTGGCCGCCGGTGCGGATATGAAGGTCGTGCAGAGCAAGCTCCGGCACTCGTCGATCACCGTGACATGGACACCTACACCACGGCCTGCCCGAGATCGCACTCGCGGCGGCAGAGGCCACAGCATAGATCATCCCCAGGAACCCCACTCGACAGCTCGGGCGCGTCTCGGGCTCGGATGTGACCACAATGGACAGTAAGGAAGTGGAAGAAAGCCGTCCGCATAGCACAAAACCCCACGTCTCAGAATCCGAAACGTAGGGCTTGAATGTGCGCCATCAGGGACTCGAACCCCGAACCCGCTGGTTAAGAGGCGGAACCTTGGCGTGTCGGATGGTGTCGAGTGATGCCGAACAAGACCTTTTCGTCTGGTCGCGAGGTGGCCGGTGCGTCGTGGTGTGTCGTCTGGTGTCGGACTGTTTCTGAACTCTCGGGCGCGTCTCGGGCTCGCGAGCCAGGCCCAGCGCCTGCACCGATCCTCGTTGTGTGGCTGCGGCTTAATTGGTGTTTGTATCGAGGGGTAAGGCAAGCCGTCGGGTCTGGGTGGTGCTCCGTGAAGGCCTCCTTTCCTACTCTCAAGGTAGGCAAGGAGGCCTTCACGGACAGCACGGCTGGATAAGGGTTTCAGGGCCACCCTGTCCGGGTAGTGGACTCAGCCGTCAGTCGGCGCTGGACGGCCGGACACGGTCGCCAGTGCCGCCTTCTTCCGAAGCCTGATAGTTGAACCTGCAGATAGTGGACATGGAACATTCTCTCTTCTAGTTAACAGTGGGGCTGGTGAACTGCATCAGGCGGAAGCACTGCCTGCGTATCAGGGAGAACGATTCTCCTGGGGCGGATGTGACCCGTCGCGCGACCTGAGTGCCGGGGCGCTGTGCCCAGCGGAACTGGAAGGCCAACGGAAACTTGGGATCCAAGACCGTCCCGTACCTGGCGACGGCTTCCCTGAGCGACCCGACCTCGGCATTGCGAATCGGGTTGGCCAGGTACACCGGTTTTTGCGCCCCGGCGGCACATGCGGTGTCGTGACCGTGGTCCCCCACGACGAAGTCAGCCGCCGCGGCGACGGCCTGCCAGTCGTGTTCGGGTCGCAGGAACTCCACTCGCTCGCGCGCCACTCGTCCGGCCCAGGCCAGCAGTTGCCGCCTGCCGTGGCACGCCCACATGTCCGGGTCTAGCCGGCAAACCAGGCGGACCCGATGCGATGGCAACTCCAGGGCAAGCCGCCGGAGCACAGCGGGCGTCCTACCAAGCAACGAGTCGGGTCCAAGGGCCGACAGAACGAGGCCCAGCCGCTGGTCGCGGTGGATCCCGGCCTGCTCGTGGCAGGCCTCAAGCAGCTTGTCGTACTCCGGGTCGCCGATGACAACCGCGTGCCTGCCCACCTGTGGGGCTGTGACTCGGAGCCGGGTCATTGCCTGGAGATGCGGCAGACCGACAAGCACAGGTCCGGCGCGGCCTGGCCGTTGCCGGAGCAAGCGCGCAAGCGCGGCGACGCAGCACCGACCGTTGCGACCGACGATCTCGCCGTCCCCTGAAACCGCAGGCAGCACCAGCAACGCGCAATTCAAGGAGCCGGTCTCGCCCGGATCCGCGGTGATCACCAGATCGAATCGCCCTCGGATCGCGCGTTCCCAAGGCGTGGTAAGCGCGCCGATCATGGCGAGGTAGTCCCGGACGAGTTCTTCGGCGGGACCCGGCGGCTGCGTGAAGACGACCTGGATACCCGGTTCTGACTCGATCGCTCGTACCGCCGCGCTCACGCGCTCGGCTGCCGCCACACTATGCACCACTGCCAGGACCACTCGGCGTATTTCGCAGGTTTGTGCGCCATGTCCTGCTGTCCAACGCGGCGCGAAGTCTTCGAGGGCCGAATATCCCATGGGTTCCTCCCTGAGCGTTGTTCTGGACGTTGTCAACGTCCCGGCTCGGCGTTGCGGAAACCGTGGCGAAAAGCGTTGCAACCGATCGGGCGAGGCCTGTCGGACGTCGGTCTGGTTCACTGGGAACCATGTGCGAACCGGCAATCGACCTGCGGATTCTCGGCGCAGTGCAGTTGACTGTGAACGGTACGGCTATACGTCTCGAACCTCGCCAGGCCACCGTTTTGGCGATCATCGCCGCCGCAGGTGGCGAGGTCGCTTCCACGGAGCTGGCCGGTCGATTCGGGGTAAACGGCTCGGCGACACTGCGGTCTTATCGAGCGAGGCTTCGGGACAGCGCGGGTTTGGAGCTGGTGAAGAGGAATGAGCACGCGATGCAGCAACTGCTGGTCGCGCGGGACGCAGTTGATCTATGGCGGTTCCAAACCAAGATCGCCGGCTGTGTCGGACTGCCCCCGCACCGACGGTTGCCGCTCCTGCGCGAGGCCGCCGAGTGCTGGCAAGGACCGCCGCTGGACGGACTGGATTCGCGTTGGGTGCACGACGAGGTGGCGGAGCTGCGGACGACGGGACGCCGTGCCTTTCTCGAGCTGATAGGGCTTTCCTTGGAACATGAGGGGCCCGAACCCGCTTCAGACCACGCAGAGCGGGCAAGTGAACTGTTCCCGGACGACGACGAGATCCGGGCTGCGCTGTGGTGGACATGGGCTCGATGCGGGCGCGTGAGGGCGATTGCCGACGACCTCGATCGGCGCGAAAAGCTACCCGCGGGTCTCGGTAGGCCGTCGCTCATGGTGCTGCGCAAGGAAGCCAAAACCCGGATCGCCGAGGCCCGACAGGTGTCGGAGGCAGTCCCGGCTCGAATGCCTCACCTGCTGCCGCCAGTGCGGTCGAAGGTTCATGGCCGTCACGCCGAGCTTGTCTTTCTCGATAGCCTGACTGACCAGGACAGCGAGACCCGGGTTGTCACGGTGCGCGGGCTCGGAGGCCTGGGCAAGACCGAGCTGGCGGTGAGCTGGGGACACCGTGTGGCCGCCCAATTTCCCGACGGTGTCCTCTTCGCCGACCTGGGAGGCTTCTCACCGTCCGGTCCGGCCCAGCTCGAGGTTGTTCTGACGGATTTCGCCAGGCAGCTTGGGATCCCGGTCGGTGATGACGTGCTTTCCGCCTACCGGACTGCGGTGAACACACGTGCGATCTTGGTCGTTCTCGACAACGCCCGTGATCACCAGCACGCGGCGGAACTCCTGGCGGCTGGGGAACACAGCCGCACGGTCATCACGACGCGTGCTGCCGTCACCGCGCCGGCTGTGGCTGACGGGCGGGTGCTGGCCTTAAGCCCGATCACGCCCGAAGCGAGCCTGGAAGTCCTGCGCGAAGCCATCGGCGAGGCGAGGATTAAGGAGGAGCCGTTCGCGGCAGCGAAGCTCATGGCGGCGTGCGGCGGAATCCCGTTGGCTGTCCGGCTGGTCGCCGCGCAGGCACAGCTGAATCCAGGTGTAAGCCTGGAAAGGCTGCTGGACCGGCTGGGCTCGGCGTCGGCGGTACTGGGCGCAAAACCCGAAGGAGAGACCGCATTGCGTGACTCACTTGCGTTGTCGTACGGGCCACTGTCCGCCGAGGCTGCCCGGGTCCTGCAGATCAGCGCACTCCACCCTGGACCCGAGATCTCCCTGGACGTGATCCCGTTCTTGTCAGGGCTGCCTGCATCCTCCGCAGAGGACGCTGTGGACGAACTGCTGCGAGGCAGCCTGCTCGATCCGCTTCCGGAGGGCCGGTTTCGACTCCACGACCTGGTCCGCGCCTTCGCTCGGGAACGTGCGTTCGCAGAGCTGTCGCCGGACGAGGTGTCCATGATCAGGGAGGAGCTGTTGGGGTGGTTGCTGGCCGCCGCGCGGCTTTGTGACCGTGCCCTCCGCTCCGGCAGGGAGCTGCCCGGCGATCTCGTTGTCTCCGATGGTGCGCCGTTGCCCGATCCAGCGAACGAGGAAGAAGGCCGACGGTGGTTCGAGAGCGAGCATGACACCCTTCTCGCGGTACTGGATTCGCCAGATTTCCTACCCTATAAAACATACCGGTGGCGCTTACCGCTCGCCCTGTGCTGCTATCACACCCGCAACGGCCCGTGGCCCACGGCGGAGCGACTGCTGACTTCAGCCTCCAAGATCACCAAGGACGAGCTGGACGAGCCCGAACGGACGCGTTACCAGGCTGTCTGCCATCGGGTGCTGGGCAACATCCAGCGGAAGCTGCGGAAGTTCGGTGCCGCAGAGCGCAGCCTGGAGACTTCGATCACCCTGGCTGAAGGCATCGATGACCCTCTGGAAACCGCGAATGGTCACCAGCAGATGAGTGTCTTGCAGGAAGATATGAAGAAGTGGGAGGTAGCGCGGCATCACGCGACGGTTGCAGGCCGCCTTTACGAAGCTTTGGCCGACGCACGCGGGGTCGCGGCGACTTTACCCACCGAGATCCACTGTCACCTAGAACTGGGAGAGCCGGGGCGGGCCCTTGAGCGCGAGTCGTTCGCTGTCGACCTGATGACTCGGGCGAGCACTCCGTACAACCGGGGCGCGTTGCACCGCGTCCTGATGGATTGTCACCTCAGGTTGGAGCGTTTCGAAGAGGCGGCCCTCCACGGAGAGGCTGCCCGCGCTTGCTATCTCGAGTCCGGCGCGCCGACCAACGAGGTTCGGGTGCTGGCTGTGCTGGCCCAGGCGTATCGCGCGGCTGGGCGTGCCGAAGACGAGCTACGCGCACTGCGGGACTTCGTGTCCTGCTACGGCAGGTTGCGACAGCGAGAACCCGAAGACCGGCAGTTGTACACGACCGTGAAAAGCAGGCTGGCTGCCCGTGGCGCCTGAGGCGATCAGCTCACGGGAGCCTCCGTGGTTGGGCCGTCCGGCGCATCAGTCTCGTCCTCCTCGTCCGAGTTCCGCATCGGCAGGATGTACTCCTGAGCCTTTTGCGCGAGGTGCAGCGGCAATGGCCTGCTTAGCGCGTCGCGGTAGTCCGGTGCCTGCCTCAGCTGGTGGACGGCCATCGCCAGGGCGTGCGGATCGTCCTCCTCGTCACGGTTGTGGCTGAGCACCGCGATTTCGACGAGGCCGGGATTCCACGCGGGTTTGTCGATGTCGATCGTCGGCAGATCCACCCGGTCGCCCAGACGGATCGGCCGGTTCTGGAGTTTGTGCGCTCCTACCGCGGAACTTTGCGCCGTGGAAGCCTTCGGGGTGGTGCTGTAAAAGATCCTGTCGTTCTCCGTCTCGGCGCTCTCCCACAGATTGGAGGGCAGGCCGTTCAGCCCGTCGCCGTCCGCGAGACCCCACCACTGCGGGGTCTCCCGTCGCTCCCCGGTGCGGATCCGGACAAGCCGTAGCCAGGGATTAGGCCGTCCGGCCGGCGCGACGCCGGTGCGGATGAGATCCCGGCGCACCTCACCGTCCTGCACCCATGTCCAGAGATTTCTGATGTTCTGCGCGTCGACGAGGACGACGGTCGGGGTACAGCGGATCTCGTCCGAGGAGAGCACCCGGTGCAGGAACTCCTCTGTGGAGGACCGTTGTTCGTCGCGGGTTCGGGGCCAATCGAACCACGATTCCTCATGTGCGCCGTCATCGGCGAGGTCGTGTTCGGAGACCGCGGCTAGCGCGGGCAGCCGGGCAAGGTAACGCGGATACGCGATCCAGGCCCCCATTCCTTCGACAGCTTCGGCGTCCCAGGCCGAGATCTCCTCGGGGCCGCCGACGCCGGGACGCACCAGCACCGCGACCGGGAATTTGCCCTTGGCCGACCGGGCGGTGGAGCCCCGTGCCTTCGTCGCCGTCCAGACGGCCAGGTACTGGGTTCCGACGGGCAGGCCTGCCGGGACGTCGGTGCGCGGCACCACCGTCGCTCCCAGTTGCCGCAGCGCGTCCACCCAGGACGACTCGGCCGCGACGGGCAGTGTCTTCTCCGCGCGCGCCGACCCGGGCGAGGTGATGAACTGGGTGACGACCCCGCTGTCGGCCGCGCCGAGCCGCAACGCGAACTTGGGATCGTTCCGGCCGCGGAACACGGTGCGTCCGTGGATCTCCACCAAAGCGACTGAAGGCACTGCCGCGTCCGCGCCGTTCTTGGCGAGAAACTCACCCATGTCCGCCCGGCGCTTGGCCAGCGCTCTTGCCGCGCGATCCGCCCGGCCTTTGGCCGGTTCCGGTGGCACACCCAGGCTTTCTGTCAACCCGTTGTCCAGGCGCAGACAGCTCAACGTCACAACCAGCTCTCGAGTCCGCCACTGCAACACGACGGGTTCCCCGCGGCCACTGCGATCGTGAGCCTGCGCGCTCACCTCACTCGCCCCGCCGTCACCTTCGAGACCGAGCACTTCGGCAAGCGCGACGATCGCTTCGTCACGGGTCCGGTCGGTGCGCCACAACAGTCGCGCGGCGAACTCGGGAGTGCCGGACCAATCCGTGTACAGGGCGGCCAGCGACGTGCGGCGGGTCAACCGGAGCTTCGCCTTGCCCTCCGCCGTGCGTTCGCTGGAACCGCCCTTGCGGACGTTGGCGGGCTTGTTCGCGGGTAGCTCCGACCGGGTGAGGTCGGCGACCCTTGCCAGATCCGGCAGTAGAGCCTGCTCGGCCCACTCGACAAGGCGCGAGCGCTCGTGGGACATGAAACCCGCGCCCACACCGTGCTCACCCATGGGCGAGCTGTACGCGATCAGCGCGTCTACGCCTCGTTCGCCTTTGAACCACCGCTCAGGGTCGCTGAGGAGTCCGGCAGGGTCCGGGAACGACCCGGTGCCGAGAGCGAGCCGCTCCATCAGCTTCGCGAGATCCCCTTGTCGCCATCCGAGATCGTCGTCGAGCTTGGTCACGTATGCCACGCTGTAGCGTTCGCTGACGGGGACACCGGGCAGCCACGGCGCGACCGGACGCAGGTAGACGGCACTGGCCCGGCGGTATCCCAACCGCACCAGCCCGGTCTTCGGGTCGGGGTGGGTGGCCCAGCGGCGCACCCCGAAGTGCAGGTGAACGCGTGGCCGGGGATGGAACGGCACCGTGTGGAGGGTGACGGTGGCGACGACCGAGAACCACCACCTCCCATGCTTGTCGTCGTGGAAGAGCGGCTGAGAGATGAGCTCCGCCCCCTGCTGACGCGACCGCCGCGCGACAGACCGAAAACGCAGTACCTGCTCGCCGGAGTCGTACGGCTCCAGCTCCTGGATGCGGCGGGCGAAGTGCTGCGTCGTCAGCAGGTACTGGGGGCCATCCGGTTGCGCGGTCCCTCCTTCGCTGACGCCACATCGCGTGAGCGAGATCTTCTTCTCCGGCTGCCACACGGGGGGTTTGGCGAGCAGCACATCACGGACCCTGTTCGCCTCGTCAGGATGATCCGAGCCGAGCTCCTCGATCCAGAACTCCAGCAGCCGTAGCAGGATCGAGACCGGCAGCGGCTCTCCCGCGTCTTCCGGACAGTACAACCAGGTCCGCGGCCCCTCGCCCGCCGCGACCGGGCGTGGCAACACCCCGAGACGCACGTCCAGGGCCTGGAGAAGCGAATCCAGCCGCCGTGTCGGTGGTGTCTGCCATCGGGCCCGGCCCGTCCGTTCGAGATTGACCAGGTCGAGTACTTGGGTGGCGAGGGCCTCGGGGAACTGCAAGGTGTGGAAGTCCACGGTGAGCCCGTCTCCGTCCACTGCGGTTTCGTAGGCCGCCCGGCGGATCGCCGTGTAGCGCGGAGCCAAGGTCATGTCCTCCTGGAGAGAAGGTCCGGGCCGTCCAGGTCGACGGGTTCGACCTGGTCGAGCATTCGGCAGAGCGCCAGGTAAACGGGCTTGTATAAGAGCTCGGCGAGCCGCATGTCCGCCGGAGCGACCGGGTTGTCGTCCGGGCGAGGTTCGAAGTACGGGCGCAGGGCGTCCCGGATGCCGTGGAGCAGGCTCGCCCGGGAGTGGTCGCGCCGCCTTCGCCGAGCGTGCTTCTGTGCGTTCGGCGACCGCGCTTCGGCGATCGCGAGTTCGAACTTCGCGTCGACGAAGACGACCCGGGCAGCGACTCCGCCCCGGACGAGCCTGCCGATCACCTGCCAAAGCACGACCAGCTGGTCCCAGGCGAACGAGCGCTGTTCGTCGTTGCTCAGCACGGAATACGCGTACTTGCGGATCAGAAGCCGGCCCCACTTGCTGCGAGCCAGGGCACGGAACGCCCGCCCGGCGGAGTCGAGCGTGTCGTGGGATGCCACGAGGGCGGCGAAGGAAGCCGGATCGGTGTCCTCGGCCGTGGGCAGGCCTCGCGTGTAGCGGCTCTCCCAGTCGTTGATGGCGAGCACGGAGAGCCCGATGTCGGTCGGCACCGGATGGGGCCGGGTGAGCAGTAGGGCCACCCCGAGCGCGGCGTCGTTGTCCCGGTTCAAGATGTTGTACCCGCGCTCGATGGCAAGCATCGGTGCGACGAGCACCCGGGCCATGGCGTCGGTGGCGAAGAGACCCGCGTTCCCGCGACGGACGACCCCGGCGCGGTCGAGGTCGTCGGTCCCGTCGGAGACCGCGTCGTCAAGATCGGCGTTGTCCCGGACGAGCGCCTTGACGTGACCGTGCCACCCGGGCATCGCGTCCAGTTGATCCGCCACGTCGCGGGCTTCCTGGTAGTTCCCGACGAGGAGCAGCGCACGCTGCCGGTTCGGATTCCCGACAGCTCGGATCTCCTCTTCCAGCGGCGAAATGCCACTCGGGCCGGGCTTGCCGAGCTTGTCCACGAGCGAGCGCAGCAGTGACGACCTGATCCTGGGCGGCCGCCCCGACAGGCTGATGGGGTTCCCGTCGGCGTCGTGGAAGAACCGCATCTTGAAAACGGTTTCCTGCACACGCTCCTCGGCATCGGGTGAGGGCCGCAGGACAGCGCCGACCGGTGCGACGACATGCGCGCGGGTGGACGTCCCGGCCCAGCTGGTTCCCGAAAGCAGCAGTACATGCGGCCCGCCGCGGCCGGTGGTGGTGTCGACGCCGAGCGACGGCAGGGAGAGCAGCAGTTCCCGTCCGACACCGGTACACCGGAAGAAACGCAGCGTCCCTGTCACCCCGTCGAGGTCGCCGGCACCATCGTCGACGACGTACTGGAAACCCAGCACGTTGCCCATCGGCGACTCGGGTACGAGCGGCAGGTAGTCCATCGGTGGGCGGCGGATCAGCTCGTTGTCCTTGGCGTCCAGTCGCATCGCGTCTTCGACGAGTGGCCAGAGGTGCGTCAGGCGGTCCAACCGGTGGTGCAACGCAGACAGCAGCAGGACGAACTCCAGCTTGCGTACCTGAGGGTCGGTTTCGGCCACGTGACCCGGCCTTTCCGGCGTGCCGAGCACCTGGAGCTCGCCGATCACCGCGGCCAGCCGATGAGCGACGGCCTTACGGTTTAGGGTGTGCAGCAGGTCTTGCGTCGTCGCGGACAACCGGTCGGCGAGAGTTTCGTAGGGGCCGTTGTCGCCCAACGGGTCGTCGCGGAACTGGTCGAAAACTTTCGCGGCCTCGGCGTGGGAGGCCCCTGGTTCGGCCGCCGGGATTTCCTCGTCTTCCTCGTCATCGGTCCCTGCGGTTCCGGGTCGATACAGCTCTTTCAGGAGCTTTCCCTGCAACGTCCAGGAGTTGAAGTACTCGATTCCCACCCAATCCCGGAGGCTTTGATCCGCGATCAGCATCGAGTAGAGCTGGTTCGTGGCGCCGGAAACGACGGAGAGGGCGACCTCCCAGTTCCGCACGTAACGGTCGGACAGCTGGAGGCGTCCGGCCCGCGAGAGTTCGAGGATGTTGTGCCTGTACAAGGTGTCCAGCCACGAATGAGGTTCGCGGGAGACGAGCGTGGCGGTCGGCGCGAACACCATGTCCAGGTTCATCATCACCCGGTCCGCTTCGTCGATGACGACGAGGTCGCTGCGCAGACAGGCCAGTTCAAGCTGGCGCAGGCGCACTCCGCCCACGTGTGCCTGGAGAGGGCTGGCCACGAGCGACGCCATGTTGGCGACCCACACCCGTGCGCCGACCTGGTCGCGGGCGTTCGCGTGCCGCGGGCATTCGTGCCACAGGGGACAGCTCGATGGACTCGGGCGCTTCCGGTCGGTGACCTGGCTGTCCACGGCGTAGAGCCGTGTGCACGGCGCGTCGACCGAACGCACCGGCGTTTCCGCCGCCCGGAGCGCATCGAGAGGGCAAGCCGTGCCGAGGTCGGCGAACCCCTCGTCCTCGTGGTGCCCGGCGAACCGCACATGGCCATTCGAGGCGAGCCGTCGGTGTAGTCCTTCGACGTGCTGCTCGCGGTTGGAGGAACCGATGATCGGCACCACCACCGCCCCGTCGTCCAAGAAGCTTCGCAGTTCCCGGGCCGTGGCGAGCTGTTCCGCGACATCGCCGACCACGAGCGTGATCCGCAGTGGCTTGTCCTGTCTCACCGCCCAGACCGCGAGCACCTTCATGAGGGTGCTCTTCCCGACCCCGACGACCCCGACCGCGTGGAGGAGCCCGTCAAACCGCAGCCTGTCGCCTTCGATGAAATCGTGTCCGTGAACGTCACGGACGAGCAGTCGCGTCGATTCGATACTGGCCTGCCAGTTCACTCGTTCGCCCTTGGGGGCGTGCGTGTCCATCCATCGGGCGGTCTCGCCCAGCGCCGCCCAAGTTATGTCGAGGGGCTCTCCGTTCGTCGCCGTGCGGGACGTGAGGTCGTGTCCCGGCACGTCGCGTGCGCGGTCCGCGATGTCGGCCGGGATCTCCACCTCGACGCGTTCATCACGGTCGTAGTAGAAGTAGCTGCCAGCTTTCGCCGGAGCGGGGCTGCTGTCGACGTAGTCCGGAAGAGTGCTGAGGGCCTGTTCGTACACCGGGAAGCGTGTGGTCAGAGTGGTCGTCCCGGTCCATTCGAAGGAGGTGAAATCCTCCGCGATCCGGAACGCGCGCAGATCGGCGTCCACCTCCTGGTAGTTACGCAGGGCTTCGAGCCAGGACTCCGGTCTACGCAGCGGCCAGAGGCGGTGCCGGACGCAGGTGATCATCCAGGCTTGCGCCGGGTCGTCCGCCAGCCCGCTCTCCTTGGCGAACGGGTAACCACCGAGGAGTGGCCAGACCGAGGTCGGAGGCTGCGCTTTGTCGAGGCGCGACAACAGGGTCAGGCCCAGTTCGACCGGGCAGAGCACTTCCAGGGGCAGTTCCAAGGTGGTCTGTCTAAGCTCTTCGGTGAGCTCGGCGTACCACTTCTTGCTACGCATGGTCGCCCGCCTCCTGCCGGATCATGTCGGCGAACTCGTCCTCGGAGAAGATCCGGGACGACTTCGCGTGTTCTGTCGCGATCCGCTGGTAGCCGGGATCGGCGTCGATCCGGTACTGGGCGATGACCCAGCACACGACGTCGGCGCCGGTGCCCGCGACCGACGCCGCGATCGCCCGGCCGAGCAGGGCCGGGCTGTGCCAATCGACGATCCGCACGGTCCTGGTCTCCCCGTCGGGCACGGTCACCCGCAGATCGCCGGTACCGGTCGACGGCCAGTAATTGACCCAGGCCCCGGACCGTCTCACTTCATCGCCGAGACGCCGGACCGTCTTGCCGGGACCGGAGACGAACTGCCGATGCCGGCGATTACCCTGAACGAGGATCCGAACGTCGTGGTCCCAACGCTCACCGGGAGCCACGAGACTCTTGGCCGCGCACTCCTCCCGCTCGCACCACCAGCCTTCCTCGCCGGCGGGCAGCAGGAGGCCACCACAGCCGTCGCAGGCGTGGATCCCGCCGTCGATGGCGAAACCAGGTCCGATCTTGACGTAGAGCTTGCCAAGGTACTCGTCGAGAACGCGGACCCCGGGTTTTAATACGATGTCCCTGAGCTGCTCCTCCGTGAGGACCGGGTGCGCCGCCAGCACGTTCCGCGTGGCGCCGTACGCCGGCGTCCGCCCGCGTTCCGCCGCGAACGCCGCCATCTCCGCGACCTGGCGCGACACCTCCAGGAACGGATTGGCCGCCTCCGCGTAGAGAGCGATCTCGTGGCACAGCGCGGTCGGCGCGCCTGAATGCTTGTCGACCAGAAAGCCGTCCTCGGGATAGACGCCCTCGGGGAGTACCAAGGGCCAGGATCCCAGCGGGCGCTGGTAACCCCAGCGGACCAACCCCGGCACCGAGGACGGTGGGCGAGCGCCCCGGCGCAGGCAATACAGGGCCAGCCGGTCCAAGGCGCTTTGGACGTTCGCCGGATACGGCATCCGGAAGGCGGTCAGATCGCGCAGCTCATCCAGGGTCACGAGGGCTGTGGCGACCGCGCCGAGCAGCCGCTCCTCCTCTCCGAGGGTGGTCACGGCTTGGCTCGCCCGCCCGCGGTCAGGTACTCGACACCCGGCGAGCACCACCGGCGGACCTCGCAACCCGCACAGCCGTCGCCAGGGTTCGGGGCGTACATGGTGTCGCCAAACAACGGCCTCACCAGCTCTCCGACGACTTCCCGGGCTTCCGCCACGAGGGCCGGGCTGGCGGGGTCCAGCTCTTCGAGAGCGCACCCGTCGGATCGCAGGTGTTCCAGTTCGACCCGGGATCCGCCCGGAGAACGTTCCGGTGCCCCGGCGGACAGGATCAGGATCGCCAGTGCCAGCTGGGGGACCTGGCGCAGCAAAGGCCGGTCGCGCCTCAGCCTGTGACGTGACGTTTTCGTCTCCCTCCACACCCACCCGCCGGCCCGCCGGTACAGGAGATCCGGCGTGCCGCCGAAGACCACATCCAGGCTCTTGTCATGGGCGACCACGAACCGGTCCTGCTCGCCACGGACTTCTTCGACATCGGGGAAGGGGCACAACGCAGCGTGCTGAGCCAGCATCTGCACCGCAGTTCGCTGGCTGTCCTCCGGGAGCGCGGCGACCTCTTCGCCCGCCGGGTCGCCGGGCCTGCATCGGCTGGGGTGGCCGGTGTGCCGTATCCGCAAGGTGGCGTCGACCGCGCGACCGATTTGGATCGGCTGGCCTTCGACAAGGCCGGTGTCGCGGAGTTTCAGCTGCCTTTGCAGGTGGTAGCGCGCCGGGCAGCCCTGGTGGTAACGCAAGTCAGTGACCGACAGTGTCCGCCGCGGGCCGGGCACAGGAGGAACTTTCGGCAGGAGTTGCGCCGACGGCAGAGCGGCACAGTCGGGTGTGTCGGGGCATTCGGCGCAGTTGCGGCCCGCTCGCCTCGCAGTCCCGTCGACGATCTCGAGGAGCCTCGGCACGATGAGATCCTGTGCCTGTTGACGGACTTGAGCGGAGGGCCACTCGAGAACCGGCACCGCGACAGGTGACCTGGCACCGAACAGGACGACGCGCACTCGATCAGGGGCGGTCCCCCCGCCGAACGTGGCCACGTTGGCTGCCGCGGTGGTGACGATCTCGGGCCGTTCCGCCGGAGCGGTCAAGCCCATCAGCCACATTTCCCGGATCGAGTCGTCCTCGGACCGATATCGGCGTCCCCAGCAAGTCTGCTCGTACCGTTGCACTCCACGTTCGTCCACCGGATCCCGGCGATGGGAGATCTTCCACGGGAATCGCACCGGAATCGGGCACGGCGTGTTCATGGCGTCCTGATGCGCCTGCCATGCCGCGCGGTAGTTGCGGAACGCCTCGATCGACCAAACCACCAGTCCTGGATGCGCCGGTGGCCGGCCGGTCTCGAACGCTCCCCGAGTCCGCGCCAGTTCGTCGATCACCGCCGCGTCGTCCTGGCCGCCGAATTCCGAGAGGTCCACCGCAGCCATGAGCGGGCCCAAAGTGAAGTCGGTCCAAGTCGACCTCCGGATCTCCGCGCGGCGCCGGGCTTTGCGCGCCAGCGCGCGAGGGCAACCCGCCGAGCCGATGTCGGACGCACCAACCCGCACAATCTGTCCAGAATTTGTCACGCCGTCCCGTTCTTGTCCGGTTCCGCACCCCTTCGGCTCCGCAAGAACCTTAATTGCCGGGAATTCGGAACGGTCGCGCAGGGGGCGATAACCCTGCCCGAGTAGCCTCCCGCGCATGACGGGTATGGCTGACAATCCTGGGGCGAGCCTTATGTGCGGCGTGGTGCTCGGGCAGCGTTTCCAAGTGGTCGACCAGAAGGGCGCCGGGGGGATGGGCGTCGCGTACCGCGCGCTTGATCTGGAAACGCGCAAGCAGGTAATTGTCAAGATTCCGCAATTGCCGGCGACGGTTGATTTGGATTTCGAAGCTCGACGGCGAATCATGGGCCGATTCGACAGAGAAGGCAGGCTCTTGAACGAGCTTGAGCACTTCAACATCCCGGCGGTGATCGATCGGGGCGAGTATGGTTCTGTCCCGTACCTGGCGATGACCTACATCCATGGGGACAAGCTGACCAAGTATCGCCAGAACACGGTGCCCCGACTCGCGGAGTTCGCCGCGATCGGCTCGTCTGTCGCGAAGACACTCGCCGCTTGTCACTCGACTGGAATCGTCCACCGCGACCTGAAACCCGACAACCTCTTGGTTGGTGACAACGGCGTCGTCTACGTGATCGACTTCGGGATCGCGCTGCCGATGAACAAGGACACGTCGAGGTACACGAGGAACTTCGTCGGGACCGACGACTATTCGGCGCCGGAACGCTTCCTGGGAGCCGAGCCGGTCGAACAATCGGACCTGTATAGCCTGGGTTGCGTGTTCTACCACCTGCTGACAGGACGGCCTCCGTTCGTCGAGGACGGCAAGAAGACGATCGAAAAGCAACACCTGGACGACCGCCCGGCGCCGCCGTCACGCTTCGTCGCCGACGTTGATTCGGGCCTGGCGGACCTGACCTTGGCCCTGCTGGAGAAGAAGATGGAAGACCGGCCCGGGATCGAGACGGTGCTTGAGGTATTGCGTCCTCATTTGCCGACCGTCGGCGCGCCTGAACCCAACCCGGTGTCCCTGCCCGACGTGACGATCCCTTACCGCACTCCAGAAGCTGTCCGCCCACCGGAAGCGGCCGCCGGTCGCCGCTCGACCTCCGTGCGCCCATTCCGCGCGCGAGGGCGGCGCGACTTTCTCACCGAAGCCGACATCGCGGAGGCCATCCGGCAGTCCACCTTCGAGCGCGACAGCGGTGACGGTGCGGCCGCGGCCCTCACCCTGATCGAGCTGCGGAGTCGGGCGATCGAGACGTTCGGGGAGGGCAACCCCAAACTGGAGCCGATCGAACGGGCTTTGAATCTGCTGGAGGGCCGCTGAAGTCGGGTCGGGATCAGCTGGTGGTCAGGACGGCTCTGGGGTGACCGCTGTGGCCGGGAACCGATCGTGTCGAGTCGTTATAGCGCGTGGCCCTACATTGCCGACTCGAACCCCGAACCCGCTGTTCGTGGATCCTGACCTCTCGGAGGAGTCTGACAGTACCGAAAAGAGCTGATGAACTCGGTGGTTCTCTAAAGCAAAGACTGGTTGGTAAGGGGTATTGCTGGGCAAAACTGGGCTATTGGGTGGAGTAAAGGTCGAGCGTTGGCGACTAAAACTTGCCTCGGCAACTCCCTCACCGAGTTTGGTGTGCTGTTTCTCGGCAAGCCTCTTGCCGGTCGGTCTGTAAGCGTGCTGGACGATCTGCGACGAGGTCTGGCTAGTTGCGGGCGTGGAGATGCCGCACGCGCGGCGGTCCTAGGAGTGCGAGCGCGGGGTCGGTGGTCACCCGGTGGCGGACGACTTCGACACTGTCGGATTCGTGTTGAGCCCAGCTGACCGCCTCAGCTCCGAGGATGCCGTCGAGATCAAGAGCGGTGGCGGTTCGATGCTCGACTTCGGTCAGTGTGAGTGTCGCGGCCGGCGTGTAATTCGCGCGGACGTTTTCGTAGTGCTGCTGCCGAAGCCCTGATCACGGGACCGCCGTGTGCGAGGAACCGCGCAATCAATTGCTCCGGTTGCGGCTTGTTGTCGGCCAACCTGATCTCCGAGGTGCGCTCGGTGTCGGCAAGTGGTCGCTTAATCCAGCCAGCGATGCCAAGGTGTGGTGAGCAGCGCTCACATTAGGAAGAGCGGCCGCGGCGTCGTTTTCTTGCTCGTGCGGCGACGCTCTTGGCCGCAAGCTCCAGGTAATAGGCTTTGCGTGCGCTGGCTGCCGCTTGAGCGCGTGCCTGTGGCGTCATGACGCGGTCGGGATCGACTTGCTTCTCGAACCGCTCGTCCAACGCCGCTCGCGCTGCCGCGGTGCGCCGGCTTCTGTCTGGCGTGTTCGCCCAGGAACGGTGGGCGGCGATGCGCGCGTTCAATGACCGTTGGGCCGCTGAGGGCTTGTTCGAGCCATCCATGGCCCCATCTTTGCCTCGAGGCGCGCGAAACGCTAGCTCCTACCCACGGGATGGTTGAACCGTCACGGGTAAGGGACCGGCTTCGGTGTCAGACCAGCGCCGGTCGGCGTGGTAGTTGCTGAGCGTAGTAGGCGCTCTCATACTCGGTCGGAGTGAGGTACTCCAGCCGGGAATGCAAGCGGGCGTTGTTGTACCAGTCGACCCACTCCATCACTGCGTACTCGACCTCGGGCAGGTTTGTGAACGGGCCGTGCCGGTTGACCAGTTCGGTCTTGAACAGCCCGATGATCGACTCTGCCAGTGCATTGTCATAGGCGTCGCCGACCGATCCGATGGACGCCGATAGTTCTTGCGATGCAAGGGAATCAGTAAAGGTAAGCGACGTATATTGACTCCCGGCATCGCTGTGGTGGATCAACCCTGACTCGACGGGATGCCCGTGGTGATCGCGCCGCCAGAGCGCCATATTCAGCGCCTTGGACACCAAAGTGGTTGTCTTCGTGCTCGCCGCGGTCCATCCGACGATGGCGCGGGAGTAGACATCGAATACGAACGCGACGTAGGCCCATCCGGTCTGCGTCGGCACGTAGGTGAAATCCGCCACCCATGCCAGGTTCGGGGCATCGGCGCTGAAGTCCCGGTTGAGCCGGTCATCAGCCCGCACGCCGTCTTTGGCGCGGATCGTGGTTCGTGGTGGACGGCCCCGGGTGACTCCGCACAGGCCCAGGTCTCGCATGAGGCGATCGACGGTGCAGAACGCCACCTCGTGGCCTTGACGGCGCAGCCAGCGGGTCATTTTCCGTCGCCCGTAGACCGCCTCGGGCGTGTCCTGCGCGTCCCGCAGTGCGTTGGTCAGGTAGGCGTCGGCGATATCCCGCTCCGACGGTGGCCGGCGACGGGCCTTGCGGTAGGTCCTGGGCGCGATCTGGATCCCGTGTGCGCAGAGCACGCGGCAGATCGACTCGACGCCGTGGACCTGTCGGTATTCGTCGATGAACCCGACGATCAGTGGTGTCGCGGGTCGAGTTCCCGCGCGAAAAAAGCCGACGCCAGTTTCAGGATGTCGTTGGCCTGCTTGAGTTCCTTGTTCTCCTTACGCAGCCGGTCCAGCTCCGCGCGCTCGGTCGCGGCAAGCTCGCCGGCCGCCGCGACGGGCGGCGCGTCCTGCTGAAGAGCCTTGACGATCCACACACGCAGTGTTTCCGGGTGCACATCCACCATCGGGCCGATGGCGTGCGCGGCGGCGTAGGCGGATCCATACTCATCCAGGCGATCCAGGGCCAGGCGGACGGCCTTCTCACGGACCTCAGACGGGTAACGCTTGGGCATGATGACCATCATCCTCACAAAAGGAAGCGGCCCCCAACCCGTGACGGTTCAGGTTGATCAGCAGGCTTTGTGCTGCAGTGCCTTGAACTGCCGGTGCGCATATGCGAGCTAGGTCGGGGTTTGAGATCCTGAGCGGATGGACTTTGCGCAGGCGCTGGCGGCGGATGAGTTGTGGGGTTGGCCGGTTGAGGTGCTGGATCGACTGTTCGAGCTCCGGTCGAGGGCCGGTGCCGGCTTGCTGGGGATTGAGGAGTGGCGCGAGCAGGACGCGTCGTTGCGGGCTGGGATGCCTGAGGTGGGATTGGAGGAAGCGAACGACTTTCTCATTGACTGGATGGTTAACGGACGATATATTGAGTCGCCGCTTACCGGCCGGTTGTCGGCGTTGTGTAGTCCGCCGCCGACCGACGAGGAGCTGTGGAGTGAGGTCGCCTCGATAGACGTCGCGCTCGCTGACCGTAAGACGCCTAGGCGGACGAAAGACGCGTACCGGACGAGCCGGGCGCGCGCGGTGGGGTGGTTGACGCGTCCTGGTAGCGGTCTTGATTGGGTGACAGGGTTGCCGTGGTCTGTCATCGGGCGGTACAGGGTCGTCGATAACCTTGAGCTTGGTCCTGTTCCGCAGGTCGTGGATTCAGCCCGCCAGCTAGCCCTACTGAACGCATCAAGTGTTGAACGCGAACGTGCGGCTCTCGTCGCCCAAGATCGGAGTGCGGCGGAGGTCGCTCTTGCTGACGCCAAGGCTGACATGAGTCAGCATCGCGTGACGTGGTTTCCGGACCTGCTCAGTAGCGGTGTCGAGGGTGATGAGGGGCTAAGGCCGTTGCTGGGTGAGGTGGTTTGTGTCTGGTCTGATCCTCGGGTTCAGCGTTTGCTGATGGACGAGACCTCCGCCGGTTGGCCGGAACCACTCAAGCAGGAGGGATCAGGCGGCGATGGCCAGGCTGTCTGAGTAGAAGGTGCGGCGTTGACGTGGGAAGAGTGCAGGACTGGCGTGCTGTGCCGATCTCGATCAGCGATGGCTTGGCAAGCACCGTTGCGCCGATCCGGTCGAGCGCTTAGAACGTGAGGAATACGAGACTGCTCAGGCGGTTCGTGGTATCTCAGTAACGTTTTCCGGTGCCGCCGAGTCTCCCTGTGAGAGGCGCGCTGTTCCGTACGGTTGAGGGCGTCATACCTGTGGCGGCGCTGAGGAGTTCGAGCAGCTCGTCCTCGGTGTTGAAGATGTCGTCGTGCGGGTCCGCGCCGGGATGGGTGCTGGGCAGGAGCCCGTCGACGGCGTCGTCGGCCAGGCTCTTCCAGCGAGCGAGTACTCGTTCGGCTGCGTCTGCGCACTCTGCTGTGGTGGCCGCGGTGAGGTGCCCGCACGCCACGTAGCTGTTTCTCCACGCCTGAGCACAGTGATCATGTAGCTGCTGTAGCTCGGTAGGGTTAGGCGTGATGACGTTCGCGTCAATGACAGCGTCGATACGTGCCTCCCATATGTCCAGGGCGAGGCGAAAGCCGCGGTACACAGTGAGAACGTAGGTCTGGCGGTTTGTCTCGACGAGCACGCCGCCAGGAAGCGTTACCCGCTCGTCGAGCGCGTGGTTCACCCAAGCCTCATGGTCGGCTTTGAGCTTCAGGAGACGATCAACAGTGTAGTAGCAGGGCTGGTCGTCGATCTTTTTGTGATCGACTCGGCACAGCAAGATCAGGTTGTCGTAGTGGTCAAGGCTGGCGGGGTCACCTTTGCCGTACCGCGGGCCGCCTGGTGACTTCGCTTCGATGTGCGCTTCGTCTCCGACGATGGCTTCTTCATCACCGTCGGCAGTGCGGTGGGTGATGAGTTCTCGTCGACAGTCGGCACACCGGTTTCCTGCACGACCCCAGAGGATCTTCCTGGTCTTATCAGTGGTGCCCACCAGGGACATGATGCCCGAGTCCGCACGCGCACGTGGTCGATGTGGCTTTTCCGGCGTGTAGGTCCCCGCCGGTTGCTGTCCGGTCGGTGTCCTGGGCGCGCTGGAGGTCGATGCGCCGATTCGGTGAAGGTCGAACGGTAGTGGGATTCCGGGCGATCAGAGGCTGGTCATAGCGTTGTTTGTGTGCACGAACGTTGTCAGGCGTTCGATTTTCAGTGGCCGGTTGTTGCCGCAGTGCTGGTTCAGCAGGAGCACGAGGTGTTGCCCGTCGAGTAGCTCGAGGTGGGTGTCGCGGCGTGCTTGCTTGTGCGCGTCAGGGCTAAAGCGAGAGTTCGTGGCGAGCACAGCTTTGGTGGACTTGTTCTCGCTGGCGACGTAGCCGTGTTTGTGGACGGGGTCAACACCGATGGTGCGGCGGGATCGCTTGCACTGGATTGAGAGTTTTTCGTGTCGGCCGGGTTCGTCGCTGGTGGCGAGGACGTCGATGCCGCCGTCTTTAACTTCACGAGTGAGGGTCACCGCGTAGCCCATGCGCTGGTAGAGGCTTGCCACGAGGTGTTCGAACTGGCGCGGGGTGAGGTCGGTGAGCAGTTCGATGCGGTCGTGGGTGTGCTCGGGCAGTCCGATGTAGAAGGCCCTGATCAGTGCCGCGGCGTCACAAAGCGCACCAAGGCGACCATCGGGTAGCACCATCGCGTGGCAGTCAAGATAGGCGTTGATGACCCGCAGTGCGCTGTCTGGAGAAGTGCAGAGCAGGTCGAGTACCCAGGTGATGCCCTCCCACGGGTAGGGCACGGTCCATTCGACGTCGGTTCCGTGCTCCCGGATCTGCCGGACCCGGTGGGTGTCGAGCAGGTGGTAATCGCTTAGCCGCCGCCAATACTCTGTCTCCGGGGACGACCTGTGTTCGCCGCGCTCTAGCCGGACGGCATCGATCCCTAGCGGCCCGGAGTGCATGAGCAGACATCGCAGGACGTCGCGGATCTCTCCGTCGTCTCACCTGCGGATCCGGGCGAGCATCTGCTCCAGCTCCGGTGGATAGAGCATGCCGCGTTCAACGATCTCGTTGATGTCGACGTCGATGTCAGGTGCGCCGGGCTCAACGTTGTAGCATTCAGTGTTCAACGCCATACGGAGAGTTGACAAGATGATCATGGTTGTGGCGGGTTACCGCTGTGCTGTCGGCGAAGGCCGACGCTGGCCGGCCTGTCCGACGCGCAGGTGGTCGACCACGTTTTCGCTGACGTAGCTTCAGTGCCATGTGTCGCTGAGAGTCAACCCGACATGCCGCATCAATGCTCGAAAGCTGTCTGGTCAGGGTATGCTTACCTGTAACGTTACGGGTAACCGTGGCTGTGTCTGGAGCGCGGGTTTCTGGCTTTGGGAGGGTGGTGTGGCTGTGGCGAGAGTGCATGATGTGGCGGCTGCGCTGCTGGCGGAGACCGGCTCGGTGACGACGATGAAGCTGCAGAAGTTGGTCTACTACTCGCAGGCGTGGCACCTGGTCTTTCACGGTGAGCCGCTGTTCGGCGACGCGATCGAAGCCTGGCCGCAAGGACCGGTGACACGGTCGCTGTACGACAAGCATCGTCGGCAGCGGCAGGTGTCGGCGTGGCCGGCTGGCGACGGGTCGAAGCTGACCGCTACCGAGCGGGACACATTGCGGTGGGTGCTGAACAAGTACGGTGCGTTCTCGGCGGAGTCGCTATCGCAGATGACGCACATGGAAGCTCCGTGGCGGATCGCTCGGGGCGTCCTCGGATCGAATGAGCACTCCTCGACGCCGATCGACCGGCAGCAAATGAAGCACTTCTACGCCCGGCAGCGTGCCGCAGTGGACGTCGCGGTATCTCAGGCCGCGGCGAGCGCCGCGATCGAGGGTGTCGAGCTCGATGATGAGTGGCAGGAGACGCTGCGCTCGGTGGCTAGCGGGTCGGTGTCGGCTGACGATGCGGTAGCGGAGGAGATCCGGCGGGCCGCTCGCTCGTGACCGATCCGTACCTCATCCCCGGCACCGAATGCCTCAAGAACAAGCTCAAGATCGCCGATCCGGTGCTGCTGCGCGAGTCTGAGGCGCGGATCGTCAGTATCCGCGATGTGCAGCTTGCGCGGGAAACACTGCCGGGCGAGTACAACTTGGCCCATCTGCAAGCGTTCCACACAGCACTCTTCCAGGACGTCTACCCCTGGGCCGGCAAGATCCGCACGGTCAACATCAGCAAGGACCGGTCGATGTTCGCGGCGTGGCAGTTCGTCGAAGATCAGACCTCATCGGTGCTGGCCGGGCTGGAAGACGACAACTGGCTGATCGGTGCGAGCCGCGAGCATTTCGTGACCCGCCTGGCGCACTATTACGGCGAGCTAAACGTGTGCCACCCCTTCCGGGAGGGCAACGGCCGCACGCAGCGTGCGTTCCTGCGGCAGCTGTCGGCCGCTGCGGGATGGCGGTTGGACTGGTCAGCACTGGATAAGGCCGGCAATATCGCCGCGTCGGAACGCGCACTGTTGGCTTCGGACTTCGCGCTCATGCGGCAGGTGTTGGAGCCTGTCGTGGTGCGCATGTAGAAGTAGATCTGTGGTGGTAGGGCACCACGTTGATCTCAGCGACCCGCTCTTGACCTGTGGTTGGTGCTTGTTGCCGGGTGTTCGGATGGCGACGTAGTTGCTAGCTCCGGTGGATAGAGCATGCTGCGTTCAACGATCTCGTCGATGTCGACTTCTGGTGCCGTGTGCTGATCCGGGTAGCTGGGCGTCTGCAGTGTCATACGGAGAGGCTATGAGAAGGTCGTGACCCGTGGCTGTTCCCTGGGCCGACGTGCCAACGAGCATCCAGTGTGGCGGAACAGATGCGCGGGCTGAGACCTCGACAGCGGTGGGATGCGCGGCGTGGTCGACAGTGCCGAGCAGCGGTTGTCTCGATCGTGCTGCCGCGGAGGCTTGTGACGGGCTATCGCAGGGTCAGCGCGCGGTGGACGTGCGGAGTTTGTGAGCCGAGGATGGCTCGAATGTGTTCGCGGATGTCGACACGATCAGCTCAACCATCGAGGATGATTTTCGGGTCCGGTCGGTAGCGCTGCGCCCGTCCGATGACGAGTCGTCGGATCTTGAGCTCGACTTCAAGACAATGACGGTCGAGGGCAAAAGGGTGCTTCTGGGTGACCTGGCTTCAGCAGCGTTCGATATCCTGGGCTGGCGGTATCCCCTGTCGTCCGTTGAGCGCATCCAGATCCTTGGACGCTCGGTGTCGCAACGTCAGCAGGACAGGTTCTTCACTCCGCGCGCGTTACTCGAGGTACGCCCAGCGGCTGAGGCTCTCGAGCTGGAAGGACTGGACGCGAGCGGGGAGGACGAGGACTAAGCCATCCCTGTGGACGGTGCGGCGGTGGTGAGTTGGCGGGTTAGTGCCGCCAACTCACCAGGCGGTGTCTTTACGTCCAGGAGCGAGCGAGTGCTCTGTCGTAGAGTTACTGGCCGTGTGTGTTGGTGATGGAATTCCCCGGGTCGGACGAGGGGCTCCTTACGGCCGCGAGGTCGTTGATGGTTGCGACGACGATGTTCCAGGCGATCCGGACGGTGCTGTCTTTTGGTGAGTATCCCTCGGTGAACTGTTTTTTCGGGTGGACGAGGTTGCGGTGGTTGCGTAGGACGTGGGCGTAGTCGACGACGTCCTTGGGCAGCCAGCCCCTGGTTTGTGCAAGGTTGATCAGGCTTTGAAGGTGGTCGGTGGGGGCGGGGCCGTCGCTGTGTTGGCTCAGCGCGACGTCGTAGAGCACTCCTTCCAGGATGCTGCCGAGCATGATGATTGCTGCGGTGGGGGCGCCGTTGTCCCAGCAGGCTTGTGCTTCGTCGAGCCGGGCTTTGAGTTGCTCGCCGAAGGCGGCGTCGCTGACCACGTCGGCCAGGCTCGCGGTCAACTGAACAGGGGCCTGCATGGCGGGCCGGTTCATGGTCGGGGTTTGGGCGATGAGGACGGGGCGGCCGGATTTGTAGATGACCTGGTAGCCCTCTACGGCGAGTAGTTCGTTGAGTTCTTGGGTCACGGCGGCGCGGGTTTCGTCGTCGTCGAGGTACTCGCGTGGGTCCGCTAAGCGCAGCAGCACCGCTTTGAGTGCTTCGGAATCGCGTCGTCGGCTGCGCAGAGTCTCGAGGACCGCGCGGTAGCGACCACCGTCGAGGTCCGTGACGCGTCGCCAGCCGGCGGCGGTGAAGAAGCGGGTGATTTCGTTGGCGGTGCGGTAGTGGCGGCTGCTGTCGTCGCCGCAGATCAGGAAAGCCAGCCGGTCGAGGACGTTGTCGTCCAGTTCCACTCTGACGTCGTCACTGGCGCGTTCGGTCGTGCTGGTCACAGTGTGTTCCCCTCGGAGATGTCGGTGTCAGCGTTGTCGTCGGGCAGGGCGACGGGTGCCCAGTCGTCTGGCTGCTGTGTGTGCTCGGTGATGTTGTGGGGATGGATGCCGCGTTCGTTGAGGCGCTGCCAGAGCGGCTCGAGTTCGCGGTCGGGGTCGAATTCGAATTCGCTTTCGCGGATGCGGAGCACGTCCCAGCCCATGCGGCGTAGTTCGCGGTCGCGGCGCGCGGCGGAGATTTGTTGGGCGGTGCTGGTGTGCCAGAGGTGCCCGTCGCATTCGACGGCGAGCCGGCCGCCGTCGCCGACGACGACCAGGTCCAGATGCCGGGTCCCGACCTCGTACTGGGGGACGAGGAAGTAACCGCGGCGTTTGATCTCGCGGAACACTTTCTGCTCGAAGAGCGACTCGAACGGTGCGGTGCTCGTGGTGTCGCTGACCTCCTCGAGGCTTGGAGAGGTGCCGAACACCGATGGTGGTGTGAGCATGTAGCCCATCAGGGATGCGCGCAGGTCATCGGGTTTGAGGTCGCCGATGCCGACGGAGGTGTAGAGCCACATCTGGTCTTTGGCGCGGCTTGCCGCCACGTTGTAGGCCTGTTGGGCAAGTTGAGCGCGCTGGGCTCGGGGCGCGTCGGCGACCACCATGGATAGGAAGATCACGTCGCGTTCGTCGCCTTGGAAGTTGGCCGGGATGCCGACCCGGATTTTGCGCTGCTGGCGGTCTTCAGCGGAGATCGTGGCGTTGATTTCGTGTTCGAGCAGCTTGATTTGCCCAGTTCCTTGCAGGACGACGACGCGACCGCGTCGCGTCCTGAGCGGGCCGACAGCAGCCCGTAGAGGTGGGACTTGGCGGTGAAGTTGAGCCGGATCTCTTCGTCGATCCCGGATAGGTGCTCGTGCAGGCTCGCGAACAGCGCTTCGGTTTTGCCGAGCCGGTTGCCGCCGGGGGTGCATTGCTTGTCGTCGCCGACCACGATCACCCGTGGCGCCATCCACAGCAGGAATAGCTGCTCGACTCCGACCTGGCTAGCTTCGTCGACGATGACGACATCGAACGAGTCCCGCACGGCGCTGATGTTTTCCAGCAGGTTCGGCAGGGGCACCACCCACGCGGGTACTGCGTCTTTGGCTTTCTCCATGGCTTGGCGGGCTGCTTTGCGGTATTCCCGGGCTTTGCTTCCGCCGCCGGCGCCGACGTGGCTCATGTGCTCGCGGTAGCTGCGCAGTGCCCGGGCGTGGGAGTCGGTCATCCGGTCCAGGCATGCGCTGAGTGCCTGAACCCCGGCGAGCTGGCTGGTGACCCGGTTGATCTGGTCTTCGACCATGTCGAATTCGGCGACCAACCGGCGTTCGTCCTCGGCGTTGCGGGTGGCGAAGATGAACTGCTCGGCTTTCGACCATGCCCACGCCGCGGGCAGGTCGCCCAAACGCTGGTCCCACGTTGGGTCGTCGGTGGTGGCTTCGAGTAGCTCGAGCAGCGCGGGATGGCTGTTGCGGAGTGTGCGAGCGAGTTGGGCGCGGCGGTGTTCGGCGGCGCGGTCGTGCCGGGCGAGATCGAGCGCGTCAAGGCCGGTGCGGTAGGCGTCGAGGTCGCGTTCGGCGACGGCTTTGACCAGGAGCGCGAGTTCTGAGCAGGCGTTGTCGGCGGCTGCCCACGCGGCGACCTTGTGTTGCAGCGCCGCGACCTGGTGGCGGGCCTGCTCCAGCGCCACGTAGTGCAGGGCGGCGGGGACGGCGTCAAGGGTGCGGACGAACGCGGCGACGGTCGACAGGTCGATCGACTGGCCGGCGCGCAGCAGCGTGTCCCGGAACACGCCGTGGATCTGGGCCAGCGCGATGATGTGATCGAGCAGCCGCGCGTTGTCGGCGAGCTCGGACAGGGCGCGGGTGAGGGAGTCGCCGGTGATGGTCACGTCGGCTTCAGCCCACAACCCGACGAGCTGCACCGCGGCAACGTCGGCCTCGAGCCGGTAGAGAGCCGCGTCGATCTGCTCGAGGCTGTGCGGCGGGACCCCGTCGACGGTGACCACGGCCAGGAACTCTTCGGCGTTCTTTTGCGCGGTGGACTTGCCGAATTTGCGGATCTTCCCTCCGCCGGTGACGTGATCGCGCAGGCGCCGGCCGCTGTTGAGAAGGGCACGGGTTTTGCCGATCCCGTAGTCACCGACGGCGGGCAGCTCGACGGCGAACTGCAAGCCGAGCTCGCGCATCTGCTGCTGGAGCCGGTCCGCGGTGTCCCGTTCGGTGTGCAGGCGCTGCCACAGGCCGTGGTGCCGGCCGGCGAGGTGGCCGTCCACGGCGACCCCGACCCAGCTGCGTGCCGGTGGTGTGATGCTGTCTTCGCCGTAGCCGAGGCGCTGCAATGTAGTGCGGGCCTGGTCGCCGAGCCCGCGCAGATACTGCAGAAATTCTGGTCCGAGCGTGGCGAGCCGCTGGGTGAGGGCGCTGGTGTCGGCGTGCGCGGTGTTGCGGGCGTGGTGCTCGGAGGCGATGATGTCGGCCAGCTCGCCCGCGTCGGGCAGCTCACGGCGTTCGGGGATTTGCTGGTCGGAGCGGATGCGTCGGCTTGGGCTGTCTTGGCGAGCCAGGGTGAGCAGTTCCAGCATGTCCCCGGTGACCAGCGGCGGCTTATCGGGCCAGGTGAGTTCGACGCTGGGGAGCCACCGGTAGGCCGCGGCGCGCTCTTGTACTTCGCGCACGATGTTGGTGAGAGGCCCGGCGTAGAGGGTGGTGCTGTAGCCGGGGGCGACGGGCGGATGCTGGAGGTATTCGACCTCGCGTAGTTGCCGGATCCGGGTGTTGAGTTCGGCGCTGCGGGCGAGCAGGTTGTGGCGTTCCTCGGCGAGTTGCTGTGCGCGGCGCGGCAGTCCCGCGGTTTCGGTTGAGCCGATCGCGGTCGAGAGCGCGTCGATGCCGCGTTCGAGTTCTTTGGCGGCGTCTTTGCTGCCTCCGGCGAGCAGCACACACAGGCTGCGCAGGTCGGCGGGGATTTTGTCGCGGAGAACTTTGAGGGCCTGGTCTTTCTGGCTGGTGACCAGAACCCGCATCCCGCGGGCCAATAGCGCGCTGACCAGGTTGGCGATCGTGTGCGTTTTACCTGTTCCCGGCGGGCCTTGGACGACTACCCCGATTTCGCGTGTGAGCAGGTCGATGACGCGTTCCTGCTCATCGTTGGTCGGTAGCGGGAACAGCGGGTCCTCGCCGAGCATGTCGCCGGTGGGGGCGTTCTGCTGGGTGAGCCAGCGGCCGCGGGTGTCGGCTTCGGTGTCGGCGACCAGTTGTGCGAGCGCGACCGGTACTTGCGCGTCGGGCTCGCGCAGCTGCTGCGCGATCTTGCGGTAGGTGTCGGCGAGCAGTTCGCGGCTGCGCGGCCGCAGCAGCAGCGCCGGTGAAGGCGAGAGTTCCAGACGGTCCGGCAGGTCGCCGGTGACATCCTCAGGGTGGCGCAGTGAGGTGAATGCGTCGGCGACAACGAGTCCGAGCCATTCCTCGACGTCGCCGAGCAGTGCGGGATCCAACAGGCCGGCGTCGCCCTCGAGGATGGTTTGGCGGGTGGTGCGCCCGCGGTCGGGTTGATAGCCCTCGACCTCGGTGAAGAGGGCCTTGTCTTCGAAGCGGCGTTTGCCGCCGATGAACGAGACTGTCACTTCGGCGGTGTCGCGGGCCAGCTGTGGGCGTACGGGCTCGGTGATCAGATGCCGGCGGATCTCGTCCCCGTCGGCAGTACGCCAGCGGACAAGACCGGTGGCGAGCACGAATTCGTACTCGTCGTCCTGCTGTTCGAGGGTTTTCGCGGCTCGTTCGAGCGATTCGTAGAGGTCACGGCGGGCGCGGGAGCGCAACTGTTCCCGGCTCCACTCACGCCACTGCGCCAGCCACCGCTCGAAGGCTTGCCGGACGCTGGCCGGCGGCGCGATCGCGTGCTCCTGGTCGACGTTGGCGGGGCCGGCAGCGATCAGGCGTGGTTGTGGACTGTCGGGGCCGCGGGCTTCGGGAGAGTCGATCCAGCCGGCTAGGGCAGCGGACGGGCGCGGTTCAAGAACGGTTTTGGGTGGTCGGACGCGCAGCAGCACGTCGTCGGGTGCTTTCGGGGTCAGGTTCAGCCCGTCGGGCAGGTGGTCGAGCCAGATCAGCGGGTCCGGGGCGTCGGTTTCGTCGGCGGTGATGTCGCGATTGGGGTCGCGGTTGGCGGCGTCGGTGACTTCGGCGAGGAAGTCCATGAGGCTGACGGTCTGGTCAAGTACATCGCGGTCGCTTGGAGTTGCGGCCATGGTCACCTTCCCCTGGGAGAGATCAACAGGACAGGATCCCCAACAGCTATCGATGATGCAATTGGCAACTTGCGGTAACGCCCGTTTGGAGCAGCGATCACGCGGTCTGTGTTCAGGGCTGCGGCATTTACGTGGCTGTGGTTTCGCCGGTACCGGACGTTTCTCGCCAGGTAGAAGGGAGTAGCTGGGAGCGGCGGTGACGAGGGCGTGCAGTGTGTTGTTCTCGCTGTGGGTGCTGCCGGGCGGGTCCAGGGACCGGCCGCCAGGCCGCATGCCCCGGTGCCCGTCCCGGCAGCGCGGCCCCGGAGGGGCCGCGCCTTGAACAAGAAAAGAAACTCTGAACACAGCACGCCGACCAAGCACCTCGACAGGGCCCCGACACGTCTGACCTGCCGCGTCTCGGCAGGTCTACGGCTAGTGCGGCGGAGGGATCGTGCCAGCGGCTCTGTCAGGCCTGCCGGCGGTGGTGCTGCGCCTACCGGTTCAGTGGCTGACCGGGCTGCTATGCAAAGGCAAATTATCCCAAGACGGGAATATCTGGGGCTGGAACTAGACGTGCTACAGACCGTCGTTCTACGGGACTGCCCCGAGTTTGGTTGACACCGGGGGTGTGGTGTTTCAGGCCGCTGCTGCGGTGGTGTTGATGGTCTCAAACTCGACCGGGGTGTGTTTGCCCAGGCCTCGTTGTCGGCGTTTGCGGTGGTATTTAGTCTCGATCCAGGTGACGATCGCCAGGCGTAGTTCGTCCCTGGTGTTCCAGCGTCGGGCGTCGAGAACGTTCTTCTGCAGCAACGAAAAGAACGATTCCATGGCTGCGTTGTCGCCGCACGCGCCGACCCGGCCCATCGACCCGATCAGCCCGTTGTTGCGTAGCAGGCGCCGGTACTTCTTCGACCGGAACTGACTGCCCCGATCCGAGTGCACAATGACGCAGGCAGGGTCGCGCAGTGTGATCGCGTTGCGGAGTGCGGCGAGGGCGAGTGAGGATTTCATGCGGGAGTCGATCGAGTAGCCGACGATCTTGTTGGAGTAGCAGTCCTTGATCGCGCACAGATAGAGCTTGCCTTGTGCGGTGGGGTGTTCGGTGATGTCGGTCAGCCACTTCACGTTCGGTGCGTCGGCGGTGAAGTCCCGGCGCACCAGATCGTCGTGCACCGGCGGTCCGGCCTTGTGGGCGCGCCCCTTTTTCTTGGCGTGTATGGAAAAGATCTGTTGCATGGAGCAGATCCACCATACCCGGTTCTCCGAGGCGGTGAAGCCGCGCTGGGCCAGTTCGTCGGCGATGAACCGGTACCCGTCGCCCGGGTCGTCGGCGTGGATGTCGAGCGCGGCGTTGATCAGATGGGCGTCGTCCCAGTCTCGCTGCGAGACCGGGGCTGATCGCCACTGGTAGTAGGCCTGCCGGGAGATCCCCAGCACCCTGCACGTCACCGCGGCCGGCACCCGCACAAGGGGCGCCGGCCGCGGCCAAGTCACGGACGAGCGGGAACGCTATTTTCCCGGCAGGTTGCCCTGCGCGAGGTACGCGGCCGCTTTCCGCAGAACCTCGTTCTCCTGCTCCAGCAGCCGGTTGCGTTTGCGCAGTTCCCGCAGCTCAGCGGACTCAGAGCCTGTCACGTTTTTTGTGTAAGCCAGAGGTGATTGCTTACGTTTGTAGGTTATCAGAAAAGTATGCGTCCGGGAAAGATGTTGATCAGTGTGTTGAGTGCCACTTTCCAGCCGTGTGTTCCGGT
>NZ_JADNQO010000004.1:0-630332 GCF_047608665.1 Amycolatopsis sp. cmx-11-51 | reverse complement strand
CGGACGACCCGGCTTCTTCCCCACAGGCAGCAACGGTTCCAGCCTCGCCCACTGCTCATTCGTCAGGTCACCACGCCCCATACAAAGATCATCCCAAAACAAGACCCACTTCTGAAACAGGCCCTAGAGGACTACTTGCGATCGTCGACGACGACCCCCAGCACCTCCAGGAACGCATTCGCCGCAGGCGTCACCGTGAACCGGTTCCAGACGAGATGCTCGATCCGCGCGGGAGCGTCCGTCACCGGCACGGTGACCACGCCGGTCAGGTTCGGCACGTACTTCGACGGCAGCAGCGCCACCCCCAGCCCTTGGTGGATGAGCCGCGCCATGAAGTCGGCGGCCGTCACCTCGAAGGCGACCTCCCTGCTCACCCGCACTGCGGCGAACGCCTGGTCCGTCTGGGCGCGTCCCGCGGTCCCCGCCGGGAAGTCCACGAACACCTCCGAAGAAAGCCTGCTCAAGTCCACTTCGGACTCATTGGCGAGTGGATGACCGGGCGCCACCACGGCGACCAGATCGTCACGCGCCAGTTCGCGGCTCCCGACACCTTCCGGCCGGGCCGACATCGGGAGCCCGAGGAACGCGACTTCGATCGCGTTGTCCTTGACCTGTTCCACCAGGTGCTCGCTCGCGCCGACCCGGAGCCCGATCCGGACGTGCGGATACCGCCGGTGGAACGTCTGCAACGCGGCAGGGACATCGACCGCCGCGACGGTCGGGATGACGCCGACGGTCAGCCGCCCGCGGATCTCGCCGACGGCCGCGGCGACCGCCGAGCCCGCCCTTTCGGCCGCGCCGAGACATTGACGCGCGGCGGGCAGGAACGCCTCGCCCGCGGCGGTGAGCCGCACCCGGCGGCTCGTGCGCTCGAACAGGCGTGCGCCGAGTTCCCGCTCCAGCCGCGCGATCTGATGACTCAGCGCCGACTGCACGACGAGGCACCGTTCCGCCGCGCGCGTGAAGCTGTTCGTCTCCGCCACCGCCACGACGTAGCGCATCTGTTGAAGCTCCATGAATCTATCATGAATCAAGATGGATCAGGTGACAAACATGTGTTGGACTCATTGATCGTCAGCGCCGAAGCTGAGAAGCGTGAAAACGCTGTCGACCACATCGCTCACCGCCGGACTCACCGGCACCGCGCTGACCGCCTTCGCCCCCCTGGTCTGGGGGACGACCTACGTGGTCACCACCGAACTCCTCCCGGCCGGGCACCCGCTGTTCGCCGGACTCATCCGTGCCCTGCCCGCGGGTCTGATCGCGCTGGCCATCACCCGCACCCTCCCGCGCGGCACCTGGTGGCTGAAGGCGGCCGCGCTCGGCGTCCTCAACATCGGGATGTTCTTCCCCCTGTTGTTCCTCGCCGCCGAACGCCTGCCCGGCGGAGTCGCCGCCACCCTCGGCGCCGCCCAGCCGCTCCTCGTCGCGATCCTCGCCGTGGCCGTTCTGCGGCAGAGTCCGTCCGCGTGGCGGTTCGCCTGGGGAATCGTCGGGATCGTGGGCGTCGGGTTGGTCGTGATCGGCCCTGCGGCGGGCTTCGACCTCGTCGGGGTCCTCGCCGGCCTCGGCGGCGCCGCGACCATGGCGCTGGGCGTCACCCTCACCAAACGGTGGGGACGCCCGGCGGACGTGGGGCCGACGGCGTTCGCCTCGTGGCTGCTCACCGCGGGCGGGCTGTTCCTGGTGCCGGTGACCTTCCTGTTCGAAGGCGCGCCACCCGCCATCGACCTGAACGCGGCTCTCGGATACCTCTGGCTCGGCCTGATCGGCGGCCTGCTCGCGTACGTCCTGTGGTTCCGCGGCATCACCTCTTTGCCGGTCACCTCGGTCGCCGTCCTCGGCCTGCTCTCGCCGATGGTCGCCGCGGTCCTCGGCGCCGTCCTGCTCGGTCAGAGCCTCGGCCCGATCCAGCTCGCCGGTTTCGCCCTCGCACTGGCCTCGATCGTCGCCGGCCAGATCACCCCGAAGACCAAGATGGAAGGCGTCGTCCGATGAAGATCGCCGTTGTCGGAGCATCGGGCATGGTGGGCTCCCGCGTCGTCGCCGAAGCCGTCGCCCGCGGACACCAGGTCACCGCCGTCCTCCGTGGTACCCCGACGGAATCGCTGTACCCGGACGTCGAAGTGGTCCTCGCCGACGTGACCGATGTCGACCACATGACCGGCCTGTTCGCCGATGCCGACGCCATCGTGGGCGCGACGAGACCCGCGCCCGGCGCGGAAGGCACCGTCGCCGCTCTCGTCACGGGCCTGCTCGACGCCGCGGCGGGCACTCGCGTCCTGGTCGTCGGCGGCGCCGGGCCACTGCGCTCGCCGTCCGGGGGACTGGTCATCGATGATCCGGCGTTCGTGCCAACGGAGTGGCGGACCATCGCGTCGGCCAGCACCACGCAGCTTCGGGCCTGCGAAGCGCACGCGGGCGACTGGGTGTACCTCAGCCCTCCCGCGATCCTCGAGCCTGGCGTCCGGACCGGGGCCTACCGGCGAGGGACGACCACGATCCTCACCGCGGCCGGCGGCTCGTCCCGGATCTCGGCCGAGGATCTCGCGATCGCCATCGTCGACGAACTCGAGAATCCGGGCCGGGACCGGCATTTCACCGTCGGATATTGAAGAAGCGGGGCGGGTCGCCTGGGGAGGGGGTCTCCGGGCTTCGCTCGGCCTCGATCTGGATCTCGATGTTCGTCTTATGGGAGATCGGGTCCCAGATCTCCTCGATCGGCGCCAGCAGTGAACCGCCGACGCCGCGGCTGCGGGCACGCGCGGCGTACCAAGCGAATCCGGCCAGGAAGAGCGGAAGGCTGAGAAACGCGGCCACGGGTGCCAGGAACTCCATGCACCGGACGATACAGTAACGTCGTGTTTCCAGAAACGTCCTGTTACTGAATTGGCGGGCGATGACCAGGCTGACACGGGCCGAGCAGCAGCGACGAACCCACGAACACCTACTGGAGGCCGGGCGCCAGGTGTTCTTGCGGCGCGGCTTTCTGGCGGCGACGGTCGAGGAGATCGCCGCCGACGCCGGCTACACCCGCGGCGCCGTCTACAAACATTTCGGCGGCAAGGAAGGACTGTGGCTGGCGATCATCGAAGCCAGTGTGGACGGCCACCTCCACGGTCTGCGGGAAGCCCTTACTCGCGCCACCACCCGCGACGAGGTGATCGCCGCGCTGCACCCCGCCGATGTCGCGGACAAGGACGCGGCGAAGTGGAGCGCGGCGGCCGCGGAAGTGCTCGCGGCGACGGCGCAGCAGCCCGAAACCGCCGACCTCGTCGCCGCCATTCAGCGGCGTCACGACGATGAGGTCGTCGCGCTGCTCGTCGAGCATTCGAAGCGGTTGGGCCTCGAACCCGCGATGCCGCTCCACCAGGCCGTCGTGATGCTGGGTGCCTTGGGTATCGGGCTCGCCCTGCGTCAGACGGTCGCCCCGGCGGCCGACCCCGCCGCCATCCTCACCCACGTGCTGGACTCGGTGTTCCCGCCCGACGCAACGTGACGGACTCGGCCGACGTACCCCCGATGACGATGTGCGGGAGAATCCCAAGCAGCTGTATCTGTTGCAAGAACGAACTCCGAGGCGCGTGGGCTCCTCCGGTGCCGGACCTTCGGGCGATCGCCGACGCCGCGAATGTGGCGAACACCTACACTCAGACGCCGTGATCGATTCCTTCACCACCGCCGACCTCGTCGACGAACACGGCGACCGGCTACACGTCTGCGACACCCAGTTCCACCAGTTCGGCGGGCACCGGAAGTTTTCCGGCCCGATCCGGACGGTCTCCTGCCACGAGGACAACGGACTGGTCAAGAAGCTGCTGGCCACTCCGGGCGAAGGCGCTGTCCTGGTGATCGACGGCGGTGGTTCCCTGCACAGCGCCCTCACCGGCGACATGATCGCGAAGTCCGCCGCCGACAACGGCTGGGCCGGAGTGGTCGTCAACGGAGCCGTCCGCGACAGCGCCGAGCTGGCCGAACTCCCACTCGGCGTGAAAGCGCTCGGCACCAACCCGCGCAAGAGCTCCAAGGCCGGTGCCGGCGCTGTCGACGTCCCGGTCGGGTTCGGGGGAGTGACCTTCACCCCAGGCGACACGCTCTACTCCGACGAAGACGGTGTCGTGGTCCTTCCCGCGATCACCGCCTGAACCCGCTCAGACGACGATGACCCGGCGCCCACGGGTATGACCGGCGTGGCTGTCGATGTGCGCCGCCGCGGCTTCGGCGAGCGTGTACGACTTCTCGACCGGGATGTGGAGCTTTCCCTGCGAGATGAGCTGCGCGGCCTCGCCGAGTGCGTCCGGCACGCTCCCGGCCACTCCCGAGAATCGGACGCCGAACTCCGGCGCGCCGAGATCGGCGATGCTGAGCACCTTGTGCGGATCCCCGGTCAGGTCGACGAGCTCGCGGAGCACGCCTGAGCCCGCCAGGTCCAGTGCCGCGTCGACCTTGCCGAGCTGCCGCACCCGCTCGGCCCAGTCATCGCCGTAGGTTGTGGCGATGGCACCGAGGCCGCGCAGATACTCCTGGTTCGCGGCCCCGGCCGTGCCGATCACCGTGATGCCGCGTTCGCGGGCGATCTGCAGTACCGCCGAGCCGACTCCGCCGGACGCGCCGCTGACCAGCAAGGTCTGCCCGGGTCGCACACCGACTTCACGGATGAGGCGCAGCGCGGTCTCCACCACGGAGGGGTATCCGGCCGCCTCTTCGAACGTCAGGCCCTCGGGCATCCTGCCCCAAACCGACAACACGGCGAACTCGGCATAGGTGCTCGAACCTTCGCCGAAGACCGAGTCGCCGATCTCGACACCTTCGACGCCCTCGCCGACTTCGTCCACTGTCCCCGAGGCATCCAGCCCGACCCCCGAGGGCAGCACGGTCGGGTGTGCTCCCAGGACCTGGCCTTCACGGACTCTCCAGTCGACCGGGTTCACCCCGGCCGCCCGCACCGCGATGCGTATCTGACCAGGGTCCGCGTGAGGCTCCTCGGCGTCGATGAGTTGCAGGACATCCGGACCGCCGAACTCGGCGAACATCACTTTCTTCATGACCCGACCGTAACACTAACGGTTAGCCTTTTGAAACAACTTCAGTTTTGCATCTGATAGCGTCGCAGCATGACCGAGGCGCCCGGACGTCGTGAGCGCAAGAAGGCCGCGACCCGGCAGAAGATCGTCGACACCGCCCTGCGGCTCTTCCTGGAACGCGGGTACGACGCGGTGGGCATCCGTGAAGTGGCCGCGGAGGCCGACGTGGCCGTCACCACGCTCTTCTCCCACTTCGCCTCGAAAGAGGCCTTGGTGTTCGGGCAGGACGCGAACTTCGAACAGGGCCTCACGCAGGCGGTCACCGGCCGGGCTCCACACGAGCCGCTCATGCCCGCCCTGCGTCGCGAGGTCCACACGATGGTGCGGCATTGCACGGCGGACGGTGTCGCGCCGATCTGGCGCATGATCGATGAGACGCCCGCCCTGCGGGAGTACGAGGATTCGATGCGGCTGCGCCACGCGGAGTCGCTGGCGGCGGCCATCGCCGCCGATCCCGGTCTGTCTCAGACCGAGACGGCTTGCCGGACGATCGCGAGGTTCGTGATCGACGCCTATTCGCTGGGGCGCGAGGCGGCCGATCCGGAGGCCGTGGTGGACGAGATCTTCCGGATGATCGACGCGGCCTGGGAAGTCACCTGTCGTTCTGAATGAGGTTGGACGGGGCCACGAGGCCGATGGCGGCCCGGACTCCGGCCGGTAGCGCGGTCACGGGGTGCGACGATCTCCGGATCGGGCTCCGCCAGGGCGCCGACTGCGTCCAAAAGCCACCGCGTCAGTGACTCTGCGCGGCCGGCGATGGCGCAGGCCGTTCTGGGATCGCTGACCTGAGGGTTCAGTCCTTCGGCATGACGCAAAGTTCCCTGGGCTGTGCCGTCTTGAAGGCGTAGACGACGGAATTGCCGTACTCGTAGCCGTGGACGGAGTTGCAGTCGGAGCCGGAACCCGAAGCGAGTTGGGCGATCACCGTGTAGTTGGCGGCGCTGTCCGAACAGTGGACCCGGACGGCGCTGCCGCTGAACTCACCGTTGCTCCCGGCGTCTTCGTCGGCCGAGAGGCAATCCCCGGCTTGCGCGGAGAAGGGGTCGGGGTCGACCGCGGGGGTGCTTCCACCGCCGACGATCGCCACGGTCACCGCGATCGCTCCGCCCGTGACGAGCAGTCCGGCGGCCGCGAGACCGACGATCAGCCCCGTCTTCGGGGACTTCTTCGGCGGCGCGACGGGGTACTGCGGCCAGATGGGCGGCGGCTGCTGAGGGTAGGTCACCGCACCAGGATCGGCGGCGGCGATGAAATTCCGATGACACGGTTCATTTGCGGGCGACGAGCCGTTCCACCAGCCCGAGTTTGAACCGCTCGCGGCGCTCGACGGTCAGGCCGAGGCCGCCGATCTCGTCGAACGGGCGCCGGAGGAAGTGCTCGCCCGCCATCGGCACGGTGATCTTTTCGGTGAGCCATTGCAGGCCGCGGACGACACGCGACGAACTGGCGATGTGGTCGAGCAGGACCAGGCGGCCACCAGGCCGCAGAACACGGGCCATTTCCTGCAACGCCTTGCCGTGGTCGGGGATGGCACAGAGCCCGAGGGTGCAGACCACGGTGTCGAACGAACCCGCGTCGAAGGGCAGGTCGTGAGCGTCGGCCCGGCGCAGGGTCACCGGATGTCCGAGGCTTTCGGCGCGACCGCGGGCGATGTCGAGCATGCCGTCACTGAGGTCGATACCGGTGAGCGTGACGCCGCCGGGGTAGAGCGGCAGGTTCAGGCCGGTGCCGACGGCGACCTCGAGAACTTCACCGGTCGCTTGCCCGCAGGCCCACGCCCGGGAGTCGCCGAACAGCTTCCGATCAAGGAACTGCATCTCCCGGTCGTAGTTCCGGGATTTGCCGTCCCAGTAACGGTTCCACCGCGCGGGCCGAATCATGACGCTCCTTTCAACAGCAGTGCTTCCCGCGCCAGGCTTCGCGGCCTTCCTTGACCGCGAGGGCGGCGATGACGAGCGCGACCAGCGGATCGGCCCAGTACCAGCCGAAGAGACTGTTGAGCAGCAACCCGACGAGCAGCACACCGGAAAGATAGGTGCAGAGCAAGGTCTGTTTCGAGTCGGCGACGGCGCTCGCGGAGCCGAGTTCGCGCCCCGCGCGACGCTGGGCGTGCGACAGGAACGGCATCACGAGGAGCGAGACCGCCGCCAGCACGATGCCGACCGTGGAGTGCTCGGCGGGTTCGGCGCCGAACAGGGTGCGGACGGACTCGACGGCGACATAGGCGGCCAGTGCGAAGAACGACACCGCGATGACCTTGAGCGCGGTGCGTTCGCGGGCTTCGGGGTCCTTGCCGGAGAATTGCCAAGCGACGGCTGTGGCGGAGGCGACTTCGATGACCGAATCCAGGCCAAAGCCGACCAACGCGGTCGAGGAGGCGATGGTGCCCGCGGAAATGGCGACGACCGCTTCGATGACGTTGTAGCCGATGGTCGCGGCGACCAGGAGCCGCACGCGGCGCGACAGCACGGCTCGGCGATCCGAGTCCACTGTGTCCGATGGATCCACTGTGGACTTCGCCGCGCAACAGTCGTCCGCGCAGGTGTCGCTCAAGGGAGTACCCGAAGGCTGGATTCGTCGTCCACACAAGGTTCCGCGGTGTCGACGGCGAGCACGACCTGCACCAGTTCACGCAGCGCTCGGGCGAGATGGGCGTCGGCGAGGGTGTAGCGGACCTGGCGGCCTTCGTAGGTGGCCACGACCAGGCCGCAGCCTCGCAGGCAAGCGAGGTGGTTGGACACGTTGGAACGACTCAAGCCGAGTTCTTCGGCCAACTGGCCGGGATAGCTCACACCGTCGAGCAGGCCGACCAGGATCTTGCACCGGTTCGGGTCGGCGAGCGCGCGTCCCAGCCGGGCGAGCGCGGCGCCCTGGGTCTCAAATGTCAGCACATGCAGAACAGTACAGCACACGCTGACATATTGAGTGAGTGGCACCTCGGGTTCGGGCGGACCGGTCTGAGGGTTGACGAGGTAGGCCACCACCGTGCCGGATCCTTCGCCGGGACCCGCATCACGTCGATACCGGTGGCCGGCCCGCCCGATCGATCCACTCCACCGGGGCGGTCGGCACCGCGCACTGTGCCGTTACCGGAGCTGGCGCTTCTCTCGCCCTCCGCGAGACCGAAGTTCCGCGCGGCCTCGCCAACGCCGACATCGCCGAAGAGTTCGGCATCGCCGCGGGCACCGTAAAGGTCCATGTGGAACGGATCCTGGCCAAGCTCCGGGTCTCCACCCGGGTGCAAGCGGTGATCCAGGCGCACAAGTTCGGATTGGTCACCTGGGACGACTGACACGACGGAGTGTCCGGGCGCGACCCTCTGTTTCGTCGCTGTCTGTCAAGCCATCCTCGAACCCGCGCGGTCAGGCGACCCGAAAGTGTCGGCCGGGCTCACTCCAACGGCCGTATCGTCGGCACATCCAGGAGTCCTGCGGCGGCCTCGCGTAACACTTGAGAACATTCGCTGGCCCAAGCGCGTGGCGCTGCTCAACGGTCGGGTCACGCTAACGAATGATTAGGCCGAGAACGCGAATTCGGCATTCGGGTGGCCTTCTCTCAGTACCCGAAAGTGCGCTTGTTCGGCCAAAACACCTTGCTATGTTGATCCCTGCGGGGCCGTCACCTCGGGAAATAACCGGCACACCGCGGTTCCTTTGTGGACCTTGTTTGTTCACGTGACTATCGAAGGGTGGACCTTGCTGTGACCGTGACCGAATCGGACACTTCCGCCGAAGGTGTCCAGGGGGCGGGAAATCCGCAGCTGAGTTTGGGCCGGGCCGCCGCGCGCAACCTGGCGACCACGACCAAATCCGTTCCGCAGATGCAGGGCATTTCGTCCCGGTGGCTGCTGAAGATGCTCGACTGGGTTCAGGTCAACGGTGGCGCCTACCGGGTCAACCGCCGGCTCAACTATGCGGTCGGCGACGGACGGGTGACGTTCTCGAAGGTCGGCACCGACGTGAGCGTGATCCCGGCGGAGCTGGGTGAATTGAAGCCTCTCAAGGGTTACGACGACGAAGAGGTCCTTGAAGAGCTTTCCCGCCGCTTCGAACAGCAGGAAGTCTCGGCAGGCGATGTACTCGTCGAATTCGGGCACCGGGCCGACCGCGTCTACCTCATCGCGCATGGCAAGATCACCAAGAGCGGCCCCGGTCCCTACGGCGAAGAGACCGCGCTGGGCGTGGTCAAGGACGGCGATTACTTCGGCGCGCAGGCGCTCATCGGCGACGACGGCATCTGGGAGTTCACCGCGAAGGCGGCCACGGCCTGCACCGTGCTGACGCTGTCCCGGCAGGCCTTCGAGCGGGTGCTGGACCAATCCGAATCACTGCGGGCACAGATCGAACAGACGTCGCAGGACACCGGGCGCTCCAACGACTTCGGCGAGGCGGAGATCGACATCTCCTCCGGGCATGACGGCGAACCGCTGCTGCCGGGAACATTCGTCGACTACGAGACCGAGCCGCGCGAATACGAGCTGAGCGTCGCCCAGACCGTGCTGCGGATCCACAGCCGCGTCTCCGACCTCTACAACCATCCGATGGACCAGACCGAGCAGCAGCTCCGCCTGACCATCGAGGCACTGCGTGAGCGGCAAGAACACGAGATGATCAACAACAGCGATTTCGGTCTGCTGCACAACGCTGACTTCTCCCAGCGCATCGCGACGCGCACCGGGCCGCCGACTCCTGACGACTTCGACGACCTGCTTTCCCTCGTGTGGAAGGAACCTGGCTTCTTCCTCGCCCATCCGCGCACGATCGCCGCGTTCAGCCGCGAGTGCAGCAAACGGGGCATCTACCCGACCGGCGTCGATCTCGGCGGGCACAAGGTACCGTCCTGGCGCGGAGTCCCGATCCTGCCCTGCAACAAGATCCCGGTCAGCAAGACCAGCACCAGTTCCGTGCTCCTGATGCGCACTGGCGAGAAGATCCAGGGCGTGGTCGGCCTGCGTCAGATCGGCTTGCCCGACGAGTACGAGCCCGGGCTGAACGTCCGCTTCATGGGAATCTCGGAACAGGCCATCATCTCCTACCTCGTCAGCACGTACTATTCCGCCGCCGTGCTCGTGCCCGACGCGCTGGCCGTGCTCGAAGCCGCCGAACTCGGTCGCGAAGGATGACCGCCATGACGCCGGATGCCGACCGGCGGCTCAGTCTCGGCCCCGCGGCCGCGCGGAATCTGGCCACGACCACCAAGACGCGACCGCAGATGCAGAGCATCACGCCGCGGTGGCTGCTGAAGATGCTGCCCTGGGTCGAGGCGACCGGTGGCACGTTCCGGGTCAACCGGCGGCTCACGTACGCGGTCGGCGACGGGCGGGTGAGCTTCACCAACGTCGGCACCGACGTTCGGGTCGTTCCGCAAGAACTTGCGGAGTTGGCGCTACTGCGCGGTTTCGACGATGAGGACACGCTCACCGCGCTCGCCGACAGGTTCGTGCAGCACGAGTACCAGCCCGGCGAAATCATCGTCAGCCACGGCTCCCCGCTCGACGAGGTCGTGCTGGTCGCCCACGGCAAGGTCGCCAAGGTGGCGCCGGGCGCGTACGGCAACGAGGCCGTCGTCGGCAGCATGGCCGACGGCGACCACTTCGGTGACGAGATGCTCGCCGGGATCGACCGGAACTGGCCGTTCACCGTCAAGGCGATCACCCCGGTGATCGTGCTGACCCTGCGCGCCGACGACTTCGCCGACCTCAACGGCCGGTCCGAGGCCATGCGCCGGCACGTGCAGGACCTGCTGGCGCGGGAGATGAAACCCCAGAACGCCAGGGGTGAGGCGGAGATCGAGATGTCGTCCGGGCACGACGGCGAGCCGCCGCTGCCGGGCACGTTCGTCGACTACGAGATCTCACCGCGTGAGTACGACCTGGCCGTCGCCCAGACGGCGTTACGCGTGCACACTCGGGTGACCGATCTCTACAACGGGCCGATGAACCAGTTCGACGAGCAGCTCCGGCTGACCGTGGCGGCGCTGAGGGAGCGGCAGGAACACGACCTGATCAACAACCGCGAATTCGGACTGCTGCACAACGCGGACCTCAAGTCGCGGTTCCAGACCCGGTCCGGCCCGCCGACTCCCGATGACATGGACGAACTCGTCAGCCGCCGCCGCAAGACGAAGTTCTTCCTCGCCCATCCGCGCGCGATCGCCGCGTTCGGCCGGGAATGCACGCGGCGCAGGTTGTACCCGGAGGGCACCACGGTCGACGGCAAGGTGGTCGCCGCGTGGCGCGGGGTGCCGCTACTGCCCTGCGACAAGATCCCGATCACCGAAGCGGGAACGTCCTCGATCCTCGCCATGCGGACCGGGATGGAGGACAACGGCGTGATCGGGCTGCACCAGACCGGCCTGCCCGACGAGTACGAGCCGGGTCTGAACGTGCGCTTCGACGGCATCACCGAACAGGCCGTGGCCACCTATCTGGTCAGCGCGTACTACTCGGCCGCCGTGCTCGTGCCCGACGCGCTCGGCGTTCTGGAGAACGTCGAGGTCGCGCGCTGACCTCTCGACGCGCCGCAACGCCATCGAATGCCAGGGAAAGGAACACCCAAGGGACCATTGCCCGCACTCCCGCTTCCATCGTGGTTCCTCTGGTGGCGGAGGAACCCGGCTGAACGGATCAAAGATTCACTCGGTGAGGAGGTCGACCGGCGGCTGATCGCGTGGGCGGGGGAGTGCGGGTTCGCCGAAGAGGAGCGCGAGCAGATCGGGAAGGCGGGCTTGTCATGCTCGCGCACCCGGACTGCGAGGATCCTGACCGCCTGTTGATCTCGGCGAAGCTCAACGCCGCCTGGTGGGCGGCCGACGATCGCTACGCCGACGACACCTCGCTCAGAGCGGTCCCGGCGGAGCTGCCACCGCAGCTCGCACTAAGCATGGTCGCGATGGACCCAGTGCCGTCCTTGTCCGTGGTACAAGCCGAAGCCCCGCAATTAGTCCTCTAGTTGCGGTGGTTGCGCGTGCAAGTATCGCAACTAGAGGACGAAACGCAGCGAAGGCTAGACGACGCCTGCCGCGATCAACTGCTGCCAGATCACCCCTTGGTCCACGACCTTGACTTCGAGCTTTTCGGCCTTGGTGATCTTGCTTGCCCCGACGTCGGCGCCGGTGATGAGCATGTCGGTGTTCGCCGAGACCGACGACGCGGTGGTCGCGCCCGCCTTCTCGCACAACCGCTGGAAGGTCGGGCGCGGGACCTTCTCACCGGAGCGGGGGTCGCTGATCGACCCGGTGACCACGACCGTCTTTCCTTCCAACGGCGCACCGGCCACGACGACCGGCGGGAGGTCCTCTTCACGCACGTCCAGCGAGACACCGACCTCCCGCAGCCGCTCGAGTTCGGGGCGCAGCCGGGTGAGGTGCTCGATCAGGGACGCGGCGACCTTCGGGCCGATGTCCTCCACGGCGACGAGGCCCTCTTCGCCCGCGTCGGCGACGTCCTCCAGCGAACCGAAACCCGCCCGGCACAGCCGTGCGGCGGTGCCTTCGGAGGCCATCGGGATCGCCAGCCCGATCAGCGCCCGGCGCAGGCCGACGGCGCGGCTCACGTCGATCGACTCGATCATGCGAGTGGCGGAGACGTCGCCGATGCGGTCGAATTCCAGCAGCGTTTCCTTGGTGAGCCGGTAGAAGTCCGACGGGTGTTCGAGGATCCCGGCCTCGGCGAGCCGCTCGATCCAGACCCCGCCGATCGCGTCGATGTCCGCGGCCGCCCGTGAGGCCCAATGGATCAGCCGCCGGACGGTCTGGGCGGGACAGGCGACGTTGGTGCAGAACAGTTCCCGGCTGTTGCCCTGTTCGGTCAAGGGCTCTTCGCACGACGGGCACACCGACGGCGGCACGATCTCCCGCTCCTCGCCGGTGCGCTTGGAGACGTCCAGGACACCCGCCACGAACGGGATCACGTCACCGGCGCGGCGTACCAGCACGGTGTCGCCGATCTTGATGCCGCGAGCGCGGATGACCTCCTGGTTGGCCAGCGTCGCCCGGGTGACGGTGGTCCCGCCGACGAAAACTGGCTCCAGCCAGGCGACGGGTGCGATCTTGCCGGTCTTGCCGACATCCCAGACCACGTCGGCAAGCAAGGTGGTCTTCTCTTCGGCGGCGAATTTGAACGCCAGCGCGCCGCGGGGCGAACTGGACCGGGTTCCGGCGGCGGCGTAGGCATCTCGATCCGCCAGGCGCAGCACGGCACCATCGAGGTCGTAGTCGAGGTCGTGGCGTTGCTGCTCGATGGTAGTGATGACGGCTTGCGCCGCTTCGGCGTCTTCACAGTGGCGCATGTCGGCGGCGGTGAACCCGAGCGTCCGCAGTGCGCCGTCGAGATCGGTTTCCGCGCTGTCGGGTTCGGTGGACAGGTCGAAGGCGAAGAACCGCAGGCGCCGTTCGGCGACGGTGGCCGGGTCCTTGGCCCGCAGGGTGCCGGCGGCGGCGTTGCGCGGGTTGATCAGCGGTTTGTCCGAGTGCACCTTGTTGTACGCGGCGAAGGTGGAGCGCAGCATGACCGCCTCGCCGCGCACCTCGACCCGTCCGGGCGCCTCGACCTTCTCCGGGACGCCGTCGGTCAGCGCCCGCACCAGCATGGTCACGTCGTCACCGGTGGTCCCGTCGCCACGGGTCACCGCTCGGGCGAGCCTGCCGTTCTCGTAGACCAGTGCCAGCGACAGGCCGTCCAGCTTCGGCATGACGACCACCGACTGCCCTGGGAAGCGGGTGAAGAACGCCGCGACCTGCTCGGGTTTGGTCGCCTTCTCCAGCGAGAGCATCGGACGCGAGTGCCGGATGGGCGCGTGCAGCACGGCGGGCGCGCCGACCTGGTCCAGCGGGTTCGGGTCCGGCGTCAGCTCGGGGTTGGCCTCGACGAGCCCCCGCAACTCGTCTTCGATCGCGTCGTAGTCGGCGTCGGCCACTTTCGGCGAGCCCCGGTAGTAGGCGTCGCGAAGGACGACGATCTGATCGGCGAGTTCCTGGATGCGATCCCGAGCGTTCACGAGGCAGAGATTACCCGTGACCACCGACAGAACACCGTCCGAAGAGGACTCGGGTCACGGGTTGACGGCGAGCACCAGGAAGGAGGCCAGCAGCACCAGGTGCACGCCGCCCTGCAGCCGGGTCGCCCGGCCGGGGACCACGGTGAGCACGCTGACCGCGATCGTCAACGCGAGTAGCACGATGTGGGTCGCGCCAAGGCCCAGCAGCAGCGGCCCGTCCAGCCAGATCGACGCCAGCGCGATGGTCGGGATGGTGAGTCCGATGCTCGCGATCGCCGAACCGTAGGCGAGGTTGAGGCTGGTCTGCATCCGGTCGCGCCGGGCGGCCCGCGTCGCGGCCAGGGTTTCGGGCAGCAGGACCAGCAGGGCGATCACGACACCGACGAACGACTGCGGGAAGCCTGCCGCGCTGACCCCCGCTTCGATCGCGGGTGACTCCACCTTGGCGAGGCCGACCACGGCGACCAGCGCGACGAGGAGAAGCCCCAGGCTGGTCAGCGCGTCTTCGTTGGTCGGTGGTTCGGCGTGTTCTTCCTCCTTGACCGAGCCGTCGGTGTCGACCGGCAGGAAGAAGTCGCGGTGGCGCACGGTCTGGGTGAGCACGAAGAGGCCGTAGAGCAGCAGGGAAGCGATCGCGGCGAACGCGAGTTGCGTGCCGTTGAAGGCCGGGCCGGGGGTGCTGGTGGTGAACGTCGGCAGCACGAGACTGACGGTGGCGAGGGTCGCCACGGTGGCGAGGGCGCCGCCGCTGCCTTCCGGGTTGAAGTGCGTCTCGCCGTAGCGACGGGCACCGACCATCAGCGAGATGCCGGCGATGCCGTTCATGGTGATCATCACGGCGGCGAACACCGTGTCGCGGGCCAGCGTCCCTGCCTCGGGGCCGCCGGAGGACATCATCGTGACGATCAGCGCGACCTCGATGATGGTGACCGCGATCGCCAGCACCAGTGAGCCGAAGGGTTCTCCGACACGATGCGCGACCACTTCGGCGTGATGCACCGCGGCCAGCACGGTCGCGCCGAGGGCGAGCGCGACGATGGCCACCGGCACCGGGCCGAGATCACGGCCCCAGCTCAGGGCCAGGACGACGATGGCGAGGACCGGTGTCACGGTGGTCCAGGACACGGGGAATCGTCTGCGCGAAGCGGCCATGAGGCCACCCTCGCACACCGTGCGTGACATCGCCGCTCCATATGAGGCGCAGTTGGTCAGGTGCTGGTCGTCATTCGCTGGCCCCTTCGGCGGATTCAAGGCCAGCGGCGTCGGCCTCGCTCAATACGTCTGGCTCAAGACCGTCACCGTGCCGCTCACGGAACGCGAGTGTCAGGGATCTTGACCGTGATCCGCTGAAGCCGGAACCGGCAGAGGGTGTGGAACATTTCGCCCAGTTCCTCGGGGTCGATGCGACCTTCGAGGTCGCGCCTGCTCGCGTTGAGCACCCGGCTGATCACGGTCGCGGGCACGCGGCCGCCGAACTCGCCCATCAGCCAGACACCGATTTCGCCGATCTCGTCCGTGATCGTGCTCTGCGCGGTCATCAGCCTGACCCCTTTACGTCGGAGTGTCACCGGGTTTGCCCCGGTGACACTCCGACGGGCGATGGGAAACCCCATGACGGGAAACCCGCGAGATTGCTCTACTCGGCGCAACCTGCCGTACTCCTGGGATCCGAGTACCCACGTTCCGTGGTCGCCGGACGTGGGTTGCACGGAACGGTGCAGCGGCCAGTAGTGATCTCCGGGAAAACCCCGATGCGATCGACATCGGCGTATGGCAACCTCGGCAGTGACCATTGTGGACAGTGCGGAGAGGAGAGTACACGCGTAGTGGCTCCACCAAGGGATGAAGAAACCACGCAGTGGACAGCGGAGTTGACGGCCTTCACCGAGCTCTACCGGGCGGCGGAGGCAGCGGGTTCGACGGAGGCCGTCTCGCACGCGGGCTGGCACGCCGGGGCCCGGCTCGGGACGAGCGCCGCGAGCGGGCGGCTGCTGGCCTACAACGATTCGGGTGCCGAGGCGGAGTGCGTCTTCCGGGAGGGAGAGCGTCCGCTGTTCAACATCATGAGCGGTGGATATGGGAACGACACCACCGAGCGAGGGTTCGCGGTGTGGAGTTCGCGGCCTGGAGTGCTCGGAGCGGTCGACGCCGGGGTACGCCGGTTGGAGGTGGCCGACGCGGACGGTGTCGTCGTCCCGGCCGACATCGTGGCCCACACCTTCGCCGTCGATGTCGACCTGGGGCCGACGCCTCAGACGGTCGACGAGGTTTTCGCGCCGTGGGATCGACCGGAGCTGACGGTCCGGGTGTACGGCGAGGACGACGCGTTGCGGTACGAGGGCCCTTTGCTGAGTGCCTGACCGGGCGATGTCCTGAACGTCAGTGCGCGCGAAGCCTTCGGGGGCTCGCGTAAGTCGGTGAAGGCCTCCTTCCCTACCTTGAGGGCCAGGGGCTCGGCGAAGTCGCAGAGCTGCTGGTGGTAATCCGGGCTTGGCATCGCTACTGCCCGCAAGGGGCCGAGCGGGGAGGATTCGGGACGTTCAACGTCCGAAATCCTCCCCGCTCGGCGTGTACCCGAGGGGGGCATGTCCCTCAACCTCTGTTGATCAATAGCCGCCTGACCTGCAAGACCTCGACTTTGCCGGGGCGCCGGACGCAGTGAAGGGGGCCTTCATGTACTTCGAGATCAGCCGTTCGGAGTCGTGATGACCGCGAACTTCGAACCCTTGCCGGCGATCCGCTCGCTGAGATCGGTGGTGATCGTCTCGATCGGCGCGTAGTTGTTCAGCTCACCGGCCTGGCAGGGACCCGACCGGGACTGCTGGTTGCCGATCAGGATGCCCAGCGCGGCGTGATCGGCCTGGCTGAACAGCGGTCCGCCGCTGTCGCCCGGACGGGCGCACAGATCGGTGTTGATGCCGACGTCCGTCGACAGGACACGACCACAGCGGGTCCCGACGAGGTAGCCGGCGCCCGCGCCACTGTCGACGGAATCGGGGTAGTTCACCGCGCTCGACGCGGTCCCGCTGGCGCAGACGACATAGCCCGCCTTGATATCGGCGAGCTTGCGGGTGCCGGTGATGTACTCGTCCACCGAGGTGGCCTGTGTACCGCACGGGGTGTCGGCATTGCTGTCCATGCCACCGTTGCGGCAGTACTTCAGCACCCGGTTGCGGCCGGCCTGGCCCTCGAGCCATTTCGTGGCCGCAGCGTCGTCGACATACGGCAAGGCCGCGTAGTCGTACGGGTACGAACTCTTCTCGATGCCGTGCTGCTGCACGACCGCGTTGCCGTTGTGCTGGGTCGGCGTGTTGTTGGTCTTGGTCCGCATGCAGTGGCCAGCGGTCAGGACCCAGCCCTTGCCGGGGAAACCGCCGCCGGTGGACCGCAGGTTGAAGGCACTGGTGCAGCCGCCCCAGGTGCCGTCGTCCCGCTTCATGTCCAGCCGGAGGCCGCCGCGCATCGGACCATAGTTGGTGCAGTAGAGCGGATGACAGAAACCGAGATCCACGTTCGGCGTGGACAGCGCGTTCGGGTTCTTCAGGACGCGGGAGACGACCATTCCCGGTTCCGCCGCCGCGGCCTGGCGGGCGGTGTTCACTTCGACGGTCACGACGTCGCCGGTGGCGCGCATGGAGACCTTCTCCCGCGCCACCCAGTCACGTTCCCACAGCACGACGCGGTTTTCGGACTCACTCACCGACGGCAGGTAGACCGCTCCCGGCCCAGCGCCGACCTTGGCCGCGACGCGTTCCTTCGCCGCCGTGAGCTGCTGCAACGAGTGTTGGACCTGTTGCGTGCGGACATCGGCCTGGACGGGCATCGCCTTCAGATACGGCTCCGCCGCCGCGGGTTTGGTCATGGCCACAACCAGCTGGCCCTTGACCTGGTCGAGCCACATGCCGCCGTACTCGGCGCCGCGATCGCGTCGCAGCAGCTCGTCCAGCTTGATGCCGTCGGTCTGCAATTCCAGACGGCGCAACGCCTCCTGCTCGTTCACCTGGTAGGTCCGGACCAGGTAGTGCACCGACTCCCGCACCGAAGCGGGGTCGAGCGCGGTGTGGAACGACCGCACGGTTTCGGCCAACGCCGGGCTGCCCAGTGCTGCGGTCGCCGCTAGCACCGAAACGGCCAGGGCCCCCAGTCTTCCAGCTCTCCGCACGAGATCTCCTCACATGTCAGGGACTTCGCGATCAGTTAACCGGAGAGCGCCTGGTGAGTGTGAAGAGTTTTCGACAAAGAGCCTTTTCGTCCCTTGAAATCTGTACTGGCGTCCCCGCGCGCGTGAAGTACATCAGAGACGTAACTCGCGTGCTTGGAGGCGGATCTCGCGTGTGCGGTCTCCAAACACGCGAAATACGGCTCTGAGCACGTGAGTGCGGGGATTGATCCAGGTTCCCGCTGGACGCACGAACTTTCGACGTAGGACAGTAGGTGCAAGGGGACCTTCACGGACCTGCGGACCTCGGTCGGCCGAAATCGGTTGCCCCGCGCCAGCGACTCGGCCGGCGCGAGGCGAAGTCCGGGTTACAAACTCGGCTCCCGCCGCTGTTTTCCTTGACGGGCTTTGACGATCCAGGCGCCGAAGAGGGTCAGGAGACCGAGGCAGGTCCCGGCCGACGCACCGAACTCCGGAGTGCTGATCTTCACGACGCCGACGATGATCCCGCCGCCGATCGTCAGCAGCAGGCACATCCGCAAGGTCGGGGCCCAGCCGGCGAGAACCGCCATCGCCAGGCAGAGCCAGCTGTCGCGGGTCTGCACTTTGCGATGGCGGCCCGGGGTCCTCAGCAGAGGCCGCGCCGCGCGGATCATTTCCGCGGAAGTGGCGACCCGGCGAGGCGGCTCTTCGATGTGCTCGATGACGACTTTGACCCGTTGGGGCGGGCCGTTGTCTGGTGTCTTCGCATTATCAGGCTGTAGGGTCACGACTGTCCTGTCCTTGTTCTAGCGAGCGGGCGAATGGACATCCGCGTGGCCTCCTGTGACAGCAGGGGGCCACGCGTGCGTTACCGGCTCTTCACTCGGTCCGGCTGAGAACATCTTGGCGAAAGCAGAATGTGACCGTTCAGTAGTACTGCGTGTGTCGCGCTGAACGGTATGCACGCGTCGCTCAACGGTCTGGGTGACGCCGAAGACTACCCAAAGTAGTCAGAGGCGCCGAACGGACGAGCACCGTCAGGCGGGCTCGACAGTCCACCGGCTTGCGTTTCCGGGATCGTGCCAGGCCACCACGATGTGCGTCGAAGCACTGATCTCCGCAGGTCGGAAGCTTCATCGAGGACACCGTGTGCGGAGCCTTCGCGAGTATGAAAGATGCTGATCGCAAGTGCGGATTACCGCCAACTTCGGCCAAAATCGGCGAGCTTCGAGCATCCCCGCTCACGTTGAGTTCACTCGATCGGGCAGTTCGTCCCCCGTTATCGCCCCGCTCGGCTCACGAACAGCGAGTGACTGCTCTGTTCGGGTGGTCACACTCCGAACATGTTTTCGCGGGCACGAAGACTGCTCAACAGTGCGAGGGCGTGAGCGGTGGGAGTGGCGGGTTCGGCGTGGTAGATGAACAGTTGCTGGCCGGGGCGCTGCGCACGTCGAATGCCTGATAGGTGAGGACCAGCGGGCCGACGTCGGGGTGCACGAGGTGTTTGGGCTCGCGGGTCTTGCCGCGCACGTGGTGGGTCTCCCACAGGTCGCGGACGTGCGCACTGCCTTCGCTGAGTTCCGCCACCAGGCTTCGCAGGCCGGCGTCGTGCGGGTCGAAGCCCGCGGCCATCCGCAGGTTCGCCACGGTGGCCTGCGCGGTCCAGTCCCACCGTGCGTAGAACTGCCGTCCAGCGGGGTCGAGGAACGTCATCCGGGCGAGGTTGCCCGCGACCCGGAAGGGCGAGAGCAGCGCGTCGGCGAGGGCATTGGTGGCCAATACGTCCAAGACGCGGTTCAGCACGAAAGCGGGAGTGTGCGGGTAGCCGTCCATGAGTTGCCGCAGTTCGGGGCTCACGGCCCGGGGCGACGGGGCGGGTGTGCTGTCCGGTGTCGCCCCGGCCAGCCGGAACAGGTGATCGCGCGCGTCGGGGTCGAGATCCAGTGCACGGCGGAGTTCACACCGTCCACAGTGGACTCAGTCGCGCACCTCGGTCGGGTCGCCCTACGATGGGAGCGTGGACGAACGGCCGATCACCACCGCGCAGCGCAACTTCCGACGAGTCGCCGACGAGCTCGAACGCATGGAGAACCAGGATCGGTTCACCTACATCTTCCGATCCCGGTTGTGGAGTTCCTCGTCGGTTTCCGGGCCCGGGTCCGAGTCGGTGCAGACACAGCAGCTGCGCGATCAGCTGCCGGACGTTCTCGACCGTTTCGGCGTGCGCACCCTGCTCGACCTGCCGTGCGGGGACTTCGGCTGGCTCAGTGCGGTCGATCTCGATCTGAAGCGGTACATCGGGGCCGACATCGTCACCGAGCTGGTCGAAATGAACGCCGAGCGCTTCCGGGACGATCCGATGCGGGAGTTCCGGGTACTCGATCTGACCGGCGATCCGCTGCCGAAGGCCGATTTGGTGCTGTGCCGGGATTGCCTTGTCCACTTGAGCTTCGCCGACATCGAGCGGGCGCTGCGCAACCTTCGGCGGAGCGGCTCCCGGTACCTGCTCACCACGACGTTCACCGAACTGGGCACCAACATCGACATCGCGACGGGCGACTGGCGGCCGCTGAACCTGTGCCGGGAACCGTTCGGGTTCCCGGAGCCGCTGGCGGTGCTGGTTGAAGGCTGCACGGAAGAGAACGGCGCCTACGCGGACAAGTCGCTGGGGTTGTGGGAGATCGCCTCCATCACGGCACAGGACGCAGGCGGTCGCTGAGGTAGGCGAGGATCTCGTCCCTGGCTCGCACCGTCGGATGCCCCTCGGCGTCGACGAAGTGAGCGGTGACGACGCTGTGCGGGGTGCCGACCACGTCCCGGAAGAACGGGGGCGGGTCGGTGTTCGCGGCACTGCTCGGCAGGACACGGCCGTCGAAGGCGGCACCGAGGAGGGCTTGGTAAGCGGCGAAACGTTGGCCGGTGCACCAGCGGTCGCCCTCAAAGCGGTAGGCGAGAACCGTCAGGCCATCGCGCAGGACGCGGTCCCGGATCGCGAGCGCGTCTTCGTCGCCGAGTTCCAGCCCGCCCGGGTCGTCCAGCGGCAGGGACGGGTGGTTGACCACGGGCGCGATGACGGCGGGCTCGAGTGCCATGGTGAGGGCGAAGTTGCCGGTGAAGCACAGGCCGATCGTGCCGACCCCGGGACCGCCGCATTCGGCGTGGGCGAGCCGTGCGAGCCCGCGCAGCCACGTCGAGACGGGGCTGGTGCCGCCGCCGGCGAACGCCCGGAACTCGGCACTTACGCACGCGCGGCGGGCCACCTGCTGGCCGGCCTCGGCGGTGGGATAGGCGCCGTCGGTCCCGAAGAGCGAGGGAACGAAGACGGTGAATCCCGCGCCCCGCACCCATCGCGCGAACCGAAGTACGTCGGGGCTGATGCCGGGCATCTCGGGCATCAGCACCACGGCAGGTCCGGAACCCGCGACGTAGACCGTCTTCGTCACGCCGTCCACCTCCAGAGTGCGGCGGGAGAAGTCGGTGATCGCGTCGTCGAGATGTCCTTGCACACCGACAGCCTGGACCAACGCGCCCATCGGCGGTGATAGGCCAGATCGCCATCTTCAGGGGTAATCTCGCCACATGCTGAGAGTCGGCGTCCTGGCCTATCCAGGCTGCTTCGCATCCGAAGTGTTCGGCGTCCCCGATCTCCTCACGATGGCCGCGCACGTGGCGGGCCCGGACCGCGCCGGATACGAGGTGTCCGTCGTCTCGCCTCGCCGCCGAGTCGTCGCATCGGGCGGTATGACGTTGACCGTCTTTCCGCTGCGTGAAGTCGACGTTCTCCTCGTGCCGGGTTTCGAGCTCGTGCCGGGCCTTGACATCGACGCGAAAGTCACGGGTCTCTCCGGTGAAGTCGCGGCGATCCGCTCGCACGCCGCCGCGGGCAAAGCCGTCGTCTCGATCTGTGTCGGGGCGTTTCTGCTCGCCGAGGCAGGACTTCTCAACCATCGCCGCGCCACCACGTCATGGCTCTTCGCGGACGAACTCGCTCAACGCTGCCCTGAGGCCGATGTCCAGCCCGAGCACCTCGTCGTCACTGACAAGGGAGTGACCACGACAGCGGCCTTCGGCGCCATGTACGACTTCGCGCTCGAACTGATCCGCGAACACAGCGGTGCTGACGTGGCACGGACGACGGCGCGGGTGGCACTGGTCGACGACGCGCGGTCGTCCCAGACTCCCTACGTCGACGCGCGACTCCTTCCGCGGCCTGGCAACGAATTCTCCCGCCGGGTCATGCGATGGCTCGATCAGAACCTTGCCGCCCGATACGATCTGGCCGCTTTGGCCCGCACTTTCAATGTCAGCACGCGGACATTGCTGAGGCGCTTCGCGGAGGAGGCCGAGCAGAGCCCGCTCGAATACCTGCATTCCGCGCGCGTCCGGCGTGCCCGTCACCTCCTCGAAACGACGGACCGCACTGTCGCCGGAATCTGTTCCACGGTCGGTTACCGGGACCCCGGGACCTTCGCCGCGCTCTTCGCCAAGCACACAGGACGACGGCCAAGGGCCTATCGTGCGGCCTTCCGCCGTGGCGCCGACTGAGAACCGTATTTTCGCGACGCCGGAGTCGCTGCCTTTCGGGCAGCCATTCTTCGCCGCAGCTACCTTCTCCTGTTTCATCGCGGCAATCGAAGTTTGTGTCAGTGCACCAGTGCCGCGCTGAGGGTGCGGGCGGTGCGGGCGACAGCGTCGGACACCGCTCGGGCAGGCTGCCGCACGGCGATCGCGGCCGCGATCGAACCAAGTGTCTCGCCGGTCGGCAGCCTGACGGGTGCTTCGGCGACAACGAGACCGTGTTTGGCTTGCCAGCCTGGCGAAAAGTGGCCGGTGTGCTGCGGCACGGTCGTCCCTGGCCGCAGGAGGAGGTCGTGCTCCGGCAGGGTGAGGCTGGCGGCGATCAGGATGTCGCCGTCACACGGGACGGCGAACACCGAGCTGGCTCGGGTGGCCGCGAACAGCCACCGGAGCTGACCGCGGGCGAGCTCCAGCAATCGTGGATAGGGCTGCCACGATTGGCCGAGCCGGAATGCCTGCGCGCCGACGCGGTAGCGGTTTTCGCTGCGCTGGACAACCTCCAGTGCGGTCAATTGCTCGAGCAATCGGTGTGCGGTGGATTTCGGCATCGAGCAGGAATTGGCCAGCTGGGTCAATCCAGCTTCACCTTTATGTCGTACCAAGGCATCCAATAGGGTGAAAGCGCCGCCGAGGACGCTTCTGGGTCTTTTTCCGGTCTCCATCGAAATCCCCCTCACGTGGTCCACTGGACGGAACCTTTGCTGACAGGGGCACGTTTCCGCGCCAGCCTGTAGGCATTCCGGTGCGTATCTTCGGTCAATGGGAGCGAACTGGGAAGCGTACATCCATAGAGTGGAAAGGGTTCCGGAAAATGCGAAGAACCATTCGGACGGGGATGGCGATAGCGGGTCTGTTCGCGGGTCTGCTCGTCGTGCCATCGGTCGCGAGCGCGGACGCCGCCGACGTCGGCATCCTCGGTTCGCCCGCCTCGCAAAAGCCCGCCGCTGACTTCGACGGGGACGGGTTCGCCGACAAGGCGGTGTGGCGTCCCGGTAATGGCGGCTGGTACGTGATCCGCAGCAGCAACGGCAGCGTGGCGACTCAGCAGTGGGGTGTCTCAGGTGACGTACCGGTGGCCGCGGACTACGACGGCGACCGCCGGGCCGATTTCGCCGTGTGGCGGCCGAGCAACGGTGTTTGGTACATCATCCAGAGCAGCACCGGCACCGTGGTGACCCGGCAGTGGGGTACCCCCGGAGACGTCCCGTTGACCGGCGACTTCAACGGCGACGGCCGCTCGGACTTCACCGTTTGGCGACCGAGTAACGGCTATTGGTATGTGTTCGGTATCGCCACCGTGCAGTGGGGCACTGCCGGTGACGTTCCCGTGTCCGGCGATTTCAACGCGGACGGTCGTGCCGACTTCACCGTCTGGCGACCGAACACCGGCTACTGGTACGTGCGGGACATCGCTACCCAGCAATGGGGCACTGCCGGTGACGTTCCGGTGGCCGGTGACTTCAACGCGGACGGTCGTGCCGACTTCGCCGTGTGGCGGCCGAACACCGGCTACTGGTACGTACTCGGCATCGCGACCCAGCAGTGGGGTACCGCGGGCGATGTTCCCCTGGCAGGGAATTTCGGTGGCGACCCGCGGGCCGACTTCGTGGTCTGGCGTCCGGCGAACGGGAACTGGTACGGCCTCGGCCTGTTCACCACCCAGTGGGGGACACCAGGCGATATCCCGGTCTGATCGGCGAAGAATGTCGGTCCTTGACACCGTACTGATCTCTTGAAAGTGGACTGGCGGGCGACGGTGTCGCCGATCATGATGGTGACACCGTCGTCTCGCCAGTACACCCTCTGACCAAAACAGCCTGGTCAGAGCGTCGACCGAAGCGCTGCCGGGCTCCGGCTGGTAACCGATGATCACCTGATCCTCGGCTCCGGCGATGGTGTGGGCCTGGCGGCCCCGATCAGGCAGGCCATCGGACACCGCGGAGATCATTCTCGGACTGGTCGACCCGCACCCGATCGCCGAGAACGTCCACCAGCAGCGGCTCGACACTTGGCAACAGTGGCGTGAGCCGGCCGAGAGCATGACCTGATCGGTGTGGGGAAATGGCACCCTGCGGCCACCAAGGCATCGGCGAACGTGGGAACGATCAATCTTCGCTCCTTTGGGCGTATGCCGGGACACATCCGCGCTGCCAGAATCAATCCTGATCATTTTCAGGGGCGCAGCTCTAAAGGTGGTTCCACAGGCGGAAGGGAACAAAGTGGCAACGGTTTCCGGCGTGCGTAACGATAGCAAGATCGCCACCGATATCGGAAACGATCTACCCGGCTGGTCCAGGGCGCGTTTCTCGAAAGCCACCTGGCGGACAACTACGAACTCGTCATCGAGGCCGAGGTGGACAACCCCCTCGGTGGAATGCTTCGGGCGGATCTCGTCGCGGTCAAGGATGAGCGAGAAGACGACGGCCTCGGCGAAATGTGGATTTATGTTGGTGAGATCAAATCCGACGGCGATCAATATTATGCGCCTGGCAAGGCCTACGTCCAACTAGACACCTACCTCAACGCCTATAGGCGCAAGTACCCCCACGCGTACGTCGGCAAGCTGACATCCTGGAACAGTGATGTCGACGGCTACCCGCTCGTCGATGACGGTTACGACTGCACCGTCTTCATCGCCAACGCGGGCGATGGCCTCTACCGGTACAGCGGACGGTCCACAGCCGCCGGAGAGTCGAATCAGAGCAAGCGCATCGAGAAAGAGGGACTCCACAAGTTGCCGTTCAACGAGCGACCCGACTACGAGGTCGGTAGCTGACCGCGAGGCGGCGCTGCGGAGCGAAAGCGTGGTCCTGCTATTCATCCGTCGGCGGACCGCCGTCCAGCGCAGCATGGGCGGCGACAAAGGTCACCGCACGGCTCGCCGAAGGCCAGTGCCTCGAACGCCGACACCTTCATCCGTCGGGTCGAAGCGGAATGGTGTCGGCCGACGATCGCTCACCGGCGTGAGCGGACTTCAGTGTCGAGCCATGCTCGGATCATGAGCAGCCGCGACGATGACTTTCTTGTGTTCGTTATCGGCGGGGCCTGCTTTCCAACCTCGACGGTTTCGCCCGTGAGTTCTCCCGCTGCTGACTCAGTGCTGGCTCAATTCCGAGTCATCGCGGTCCGCACCGGGCCACGCCGAGACGACCCGATGGCTGGAACAACTCGTTTCCACCTGCCACCCGTCGAACCGTCCGGCATCGAGGCCAGAGCTGTAGGTCAGTACCAGGGGACACGCTGCTCGGAGAGGCCCGACCGCTCGGCTTGGCGCTGAGCGGCGCTTTGGTCCGCGATGCGTCCCCGGGCAAACCTGGTTGAACACACTCCGAGGCCATGACACCCTACCGACAACTGATAGGGGCATTCTCGTGGAAGCACTGCTACGGCCTACTTGCAGGAGCTGTTCTTGACCGTCGAGACAACCCCTGCGATCGACGCCGCACTGGCGAGGTGTCTGGTCGATACACAGTTCCCTCAGTGGGCCGAGTTGCCACTGCTTCAGTTCGCCCCGGCAGGCTCGGACCATGTGATCTACCGGCTGGGCGAGGAACTGTCCGTTCGGCTCCCTCGCCACGCCGGCGCGATCACGCAGGCGAGAAAAGAAGCAAAGTGGCTGCCTCGCCTCGCCCCGCACCTGCCCCTGGCCGTCCCCGAACCGGTGGAGGTGGGAGAACCGGACTTCGGCTATCCGTGGCCATGGGCGGTGTCGCGCTGGCTGGACGGTGAGGTGGCGACCGTCGATGCCCTGTCCGGCTCGCACGACGCCGCCGGTGCGCTGGCCGAGTTCCTGACCGCACTTCACCGGTTGGACTCCGAAACGACCGAGGACCTCACCGGTCAGCCGCTGGCCACACGGGACAAGGCGACGCGATCCGCCATCACGAAAGTTGAAGACTCGTTCGACACCGCGGTGATGGGCGAGTTATGGGACGCCGCGCTCGCTGCCCCCGGTTGGGATCGTCCACCGGTCTGGTTCCACGGCGACTTCCACACCGGCAACCTGTTGATGACCAAGGGTCGCCTCAGCGCGGTCATCGACTTCGGTGAGCTTGGAACGGGCGACCCGGCCCGCGACCTGATCATTGCCTTCACCCTCATGTCGCCTGACACGCGAGCCACCTTCCGCGCCGCGCTCGATGTGGACGATGCCACCTGGACCCGTGGTCGCGGCTGGGCCCTGGCCACCGGTTTGAACGCTTACATTTCCTACGCCGCCATCAACCCGCGTGTTGCCGCACAGACCACCCGCCAAATCACGCAGGCCCTCGCGGGCTGAACATCTCTGGCGAGCCCATGAGATCAGGATATCCGCGAACAGACCATCTTCGACTATCTCGCCCTGATCGTACCGGCACTGGTCCGCCCATTGGTATATCCGTGCGTTCACGAGAATGATCGGTAAGCGGCAAGAGTGGTCGTTGATAAGAAATGACAATGATTGCCCGTCGACGCATGGCGGCCGGAAAGTGCAATGGTCAGCGGGGCAAAATTGAGACATCGATCCTGTTGCGGGATGCGGCGTTTCATGGCCTGCACGGGTGAGGTTGGGTCGCTTTCGGCACTGTGACCTGCGGTTTGTCATCTTCAGTGGTGGAATCCGTGGGTGATGGTGACCCGTTCGGTTTCCTCGTTGCGCCAACCGTAATTTCGTGTCTTCGGGGGCGGGCCGATAGCTTCGAATTCATGGAGTGGAACTTTCAGACGGCCGAGAAACTCGTTGCCGCGTTGCGTGCCGGTGATGTGACCTCGACGGAACTGACCGACGAAGTGATTTCCGGTATCGAGCGTGACGACAAGGCGATCAACGCGATCTGTGTGCCGGACTTCGACCGAGCGCGGGCCGCCGCGCGCCGCGCCGATCAGGCACGCGCGCGTGGTGAGGACCGGCCGCTGCTCGGCATTCCGGTGACAGTCAAAGAGTGTTACAACATCGCCGGACTGCCGACGACCTGGGGCATGCCGCCGCACCGGAACTTCATGCCCGCCGAGGACGCGGTACAGGGGTCGCGGCTCAAAGCCGCGGGCGCGGTGGTGCTCGGTAAGACCAATGTGCCGTTGGGGCTGCAGGATATCCAAAGCTTCAACGACATCTACGGCACCACCAACAACCCGTGGGAGCACGGCCGCACGGCGGGTGGATCCTCCGGCGGGTCGGCGGCGGCATTGGCGTCCGGGTTCGGCGCGCTGTCCATCGGCTCCGACATCGCCGGTTCACTGCGCACCCCCGCGCATTTCTGCGGCGTATACGCGCACAAGCCGACACTCGGGCTGGTGGCGAACCGCGGCATGGTCGCGCCACCCGAGCCGGCGTTGCCGGTCGAACTCGACCTCGCCGTCGTCGGTCCGATGGCACGCACCGCCCACGACCTCACGCTCCTGCTCGACGTCATGGCCGGGCCGGACCCGCTGACGCTCGGCGTCGCCTACGACGTGACGCTGCCACCCGCGCGCCACGAGCGGCTCCGCGATTTCCGGGTCTTGGTCCTCGACGAGCATCCGCTCCTCCCGACCGGGTCCGCCGTGCGGGCGGGCGTGAACCGGGTGGCCGCCGCGCTCGCCGACGGCGGCGCCCACGTCGAACGGCACAGTCCGCTGCTGCCCGACCTGGCCGAAGCCGCGACGCTCTACACGCAGTTGCTGATCTCGGGCTCCGTCGCACGTTTCCCCATCGAATCGCACGCGCAGCTGCGGATCCGCGCCGCCGGACTGAACTCGGACGATCAGAGTCTCGACGCCGTGCGGCTGCGCGCCATGGTGTTCAGCCACCATGACTGGATCGAGGCGAACAACCGCCGCGAACTCCACCGCCACGGCTGGCGCCAGCTGTTCACCGAGTTCGACGCCGTGGTGTGCCCGATCACGCCGACACCCGCGTTCCCGCATGACCACAATCCCAATCCGCTGGAACGGCGTATCGACATCGACGGCGTCGAATACCCGTACTTCGACCAGCTCGTCTGGGCAGGTCTGGCCACCATGCCCGGCCTGCCTGCCACCGCCATACCCGCGGGCCGGTCCCCCGAAGGCCTGCCGGTCGGAGTGCAGCTCATCGGCCCGATGTTCGAGGACCGCACCCCGCTGCGGCTGGCTGAACTCCTCGAACAGAAGATCGGCGGCTTCCAGCCACCGAAGTAGGGCGCACCGGCCGGGACAGACGTCGCCGAGAACTCCGATCCCTGGCCGACACGCGCGCCTCGTTCGGAATCCGCAGGCGGGTTATGGGTGCTCGCCCGCTGGGGATCTCGCTATCCAGAATCGGTCCTCGTCGTTGACTCGACCATCCGGGAAGCCGCCGTTGGCCAGGATGACCCGGCGCGGCCCGAGCCGTCAGGATCCGCGTTCCGTGCCCTTGGCCCCGCCACGGGTTCGCGACGCTGTAGCCAATGTGGCCGCCCGAGGCGACCGGCTCCGGCGTGAGTTCGTGGCTGCTCGGCAACGACCTGGCGGAAGTCGGCGGCGGCGCGATCGAGTAATTCGGTCGAGCCGCCGTCGGTGCCACGGTGGTGTCGTGTCGCCGAAGAAGTGCGCGTATTCCCGGATGACGAAGGGTTGGTAGCCCGCGAGGTCTTCGGCGAGGTCCCGGATCGCGGAGAGGTCGGGCGGGTGTGAGCAGACGGTACCCGCGCGCCCGCCTGGGTAGATGCCGAACTTCACCCTTCGGTCCTCCTGTGCCCGTCGGGTCGCGTTCCCGACCAGTCGATGTCGTGTGATCGGATCCGCGAAGTCAGCTTCCTGATCCAACCGGTTTCGGTGGCGATGATGGTGCGCCAGTAGGCGACCTCGAGCATGTGCACCTCGGCCACGCCGTCGGGTTCTTCTTGCAGGGTGACGAGTTCTTGGTCGAGCCGGTCAGCGCGAGCGTCCAGAATGGACAACGCGTGATCGGCGGGAAGTGCCCCGGCGTAGGCGACGGCCAAGGTGAAATCCACGGAGGCGACCTGGCTCTTACGCAGTCCCGCCTCGATCTTCCCGCGGAAATCCGCCATACCTGCTTCGGTCAATTCGAAGGCCGTGCGCGGCGGCCGGTTGCCCACCCGCTCCGGGACGCGGGAGGCGACCATCCCGGTCCGCGTCAGCGCCTTCAGCAGGGACGTGACGGTGCTGCGGGTGACCGGCAGGTGCCCGTATCGCTCACGCAGGCGCGAGGTCAGTTCGTAAGCGTGCGAGGGCTGCTCGACGAGGAATCCGAGCAGCGGCAGCACCAGGCTGTTCTGTGAAGCGTCCAAGGGCACCGGCTCAATCATAGACGTATACGTCCAAGTGCAAGGCGGTCGGACCAGGCCCGGAGCACCTCGGAGCACGAGAGGTTTCGGCCATCGAGCGAACTATCGCCGTTTTGACGGATTTCGGCCCGCTAGAGGATCTCGTACATTTCGGCACTGCATGGAAATCCATTTCGCATTGACGTTCGGCCGTTCACCCGAATTTCGAAGCGGATCGGAATTCGTCATTCATATGACCTAATTCCATCGAACTGGGCTGTTCAAGCGCATGTCATTGTGTGATGCCGCCGGGTTATGACCCCGAGGGATCTGCCTTCCGGTCTTTCGTACGGATGGAGGTACCCGCCAAAAGTTTCTCGCACTACTTTTCAATGCTGTGACGCCGCCGCGCGGCGACTGAGTCCAACGCTTGGGAAGGCTCTGGCAGGCAAGCACTTCTGTGGCAGTGTGGTCGCTTCGCATACCCGGCCAGGTCGGCGATCTATTAAGGAAAATGGTGAATCGTACCCAAGGTCTCGATGTCGGTTTGGTTCCACCCTCTCGGTCGACGCGAAGCGAGAAACTGGTCATACGAAAATATGGGGGCTCGTCGCTGGCCACGCCGCGAATGGTGAGCGAGGTGGCTGCCGACGTGGCCACGCTCGTCGAAGCGGGGAACCGGGTGATCCTGGTCGTGTCGGCCATGGGCGATACCACCGACCGGCTGATCGCGCTGGCCGGAGAATTCGGCGAGCCACCGGTTCCTCGAGAGCTCGACCAGTTGATGGCGACGGGCGAACAGGTCTCCGCGGCGGTGCTCGCCTTGGCACTGGCCGAGCGTGGCGTCAAGGCCGTGTCACTGACCGGTGACCAGGCGGGGATCGAGGTGAGCGGCGAACCGGGAGCGGGAACGATCGCGCGGGTCGACCCCGCGAGGATCATCGCGCGGCTGCGCGACGAACAGGTCGTCGTGGTCGCCGGGTTCCAGGGACGGGACGCGAACGGCGAGCTGCTGACGCTGGGCAGAGGCGGTTCCGACACCACTGCGGTGGCGCTCGCGGCCGCGCTCGGCGGTTCCGAGTGCGAGATCTGCACCGACGTCCACGGTGTCCGCACCGCCGACCCCCGGATAGTGCCGGACACCCGGCCGGTCAGGACGATTTCCTACGACGCCATGGTCGAGCTCGCCGGTCTCGGTGCCCGCGTGCTGCACCCCAGATCCGTGGAGCTCGCCCGCCGTCATGGGGTGGCGGTGCGCGTGAAGCATTCTTCGAGTCCTGGACCTTCCACCGTCGTCACGGCGGCGGAATCGTCCCTGGAGGACGCCACTCGTGTCATCGGCATCGCACATGATCGCGACGTGCGGCTGGTAAGGGTCGAGGTTTCGGCCTCCGACGCGGACCATTACGCCCGCGTACTCACGATTCTCGCCCGGTGCGGGGTGAAGCCGGACAACCTGAGCTGGCCCGATCCCGGCGAACTGCGGTTCACCGTGCGGGGTTCGGAGCCGCTCAATGAACCGATCGCCGAGCTCGCGATGAAGCTGGGCGCCCGTTCCACGGTTCTCGAGGACCTCGGCTCGGTCTCCGTGGTCGGTACGGCGCTGCTGGATCCGCCCGGCTGCCTGCCCGAGTTGCTGCGGGTCCTCGCCGACCACCGCGTCACGGTGCCGGCGATGACGACCTCGCAGTCGCGGCTCACCGTCGTGATTCCCGTCGAGGCTGTCGACACCACCGTCCGGGCGCTGCACGACTCGTTCGGCTTGGCGGAGGACCGGACATGAGCCCGTACGGACAGCCTGCCGGCCTGTTCACCACCGACAGCCTGGTCCTGACGTGCGACGGGTACGAACAGCGGATCCGGTGGAGCAGCGGTCAGCGGCTGGAACAGTTGTACGAGGGGCTCTGCGATCGCTTGCGCGCAGAAGGTCTCGGTGATCGCCTCGCGGTGGACGCGGCGGGCACGAAACTCACGTTCGCCGGGTTGGACGAGCAGGCCAATCGCCTCGCCCGTCATTTGCGAGGGCACGGGGTGCGGCCCGGTGACCGGATCGGGTTGCTGTTCGACGAACCGGTGCATCCCTATGTCGCGATGCTGGCCGTCCTCAAGATCAACGCGGCGTATGTGCCGCTGGACACGGGTTTTCCGGACGAGCGGCTGGGCTACATCGTCCGGGACGCCGGTGTCCGGCTGGTGGTGACGATCTCGGGGCTGCGTGACCGCTTCGAGCCGGGCAGTGTCGCTCTGCTCTGTCTCGACGAGGACGAAGACCGGATCGCCGCCTTGCCGGGTGACCGGCTCAGCGCGGCCGAGAAGGGCGTCCCGGCAGACGAACTCTGCTATGTCGTCTACACGTCCGGTTCGACCGGGCAGCCCAAAGGCGTGACGATCGACCACGCCTCGATCTGCAACTTCGTCCGGGTCGCCGCCGACGTCTACGGCATCCACGGCACCGATCGGGTCTACCAGGGGATGACGATCGCGTTCGACTTCTCGGTCGAGGAGATCTGGGTCCCGCTGCTGTCCGGCGCGACCCTCGTGCCGAAACCCGGTGGCACGAGTCTCGTGGGCCACGAACTGCACGAATTCCTGCGGGACAACGGCGTAACCGCGTTGTGCTGCGTCCCGACCCTGCTGGCCAGCCTCGACGAGGACCTGCCGCGTCTGCGGTTCCTCCTGGTCTCCGGTGAGGCCTGCCCCGAAGACCTCGTCCGTCGCTGGTATCGGCCGGACCGGCGGTTCCTCAACGTCTACGGCCCGACCGAGGCGACGGTCACCGCGACCTGGGCAGTGCTGCGACCGGACCAGCCGGTGACCATCGGCGTCCCGCTGCCCACCTACTCGGTCGTCATCCTCGATCCCGACGAGCCGCGGGCGCTGGCCGCGGGCGAACTGGGGGAAATCGGTATCGCCGGGGTCGGGCTCGCCGGTGGCTACCTGAACCGTCCCGACCTGACCGAGCGCGCGTTCATCCCGGATTTCGTCGGCATCGGGCACAACCCGTCCCACCGCATCTACCGCACCGGTGACCTGGGCCGGATCACCCCGGAAGGGGAGATCGAGTACCACGGCCGCGCCGATACGCAGGTGAAGATCCGCGGTTACCGCGTCGAACTCACGGAGATCGAATCGGTCCTGCTGCGGATCCCCGGAATCGCGCAGGCGGTGGTCGACACCCACCATCCGGAAGCCGGTAGAACCGAACTGGTCGCCTACTACAGCCTGCGCCGCGACAGAGCGAGCGTCGACGCCGGTGAACTGCGGCGACGGCTGGGGGAGTTGCTTCCCGGCTACATGGTGCCCGCCTATCTCGAACAGCTCGACCACATCCCCCTGACACCGGCGGGCAAAGCCGACCGCAAACACCTCCCGGCACCGAGCAGCCCGCGAGCTGCGGCAGGCCTCACCGACTACGTGGCACCGGCCACCGAGACCGAACAGCACCTCGCGGACGCGTTGGGCCGTGTCCTCGGCGTCGAGCGGATCTCGGTGACGGGAGACGTTTTCGCCGACTACGGGGCCGACTCGCTGCTGTTGGCCAAGTTCTGCGCGCTGGTCCGGGAACGCGGCGATCTCGCGCCGTTGTCGGCGAGGGACGTGTACCTCAATCCCACTGTTCGCGGTCTCGCCGAGTCGCTTCCTTCCTCGGTCCAGTCCACGGCGGCACGGGCCGAGGAGCCATACCGCGCCGGTACCGTGTCTTATGTCCTCTGTGGACTGGTTCAGCTCCTGGCGTTCCTCGCCTATGCCGCCGGCTCCGGCTGGCTCCTGGACAGGGGTTTCGCCTGGATCACCGCGGCGACCGGACTCGTCGACGGCTATGCGCGCGCGGTCGGGCTCGGGCTCATCGTCTTCGCCGTCCTCTCCACGGTGCCGATCCTGGCGAAGTGGGTGCTCGTCGGACGGTGGAAACCGGGGGAGATCCCGCTCTGGAGTCCCGGCTATCTGCGCTTCTGGACGGTCAAGACGTTGATCAGGTTCAGTCCGCTGATGCTGTTCATCGGCACGCCGTTGTATTCCTTCTACTTGCGGGCACTCGGCGCGGACATCGGCAAGGGCGCCGTGATCCTGTCCAGGAACCCGCCGGTCTGCACCGATCTGCTCAGCGTCGGTGCCGGGGCGGTCGTCCGGAAGGACGCGTTCTTCCCGTGTTACCGCGCCAGGGCGGGCCGGATCCAGACCGGCAGGGTCACCCTCGGCGAGAACGCGTTCGTCGGTGAGATGACCGTGCTCGACATCGGCACCACGATCGGCGACGACGCACAGCTCGGCCACTCGTCGTCACTGAACGCCGGGCAGACCGTGCCCGACGGCGAACGCTGGCACGGATCGCCCGCCCGCCCCTCCACAGTGGACTACCGGGCGCTGGGAACTGTCGCCCGCGGCAGGCTCAGGCCGTTCGCCTTCTGCGTGTCCAGCCTATTGGTCCTGCTGCTGCTGACGCTTCCCGTGACCTTGGGTGGTGCGGACTTGCTTGCCGATCGCTGGTTCACGACGGCGGTGGACTTCACGAGCTGGGCGTTCTACCGCGGCCAGCTCGCCAATTCCGCCCTGCTGTACTTCGGGGCGTTGCTCGCCGGGCTGGCGGTCGTCCTCACGATCCCGCGCCTGCTCAACCGGTTCCTCGAGCCGGACAGGGTCTACCCGCTCTACGGCAGGCACTTCGCTATCCAGCGGGTGATCGCGCGGCTGACCAACCTGCGCTCGTTCACCTATTTGTTCGGTGACAGCAGCTACATCGTGCATTACCTGCGCCTGCTGGGGTACGACCTGTCGAAGGTCGAGCAGACCGGATCCAACTTCGGGGTCGAACTCAGGCACGAGACGCCGTTCCTCAGCACGGTGGGCACCGGGACGATGGTCTCGGACGGCCTTTCGCTGTTCAACGCGGACTTCTCCGCTTCGTCGTTCCGCCTGCGCCGGACCTCCGTCCCGCCGCAGGCGTTCCTGGGCAACGAGATCGGCTATCCGCCCGACGCGCGCGTGGGCCGGAACTGCCTGCTGGCCACCAAGGTCCTGGTTCCCCTGGACGGCCCGGTCCGGGAGAACGTCGGCCTGCTCGGGTCTCCCGCGTTCGAAATCCCCAGGACCGTCCGCCGTGACACCGGGTTCGAGCACCTCGGCAAAGGAGACGCGTTGCGCCGTGGCATGAGGGCGAAGAACCGGCACAACACCGGCACCATGTTCGTCTACCTGCTGGTGCACTGGCTTCAGCTGCTCGGCGTGATGCTGATCGGGACGACCGCCGGTGCCCTGCACGATCGGTTCGGTGCCCTCGCGGTCGGCGGTGGGATCGTGGCCACGCTGCTGTTCTCGGTGTCGTTCCTCGTACTGGCCGAACTCTGCGTGCAGGGTTTCCGCGCTTTGCGGCCGCGGTTCTGTTCGATCTACGATCCCGTCTTCTGGCGGCACGAACGGTTCTGGAAGCTCAGCCCCGGCCGCTACCTCAACCTGTTCGACGGGACGCCGTTCAAGACCCTCCTCTGGCGCTGCCTCGGGGTCCGCATCGGGCGCCGCGTCTTCGACGACGGCGCCGCCATCCCGGAAAAGTCCCTGGTGAGCATCGGCGACGATTGCGTGCTCAACCTGCACACCGTCCTGCAGGCGCATTCGCTGGAGGACGGCACGTTCAAATCCGACCACATCGTCATCGGCGCCGCGTGCACGATCGGCACCGGCGCGTTCGTCCACTACGGAGTGACGATGGAAGAGGGGGCGATCGCCGAAGCGGACGCGTTCCTGATGAAGGGCACCGCGGTCCCGGCGCGGACCCGCTGGCACGCCAATCCGGCGGTCGAACTCGACACGGCGGAAGAGATCACCGCGGCAAGGAGCCTGCCATGACCTACACCCCCACGGCGAAACCCGAGCTGGCGCCGCGGGTCGACGGCGATCTGCCAGGGCCTCGCTCGGCCGAGTACCTCGAACACCAGCGACGCTGGGAATCCAACGCGCGGGCCTACCCGCGCAACCTGCCGATCGCGATAGCCGGCGGGGAGGGCAGCTACCTGTGGGACGTGGACGGGAACGTCTTCATCGACTTCCTCGCCGGGGCGGGTGTGCTTTCCTTGGGCCACAACCATCCCGAGGTGGTGCACGCGGCCACGGAACAGCTCTACGTGCTCACCCACGGCCTGGATTTCCCGACGCCGGCCAAACGCGAGTTCATCGACGCCCAGTTGTCCATGCTGCCGCCCGGTCTGCGCTCGCGGATGCGGATGCACTTCTGCGGCCCTGGCGGGGCCAACGCGGTGGACGCCGCGATCAAACTCTGCAAAACCGCGACCGGACGTGGCGAGCTGGTGTCCTTCCAGGGCGGATTCCATGGTTCCAGCCATGCCGCGATGGCGTTGACCGGTCTCGTCGCCCAGAAACGGCCGATCGCCAACGGCGTGCCCGGTGTGCACTTCTTCCCGTACTCCTACTGCGCCCGTTGCCCCGTGGGGCTCTCCCGGGACACCTGCGCGACCAACTGCGTGGGCTTGCTGGAGCGGTCCCTGCGCGACCCCAATGGCGGGATTCCCCTGCCCGCCGCGGTAATCCTGGAGATCGTGCAGGGCGAGGGCGGGGTCATCCCGGCCGACCGCGACTTCGTCCGGCGTGTCCGCGCGCTCACGGCGGAGCTGGACATCCCGCTCGTGGTCGACGAGGTACAGACCGGCTGCGGCCGTACCGGAACGTGGTTCGCGTTCGAGCAGTACGACATCGAGCCCGACGTGATCGTCGCTTCGAAGGCGTTGAGCGGCATGGGCCTGCCGGTGGCGGTCATCTTCTACGACCAGCGACTGGACAGCTGGGCGCCCGGCGCGCACTCGGGGACGTTCCGCGGCAACCAGGCCGCGTTCGCGGCAGGCACCGCGGCCGTCCACGTCGTCCGGCGCGACGACGTGCTGGGCAATGTCCGGCACCGCGGGCACCAGCTCGAAGAGCGGCTCCGCTCCGTGCGCGACCACCCGTGGGTCCGCGAGGTCCGTGGCCTCGGCCTGATGTGGGGGATCGAGCTGGCCGACCCCCACGACGGCCGACCGGCCGTCGGCTATGCCCGCGCCGTCCAGGCGTACGCGCTGCGGCGAGGACTGATCGTCGAACTCGGCGGTCGCGACGACAGCGTGATCCGGCTGATGCCCCCGCTCACCGTGACCGCCGAGGTGGTCGAGCTCGCCGGCTCCATTCTGCTCGACGCCATCGAGCATTGTGGTCCCGTCCAGTAGTCGTCCTGTCGCGCTTTTGCTCACTCACGGAGACTGGCGGCGTTCCAGGTCCGTGAAGGCCCCCTTGAGGGACTCTGGGTCCCTCAAGGGGGCCTTCACGGACCGCGATCCTGCCCCCTGGCTATAACTCATCACTCGGTAGCGGGTCGGTGTGGTGGCGAGGTGCTCGCGGAGGGGCGCGGCTGTATCGAAACCGGTCTGCGCCGCGAAGACGATGGTAAGGGTGGTCGTTTCGAGAAGGTACCGGGTCCGGGCGAGACGTTGTGTGACAAGCCAGTTGTGGACGGTGGTCCCGGTTCGGGCGGAACGCGCGGGTGAAGGTGCTCCGGCTCATGTACGCCTGCGCGGCGAGCCGGTCGATGTTCTGCGGTCTGTCCAAATGGGACTGAGACCAGTTCAGCACCTCGGTGAGTGGGTCCTCATTCGGGGCCGGTACCGGGAATTCGATGACCTGGGCTTGACCACCGGGGCGGTGTGGCGTGGTGAAGACCGTACCGAACTCGTTCGTCGGCACTCGGCTGGGAGAACTGGTCGACGCCGCCGGATTCATGACTCACAGTTGTGTCACGTTCACCGCGCCGCTCTCGCCACGATCGGTGACCTCTATGCCGTCGTCGTCCCCTCCTCGGCGGAACTCGGCTAGGACAGTTGACGGGGAATACTCAACAAGTTATATATGAATGATGCCATATGCCGGACAAGGTCGAGCGGTGGTACTCGGTGCGGGGACGGCCGGTCTCGTGGCCGCGCGAGTCCTGTCCGAGCACTACGACGAGGTGGTCGTGGTCGAGCGTGACGAGCTTCCGGACGGGCCGGCCCATCGGCGATTCGTTCCCCAGTCGCATCACGCGCACGGCCTGCTGGGGTCCGGTCGCCGGGTACTGGCCGGCCTGTTCCCCGGCCTGTCCGCCGAATTGGACGCGGCAGGCGCGCTGACGCCGGGCTCCGGCGATCCCGCGATGGGGGACCGGTCGATCTTCCTGGTCCGCGGCGGGGCCACCATCCGGATACCCGCCTGGTGGAGTGGTGGCTTCGGTGCCAGCCGGATCCTGCTCGAGCACAATCCGGGCTCGCGTGCGGGCGTTGCCGAACGTCGTGATCCGAGACGGGGTACTCGCCGCCGGACTGCTGACCGACCGGACCCGCAGCCGGGTCACCGGGGTCCGGACCGCCGATGGCGGTCTCGGCGCCGATCTGGTCGTCGACGCGTCCGGCCGCGGCTCGCGACTGCCGGAGTGGCTCGAACGGATCGGTTACCGGCCCCCGCCGGTCTCGATCGTCCACTCCGACGTCCGGTATGCCAGCGTGGTCACCGAACCCGATCCGTCCTTCGATCCCGAGTGGCTGATCATCCTCGGTGGCCAAGGGGTATCCGGTTCGTCGGTCGGCGGTGTGGTGCTTCGCGTCGAACACGGCAGGCTGCACATCTCGTTCGGCTCGATCGGCCGGAACGCGCCGGTGCCCACCGAGATAGCGGAACTGCGTGACTTCGCCGACCGGCTGACCGCGCCGGTGGTGGCCGAGGCGCTCCGCCGGTCGACGCCGGTCGGCCCGATCCGTACCTTCCGCGTCCGCGACAACACCCGGCACCACTACGACCGAAGCCGCGAGATGCCGTCCGGCGTGGTCGTGCTCGGCGACGCCGCCAGCGCGGCGAACCCGATCTACGGCCAGGGCATGAGCGTCGCAGCACTCTCCGCGACCGCCCTCGGCCGGATGCTCATCGCCGAGGGCGGCGCATCGCGGCCGGGGTTCGAGCGCCGCGTCGCGCGCGCCGTGGCCGCGACCTCTGCCGAGGCCTGGCGCCTCGCCGTGGGGGAAGACCTCCGCTACGGCTGCCGCGCCGAAGGGGTCCGATCACCCTGGACGGCCAGGGTCGGCGCGGGCTACCGTGACCGGCTGGAACGAGCGGCGGCGCTGGACCCCGAAGTGGCGGCGGCGTTCAACGACGTGCTCAATCTTCATCGGCCGGTCTCGTCGCTCGGCGCGCCGCGGATCGCCCGGCGGGTGCTGCGCCCCTTGCGGGATCGCGATCCCGGCACCCTCTCCGCGACCGTCGCCGCCGTGCTCGGAGCCGCCTGAACCTTTCCCCGAACGAGGAGCCCCCATGTTCCAGCCGCGGTTCGTGGACGTCGACGACGTCTTGCTCCACGTCGAGACCGACGGTCCCGAAAACGGGCCCGCCGCACTGTTCCTTCACGGCTGGCCCGATCTCTGGTTCACTTTCGAGCCACAAATGACCGCGCTGGCCGGGCGGGGCTATCGGGTGCTCGCGCCGGATCAGCGTGGCTACGGCCTGTCGTCCAAGCCCGCGACGGTCGCCGACTACCGGATGCCCGAACTGGTCAAGGACATCGCGCTGCTCATCGAACGGCAGGAGGTCGCGCCGGTCCATCTGGTCGGGCACGACTGGGGCGGGGCGGTCGCCTGGATGGTGGCGATCGAACGGCCGGATCTGGTCCGATCCCTGACCATCGTCAACTGCCCGCATCCGGAGGTCTTCGCCGAAGCACTGACCCGACGACCTTCTCAGCTCCTGCGGAGCTGGTACATGGTGGCGTTCCAGATCCCCGGTCTCGCCGAGGCGATCCTCGGCGCCCGTGGTGGCGCGGTCGTCGCTTCGATGCTCAAGCACGGAGCCGTTCTGAGCCACGCCGACGTGGACCGGCACCGCGTCGTCTGGCGTCATCCAGGCGCGATCCAGCGGCCACTGTTCTGGTACCGCGCGATGTTCCGGTCAATGCTGCCGTCCCTCCGCACCACGGGTCCCAAGCCCGACCTGTCGGTCCGCGTTCCGACCCAGATCATCTGGGGACGCCGTGACGGCGCGCTCGGCAAGCATCTCGCCGAACCCAGCGCCGCCCGGTGCGAGGAGTCCGAACTGCACTGGCTCGAAACGCGGCACTGGCCACACCGCGAAGAACCTCAGCAGGTCACCGAGTTGCTCGAAACGTGGTTCGCCCGGCACGCGGACCAGGCCTGATCCGGTTGATACTCTTCCGGTCGCCGCCGGAAGGAGCCCCATGCTCAGATTCGCCCTACTGGGTTTCCTGCTGCGGCAACCGATGACGGGCTACGACCTGGCCACCGCGATCCGCGCCAGCATCCACTTCGTGTGGCCCGCCCAGCTCAGCCAGATCTACCGGACACTGGGCCAGCTCGAGGACGGCGGCCTGGTGGTGTCCGAAGTGGAGCCGCAGCAGAGCAGGCCCGACCGGCGGGTGTATTCGGCCACCGACGCCGGTCGAGAGGCCTTCGACGCCTGGCTCGGCGAACTGGTCACCGAACGGGACCCGATCCGGGTGCCGTTCCTGGTCCGGTTCTTCTTCTCCGGGTCCCGCTCCACCGAGGACACGGTAACCCAGCTCCGGGTGATGCGTGATCTCCACGTCAAGGATCGCGACAGGCTCGCCGAGGAGCTTCCTCAGCAGATCGCCGCGGCCACCGACCTCGCCGATGGTGACGAACTCGATCCCCTGATCTGGGACTCGGTCCGCCGCGCCGGCGAGATGATGGCGCAGACCTGGGTCGACTGGATCGACGAAACCATCGAACGGCTGCAACGCGCCGAAGGGCGACCTCCCCGGGCTTGACGGATTCGTGCGGCCTGCGGGTCGCCCCGTCGAGCCTTGCGGCGACCCTGCCGCCTTGAGGATCTGCTGCGCCGTTCCGATCAGGTCGGAGTCCCCGAACCCTTGTTCATCAAGCTCCGCAACTGGTGTGCCCCTGCGACGAATAGCCGCCTGTGGTGAAGCCCTGCTCGATCTGCGGACCGAGGACAAGCGCGGGCGGGTGGTGGCGAAGGTGAACGCGTGGACCGACGACTGCGCGGCCAAGGGCTACCAGGCGATCGAGCCGGACAACTATGACAGCTTCACGTGTTCCAAGGGCCTGCTGGCCGAGAGGGAAACGCAGGCCGGGAACCGGCAGCCAACGGACTCGACTTCGCCGTCGCCGAGGAATGCGGTGAGCAGGACAGTTGCGATGAGTACGTCCCGGCGTTCGGCGGCAACGTGATCGTCGTGGAGTACACCGACGCCGGTCTCGCGAACGCCTGCGAGCGCTGGGGCGGCTCACTCGGCATCGTCCGCCGTGACCGGGATGTCGAGACCGGCGTGGCGGCTCCGTCCCAGAGGCAGAAGCGGCCGACGTGGCCGCGCACAGACCGGAAGGGCAACCATGCGCAAGCTCATAGTCCAGCAGTGGGTCACCGTCGACAACATCGCCGCGGAGGAAGACGGCGGGCTCGGCTTCGTGTCAGTGGAGCCCTTTTCCGAGAAGAGCGACCCCGCGTTCAAGGCGAGCGTGATGGGGTTCATCGACTCGCTCGACACGCTGATTCTCGGCGCGAACACCTACGCTCAGTCCAAGGACTACTGGCCGCACGCCGAGGACCAGGGCGAATACGGCAAGAAGCTCAACAACCTCACCAAGTTCGTCGCCTCGTCGAAGCTGGACGACGCGCCCTGGGGTGACTTCCCCGCCGCGACCGTGACGCGCGACCCGGCCGCCACCATCCAGGGGCTCCAGGAGCAGCACGGCAAGGACATCTGGTTGTGGGGGAGCTTGAAACTCATGCACTCGCTGCTGGACGCCGGCCATGTCGACGAGATCCGGCTGCTGGTCTGCCCGGTGTCACGCGGCAAGGGGACGCGCGTCTTCCAGGATCGACAGGACCTGAAGCCGGTCGAGGCCACGTTGTTCGAAAATGGCCTGACACTGCTGCGCTACGAGATCAAGAAGTAGCCTCGAGCCGCGTCTGTTGCCAGGTCATGGGGCACCTGCGTGGTCGTGATACCGCGACTTTCCGTGCGCGCCAGGAGATCGGTGATCACGTTCCCGATCTCCTGGCCGAGAACCTGCTTCGAAGGAAGATCACGCCACCCGAGTTCACGCAGAAGTCCGGCGCGCAAAGCGTGCCGGTCTCCGCGGCGAGCGCCCTCGAACGCGGTGATCACCCGTCTGTGGGCCAGGAGTCGTTCTGAAACGATGCTCCAGCCACCACTCAGGTTCAGCCCGGCGGCTTGGCCTTCACCGTCATGGCACGCGCAAGGGCCAGGGATTCCGACACGGTGGCGTCTTCGATCCGGTACGGCCGCATCCGCCCGCCGCCGAGCGCATCGGGCCGCGAAGTGACCGCCGTCACTATAGCTCAGTTTGTGGCAACCTCAGTGGCTCCCGAACGCCTGAAAACACAGGAAAGACCGCCGCCTAACTCTGGGGAACACATGAAGAAGAGACTTTCCGCCATTTTGGCCGTGGTGCTGGCCGTTGTGGTGTTGACCTCCGCCGCGCCCGCCGGGGCGACCACCCGCTTCGACCGGGAACTCCAAGCGCGGATCACGCGTGCTCAGGCCTATGCCGACAGCAGGCCCGGCGAGACCGGGATCGTCCTCCGTGACCGGTGGACCGGTGCCGTCTACCGGAGCGCGGCCGCCGGGACCCTGATCTGGGCCTGTTCCACGCCGAAGCTGGCGATGGTCGTCGACCTGTTGCTGCGCAACGACTCCGGGGCCGTCCGGTTGACCGCCGAGGACCGGGACCTGATCCACCGGATGCTCAACTCCAGTGACGACGCCGCCGCCCACACGCTGTGGACCCGGTACGGCGGGGAGGCCGAGTTCGCCAAGCGGTTCCCTGCCTACGGTATGACCGACATGCGGTTCACCGATCAGCACCCGCACCACTGGGGCTGGATCCTGACCACCGCGAACGACTTGGACCGGCTGGTCAACTACGTCCTGACGCGGCTGCCCCGGCAGCACCGTGACTACATCGTCCGCGAGATGAGGACCGTCGACGTCAACCAGCAGTGGGGTGTCTGGGGAGCCGGTTCCGCCGCGCGGCCGGGGAACAAGGACGGCTGGTCCGACGACAACGACGACGGCTCCTGGATCATGAACTCGGTCGGTTTCGTCGGACCGAACGAGCGGTACACCCTCGCCCTGATGAACAACACGAAGGTCATCCAGAACGGTTTCGAAACCGGAAAGGAGACCACCACCAGGATCAGCGAGATCCTGTTCAAGGGGTACTTCGGGCACTGATCGCTGAATCCGGATCTCCGCGAAAGCCCATGGTGGCCCGGAATTTGACAATTCCGGCGCCACCGAACGGAGGTTGTGCCCTGCTGGGCGATGGCCAGACTGGAGGTTATCGCGTCCAATTCGGCAGACCTTTGTTCGGTACGTGGAGGACGGATGAGACTCGACCGAAAGCTCGCCGTGGCCGTCGTCGTGCTGATGGCGCTGTCGCTGACCGCTTCGGCGTCCATGGCAGGCGATCTGAAGATGGGGCAGCGAGCCGCACCGGCCTGCTCGGCGGGCACCACGGTGGTGACCGACGACGGGCCGGTGTGCGGTATCGCGGGAGCCGATGTCCGTTCATGGCAAGGGATCCGCTACGGCGCACCGCCGACAGGGAACCTGCGCTGGAAGCCGCCACGGCGGCCCGCCCCGTGGACCGAGCCGTTCGCCGCCACGACGGAGGGCAACCAGTGCCCGCAACCATCCGGTGCCGGTCCGGGTTCGGACAACGAGGACTGCCTCAACCTGACTGTCCGCGTGCCCGCCAAGGTGGGACCCGGTCCGTTGGCGGTGATGGTGCAAATCCACGGCGGCGGGTTCCTGCTGTGGAAGCCGCAGGACGCGAGCCGTCTGGTGACGACGGGCCAGGTCATCAGCGTGGAGGTCAACTACCGCCTCGGGATCTTCGGTTTCCTCGCGCACGAGGCGTTCGGCCGTCATGCCGGCAACTACGGGCTGCAGGACCAGCAGGCCGCGTTGCGCTGGGTGCGGCGCAACATCGCGCGGTTCGGCGGTGACCCGCACAACGTCACGATCTACGGCGCCTCCGCGGGCGGGTCGAGCGTCTGCGCCCACACCGCCTCACCTGCCTCAGCGGGGCTGTTCCAGCGCGGTATCAGCGAAAGCGGGGAGTACAACTCGCTGCTCGGCGTGAACACCGTGTGGCAGGCGCAGGACTGCAACGCGAAACTGCCAACGGAACAGCAGGCCCAGCGTGCCGGTGCGCGGTTCGCTGCCGCCCTCGGTTGCGGCAACGCGGCCGAGGCCGGAGCATGCCTTCGCGGGCTACCGGCCGCAGCCCTGCTCGAACAAGCTGATCACGGAAGGGAACCCGACAACGGAACGATCGCGCCGATCGTGAACGGCACGACACTGCCGATGTCGCCGGGAGAGGCCTTCGCCACCGGGCACGTCAACGACGTGGCCCTGATCCACGGCGTGGCACGCGACGAGACCCAATTGCCTTCCGCGTCGACCCCGGCCGACTACGACCGCTTGGTGCGCGAGCAGTACGGCGAGCACGCTCCCGCTGTCCGGCGGACGTATCCGCTGACGCGGTTCCCCTCGCCCGCCCCGTTCTTGGCCTTCCGGACCATCGTGGCCGACTCCAACTCGGTTTGCCCCGCCATGCTGAACAACGAACGGCTGGCGCGGCACATCCCGGTCTACGCCTACCAGATGGACGCCACGGACGTGCCGCCGCAGTTCTTCCTCGACCCCACCAAACCGAACGGCGCCTACCACATCGCCGAGTGGCTCCTGTTGCTCCCGGACGGCGTCAAGCTCAACCCCAACCTGCAAGTACTGTCCGACCAGCTCGTCGCGCAGTGGACAGGTTTCGCCCGCACCGGCAACCCCACCGTGGACGGCACGCCACGCTGGGAGCCCTACACCGAGGACAATCCCGTCGTCATGTCGCTCCACGCCGCGGGGGACAGCCAGCTCACTACCGAGATCTCTCGTCAACACCACTGTGACGAACTCTGGAATTCGCTGACACCCTAGCTACGCTTCGGAGTCGGCCGAACGTGGCGTGCTTGAATCTTGAGTCATGAGCAATCCGTTGGTCGCGCCGGTGAAGGACTCGACGACGGCGGTGTCGGGTGTGCCGCTGTTGGAGGGCGCCCTCGACCTGAAGTCGGCGATCGAGAGCGGCGACTGGGCTTCGGTCGCGTTGGGTGCGGTGGGGACCGCGCTGGACGCGCTGACCGCGGTGATGGACCCGATCGGGGCGGTTTTCGCCGCCGGGGTCGGCTGGCTGATCGAGCACGTCGGCCCGCTGAAGGAGGCTCTCGACGCTCTCACCGGCAACGCGGACGAGATCGCGGCGCAGGCGGAGACGTGGACGAACGTCGCCAAGGAGATCGGGGACGTCGCGGTCGAGCTGGTGGACCTGGTCCAGAAGGACCTCGGTAGCTGGACGGGGGAAGCGGCCGACGCGTACCGGAAGCAGGCGAAGAACACGTCGACGCTGATGGAGAGCGCTCAGAAAGGGACCGAAGGCGCGGCCAGCGGGGTCAAGACGGCGGGGGAGGTCGTAGCCGCGGTCCGGACGCTGGTCCGCGACATCATCGCCGAACTCATCGGGCACCTGATTTCGTGGGCGTTGCAGGTGGTGTTCACGCTCGGGATCGGGCTGACGTGGGTGGTGCCGCAGGTGGTGGCCGCGGTGGCGAAGACGGCGTCGAAGATCGCCGGACTCACCACGAAGCTGGTGAAGGCGCTCAAAGGCCTGATCCCGCTGTTGAAGAAGGCCGGGGATCTGTTCGACGACGCTGGGAAGGCGTTGAAGAACCTCAAAGGCGGGACGGTCAAACCCGCCGGCAAGCTCAAGGACATCAAGACCAAAGCGCCCGACCCCAAACCCGACCCCAAGGACGACGGCACCAGTCCGTCAGGAGATCACACCGGTCCTTCCGGCGACCATTCCGGCCCGTCCGGGGACAAGGGCAACCCCGGCGGCGACAAAGGTGGCTCCGGCGGCGGGGACAAGAACGGCAACCCCAACCCGCCCGGCGAGAACGTCACTCCTTCGGGTGCAAAGGGTGGTTCCGGCGGTGGAACCAAGGGAAGCCCGCCCCCGGCCCGTACCGAGCCTCCGCCCAAGCACTCCGCGCCGGACGAACTGAACCTCTGTGGCGACCCGATCGACATCGCCACCGGAGAGGTCGTGATGGTGCAGGACGACCTTTCGCTGGCCGGACCGCTGCCCATCCGGATCCGCCGCACGCATATGTCGAGCTACCGGGAGGGCACCGGCTTCGGCCGATCCTGGTCGTCGACCGCCGACCTACGGCTGGAGTTCACCGCCGAACACGCCCGCTTCTTCTCCGACGACGGCACGGTCCTGACGTTCCCGCTGCCGGAGCCGGGACGGCCGATGGACTCTCTCGCCGGGCCGTCGCGAGTGCTGATGGTGGACGAGACGGGCGTTTACCGGCTGCTGACCTGGGACTCCGGGATCACGCTGTGTTTCGCGCCGGTCGCGGGTGCCCCGGCCAGGGTGCTGCCGCTGACCGCGTTCGAGCTCGGCGAGGACGGGCCGAGAATCGAGGTCGACCACGACGGGGAGGGTTCGGGGGTGCGCTGGCGGCACTCCGACGGGCGGGTACTGGAGATCGACCGTGACCGCGGCCGGGTGCGTGCGCTGCGGATGACCGATCCGTTGCAGGGCCAGAACGTGGTCGTCATGCGCTACGGGTACGACGACGCGGGAAACCTCACCGAGGTGACCAACTCCTCCGGCCGGGCCCTGCGGTTCGACTACGACCCGGACGGCCGTCTGGCGGGCTGGCAGGACCGCAATGGGATTTGGTACCGCTACGTCTACGACGCGGCCGGGCGCTGTGTGCGCACCGTGGGCGATCGCGGGTTCCTCGACTGCACTTTCGACTACGAGCCGAAGCGGACCCGCTATACCGATTCCCTTGGCAACGTCACGGTGTTCGAGCTCGACACGGCGCACCACGTGGTGCGCGAAACCGATCCATTCGGTGCGACCACCGTTTTCGCTTGGGACGACCGGGACCGGATGCGGTCGAAGACCGACCCGCTCGGCCGGACGACGAGTTTCACCTACAACGCCGAAGGCGAGATCTCGAAGGTCACCCGGCCCGACGGCAGCGTGGTGCTGGTGAACCGGTCCGAGGACGGCGTGGTCGACGGGCTGCTGGCGGACGAGGGTGACCACACCCGCTACCGGGCCTACCCGGACGGTCGGGGACCGGATCCGCGGCAGGACCCGGTCGGCGTGTCCGCCTCGATCAACCTCGACACCGGCCCGAATCCCGACGACACCGAGGCCGAGGACAACGATCTGTTCGGACGGCCACGCTCGGTCCCGCACGGCAGGGGACGGGCCCGGATCGGCTGGACCGTGGAGGGGCTGCGGGCCTGGCGGGTCGGCTCGCTGAGCGAGCGGCAGAGCTGGCGCTACGACAGTGAGGGCAACGAGGTCGAACACGTCGATCCGGCGGGTCGCGCGACTCGGCGTGAGTACGGCCCGTTCGACATGCTGACCGCGGAGATCGATCCGGCTGGCGGGCGGACCCAGTACACCTATGACACCGAGCTGCGGCCGTCCGTGGTGACCAATCCCAACGGACTGACCTGGACCTACGAATACGATCCGGCCGGCCGCCTCGTCCGGCAGACCGACTTCGACGGCCGTGCGCACACCTATGCCTACGACGCGGCGGGCCAGCTGATCCGGTCCGTCGACCCCGCCGGCCGGGCCACGGACTACGGCTATGACCTGATCGGCAACCTGGTCCGGATCCGTACCGAAGACACGGAGACCACCTACGCCTACGACGCGGTCGGCGAGCTGGTCCGTGCCGACGACGGCGAGTCCGTGGTGGAATTCGATCGGGACGAGAACGGCCGGATGGTCCGCACCGTCACCGATGGGCAGGAAGTGGTCTTCGAGTACGACCCCGCGCGGAGCACCATCAGCAGGCGTACCCCCTCCGGTGCGACCAGCGTGTGGTCCTTCGACAAGGCAGAGCGGCCGAGCGTGCTGTCGACCGCCGACCACAGCGTCGACTACGCCTACGACGCCGAGGGCCGCCCGATCGGACGGCGCGTCGACCGAGGCGCCCAGCTGCGGCAGCAGTTCGACGCCGACGACCGGATCGTCGGCCAGACTTTCACCGACGCGACCGGCACCGTGCTGCGGCACCGGGAGTTCGCCAGGTCAGACGACGGTGAGCTGACCGCGATTCGGGACGCCGCCGGGGGTGAGTCGTTCGGACGCGACGCGGCCGGACGGATCACCACCCACCTGGTCGACGGGGTGCGTGAGGACATCGCCTACGATCGGGCGGGCAAGGTCGTGCAATGGGTGACGACGAACACCGCGTACCCCGAAACCGGACCGCGCGCGTACGAGCGCAACACGGTCACCAGCGCGGGAGTGGTCCGTTACGAGCACGACGCGAGCGGCCGTCGTACCGCCCGGCATGAAGGTGACCGGATCTGGCGCTACGACTGGGACGCGCGCAACCGGCTGACCGGTCTCACCACGCCGGACGGCCGCCGCTGGCGATATCGCTACGATCCGCTCGGCAGGCGCACGGCGAAGGAACTGCTCGGCCCCGACGGCCGGGTACTCGAACAGGTGCGTTTCGTCTGGGACGGCAATTCACTGATCGAACAGACGCACACCGGTCCGGCGGGCGTCGCCGTCACCACCTGGGACCGGCGGCCCGACACCGAGGAACCGGTCACCCAGACCGAGCACGGCGCCGGGCAGATGCGGTTCCGGGCTTTCGTGACCGACTCCATCGGCACGCCGACCGACCTGCTGGACCCGGCGGGCGTACTGAGCTGGACCGGCCGCTGGACGCTGTGGGGCAGGCCGTTGGCCGGTGCGCCGGGCACGCCGCTGCGGTTCCCCGGCCAGTATCTGGACGCGGAAAGCGGGCTGCACTACAACCTGCACCGCTATTTCGACCCGGCCACCGCGCGCTACCTCAGCCAGGATCCGCTCGGACTCCCCGCCGGGCCCGATCCGGCCGGTTACCCGCACGACCCGACCGCGGGCTCGGATCCGCTGGGCCTGGTGTGGTGCGACAAGAAACGCAAGTTCGTCGACGGCCCGGACACCTCCGGCACCGGGCACAACGCGGGTAACACCGGTGGCAGCTCGAAACGTCCGCGTGCCGAGAACGACAACGCCAACCGCGGTGGCCGCAGCAAGAACCAGGCGGGCACCACCGAAGAAGTCCGGGCCACCTACGACAAGAACTCCACCAGGGGGAAGGACTTCGTCAACACGCCGGACACCAAGCAGGTCACCGACGTCGACGCGCTGAACAAGAACTCGGTCATCAGCAACAAGGTGGACAAGAACGGAGACGTCTACGGGGAGAACAAACTGAGTGAAAAGCTGGTGGAGACCCTGGAGAACACTCCGAAGAAGAATCCCAAGCCGGGGGAGAGCCAGTTCCTGAGCGCCGATGAGAAGTGGATCCGCGGGCACCTCGAGAACGGCGACATGGGCGGGCCGGGCACCGCCGACAACATGATCCCGCTGACGCATACCGCGAACATGAACTACAAGAAACTCGAATCGAGTCTGCAAACCTACGTCGACCTGAAGAACACCCTCGCCAATCGGGACGCCTCCGACATCGGCATCGACTTCCGGGTCAAGCCCAGTGACGAGGTGAAGTTTCCCAAATCGGAGAACGACTTCGAACGCGGGATCCGCGACCACGTCGAGATCAACAGCCAGTACACCGGGATCACCCCCGACATCGCGCAACGGCTGATGAACAGCAAGATGGACGTCCCGCTGCCGGATCTGCCCCCGCTGGGCACCAAGTTCGACACCATCAGTGGCAAGTTCACCACACCCGACGGCACCGAGTGGATCAAGAACCCGAAGGGCCACGACCTCAGTCAGTACCTGTAGCGGGGGAACTTCTGCGGTGGTGACTCGGGCAAGTGCCTTGATCAGGGTCGGCGACGAGCACGGTCGTACTCGTCGAAGGCCTCCGCGACATCGCCGTCCATGATCATGGTCAGCGCGTAGGAAATGGTCGAGATCCACTCGTCGAGACGAGCCACGTCCGTGTCGCCGATCAGATCGTTTCGACGGAGCATGCCCTCGGGCTCGACGCCCCAGGCTCGCGCGAAGTGACAGATTCCGACCAGGGTGGAGATCACCTCGCGTGGCACCATGTCGGCCTGTAGTGGCTCGGCAAAGACTCGCAACGCCGACATCACCTCGTGGAAGTTCTCCTCGCGCAAGCCGGTGAAGGGCCGCAGAGAGCCAAGAAAACCCTTCTGCCAGCGCGGATCGTCCACGTCGGGGTGCACGCAGGCGTGGAACTGGAGGGCTTCGCGGGCATCGGCTGGGGTCACGAACGCACGGTAGCGCTACCGTGCGTCAGCCGGGCGTCCCGTCGCGCTCGTTCCTCCGGGCGAGGCTCTGAGCTTGCCCTTCGTGGATGTCACTCACCCACTCCCAGCCGGGCTTCGCCGATGGGCCGATGCGTGGGTCATCGGGTGCTTGGCCGTCACGCAAGGCATGTACGTACGCGCGATCTTGTTCGAGCCGTGCGCGTAACTGATCGGCCCTGCCGACGGATCCGTGGCCGGGGATGAGAACAGTAGCGTCGTTCACCACGGGCTCGAGCAGTCGCAGCCCGACGAGGTACTCCTCAATGGGGTCATTGGTGTCGGTGAAGTCGTCGAGCATCGGGATGAAGACATCGGAGAGCATGTCGCCCGCGACGAGAACCCCGCGTTCTTCGATCAGCAGCGCCGCATGGCCCGGGGAGTGAGCCGGATGCTCGATAACCCGGATTTGAGGGCCATCCCAAGGAATGTGCGTGGTTTCGGCAGGCAGATCGGTAATGAGGCCGAAGAGGTCGAGTGACATGTCGTCGGCGATTTCCGAGGGTAGTCCCTCGGCGACGAGGGTCCGCCAGTCGGTGTTCGACCGCACGCTTCGCATACGGGCCGCGCAGCGGGCCGTGCCGTAACGGGGTGCTTCGCCGAGTTCGGCGTGCCAGAGCACGTGATCCCAATCGGGATGCGTCGAGAAGCCTGCCACGACGGGCTGGCCCAACTCGCGAAGGTCGTTTGCGAGGCAAGCCATGTCGGAGTCTTGTATCCCGGCGTCGATGACCAGCACGCCGACCTGGCCCTGCACGACAACCGTGTTGTTCCGGAGCAACTCGCTCCGGTGGACCAGCACGCCCTCCGCGACCTGTCTCAGCATCGTGACCCTTCCGCTTGTAAAGTGCAACCACTTGTCGGAAAGGTAGCGCCGAGTGGTGGCAGATTGCAAGCACTCGGGCGGAGCCCGAAGTTATCTTCGCGTACACGCCCCGGCTGGCGCGACGACACCAATGATCAGCTCAGACATCCTACCTTTGCGCTGTCGGTGTCGAGGTAGCTGAAATGTGGGTGTCTGATGGATCGCAGGTCGTTCATGCTGGCCACGGGTGGTGCGGTGGCCGCGACCACCGCACTCGGCGTCCCGGCGGAGGCCACCCCCGGCCGGGACCCGTTCGGCATGGCCGTCCGGTTCAACATCATCAGCGATATCCAGGGCGACCTGGCCGATTTCGGCAAGGCCCTGGACGACATCAACGCCATCAACCCCCGTAGCGCCGGGCTCGGCGTGGCGGGAGACATCACCCCGCGCGGCTACGACTTCGAGTACGCCCAGGTGCGGTCGACGCTGGACAAGCACCCGCATCCGAGAAAAGTGGCGTGGGCCATCGGCAACCACGAGTTCTATGTGCCGAAGTGGCGGGACCCGGACACACTCGCGCAGGAGACCTGGCCCAACGGCACCACCGAAGACTCGCTGTTCCGCAGCTTCTACAACTTCGCCGGGCGCAACACGGTCTACTCGGAAACCTCGTTCGACGGGGTGCCGGTGCTGTGCCTTGGCACCGAGCGCTACGCCAAGTACCACGACCCCAAGCTGTGGGACGAGGTGTGGATCAGCGACCGGCAGTTCACCTGGCTGGAACAGCGGCTGGCGTACTGGGACCGGTGGCGCAAGCCGGTGATGGTGCTGACCCATCACCCACTGCCGAACACCGTGTCCGGCACCCGCAACAAGCTCTACCTCAACGACTACCTCCAGGCCGACCGGCTGCTCGCGGTGCTCGGCAGATACCGGGACGTGTTCCTGTTCTCCGGGCACACCCACTGGGACCTCACCCTGTCGGACTAAGTGACCCGCCGGGTCGTTCCGGGCAGCGGCAACCTCGAAGGCTTCACCGTGGTCAACACCGGCGCCGTGCAGACCGGCTGGGTGGACGACGGCAAGGGCGGTGAGGCGTCCCTGGGCGGCAGCTTCAACCAGGGCCTCCAGGTCGAGGTGTCCCACCGCGCCGTCGTGATCAAAGCTCGCGACTTCACCACCGGCACCTGGCTCAAGCAGATCACCGTGCCGCTGCGAGACAGCCTCTGATTGTCACGATCGTGGTGGCGTTGATCGTCGGCACGAGGGGTTGGGTGCGAGGCCGGGCCGCGATCACCGATTTGACCTCGCTCGCCGAGTCGACCCAGCGATCGACCGGGCCGCTGAAGTTCTCAAGCATCGGAAATCCTCCTTGCTCGCGTGGCTGGACACGTGACTCGTGGCGGAATCCGGCTGTGGTGTTGTCCGCGCCCAAGCACGCGAGATCGGCATCCAGTCACGCGTGTCGTCCGCCTCGGTACAGGGCCGCCGCACGGTTCCTCGGGCATGATCGGCTCATGCGCGTCTTGTCGGAGAGTCAACTCGGTGCCGTCCTGGCAGGCGTCCCCGCACCGCGGCCCCGGGTGGTGGTGAGCGGGAACTTCGCCACCCCGATGCGGGCGCTGAACGTGCTGGACGCGGCACTGGCGGAGTATCGGTTGTTCGCGTTGAACGCGCAGGCCGGGATGCCCGACCGCGAGGGCGTGCTGCTGGAGACGCCGTTCGTGGGTGCGGGGATGCGTGGCCGCGCCGGGCTGCGGTACTTCCCGTCCCGGCTGTCGCTGGTGCCGCAGCTGCTCAAGCACGCGCTGCCGCCGGACGTCGTCCTGCTGCACACCTCGGTTCCGATGGACGGTGTGGTGTCGCTGGGCACGGAGGTGAACATTCTGCCCGCCGCCGTCGAGGCGGTGCGGGCCCGAGGGGGCCTGGTGATCGCGCAGCTCAACCCGAACATGCCGTTCACCTACGGCGACGGCGTTCTGCCGGTCGGCGAGATCGACTACGCCCTCGATGCGGACGAGCCGCTCCTGTCGCCGGTCCCGCGGCCGGTGGGGGACACGGCGCGGACCATCGGTGAGCGGGTGGCCGGGCTGGTCGCGGACGGCGCGACCCTGCAACTGGGTATCGGCGGGATCCCGGACGCGACGCTGGCCGCGGTGACCGGACGGCGCGGACTCGCGATCTGGTCGGAGATGTTCAGCGACGGTGTGCTCGCGCTCGACCGCGCCGGGGCACTCGATCCGGCGGAACCGGTGACGGCGTCGTTCGTGTTCGGCAGTGTCGAGCTGTATCGGTGGCTCGACCGCAATCCGCGGATCCGCTTGCTGCGCACGGAAAAGACGAACGACCCCGCCGTGATCGCCCGGCAGCGAGGTCTCGTTTCGGTGAACAGCGCCCTCGAGGTGGACCTGTTCGCGCAGGCCAACGCGAGCCGTGTGCGAGGGGCGATCTACTCGGGATTCGGCGGGCAGACCGACTTCGTGGTCGGGGCTTTGCATTCACCCGGTGGCCGGGCGATCATCGCGCTGCCGTCCTGGCATCCGAAGGCCGACGTCTCGACGGTCGTGCCCCGGCTGGCCGGGCCGGTGACGTCGTTCCAGCACAGTTTCCTGGTCAGCGAACACGGCGTCGCGACCATCTGGGGTAACGACGCGAGCGAGCAGGCGCAGCAGATAGTCGACCACGTCGCGCATCCGGCGGCCAGGGAAGAACTCGTGACGCGGGGCAGGGAGCTCGGATTCACACTGGCGAGTGGCCTGCGGTAGCCAGAGCGTGCTGCGGGTCCATATCGGACCTCAGTTCGGCGAAGATCGCTGGACGCGGTCACAGTCCACTTCGGACACCACGTGCCCGCCGAGGACGGTCAGGACCAAGTGGGTGCCGGGCAGTTCCCGCCCGCTCGCGCTGATCGGCGTGGTCACCTGCTCACCGTCTCCGGCCGCGAATGATCACCTTGCGCCGGGATTCGCGGGCCTTCCTGATCACCTTCACCGAACCCCACCAGGCGAAACCGGTGATGCGCAGCACCGGCGCACCGACCGCCGGCCGCTGCGGCGCCGAACCGCGGCCGGTCCCGAATCCGCCCATGAGCCCGATTCCCCGGACGTCGACGACGAAGTCCTCCGGGACCACGATCTTGACGCCGCCCATGATCGCCACGGCCCTGATCGTGCAAGGATCGGTGACGACTTCGGCGTGCCGCAGATCGAGTCGCACGCCACCCCAGAAGGCGCGGCTGACATGTTTCGGTGGCAGCGGCCCGTCGAACCGTCGTCGAGTGCCCGACATAACGGCGGTGGAGGACCGTCCGCCTCGTGCGTCCTCGGTGTCGGTGCTCACCGGAGAGAGATCCGCGACGACGGGTTCGAAGTCCGCGAAGGTCTTCGCCGAGTAGACGGCGTCCAGTCTCGTCTCCAGTTCGGCGGTGGTGATCTGGCCCGCCCCCATGGCCTCGTACAGCAGCTGAGCCACCCTTTCGCGGTCGGAATCAGCCACTCGCCTCGCCGATCGCTCCACTTCAGACATGGCCGCGATTGTAGGGTCCAGAGCCCCTTTTCCTGTTGGGCGGCGAAAAACTCGTCCGATGACCTTGACGGAGGTGAGCGGGTGCCGCAGAGGCGGGATGACGAGCATGACAAATACAGGCAGGGATGGGAGCGACCGCGTTGGATTTCCGCACCGCGCCGCCCTGGTGCATGTCGCTCAGGCCGTCACCGCCGGATCCTCCGGCCCGCGCGGACGTGGCCGAGTCTGCTCCAGGTAGGCATCGATCGCTTCCCGGTCCTCAACCTCGCGATCGCGGGCGGGGCGCACCTGGGTGGTTCGGTGCTCGACCGGGCCGGAACCGCGACCCCGCTGCCGTGGATCACGGTGGCATTGGCCGCGCTGGCCTGCGCCGTGGCGATCGCCGCCCGGCACGGGTTCCCGGCTGTCCGACAGTGACCGGCTTCGTTCGATGCGGTGCGGTGCGGGGTCAGGGTCGCTGATCCACCGCGACGAGGCGGAGTTCGGCGGTGTAGGTGTCGCCGTGGCCGTCTGCCAGCCACGTCTGTTCGGGAGTGGGCAGCATTTCGGTGAGGGTGAGGGTCGCGTCCGGGTCCTTCCTGGTCAGCCGCCGGATGGCTTTCGCCAGGATCTGAACGTAGACCGGGCTGTCGAAGTCGACGTAGAGCGGCCTCGGTTCGGCTGACGACACGGCGAAGACGAAGCGGGGCAACCGGTTCTCCCGTGCCACGACCAGATGGTTCACTGTGGTCCGCGGGGTGTGGGGTAGCTCGGGGACGGGTTGGAAGGCGTCCATCACCAGCCGCGTCAGCCCCTGGGAGAACACCTCCAGGACGTCGAACTCCTGTCCGTCGGGCAGCCGCACGAGGACGCGCCCGTCGCGTTCGGAGACCACGGCGTCCGCGCTGAGCGCGACTCGCGGCCGCGCCGGGTCGGCGGTGTGGTCGAGCAGAGCGACCTGATAGTCCTGATCCCGTACCACCGACTGACGGGTCCTTGCGGACAACCGGGTGCGATTCTCCGTGGCCAGCAGGGGAAGTAGCCTCGGGCCTGGGAAGTCGCCGGTGGTCAGTTCCAGCAGTTCGGCGACCTTCCGGCGCCGACAACGAGCTGACCGGGTACTACACCGGTCCGGATCCGGGCGCGTCCACCGTGCGCCGGTGGCTGCCGCACCCAGGTCCCACCGCATATGGTGCCCCGGCGTTGCGTCCACCGGGAGACGCTGCCGCTGACGGTCAACGGGAAGATCGACCGTCGTGCGCTGTCGGCACTCGAGCCGGTTGCTGGGGTGATCCGGAGGATGCCCGCGGTGGCCGCGAACCGTCCGAGTTCGATGCGGCCCGGCAGTCCTGTCTTGGCGATCAGGCTCGACACGTGCCGTTCGACCGTGCGGTGGGACAGATGCAGCAGGCCGGCGATCTCGCGCATGGTCAGCGTCGATCACGCCGTTCCTTCCCCCCTTGGACGAACTCGCAGCACATCAGGAACGAGCCTGGAAGGGCAATCCACCAAAAGGCCGGAGGGTTCGCATGACTGCTTCCCTTGTCGGGAACGACAGAGGCGAGTTGCGCTGTTCGCCGGTCACGGTGGCCGTCGCTGTTCCCGTTTACTGGTCAGGACCGTGTGCGACATGGTCGTCGACGAGGAGGCGGGCACCGTGCGCGGTGGGATTCGGCGTAGTGGCGAGGCGACAGCATGGGCAGTAATCGGAGTGTCGTTGCTGGCGGGGTGTCAGATTCCGACTGGTGCTCCGGAAAGTTCGGAGACCAGCGGCGCGGCTTCCAGCAAGGCACCGGTGGTTTCGGTGGCCGAGGCGCGGAAGCGTCTCGGGGAGCTGTCGGTCGCGGTTCGCGGCGGCCTGGACGGCTATGACCGGGCCAAGTTTCCGCATTGGAAGACCGTGTCCGGCAAGTGCGATGTCCGTGAGGAGTTGCTGAAACGCGACGGCGTGAACGTCGAGGTCAACGCGGAATGCACTGCCGTGTCCGGGTCGTGGCGTAGCCCTTATGACGGTGAGACGTGGCGGAAGGCGGCCGACGTGGACGTGGACCACGTGGTGCCGCTGGCTCAGGCGTGGGCCAGTGGCGCGAAGTCGTGGGAACAGTCCAGGCGCGAGCAGTTCGCCAACGACCTGACCGGACCGCAGCTGCGGGTGGTGACCGACAACGTCAACAAGCAGAAGAGCGACAAGGCCCCCGATCAGTGGAAGCCGCCGTTGGTGACCTACTGGTGCACCTATGCGACAGCCTGGATCGTGGTCAAACGCGCGTATGGACTCACGATCACGGTCCCGGAGCGGAACGCGTTGTCGAGCATGCTCGACCGCTGCTGAGGCCGCGGTCGCTGTGAACTAGTTGTCCCGCGCTTATGAACTCCGGGTCTGCACGACGACGAACGGGTGCCGTTCACGTGCGGCGCGCGACCGGTCTGGTACTGGCACTGGCGGGCACCGCCGTTGGCGCCGCGCTCGTGGCCTGCGCCGAGAGAGTCGCGTTCCTGGAACCGAAGTCGTTCGACGGGTATCGGTTCTGGATCGTCGGCGACGTCGCCAGACCGGGGTTGGCGGTCATTGTCCAGCTGCTGCCTTTCCGGGCCGTGGGCGTAGCGCTGGCGTTGTCCCTCGGCCACCGGTCGAACGCGTTGGCTCGAGGTCGAACAGGGTGGTCGCGCCGATCATCGGGCGGCAGGACGGACGGTGACAAGACACGCGGCGCTCATCAACGAACCCGAGGCGGTGCGGGGAAGACAGCTGGATGAGGCCGGCCCGCGGTCACATCCAGGCACGAAGGGGCGGCCGCTTTGAAGGTATCGTCCAGTTCGGACGAAAGTGAGCCCGGCTAGACCGTCAGGACCCGTTCGACGAACGCCCCGGCCGCCAACAGTTTCCGGTCACCGCCGACGGCGCCGTCGAGCGCCAGCCCGGCGGGTAGGCCACCGCGGCCTTGTCCCATCGGGAGGGTCAGGCCGGGAACACCCGCGATGCTGCCGGGCTGGCAGTTTCGGATGAAGGTCGGGAAGGTCGGGACCGCGCGCCCACGGTGGATGAACTCTTCGATGGAGGAAAAGTCCTGGGCTGTCGCTGGTGTGGTGGGGAATCCCAGTGCGTCGATGCCGGTCTGGTCGAAGATCCTCGCGTAGGCGTGGCGTAAGGCCGAGCGGTTGGCGAGGGCGGCCTCGTAGACGGCCGGCTCGATGCCGGGCACGACTGACTCGGCGAAGATCGCCCGGACATCGGCCGCGGCGACTTCGTCGACGAGTTGCTCGAACGAAATCTCCGGCACGTACTTGGCGAGGTACGCCCGTAGCCCGGTGCCGGCTTCGTGGATCACCAGCGGCATGCCCTGATCGGCGACGAGTTCGGCGAGGGGTGTGTCGTCGACCGGCACCAGAGTGACCCCGGCCGCGCGCAGACGGATCAGCGCGGCCGTCCACAGTTCTTCGACGTCGTCGGCCAGGTCGCCGGTCAGGAAACCGTGCGGCACGCCCAGCCGGATCGGCGCGAGTCCGAACAGGGGTTCCGGTTTCTCCGCCGCGAGTACGGCGTCGAGGAACGCGAGATCGGTGACCGTGCGGGCGATCGGCCCCACCGTGTCCCGGGTGCTGCTCAACGGCGTGATGCCGTCGGACGGGTAGCGGCCCGTGGTGGGCCGGAAACCGCAGACCCCGTTCAGCGCGGCGGGCACGCGCACCGAACCCCCGGTGTCGGTGCCCAGACCTGCCGGGACGATGCCCGCCGCGACGGCCACCGCGGTTCCGCCGCTGCTGCCCCCGGCGAAGCGGGACGGGTCACGGGCGTTACGCACCGGACCCAGGGGAGTCGTGTCGCAGGTGATGCCGAACGCGAGTTCGTGCATGGTCGCCTTGCCGATGACGGTGGCGCCCGCGTCGAGCAGGCGGCGGACCACGCCCGCGTGCTCACTCGGAACATGGCGCGCCAAAGCCGGGGTGCCCGCGGTGTTCGGCATGCCCGCGACGTGGATGTTGTCCTTGACGACCACCGGAAAGCCGGTGCTCGGCCCGATCGGCTCCGGCGCGAGGTGGCTGATCGCGTGGAGGTCCTGGACTTCTTCCGCCCGCGTACGGCATTCGGCGGCACTCCGAGTTCCCTTCACCGGCGGCACCTCCAGATCGCGGGCGGCCAGCTTAGCGTGACAAGGACGATCGTCTCGTCCGGACACCGGGTGTGACCACGGTCGGTGACGTGCCGGCACAACCACCCCCATGGCGTGCGCTCGACCACTGTTCCCTCTGCCTTGCCCGAGTTGTGTGACGGCCGACTGCCCTCCTGCTCCGGCGAGCCCGGACGGCCACACCGTGTCGATCACTCCGTCGGCGCCCGGCACGATGGCCCGCTCGCCGAACTTGCGTGCTCCATCACGACTTGAAGTCGGCGGCGTGGTCAGCCGCCCATTCGCCGAAGGTGCGCGCCGAAGTCCCGGTAAGTTGTTCCACCGTATCGGTGACCATCTCGGGCTGGGTCACCATGGCCGCGTGTGCGGCCAGGATGCCGTCAACCAATGCCGGCGGAAGACCGGCGAACAGTTCCTGCCTGGCATCCTCCGGGGTTACCTCCTCGAACCGCACCGGGCGCCCGATCGCCGCGCCGATCGCCTGAGCCTGCTCGAACTGTGTGATCGCCTCCGGCCCGGTGATCGTGGGCCTGGCTCCCTTGAGTCCCTCCTCGGTGAGCGCCATAACTCCCACCGCCGCGATGTCTCGCTCGTGGATCAACGCCCGCCGGGCGGCGCCGTGAACCCACCGCACCACACCCTCCGCCTGGATCTGTTCCGCCCAGGCCAGCGTGTTGGCGGCGAATCCGCCCGGACGCAGGAACGTCCATTCCACGCCGGAGTCCTCGATCAAGCGCTCCAACTTGGCGTGGGAGCCCAGGATCCCCTCGGTCGTGTCCTCGGATACGCCGTTGCTGGACAGATAGACAATGTGCCGCACCCGTCTGGCGATCTCGGCGATGGTCTGCGACGCGGCATGGTCCGCCTCCATGGTGGGCCAGACCAGAAACACCGAGTCGACCCCTTCCAGGGCGAGACCGAGGCTGCCCGGATCAGCCAGGTCGCCACGCACGACGTGCACGCCGTCGGGCAGCAGGGCTCGCTGCGGATCCCGGACCAGCGCGCGTACCGACAGACCTTTATCCAGCAGCTGGGACACCACACTGCCGCCGACTCGCCCGGTGGCTCCAGTCACCAAAATCATGATTCGCTCCTCGCATCGTGGCTGACTTACTGGACGCTACGATGCAACCTCCATCAAGGTGGAGGCCAAGTCCTGAAGCCTGCTGCTTGCGCACCGTCTGCGAAGCGAATCGGCGAGCCCGCACGATCTTCCCGCAACGCCGGTTCTCCTGATCGCTCAACCGGCGCGCCGGAACCGGTCCTGTCATCCATCCCCGGGAATGCCGCCAGGCATGCGACCAACCCGGCCCAGCTTGCAATAGATCCATTTTATCTTCATAGATCATGAAAGGAATTCGCTTGTCGAATCGCGGTAAACTCAAGATGTCGTCTTATGGCTTCGCGTGAAGAATGCGACGAGAAAGGGTCGGGATATGGTTGGGCGGCATGCCGTGCCGTTTTCGGGCCGTTCGAGGTCCGGTCGCAACCGGTTCTGACCAGCACGACCGTGGTCACAACGAAGGGGGCGTTCGAAGCTCCCACATGAGCCGAACGCCCCCTCGACGGGCCTTCATGATGTCCGGTCCGCGAGGGCGTCCGGGGCCCGGATAAGCTATCGTCAAGTTCTCGCCCTCGTGGCAGCGCGAGGTGGGTGATCTCCAGCAGTTCCTCACCCCGGACGCCCGTGTGGCGCAGCACCTCGATCGCCGCCCAGGCCATGAACGCTCTTGCTCGAGCTTGACGACGTCGACGCGCTCCTCAGCGGCCAGGTCGAGGACCATCAACGGTGGAGGCTGGTCGCGGTAGTAGGCCTTGCTGTAGGCGACCGGGACGATGCGCTGGTTCGCGGCCGGCGTGGGTGAATGTCTCGCCGACCTCGCCCCGCCCGCGGTGTCGGCGCGGCGGATGGGGTTGCGGACGGCCCACTGAGCCGAGGAAGGGTCCTCGTGCGCCCATTCCTGAAGATCTTGGACCTTTCCGGCCGCACTCGTGCGAAGGCGCTTATGACCTGCATGATCAGCGTAGCGGACATGTTCGTGACGTGCTCTATCCACGTTGGCATCGGCACCAATCGCCGGGGTGAAACGACCTGGCCTGCACCCCTCCAACGCGAGGGACAGATCGGACACGGCGACTATGCGGCGTCTCCAGCGCGGTCGCCGCACTCTCAGCACCTGCGGCGGTTCGTCTTCGAGTGACTCATCCCGAGGCTCGCCGTGCAGATATACGACGACACAGCGCAGATTGCTCGTACAGAACAGTGGGACCTCTACGCCGTGAAGAAATCGATCAGGGCGCGGGCAATCTGGCCGGGGGAGTTCTCGGTGGGGATGTGTTTCGCTTCTGGGATACGGATGAGCGTGGTCTGCGGGATCTCCAAGGCGAACTTCTCGGCGTACTCCAGCTTTTCGAAGCTGTCGTCCTCGCCCCAGATCAGCAACTTGGGCGTTGTGGACCGCCGCAGTGCCGGAACGAGATCAAGGGTGTAGCGGCTTTCGGCCGCGCCCGCCATGGCCAGCCAGGAGCGGCGGACCCGCGGCTCGGTGCACGGCTCCAGATAGTCAGCGATCCGCTGCTCGGTGGCGGCACCAGCCAGATCCGTTGTCACGGCCTGCTGGCGAGCGGCGAGAAACTCATCCGCGGTGGTCGTCGGCGCGGCGTCCAGGAGCCGGGCCACGTGAGGCGCTGGCCAGGAGTCGTAGGTGACCGAATTGACCAAGGCCAGCCTGGACATCGCCAGCCGATCGTGCGCGAGGAGATGCTGGGCGACGGCGCCGCCGATGTCATGACCTGCCACGGCGATCGGCCCGGAGAGCTTCAGCACGGACGCGAATCGCACCACCCAGTCCGCAAGGGCCGGGACCGTGGCCGTTTCCAGGGTGAGCTCGCCTCCCGAGTGCCCCAGCCCGGGGAAGTCGACCGCGATGGGCCTCAGCCCCACCTCCGCGAGGTGGCCCAGCACCGGCAGCCACACCCGGCTCCAATACGTTCCGTGCAGCAGCAACACGGCCGGTCCGTCCTGTCCCGTGGTCAGGTAGCTGGCCGTTTCGCCGTCGACCTGGACCGCGGTCCTCAGCACACTCATAAGACCACTGTGACCGGGGTTCACCTCCTGGCCGAGAGTCCAGAAAGACATTCGTGGGTACATTCGTGCCATGGACCGTCATCGGGTGGTGGCTCTGCTCAACCCACCCCGGTCACCCTTCGAGCTCGCCTGTGCCGCCGAGGTCTTCGGCACCGTCCGGCCGGACGTGCCGGTCCACTACGACTTCCGGATCTGCGCCGAACGCCCCGGCCCCCTGCGGACCACCGTCGGCTACACGATACTCGTCGACGCTGGACTGGGCGGCCTGCAGGAGGCAGACACCGTGGTCATCCCCGGCTGGCAGCCGCCCGAGACACCGGCGCCGCCGACCGTCATCGAGGCGTTGCAGGCTGCCCACCAGCGCGGGGCGCGGATCGTCGCCATCTGCACGGGAGCGTTCGTCCTCGCTCAGGCCGGACTGCTCGACGACCGCCGCGCCACCACCCACTGGCGCCACACCGCCCAACTCGCTGCCACCTTCCCCGAGGTGCAGGTGGACCCGGACGTGCTCTACGTGGACCACGGCGACGTGGCGACCAGCGCCGGCACCGGCGCGGGCATCGACCTGTGCCTGCACCTCGTACGTTCCGACCACGGCGCGGCCCACGCCGCCCAGATCGCCAGGAACATGGTGCTGCCCCCACATCGGGAGGGCAGCCAACTCCAGTACGCCACCCCGCCTGCCCCGGCCAGGACGGAGGAGTCCTTGGCGCCACTGCTGGAGTGGGCCACCACCCAGCTCGACACCCTGACCGTCGGCCGGCTCGCCGAACGCGCCGGACTGTCGAGCCGAACTCTCGCCCGGCGGTTCACCGAACAGCTCGGCACCAGCGCGGGACAGTGGCTGCTCAGCCAGCGCCTCGACGCGACACGGGTACTGCTGGAACAGACCAACCTCCCGGTGGAAGCCATCGCCACCCGGGTCGGACTCGCCTCGGCGGTCAACCTGCGCCGCCGCTTCCGGGCGCACCTCGGCACCACACCCGGCGCCTACCGACGGACCTTCGGCGAAACCCGATAGGTAACAAGCGAATCCCGCCCCCCGATGGGGTTTCTGGTCACCAGTCCGGGCTGTCAAACGAACGGTGGTGCGTCACGATATTTCCCGGCATCGTCGACGATCTCGCTGCCGCACCCGTCCACATCGCACAATGTCGCTCGCCGGTCAGATCCCGACGATCAGCGCCCAAGTATCCGGCAGCGGAGGAACACGGGCACATCTTCAGATGACCCGAAGGTCGCGGCTGTAAGACCCAGGGCCCAGAGACTTCGGACATGATCGGTCCCCGGTCCGACGCGCGCGGGTGTCCCGCTGGAATTGACTGGCGGGCAACGTGATCGCACCCGACGGGAAGAAGACCTGATGCTCAAGTTCGACCAGCTCACCAAGCGACGAGGAGCGGCGACGATCCTCTCCGACGTCAGTTTCGAAGCATGCCCTGGCAGGGTGACCGGATTCCTCGGGCCCAACGGCGCCGGGAAGTCGTCCACCCTGCGGATCCTGCTCGGACTCGACCGGCCGACCTCGGGAACCGCGCTGGTCGACGGCGTTCCCTTCGCCGAGCTGCGGGATCCCCTGCGCAAGGTCGGCGCCGTACTGGACAGCTCGGGGGCGCATCGTGCGCGCACCGGACGGGCGCATCTGAGGTGGATCGCCGCGGCGGGCGGCATCCCCCGTAGCAGGGTGGACGAGGCCCTGGCGGAGGTCGGCTTGTCCGAGGCCGCGGGCAAACGCGTCGGCGGCTACTCGCTCGGGATGGGGCGACGGCTGGCCCTGGCGGCGGCGCTGCTCGGTGACCCTGAGGTACTGGTCCTCGACGAACCGGTCAACGGCCTCGATCCGGAAGGAATCCGCTGGATCCGCGGCTTCCTCCGCGAACGCGCCCGGGACGGACGTACCGTCCTGCTGTCGAGCCATCTCATGGGAGAACTGTCCGAGACGGTCGACGACGTCGTGGTCATCGACGGCGGCAGGATCGTCGCGCAGGGAACGCTCGCTGAAGTCGTCGGCGGGCACCGGAGCCTGGAGAACGCCTTCTTCGCGCTCACCTCGGGGGCCGTGCGATGAGGGCTTATCGGGGCGAACTGCGCAAGCTCGTCTTCCTGCCGTCGGTCTGGGCCGCGGTCGCGGTCGGCGTGCTGGTCCCGGCCACCCTCACGATCCTCAACGCGAAGTCGGCGGTCGCGGCCGGTCGCGGCGGCAACGTAGACATCGGGTTCCAGGAACTCGCGTTCGGCGTGGTGGGGGCGGTGATCCTTGGCGTCGTCGCGGTGAGCAGCGAATACACCACAGAGGGGAGGAGCGCCGGTGGCGGACGCCAGATCACCACGAGCCTCACGGCCGTGCCGTCGCGGCGGCGGTTGCTGATCGCGAAGCTGACGGCGGTGATCACCGTGATCGCCACTCTGGCGGCGGTCTCCTCGGCCATCACCCTGATGACAGTCGAAGCACTGCTGGGTGAGGGAGCCGGCGTCAGCGGCCTTGGGCGTCTGCCCGGAGTCGTCCTCTACTGGGTACTGACGGCACTGCTCGCGTCCGGTCTGACATTGCTGACGCGCAACGGAATCCTGCCGCTCACCGTGCTGATCCTGAACACGTCGGTGGTCACGGTCACCTACCTGCTCGCGAAACTCACGCCGCTGGCCGTGTTCTTCCCTGACCTGGCCGGGATCCGTATGTTCATCAAGCGAGTGGATCTGCCCGTCCAGCTCGCGCCGGTCACCGGCGGCCTGGTGATGACGGCCTGGGTCGCGGCGTTGCTCGCCGCGGGCTTCCTGGTCTTCCGCGGGAGGGACGCATGACGGGCGGCCGGGCGATCCGCGCCGAGACACTCAAACTGCTCAGCCTGCCGGCGACGTACTGCACCGTGCTGGGCACAATCGGCGTTTCGGCAGTCCTCGCGATCGCGTTTTCGCGGCAGGGCGTCTCACCCGTCGGCTACACGCAGGCCGGGTTCATCGTCCTCGGCGTCATCGCCGCGACGTCGGAGTACAGCGACGGCCAGATTCACCTGACTCTCATCGCCATGCCACGCCGGATCGCCCAGCATCTGGCCAAAATGGCCGCCCTGCTGATCGTGAGCGTCCCCGCGGCCATCTTCACCGTGCTGGTCGGCCTCCTGGTGGCCGGCGGACCATGGTCCGCCGCGGTGGGAGCGAGTGCCTATCTCGCGCTGACCACTGCGCTGTCCGCCGCCGTCGCGACGGTCTTGCGGTGGAGTGTTCCGGCGGTGACCGGGCTGCTCGGGTACTACTTCATCGTGGGCCCGCTTCTCCGGGATCGAGTCACGTTCGCGGCATACCTGCCGGACGCCGCAAGTCACGACCTCGTCGCGTTCGGCGGTTCGACCGTCGTGCTGGGCTGGGTGCTCGTCGCGGTGGGGTTCTCCGCGACCACGTTCCATCGGCGGGACGCTTGACCGCGTGCCTCAGCTTCGCGGAACCACCAGTCCCTGGTCGTACGCCGTGATCACCAGCTGAGCGCGGTCCCGGGCCGACAGCTTGCTCAACAACCGGCTGATGTGCGTCTTCACCGTCTTGATGGAGATGGTCAGCGTCTCGGCGATCTCGGTGTTGGACAGCCCGCGACCGACGAACGTGAGGATCTCGATCTCACGCTGGGTCAGCCCGGCAGGCGGACGCGGGCTCCGGTGCGGCGGCGCCGCGACGTAATGCTCTATCAACCGCGTGAGGATGCCGGGCGCGAACAGGGATTCGCCGGCTTGCGTCCGGCGGACGGCGGCGATGAGCTCGTCGGGTTCGGTGTCCTTGAGCAGAAAACCGCTCGCCCCCGCGCGAAGCGCACCGTAGACGTACTCGTCCAGTTCGAACATGCTCAGCACGAGGATTCTGGTCCCGGCCAGGTCGGGGCAGGCGCTGATCTCCTTGGTGGCCACGATGCCGTCCTGGCCGGGCATGCGGATGTCCATCAGCACGACGTCCGGGCTCAGCCGCCGCGCCATCTCCACCGCCTGCGGTCCGTTCTCGGCCTGTCCGACGACGACCATGTCCGGGGAGGTGCCGATGATGATCGCCAGGCTGTGCCGCAGCAGCCGTTGGTCGTCGGCGAGCAGGACCCGGATCGGTGGCTGTTCGGGATTCGTCACCATGCTCCGTCGGGTAGCCGTGCGGTGAGCCGGAAGCCGGTCCCGGCCGGTGCCGCGTGCAGGCCGCCGCCGAGCACCTCGGCGCGTTCTCGAAGTCCCGCCAGGCCGTGGCCTGCACCGCGGTTGGGGGACCAGTCGCCTCGCGGCCCGTCGTCCTCGACGGTCACGACGATCGTGTCGCCGTCACGCCGTAGACCGATGTGAGCGATCGTCGGTCCGGCGTATCGCGCGGTGTTCGCGACGGCTTCGCGGACGATCTCACAGACTGTCGCCTGCACCCCAGGGGAAACGTCCCCGAGTTCGCCGACGTCCAGCCGCGGCGCCAGACCCAGCGAGCGGGCGGCCTCGACGATGGCCGGAAGATCCGACAGCTTCCGCACGGGCTGCAACGGTGCGTCGTACTCGGCAGGGTCGCGAAGCACGGCCAGCATACGTCTGAGTTCGGTGACCGCGTCCCGGCTCGCCTGCTCGATGTCGACGAGCGCCTGCTCGTGTTCGGCTTCCCGCACGTCTCCTTGGACCCGCCTCGCCGCACTGGCTCGCAGGGTGATCACGCCGAGGCCGTGGGAAACGATGTCGTGGAGTTCCCGGGCGATCCGGAGCCGCTCATGGTGCGTGGCGTGCTCTGCCGCCCAACCCGTGAGGCGTGCTTCGTAGTCGAGGCGCCGCTTGCGCGCGCGAACCAGCGTCCACGTCGTCACTCCGATGGCCGTGGCCACGACGAGAATCGGCACTACAACCGCGCTTGGTCCATTCGCTCCGACAGCCAGCAACGCGACCGCGGCTACGACCAGCACCGCGGAGGCGGCCAGCCATGCACGCGATCGCCACTCTGGACGATCCGGTGGTGTCATCACCGGCCATCGTATTACCCGACGGGCGGGGCCGTGATTACTTCTCGCGGAAGCCGCTTCCGGTCATCAGGCGGCGTGCGCCACCGCCGTCGAAAGCAGGAGGACGGCCGACGGGAGGAGAGGGTTGGCTGTGTACGGGGCTGGCTGTTGGAGGTGTCCGCTCGCGGCCGTCGTCGAGCGGACGCGGGATGGTGGGGCGTTGTGGTCGTGGTGATCGTCGTCCGGCGACCCGCCAGGCTGGTGGGTGGGGTGTGGTTGGAGGTGTCGGTGAAGCGGCGGAGAGTTTGTTTGGCGGCGCGGTCGTCGGGTGCGTGGCCGGTGCTGCGTTCGGCCCAGAAGACCAGGGCGCTAATGGTCTGGCGGATGGTGTCGGGCCGGTATTTGGGGTAGTCGTCGGTGTCTTGGTCGTGATCGTGTTCGTGCCGGTCTGGTAGCCGCGGGTGTGGCACCAGTGCTGGTAGTGCGCGAGGCGAGCGCGGTAGTAGCTGATGGTTTTGTCGGAGTACCTACGCAGCATCGACGGGCGAAGTTCCGTCTCGGAACGCGAGAACCTGGACACCTACGCATGGAAGCGCCGATTCTCGATCACCACAAAATGTGGATGATACCCGCGAATTGCTGATCGGAGTGAGACTTGCATTCACACCATACACTTGTCCCATAATGAGAGGAATTCGCAGCGTTAAATCACAGCCCCCGATGTTTCCTCGTGGACTTCCATGAAGAACGCGACGAGAAAGGGTCCGGATATGCCTGGACGGCATGCCGTCGAGTGACTCACTCTGTTTCAACCTCCGGGCCGCCTGACTGTCTACTGTGGAATTTCTGGGCCGTTTCCGGGCCGTTTGATGTCCGGTCGCAACCGGTAGCAACCGGTACTGACCAGCACAAACAGCCGGTACGACGGAGGGGGCGTTTGAAGCTCGCTCATGAGCCTCAACGCCCCCTCGGCGACCTGCCTGACGGGTCGGCCGGTCAGGCCATCGGAGGCTGGTCGCGCCACCAGCGCTGGCCGGCTTCGGGGAGGGTGGAGATCGGGTCGTAGTAGGGGTAGCGCTGCTGCAGGGCCTCGTCGGCGTTGGCGACGTTTTCCCTGTCTACGCTGGTCAGGTAGTTCTTGGTCCAGTACGAGATGCCCAACTCGCGGTCGTACTCGGCGAGCTGGTGCACCCAGCGCTTTCCTACGTAGGGAACGTCGCAGACGATGCGCGGGGTGGCGTAGCCGGGCAGGTAGCCCATGATCGCGTGCTGCAATTCTTGTGCCTCGTGCACGGAAACCCGCCAATGTTCGGCGTTCGGGATCATGTCGCACATGTAGAAGTAATAGGGCAGGATGTTCGCTTCGCCCTGTAGTGCGAAGCACAGGTCCAGTAGTTCGGCGGGGGTCGCGTTGACGCCCTTCATCAGCACGCCCTGGTTGCGCACGTCGCGGACGCCGACGTCGAGCGCGGTCCGGGCGGCTTCGGCGACCAGCGGGGTGACCGACTGTGCGTGGTTGACGTGGGTGTGGATCGCGAGGTTGACGCCGCGACGCTGTGCGGTGACGGCGACGCGCTCGAGGCCTTCGACGACCTTCGGCTGGATCCAGTGCTGTGGCAGGGCGGCGAGCGCCTTGGTCGCGAGCCGGATGTCGCGGACGGTGTCGATGTCCATCAGTCGCATGAGGAACGACTCCAGCTGCGGCCACGGCACGTTGGCGACGTCGCCGCCCGACACCACCACGTCGCGCACGCCGGGGGTCTTCTTCAGGTACTCGATCATCGCGTCCTGGCGGTCGACCGGTTTGAGCGAGAGCTTGTGCTTCTCGACCTGCTCGGTGGAGTTGCCGACGAGGTCCATCCGGGTGCAGTGCCCGCAGTACTGGGGGCAGGTGGAGATCATCTCGGCGAGGACCTTGGTCGGATAGCGGTGGGTCAGCCCCTCCACGACCCACATCTCGGCTTCGTGCAGTGAGTCCCGTTCGGAGTGCGGGTGGCTCGGCCACTCGGTGTCGCGGTCGCTGCGCACCGGGAGCATGTAGCGGCGGATGGGGTCGGTGTACCAGGCCTCGGTCACCTTCGTCGGGTCGGTGCCCGCGTTGGGCGCCATGGTGTTGATCATCTGTGGCGGCAGCAGCATCGACATCGTGGCCATCTCGCGCTGGTCGGCGAGCATGTCCTCGTAGAAGCGCTCCTCGAGCTGGTCGCCCATCAGGGCACGCAGCTGCTTGGCGTTGCGGATGCAGTGCACTCGCTGCCACTGCGCGTCGCGCCACTCTGCCTCGGTCACGTCATGCCAGCCGGGGAAGCGGCGCCAGTCGGGTTCGATCAGCTCGACTCGGGTGTAGTCGTAGGGCTGATCGTAGGCGGCTACCGGCGAGGTCGGCTCCTGGATCGCAGTCACTTATACTCCTCATCGTCGGAAACGCGTGAAAATATCCTGTCACATCGTTCCGATGACGTAAATATTCCTGTCGTGCGCGGTGTGTCAGGCGGACATTGACTCCGCGTTCGACCGGTGCGCAGGTACTCGAACACGGCGGCATCGTCGCGGCGCCGAGCATGGGCACGACAGCGCGATCGGCTCCCCGGCTCATTTCATCGGCCCTGACCACGCCGTGCTCATCCGCAAGCTGCAAACTCGGGAGGTGACGAACGCACGAACCACGCTCCTGCTCGGCGGGCGCATCTACAGCCCCTCGGCCCCCGACGCCACCGCCATGGCGATCACGGACGGCACTGTCGTCTGGGTGGGACAGGACGGCCCGGCCAAGGCATTGCATCCCGACGCCGAGGTGATCGACCTCGACGGCGCGTTCGTCGCCCCCGCGTTCGTCGACGCGCACGTCCACGCCACCGCTACCGGCCTGCACCTCACCGGGTTGAACCTCGCCAACATCCGCGGCGCCGGAGAACTGCTTGCCGCGGTCCGTGACACCGCCAGGCCCGGCCAGGTGCTGGTCGCGCACGGCTGGGACGAGTCCCGGTGGACCGACGGCAGGCTGCCCAGCCGCGCCGAACTCGACGAGGCCGCGAACGGGACTCCGGTGTACCTGAGCCGGGTCGACGTCCACTCCGCCCTCGTCTCCAGCGCCCTCGTCGCCCTGGCACCCGGTGTGCGGGACGCGGCGGGCTGGTCGGCCGACGGGCCACTGACCCGCGACGCGCACCACCGTGTCCGCGCCGCGATGCGCGAGGCGATCACGCCCGGTCAGCGACGCGAGGCCCAGCGCGCGTTCCTCGCCGAGGCCGCCGCGAGGGGGATCGTCAGCGTCCACGAATGCGCCGGCCCGGACATCTCCGGCGCCGAAGACCTCACCGATCTGCTCGCGCTCGCCACCGAACCGGGATTGCCGGAGGTCGTCGGCTACTGGGGCGAACGCGGCGGAGGCGACACGGCCCGCGCGCTGGGTGCCAGGGGAGTGGCGGGCGACCTGTTCGTCGACGGCGCCCTCGGCTCCCGTACCGCCGCCCTGCACGAGCCGTACTCCGACGCGCACGGCACCTCCGGGACGCTCTACCTCGACGCCGCCGCCATCGGTGCGCACGTCTCCGCCTGCACCGAAGCGGGACTGCAGGCCGGTTTCCACGTGATCGGCGACGCCGCGGTCGCCGAGGTCGCCGAAGGATTCCGGCTCGCGGAGAAGACCGTCGGCCGTCGGGCGCTGGCCGCCAGGTACCACCGGCTCGAACACGTCGAGATGATCGACGTCGAGCAGGCCCGCGCTCTCGCGGGCTGGGGCGTGGTCGCGTCGGTCCAGCCGCAGTTCGACGCGGAATGGGGTGGCGCGCACGGGATGTACGTCGACCGCCTCGGCGCCGAGCGAGCGGCGAAGCTCAATCCCTTCGCCGCCATGGCCGCCGAAGGGCTCCTGCTCGCCTTCGGTTCCGACGCGCCGGTCACGCCTGTCGATCCGTGGGCCACCGTCCGCGCCGGCACCTACCACCGCACCCCGGGCGCGGGGCTGTCCGCTCGCGCGTCCTTCACCGCCCACACCCGCGCGGGGCATCGCGCCGCCGGGGTCAACGACGGCGTCACCGGCAGCCTCGTCCCGGGCGCTCCCGCGCACTACGCGATCTGGGACGCCACGGATCTGGTCGTCGCCACACCGGACTCGCGGGTACAGCGCTGGTCGACCGACCCGCGGGCGGGTGTGCCGCCGCTGCCGAACCTGGAAGAAGGGGCGACGCTGCCCCGCTGCCTGCGCACGGTCCGCGACGGGCAGGTCATCCACGATGTGTTCACCCGGACGACCTAGGGTTCAGGGGTGTCCTCGACCGTGACCAGCCCGGACCCCGAAGCGGCGCCGCGCAAGCGCTTCTTCCGCGCCTGGCTCCTGCGTTTCCTCATCGCCGCGGCGTCGGGTTTCACGCTGTACCTGAGTTTCGCGCCGCGTCCGCTGTGGTGGCTCGCGCCGCTGGCGTTCACCGGCTTCGCGCTGGTGGTGCACGGACGCCGGTTCCGTGGCGCGTTCGGCTACGCGTTCGTGTTCGGGATGGGGTTCTTCCTGCCACTGCTGACCTGGCTGCTGGACTTCCTCGGACCGGACTTCGGGCCGTGGCCGTGGCTCGGGCTGGCGATGGCGCTGTCGGTGTATCTCGGTTTCGGCGGGGCTTTCGCCACCGTCGTGTGGAACTTGCCGCTCGGGCCCCTGTGGGCGGCGCTGGTGGTCATCGCGCTGGAAACGCCGCGTGCCTGGTTCCCGTTCGGCGGGTTCCCGTGGGGTCGTGTGGCGTTCAGCCAGCCCGAGGGCGCGTTCGTCTCGCTGGCTTCGATCGGCGGTGCTCCGCTGGTCGGTCTCGCCGTCGTGCTGACCGGGTTCGGTATCGCGGCCCTTTGCTTGCGGTTCAAGGGTTCCGATCCCCGGCGTTCCGTCGTGGCCGCGTCCGCGCTGACGTTGGTGCCGGTGGTGGCGGGACTCGCGGTGTGGCCGACGATCGGCACCGAGGCCCAGGACGGCGAACTCACCGTCGCCACGGTGCAGGGCAACGCCCCCGACATCGGCCTGGCGCTGGAAGGCCGCCGCGACGAACTCCGCGGCAACCACCTCGCCGAGAGCGCCCGGCTGCTCGAAAAGCTGAAGGCGGGCGACATCAAGGTCGATCTGCTGATCTGGCCCGAGACCGCGATGGCGATGCGCACCGGTGACGCGGGTGTCGACCAGATGGTCCGCGACTACGGCACGCAGGCGATCATCGGCGCGCTGGTCCGGCTGCCGGACGGCTCGGCCCAGAACTCCGCGCTCGCCTGGGATCCGGTCACCGGCCCGGGTCAGCGCTACGCCAAGCAGCAGCTCGTCCCGTTCGGCGAGTACGTCCCCGCCCGTGAGGTCGCGAAGCTGGTGACGCCGTTCGTCGACAGCGTGGCGAACATGACACCGGGTGACGGCGCCAACGCCGCGCTGTCGGTCGCGGGAACCAAGGTCGGCGTCTTCATCTGTTACGAAACCGCGTTCGACTACCCCGCCCGCGAATCGGTCGCCGACGGCGCGGAACTGCTCGTCGTGCCGACCAACAACGCCTGGTACGGACCGGGGGAGATGAGCTACCAGCAGCTGGCGATGTCGCGGCTGCGGGCGGTCGAGCACGGCCGCGCCGTGGTCGTTTCCGCTACCAGCGGGGTCAGCGCGATCGTCGCGCCCGACGGTTCGATCACGGCCTCCACCAGCCTTTTCACCGCAGATTCCCTGGTGGGGCGCGTGCCGCTGAGGCAGCAGACTACGCTGTCGGATCTACTCGGTGTAACGACGGAGTACGGACTGCTGGCACTGGCGGTCGCCGGGGTTACCGGTGGGTACATACTCCGTTTTCGCACCCGGCGCGCGAGCGCCGCCAAGGCAACGAGGGAAGCGGCGGGCTGACCCGCCGGAACACGGAGGAAAGCGGATGGCGCAGGCGCCACGGGGGGCCCAGGAAATCGAGCCGGTGCTGGTGGTGGTCCCGACGTACAACGAGCGGGACAACATCGGCCCGATCCTGGAACGCCTGCTCAAGGCTCTCCCGGACGTGAACGCCCTCGTCGTCGACGACGGCAGCCCGGACGGGACCGGCGACATCGCCGACGAACTCGCGAAGGTCGACTCGCGGATCCAGGTCATGCACCGGACCGAGAAGGCCGGCCTCGGCGCCGCGTACGTCGCCGGGTTCCGCTGGGGTCTCGCCCGCGACTACGCCACCATCGTCGAGATGGACGCGGACGGCTCGCACGCGCCGGAGGATCTGCCCCGCGTGCTGGCGGCACTCGAGGACGCGGACCTGTCCATCGGCTCTCGCTACGTCCCCGGCGGCAGCACGGTGAACTGGCCGTTCCAGCGCAAGGCGCTGTCCTGGGTGGCGAACTTCTACGCGAAGGTCGCGCTCGGCATGAAGATCAACGACATCACCGCCGGCTTCCGCGCGTACCGGCGGACGGTGCTGGAGAAGCTCGCGCTCGACGAGATCGCCTCGCGCGGCTACTGCTTCCAGATCGACCTGGCGTTCCGGACGAAGCTCGCCGGGTTCGAGGTGGTCGAGGTGCCGATCACCTTCACCGAACGTGAGATCGGCCAGTCGAAGATGAGCGGTTCGGTCGTACGCGAGGCGATCGTCATGGTCGGTATGTGGGGGATCAAGCGTCGCTGGCAGCAGCTTCGCGGGCTGGTCAAGAAGGACTGACCCCCAGCACACTCACCCCGAGCTTCCCCAGTTCCTTCACCGTCGGTTCGTCCGGCGCCGCGTCGGTGATCACGCCGGCGACGTCGGAAAGGGGGAGCACGGTGAACGGCGAGGCCGCGCCGATCTTCTCCGAGCTGGCCAGCACGTAGGTGTCGGCGGCCCGTTTGGCGAGGGTGCGTTTCATCGCGGCCTCGTCCGAATCACCGGTGGTGAGCCCGGTCCCGGGGTGCACACCGGTGACGCCGAGGAAGAACAAATCGGCGTTGATCCTCATCGCCGCCTCCGCCGCGGCCGCGCCGCAGGTGACGGCGGAGTGCTTGAAGAGCCGGCCGCCGATCAGGAAGACCTCGACCTTCGGATGCGTGACGAGTGCGGCCGCGACCGTGGGGCTGTGGGTGACGATCGTCGCTTCGAGGTCGGCCGGAAGCGCCTTCGCCAGCGCGAGCGCGGTCGTGCCGCCGTCGAGGATGACGGTCGACCCCAGCCGGATCAACGCTGTTGCACGTTTCGCTATCCGTTGCTTGCCCGCGACGCTGACCGCCATGCGGGTCGCGTAGTCCGCAGTGGCGGGGGAGATGGGTAGTGCTCCGCCGTAGACCCGCTGACAGAGCCCGGACTCCGCAAGGTCTCGCAGGTCACGGCGGATACTGTCCTCTGACACGCCGAGTTCGGCGGCGAGGTCCTTGGCCACGATCCGGCCTTCGGTCTTCAAACGGGTAAGCAACAGGTCTCGACGCTGCGCAGCCAACATCTGCACGATCCTCCTTGTTCTTGCCGATTGTTGCACACTAGGCTTCGTCGTATGACCAAACCTCTGATGATCCTCATCGCCGGCCCGTTCCGCTCCGGCACCGGCGACGACCCCGAACTTCTCGCCCGCAACCTCGCCCGGCTCGAAGAGGCCGCCTGGCCGATCTTCCGCAGCGGGCACGTGCCGATGATCGGCGAATGGGTCGCGCTGCCGGTGCTACGCGGCGCGGGCGGGAAGACCGTGGCCGACCCGGTCGCCAAGGAGGTCATGTACCCGACGGCCGACCGGCTCCTGCACCACTGCGACGCCGTCCTGCGCTTGCCGGGGGACTCCACCGGCGCCGACCAGGACGTCGCGATCGCGCTGTCCCGCGGACTCGCCGTCTATCACCGCGTCGAGGACATCCCGGGCTACCAAGCCGCATAATGCGTAACTCGGCCGAGTGTGACGTCTTCGGGGGAGGGTGAGCCGTGACCGGGAAGGTCTGCGGAATGTGCGAAGGCCCGCTGCCATCGAAGGCGGGTTCGCGCGGGCGTGCGGCCGTCTATTGCTCGGCCGCGTGCCGCCAGCGGGCCTACCGGTCACGGCACGACCCCGCCCCCGACGTGGAAGCCCTCATCGCCGAGGTCGGCCGCGTCGCGAAACGCCTGGCACCTCAGCCGCCGGACACCTTCTTCGCCGACCTCACCGCCCTCACTTCGGACGTCGGCAGGTTACGGCGGATCGCCCAGCTCACCCTGCGGGGGAGGGAGGAGAACGTCACGACGGACTCCGTGACGGAAACGCTGGACGAGGTCGCTTTCGCCGGAAAGATCGAGCAGCACCAGCGAGAGCTGCGCGTCCACTGCTATCGCATGGTCGGGTCCTACGACGACGCGGAAGACCTGGTTCAGGAGACCTTCCTGCGGGCCTGGCGTGGCCGTGAAGAATTCGAGGGCCGGTCGAGTTTCCGTGCCTGGCTCTACCGGATCGCCACCAACACCTGTCTCGATTTCCTGCGGCGCAACAAACGGGTCCCTCGCCCCTACGACCAGCTGCCCGGCGTCGACCAGCACGGCGAACCGCCCCAGTTCATGCCCTGGCTGCAACCCTTCCCGGACAGCCAGCTCGCCTCGGCGGAGGCCGAACCCGGCGAGATCGCGGAAACCAAGGAAACGATGGAGCTGGTTTTCCTCGCCGCCATCCAGCACCTCCCACCGAAGCAGCGGGCCGTGGTGATCCTCAACGACGTTCTCGGCTGAAGGGCCGAGGAGACCGCCGACCTGCTGGAAACCACCGTCGCTTCGGTCACCAGCGCACTGACGAAGCTAGCCGACGAGATCAAGGAGACCGGGGGACTGGCCGAAGTCGCCGTCGTCGACGGCTTGGACGAGACCGCGGTCGAGAAGCACGCGGCGTCCGTCGTGGCCGAGGCCGGCAGCCTCGACATCTCCCTCAACCTCGTTCCACGCGGCGACGTCCAGGGCATCCCGCTCGTGGAGATGTCGGTCGAGGACTACGTCCGCCCGATCACCACCGGTGTCACGACCAACTTCATCACCGCCCGCGCGGCCGCCCGGCACATGATCACCCCAGGGTCCGGCGTCATCCTCGCCCTCGACAGTGGATCCGCCTACGGCAGCCCGATGATGGGCGCGACCGGCTCGATCGACGCCGCGCTGGACACCTACATCCGCAATCTCGCCGTCGAGATCGGACCGCACGGCGTCCGCGCGCTCGGCATCTGGGTCGCGGGTATCCCGGAGACCTTCACTCCCGAGAAGCTCGCCGCCGTCAACAACCAGCTGCCGGCGAGCCCGGAGATGATGGGGAACATTCTCGCCGGCCTCACGGAGGCCCGGATGACCAAACGCTCACCGCGTCTCGCCGAGGTCGCCTCCACGCTGGCATTCTTCGCTTCCGACGACGCCATGGGGATCACCGGCACGTTCGTCAACGTGACCAGCATGTACCCGAGCTGATCAAGCGTGGAGTTCCGCCGGCACCGCCCGGCTGGTCCCCGGACACAGCGAAGCCCCCGCGAAGGGAGGTCGCGGGGGCTTCGCTGTGTTCGAGGTGGGGCTAGCTACTTGGCCGTGCGTCAGGCGGACCGGGTGGTCCTGCGTCCCTTCAGCTCGGCGAGACGTTCGTTGAGCAGATCTTCGAGCTCCGGAATCGAGCGGCGCTCCAGGAGCATGTCCCAGTGCGTCCTCGGGGGCTTGACCTTTTTCTGCTCCGGCTGTCCGCCGTCCACGATCTCGGACTCGCTGCCGTGCAGCCTGCACTCCCACACCGAAGGGATCTCGGCGTCGTCGGAGAAAGGCACCTCGAACTCGTGGTTCTTGGGGCAGGCGTAGCGCACGGTGCGCCGAGGCGCGAGGTCGTGGTTGCGGTCGGTCTCGTAGCTGACCGCTCCCAGCCGGCTTCCACGGAGAACACGGTCGGCCATGATGGGGGTCCTTTCAGTCAGCTCCGGGTGGAGCCAGGGTGATGCTCACCCTATGCAACGACGAAGGAGGCCAGGAGATTCCCTGGACACCATGTCCTTGCTCACGATGAGCTGCATCACCCGGTGGCAACAGCTTCTCCTAGTAGGAGTGATTTCGCGCTCTGGCGTGACGTCAATACGGCCATCTTGGTGCGGATATCCCCCAGATGGGCTAGTAGTACGCCTGTCACGTCAACCGTAACTGACCGTGTTGAGCCGAGGTGGGCCCCAGGTCACCCAGTCGGAAGTGTCGACGGCACAATACCTGATAACGGACCGTGTTCATCTCACCCTCGGAACGTGATACTGGTGAAGATTCAACTAGCAACTGCTCGGTATCCGCCACCACAACGGTGTCCCCGGCGCGCAACACCTCACCGTCGGACACCCTCGCGTTGAACCGTCCCGTCTGCCCGCACCAGCACAACACCTCGACCTGGACCGGCTGCAGCTCGTCCGCCAGCTCGAACAACCGCGCCGCACCCGGGAACAACACGCTCCGGAAATCCGTCGCGATCCCGAAGCAGTACACGTCGATCTGAACGTCATCGGCCAGTTCAGCCAGCTGATCCACCTGATCGGGCGACAAGAACTGCGCCTCGTCGACGATCAAGTAGTCCACGTGCCGCCCCGCCGCCCACTGCTCACGCACCAGCAACCGCAGATCGGTCTCACTTCCCACCTCGGTCGCCTTACGTGTCAGCCCGATCCGGCTGGTGATCTGCGGCTCACCGGACCGGTCATGCCGCACCAGCACCATCCCGCGGCGACCCTGCCGCGCATGGTTGTGGTCGATCTGCAACGCCAGCGTCGACTTCCCGCAGTCCATCGGCCCGTAACAGAACTTCAACTTCCCGACGACCGGCACACCCCGCCGTGAACCCGCCACCGGCACCGACGACAACGCGTCCGTGGGATCCGGGCCACTCTCCTTCAGTACGGTCACGACGCTCGACCCTATCGGCACGCTCCCGCCTCACAGCACCGCCGGTGGTCGGTTGCCCGCCGCCTCGATCGCCCGGCGCACCGGGACCAGCCACACGAACACGAAACCGAGCACGAAGAAGATCACCAGCGCGATGATCGCGTACCGGAACGAACCGGTGATCTGCCCGACCGCGGCGAACAACAGGGGGCCGAGCCACGACGTCCCCCGCTCGCCGACCACGTACAACGAGAAGTACTGCGCGTCCTTCCCCTCGGGGATCATCTGCCCGAACAACGACCGCGACAACGCGTTCGTTCCACCGAGCACCAGCCCGATCCCGACCGCCACCGCGTAGAATTGCAACGGCTGCCCCGCCTCGATGAAGAACGCGAAGCACAACACCACCACCCAGGCCACCAAACTGCCCAGGATCGTCTTCTTCGCCCCGATCCGGGCCGCGATCGCCCCATGGATCATCGCCCCGGCGTACGCCAGGAACTGGATCACCAGGATCGTGACGATCAGCACCTGAGTGCTGTACTTCAACTCGTCCTTGCCGTACTGCGCCGACACCGCCACCACCGTCGTGATCCCGTCGGTGAAGACCAGATAGCTCCCCAGGAACGCCAGCGTCAGCGGATAGGCCTTCGCCTCGCCGATCGTCCGCTTCAACTCCTTGAACCCGGCCGTCAGTACCGACAGGCCCCGCTCCGCCGACTTCGGCACATGAGTCCGGGGGAGGGCCCGCACCGCCGGGAACGTGAACACCGCCCACCAAATCCCCGACGTCAGGAAGCAGATACGGATGGCCAGCCCCTCGCTCACCCCGAAGGTCTCGTGGCCCATGAAGAACCCCAGCTGCAGCGCCAGCGCCAGGCCACCGCCGAGATACCCGAACGCCCACCCCTTCGACGACACCGCGTCCCGCTCATCAGGCTCCGCGATGTCCACCAGGAACGAGTAGTAGACGACCAGCGCACCGCCGTAACCGATGTTGGCCAGAATGAACGTCCAAACCCCGACCTCCCAGTTCGTCCCCGAGATGAAGAACATCAGCGCCGACGCCACCGCGCCCAGGAACGCGAACCCGCCGAGGATCCGCCGCTTATGCCTGCTCCGGTCCGCGATCGCGCCGGCGATCGGCAGCACCAGCACCTGCGTCACCGTCGCGATGGACAGCAGATACCCCCACAGCGACCCCGCCGGGAAATGCAGCCCGAACAACGAGACGTCGCAGTTCTGCAGAGTGCTCGAAGCTCCACTCGAATCGGTGCACGCTCTGTCCCCATTAAGGGTGAAATTTGCCTTGGCATCCGCGGACGCGATCTCGCTCAAATAGAGCGCTCCGAACACCGTGATGACCGACGAATAGAACGGCGAATTGGCCCAGTCGTAGAGGTACCAAGCCCGCCACACCCGCCTGCGTTCACGGGTCACGGCCACCGTCATGCACTGCTCCTGAAGTCGAGAACGTCGAGGTCAGCGGGAGACTACTGGTGATCACAGCCACATGTCCGGCACGAGTCCGGACCGTGTTCGTTTCGACGCGAGACGAACCCTTCCCGGCAACCTCCCAGACCTTCGTCGGCGTGTCGCTGACACGAACCACGTGTGTTTCATGTGAGGCTGGTGGGCAAGGTGTGACGCTTGTGAAGCAAGTGACCGGTACTTACTGTTCCGCTCATGAGGACCCATCGCCTTCGCACAGCACACCGCGTAGTGGCGAGAACGCTCCTGCTCGCCCTCGCCGTGACGGGCCTGCAGATCGCCACCACCGGATCCGCCGCCGCGGATCCCCACGGCTCCCACTGGGCCAAGCTCCGCATGTGTGAATCGAGCGGGCGCTACAACATCAACACCGGCAACGGCTACTACGGCGCCTACCAGTTCGACCTGCCCACCTGGCGCAGCGTCGGCGGCCAGGGGAGACCCGACCAGGCCAGCCCCCGCGAACAGGACTACCGGGCCCTCTACCTCTACCGCATGCGCGGCTGGCAACCCTGGGAATGCGCCGGCAAACTCGGCTTCCGCAACGACGGCGACGCCCGCAGCAAACGCGTCCCGTCCTACGACGACTCGGCCTACATCGGCGGGGGAGGACAGCCCGCCCCGCCACCCCCGCCCAAACCGAAGCCGACGCCCGCACCGCCCGGCGGCCCCAAGCCTGCCTGGCCCGGCGTCGTCTACGCCTACGGCGACTGCGCGCCACCACTCAAGGTGTTCCAACTGCGAATGAACGCCTACGGCTACGGCTTCACCGGCACCGGCTGCTACTACGACAAGACCCGCGAAGCCGTCCTCGCCCTCCAGCGGGCCAACGGCATCAACGACTCCGGCCGCCTCGGACCCAAGACTTGGGACGCCGCCTGGAACGGCAAACCACCCCGGTAGCCCGTCCAACCCATCGCGTTTAGTCCTCTAGTTGCGAGTCAAACCGCAACTAGAGGACTAAACGCGGGGATCAGGACGGCCAGGCGCCCCGCTCCTGAAGCACCTCACGCAGCAGATCCGGCCGATCCGTCACGATCCCGTGCACCCCCAGATCCAGCAGCAACCGCATCTCCGCCGGATCGTCCACCGTCCACGTGTGCACCTCGAAACCCGCCCGCGTCGCCTGCCGCAGGAACGCCCGGTCCACCACCTTCAATCGCCCCTGCCGCACCGGCACCTGCGCCATCGCACCCCGCGCCAACGCCCGCAACGGCACCAGCGGCAAAAACCCGTTCGCCCACATCACCGCCACCGAACGCGGCCCCATCGCCGTCACCAGCTTCGGACCCGCCAGCTTCCGGATCCGCGCCAGCCGCGCATCGGAGAACGACGCCGCCGCGACCCGATCGCGCGCCCCGCTCCGCTCGATCGTCCGCACGAAGGGCACCACCGCCTGGTTCGACTTCACATCGATGTTGAACCGCGCCTCCGGCAGCGCCTCCAGGACGTCCTCCAACCGCGACAACGGCGCACGGCCGCCCACCTTGACGTTCCGCAGCTGCGCCCACGTCTGCCGGGAGATCAACCCCGCGCCGTCAGTCGCCCGGTCCAAAGACTCGTCGTGATGCACGACCACCACACCGTCCGACGTCGCGTGCACATCCGTCTCCAGATAGCGATAACCCTCCGTCACCGCCTGCTGGAAAGCCGGCAGAGAGTTCTCCAGTCCTTCCAGGTCACCGAGGTGCCAGCCCCGATGGGCGAAGGCACGCGGTAGTGGGTCGGCGAGGTACGGAAAATGTGTCGGCACCCCACTAGTGTGCACTTCGGTCGTGGCCCCGGCATGATCGTCCAGTGGCCAGCTAGGGTCTGAACCGTGAGGGAAGTGGCCGAGCACCCGAAGACGTCCGCCGAAGAGGTGTCCGAGCTACGCCGCGCGGGGGCACCCAAACACTGCGGATGGTGCGGCCGCCGGCTCGAACAGGGCGGTAACGTCGGCAGGCGCCGCCGTTACTGTGGGCAATCCTGTCGCCAGCGAGCCTACGAACGCCGCACCGCACTCCAGCGCAGCGGCCTCCCCGAAGACGCCGTCGTCCTCTCCGACACCGAGATCGCCGTCCTGCAGGACCGGCTCTTCCAACTCCGCTGCGCCGCCGAAGACATCGTCACCGCGGCCGACGATGGAGCGTCCTTGGCCGAACTCCGCGGCCTCGCCGACGAAATCGCCCAAGCGGCCAAGGACCTCGAACAGCTCCGCTGACCTACACGATCCCATCGAGCGCCCGATACGTCCGATTGCTCGCGGCGGCCGCCCGCTGCTCCCGTCCCGTCGCCTCGATGTAGTTCTGACTGGTCGCCAGGCTTGCGTGCCCCAGCAGCGCCATGATCTCCGACGCCGTCGCGCCATCCTCGGCCAGCCGAGTCGCGAAGGTGTGCCGCAACGCGTGGAGGTTCGCCCCGACCGGCACGCGGTCGTGCAAACCCGCCCACCGATAGCAGGACTTGACGAGGTACTCCAGCGCACCGCGGCCGATCGGCTCGCCGGCACGATCCCGCAGGAGGGGAGTGGAGGGCCCGAACCGCTGCTGTGGGAAGCGACGGCGGCAGGAAGCCAAGTACTCCTCGATGATCTTCTCCATGATCGGCTGCACCGGAATCGATCGATCGCGGCTTCCCTTGCCGTGGACGTGCAACCGCATCTCACCCTGACGTCCGACCAGCGACCGCGCCGTCAGCGCTCGCATCTCCGCGGCACGCAGTCCGGCGACCAGGCCGAGCGCGATCACCAGTACGTCCCGCTCCGGCCACGGATCCCGCGTCCGGCGCGAACCATCAGCGGCGGCCGCGAGCAACTGTTCCGGGGTTTCCTCACCCCGCAACGGTTTCGGCGTCAGCGGCGGTGCCTTAGGCCGGGCGACCGCACCCATCGGGTTGCCCGCGAGCAGCCCGTCGGACACACAGAAGGTGAGGAACTGGTTCCAGGTCGACCACGCACGCAGGACCGAACTCTTGGCGTGAGTGTCCGCGAAGGCACCGAAGGCGTTCCGGAGCGACTGGGCCGTGAGCATCTCGACGGTGAGGTCGTCGGGGGAGCGGCCCGACTCGCGGAGCAGAAGACTGGTGATGCCGGCGAGGTCGCGGCGGTAGGCGTCAGTGGTGTGAGGAGAATCCTTACGGGGACGACGTGCGGCGAAAAAGGCTTGCTGTGCCTCGGAAACCCTCATAAGGATCTTGTACCGCATGGCACCGACAGTCTTACACTAAGTTATATCCTGTTTCATGCATAATAGCGATTATGCATGAAACGGAGTGATGGGCCCGGAAGCTTCTCGCGGGGGATCCTGGTCCGCTCGAAGGTTCCCGAAGTGTCAGAAATGGGTTCTTCTGACGTTTGTCCTGAATGACCCTTTCGTAACGCACGGGCCAGCGGAAGACCTCGGACTTAAGGTGGGCCGTCTGACCAGGCGAGCCAACAAGGCACACTGCAGCTGAAAGCCTCCATTGATTATCAACGACCAAGAACGCCTGGATTGATTCGTCACAGTGACGTAATAAGCTTGGGTGATCGGACCATCTGTTTCGGGTCGCCGGGGGCGTCCTGGCCGCTTCGGGAGGCTAAGGGGCCGCTGGTCCAGGGAGAGCTGAAGGGAACCATGCCCGCATGTCACGCGACGAAGGGAGCTTTCCCCTCATGACATGCGACGAAAGGCCCCTTCAGCACCCTGCCAGAGACCCCTCTTGAGGCTCATTGTCCAGGCCGACCAAAGTGCCGATAATGTACATTATGTCAAGTAAGTGTCAGGACGGGCTGCGCTAGGGTCTTCCCCGAGATCAAACTTGGGGGTAGCCGAAATGTCTGTGTACGTCGATCCGTCCAACGAGCGGATGCTGAAGGCGTGGGACGGTGAGGACGGCGCGCTGTGGGCGAAGCGCGCTCAGCGAATCAACGACGGCGTCGCCGCTTACCGTGACGCCTTCTTCGCCGCGGCTGGGATCCAGCCGACCGACAAGATTCTCGACGTCGGCTGTGGCGCCGGGCAGACGACGCGGGACGTGGCGCGGCAAGCCTCTGCCGGTTCGGCGCTCGGTGTGGACCTCTCCAGCGAGATGCTGGGCCTCGCTCGTCGGCTCGCCGATCAGGAAGGTGTTCCCAACGTCGCCTTCGAACAGCTGGACGCTCAGGTCCATCCGTTCCCTGAGGCGGGCTTCGATGTGGTGATCAGCAGGCATGGATCGATGTTCTTCGGTACTCCCCTGGCCGCGTTCGCCAACCTGGCCCGTTCGACGCGTCCTGGCGGCCGTCTCGTACTGCTGATTTGGCAACCGTTGGGGCTCAACGAATGGATCACCACTTTCCGGACGATCTTCGCGGCCGGTCGTGAGGTGCCGCCGTCCTCGAATCTCGCGCTCAGCGACCCGCTCGAAACCGAAGAACTGCTGACCTCCGCCGGGTACACCGATGTCCGGTCGACCGCGGTGAACAAGCCGATGTATTTCGGCCGGGACGTCGATGACGCGGCCGAGTTCGTCATCGAGCAGCACGGCGGGCGGTTGAGCGATCTGGACGAGGCCCCGCGTGCGAAGGCTATCGAGGCCTTGCGTGCCGATCTCGCCGAGCACCAGACCGGCCGAGGCGTCTTTTACGACTCGGCGGCCTGGCTCGTCGAGGCTCGGCGTCCATGACCTACTGCTTGCGGGCGATGAGGTACGCCTGCGGTGTGCTTTCGAACTCTTCGGATGGTTCACGGACGAGTTGGGAGATCATGGTGAACCCCGCCTCCCCCAGCTGTCCGGCGATCTTGTCCGGTGCCAGCCGGTAGGCGTCGCACGAGATGTCGTGTCCGTATGCGTGCTCGATGTGGCGGATCTCGTCGCCGACCTGGAACGCCAGCATCAGATGGCCTCCCGGGGCGAGGATCCGGTGGAAGTCGGCGAAGATCTCCGGCAGCCGCTCTTGTGGGGTGTGGATGATCGAGTACCAGGCGACGACGCCGGCCAGCGCACCGTCCTCGATGGACAAACCGGGCATCTCCCCGACTTGGAAGTCCAGGTGGGGGTACGACTTCCGGGCGACGGCGATCATCTCCGGCGAGAGGTCGACGCCGTGGATGTCGAGCCCCAGTCCGTGGAGGTGTTCGGTGATGCGGCCGGGTCCACAGCCGATCTCGGCGACGCGTCCGCCGCCCGCGGTTTGGACGAGTTCCGTGTACGCGCCGAGGACGGCTCGGTCCCAGATGGATCCGGCGAGGTGGCCGCGGAGGAGTTCGGCGTAGTCGGCCGCGACCGTGTCGTAGGCGGTGCGGGTCATGTGGACGTAGTCGGTCATGGCGGGGACCCTATCCCCCGGCACCGACAACAATCGTCGCGTACAGCTCGTCGTCGGTGATCACTTCGGGGGTCAATCCGTTGTGTGCCATGGCTTCCGCTGTGTTCGAGGCCTGGCTCTCCCCGGTTTCGATCAGCAGGTGCCCGCCGGGTGCGAGCCATTGTGGAGCTTCGGCGGCGACACGGCGATGGACGTCGACGCCGTCTTGCCCGCCGTCGAGTGCGATGCGGGGTTCGTGGTCGCGTGCTTCGGGCGGCATCATCGCGATGGCGTCGGTGGGGACGTACGGGGCGTTGACGACGAGGAGGTCGACGTGGCCTCGTAGCGACGCGGGGAGGGGTTCGTAGAGGTCGCCTTCGAAAACCTCTCCCCTGGCTTTGGCGACGTTGGCGCGGGCGCAGCGGACGGCGGCGGGTTCGATGTCAGCCGCGTAGAGCCGGATTTCGCCGAGTTCGGCGGCGATGGCGGCGCCGAGTGCGCCGGTGCCGCAGCAGAGGTCGAGGACGACCGCTCCGGGGCCGGCGAGGGTGACGGCGTGGCGGACGAGGAGTTCGGATCGTTGGCGTGGCACGAAGACGCCGGGTTCGACGGCGATGCGGAGTCCGTGGAATTCGGCCCAGCCAAGGATGACTTCGAGGGGTTCGCCGTCGGTGCGGCGTTGGACCATGGCGTCGAGTTCGGCGGGTGTGCGGGCTTCGGTGCTGAGGAGCCGGGCTTCGTCTTCGGCGAAGACGCATCCGGCTGCGCGGAGTCTGTCGACGATCGTCATTTGTCGCGCAGTCTGGTGAGGATCCCGTCGAGGGCGTTCCGGACGGTGTCGGGGACGCCGTGGGTGCGCAGGTCGGTGAGGAAGTGTTCGTTGAGCCCGCCGGGGGTCATGTGTTTGCCGGTGAGGGTTTCGAGGGAGCCGGTCTGCGAGAGCAGGGATTGGCCGAGTTGTCCGAAGATGTGGCTGGTGAAGGTGGTCGCGGTGGTGTCTTCGATGCCCTGGTCGGTCATCCAGGCGGCGATGGTGCCGAGGTAGTCGAGGTGGGCGGCGAAGGTGGCCGTGGCGGCGCTGAAGATCTCGAGGTCTTTTTCCGCGTCGGGGACGACGCTGCCGCCGATGCTGTCGAAGAGGGCTCGGGCTTCGGTGTTGTCGGGGTATATGGCCGTGAGGCTTTGGCGGCGGGCGGCCGGGGGCAGTGGGATGCTGCGGACGACGTCGCCTGCTGGTGCGGCCCAGTCGCGAAGCTGGTCGAGACGGACGCCGGCGAGTGCGCTGATCAGGACGTGCTCGGGCCGGAAGGTGAGGTCCCGGAGGACTTCTTCGCCGATCGGCGCGCGGACGGCGAGGATGATCGTGGTGGAGCTGTCGACGACGGCTTGGTTGTTGTCACAGACTTTGACGTTGGCGAAGCGTGCCGAGAGTTCTTGTCCGACGCTGCGGCTGCGTGGCGAGAGGTAGATCGAGGGCGGGTCGGCGATGTCCTTGCTGAGGCCTTCGACGATGGCGGCGGTGATCTCACCCGCGCCGATGAATCCGTATTCCATGGTCACTTCCTAGGCGCCGGTGGTGCCGTCGATGCGTTCGCGGATGAGGTCGGCGTGGCCGTTGTGGCGGGCGTATTCGCCGATCATGTGGACGTAGAGCATGCGGAGCGAGAACGGGTTTCCGTCGAGGTCGAGGGTGTCGTCGAGGGATCCGTTGGCGGCGGCTTCGTCAGCGAGGCGGATTTCCTCGAGGAGGGTGTTGTAGGCCTCTTCGGCTTTGGTGGCGTCGATGACCTCGAAGTCGTGGTCCTTGCCGAGGGAGGGGTCGTAGAGGGGTTCGATGTCCTGTGCGGCGTAGCGCAGGCGGAACCAGGTGCGTTCGACCTTGGCGAGGTGGCGGATGAGGCCGAGGAGGGTGAGGTTCGAGGGCGGGACCGACGCCTGGGCGAGTTGTTCTCCGGTGAGGCCGGCGAGTTTGCCGAGGAAGGTGTTGCGGTGCCAGGCCAGGAGCGATGGCAGGAGAATGCGCTCGTCGGCGGCGGTGTCGCCGGACGGGCGGGTCACCTCGGGGGCGGTCCATGTCATAGCGGCGATCATGCCATCGGGTGGCGTCGGGCTGGTGGTGAGTCGCGTGTTGGGGGCGTGAGCGGGGTCACGTGTGTACGGCTGAATCCTTTGGCCTGGATGGCTGCTCTTGTAGGGGTCGGGACAAGCCCGGTGCTTGAGGAGGTCGCCGTGCAGGCCGAGTGGCCGAGGGAGTCTTTGATCGTGGCCGCGCAGGGCGGGGACGAGGCCGCCATCGCTGCTTTGGTCTCGGGGTCTCATCCGCATGTGCAGCGTTTCGCGCGCTCGCTCTGTGCCTCGCCGGAGGACGCGGAGGATTCCGCGCAGGAGGCGCTGATCATCCTGTATCGCAGGATCGGCACCTTGCGGGCTTCCGGTGCGCTGGCGTCGTGGATGTTCCGGATCGTGCGCAACGAATGCCTGCGCCGGGCGAGGCGGGCGTTGCGTGGGGACGACTTGGGGTGGTCGGACGCGGTGGTCTCGGCGGAGGACGACGTCCTGCGGCGGCTGGAGGCGCGGCGGGTGGCGGCGGTGATCGCCGAGTTGCCCGCTGACCAGCGTCGCGTGTTGATCATGCGTGACATCCAGGGGTATTCGGGCCGGGCGGTCGCCGACGCGCTCGGCTTGAGTACGGCCGCGATGAAGTCCCGGCTGCATCGGGCGCGGGCGGCGGTCCGTGACCTTCTCGGCAACCCCGTTCCCTGATCTCTCGAGGAGTCGTCATGTTCGAAATCGGTTCCACGGTCCCTGCCCTGGAGGACACTGCCGGGCAGGTCGTGCGTCTCTCGGATCACCGCGGCACGGACAATCTGCTGCTGTATTTCATGCGCTCGACCACGTGTCCTGTCTGCAACAGCCATGTGAGGGACCTCGCGAAGCTCGCTGGTGTGCGGGTCCTGGTCGCCGTTCCCGAGGGCCGGGTGGAAGCTGCGGCTTGGCGGGCCAAGCGTGGGCTGTCGCTGCAGGTAGTGACAGGTCGGAGTGGTTCCCCGCATGAGGCTGTCGGGTTGACGAAGAAGGTGTTCGGTTCCTTGCAGCAGTCCGGCAGCCTGCTGGTCGACCGGGATGGAGTGGTCCGGCACGCCCACTCCGCGACCATGCCCACCGGCGCTTATGACCGGAAGGGCATCGCCGGTGCTCTGGAGGAACTCGTGCGGACTCGTTGACTGAAGGTGTGAATCAATGCTTCACTTCTTGAGTGTCGTACCGCCGAACCCCGAAGGTCCAGGAGCGACTGGACGCCCAGCGCGACGCCGTCCTCGCCGCCGCCATGGAGCAGTTGGCCGAGCGTGGCTACGCGGGGTGTTCGGTGTCGGCGGTCGCGGAGCGGGCGGGGGTGGCGGTGGGGAGTGTGTACCGCCACTTCCCCACCAAGGCCGCACTGGTCGTGGAGTTGTTCCGGAAGGTCGTCACGCGTGAGGTCGAGGCGGTACGCGCGGTGTCGGAGCGGCCTGGCACACCGGCGGAGCGGGTCGTGGCGGTCTTCGACACCTTCGCGAGCCGTGCGCTGAAGACCCCGCGGATGGCGTACGCGTTGCTGGCCGAGCCTGTCGACGCGCCGATCGAGGCCGAGCGGCTGGTGTTCCGGCGCGCGTTCCGCGATGTGGTGGCCCAGCACGTGGCTGATGGCGTCCGTGCCGGGGTGCTCCCGGCTCAGGACGCGGAGGTCACCGCGGCGGCGCTCGTCGGGGCGGCGGCCGAGGTGCTGATCGGCCCGTTGACCACCGGCAGTGCGGACGAGGTGTCCGGGCTGCGCACTTTCGTCCTGCGTTCTTTGGGAGGTTCCGATGCCGGTCACTCATGAGGTCACCAACCAGGTGCCGCCGTTGGCGGAGTACGACGTCGCCGCTGATCCGGCTCTGCTGGAGGGGCTGGAGCGGGCGGGCGCCGGCTGGGCGGTGGCGGAGGTGCACGCCCTCGGCAGGCTGGCCGGGAGTGAACACGTTCAGGATTGGGGCAGGCTGGTCAACGAGAACGAGCCGGTGCTGCGGACGCACGACCGGGTCGGGAATCGGATCGACGAGGTCGAGTACCACCCGCACTGGCACGACCTGATGGACGTCGCGGTGTCCTATGGGCTGCACGCGGCGCCGTGGCGGGATTCCCGGCCGGGTGCGCACGCGGCGCGGGCGGCGAAGATGTACGTCTGGGGTCAGGTCGACGCAGGCCACACCTGCCCGATTTCGATGACGTACGCGGCAGTGCCGGCGTTGCGGTTCAATCCCGAGCTGTCCGAGCGGTACGAGCCGTTGCTGGCGTCGACGGAGTACGACTTCGGGTTGCGCGAGCCGAGTACGAAGCGCGGGCTGATCGCCGGGATGTCGATGACGGAGAAGCAGGGCGGGTCGGACGTCCGGACGAACACGACGACGGCGCGGCCGCTGGGTGACGGCAGCTATGTGATCGTCGGGCACAAGTGGTTCACCTCGGCGCCGATGTCGGACATGTTCCTGACGTTGGCCCAGGCACCGGGTGGGCTGTCGTGTTTCCTCCTCCCCCGTGTCCTGCCGGACGGCTCGCGTAACGGGATCCGGTTGCAGCGGCTGAAGGACAAGCTGGGCAACCGGTCCAACGCGTCGTCGGAGATCGAGTACGACGACGCGATCGGCTGGCTGGTCGGCGACGAGGGCCGCGGCGTGCGCACCATCATCGAGATGGTGAACAACACCCGGCTGGACTGTGCGGTCGGGAGTGCGTCGGGGATGCGGTACGGCGCCGTGCGGGCCATTCACCACGCGCGGCATCGTCAGGCGTTCGGGGCGAACCTGGTGGATCAGCCGCTGATGGGCAACGTGCTGGCGGACCTGGTCGTGGAGTCCGAGGCGGCGACGACGGTCGGGATGCGGCTGGCGGCGGCGACCGACCAGCCGGGTGACGAGCAGGAGCAGGCGTTCCGGCGGCTGGGGCTGGCGGTGACGAAGTACTGGGTGTGCAAGCGTGGTCCGTCGCACGCGGTGGAGGCGCTGGAGTGCCTGGGTGGCAACGGTTACGTCGAGGAGTCGGGGATGCCGCGGCTCTACCGTGAGGCTCCGCTGATGTCGATCTGGGAGGGTTCGGGCAACGTCGCGGCGCTGGACGCGTTGCGGGCGATGGCGAAGCAGCCGGAGACGGTGGCGGCGTACTTCACGGAGGTCGAGCAGGCGTCCGGTGCCGACGCGCGGCTGGACGACGCGGTGGGCAGGCTGCGCAAGGAGTTGTCCGATCTGTCGGACATCGAGTACCGGGCACGGCGGCTGGTCGAGTCGATGGCGCTGGTGTTGCAGGGCTCGTTGTTGGTGCGGCACGGGACGACGGCGGTGGCGGACGCGTTCTGCGCGTCACGGCTGGGCGGCGACTGGGGTGTCGCGTTCGGGACGCTTCCGTCCGGTGTGGACACGCGGGCAATCATCGCCCGTGCGGAGGTCTGAGTTCGACACTCGGTGCTCGGCTGACCACGTGGTGCTCCGGCCGGGCCGCTGATCAGTGCAAACGGCCGCTGGATTGCGGAATTCGGGTGCATCCAGCGACGCGTTCGTCGGCTACGTTCGTCGGTCATGGTCGATCGCCGAAGATGCCTGGCCCTGGTTCCCCTGGCGCTGTTCGCCGCCGGTTGTGCGACGGCCCAGCCGACGCCGATCTTCGCCGCGGTGAGTTCGAGCCCGCCGGTGGAGAACGGGCCGTTGGACGGGGTCGCGGCCCCGTCCGGTGCGCCGTTCGTCGCGGCGGACGGGCGGAATCTGAGAGCTTGCTCCGACGGGGAGTGTGAGGTGCTGGTGCGGACCGGTGAGCAGATTCCCAACGACGGCGGGGCCGGGCCGCTGGCGGTCACGGTCCAGGCGGGGAAGGTGGGTCTGGCCCCCGCGTCCGGTGGGATGGGCGGGGCGGTGTCCGGTCCGCCGGGGATGGCGCACCAGATTAACCGGCAGGTGATCGTCGTCGTCGCGGTGCAGGGTGGGGAAGGAATCGTCCGGCTCAGCAGGAAATGACAGTTCTGTACCTACTAGTATGTACGGCATGCATGCGATGCAGTACGAGATCACCCTCCCCGCCGACTACGACATGGGCATCATCCGCGAACGCGTCACCACGCGCGGGCATCTGCTCGACGACTTCGGCGGCCTGGGACTGAAGGTGTACGGGATCCGTGAGCGCGGCGTCGACGGCTCGACGCTGAACCAGTACGCGCCCTTCTACCTGTGGCACGACCAGGACGGGATGAACGCCTTCCTGTTCGGAGGGCCGTTCAGCGGCATCATCGACTCGTTCGGGCGTCCCGCGGTGCAGCACTGGACCGTGCTCGGATTCGAGGAGGGACCGGCGTTCGGCACTCCCCCCGTGGCGGCGGGAAAACACGTCGAGCGGATCCCCGCCGAGACCGACCCTGTCGCCTTCCTGGGCGAAGCGCTCGACGGGCTTCGCGAGCACCTGCGGCAGGACGGCGCGCATTCCGGTGCGCTGGCCGTCGATCCACGTGGGTGGGAAATAGTGCGCTACAGCCTGTGGCGTGACGAGGCGCCGGAGTCGGACGAGATCCGGTACCGGATCCTCCACCTGTCCTCGCCGCAACTGTCTGAACTGCGGCGAGGACGGCAGTGGGATCAGCCGAGCAGCGCGGCGAACAGCGCGGCGGGATCGGCTTCGGGCGGGCCGTCGGGCCACTGATCCCGGTATGGGTACCACAGCCCGTCCTTGCCCAGCCGCACCTGCACGCCTGTCCCGTGGACGCTGCAGTGGTTGCGTTCGACGTCCAGGCCCTCGCCGGGATCGTCCATCACTTCGGTGAAGGCGGCTCGTGCCCGGCCCATCGCCTGCGACGGCGGCGTCCACACGGTCTCCAGGACCTCGAGACCGGCTCGGCCGCCGTGCCGCCACGCCTGTACCGCGCGGTCGAAGTTCTCCCCGCTCTCCGCCGGGCGCAGCCTGTCGGCGGTCTCCGGCCGGGTCGCGGCGAGACGGACGGCGTCCTGCTTGCGGGTGAGCTTCGGCTGCGACGTCAGGAGTGCCTCGGCAGCCTGGCTCGCGTTGGCGGCCAGCAGGGCGAAGGTCTCCGCCGGGATACCGGGTGCGTCCGGCACGGTCGGGCCCCCGGCGGGTACGAACCCGGCGAGATCCGGCAACGGGCCCGGTTCGTCGGCGTAGGCCTGCTCGGCCGGGGTGTCGTCGTCACCGGTGCGCACGAACCGAGGCGCGTTGCGCCGCTGCAACTCGTCGAGGAGTTCCCGCTCTCCCTTGCCCCGCATCAGAAGCAGCACGAAGGGATCCGCGTCGAGCAGCCACGATGCCTGGAACGACAGCGCCGCGGCGTGGCGGCACGGCAGTTCCCAGCCGGGGCAGTCGCAGTCCGGGTCCAGGTCGCCGATCCCTGGCAGCAGGTGCACCCCGGCGTCATCGGCGGCCTCGACGAGGTCGTGCGGCATGTCCCGGTCCAGCAGGGCGGCGAGATGCCCGGCACGGGAGGCGACCCGGTCGAGGAAACGGTCCCATTCGATACCGGTCAGCTCCGCGAGCCGGACCTCGGTGCGGTACTGGCCATCCTGGTCGTCGACCACGGCGGCGATACGGCCGGGGCTGACCGTGATCGGGCCGACCCGGCCCGCCGCGGCGTACTTACGGCCCTGTTTGAGCTGCCGCAGGTCCAGTGCGGTGTCCTCCATCGCGCTGACCCACGCGCGGCCCCACCACGAGCGAGCGAACTGGCCTCGCGCGCCTTGGGCCCCGAAGGCGGGGAAGCCGCGGACGCGATCGTCGGGCGTACTCATCGGCGGCTCCTCAACTCGACCAGATCGGCCAGTTCCGCGTCGGTCAGTTCGGTCAGGGCGGCCTCGCCACCGGCGAGCACCGCGTCGGCGAGCGCGCGCTTCTCCCGCAGCATCGCCGCTATCCGGTCCTCGACCGTGCCCTCGGCGATGAGCCGGTGCACCTGCACCGGGCGGGTCTGCCCGATCCGGTACGCGCGGTCGGTCGCCTGGTCCTCCACCGCGGGATTCCACCAGCGGTCGTAGTGCACGACGTGATCGGCGCGGGTCAGGTTGAGCCCGGTCCCCGCCGCCTTGAGCGACAGCAGGAACACCGGCACCTCACCGGCCTGGAACCGGCGCACGAGGTCCTCACGCTTGGGCACCGGGGTGCCGCCGTGCAGCAGCAGCGTGGTGATCCCGCGCTGCGCGAGATGGCGTTCGAGCAGCCGCGCCATGGCGACGTACTGCGTGAACACCAGGACCGCGCCGTCTTCGGCGAGGATCGTGCCCAGGAGTTCGTCGAGCAGTTCGAGCTTGCCGGACCGGCCGTCCAGCACCGCTTCCGACGGTTCCTTGAGGTACTGCGCCGGGTGGTTGCAGATCTGTTTGAGCCCGGTGAGCAGCTTGACGATCCGGCCGCGGCGCGCGATGCCGTCGCTGACGGCGATCTCGGCCATCAGTTCGCGCACGGTCGCCTCGTACAGGGCAGCCTGCTCGGTGGTGAGCGTGACCGGCCTGTCCGTCTCGGTCTTGGCGGGCAGTTCCGGCGCGATCCCCGGATCGGACTTGCGCCGCCGCAACAGGAAGGGGCGGACCAGCCGGGACAAGCGCTCCGCGGCGTCGGGGTCCTTTCCGGACTCGACCGGTTTCGCCCACACCCGGCGGAAATCGGCCATCGTGCCGAGGAGTCCGGGGGTGGTCCAGTCGAGGATCGCCCACAGCTCGGCGAGGTTGTTCTCCACCGGTGTGCCCGTCAGCGCCACCCGGGCCGACGACGTCAGCGTCCGCAACGCCTTCGCCGTGCCGGAGCGGTGATTCTTAACGTGCTGGGCCTCGTCGGCGACCAGCAGTCCCCAGTGGATGCCTCCCAGTGGTTCCGGGTCGACGCGCAAGGTGCCGTAGGTGGTGAGGACGAAGCCGTCGCCGAGTTCGTCGAGCGAGCGTTCGGTGCCGTGGAACCGCCGGACCGGGACGCCGGGGGCGAACCGGGTGATCTCGCGTTCCCAGTTGCCCAGCAGGGAGGCGGGGCAGACGACCAGCGTCGGGCCTTCGGCGCGATGCAGGTGGAGCGAGATCAGCGTGATCGTCTTGCCAAGCCCCATGTCGTCGGCGAGGCAGCCGCCGAGCCCGATCGACGTCATCGCGGTGAGCCACTGCAGGCCACGCATCTGGTAGTCACGCAGGGTCGCGGCCAGACCCGGCGGTGGCGCCTGCGGTTCGGGTGGCGCGAGCAGCCGTTCCCGTAGTGCGGTGAGCCAGCCGTCGGTGAGGACGTCGACGCGTTCGCCGTCGACCTCGGCCGTCCCGCTCAGGGCGGCGCCGAGCGCGTCGATCGGTGTCAGCGGTTTCAGGGCACGGTCCCGTGCCTTCGCCGCCAGTGCGGGGTCGACGAGTACCCACTGATCGCGCAACCGCACGACGGGACGGTGAGCCTCGGCCAGGGTATCCATCTCGGCGGCGGTGAGCGGTGCACCGCCGAGTGCCAGCTGCCAGTCGAACTGCAGCAGTTTGCCGCCGGAGAAGAACGCCGGGAGGTTGTCCGGTGGCGCGGCACCGCCGCCGATGACGGCTTTCGCACTCAGGTCACGGGCGAGCTCTGCGGGCCAATGGACGTCGATGCCCGCGGTGGCCAGCAGCGGCGCGGCGGTGGTGAGCAGTTCGGTGACGTCGGTGTCGCGGAGTCCGACCTCGTCGGGGACAGCCGCGCCGAGCAGGGGTTCCAGCGGTGGCCAGAGCTGGGCGGCGCGGCGCAGAGCCAGCATCACGTCGATCCGCGCCCGCGGGCCGAAACGGTCGTCACCCGACCACAACGCGGCGGCGTCGATCAGGACACCCGGATCGGCGAGGCTGTGCACCTGGACGACCCCGCTGAACCGGCCGCTGGTGAAGTCGTCTCCGGGTGCCTCGATCCGCACTGAGACCCGGACGCCGGAGTCCAGCCCGGCCGCGACCTCGGCCGCCCAGTCCCGCAGCTGCGGGACGCGGTGCGAGGGCGGGGCGGCGAAGGGCTTGACGCCGGCCGCCTGCGCGGCCGCGGGTGTCCGGGGAAGGGTGTCGGCCACGGCGTCGAGGAACGCGCGCAGCAGCGGATACCGTGCGGGCAACAGATTTCCCTCGCCCGGGATCGCTCGTGCCGTGGGTGGCATCGCCTCGGACAGCTCGCGCAGCCAGTAGGCATCGGCGGGCTCCAAGGGCCCCGCGCGCCAGGCGTCCACATCGGACTCCGTGATGCCGGGAAGCAGCCTGCCCGCCTCGGCGAGCTTCAAAGCCGCCGTGGCCGCTGTGCTCCAGAAGCACGCGGAAGGGTCGTCACTCGTGCGCAGCCGCAGGAGCGCGGGGAGCGCCTCGGCCATCGGGAGCCGGACGCACGGCACCGTCCGGATCTCCGGCAGGGCGACCGTCACCTCCTCGGCGGCCGGTATGTGCCCGTCGGCGTTCCAGAAGACGAATCCGCTGGTCCGCGCTGGATTCTTTGGTTCGAACACGACACTGTCGAAACCGTCGTGAGACGTCACTCAGCCCCAATCTCTGTACGGTGTACATTTCAGGATAACACAATTCTGTACACTGTAGAGAGAAGCGGGATGAGCGACGCGGACCACACCGGGACGGGCGATCCACGGCGGACCATCGAACTGCTCTGGGGTGTGCGGGAAAAGCCTCGCCGCGGCCCCAAGCCGAAGCTCACGGTCGAGGGGATCGTCACCGCCGCGATCGAACTCGCGGACGCGGAGGGGATCGCCGCGCTGTCGGTGCGCCGCGGCGCGGAACGGCTCGGGGTCTCCCCCATGGCCATCTACACCTACATCCCCAGCCGTGCCGAACTCCTCGACCTGATGATGGACCGGGTACACGGCGAGCTGACCGACCCGCCGCCGAGCCACGACTGGCGGGTCACCGTGACGATCCTCGCCGAGGACGCCTGGGAGATGTACCACCGGCATCCGTGGCTGCTCCAGCTCACCACCAGCCGCCTCCCCCTCGGCCCGAACACTTTCGCCAAACACGAACGCGAACTGGGCGCCGTCGACGCGATCGGGCTCACCGATCTGGAGATGGACGCCGTGGTGGCGATGGTCAACGGGTTCGTCCAGGGCATCGCACGCGGATCGGTCGAATCGGCGAGCCTCGTGCGGCGGTCCGGGCTGACGGACCTGGAGTGGTGGACGGCCAGCGCCCCGGTGCTCGCGGAGATCCCGGAGGCCGACGCGGGACTGTTCCCGCTGGCGGCACGGATCGGCCAGGCGGCCGGGGCGGCGCACGGTGCCGCGAGCGCGCCCCTGCACACCTTCCGGTTCGGGCTGGCACGGATCCTGGACGGGGTCGAGCAGCTGCTGCCCTCATGAGCGGCGATTCAGGTTCCCGGCCGGATCGCCACTCATGAGGGCAGCGAGTTGGTGGTTTCGCGTGACTGAGGGGACGACACGTGTGATCAGACGGACGACACGCGTGACTGGACGGACGACACGCGGACGCAGCCGGTCCCGCCGCGAGTCGTCCCTTCGAGCACACGTGCCGCCCGACGGCAGGTATTCGAGACACGATTGGCTCTGACCCGAATCGCCACTTACGAGGCCGGCGGCTCCTCGGCCACAGGAGCTTCCTCCACGACGGCCGCCGGGCGGGCGAGTTCGGCCAGCTGCCGCACGACGTCGTCGTACCGCGCTTGATCCGCGACCGCACGGGCCTGCGCGCGCTCCAGTTCCTCACCCAGCGCCGCCGCCCGCGCCTCGGCCAGGCTGCGGACGGTGTGCTCCCGCGCCAGCTCGCCCCGGACGCGATCCAGCTCGCCCCGGAGGCCGGCGGATTCCTCCCGTGCGGCGGCGCAGTCCTTTTCGGACACCGTCACCCGGGCTTTCGCCTCGTCGAGCCGGTCCAGCAAGGCTTCGAGTTCGGCCACCGCGCGTGCCAGCGCCGTGTCCCGCTCGCCCAGATCCGCGGTCAGCCGCGTTTTGTCGTCCCGGACGGCCGCGAAGTCCTCCCGCAGCGTCCGGAGATCGGAGACCAGCGCGTCGCGGGCGCGTTCGGCCGCGACGGTCGCGGCTTCCGCGGCGCCTCGGGCTCGTTCGTGGGCGGCGACCTCGGTCCACGAACGCTGGCGGGTCTCCTCCGCGTCCTTCAAGGCCTGTTCGGCGGTGCGTTCCGCTTTGGCCTTGGCCATCTTGTCGTCCCGGGACGCGGCCAGCGCCGTCGCACGGGCGGCGTCGGCCTTCGCCGCAGCCTGCTGGGCGTCCTCGGCCTCGCGCCGTGCTGTGGCCGCCTCGGTCTCGGCTTCGGTGACCCGGCCCAGCGCCGCCCCGGCGGCGTCGTCGAACCGGGCGCGCATCGTGTCCAGCAGCTCCACGAGCGACGCCGCCGCCGGGGTGAACTCGTCGGCGATCCGGCGGACCTCGAGCAGCGGATCGGCCACACTCGCCACCGCGGCCGCCCGCCGGGCCCGCGACGCGGCGTCGGCGTGCGTCTTACCGCAGTAGGCCGAAGGCCGGCCGCCCTTGCGTTTCCCCTCGGCGTCCACCGCGGGCGGGGGCAAGGGATTCTCGCAGCCTTCCAACGCGCACAGCCGGACTTCGTCGGCGTCCGTATCGATCACCGCAGCAGGGTAGCGCTGCCCCGTGGGGTGGGAAGCGGGCAACGCCGGGAAGAACCGTAGGTCCCGCCGATAGGGTCGACCACGTGCGTATCCTGTTCAGCTTCGCCGGCGGCAACGGCCACTTCCGGCCGCTTCTCCCGATCGCCCGCGCGCTCGCCGCCGCGGGTCACACGATCGCGTTCACCGGCGAGCCGCTGATGGTCCCCATCGTCGAGGCGGCCGGATTCACCGCCTTCCCGTCGGGCCCCAACCTCGGCGGCGAGGGCGACCGGCACCCGCTGCTCCCCGTCGACCGGGAGCGTGAGGACGCCGACCTCCGCGACGGTTTCGTCCGCCGCACCGCGCCCCGGCGCGCGGAGGACATCTCGACACTCTGCGAGGACTGGGCACCGGATCTGCTCGTGTGCGACGAAGCCGACCACGGCTCGATGATCGTCGCGGAGAAGCTCGGTCTTCCCCACGCGACCGTCCTGGTCACCGCCGCCGGTGCCCTCATCCGCCCCGATCTGGTCGACGCCGCGCTCAACGAGGTCCGTGCCGACCACGGGCTTCCCCCGCAACGGAACCTGGAGATGGCCTACCGCCATCTCGTGCTCTCCCCGTTCCCCGCGAGCTTCCGCGATCCCCGCTTCCCGTTGCCACCGACCGCGCAGTCCTTCCACGCACCCGTTCCCGGCCGCGGCCCGGTGCCGGGCTGGCACGTCGAGGGACGGCCGACGCTCTATTTCACCCTCGGCACGATTTTCAACACCGAGTCCGGCGATCTGTTCGGCCGGGTGCTGGCCGGCCTGCGGGAGGTCGACGCGACCTGCGTGGTGACCGTCGGGAATCTCATCGACCCGGCGGAGTTCGGCCCTCAGCCGGACCACATCCACCTCGCGAAGTACCTGCCGCAGGACGACGTCCTCCCGTACTGCGACGCGGTCCTCACCCACGGCGGCTCGGGCAGCCTGCTCGGCGCGATCGCGCACGGACTGCCGATGGTCCTGCTGCCGATGGGCGCCGACCAGCCCCACAACGGCGACCGCGTCACCGAACTCGGGCTCGGCGTGGTCCTCGACGTCATCGAGGCGACACCGGGCGACATCCGGGACGCCGTGTCCTCCGTACTGCGGGAACCGGCCTACCGGGAGACGGCCAGGCGACTGCGGGATGAGGTCGCCGCGTACCCACCACCGGAGAAGACCGTTCCGCTGCTCGAAGGGCTGCTCCGATGACCGCCGAACTCGACGCCGCGATCACCCAGGCGTTCCGGGAGGAGTCGGGGCAGGTGATCGCCACCCTGATCCGGGTCACCGGCGACTGGGATCTGGCCGAGGAGTGTGTCCAGGAGGCGTTCGCGCTCGCGCTGCGCACCTGGCCCCGCGACGGCATCCCGGCGAAACCCGGTGCCTGGCTGACCACCACCGCCCGCAATCGCGCCACCGACCGGATCCGGCGGGAGGCCGTCGGCGCGGAGAAGCTGCGAGAAGCCGCCGAACTGACCGCGGCCGCCGAGCCGGAGTGGGACGAGAGCGGCGTCCGCGACGACAGGCTCCGCCTGATCTTCACCTGCTGCCACCCCGCCCTGCCGATGGAAGGCCAGGTCGCGCTCGCGCTGCGGACCCTGGCCGGGCTCACCACCGCCGAGATCGCCCGCGCGTTCCTAGTCTCCGAGGCGACGATGTCGCAGCGCCTGGTCCGGGTGAAACGGAAGATCCGCACCGCGGGCATCCCGTACCGCGTTCCGCCGTCGAATCTGCTGCCCGAACGCACGTCCGCCGTGCTGGGAATGCTGTACCTGCTGTTCAACGAGGGTTACTCGGCCAGTGCGGGCACCGATCTGCTGCGGCCCGACCTGTCCGCGGAGGCCATCCGCCTGGCCAGGGTCCTCGCCGACCTCATGTCCGGCGAACCGGAAGTCCTCGGGCTGCTGGCGCTGCTGCTCCTGCACGACGCCCGCCGGGCCACCCGGGTCGACGGCGAGGGCACCCTTGTTTCGCTCGAAGACCAGGACCGTGGCGGCTGGAACGCCGCCGAGATCGGCGAGGGCGCCGAACTGCTGGAGACCGCGCTCCGTCGCGGAGTGCCGGGGCAGTACCAGATCCAAGCCGCCATCGCCGCCTGTCACGCGACGGCGGCCCGCGCCTCCGACACCGACTGGGCCCAGATCGCGGCCCTCTACGGGGAGTTGCTGCGTTTCGTGCCCTCGCCGGTCGTCGAACTGAACCGCGCGGTCGCCGTCGCCATGGCTGAAGGTCCCGAGGCCGGGCTGGAACTGGTCGACAAGCTCACTGCGGACGGCAACCTCCCCGGCTATCACCTGCTTCCCGCGACCCGCGCGGACTTCCTCCGGCGTCTCGACCGGTTCGCCGACGCCGCCGAGGCCTACCGCGAGGCGCTCGCGCTCACCGGCACCGACGCCGAGCGCGCCTACCTGTCGGGGAAACTCGCCGAAATCTCCTGACGCCGTTCGTGGGTGGGCGACAAGTCCCGAAAACCGTTACCGGCAGCGGTCCGGTGCTGCCGTGCGTTCCCGGCGGTGCAGCCGATTCCGGCATGTTCGCCCCGCTCGCCGAGCACCACACGGTGATCACCTACGACCCGCGCGGGATCTCCCGCAGCGCCTGCTCGGCAGCGGGAGCGAGGAACCGCCGGTTTCGAGCGGCCGGAAGGCGGTGTCCCGGCCGGAGATGGCGAAGAACTTCGAGTTCTTCATCGTGCATCTGATGAAGGCGATCGGGAGTTTCACCCCCGGACTACGAGCGCTGAAGGCGTCGAGGACGCGGATTGTCGTCGGTGTCGGGGAGACCTCGGCCGCGCAGCTCGTGCACGAGGCCGCTGTCCTGGCCGCCGGTCTTCTCGGGGTGAGCCAACCTACTTCCCCGGTGACCATGGCGGTTTCGCCGCCGACTATGAACGGACCTTTCCTGACACATTTTTGTTAGGAAAGGTCCGTTCATCACACGCGCGGTGGCGGATCAGGCGCGGACGTGCACGATCAACCCGCCCACCAGAGCACCGAAGCCGCCGATCGCGGCCAGGGTCCGGACCAGGTTCCACCGTTCCCAGACGCCCTCGAACTTCGCCCGCAGCGCCTCGAAGTCGGTGTTGTTCCCGTCGAAGCCCGCTTCGAGCGCGTTGTTCAGCGGCACGTTGATCGCCATGGTCACGATCAGCATCACCAGCAGCAGCACGAACCCCGCGATGAGCCACGGCAGCGCGGACCGCAGCTCCGATCGGAAGTGCAGCGCCGCCGCCGCCGCGGCGAGCAGTGGCGCACCGCCGAAGCTCAGTGCGAACCAGCCGTTGAGGATCGCGATGTTGATCTCCCGCATCCCCGTCACGTACGTCCGGGCGTCGGCCCGTGCCAGTCCCGGCATGACCGAGCATGTGTAGGCGTAGAACAAGCCCGCGATCAACCCCGCCGCGATGACGGCCGCGATCAGGACGATTTCGCTCAGCGTCGACATTCCTGTCGCCTCCCTTCCGATCCCCGCTCGTCTCATCGATTCCAGACCCCAGTGGCCGCGGCCTTCGCCGCGTACTCGGAGAAGTCCCTCGCGGGCCTGCCCAGCACCTTCTCGACGTCACCGGTGAGTGATTCGTTCCGGCCGTCGAGCACCCGCGTGAACAAGTCGGTCAGGCCTTCGATCTCTTCCTCCGGCACGCCCTGCTCGGCCGCGCCCGCGGCGAACTCCGCCGCGGAAACCGGAACGTACCGGACATCCTGCCCCGCAGCTTTACTGATTTCCGCCGCCGCGTCCGCGAAACCCAGCAACCGGGGCCCCGTCAGCTCGTACACCTGGCCGTCGTGCCCGTCGGTGGTCAGTGCGGTCACCACGACGTCGACGATGTCCTCGACGTCGATGAAGGGTTCGGTCACCTGCCCGGCGGGTAGCACGATCTCGCCGGCGAGCACCGGTTCCAGCAGGAAGTGCTCGCTGAAGTTCTGGGCGAACCAGCTGGCCCGCACGACCGTCCACTCGGCACCGGAGTCACGCACACCCTGTTCGCTGACCACGGCTTCCTCCTCGCCGCGGCCGGACAGCAGCACCAGCCGACGGACGCCGTGTTCCACGGCCAGCTTCGAGAAGTCGCGGATCGCCTCGGCGGCGCCGGGGAAGGCGAGGTCGGGGTAGTAGGTCAGGTAGGCCGCGCTGATGCCGGTGACCGCGGCCGTCCAGGTCGATCGGTCGTCCCAGTCGAACGCGGGCCGCGAGGCCTTCCGGACCTCGATCCCCCGGTCGGTCAGTTGCTGCGCCACGCGGCGCCCGGTCTTGCCCGTCGCTCCGAGGACCAGCACCGTCTCGTTGTTCTTCGTGTTTGTCATGGCCTTAGTTAAGCGCCCCGAGATGAGACGGAACATAGTTCAGAGGCTCTCTTCCATGTTTCATCGTCTACACTTCGCGGCATGGATCCTCTCGCTGGACTACTCGACGGACCCCGTGCGCGTGGCGCGTTCCTGCTGAAGTCGGTCATGACCCCGCCGTGGTCACTGCGCGTCGCAGACGAGGCACCGCTGACGGTGATGGCCCAGGTTCGCGGCGAGTCCTGGGTCGTGCCCGATCACGGGGACGCCGTCCGTCTCGGCACCGGCGACATCGCCATCGCCCGTGGCCCGGATCCGTATGTCGTCGCCGATGATCCGGCCACACCGCCGCAGGCGATGATCCTGCCGGGGCAGGAATGTCTGACCCCGGACGGGCAGCACCTCACCGAACTGTCCGACTTCGGCGTCCGCACCTGGGGCAGCGACCCGGATGGCCCCGTCGTGCTGCTCACCGGCACGTACCCGCTCGAAGGCGAGATCAGCAAACGGCTCCTCAACGCGCTGCCGTCGCTGCTCGTCGTGCGGGACGAGGAGTGGGAGAATCCGCTCGTGCCGCTGCTCGCCGGGGAGATCGTCAAGGACACGCCGGGCCAGGAAGCCGTCCTGGACCGGGTGCTCGACCTGCTCCTGGTCGCCGCGCTGCGGACCTGGTTCGACCGGCCCGGCGCCGCGGCGCCCACCTGGTACCGCGCCCACCGCGACCCCGTCGTCGGGCGGGCACTGAAACTGTTGCAGCACAAACCTTCCGAGCCGTGGACGGTGGCGTCTCTCGCGGCCGACACCGGTGTCTCCCGTGCCGCGTTCGCCCGGCGGTTCACCGCCGCGGTTGGCGAACCGCCGATGGCCTATCTCGCGGGCTGGCGCATCGCACTCGCCGCGGATCTGCTGCGCCAGCACCCCGACGTCACGATCGGCGCGGTCGCACGGCAGGTCGGCTACGGCAGTTCGTTCGCGCTCAGCACCGCGTTCAAACGCGAGCACGGCATCAGCCCTCAGGGTTACCGCACTGCTGTCGCGTAGCGCTCGACCAGTTCCGCGCCGATCCGCGCGAGTTCTGCCTGCACCGACGGCGGGCCCAGCACCTCGATCATCGAGCCCCAGCCCGCGAGTTGCTGGGCGATCATCCACGCCACCGGTGCCGACACCGTCACTCGCACGCGCCCGTCGTCGAGCGTCCCCTCCACAATGGACTGGCGCCCGAAGTGGTCCTGCAGAATCGGCAGGTGCCGCTCGGCGATGAGCACGGTCGCGTCCAGCCCCGACCGGCGTCGCTCGACCTGGTCGACCACCTGCTCCCACGCCCGCGACAACTCGAAGTCGTCCGGCCGCCCGGCGGGCAGGTCACTCACCTCGGCGTCGGAGATGCGATCGACCCGGAAGGTGCGCTGACCCTTCTCGGTGCCCGCGATGAGGTACCAGACGTCGTCCTTGTCCACGAGTCCCCACGGATCCACGACCCGCTCGACCGGTTCCGCGCCCCTCTTCGCGTAACCGAAGCGGACTTTGCGACGACGGACGATGCCCGCCTGCAGCACGGTGAGCAGTTCGGGCCGTTCCTTCTCCCGCTCGCCCCATCGCGACGGGTCGATGACGACCGCGTCCGCGGCGGCCTGTGCATCGGCGCGAAAGGTATTCGGCAAGGCCCGGACCAGCTTCCGCAGCGCGGATTTGACCTCGGGTGAGATCGACGCCGCCGGCCCGGCGAGCAGGAACAACGCCTGCGCTTCCGACGCCGACAGTCCACTGAGGTCGGTCCGAGCGCCGCCGATCAGCGACCATCCACCGCCTCGTCCCGGCTGCGGGTAGACCGGCACACCCGCCGCCGACAGCGCTTCGAGGTCGCGCCGGGCCGTGGCGACCGAGATCTCGAGTTCGTCGGCCAGCTCGGAAGCCGTGACACGGCCACGAGCCTGCATCAGCAGGAGGGTGGCCACCAGGCGATCGGCACGCATGGGCCCAGTCTCGCAGTCAAACCGCTCATCCGATGCACACTTTTCCGCGCAGCAGACATCGTCCACAAAGGATCACCAGTGAGCGGGGTGTGAGAGCGACTCCGGCAGCTTCGTCGTCGTGTCACCCTTCGCCGCGTCCAACTGCGACTGGATGAGGAAGAGGGCCTCCCGGAAATCGGCGCCACGGAGGTCGGCGTCGCGCAGGTCCACTCCGATGACGTCGGCCTGTCGCAGATCGGCGCCACGCAGGTCCGCGCCGATCAGGTAAGCCCCGCGAAGAAGCGCGCCGCGCAGATTCGAGCCCTTGAGCTTCGCGCCGATGAGGTCGGCGCCACGCCGGTCCTTCTTCTTGCCCGGCACATCGGCGCGGGCGAGTTCGCTCGCCCGCAGCAGCAGGCCGTTCACCGCGCCCCGGTGCGCGTGGACGTCCAGTTCCCGCAGTACGCCGGGCGGCTGCAGCGTCATCGCCTCGGTCTGGTCGATGAGCGCCGCCAGGTCGTCGCGGATCGTCGCGGACGTCGGCAGGGCGGCCGCTTCGGTGAGGTAGTAGAGCAGTTCCTGCAGGTCCCGCATCACCGGGAAGACCGCGAACATCGACTTCGCCGTCTTCGGCGCTTTCCGCCAGTCCTCGCCGTCGAAGGTGATCTGGGAGACCTTCTGGCCCGCGCCGAAGCAGTCGTAGACCGTGCAGCCGGTGAAGCCCGTCTTGCGGAGCTTGTCGTGGATGCCGCACCGGGAGTCCTCGCGCAGGTTCGGGCACGCCTGTCCGGCCGGTTTGGTGATCGCGAAATCGGCTGACGCCGCGAAGGCCGGGACGACACAGCACAGACCGAAGCAGTTCTCGCAGTCGGCTCGCAGGCTCGAAGTGACAGGCACGGTGGTTCGGACTCCAGATGCTCGGCAGGTGTTCCGTCCACAGCGTACGGAGGGGGCGACGTGCACTTTCCGTGCAGGGCACCCGCCGCCAATGGCCGTCAGACGAAGGTCGGGTCCTGCCCCATTCAGTCGATATCGGCCATGTCAAACGCTCAATAACCTCGATCTTCGTGGGATTCGGCAGGTGCCGTCCCATGCGGTCGAGCTGGACCGCTTTCCGCCGCTGTGGTCTTGACCGGCCGGTCCCCTGCGAATGACAGGACGAACACATGCGAGAGATGAGACAAGCGCGTTGGCTGTGCCGTGCCGGATTGGCGAGCGCGGTCGCAGTGGCGATCAGCGTGACCGCCGCTCCCGCGCAGGCCGCTGAGGGACAGATCCTCGCCGCGGGAGCCCCCGAAGCGATCCCGAACAGCTACATCGTCACGCTGAAGGATGCCGGCGTCGTGGGCGCGCTGGCCAGTCGCTTCGGCGCGAAGGTGGAGCAGGTCTACAGCAGCTCGCTCAAGGGCTTCTCCGCGACCCTGTCGGAGAGACAGGCCAAGCGCCTCGCCGCCGACCCCTCAGTGGTGTCCGTCGAACAGAACCAGGTCGTCCACGCGGACGCGACGCAGGTCAACCCGCCGTCCTGGGGTCTCGACCGCGTCGACCAGCGCAACCTCCCGCTGGACCAGCGCTACAGCTACACCTCGACCGGCGCGGGCGTGAACGTCTACGTCATCGACACCGGCGTGCGGATCAGCCACCAGACCTTCGGCGGCCGCGCCCGCAACGGGTACGACTTCGTCGACAACGACGCCGTCGCCCAGGACGGCAACGGCCACGGCACCCACGTCGCCGGCACCATCGCCGGTTCGCAGTACGGCATCGCCAAGGGCGCCACGATCTACGGCGTCCGCGTGCTCAACAACTCCGGCAGCGGCACCACCGCCGGTGTCATCGGCGGCATCGACTGGGTCACCAAGAACCACGTCAAGCCCGCCGCGGCCAACATGAGCCTCGGCGGCGGCGCCTCCACCACCCTCGACGACGCCGTCCGCCGGTCGATCGCCGCGGGCGTCACCTACGGCGTGGCCGCCGGGAATTCCAACGCGAACGCGTCCGGCTTCTCCCCCGCCCGCGTGACCCAGGCGATCACCGTCGGCTCGACCACCAACACCGACGCGCGGTCCAGCTTCTCCAACTACGGCAGCCTGGTGGACATCTTCGCGCCGGGCACGAGCATCACGTCGTCGTGGCACACCAGCGACACCGCGACGAACACCATCAGCGGCACCTCGATGGCGACCCCGCACGTGGTCGGCGTCGCGGCCCGTTTCCTGCAGAACAACAAGACCGCCACGCCCGCACAGGTGGCCACCGCCCTGATCAACGCGGCCACCCCGAACAAGGTGACCAACCCGGGCTCCGGTTCCCCGAACCGGCTCCTGTACTGGGCGCCGACCGCCTGATCACCAGCTCGTGAGTGGTGCGGACCGGCATCGGCCTGTCCGCTGGCTTCGATCCACGCCCAGATTGGTCAACCCCGGATGGGCCGAGTGGGGAAGTTCCGGGACGTTCAACGTCCCGGAACTTCCCCACTCAGCCGTGCCGGGGCCGTCGATGTCACACGTGGGTAGGCGAGTAGCGGTTGGCTACAGCACCTTGCGGATGCTCGGCACCACGGCCGCGAGTCCGGCGGCGTTCGGGTGCAGCGGCGCGAAGCTGTTGTTCACCACCGACGGGATCAGTCCTTCGATCCATTTGACGCCGATCGGCTGACAGGCGTCATGACCGATGCTCGGCGTCCGGATGTCGACGTACTTCGCGCCGTGCGCCGCGGACTGCTCGGCCATCCGCGCGTTGAGCCGGTCGATGTTGGCCTGGATGTAGTCGGCGTCCTGCGGCAGCACCGGGACGACCGGCCAGCAGCCACCGGGCTTGATCCCGGTCGGGTAGCCGACCATGACGATCTTCGCCTGCGGGGCGCGCTGACGGATGGTCTCGATGACCGTGCCGTAGGTCGCGGCGAAGGCGTCGATCTTGTTCGCGTACTTGTCCACGCCACCCGCGGTGTTGGCCGCCTTACACGACGCGCCCACCGGAAGCAGGTTCACGCACGACGTGGCGAGCCCGACCAGTCCGATGTCGTTGCCGCCGATGCCGACGGTCACCAGTGTCGTGTCGGCCGAGAGCGCGTCGTACTGCGGCGGGTTGGTGCCGGAGATGATGCCCTTCTGCGGGTTGGGGAAGTTCGCCGTGGTCGCGGCGCCGCAGGTGACGTCACGCAGTTCGTCGACCTTGAGCTGCTTCGCCAGCAGGCCCGCGTAGTTGATCGCGGACCGCGCGCAGGTGAGCAGATCGGACTGCGGCAGGACGACGGAGCCCGCGGAGAACGAGTCCCCCATGGCGACGTACACCTGGCGTTCCGCCGCGAGGGCAGGTGTCCCGATTCCGACGAGGGTCAGCGCGGTGCCCGCCACCGCGGCGCTACGAACGAATCTTCTCCAGCGAGAACGTGTCACTGCCGCCTCCTGCATGCGTCGTCGAATGCCGCGAACAGCGTCCGCCGGATGGTGGGTGACTCACTAGATTCCAGCCGCGCGTTCTTGTCCGGAGTTTTGTAGGTTGCCTCTATGTTGTCGCTATGACTACGCCGTCGGCGCAACCGTGGCGACGGCTGGACGCCTCGGTGCTGACCCGGCTGGAGCCGGACACCGCCGCGATCGCGTCCGCCGCGATGGACCAGGTCCGCGCCGGGTTGCGGACGCCGCTGGACGATCGCACCGCGGCGAACCTCCACCTCACCCTCGACGTCGCACTGGACGCCTTCTTCAGCGAGACCGGCCATCCCGACATCACCACCGACCGCGAGGTCTACCGCGCACAAGGCAGGGCCCAGCACACCGCGGGCCGCAGCCTGGAGGAGATGCTCGGCTTCTACCAGTCGGCCGCGCTGGGTGTTTGGCGGCAGCTCACCTCGGCGGCGCCCGCCGTGGATCTGCCGACCCAGGCGATCGTCGAGCTCGGCGAGGCACTTTTCGCCTTCATCGCGGAACTTTCCGCCGCGGCCGCCGACGGATACGCCGAAGCGCGGTCACAGGCGGCGCGGGCCGGGCAAGCGCGGCGGGACCGGCTCCTCGGCCTCCTGCTCACCGAACCGGCGCCCACCCGCGACGTGCTCGACGACGCGGCGAGCCAGGCCGCGTGGGTGTTGCCCGGCCGTCTCGTCGTGGCCGTCACCAATGCCGATGTCGCGCCGCAGTTGCTCGACCGGATGCCGGGACGGGTGCTGATCGGCCGCCACCACGACCTCACGGCCGTCGTCATGCCCGCCGACCGGTTCGAGTGGTACCTCGCCAGGCTGCGTGACCTGCTCGGCCACGAGCAGGCGGGGGTCGGCCCGGTGGTGCCGCTTCGCTCGGCCGCGCTCAGCGCCCGCCGGGCGAGTGCGCTGTGGCGGCTGACCCGCACCGGCGCGCTCGGCGGCAGCGCCCTCGTCCACACCACAGATCACCGCATCGACCTGTTGCTGACCGCCGATCCCGAACTCGCCGCCGAGTTCGCGAAGGACGTCCTCGCGCCACTGGCCGGTCTGCCCGAACCGGCGCGGCAACGGCTCACCGCCACCCTCGCCGCGTGGCTCGCGCGCCCTGACCAGCCGCAGGCGATCGGCGGCGAACTGCACGTCCACGTCCAGACCGTTCGATACCGGATCCGGCAGTTGCGGACACTGTTCGGTGGCACGGTCGACGATCCGGCCGGCCGGTTCGCGCTGGCGATCGCGCTGCGCGTCGATCCACTGGTATCGAGGGAACCTACAAAACGTTCAGCGCGGGACGTCCATCCGCTGCGTCCCGACGACCGATAGCAACCGCAACGCCTCTTCCGACCGGCTGCCGGGTTCGGCGGTGTAGATCACGACCTGCTGGTCGCGGTCGCTGATGTCGAGGACGTCGGAGTTCACCGACACCGGGCCCACCATCGGATGCTGGAAGGTCTTGCACAGGGTGGGCGCGGCACACACGTCGTGCGCGGCCCAGAGCCGGGCGAACACGTCGCTACCGTCGAGGAGTTCGCTGATCAGTCCGGTGACTTCGGGATCGTCGGGATAGCGGCCGGCGGTGGCCCGCAGGTTCCGGACCGCGCTCGCGGAGAATTCGTCGACGTCGGACACCCCGTACATCCGTCGCTCCGATGTTCCGAGGAACGCGCGCCGGACAAGGTTGCGATCGCGGCGTGGCAGCGCGGAGAAGTCCTCCATCAGGGCCGCGGCGAGGTCGTTCCAGGCGATGACCTCGTAGGTCGCGGACAGCACGATCGCCGCGGCCTGCGGAAGACGTCGCAACAACGCGAGAATGCTCGGGCGGACCTCACGGGACGGTCCCGGCGGCGGACCGGGCGGGGCGCCCGCGAGGTGATGCAGGTGATCGCGTTCCGCGTCCGACAGTCGCAGCGCCCTGGTCAGCCCCGCCAGGACCTCGCGGGAAGGCTGAGGACCGCGGGCCTGCTCCAGCCGCGTGTAGTACTCGGTCGAGATGAACGCCAGCTGCGCCACCTCCTCGCGGCGCAGTCCCGGTGTGCGGCGGCGCGGCCCGGCGGGCAGGCCCACGTCGGCGGGGGTGATCCGCTCACGCCTGCTGCGCAGGAAGTCGCCCAGTTGTCGTCTGTCCACCCCTCCAGTGTGGACGATGGCGGCGCGGCAGTCAGGTACCGGCGATGCCTGGATAAGACCCTCGGTGCCGGTGAACTCTCGGAGGCATGACCAACACAACTGTTTCGGGCCTGCTGGACGGCAAGGTCGCTTTCATCACCGGCGCCGGGCGAGGGATCGGTGCCGCTGCGGCGCGGCTGTTCGCCAGGGAAGGCGCCAAGGTCGTGCTCGCCGCCCGTACCGAGCTCCAGCTGAAGACCGTGGCCGAGGAGATCCGCGCGGCGGGCGGCATCGCGGACCACGTGGTGTGCGACTTGGGTGACGCGGCGAGCGTGCGCGCGGCCGTCGACCGTGCCGTGGAACTGCACGGCAGGCTCGACGTCGCGTTCAACAACGGCGCGACGAACGTGCCGCCCGGCCCGATGGACCAGGTGACCGAGGCCGATTTCGACCACATCTACGCGGTCAACCTCAAAGGCCCGTGGCTGGCGATGCTCGCCGAGATCGCCGCGATCCGGGCCACCGCGGGAACCGGCGCCATCGTCAACAACACCAGCGTCGGCAGCCTGATGGCCAACCCGGACCTTCCCGCGTACGGCGCGATGAAGCGAGGCGTCAACAGCCTCACCGCTTCGGCCGCCGTCACCTATGGCCCGGAAGGGATCCGCATCAACGCCGTCGCCCCCGGCACGACGATGACCGAGATGTTCACCGAGTGGGCCGAGGCCTCTCCTGGCATCCTGGAGCAGCTCAACGCCCAGACCCCGTTGGGACGAGTGGCCGAGCCGGAGGAGGTCGCGGAGGCGGCCGCGTGGCTGCTGAGTGACCGTTCCTCTTACGTGACCGGCACGGTCCTGCGGGTGGACGGCGGCATGGTGAGCTAGCCCGTTCGCGCGAGGTGGCGCCGGAACCAGGCGGTGAGCCCGGCGTCCACCTCGCGAGCCGACGGCAGCTGCGGCGCGGGCTCGATGCCGGGCTCCTCGGCCAGCGGATGTTCCAGCCCGGGAATCGACAGCAGCTCGGACCGGTCCCCCATCGCCTCGGCGAGCCGGATCGCGTCGGCGCGGAGATCCGGGTGGTCCCGCTCGCCGCTGACGATTAGCAACGGCGCCCGCTCGGCGAGGACGTCCGCCTTGGGAACGAAGTCCAGGCTGTCGACGGCCTTCTCGGACTCAGTGTCATAGAGGTAGTCGCCGGGGAACAGGTCGACGACCGACCGCATCCGGACAGCGGCGTTCACGATGGCGCCGACGAAGACCGGGATCTCGGTGTCAGCGAGAACCCGCAACGCGACAGCACCGCCCAGTGAGCCGCCGAGCACTCCGATCGGGCCGTCGTCGACCGGCAGCTGTGCCCGGAGCGAGGCCAGCGCGGCCGGGAACTCCTCGGTCGCCTGCCGAACGAACGGGTGCAGTAAGGACATCAGGACGTCCTCGCGCATCAGCGCCAGGCCGGCGTCCATGCTGCCGTCGACCATCCGCGCCCCGCACATCGGCATCCCGAGGTGCACCCGCCACGCGGGCAGACCGTGCATCGGCAGCGCGGCGGCGAACGCCGCGTCAGACCTCGGCGCGTCCAGCATGTGCCAGGTGACGATCAGCGGCGTGTTCTCGTCGCCGTCCGGTGGTAACGCGGTGAACGGCACTCCGGCAGCCGTGCCCGTGATCGGTGAGTTCATGCGGCCACGGTAGGGGGGCGACCGCCTGCGGATCGCCGGTATCGCCACCGGCGAAATCCGGCGCTCCCTGGCGAACCTGGTTTTCGAGGTGATACGCGATACGCTAAATCAGTAACGCGTCCGCTTAACGCGTAACTTCGGGCGAGGCGAGATACCGTGATAATGCCCCTTATGACTGAGCATCGACGGAGTACCTATAGACGGGGCTCGTTCGGCCGTCGCGCTCGATCAGATTGGGCACGCAAAGTAGGTAGGTCGTTTCGCGAAGGCGCTCGTTGAGAACAAAGAATCACCGGGGTAGAGGACACCCGGTCGTCGCATTTCGGCGCTCAGCGGCGACCTGAGAGCATTGTGCCTGGTCAGCGGCTTGCGCTTCGGGCACCGGAGGCGGGGTGGTCACGACAGTCAACTGGTCGGTGACGCCGCAGGACTCAGCGTCGCCGCGGTGGAGAAGCTGGTGCCCGAGTAAGACGGGTTCGCCGGGATCGCGCAACAAGGTGTGAAGGTTCGCTGGGCGTTGTTGAGGCTGGCCTCGTTCGCAGGCGTATGGCACGACCTGTCGGCTCCCGGTCCAGGGTTCGAACCTGGGCCGACGGGTCCAAAGTCCGTCGTGCTGCCGCTACACCCTCGGGATCGGGCGTGCTGCTCCCCCAGGATTTGAACCTGGACTGGACGCGTCCTTCGGGGGGAAGACAAAACGTGTCGCGCACAGGCGGGGGACCGCCGGCGTCCTCCGATGTCGCACAGTCCCCACGTCACCGGCCCGGTCATGACCTCAGAGCCGAAGGCTCCCTTCGCCGCATCAGACGCGGCGAAGGGAGCCTTCACCCCACCACCAGCCCCGCCCACGAGCACGACACGTGTGACCTTCCCCCTCTATAAGCGCGTTTGGGCTACAGGGGCGTCGGGAGTGCGGTTCCGGGGAGTCGAACCCCGACTGTCCTGGCCCGACCGGCTACACGAAGAAGGCGCCGGACGTGAACGCGGCGACCGCGCCGGGCAAGTGGCAGACCTACGACATCAGGTTCCGCGCGGCGCGCTATGACTCGAAGGCATCAAGGGCGCCGACGCGCGGGTGAGCCTGTGGTGGAACGGGGAGCGGGTGCACGACGACGTAGCGATCGACGGCAAGACCGGGGCCGGTCGCCCGGAGAGTCCGCCGCCTGCCCCGATCCGGTTGCAGGACCACGGCGATCCCGGGGCGAACCCGGGGTTCCGCAACGTCTGGATCGAGTGGCTCCAGGTGAGGGTGCGGCCGAGGAGGTCGAGCAGCCGGTCCCAGTGGCGCCGGGATCCCTCGGGGTCGAAGGCGTCGGTGTCGGACATGGTGAAGCCGTGGACGGTTCCGGGGTAGATCTCGCAGGTGTAGCCGACGCCGGCGGTGTCGAACGCCTGGCTGATCTCGGTGATGGCCCCGGTTGTCATGTCGTTCTCGGCGAGTCCGAGGTGGACTTGGGCGGTGAGTTTCGGAACCTGTCGGTGTGGGCTGTCGGTCGCGTCGGTGACCAGGGCGCCGGGGTGGAATCCGGCGACGGCTGCCACCTGGTCGGGGTGGGCGGTCGCGGTGCGCATCGCGAGGACGGCGCCCATGCAGTAGCCGATCGCGGCGACGGGACCGGAGCGGACCTCGGGCTGGGTGGTGAGGAATCGGAGGTAGGCGTCGGCGTCGCGCAGGGCGTGTTCGGTGGTGTGCGCCTCGATCAAGGGCATGATCTGGCCGAAGATCCCGGGCCGGTTTTCGGCCGTGACGTGCTCGGGAAGGTCGAACACCGGTGCCGGGCGGTGCCGGTAGAAGACGTTGGGGACGAGGACGTAGTAGCCGTGCTCGGCGAGTTCGGTGGCCATCTCATGGAGGACAGGGCGCGGCCCGAAGGCATCCGGGTAGAGGAGAACGCCCGGATACGGCCCGTCACCGTCGGGGAAGGCGGCGAAAGCGTCGGCCTGACCGTCCGGGGTGGGGATCTGCGGTGTCACGGTGGGAATGGCGGTACTTCCTTTCTTGCTACCGGGACGGCGCGACGCGGAGGTGCGCGCGTTCGCCTTACTGCCCGATGAGGCTCAGGTACTCGACGGGACCGGCGCCGGTGGCGCCGAACCAGTGCGGGGTGCGGATGTCGAACTCCGCGGCTTTCAGCGTCAGCCGAACTGCAGCCGATCCGCCAGACCGGCGGCCGTGAACGCGGCCACCACGTCGTCACGGCCTTCGGTGAAGTGGTCCCAGCTGTCGATGTGCACGGGAATGACCGTGCGGGCACCGAGGATCTTCGTCGCCTCCACGGCCAGGGCACTGTCGAGGACGAGCAGGGCGCCGTCGAAAACCGGCTTCAGTCGCGGGGCCCCGGCGAAGAGCACGGTGGCGTCAACCGGGCCGAACCGGTCGGCGACCTGCTGGACGGCGTCGAGCGAGGCGTTGTCGCCGCTGACGTAGACGGTCGGCAGATCCCGTGCGGTGAGCACGAAGCCTACGACGTCGCCGGTGACCTTCTCCGCCCCTTCCGGACCGTGGAGCGCGGGCGCGGCGGTCACGGTCACCGCTCCCCCGTCCGGCCGGGTCAGTTCGACCGCTTCCCAGGTCTCCAGCCCTTTCGCGGTGCCGCCCAGCCGTCCCGCTCCACTGGGCGTGGTGAGTGTCAATGGCACGTCGGCCAGCAGTGCCCGGCCGGAGTGATCGAGGTTGTCGGGGTGCTCGTCGTGGGACAGCAGGACGGCGTCGACGTGGCCGAGGTCGGTGGGCTTCGCCGAAGCCGGGGCCGTCTTGGTCAGGCCGGGCCTGCCGTCAGGCTCCCCGTAGTAGCCGGGCTCGTCGAAGGTCGGATCGGTCAGGAACCGCAAGCCGCCGTAGTGGATCAGCGCGGTCGGCCCGCCGAAGACCTGGACGGAGAACTGTTCGCTCATCTTCCACCTCACGGATAATCCTAATTCTTTCCGTGAGTGACGCTAGCGTTTCCTCACGAAAAAGTGCAATAGTTTCCGTGAGGACTGAGTGGCACTTACGATGAGGACGTGGACGACACCGCCGGTACCGACCTGCCGCCCGCGCCGGGTGCGGAGCAGTACGTCGCGCTCGCCCTCGCCAACACCGCGATCGCACTGCCCGGCGGGCAGTGCGTCGATCTCCTCGGCACCCCGGCCGCCGTGACGGACTGGCTGGTCGACCAAGGACTCGCGCCGATCGACGCCGGTCTGCGGGAGATGTGCGCGTCGCTGGTCCGCTCACTGCGTGAGCAAGTGCGGATACTGCTCGCCTCGCGGTCCTGCTCGCAACCGGCTCCGCAGAGCGCCCTCAACGCCGTCAACGATGCACTGAGCAAAGTCCCCACGGCGGAACTCCTGCATTGGGACCCGATCCGAGGGCTGTACCGCGCCGCGTCGCATCCGATCACCCAGATCGTCGAGCACGCGTTGGCGACGCTCGCCGCCAACGCCGCGGACCTGCTCACCGGGCCGGACGCCGAGCGGATCGCAGCCTGTGGGTCGGCTCCCTGCAGCCGGTTCTTCCTGCGCAACGGACGGCGCCAGTGGTGCTCGGTCCGGTGTGGTGACCGGGCCCGCGCCGCCCGCGCCTACGCCCGGCGCTCCCAGCACGAACCGGTCTGAGCACCAGCTCGTCCGGCTCGACGACGCGATTCCGTTGAGCCGCGCCTACCGGTAGGACGTCACCATTCCCCCTTCACCAGCGCCTTCCCGAGCGCGGACTGCTGGACATCCCGATCATTGTGCCCGGAGGCGATCGAGCAGCCCACGCCGATTTCGCCGCTCCGGATACCACGTCGGGCAGGCGCGAGAAGCGGCCGGTTACGGTGCCGGTCAGGAGCGCTGATCACGAGAATCCAGCGGCGGAAGCGCGAGATTCGGCGAGGCCTCGGGCCACGCCTGCGGTGCCGGGCCGAACGCCCGCCGGGCAGCCCGGACGGCCAGGGCGGCCACAGTGGCGTTGGCACAGTGGCGTTGGCACCGCCGCCGATCATCGCACCGATCCCGAACGGGCGCTCCGGTTCCCCGTCCGCGAACACGTGCGTCGTCAAGAACGACCTACAGAGCCCCATCTCCGACATGTTCGACGCAGGTCACACCATCCGGACATGGCAAAGGCAGGGAGATCGACTCTCCCCGCCACCTCCAACATATAGCGCATCATGGGGCTTGCGGCAAGACCCCTGTCGTACCGCAGAATCTCCCGCCGTAGCCACGAGAACACAGGGGGAACTCTTGATCGACGTGATCATCGCCGGTGGCGGTCCGACCGGCATGATGCTGGGCGCCGAACTGCGACTGCACGGTGTGCGGGTGGTCGTCCTGGAGAGGGAGCCGGAACCGACCAAGGTCGTCCGCTCGCTGGGCCTGCACGCGCGCAGCATCGAGGTGATGGACCAGCGAGGCATGCTGGAGCGATTCCTGGAGCACGGCAAGCAGGCTCCGATCACGGGGTACTTCGCGGGCATCGTCAAACCGGCCTCGTCGCTGGACAGCGCTCACGCCTACGTTCTCGGTATCCCCCAGACCATCACCGACCGGCTGCTGATCGAACACGCCGCCGAGGCCGGTGTCGAGATCCGGCGCGCTCGCGAAGTGACCGGGCTGAGGCAGGACGAAGACGGGGTGGAGGTCGAACTGGCCGACGGAACACGGCTGCGCTCGCGTTACCTCGTCGGCTGCGACGGCGGCCGCAGCACGGTGCGGAAACTCCTCGGCGTCGATTTCCCTGGCGAGCCGACCACTGTCGAGACACTGCTCGGTGAGATGGAACTGACCGCAGACCCGGAAACCGTGGTCGCGGTGATGACCGAAGTCCGCAAGACCCAGTTGCGCTTCGGCGCAGGTCCGATCGGGGACGGGGTGTACCGGGTCGTCGTGCCCGCCGACGGCGTGAGCGAAGATCCCCGGGTCCCGCCGTCGTTCGACGAGGTCAAACGTCAGCTCGTCGCCACCGCCGGGACCGACTTCGGCGCGCATTCCCCACGCTGGCTCTCCCGCTTCGGCGACGCGACCCGGCTGGCCGAGCGCTACCGGGTCGGCCGCGTGTTCCTGGCGGGCGACGCCGCGCACGTCCACCCACCCGTCGGCGGGCAAGGACTCAACCTCGGCATCCAGGACGCCTTCAACCTCGGCTGGAAGCTGGCCGCCACGGTCGACGGCTGGGCACCGGATGACCTGCTGGACACCTACCACTCCGAACGCCATCCGGTGGCCGACGGCGTACTGAACAACACCCGCGCGCAGATGCTGCTGATGTCACTCGATCCGGGCGCCCAGGCTGTGCGGCGGCTGCTGTCGGAGCTGATGGACTTCGAGGAGGTGAACCGGTACCTGACCGAGAAAATCATCGCGACCGGAATCCACTACGACTTCGGTGACGGGCACGAACTGCTCGGCCGCCGGATGCGGGACCTCGAACTCGAGCAGGGGCATCTCTACGGCCTCATGCACGGCGGCCGCGGCCTGCTGCTCGACCGGACCGGCAGGCTTTCGGTGCGGGACTGGGGAGACCGGGTCGACCACGTCGTCGACGTCGGCAAAGAGCTGGATGTACCCGCCGTGCTGCTGCGGCCGGACGGTCACGTGGCATGGGCCGGCGAAGACCAGCAGGAGCTGCTCGGAGCGCTGCGCCGGTGGTTCGGGGAGGCCGAAGTCCTCTGCCAAGACAGGGGTCGATGACCACGACCGGACGGGTGGCGCACTTCGAGATCCCGTTCCACGACGGCGAGCGGGCACGCGGCTTCTACCGGGAGGTCTTCCGAGGGCGGTCGGCGAGATGGCACGTCATGGGTCTCTGGGAGGTTACGGGCCCTGCGGCCCCCGGTAGGGCAGCGTCTGGTTGTAGACGATGTTGGTGTTCGTGCTCCCGAACAGCGCCAGCTCGTTCACGATCTCCTCCAGCCGCCCCATCGACGGCGCCGCGATCTTCAGCGCATAGCAGTCGTCACCGGTCGTGCGGAGGCACTCGAGGATCTCGGTGCGCTCCGCCAGGAGCTTGTGCAACGGCGTGTGCTTGCTGCCCGGGTACTTCAGCCGTACCACCGCGAGCACCACGTACCCGGCCTTTTCGAGGTCGACGTCGGCGCGATAGCCGGTGATCACCCCGGCCGACTCCAGTCGCTTGACCCGCTCCGTCGCCGCCGACGCGCTCAGACTGACCCGCTTCCCCAGTTCGGTGAGCGGAAGACGGCCGTCCTTCTGGAGCTCGACCAGGATCGCCCAGTCCGTCGCGTCGAGAGTCTCGGTCATCAGGCCAGAATACCGGCAGATCCACGGCGCGAACGCCGCTACACCGGGAAAGATCTCTTCCCGGCGTTCCCCCGCACGGATAGCCTTGACCTGTGCGAATAGGTGTCAATGTCCCGAATTTCGGACCGGGGACCGACCCCGGAATCCTCCGCGGCTGGGCCACCACGGTCGAAGGCCTCGGCTACGACCTGCTCATGGTGTCCGACCACGTCGCCATCACCCCCGACGTCGCCGAGCAATACCCGGCGCCGTTCTACGAACCGTTCACGACACTGTCGTGGCTCGCCGGAGTGACGAGCCGGATCCGGTTGGGCACCACCGTGCTCATCGTCCCGTACCGGCATCCGCTGCTGATCGCCCGGATGGCCGCGAACCTGAACCAGCTCAGCGGCGAACGGCTCGTGCTCGGCGTCGCGTCCGGCTGGGCCCGCCAGGAGTTCGAAGCACTCGATGTCCCGTTCGAGAAACGGGGGCGGCTGACCGACGACCATCTCGACGCCGTCCGGAAGGCCTGGGCGAACGACGCCGACTACCGTGCCGGCGACATCCCGATCTGGGTCGGCGGCAACAGCGACGCGGGGATCCGCCGCGCCGTCCGCGTCGGTGACGCCTGGCATCCGCTGAGGGCCACCCTCCCCTGGCTCACCGAAGCGCTCACCAGGGTCAAGACCATCGCCGACGCCCACGACCGGCCCGTCCCCGCGTTCACCCCGCGGATCCTGCTGAACATCACCGGCCGTCCGGTCACCGGACCGGACCGCCTCGCCGGAGAAGGCACGATCGAGCAGATCGTCGACGACCTCGACCGGCTTCGCCACCTCGGTGCCGAGACGGTCGTGCTCGACCCGTTCTCCGGCGACCCTGAAGAGACCCTCCGCCCGGAAGCCGCCTGGCAGGCGCTGGCGACCGTGGCCGCACACTGGGAACTGGGCCGATACCGGCCGGAACGGGAGCGATCATGACCGAAGAAGACGAGAAGTTCCTCCGCCACGCCATCGAGCTGGCCGCGAAGTCCCGCACGGACGGCGACCCGCCCTTCGGGTCGCTTCTCGTCGGCCCCGACGGCTCGGTTCTGGCCGAGGAACACAACACCACGGTGTCGCAGTCGGACATCAGCCTGCACCCGGAACTGAAGCTCGCCGTCTGGGCCGCGCGCGAACTGGAGCCGTCCGTCGCGGCCGGGACGACGATGTACACCAGTTGCCAGCCGTGCGGGATGTGCCAGGGGGCCATCGAACGCTCCGGTCTGGGACGGGTCGTGTTCGCCCTCTCAGGTGAGCAGGTCAACGCGCTCAAGCCGCCGTCCACCGCACCAGCGGTACGGCTGGAGGGTCCGGCGCTGTTCGACGAAGCCAGGCTTCCGGTGGAGGGCTACTACACCTGAGCCCCGGCGAAACGGAAGTCCGGTGACGGGGCCAGAATCGGCCCTGTCACCGGGATCTGCTCCAGCAGCTCGATTTTCGCCGTCGCCTGGTTCACGAAACGCGAACCGACTCGTGGCGGTCACCTTGCGTTAGGGTGATCACGATGTCCGCCGAACTCGTTCCCGCCGCGCTGGAGCCACCGAAGACCGGGCTGCCGGAGACCAGGGCCGAGAACCGGCGGCAGGTCCTCGCCGAAGCCGTCGCGCTGCTGCCCGCGCTCCCGCCTGCCGACCCGCTCGACCGGTACGCGATCCGGCACATCACCGCGCTCTGGCTCGAAACCGACAAGACCGACCACACCCGCCGCGCGTACTACGCCGACCTCTCCGCCTGGCTCGGCTGGTGCGCCCGCACCGGGCTCGACCCGCTGACGGCCCGGCGCGCCGACGTCGACGCCTGGAAGAACACCCTCACCGTCACCGGCAGGGACGGCGTGCCCCGGCCGGCCGCCGATTCCACCGTCGCGCGCACCCTCGCCGGCATCTCCAGCTGGTACCGGTACCTGCAGTCCAACGACATCGCCGACCGCAACCCGGTGTCCGCGGTCAACCGGCCCAAGACCGGCAAGACCCCGCCGCTGCCGGCGCTCGGCGGCGAGTCGACGGCGAAACTGCTGAACCACATGGAGAACCGGGCCCGTGCCAACGACACCGAACCGTCGTGGCGTGACGCCGCCGTCGTCGCGATCCTGTTCTACACCGGGTTGCGTGTCTCCGGCTTGACCACCGCGACCGTGCGCGACCTCGACACCGACGCCGGGCACACGATCTTGCGCTACACCGCCAAAGGCGGCCACCGCGACTTCGTCCCGCTCGTCCCCGCCGCCCAGCACCCGCTACGCCGCTACCTCGACCTGCGTGCCGCCCGCACCGGCGTCCGCCCCGACGAACTGACCGGCCCGCTGCTCGCGACCATGCCCCACCGCTACGACGGCACCAAACCCGGCGGAAAGCCGTTGGCACAGCGCGACGTCTGGTTCCTTCTTCGGACACAGGCCCGTGCTGCCGGACTCGCCGAAGCGAACACCATTTCCCCGCACACCGCGCGGCGGACCACCGGCACCTTGTTGCTGGCCAACGACGTCCCGGTCCAGAAGGTCCAGGACCTGCTGGGTCACGCCGACATCCGCACCACCCGCGACCGCTATGACGCCCACCGGCACAAACTGGAGACCTCTCCCGTGCACGCGCTCGCGCAACTGCTCGCCGACGCGCGCCACCGTCAGAGCTGAGCCTGTCCCAGCTGGGACTTCGTCGCACCGATCACGACACCGTCGACGCGTGCGAGCCAGCTCCCGCACAGACACCGGATGTACTCGAGACTCCCCCGGGAGACCCGTTGTGAATTCGTCGCGCTTGCGGGCAGTTCGGTCAGCGGCCACCCGCACCGCGGGCACTCTTTCGACTCCATGCCCCGATCGTGCTGTAATGAGTTAATGCACTTCAACCCTTACGGCGGGGCAGCGGCTCAGATCGCCGCCGACCTGGTGAACCTCGGTGACGACGCCGGGCCCGTCGAGCTGACCGCGATCTTCCAAGACCGCATGACGGTCGCCGCCGTCCAGAAGCGCGAAGCGACCGAAATCGTCGCCTGGACCCGGCGACTCCGCCGCGTCTTCGAAGCGGACCCCGCCGAGCGCGTCGACCTCGTCAACGCCCTGCTATTCGATTCCGCGTCGAAGCCGTACATCTCCACTCACGAAGGCAAAGCGCCTCACCTGCACTACGTCGACGCCCACGCCGGCACCGTCGCCCGGGTCCACGCCTATACCGCCGGCGGACTCGCGCACCTCGTCTGCGACGCTCCGGACCGCTTCGGCGTCTGCTCCCGCGAAGGCTGCGAAACGGTCTACGTCGATGTCTCCCGCAACGGACGCCGCCGGTTCTGCTCCACCCGCTGCGCGACCAGGGTCCACGTCGCCGACCATCGGACCCGGCAGGCGGGCTAGGCCGATACAGTGTCTGCCGCTTCCGGCAGGGAATCCGGCTAGATCGCGTACCGCCACGCCGTCAGCGCGTGAGCCGAGAACCACGCACCCAGGACCACCCACGCCGTCGCGGCCACCACCGCCGTCGCCGTCCGCCGCTTCGACAGCCCGATCGCGATCGGGACCAACACCGGGAAGGCGGGCAGGATGAACCGGATCTTCGCGTCAGGCAGCCCCCGCGTACCGATCGCCAGCAACAGCACCCCGATGCCGTACAGCGTCAACGGCCACGGCACCCGCGCGCACACCGCCACCACGACCAGCGCCACCGCCCCGAGCAGGATCAACACCGTCAGCGTGCTGAACACCGAGTCGTCCGCGGTCAACCGCGCCAGCACCGACTCCCAGGTCTCCACCCCGAAATCGAACTCGGTGTTCCAGCCCCGCAGCTCGATGTCCTGCCAACCGGTCCAGCTCCCCGTCCGGTAGGCCACGAACCCCAGGTACCCCGCCACCCCCAGCGGCGCGACCACCGCACCCGCCAGCGCCGGCGCCCGCTCCCCGGGGCGCCGGATGGCCGCGATCAGCGCCGCGAAGACGACCACCGCGACCAGCACCACCGCCGTCGACCTCGACAGCCCTGCCGCGAACGCGAACAACCCGGCAGGCAGCCAGCGCCGCTCCAGCACACTCACCAGCGCCCACACCGCCAACGCGCAGAACACCGCTTCCGTGTAAGCCATCGAGAACACGATCGCCATCGGCGCCCCGGCCCACAGCGCCACCAGCAGCAGACCGGTCCGGTCACCCCGCTCCGCCGACACCGCCCGCCCGATCCGGATCAAGCCGCACGCGAGCACCATCCCGGCCAGCACCGACACCGCCAGCGCCGCGGTGACGACATCGAGCCCGAGCCACATCACCGCCTCGACGAGCTTCGGATACAGCGGGAAGAACGCCATCGGCGCGTCCGAATACGGCTGCCTCGCCGCGTCCAGCGTCCCCGGCAGATCGGCGTACCCGTGCACCGCCAACCGCAGATACCACTGCCCGTCCCAGGCGGTCAGGCGATCGGTCAGCGTCCCGCCGCGCCCGGCGGCCAGCAGGTCGAGCAACTGGACACTGGCCGTGCGGATCACGAGATACAGCAGGATCGCCCTCGGATACGGCGACCAGGCCAGCCGGTCGAGAACTCTCTCGAACGCACGCGCCGGACGCCCCTGGTGGGGTGCCGCCTCGGGACCGGCGGGTTGAGCAAGATCGTCGACTTCTCGGAGCACGCTCAGAGTGTCTACAATACGAAGTCGTTTTGTCGTTCGATCTTGGATATTCGCAGTTCAGTCCACGTGGGGAAGGCCACAATCCGGCGCCGTGCCCGATCCGCGAGACCGGCCTAGTCGAGCCAGTCCTCGCCGGTTCGCCGGTTGTGGTGATCCAGCAGCTTCGACAGCAGCTCGGTGAACCGCTCCCGCTCGCCGGGCGACAGCGGCTCCATCAGTTCGTCCTGGCGCTCGGCCAGTTGCTTTTCCAGCCGTCGCAGCTGCCGCTTGCCCGCGGTGGTCAGCGAGATGACGTTGCGCCGCCGATCGGCGGGATCCGGGGCACGCTCGACCAGTTCACGTTCGGCGAGCTCGTTGATCGTCGCGACCATCTCGCTGACGTGGATTCCGCTGCGGCGGCCGAGTGTCGCCTGGCTGGCGGGCCCGAACTCCTCCAGCGTCGCCAGCACGCGGTAGTGGTAGCCCCGGGCGTTGACGGCGGAGAACCCGTCGGTCACCAGGCGATGCGCGTGGTTCGCCGTCTGCGTGAGCAGCCAGCTGGGCAGGCCCTGCCACCGGGCAGGCATCTCCTCGGCCGAGTTCTCCATGTGACGAGTCTAACCAATCGTTGGGTGCCCGAACGATTGGAGTATCGTTCGGAGACAAAACGTTAGGCGCCTAAACGTTTAGGTGCCGAATGAGTCACCGGGAGTCAAGACCGTGATCAAGCCCTTCCGCATCGACATCCCCCAGGCCGACCTCGACGATCTCCATGACCGCTTGTCCCGCACCCGCTGGCCCAACGAGGTCACCGACGCGGGCTGGGACTACGGCTTCCCGCTGGCACGCCTCAAGCAACTGGCCGAGCACTGGCGCACCGGCTACGACTGGCGCACACACGAAGCCGAGCTCAACGAGCTTCCACACTTCACCACCGAGATAGAAGGTCAGAACATCCACTTCGTCCACGTCCGGTCCGCGAACCCGGACGCGCTCGCGCTGATCCTCACCCACGGCTGGCCCGGTTCGTTCCTGGAGTTCCTCGACGTGATCGAGCCACTGTCACGCGACTTCCACCTGGTGATCCCGTCCATCCCGGGCTACGGGTTTTCCGGACCGACCCACGAACGCGGCTGGGACATCGTCCGAATCGCGCGAGCCTGGGCCGAGCTGATGCACAGGCTCGGCTACGAGCGCTACGGCGCACAGGGCGGCGACTTCGGCTCGGGCATCTCGACAGCACTCGGCGCGACGGCCCCCAAGCAGGTCGTCGGTGTACACGTCAACTACCTGCCGACCCGACCGGATCCGGACGCTGACGTCGAACTGTCCGAAAAGGACGAAGCCCGGCTGGACAGGATCCGGCAGCTGATGGCGAATCGCCCGCCCTACCAGGCCCTGCAGGTCGCGACCCCACAGACCATCGGCTACGCACTCACCGACTCGCCGGTCGGCCAGCTGGCCTGGATCGCCGAGCGCTTCGCACAGTGGACGGATCCCCGCTCGCCGGTCAGCGACGACCGGATGCTCACCGACATCTCGCTGTACTGGCTGACCGCGACAGCGGCCTCCTCGGCACGGCTGCACCACGACGCCATCCCGAGCGGCGGGATCGAACCGTGCCGGGTTCCACTCGGCGTGGCGGTGCTCCCGTACGACATCACGCAGTCGGTGCGACCGCTGGCCGAGCGGCTGTACGACATCAGGCACTGGTCGGAGCTCGAGCGCGGCGGGCATTTCGCCGCGATGGAGGTGCCGGACCTGCTCGCCGAGGACATCCGCGTCTTCTTCCTCAACCTGCTCGCCGAGGGGTAGGCGCCAACACGCCCGTTCGATCGCGCGGCGGGACCGGCCCACCGCCGCCCAGTCGTGCTGGAGCTGCATGGCCGCGTTCGGTGCCGGCCCGGCGGCGACGATCACGAACAGCGCCTGGTCGACGTCGAACCCGGTTGGCAGTTCGCCGTTGTCCACCGCCGCGGTCGGTCCGCCCGCAACTGTTCCTGTCAGCGCGACCACACCTTGGCCGACGGACTGGGCGACCCGCAGCTGAACCGGGGTGGTGCAGGCTGACGGGCAGCGGGTCTTCCACGGTGGCGACAGGATGTTCCATGGCTTCTGATGGCTCATCGCGCGCTGGTTCAGCCCGTTCGACGCGGTGTTCCTGCCCGCCGCGATGGACCCGAAACAATCCGCAACAGCCGCCGAAATCCTCGACGACCGATGCACTACGAGCCGGAGCAACCGGACAAGATCGCGGGTTGCGCACGCCGGACGGCGCGTGTATGTGTTACCGGAGTCGTAGCTGGTTTTGTCAATGAATAATAATGTTTTAGAATCAGCACCAATGTATATGAGGTTATACACTTGAAGAAAGGACAGTGATCGACTTCCGGTTTTTCAGGACGCGCTGCTTGGCGTTTTTGATGTGCCGACGCATCCGTGCCACCGTCTCGTCCCGCTCCCCCGCCACCAGTCCGGGCGCTCCCCTGGCGGATCCGAGCTTCGCGAAGAACCTGAACCGCTGCACCTCTCCCCCGAGCGACCGGTATGCCTTCTCCAGGAACGGATTGTCCGCCCGGGCGGCGATGAGCGGCTGCGGATCTTCGTCCCGGTCGTCCTCTACTACCTGTTGCCCACCCTGCTGTTCGGCGTGGCGTGCTGTGGCTGCTGGAGCGTGATCACCGTGTATCGGATCTTGTTGGCCGCGACCCGCGCCTGCCTGTTCGCGTTCCTCGTCTGTGTCATCTCGGGCGTCCTGTGTTTCTTTGCTTTATACGCGGGAAGGGCGGGAGAACGCGCCGGACACGGAAGAATACTACTCACCCACTCCGAACTTATATGGCGTTATACACCGGGGGAGTCGAGTGGCCAGCGACGAGGGGAACGATCAAATGCGCGTTGCCGATGACGGCCTCCCGGGACTTTCGCCTGGTCGTGGGTAAGCCGTCTGAGGGGGTGTGTGGAAATAGGGAGGTTGAGTGTCCCTATTTCCACACACCCCCTCGGATCCGGTCGTCATGGGGACTCCTCGTGCGGGACTGTGCAAATTTGGGGTCATCTGACGTCCCAAAATTCACACAGTGAGAGACGCGGTCCGGCAGCGGAACCGCGCTCGAACCCGACACCTCTGCCTAACCCCTCAATAAGCCGTGTCACCCGGCACGACGAGCCCGGCTTCGTAGGCGACCATGACCGCTTGCGCCCGATCTCGCACACCGAGCTTGGCGAAAACCCTGCTGACGTGGGATTTCGCGGTCTGTTCCGCGATCACCAGCGCTTCGGCGATCTCCGTGTTGGAGAGGCCACGCGCGATCAGCCGGAGCACGTCGGTTTCACGCGCGGTCAACTCGGCCACGAGCGCGTGACCCGCGTGTGCCGACGCGTGGGTACGGGTGAACTCGCCGATCAGCCGCCTGGTGATCGTCGGCGCGAAGAGCGCGTTGCCCGCGGACACCACCCTGACCGCCGTGACCAGGTCGTCCAGCGGCGAGTCCTTCAACAGGAAGCCACTGGCGCCCGCCCGCAGCCCACCGAACACGTAGTCGTCGATGTCGAAGGTGGTCAAGATCAACACACGGACCTCTTGCCGCCCTGCCACGATCCGCCGGGTCGCCTCGAGACCGTCGAGTTCGGGCATGCGCACGTCCATCAGCACGACGTCCGGTTCGAGTTCGGCGCACAACGCGACGGCGGTGGTGCCGTCCGCGGCTTCCCCGACCACGTGCATGTCGGCCTGCGCGTCGAGCACCGCCCGGAAACTCTGCCTGACCATGGTCTGGTCGTCGGCGATGACCAGAGAGATCACGGTTGCGGCTGCCCTTCACGATCGAGCGGAACGGTCAGGGCGACCAGGAAACCACCGCCCGGCCTCTCCCCTGCCTCAAGATCCGCCGCGAGCATAGCCGCCCGCTCTCGCATCCCCACCAAACCGTGCCCGCCGCCTGCCTGTCCGGCCCTTTTCGGATCCGGCCCGGGACCGTTCTCGATGACCAGGCGAACAAAACCCGGCCCGGTCACGAGTTCGACGGAGATCGACGCCCCGGGCGCGTGCTGGATCGCGTTGCTGAGTGCTTCCTGCACGATCCGGAACACCGACAACGCGACCCCCACCGGAACAGCGTCGAGGTCGCCGCGCAGTTCGAGTTCGCACGTGGTGCCGGCGGCCTTGACCCCTTCGACGAGCTCGACCACCTTGGCCAGCCCCGGCTGCGGAGCGACCAGGAGAGCGCGATCCTCGGACCGGAGCACTCCGAGCAGCCTGCGCAGTTCGGTCAGTCCTTCCCGGGCGGTTCCGGCGAGGTCCGCGAACTCCCGCCAGATCTCGGCTTCGCGGTCGGCCTTGGCAGTATCGGCGAACCGGAACCGTGCCGAGTCCGCTCGCAACGCGAGCACGGACATGTGGTGCGCGACCACGTCATGGAGTTCCCGTGCGATGCCCGCGCGTTCCTCCAGCAGAGCCGCGCGTGTCTCCTCGGCGAGCCGTCGTTCCTGCTGTGCCGCGCGTTCCTCTTCGGCGAGTCTGCGCTGACGGACCGTATTGCCGAGGAAGAACACCATTCCGCCCAGCAACACGAGCAGTGCCGCGTCACGCCAGTCCCGGACGAAGGGTGCGGCGGCGCCGAACGAGATCAGCCCCGCCCAGGTCAGTTCGGCCTGATCGTTGCTCTCCCCCACGAGGTAGAAGACGAGCGCCGTCGTCAGCGCGAAGCCCGGCGCCCACGGCCAGCCCCAGGAGGCGGACATGCCGGGCAACGTCACCGGCGTGCTCACCAAGCCGACGATCACCGTGCGCCAACCCCACAGCGGCGAACGCACCGCGAGCAGGCAAGGAAGCACGGTGATGAGCACGTGGAACGTCTTCGCGGGCGGAGAGACCGAAATCGTCGAGAACGTGACGAAACCCGCCCACAGGCCACATCCGACGATCGCGAGCCCACGCAGCCAGCGCAACCCCGCCGATCGCTTCGGCGGGGCGTCGGTTCCGGTGAATGCCGTATAGCGCAGGGCATCCCACCAAATGCGCAGGCGCTGTCGCTCGATCATCAGATTCCCGACGAGCCGCGAAGCCCGGCGAGGAAGAACGCGACGACGCGTTCCAGGTATTCGGAACGGCTGCCCAGCGATTCCGCTTGTCCGATCCCCAGGAGCAGTCGTTCACGGGGGTCGAACAACACCATGCCGCTGAACAGGCGTGCCGCCTCGAGCGGGTCCGGGCACCGCAGAAGGCCACGCTCGGCGGCGTCACCGAGGATGGCGGCGACAGCGTTGTCGAAAGGCCTGATCCCTTCGTCGTAGACGAGTCGCCCCAGCTCGGGGAACCGGACCGATTCGGCGAACGTCAGGCATCGCATTTCGAGGCCTTCGTCGCTGGTGAGAACGTCTAAGAGCAAGGTACCGGCACTCGTGAGCGCCGCTTCGAGATCGCGGTCGGTCGTGGGTACGGCGGCCGCGTCCCGCAAGGGCTCGACTATCCGCTTCCGGAAGGAATCGACGAGTTCGAGGAACAGGGCTTCCTTGTTTTCGAAGTGGCGGTACAGCGTTTCCAATGAGCAGCCCGCCTCCTCGGCCATGGCCCGGATCGACGTACCCGCATAGCCTCGATCGAGGAGAACCGTCAAGGCCGCGACCGCGACATGTTCCTTTCGGACAGGACCCCGGCGTTGCCGCTCCCGGATTGTCATCGCCGCAGCCTACCGGCGGTCGCGAGATCTTCGTCGAACTCACGGACACCGTTCAACGACGCCCGCACCGCCTCGAAACCGTCGTGTCGGAGCAGGACCTCGTAGCCACCGATCGCGGGTTCCCAGGTCTGGGCGCCGACGTGCACGGACAGGATCGCGTCGGCGAGGCGGCGCGCGTCCTGCAGGACGGAGCTGGCCCCTGAGGCCCTGGTGGGCAACATCGCGTGGATGGCGTCTCCGAGCAAGGTGACGCGGCTCGGCCTCCAAGCGGGGACTTCACGCGAAGTTCCCATGGCCAGGCCGTGGAACTGGTCGGGAAAAGCCTGGTCGTGCGGGAGCTTGAACATCGTCATCCTGACCACGATCACGCTCGGCTGCCTGGGCGTACCAGTGGTCGCCCTGCGCCGGGCGAAACGCCAGCGGAGCACGTGCTGCCGAGCGGGCATCGTCGTCCCTTCCGCCCGTTCAGCAAGCCGAGGCGACCGCGCCCCTCCCTCTAGGAGACGCCGGATCCGTATGGACGGGTGAGGATCTCCAGCACATGACCGTCGGGGTCGTCGAAGTACACGCCCCGGCCGCCGTCATTGGTGTTGATTTCGCCGGCGCCGCGGTGCCCCGGCCCCGCCCAGTACGGCAGGCCCCCTTCACGGATCCGCCCGAAGATCGTGTCGAACTCATCCTCCTCGACCAGGAACGCGTAATGCTGCCTGGAGAACTCCTCGGTGCTGTGCATGACATCGAGCGAGACCCCGTTGCCGGTCTGGACCACCAGGAACGGGCCGAATTCAGCGGGCTCTGGCAGCCCGAGGATCGAGACCAGAAAGCCCGCCGTGGCGGCCCGGTCGGTAGCGTTGATGATGGTGTGATTCAGCTGTACCGTCATGGAAAGCACTGTAGAACCTCAAGCTTGGTAGAGGTCAACTCGTTGCCGCCGTCGTAGATCACGTCCGGCTCGACGTGGTCCGCATTGTTCTCGAATCGGTCGTCGTCGGCTCGAACTCCGCTGGTGTAGTAGACATGTCGGGCGTTCGCGTTCTTCGCGGCCTCAATGACCGACTCGTGCCGAGCAAGGCGATTCAGGTCGCCGTCCGAATCCGACAGATCGACGGCGGCAGTGCGGAACCCGGCGGAAGCGAGCCCACCGAGACACACTTGATTCCGTCCGACGGCGGTGATCGTTTCGGGTGACCAGGGTGCCCGCCTCAGCCACGGTCATGGAGAGTGACCTGGTAGCCGTCGGGGTCGGCGAAGGTGAATGTCCGACCGAAGGGGCCTTCGATCGGTGCGGAGACGATGGTGTGGCCGTCGGTGACGAGCGCATCGTGAATGGCCTGGACGTCTGTCGCGTGGAGCCAGATCGCGGCACCGATGCCAGGCTGGGCGACGGATGCACTACTCCTGCCTCGAACTGCTGGCTCAACGACCGGGCTTGTCGAACTCCGAACTCGCACGGGGCGCGTTCGTGACACGCCAGACGGTGAACGTACTGCTCCAGACACTGGACCGAGAGGGCCACGTGACCAGGCCCGCCGCGGCACCCGTCGGAAAGGTTCTTCCCACACGGCTCACGCCTCGAGGCCGACGAAACCTCGAGAAGGCGACCTTAGCGGTCCGGTCCGTCGAGGTCAGAATGCCGGCCGGCATGACCGAGACCGAGCAGTCAGGCGCGTTCCGGAGCCTGCAGAGCATGATCCATTCCCTGCGTGATGGCAACGACGGCGCATAGCTCGTTGCTCGGCCTCGAGATTAGGCTCCCCGTCGTGGGGTTGAGGGTGATGGTGCTGGGGCCGGTGCGGGTCTTCGGCGATGACGGCGAACCGGTCGATATCGGTGGTGCGAGGCCTCGGATGTTGATGGGCAGGCTCGCGCTCGCGGCGGGCGAGGCGGTGTCAGCCGGCGCGCTCATCGAGGACATCTGGGGAACGGAATCCCCTGCGGCCACCACGAACACCTTGCACGCGCTGGTACACCGTCTTCGACGGGCGCTGCCGGAGCCGGGAGTGGTGGAGTCGCCCGCCGCGGGCTATCGGCTCGCGTTGCCCGCCGACAGCGTGGACGCGCACCGGTTCGAAGTCCTGGCCGCACGGGGCCGCCGTGAGCTCCTGGCGGGCGAACCCGAGCGTGCGACCGCCACGCTCGGGGACGCGCTCGCGCTGTGGCACGGTGACGCGTTCGCGGACGTGCTCGCCGCTCCGTACGCCGAAATCGCTGGTGCGCGCCTTGAGGAGTTGCGGGCGGCGGCCCGTGAAGACCGCTTCGAAGCGGAGCTGCGGCTGGGCCGGCATTTCGGAGTGCTGCCCGATCTGGAGGCGGCCTGCGCCGCGCGACCCTTGCGGGAACGCCTGGCCGCGTTGCGGATGCGCGCGCTTTCGGCGGCGGGCCGCCAGTCCGAGGCGCTCGCCGCGTACGAGGACATCCGGAGCAGGCTCGCCGTCGAACTCGGTGTCGATCCCTCCGCCGTACTGCGGCGCACTCACGTCGCCGTGCTGCGCGGAGAGATGGAGGGGACAACGGTCCGCCCGGGGCCCGCGCCGGGCAGGCTGCCGTCGCGGTTGACGTCGTTCGTCGGCCGCACCGGTGAATCCGCGTTGCTCGCGGACCTGGTGCGGAGGTCCCGGCTGGTCACCGTGGTCGGCCCCGGTGGCGTCGGAAAGACCCGGCTGGCCTTGGAAGCAGCGTCCCGGCACCACGCGTACGAAAGCGGCAGGCTGTGGCTGGTCCCGCTGGCAGGCGTCGAAAGTCCAGAGGGGGTCGCCGATGCGATCCTCGGCGCACTCAGCGGCGAGCGCCTCGCCACCGGCATCGCCGAGCCCCTGGATCGCGTGGCCACGCTGCTCGGCGGGGATGACGCCATGCTGGTCATGGACAACTGCGAGCACCTCATCGCCGAAGCCGCGCGAATCGCCCAGTATCTGCTCGAATCCCGGCCGCGGCTGACCATCCTGGCCACCAGCAGGGAGCCATTGGACGTCCTTGGCGAAGCGCTCTGCCGCCTCGGCCCGCTCGACGTCCCTGGCGAGCGCACCGATCCCGGCGAATCGACCGCGGTGCGGCTGTTCACCGACCGCGCGGCCGCCGTCCGGCCGGGCTTCGCCCTCACGGAGTCCACCGTGGACTCCGTGGTGGACGTGGTACGCCGCCTCGACGGCTTGCCGCTCGCGCTGGAACTGGCCGCGGCGCGGCTGCGCTCGATGAGCATCGGCCAGGTCGCACGGCATCTCGATGACCGGTTCCGCTTGCTCTCCACCGGGAACCGGGCGGCCCTGCCTCGTCAGCGCACTCTGCGTGCGGTGATCGAGTGGAGCTGGGACCTGCTGAGCGACCGCGAACGGATCGTGGCACGACGATTGGCCTTCTTCCCCGCTACCGCCACCTTCGACGCGATCGAAGCGGTGTGCTCGGACGCCCTTTACGTGCTCGACTCGCTCGTCGGCAAGTCGCTCGTGGAGCACGGCGACGACGGCTATCGGATGCTGGAGAGCATCCGCGCCTTCGCTGCCGAAGAACTTTCCCGAGCAGGCGAACGGGACACGATCCGAGGCCGATACGTCGGCCACTTCGCCGCGCTCGCCACCGGACACGAAGCCCTCGCGCGGTCTCACCACCAACCGGCCTCGCTGGCGGTCATCGCCGCCGAGTACGACAACCTGGTGTTCGCGTTGCGGTCAGCCCTCGATGGCCGGGACGCGGACGCCGTGGTCCGGCTGCTCGGCCTGTTGCACTGGTACTGGTACGCGGTGCGTTACGACGCACGGGCGGAGTTGTCGATCGCCGAGGCGCTCACTCTGGGCGACGCGCTCCCCCACGACGCCCGCGCCGCTTTCACCGCGATCGACGCCCTGATCGGCGAGAACGCGCCGTGCACCGATCCGGACCGTGTGCGCGCCCTGATCGCCGGATGTTCGCAAACCGGCGCCTTCGAGCGGTATCCGTTCCTGCTGATGGTGACACTCCCCTTGGCGCAGCAGATGGGCCTCGAGGACCTCGTCATGGGCGAGTTCGCCAGGGTGAGGAAGGGGTCCGACACCTGGGCCGGGGCCTGCGTGTCCTTGCTGGAAGCCACCGCGGCCGGGGATCGTGGCGACTGGGCCGGGCTCGCCGCCGCACGCGAACGGGCGGCGACGGAGTTCGCCGAGACCGGTGACCGGCTTTGGACGGCGGTATCGACGGCCCTCCTGGCCGAGGTCCACACCGTCGGCGGCGACCACGACGCGGCGATCGCCGCACTGGAACGCTCCCTCGGGTTGTCCGCCGGAGCCGGGTCGCAGGACGAGGTCTCCTACTTGGTCGGGCTGGCCGCGGTGCGGATGCGCGCCGGTGACCTCGACGGCGCCGGGCAGGACATCGACGCGGCCGAGGATCTGACGTGGGCACTCGGCCTGCGGTACATGGAGTTCGAAATCCGACTGGGCCGCGCCGAGATCCACCGGCGCTCCGGCGACTTCGAGCAGTCGGCACGGGAACTCGACGAGCTGGCCGCGCTGGCGCGACGGCAGCGGCTGCCGGACGTGGAGAACATCCTGGCACCAGCCAGGATCGCACTTCATCTCACGACCGGGAACGCGGATCGTGCCCGCGAACTGCTGCCTGCCGCGCTCGCCGCCGCACAGGCCAACGCAACCCCTGCGCCGGCAGCCCAGCAGCTGGCGAGGCTGCTCTTCCTCGAGGGCGACCCGGTCGGCGCGGCGACGGCGCTCGGCCTGAGCCAGGCCGTTCGCGGCGTCTTCGACCGCGGTGACCCGGAGCTGCGCGACCTGGTCGCCGAGCTCACCCGGCGGCTCGGCGGACACGGTTACGACGACGCGTTCCAGAGGGGTGCGCGGCTCACCCGGGCCGACGCTGTCGCCAGGCTGACAGCGCACTCAGCCCCTGTCAGCGCTTTGTAAGCCGGTTGTCATCACCGACGGTCACCGTTGAGGCGTACGACAACCAGCTGAGAGGAAACGTCATGACAGACGTCGAAAGCACGGGACGCCCGAAGGTGCGCGAGGCCATGGACCGCGCGGTGAGCGAGCTGGGCGCGCCCAGCGTCGTCGTCCAGATCCAGGACGGCGACGGCACGTGGTACGGCTCCATCGGACAGGCCGACACGACGACCGGCGCCCGGCGAGTGCCCGGCGAGCACCTGCACACCGGCAGCATCTCCAAGGCGTTCACCGCGGCCACCGTGCTCCAGCTCGAGGCCGAAGGGCTGCTGGACATCGACGACACCGTCGAACACTGGCTGCCGGGCGCGATGGACGGAAGTGACTACGACGGCACCAAGATCACCATCCGGCAGCTGCTGTCCAACACCAGCGGCCTGTTCGCCACCGGCATGGCGAAGGAGGTGCAGCGCCGATACAACGTCCGGTCCGCCTTCGACGAACACCGCTTCGAAGTCTTCGAGCCCGGGGACGTGCTGGAGCTCGCCGTGTCGGAGCCGCCGGCATACCAGCCAGGCGAAGCTTTCTGGTACTCGAACGGCGGTTTCGGCTTCGCCGCGGCGATCGTCGAGAAGGCCACCGGGAACACCTTCGAGTCCGAAGTGGACCGAACCCTGGTACGCCCCTTGGGACTGAAGCACACTTTCGCACGTCCGCGCGAAGAAACCGGCTACCGGGGACGCCATCCCCGGGCATACTCGAAGGTCTTCCTCAGGGAGGGAGTCCGTCCGGACGAGGTCACCCCGGAGAACTGGCCCTCGATGCTGGAGGACCCCGCACTGCCGCCCTTCGACGTCACCGAGGTCAACACCTCCGCCGGATGGGGCGCGGCCAACGTGGTGTCGACCCTCGACGAGCTGCTCGTGTTCTTCACCTCGATGATCGACGGAAGCCTGCTGCCGCCCGCACAGCACGAGAAGATGTGGACCACCGTCTCCACCGAGGGTGCGCACTGGCTCGCGAATACACGCTACGGCCTGGGATTGTACGAACTGACCCTGTCCAACGGCAGGAAACTCCGTGGTGGCACCGGGCAAAGCTACGGCACGTGCACCTTTGTGATGGGCGAACCCGACGGCTCCCACACGCTGGCCGTCCACACCAACAACGACTGGGCGACCTTCCCTCTGCTCGACGGCATCCTCGAAGCGGAGTTCGGCGCCGCCGGCATGGCACTGAAACTCTGACCGTCCACAGGGGGCCGGCGCCGGCATAGGGTGGCGAAGGGTCGCGGGAACCGTTGTTCGCCTGCCGGCGTCAGAACGCGAGCTACCGCTCACGACCCTTCGCCACCTCACCCCGAACAGGGCCAAAGGTAGCTTCACGTGCCCGCCGCTCGAGGAGGAGCCGATGCCGTTCCTTGATCCCGAACCGCTCTACGCCAAGCTCACGTCGGGCGACGCGGCGGGCATCGCCGAGGTCGGCGCCACCATCGCCGACGCGAGGGCCTCTTTGCAGACCGTCGCGAACGAGATCTCCGGTGGCGCCCTGCGAGCGGCCCGGTCATGGCGCGGCACGGCGGCGGCGGAGTTCGTCGGCAAGGCGAAAGAGTCCTCGCGGGCCCTCGCAGAGGTATACGAACAGCTCCACGCCGCCGAATCGGCCGTCAGAGGCGCTTCCAAGGCGTACTCGACGCTGCGGACATCGGCCGACACTGCCATCGCGCCGTGGCGCAAGCTCGGTCTGAACGACCTCGCCGAAGCACCGGAAATCGCCATGCGGACCGTCCGGGCGCTGACCGTCGCCCAGCACGCCTATGAAAGCAAGCTGAACGCGATGGCGGCCACGAACGACGGCGGCGGCTGGGACGACGAGGGCAACGCACACATCAGCGGTGTCGATCCGGGACAACCGTGGACATCCCAGGGCTTGGCTTACGACGGCGAGAACCTGCTCGTGGGCTCGTACCACGACGGGGACGGGGACGGGGACGGCGACAGCCCGATCGGTCCAGGGCTGACGCCGAGCCGGCTGACCTACGTCGACTACGAAACCGGCAACGAAGCGGGCAACGTCTATCTCAACGGTAACGGCGAAGTAGGCGCGCCCACGCACACCGGTGGCGTCGCGACGGACGGCGAACACGTCTGGGTGTCGTCCAACGGCTACGTGTACGTCTACGACAAGGCCAAGCTGGACGCCGCACAGGACAGCGGCACACCGGTCGACGCCGTCGACGTGGTCCCCACACCTGCCCACAGTTATGTCACCTACGCCCAGGGCAAGCTCTTCGTGGGCGACTACACCAACAACCGGCTTTACGAAGTCCCCGTCGGCAAGAACGGCTCACCCGAGCCGGACAAGGCCGGGGAACCGATCGAGACGCCGAACAACGTCCAGGGTGTCGTGGTGCGTGACGACGAGTTCATCTTCTCCTCGTCCGATGGGCACAGCGGCAAGTTCTACCGGCAGGACCGGACGCCGGAACTGTTCGACTTCAACGATCGCGAAGAAATCGAGCTGAAGGGCGGTGAGCCGGGCAACGAAGACGGCTACGACTCACACGGTGTCGAGGAAGCCGTCGAGATCGACGGGGAAATCGTGCTGGCTCACGAATCCGGCGCCTACGGCTACCAGAAGAACCCGGGCGAGAAGTGGGACGAGCCAGAGCTGACCAGGATCTCCCTTGACGAGCTGGGCCTGGACCCGGACGGTGCGCTCTCCCCAGGGGACGCCGGTTATGAAACCGATCCCGACTCGCTGGTCGGTGCCGCAGGTGTCCTTGACGGGGCGACGTCGACGTTGAGCGCCGCGGCGGGCACGGTGTCACGGCTGCAACTGGTGTCACATCTGCTCGGCGAGGTTCCCGCCGCCGCCACCTTCAGCGACGCGCTGACCAAGCACATCTCCGCGGCGGGCGACCGGCTGACGGCGGGCGCGGAAACGATCGGCGGCGTCGCGGACAGCCTGGTCACCAGCGCCGACACGTACCGGCGCGTCGAGGACGGGATCAGCGAGGGACTGGACAAGCTTGGCGAAGTCCTCCCCTGACCCTGCCGGGCCGTTCAGTTTTCGCCGTACGACTCGTAAGAGAGGTATTCGCCGAAGCGGATGATCCGTTCGCCGTCGTCGGCGAGGACCGCCGGTCTCAGGCGGGCGCCGGCGATCCCGTCCTGGTCGCGCCGGCCGGCCAGGACTTCGGCGAGCACGACCGCGGCCCGATCCCAGAAAACTCACATTGCTATAGAGGTCACCCCGTCTTGATCGGCGATGCCGCGGACCGGCGGGCGAACAGGATCGCGCCCGGTTTCGGCTCGTCCGGATTCAGGAGGTGCTGTGCCTCAACGGTGAAGCCCGCCCCACGGAGCCAATCGGCCACACGGGACGGTCGGCGAAGGTACCCATACGCGTGCACGGACCGGTCGCCGTCCCCGGTCGACCGGTTTTCCGGTTCGTCACCGACGTGGAATCCCGCGGCCAGCACCCCACCCGGCCGCAAAACCCGGTGGAACTGTCCGAGTACACCCGGCACCGCCTCGTCCGGGATGTGGATCAGCGACCACCACGCGAGCACACCCGCGAGGGAGCCGTCGGCGAGCTCCAGATGGGTCATCGAACCGACCTCGAACCGCGCGCCGGCGTGCTCGCGGCGGGCGATCTCGATCATCGCGGGTGACAGGTCGATGCCGAACGCGTCCGCGCCCAGCTCCCGCAGCAACGCGGTGGTGTGCCCCGGCCCGCAACCCACATCGGCGACCGGCCCGCCGCCGATCGCGCGGACCAGGTCGGCGAACAGCACGACCCCCGCGCGAACGTGGAGCTTCCTGTCGAGCAGGTCGCGGGTCTCATCGGCATAACCGGCCGCGTCGGCGTCATAGGAGTTCCGGGTTTCGGTCAACCAGCTCATTCCAGGAACCGTAGTCCCACGGATCGCGGTCCAGCACCACGAAGTCCGCCGCCAGCCCCTGTGCCAGGCGCCCGGTCAGCCCCTCCCACCGGCACGAATACGCTGTACATCAGCTCTTGGACGACGGCGAGCTTGAAATTGGGGTCGGTGAATTGGATCTGCCGGCTCATACGCCGAACCTTAAGCGGCGACGACACCGCCATCCGCTCGGCCACTGTCTCGCGGGGAGAACGGCCGAAAACGCACTTGACGCGACAGTCCCGACGACGCCCCGCGGTGGGTGCCGTCGCCTACCACGGATCACGACCGGTGGTCGGGCCCACGCCCCTCGGTCAATGCGGTGCCGGCCGCCGGCTTCGCTGTGCCCGTCGCGGTCGGCCACTTGGCGGCGGGCATCGTCGTCGCGATCGCCTCTCGGCATGCGCAGTCGAGGTTGCCTGCTGCACACCTGATCTGCGTCAGCATGATGATCACGGTCGAGCACATCGCGTTCTTCGAGACGTCCCCCGTGTTTCCGATAGCCGGACCGCGACTCCACATTCGGTCTTGCTACTTCTGCCATGCGGAAGCTAATCTCCGCAGATTGAAATTAGCTGGAATCGCTCGCTTCTACCGAGAGGCGGATCCATGGTGAAGAGGACACGGGCCGAAGAGGCAGGCAGGCCCGAGGATGAACGGCTTGGGATCGGCAAGAGTTTCACCTACGGCATCCAGCACGTCCTGACGATGTACGGCGGGATCATCGCGCCACCCTTGATCATCGGCGGCGTCGCAGGCGTCTCGCCCGCCGAAATCGGGCTTCTCGTCGCGTCGTGCCTGTTCATCGGCGGACTGGCGACAATCCTGCAGTCGTACGGCGTACCCTTCTTCGGCTCCCGGCTGCCGCTGGTCCAGGGCACTTCCTTCGCCGGTGTGGCGACGATGACAGCGATCGTGGCCGATGGCGGACTACCCGCGGTGTTCGGAGCGGTGATCGCCTCCACGCTGCTCGGCCTGCTCATCACGCCGGTGTTCTCGCGGCTGGTGAAGTACTTCCCGCCGGTCGTCACCGGGACGGTGATCACGGTGATCGGGCTCAGCCTGATGCCGGTCGCGGCACAGTGGGCGATGGGCAACAACACCAAGGCGGCGGACTTCGGCTCGGTGTCCAACATCGGACTGGCCGCGCTGACCCTGACGATCGTGCTGGTGCTCAGCAAGGTCGCCGTCCCGGCGATCTCCCGGCTCTCGATCCTCCTGTCGATCGTGGCAGGCACCGTGCTGGCCGCCGTCCTCGACAAGGCCGATTTCTCCGAGGTCGGGGACGGCCCGATCTTCGCGATACCGACCCCGTTCGCTTTCGGAGCACCGACCTTCGACATCGCCGCGATCGTGTCGATGTTCATCGTCGTGCTGGTGACCCTCACCGAGACCACAGCCGACATCCTCGCGGTGGGAGAGATCGTCGGAACGCGGGTCGGCAAGCGCCGGATCGGCGACGGCCTGCGTGCCGACATGGCGTCCTCGGCGATCGCTCCGATCTTCAACGGGTTCACCCAGAGCGCGTTCGCCCAGAACGTCGGACTGGTCGCGATCACCGGGGTCAGGAGCAGGTTCGTGGTGACCGCCGGTGGAGTGGTGCTGCTGGTCCTCGGGATGCTCCCGGTACTCGGCCGGGTGGTCGCCGCGATCCCGTACCCGGTCCTGGGCGGCGCCGGTCTCGTGCTGTTCGGCACGGTCGCGGCGGCCGGCATCAAGACACTGTCCAAAGTGGACTACAACAGGAACCTGAACCTTGTCATCGTCGCGGCCTCCGTCGGTTTCGGCATGGTCCCGATCGCCGCGCCGGACTTCTACCACCACTTCCCGGCATGGGTCGGCACGATCTTCCACTCCGGGATCAGCTCCGCCGCGCTCATGGCCGTCGTGTTGAACCTGGTGTTCAACCATCTGAAACCGGGCAAGGCGGGCACCGACCCGTCGGTGTTCGCGACAGCGACCCGGGTGATCGACTACTCCGACCTCAAAGCCTTCTCCCAGCTGGAGAACGGCGACAAGATCGTCGACGGCAAAATCGTGGACGCCGACGGCAAACCGGTCCCGGTGCGGGACGCCGATGGCCGCCCCGTGCACTACCGGATCGGCACCGAACCGGAAGGACACTGACGAGTGTCTTCGGAGTCGCCACGGCGTTCGATCGCGGCGCCACCAGCGACGCGGCCGTCGATCGTCACCGCCGCTGCCACCCGGTGATCCCGCCCATCTCCGCTTTCGCCAATGCCGCCACCACGATCACCATGGCCACCGCTTCCAGACCGCTTCCCCTCGCTCGGCCGGCCTGAGCCGCCAGCATCCGCTTAGGCCTCTCCCACTGGCGAAGGTGGCATCCGGCTGACAATGGAAACCTCGCCGTGCCAGCGTTTTGCTACGGTCGTCCCATGAACGAAAACGCGAGGATCGGGAACGTGCTGCACCCGGTGGCCGACGTCGACGCCGCCGTGCGGTTCTACTCCGCGGCTCTGGGCCTGGCCACGAAATTCGTGGACGGTGACCGTTACGCGGCCCTGGACGCGGGCGGCACCACTCTCGCTCTCGCCGGTCCCGCCGAGGACGTCACCGGTGGTGTGCCCGCGGCGTCGTTCAAGGTTCCCGACGTGGCCGCGGCCCTGGCCGCCATCGTGGAGCACGGCGGAGACGTGATCCGGCAACCGGAACGTGGCCCGCACGAAGTCCGCGCCGTGGCACGCGATCCCTGGGGCAACGTCGTCGTGATCTACGGACAGTGACTACTCAGACGGCCGGAACGCCTGGGCGGCCGCGAGGCAGCACCGTGGGCACCGGGGGAAGACCGAGTTCATGAGCAACCACCTCGCTGTTTGGGAAGGCCCGATGCCTGCCGACGACGAGACAGCAAGCGCGACGTTCGTATCCCTCCACGCCGAACCTATGGGGGGCCGGAACATCCCGCCGACCACTTCGTTCGGGAACTACGTCGGTGAACTGGTCGGGCGCTGGCCTGACCTCGACGCCGACGCCGACGCCGACGACGACACCATTCCGTGGACTGACGGACCGTTGATCCACATGGCAACGAGACCGCTTCGCCACCCGACGTCGTGCCGACCTTGCGCACTCGAAATCTGCCGCTCACCGGCCTGGGATGCGGCCTGCGGACGACGCCTACGGGTCCGGACCAAGGTCCTCAGTCACCACCCATCGCCGGACACGCACTCATGAACGGCAGACGGCGTCGTGAGTATCAGGATCGCGGTCCGTGAAGGACTCCTTGAGGGACCCAGAGTCCCTCAAGGAGTCCTTCACGGACTCGGAACACTCGGCCGGTCGCCCCAGTGGGCTTTCCTGTACTGGGGGTGGGCGACCGCGCGACAGGGACCGACGGTTTCAGCCGTCTTTCACACTCACGAGCCTCACCCTGGCGCCATCACCACGCCGCGTTCACTCCATTCCGAATCGGCCGTCACTGTTTCGGCCCCGTCCACTGGAGCTTGCTCTGCGGGTTACCCGGGTCGACCATCATGACCGTTCTCCCACTGATGACCGCGTCCTTGACCGCGGCGGCGACCTCCGTGTCGCTGGGTTCGCGGCCGAGTTTGTCGGCGAGCTCGCTGTAGACGTCCCGGCCGACGCGGTTGTTGTACAGGTCCATCAACTCGGCTGGGCGGTTCGTGTTCTCCGATGTCGCCTCGTGAGCGTCGGTGAGCTCCTTCGCCCTGTCCCTGCCGAAGTATTTCGTCAGCAAAGCGTTCCACAACGCGTGTTGGTGCGCGTTGCCGATATCCCCGTCCCGCGTCGCGTCCTCGCCGTTACCCTGGGCGCCGCCGAAGTGCCCGGCCGCATTGGCCTTCGCGTCTTCGGCGAGGTTGTTCATCAAGTTCAGGTCGAGGAGACTCGTTCGATCGAAGATGGCTTTTTCATCGGGGGTGACCATCTTTTCTTGGCCGAGTTTCGAGAACAGAACCTTCGCGCCCGCGCCCGTTGTCCTCGTTTTGTACTGGACCTCCATTTCCGCCATGGTCCGGTCGTCGACCACCGGGAACTTCCCCGTGGGGTCGGTGAGTTTGACGGGATTGTTGTGGACGTAGGTGTAGGCGGCGAGGTTGCGGGGTTCGCCGATGCCACCCGCGACGCCGGAATCCAGATAGTCGGGCAAGGCGGGGTCCGCGCTCGCCCACAGCTGGGTTCTGGGGTTGTAGTAGCGGGCGCCGTGGTAGTAGAGCCCGGTTTCGGCGTCGAGTTCCTTGCCCGTGAACTTGTATGGCGTGCCGCTTTGGCCTGCCTTCTCTTCGACCCAGGTCTCCCCGAACGGCAGGTACTCGAGATGCTCGGTGACCTTGCCCTGGTTGTCGGTCACGTAGCCGGAAGAACCGAGATGGTCGGCGTGGAAGAAGGACTGGTCGTTCTCATCGCCGTCGGCCGCGACCGTTTTGGTGGTGAGGCGGCTGTCGCCGACGAAGACGTGCTTGTAGCCGGTGCCGTCACGTTCACTGTAGGCGCGGTTGGGGTAGAGGGATCTGCCGTCGCCGTTCTTGATCACACGTTCACCGGCCGCGTCGTAGGTGAAGCTGACGGTGGCGCCCTGGCAACCCGCCGGGGATTGCGAAACCGTCGCGGCAGCGGTGTCCTGGGTGCACACGAGCCGGTTTTCCTCGTCCCACACGTACTGACGCCGTTTTCCGTCGTCCGCGGTGGTGTTCACCGTGTCGGTGAGATTCCCGTTCGCGTCGTAGGCCTGGGTGATCGGCCCGACCTTGCTCGGCGCGTGCGGTTTACCGCCGCCGTACTCGTATCGATAGTCGTAGCTGGTCTTGTCCTGGATGCCGGGCGGGTTGGCCGGATCCTCGACCGGTTCGATCGGCCCGGACCACAACGGTCCGGACGACGCCGCGCCCGCCCCGCCGCCTCGGTTCAGTGACGCCGTGTCCGCTTCGTCCTGAGCAGGCGGGGTCGTGCCCTCGGTGATCTCGTGGTGCTGGGTCTTGGTAGTGGTGTTGTGGATGGAGTCGTAGCTCAGGGCCACGGTGTATTTGTTCTCCTGGTTGGTTTCGGTGGTGTACCGGCCGCTGGCCGAGGTGAGCCGGTAGAGGTCGTCGTAGCCGTAGGTCTGGCTGCTCGGACCGCCGATCGCCGAGTTCTGCTGCGGGTCGTTGGTCAGCTTCGTCACGTTGCCGACCTTGTCGTAGCTGTAGCCGAGATTCTGGAACTCGGCGTCCCCCGGCGTCTTCGACTTGAGAGTGGCGAGCCTGCGGTCGGCCTCGTCGTAGGTGTAGGTGGTACGTACCCCGTTCCCGGCCTCCTGCAGGACTTTCTGGCCGAACTTGTCGTAGTCCAGCCGGTTGAGATAGGTGTAGTCGGTGTCGTTCTTTGTTCCGGTGGCGCGAACGACCTGCCCACCGCTGTCGTAGGTGTAGGTGAGGACTTCACTGTCCGGATAGGTCAGTTGCAGAACTCGGTTGAACGCGTCGAAGCGCCACTTGGTGGTGTACGCGCGATCCGCCTGCCCGGTGGTTTTGACGGTGCGGGTTTCGCGGGTGGTTTCCCCGAGCGGACCGTAGCCGCGGGTCACGGTGCCCGCCGCGTCGCGGACCTCGGTGATCCGGCCGGCCGCGTTGTCGGGTGCACCGGGTGTGCCGTAGGTGTAGGTGACGTCGTGCGCCGGGAAGATCGGATAACGGACCGCTTTGAGGCGGTTCTGGTCGTAGTCGTACTCGATCGCCTTGTCGCCCTGCCGCAGATTCGCGGTGATCTTCGCCGTCGGGTTCCCCGCCAGGTCGTAGCGGGTCTCGGTGCGGCCGGCGTCCGGGCTGTCCAGGACGGTGCGGCGGCCGAGGGCGTCGTACTCGGATCGAGTGACGTTGTCCTTGTCGTCCGTCACGGCGATGATCCGCCCGAACGGGTCGTGGTCGTATCCGGTCCAGATGACCGGTTGCCCGCCGGCCGGGTTGAATTCCTTGACCGCGGTGGTCAGCTCGCGGACATCCTGGTAGGCACGCTTCTGCTTGCCGTTCCCGTCCGTGACGATCCTTTCGAACCTGGTCACCCCGGCCCGGTCCGGCCCGAATCCATAGGCGACGGTGCCGGTGACCTCATCCGGCGAGACCGTCTTCACCAGCCGATCCCGCGCGTCGAACGACATCCGCGTCGGTCTCACCGTGTCGAAGGCGGTGTTGAACGTGGCGTTGTCGCCGGACTTGGGTTCGGTGACCGGGTGATACAGCTCCACCACCCGGCCGAGGAAGTCGAACTTCGTGCGGCCGGACACGGTCATGACCGGAGCAGGGGTGTCCCCTGCCCGATCGGCGACCGTCGCGTCCTTTTTGGTCTGCAGGACGCGTTTGAGCCCGTCGGTGAAGGTGACGGTGTCGATGGTGTCCTCGCGCACGCCGGCGGCGTTGCGATCGAGGTGCCGGGTGGTGGCATACGGGACGACGGCTTCGGGGTGATAGTCGAAATCGATCGTGGCCTTGCCGGACCCGATCTCATAGGGTCCGGTCACCGTGTCCAAGCGTCCGACACTGTCGTAGCCGTGCAGGACCTGTTGACCGTTCTGGTCCGTGGTACTGGCCACCTGCCCGTAGTTGAGGTCATGCGTCGCGCTGGACCGCAATCCGAAGCTGTCCACTATGGACTCGATGTGCACGCCGACGACGGTGTCGTAGCCGTACTCCAGCCGGTACCGCTGACCGGTCCGGTTGGCCGGTTTGGTGACCGACTTGAGGTTCCCGTCCGGGAAGTACTCCAGGTCGATGTCCGCCGAGACGGTGTCGGTGAGGTACTGGCGGACTTGCCGGACCGTTCCGGTCTTGCAGTCCACTGTGGATTCGCTATGCCGCGAGACGGCGCTGCCGCGCTGTTTGACCAGGTTGGCGGTGCCGACGATGTTGCGGTCCCGGCAGGCCTGGTCGGACGCGCTGTAGCCGTAGCTGGTTTCCACGTCGTCGGCGGCGCCGTCGTCGGCCGCGTCGAACGACCGGATCAGGTTCCCGTACGCGTCGTAGGACATCTCGACCCGGGTGGACTTTCCCGGTGTGGCAGTGCCTTCGAAGAAGTGCTTGTCCACCTTGGTCAGCTGCGGGGACACACTGGCCGGCTTCCCCGTGCCGCCGCCGTCGGCGGTGTCACGGAGCTGGTAGGTGTTGACGGTTTCGGTGAGCGGCCGTCCCGCGTTGTCGGTGGCCAGAGTGCGGGTGAGCAAGCCACGCGTGTACGGGCTGTCGGTGCGGTATTCGTCAGTGGTCGAGCGATAGAGCGCGTCGGCCGCGCCGGGGTCGCGCTGTTCGGTGACGACCTTGCCGAAGCCCTGGAATTCACGTTCGAGCCGGTCGTACTTGCCGTGCTCGTAGCGGTAGGTGGTGAGCTGGGTATCGGCGCCGTCGCCGGGTCGGCCGTCGGACAACCCGGTTCGGGACAGGACCCACCGGGATTCGGGCATGGCCTGGGTGTTGCCGGTGCGGGTGTAGTCGAGGTCGATCCGCCCGCCCATCGGCCGCGTCACGCCGCGGAGCAGGTTGGTGCGGCCGGTCTGGTTGGCCGAGACAAGCAATTCGTTGTCGCGGGTGGACTTGACGTGGTCTGCGAGCCCGTCACCGTTGACGTCACGCAGGCCGATCTCGCTGCGGCCGATGCCGGTGGAGGCGTCGGCACCCGGGTTGAACACCAGAAAGCCGCCGAAGGGCATGGGGAAGCCGAAGGTGAAGTAGGCACCGCCGGCGAGGGTGGCGTTCTTGTCGACCGCGACCTCACTGAACCCGCCGCGGAACGGCACGGGCGGCGCGAGTCCGCTCCCGGTGTTGATCGCCACGGAGATCGGCTGCCCGGCGTCGCCGGTGAACACGCGGTCGGCGAGGCCGTCCCCGTTGACGTCGGTCAGGCCCGCCTTGGTCGTCGACGTGCCCAGAGTCGCCGAAACCCCGCCGGCGAAGCCGTAGTTGTCGAGGTTGAATCCCAGATTGACGCCGACGTTGGCGGTTTGCCCGGTGTTGACCGGACCGGTGGGCCAGGGTTCACGTTCGGCGAAGGAGTAGCCGAGGTTGAGCGCGACATCGCCGTCGGCGTAGACCTTGTCGGGCAGACCATCGCCGTTGACGTCGAGCAGTTCCAGTCTGGCCGCCGACTCGCCGCCGCCGATACTGCCGCCCAGTCCGAGTGCGGGCATCTCGAGTCCGGCTCTGGCGGTGGCGGCGCCGATTTCGGCGGTCGGGGCGTCGGTGCCCCGTGCGGTGCCCTTGGTGTGCGCGGGGCTGCCCGCGCTCGCCGCCACGGACACCGCGATCGAGTTCGAGTCACGCACCGGCCCGTCGAGTTCACCCCTGGTCCCGCCGAGGCCGCCCGCCATGTCGGAGTACTGGATCCCATCGGATCCGACGACGTCGGGGAACCGGTCGCCGTTGAGGTCCAGGAAGTCGACACCACCGGCGGTGATACCACCGGCGAGGCTGCCGGAGACCGGCCCGACGCCGAGCGTGGTGGAGACCTGGACGCTCATCCCCCGCCGTGGCACGCCCTTCGCCCCCGCCACGTCGGAATCGGCGAGTACGTCGATGGTGTCACTGCCGTAGCGGGAACTGGCCGCGGCGTCCGCGCCGACGAAGGTGCCCTCGTCGGCACCCGCCCATCTCCCCTGCGCGGGCAGCGGCGCGAACACCGCGATACGCGGCGTGTCCACCTTCGGGTTCGCCTTGAAGCCCGGTACGTCTTCTTCCTTGGGTGCCTTGGGAAGGGAGTTCTTGAAACTCTCGTCGAGCACCAGATCGGTTTCGACGATGGGTTTGGTCGCCCGGTCCCCTTGCCCCTGGTAGCCGATGACGCCCCAGCCGCGATGGGGCTGGGCGAACGCGCCCTGCGGCGCGGTCGCGTGCCACGCCGTCGGCACCGGGGTGAACAGCCACCCGTTGTCGCTGACCGTCGCCGACACCGTCAACTTCTCCGTCGGCGCGATCGGATACAGCGTGGCGAAATCGAAGAACAGCTCATCGCCCGCGGTGACCGGCACAGTGAACCTCGGCGGCAGCGTCGGCAGGAAGATCGAGCCGTCGACCTCGATCACCGTCTTGCCCACCAGTTGACCGCCACGTTTCTTGACCGTGACCGCGACCTTGTGTTTGTCCTTGTTGGTCAGGGCGGCTTCGATCTTCGGCGCCACCGTCAGCTGACCGGTCTTCGTCGCCTTCCACGACTGCTGGGGCTTGGTCCCGTCCGACACCGGATACAGGTCCAGTTCGAACGGCGGGTGGATCACGATCGTCGGTTTCCCGGCGTGGTCCACCACCGACTCCACGCCCTCGGCCTGCGTGTAATGCGCCTGAGGAACCCACTTCACCACGGTCGGGTCGATCGAGGAATCCACCCGCAACCGCCACGACAGACTGTCCCCCTTGGTCACCGGCACGGACAGATCGATCGGCGTGGTCCCGGTGGAAGCGGCGGGCAGCTTCTGGGACACGACGTCCTTGCCCTTGTGGCTGATCACCACGGTGACCTCGTCCGAGGTCGCCTTGTCCTTGACCACGTCGCCGGTCAGCCGCAGGGTCCCGGTCAGCGGCGCGGTCACGTTGGACTGCCGCCCGGCCATGGTGAAGTCTTTCGACGCCTGGAAAACCGTGTTACTCAACCCGTTGACGTCGACCCCGGCGTTCCCTTCGTAGGTGATCGTCGGGTCCCACGCCACCGTGTCGTACTTACCGTCCAAAATGGACTGGGTGCGGAAGTAGATCGCGTCACCCTTGCGCACCTGGACGGCGTCGACGCCGGTGGGCGCGAACTCCATGTGGTCGGCCGGGCCGATCCGCTGCGCCCACAGTTCGGTGTCCTTGTGCTGGATCGTGACCCGCACGCCGTCGGCCTTGTCATAGGCGGCCCGTTCCGGGCTGGTGTCGGGCACCAGCCGCACCCGCCCGTCCACCCGGACCTTCCCGTCGAACGGCGCGACCCATCGGCGCACGCTGTCCAGCAGCGGCGAGGTGTCCACCGCGCGGTCGAACGCCGCCCGCTGATCACCGACGAACTTCCCCGACGCCACTCCGCCGCCCACCGGGACCGGCGTCCGCTTGCTGTCCTCGCTGTAGGCGGGCTGCCCGTTCGCGTCCAGATATCCGAAGAGTACACCGCCGTTGTTGACCAGGTCGGTGATCCCGTCGCCGTTGACGTCGGAGAAGTAGCGGTCCGACGTGGTGATCGTGGACACCAGATCCAGCTGGGCCGCGACCCCCGCGTAGGCCTCCACCCCGATCGTGCCCGACAGCGTCGACTCCGAGGAGATGGCGGGCAGCCCCGTCAGCTTGATCGGGGTGTCACCGAACTTCGGCTGACCGCCCGGTGCGGCCAGGTTCGGCCGGTACCAGACCTCGCCGTCCTTGCGGAACACCTTGTCCGGCAGGTTGTCGCCGTTGACATCGGCCAGCGCCAGCAGCCCGTCCGACACACCGGCGTTGGCACCGATCTTCACCCCGGCCGAACCCGACTTGATCGGCAAGGCCGGGTTGTAACCCGTGTACAGGTGCCCGCCCGCCCCCACCGACGTGGACGCCGACAACGCCGACGCCTCACCTTCGCGCACGTTCACCCCGAGATCGTCATCGGCGACCGTCCACTTCGCGGCCCCGGCGAACCCGTCGTAGTTGCCGTCCTTGTCACGGACATCGTCGAAGTAGTCCATGGAGTGCGTGGTGAACAGGCGGTTGTCCGCACCGAACTGCGAGACCGACGCGAGCAGCGTCTTGGCGAACGCACCGGTCCGATAGTCGAGTTCATAGGCCCGGATCAGCCGGTCTTCCAGTTTGACCTCGACCCGCCGCAGCAGGTCCGCGGTCACCTTCTTGAACCCGCCTCTGGCGTCGATCTGCACGTCCGCGCGACGCGGCTCACCCCGGTCCCGGTCGCGCAGGAACGTCACCGAGTACTTGCCCTCGGCGTCGCCGCGGCCGGTGTAGGTGATCCCCCGCGGATACAGGTTGCTGCCCGGAACGGTCGACTTCTCGGTCCCGCCATCGTCCACCCTGGCATAGCGGTAGCGCATGACATTGTCGTTGGTGTCACGGACTTCACGCACCGCCCAGGTGGCGACGCGGCCCGCCTTGTCGGTCAACATCGTGTCGGCCGCCCCGCCGAACAGCGTGCGGGTACCCGCCTTGTCCGTGACCTCCCACCAGTAACCGGCCGGGTTGTCCCCGTGTCGCACGATCCGGTCGAACCGGCTTTCCACCCGGGCGTGGAACACCTTCTCCGCCGTCCGCTTCGGCAATTCGCCCCGGTGGGCGACCGGTGTGAGCTGCTCACCGTTCAGAAGGTAGGTCTCGGTCTCCAGTCTCTGGTCGTATCGCGGGACTCCCCAGCGGGTGTCCACCGTGATGGACGGCAAGGACACGTCCCAGCCCATCCCCAGCCAGCCGTTCGCACCCGAGGAGTTGTAGGCCACCGCCAGTTTCGGCTCCAGGCCCGCCCGTCCCTTCGGCACTTCCAGCGGGTACGACAACCGGGCGTCACCCAGGTTGTTCGCCGACGGCGGCCCGATCAGGTTCACCCCGGCTCCCGGATCGGCCGCCTTGATGTCCTTGATCCGATTCGGGTCGAATGACGTCCCCTCGGGATGTTCCGGAGCCGCCACCGCTCCGTCCGCGCCCGAGGCCTGCCCCGCCCCGCGTACCGACGGCGGCGGTGCCGCCCCAGGGACCGCCATCGCCACCAACGTCAAGATCAACGCCACCACCACGGCCTTCTGGCGATGACGAACCGGACGACGAGCCCACGCGAAGGCAGACATGCCCCCGACCCCCTCTGGATCGATGAATTCAGCTGCAGGCGGTCCCGTCGAAGAGCGACAATCGTTGTCACACAAGGGATAGAGTGGCGACGCGGACGAGAACCGAGATCTCGGCGACGGTATCGACCGTCGATGAAATTCCGATGAAACGCCGGCCGGGAGAACCACCTCGACTTTCGGCGCGACGGCGAGTCAGTCAGCGGCATCCGCCACCCGGCCGAATAGAGTGGTCCGATCCGCTTATTCGATCGGGCACCGAACGGATGGTCGTGGTGACAGGTTCAGGACGGCCGGTTTCGCCCCGGCTGACGGTCGTCGGCTCCGGCGGCACTTCCGGCGGCTCCACCGGACGGTGGACAGCCGTCACCGACGGCACGGCGCAACTCACCGTTGGCGGGATGGCGGCGGGCGGCTTCGGGGTCGAGGCCGCGAAATCGTTCCTGGCAGGCGAGCCCGCCGGGCGCTGGTGGTTCGTCCTGGCGTTCGCCGCCGGGCTCGCCATGGTCGCCTTGGGCCTCTGGTCGAGGAACCGGGCCCGTCGCCGAGTGCGGGTCGGCATCGTGGTCACCGCGTCGGACGGACGGCGTGGGCAGGCACGAGCCCGGCAACTGGGGCAACAGGCGGAGAAGTTCAGTCAGAGCACGTGCACGATCACGCTGAAGGTCGGCCTCGAGCTGGCCGGTGACGGCGCCTGGGACCGCGAACTGGTCGACGCCCTCGCCGACGAGACGTTGTCCGCCACCACGATGGCCGAACGCCTGACTCCCGACGCCGTCCGGCTCAACCTGATCCCGACCATGCCGCTGCACGTCGCGTTCTGGTTCGGCTCCCGGCTGGGCCACACCCACGCCCGCGAGGTGCTGGTGCACGCCATCCGGCAGGCCGACGGCGAGCCTGCGTACTTCCCCGCGACATCCTTGCGCGCGATCGAGTCACGCGTCGAACCGCTGGACGTCGACAGGCTGGAAGCCCTCGATGGCGGCGACCCGGACAAGGTAGCCCTCGCGATGGACCTGCAGGGCCGCGGCGACCAATTCTTCGACCAGGTGATGGTGTCCTGCCGCCGCCACGGCTTCGGCTACCTCCTGCGGCTCCGGACTTCGTCGTCACGGTTGACCGAGGACACCGCGACCTTCACCGGCGCGGTGGAGCAGACCTGCCGCGCCTGGCGGGAGGCGCCGCTGCCGTCCGGCGCTCGCACCGGCGGGCACGCGATCTTCCTCAGCGGGCCGGTCGCGATCGCGGTCGCACTTGGTGCCCGGCTGGCGTCGCCGGAGCACGGCCGGTGGACGGCGTTCACCTTCGACGCGACGAGCAACTCTTACGAACCGTTTCCCTTCCCGGCCTCGTTCTGACGCGAGCTTGATCGTCAGGCCCACATCTTCTCGTTCGAGAGCAGCATCCTGAATCCTCCGTGCATGAACTCGATCCAGTGCGAATAGGTCGTGTCGTTGACGAGATCCCAGGGCACGAAGGACTCACGCGAGCGTTCGGTCTCGGCGACACCGCGAAGATGGGCTCTCACCTTTTTCCGTGTCGCGTTCAGGCTCCGGGAAGAGTAAAGGTCGTTAGGAACTCCGTACGCCAGCATTTCCAGCGTCGCCGAGGAAACTCCCAGCGATGAGTCCATGGGAACGTTCTGCCCCGGAATGGACGAACGCCCGCCTCCGCCGCCATGATGCTTGAGACCGACGTGGTTCGCTTTCAAGTGCCGGACGAGTTGCGTGAACATGCCGTCGGTGCGCATGTCCTTTTCCTTGACTTTCGCGATGTACTTCCTCGGATGACTCACTTGCAGTTCACCGTATCCGTCCCAGAAAATGACTCCCTGATCGGCGGTGTTCAGGGACACGGGCGGCGTCTCCAGGAACCGCTGGCAGACCAGCAGATCGGCGTTGACGTGGCCGGGGAAGACCGGCGCCACCTTGAGCACCCGCTGAACCTTGCCCCAGGCGACCATCGCGCCGAGGCCCGGCGACATCATCTCGAAGTCGTAGCTCAGCGCTTGCGCGATGGTTTCCTTGAACCACAGGAACTCCGGAGTGGGCGTTCGGCCTTTCACCCGTTTGCCGAACCGTGTACCGGGGGCCGGCTCGAAGCCGCCCCGCCATTCGGGCACGACCGGGTGACAAAGTTCGACCACCACGTCGACGTCGCCGTACGGATCGATTTGAGTACCCTTCATGAAGGACCCATGCGGGTAGACGTCGAAGCCGCAGCCAGTGGACGCCAGCAGTCCGTGGATTCGATCCCTCAGGAAGACAAAAGTGGCCATTCTGGCATCCCTGACCGTCATGTCGACGATGCTGACACATCACCGCCCCCTCGGCAATGTCGTCCGAACTCTTCAGAACACCGCCGGAGCGCATGTTTCTTTGGACTTTCCGGGATAAGCCTGGCCTTACTGTCCAAAAAGGACCGTTCCGGGCTGTGACGGTGGTACCCGCGAACGCGACTCCGTGCCGGCGGTCATCCGGTGCCGCTCGAGCTGGAGCGGTGCGAACCCGTGACGATGTAGGCGAAATACCTGTCCGCTCGAACGCGACTCATCACTCATGACCCAGCCGCCCGACTGGCCGTTGACCTCAGGTCTAAGATCCCCGCTGTGACGGACGAGAAACCGCTCCGAGCCGATGCCCGCCGTAACCGGACACGGGTGCTGGAGGCCGCGGAGCGCGTCTTCACGGCCAAGGGCACCAGTGCGCCGACCGAGGAAGTCGCCCGCGAAGCAGGTGTCGGAGTCGGCACGGTGTTCCGGCACTTCCCGACGAAAGAAGCCCTGCTGGAGGCGGTTCTCTACGCGCGTCTGCACCGCTTCGCCGACGAAGCGGAAGCAACCGTCGCCGCCGAATCGCCGGATCCGGGCGCGGCGTTCTTCGGGTTTCTGACCGGCTGGATCAAGATGGCAGACGCCAAGAACGCCTACTTCGAAGCTCTGTCAGCGGCCGGAGTCAGCGTGCCGTCGGCAGGATCGGTTATTGGCGTCCGCCTGAAGGACGCGCTGGGCATACTCCTCAGCCGCGCGCAGGACACCGGCGACGTCCGCAAGGACCTCGGCGTCGATGCACTGATCCCGGTGATCATCGGGACGGCGAAGGCGGCTGAGCACGCCGGGCCCGAGTTACGGACCCGGACGATCTGCATCCTCTTCGACGGGCTCCGGCCGCGTCAGGCGTAGGGGTCCATCGTCGGTCGCTTCGGCGCGAGCGCGTCGCCCGAGGACTCACCGCGTAGCCGGCGCTTGATCCATGGCACGGCGTGTTCCTTGCCCCACTGAAGGTTCTCGGTGCGCCGCGCCTGCGGGCTGAGCGGCAACCGCGACCCCAGCTCGGCGGATGTCAGCTTGTGTGGTTCGCCGAGCGCGTCGAGGACGGCGATGGCGATTTCGTTGTGCCCCGACGAGTTCAGGTGCAGGCGGTCGGGAGCCCAGAGACGCCGGTCCCGGAGTTGTCGCATCGCCCACATGTCCACGAGCAGCGCCCCGTGCCGTGCGGCGATGCCCCGGACATGCTCGTTGTAGATCGCGACGCGGCCCCGGATCCTGCGGAACAGCGCGTCTTCGACCCCGTCGACACCGGTGAAGAGGACGACGCGCGCTCCGGTGGCGACGATCGTGCCGACCGCGGCGTCATAGTCGTCGAGGAGAGCGTCGATGTCGACCTTGGGTCGCATCAGGTCGTTGCCGCCGGCGTACAGCGTCACGAGGTCCGGGCTCAGCGCGAGCGCGGGAGAGAGCTGCTCCGTGAGGACCTGCCCGAGGAGCTTGCCGCGGATCGCGAGGTTGGCGTAGCGGAAGTCCCGGTAGTTGCCCGCGAGCTGGCCCGCGACACGGTCGGCCCAGCCGCGGACGCCGTTGGGGAACGACGGATCGTCGTCGCCGACCCCTTCGGTGAAGGAATCGCCAAGACAAACTAAGCGGTAGCTAGTAGCACGGAGCACGAGATCGGTCCCCTAAACGGTGATGACATACCCGGATGCTACCCAGATGGAAGCGCTTGGCCTGGTCGGCCCCCTTGCCCAGGGCGTTGGCTGCTCGCCGTGTGGACGTGGGCGTTGGCCAGCACGCGTTCCCTCGTCTCATCTCGTCAGCGCCCTCAGCCCGCCGAGCGGCACCCGTACACCGGGCTCGTCGCCTCACCTGAATGCCCGATCGGCGTCGCTTCGAACTAACTCGAACTCGCTCTGCGTCGGCGGGCGAGGTCCTGTAACGCCCACCGCGAAGACGGGACAGTGCGTGTGTGGGACCTTTCTGCTTCTCAACAGACCACGGTCCTCCAATACGCCGACGCATTCGGAGCGGTGTGCGTCGGACCGGTAGGCGAGATCGTCATCGGCATCGGTCGGGACTTGGTCGTGACCGAACGACAGCCACCGGACTTACCGTGATTTGCCATGGCCAGCGACCACAACGGACTTGTCGCGCGTCCTCGGACCGTCACCCCGGCCGCACCCATCGGAAGGCGGACCAGGGGACGCGTGAGTGTGTCGCCGAGCAGGCAAGAAGATGTCGGTTCACTCAGCTGATGCCGAGCAGCCGTTCCGGCTCGACGGCCAGCACTTCGCAAGCGATCGGGCCGCCCGCGAAACCCGCGGCGGACACCGGATCCGCGAGCAGTGCGAACCGGTGGCCCACCACCGGTTCGATGTCGTTCGGCATCCGCAGCCGGCGTTCGAGCAGGTCCGGTTCGGGCAGGTCACGCAGGTTGCCCCGGTTTGCCGCGCCAGTACCGCTCATACGGCGAAAGCCAGTCGGAAACCTCTTGCAGCGGCGCGGCTTCCAGGGAGTAGACGCGATTGCGGCCCTGCCTCTCTTCTCGGACGAGGCCTGCCTCCCGCAACACCCGAAGGTGTTCCGACAGACTCGGGCGCCGCATGTCGAAGCGTTCGGCGATCTCCCCCGCCGCCCGAGGGCCTTCGAGGAGGATGCCCAGCACCTCGCGCCGGGCCGGATGGGCGAGTGCGGCGAAGACGTCGTCGTTGACCGGCATCAGCGCGGCCGGTTCCTGTAGCTCGAAGCTTCGAGCAGCCCGATCCCGTTGCCGTCCGGATCCTTCGGGGACGTCACACGCCCCCAAGGAATCTCCTCGACATCGACGTCGGTGGTGGTCGGTTGGAGATGCACGCACGCGTCGTGGTCGAGATCGCCCACGGGCCGGTCGGCCAGGACGAACGGCCCGCTGACCTCGATGAGCAGATCAAAACCGAGCTTGCCGACGTAGAAGTCCCGCGCCTTGGCTTGATCGGAAACGGGCACGGTGAGGAACTGGATCCGGTCGATGTTCATACCCGGCACAGTACGTAGGCATTTCCCTACATGTCAACCCTTACAACTTCGACCTTTGTAGAGGTCCAGGAATCGTGACCAGGGCCGCAACGGCTTGAGCTCGCCTATGGACGAGCTTTTAGCGTCATCGACATGAGCACAGAAACCACCGCACAGTCCCCACTTCGCCTCGCCGTGATCATCGGCAGCGTCCGGCACGAGCGGTTCGCCGACGCCATCACGGGCTGGCTACTGACCGAACTCGCCGCGATCGACAACCTGGAGGTCGACCCGATCGATCTCGCCGACGTCGATCTCCCGCTGCGGGGAACGCGGCCCGGCGGCACCGAGACGGCGATCAGCGGCAGGCTGCACGCCGCGGACGCCTACCTGGTCGTCACCCCGGAGTACAACCACAGCTTCCCGGCCGCGCTGAAGAACGCGATCGACTGGCACTTCGAGGAATGGGCGTACAAACCCGTCGCGTTCGTCGGCTACGGCGCCGGCTCGAGCGGCATCCGCGCGATCGAGCAGCTGCGGCTGATCTTCCCCGAGCTGAGGGCCACCACCACCCGCGACGCGGTGCTGTTGAACGCCCCGTGGACCCGTCTCGGTCCGAATGGGTACGAAGCCACCGAAGGCGAGCGCGGCGCGCTGACCGCGACGATGACCGAGCTGGACTGGTGGGCCCGCACCCTGCGCGCCGGCCGCGTCGCGGAACAGGCGAGTGCGGCATGAACCGGCTGACCGGACAGGAACTGCGCATCGCGGCGGTGATCGCGCTCGGCGGATTGATGGCCGTTCTCGACACCACGATCGTCGCCGTCGCGGTGCCGCAGTTCATGACGACCTTCTCCGCGTCGCTCACGACGATCCAGTGGATCGTGACCGCCTACGCGCTCGGCATGGTCGCGGCGATGCCACTCGCCGCGACCTTCGCGCAACGCTGGGGAGCGCGCCGGGTGTACCTGATCGCGCTGCTGGTGTTCGCGGCGGCGTCCGCGGCCGCTGGAGCCGCCGGTGATCTCGGGTGGCTGATCGCCGCGCGGGCGGTCCAGGGCCTCGCCGGCGGTCTGATCAATCCGCTGGGGATGACCATCGGTTTCGGCGCGGTGGCCCCGGAACGCCGGGGCCGGATGACCACGATCACCGGGCTGCCCTTGCTGATCGGGCCGATCCTCGGCCCGTTGCTCGGCGGCGTCCTGCTGGAAAGCCTGTCGTGGCGGGCACTGTTCTTCATCACCGTTCCGCCCGCCCTGCTCGCCGTCGTGGGCGTGCTGCGCTGGGTGCCCGCCGGGACGCCGTCGGCCGAACGGACCCCGATGGACTTCGTGGGCGGCCTGCTGCTCGTCCCCGGTGTCGTCGCGGTGACCTACGGCCTCAGCGAAGAGACGACCGGCGTAGTGGCCCGGGTGGCGATCGTCGCCGCCGGACTGGCGCTCATGACGGTGTTCGCGCGCCGGTCGTGGCACCATCGCGCGCCACTGCTGAACATCCGTCTGCTGCGTGACCGGACCTTCGGGCGCAACACCGTCGTCCTCGTCCTGTACGCCGCGCCGTACTTCGGCTCGATGCTGCTGATGCCCGCCTACATCCAGCTCATGCGTGGCGACTCGACCCTGGTCAGCGCGCTGATGATGGTGCCGGCCACGATCGGGATGGGCCTCAGCATCCAGTTCGCCGCCCGTGTCCTGGAACGGTTCGGCCCGCGGATCATCGTCGGGACCGGGCTGAGCCTGGCGATCGCCGCGACCGGACTGACCATGCTCGTCCTCACGCCGGAAACGCCGTACACGGTGCTGGCGATCTTGGGAGTGTTCCAAGGAGCGGGCACCGGGGCGATCATGATGCCCACCATCGTCAGCGCCGGCCGGAACCTGCACGGTCCGGATCTCGCGTCCGGCTCCGCGATCCTCCCCCTGGCCAGCACCATCGCGACCGCGGTCGGCACCGCGGCGGTGAGCGCGGTGTTCACCGGGCTCACCGCCGCGGCCACCGGAGGGCGAGGTCTCGCGGCGCTGAGCGACCCGGGGGCGGGCACGACACTCATCGCGGAGGTCGTCTCCGGGTACCGTGTGACCCTCGCCGGAGTCCTCGCGGTCATGGTGATCGCCCTGGTGGTCAGGCTGAGGACCCGGCCCGCCCCGGCCGTCCCGATGACGGAACCCACCACGGTACGGAGTGCGGTATGACAACACGGATCGACGCCACGCTGACCATCGGCGAGGTCGCGAGCAAGGCGGGGGTCTCGGCCAACGCCGTCCGGTACTACGAGCGCTACCGCGTCATCACCGCCGAGCGCACCGCGGGCAACGCGCGCCGGTTCACGGTCGACGCCATCTGCCGGATTCGGCTCGCGGTCGCCGCCCGGCGGGTCGGGCTCAGTCTCGCCGAAAGCGCGGAGATCCTGGCCGAGATCCCGCCGATGTCCCCCGACCTCGAACGGTGGACGGCCGCCGGGCAACGGCTCATCGAGGCCGGGCAGGCCCGTATCGCCGAACTCGCCGCGGTGGTCGACGAGTACCGGACGCTCGAATTCCTCAGGAGTCGAAGGGAGCCTTGACTTCCGGGGTGACCCTGGGTTCATCGGCGGCGGGAGCGGGCTGCCGGTATCGACGGGCGAGCACCACGCAGGCGCAGCTGAGTACCGCGAGCGCGGTGATCCAATAGCTGGGCGCGAGCGTGGACCCGGTGGCCGAGATCAGCAGGGTGATGGCCACCGGGGTGAGTCCGCCGAAGAGGATGACGCCGAGGTTGTAGCTGATCGACAGCCCGGTGCCCCGGGTGCCGACCGGGAACATTTCGGCCATCGACGCGGGCAGGGGTCCCGCGTACCAGGCTTTGACCAGACCCATCAGCGCCAAGGCCGATACCAGGACGACCAAAGACGGTACGGCACGGATGAGCAGGAACAACGGAATGCTGATGAGCGCGATGACGACGGCGGCCGCGGTGAGCATCCGGGTTCTCCCCACGGTGTCGGAGAGATGTCCGGCGACGGGGGTGAGCACGGTGAGGACGACACCGGTCACGAACGTCGCGGTGAAACTCGTCGACGGTGACATGCCGAGCTGCCGGATGGCGAACGTCGGCATGTAGGTGATCAGGTAGGAGAATCCCGTCGAGATCGCGATCATGCCCATGACCAGCAGAACCCGCGCCTTGTCGTTCCGCAGGAGGTCGGCAAGTGGGCGCGGTGGTCCGGACGCGGGCGCGGCGCGCGCGGTGGTGAACTCGGGCGAGTCTCGAAGCCGGGTGCGGATGTAGTAGCCGGCCGGGCCGAGGAGCAGGGCGACCACGAACGGTATCCGCCAGCCCCACGCGTCGAACTGCGCCGGGCTCAGGGCACTGCTCGTGGTCGCGAGCAGTCCGGTCGCGAGCAGGACCGCGAACGCCTGGCTGGCGGTTTGCCAGCTGCCCATGAAGCCACGCCGCCCGGCGTGACTTTCGACGAGCAGTGCGGTGGCGGAGCCGAACTCACCGCCCGCAGAGAATCCTTGGATCACCAGCGCGAGGAGCATCCCGATCGGCGCGAACACGCCGATCTCCTGGTAGCCGGGCAGGACCACGATCAGGAACGAACCGAGGGTCATCAGCCGGATGGCCATGGTCAGGGCAGCCAGCCGTCCGGCCCGGTCGGCGTAGACACCGAGCACCACCGCGCCGAGCGGCCGGACCAGGTAGGCGGCCACGGCCGTACCCGGCGCCAACATCAACGAGGTCATCGGGTCGGCCGAGGGGAAGTACTGCCGCGCGATGAGGTCGGCGACCAGTGCGTAGGCGGTGAAGCTCAGCCATTCCAGCATGTTCCCGGTCGAGGCGGCCGCGACGAGCCGTACTGTCGCGTTCATCGGCGGCCGATGCTGGACAGGACACTGGCCGCGGTCGCGATGCCCTGGTGGAACCGATGGAGTTCGAAGTTCTCGTTCGGCGCGTGGTTGCGCTCGTCGACGTTCGCCAGCGCGATGCCGTAGCAGGGCAGGGCCAGACCGTCGGTGAGGGCCGCGATCGGCAGGCTGCCGCCCAGCGCCGGGACGGCCAGAGCCGGCTTCCCGTGTGCCTCGGTCACTCCACGCAGCACGAGATCGGCATACGGCGCGTCCGGCAGGGTGCGGGACGCCTCCATGGTCGCCCCGAACCGCAGCTCGGCGTGCGGTAGATGCTTGCGGACGTGTGCGCCGACCGCGTCGATGACCGTCTCGGCCCGCTGCCCGCAGGCGAGCCGCATGTCGCACCGGGCCACCGCGACCGACGGGATGACCGTCCGATGCTCGTTGTTGTCCATGCAGGTCAACGAGTTGATGGTGAACGTCGGCATCGCGAGACGTTCGTTGACGTCGTGTCCGTTGCCGACGTCCATCCGGTCCAGTCCCGCCCCCGCCAGCATCGCGGCGGTGTCGATCGGCAGTGCTCGGACCGCATCGATTTCGGCGTCGGTCAAGGGCGTCGCGCCCGCGTCGTAGCCGTCGATGGTGACCTGGCCGTCGGGTGCGCGCATGGTGGACAGCAACCAGGTCAGCTCCCAGGCCGGGTTCGGCGCGACGTTGCCCCAGTTTCCGGAATGCAGCGCGCTGTCCGCGCCGCGCACGGTGATCTCGAAGGCCACCACCCCGCGCACTCCGAGCATGACCGTCGGCTCGTAACTGTCATGCACCGGCCCGTCGCTCCACAGCGCTAGATCGGCGCCCAGCTCCTCCCGCATCGCCGCGAGTGTGCCGGTCAGATGAGGGCTGCCGATCTCCTCTTCGCCGTCGAGCACGACGGTCACCGAGCACGGCAGTCCCCCGTGAATCTCGCGCAGTGCGCGGAGAGCGAGGAGCTGGGCGAGGTGCTGCCCCTTGTTGTCGGCGGTGCCACGCCCGTACATCCGGCCGTCGCGGACGCTCGCCTCGAACGGCGGACTGTGCCACTCGTCCAACGGCCCCGCCGGCTGAATGTCGTAGTGCCCGTAAATCACCACATGCGGGCTGCCCGCCGGACCCGCCGCGTGCCCGACGACCATCGGCCAGCCTCCGGTGTCCACGACCCGCGCGCTCAGCCCGCTGCGTTCCAGCAACTCCCGCGCGTACGGCGTAGCACGTTCCATGCCCTCTCCTGTGGCGCTCACACTGGGTACCGCGACCCAGTCGGTGAGCTCCCGCTCATGCCGCAACCGGTGCCGATGCACGTATTCCTTGACCGAGTCCACGCCGACTCCCATCGATTTCACTGCATGAAATTGATTTTGAGTATGCGAATCGATTACACTCCTGTCAATGGCCGGACAGCCCGAGCAACCAGCCGCGACGCCTGAAGAGTTGCGCGCGCTCTCCCACCCGTTGAGCTGGCGCATCCTGCGGTTGTGTGTCGACACGGCCTGGACCAACCAGCAACTCGCCGAACGCCTCGACGTCGCACCGGCCACGCTGCTGCGCAGGCTGCGAGCACTGACCTCGACGGGATTTCTCGTGGCCGAGACCCCACGGCGCGGAGACAAAGGAGCCTGGGAACATCCCTACCGGGCGACCAAGAAGACCTGGCGGCTCAACCTCGAGCCGCCGAACGATCGTCACCTCACGGCCCAAGTCGACCTCGCCATCCTCGACGCACACCGCGCGGAGATCAGCGAAAACGACCCCTCGGTCCCCCAGCACACCCGGCGGGCCGTTCTGCGGCTGGATCCCGGCGACCAGGCCGAGCTGAACAGGAGGATCGACGCGCTCATCGACGAGTTCGCCGGACGCGAGAAGCCCGGCCAGGCACCCATCGCCATCCTGTGGAACGCCGCCGAACGCCACGAATCTCCCGAATAGCCTCGCGGACTCCTCAGGAGTCGAACGGTCCTTCCGCCGCGTTCGCCCAGCGGAACACCGGCCGGTTCTCCAAGGCGGGGTAGGTCACGGCCATCCCCCGGTCCGGGGACATCGACCACAGCAGCGCGTCCGGCGACGCCGCGTGCTCCTCCCAGCCAGAGGACCAGCCGGGGAGGTAGCGCTCGTAGCTGCGGCGGACCCGCGCCACGTCCTTGGTCTCCAGCCTCGCGGGCCCGGTCATCCGCACCTGGCGGACGTCATCGGGCGGGTCGAACGTCGCGACCATGACAGCGACCTCAAGGTTGCCCCGAGCCGCGTCGAGGAACGGCGTCGGCCGGTCGTCGGACACCGGAGTGTGGAACCAGAGCCTGCGCTCCTCGGCCACGAACCACGCCCGGTTTCGACACCTGCGGATCGGGTACGCGTCGGTCATGCACACCTCTTCCCCCGACTCGGCCCTGCTCGGCATCTACCTCAACGACCATCTGGCGGGCGCGATCGCCGGAACCGAACTCGCCAAGCGCGTCGCCGAAAGCGACCGGGATCCCAGCGGTGTGCTCGGCAAACTGGCCCACGAGATCGCGGATGACCGTGCCGCGTTGCTGACGGTGATGGCGGCGCTGGACATCCCGGTCCGCCGCTACAAGGCAGTCGCGGCCTGGGCGGCGGAGAAGGCGGCGCGGTTCAAGCCGAACGGGCGGCTCGTGTCCAGATCCCCGCTGAGCAGGGTCGTGGAGTTCGAAGCGTTACGGCTGGGCGTCGAAGGCAAGGCCGCCGGGTGGCGAACCCTGCGGGTGCGCGCCGACAGGGACCCACGCATCGACGCCGGCCGACTCGACGACCTGCTCGAGCGGGCCCGGCGGCAGATCGACGAAATCGAAGAGTTACGTGCCCACGCCGCCGCCGAAGCGTTCGGCGGTGACGCTCAACCGGCGAAACCGTCAGACCTCGGCGGCGAGACGTGGACTCCGTAGAACGAAAGAGGGCCGCCCCGGACGGGACGGCCCTCTTTTCGGCTCTGGGATCAGCGCTGCGGTGGCCCGCCCTGCGGCCCGCCGAACGGACCCTGCTGCGGGAACGGCCCATTGCTCGGCCCCTGCGACGGCGGCCCCTGATACGGGCCTCCCTGCGGACCGGCGGGCGGCTGGGGCTGCGGCAACTGCGAGGGCGGCGGAGCCTGCTGCCGCGGCGGCTCCGGGGCGGCCTCCGGCTCGGGAGCAGGCGCGGCCTTGGGAACCTGACGCGGAGCCGGCGGCTCCTGCCGCGGCGTCGCGACACCCAGTGCCGGAACCTCCTTGCGTGCCACGGCTTCCGCGGCCGCGACAGCCTCGGCGACCTTCGGGTCACTGGAGGTGTCGAACCAGCCCTGGACCTCTTCGTCCTCCAGGTCCGGCTTCTCGACCGGGTCTTCCTTCGGCGGCTCGTAGCGGAACACACCGTCGTCGCCGGGGGCACCGAGCGCGCGGGCGAAGCCCTCCAGTGCCTTGCCGTAGTCGCTCGGGATCATCCAGACCTTGTTCGCGTCGCCCTGTGCCAGCTGCGGCAGGGTCTGCAGGTACTGGTACGCCAGGACCTCGGGAGTGGGGCGCCCCGCCTTGATCGCCGCGAAGACCTTCTCGATCGCCTTCGCCTGACCCTGCGCCTGCAGGTACCGGGCGGCTCGTTCACCCTGCGCCCGTAGGATGCGCGACTGCCGCTCGGCCTCGGCGCTCAGGATCGCGGCCTGCTTGGCACCTTCGGCCGCGAGGATCTGGCTCTGCTTCTGACCTTCCGCGGTCTTGATCGCCGACTCACGCTGACCTTCGGCGGTCAGGATCATCGCGCGCTTCTCACGGTCGGCACGCATCTGCTTCTCCATCGAGTCCTGGATGGAGGGCGGCGGGTCGATCGCCTTCAACTCGACTCGCGCGACGCGGATGCCCCAGCGGCCGGTGGCCTCGTCGAGCACGCCACGCAGCTGACTGTTGATCGAGTCACGCGAGGTCAGCGTCTGCTCGAGGCTCATCCCACCGACGACGTTTCGCAGCGTCGTGGTGGTCAGCTGCTCGACACCGACGATGTAGTTCGAGATCTCGTAGACCGCGGCCCGCGAGTCGGTGACCTGGAAGTACACGACCGTGTCGATGGACACGGTCAGGTTGTCCTCGGTGATCACCGGCTGGGGCGGGAACGAGACGACCTGTTCACGAAGGTCGATCCGCGCCCGCACCTTGTCCAGGAAAGGCACCAGAAACGTCAGGCCGGGAGAAGCCACCGTCCGGAACCGGCCCAGCCGTTCGATCACGGCGGATTGGGCCTGTGGCACCACCATGATCGCCTTGACCACGACGACGACCACGAACAACGCGAGCAGTCCGACGACGATGAATACCACTGTCTCTGACAACTACCTTTCCCCTTACGTAGAAACCTGTTGCGGTACGGTCGCCCGGCTCACCACGCGGCCGAAACAACCGCGGTGGCGCCCGAGATCTCGACGACCGTCACCGATGTGCCCGGGGCGATCGGTTCTCCGTCGATCATGCATCGTGCCGACCAGACGTCGCCCGCCAGCTTCACCTGGCCGCTTTCGACGTCCACAGTGGACACTACTATCGCTCGCGCGCCGATCAGCGCGTCGGTGTTGGTCTTGATGTCCGGCCCCGAAAGGAACCGGCGCTTGAGGACCGGGCGGACGAGGGCGAGCATCCCGACCGAGGCGACGGCGAACACCGCGACGTCGATGAACGGGTTCCCGGTCAGCGCGGCCGAGCCTGCCCCGAACAAAGCTCCGAGGCCGACCATGAGCAGGAACAAGTCACCCGAGAGCAACTCGGCGATGATCAAGAGGATGCCGGCGATCAGCCAGATGAGAGCGCCTGTCATGCGTTCATGCTCCCAGATCGCGCCGATTCATACCGGAGAAGCGAAACCGACGTGACCGACGCGTGACCTTGAGTGACCTCACGCAAAGCAGACATTCAGGACTCATCGCCCGGGTCGGAGACGAAGTCGATGAGCCGTTCCACCGCTCCGATCAGCGGCGTTTCCAGGTCCCGGTAGCTGCCGACCGCCGCGAGGACCCGCTGCCAGCCCTCGTACGGCTCGCCCCAGCCGAGCGTGTCACAGATGCCCTGCTTCCACTCCGTGCCACGCGGGATCTTCGGCCAGGCTCGGATCCCGACGACCGACGGCTTCACGGCCTCCCAGATGTCGATGTACGGATGCCCGGTGATCAGCACGTTCTCGTCGTGGATCGCGTCGACGATCCGGGACTCCTTGCTACCCGCGACCAGGTGGTCGACCAGCACCCCGAGGCGGCGGCCGGGTCCGGTACCGAACTCGCCGATGCGATCGGACAGTACGTCCACCCCATCGAGTGGTTCGACCACCACGCCTTCCACCCGTAGGTCGTGGCCCCAGACCCGCTCGACGAGTTCGGCGTCGTGCTTGCCTTCCACCCAGATCCGCGAATCGCGCGCGACCCGGGCTTTGAGGCCCTGGACCTGGACTGACCCGGACGCGGAGATCCGCCGGGCAGTCGCCTTGGGAGCCGCCTTCGCGGGCACCAGCGTGACCGGTTTACCTTCGAGCAGGAAGCCCGCGGGGTTCAGCGGGAACACCCGGTGCTTGCCGTGCCGGTCTTCGAGCACGACGTTGCCATACTCGATCTTCACCACGGCACCGCAGTACCCGCTGGCCGGGTCTTCGACCACGAGCCCCGGTTCGGCGGGCACCTCGGGGATCTTCCGCTTGCGCGGGCCGGACAGCACGTCGTCGTACGAATGGGAGCGCACGGCGGACGACGCTAGCGGTGGCCGGGGTCAGCGTCTCCCCGCCACGCCGGTCAGGCTGTCATCCGCAGCATCGCTTCGACGAACGGGGTCCGTTCGCCGCGTTCGAGCGGACGCATCACGAACAGCGGCGAAAGCGCGACACACCACGCCCGGACACGCTCGGCGTCGAACCCGGGCAGGTGCGGCGCGATGGCGTCGAGCCCGTCTTCGAGCGTGCCGCCCTCGGTCATCGGCAGCGTGACCCAGTCGGGCAGATCGAACGACGGGTCACCGACGCTCGGGCGCGGATCGATGGCGACCGCTCCCCTGCCGGGTCCGCCGTCGAGGACGTTGCCCGGATGCAGATCACCGTGCACGATCGACTTCCCTCCCCCGCTGGCCGCGAGGTCGAGCGCCCGCAGCCGGGCACGCTCGAGGGTCTCCAGAGACAGGGTGGCTTCGGCCACCGAGCCACGCAGCTCCCGCTCCGCGAGCCCGTACATGAAAGCGACGCGTTCTTCGAGTGTCGAGAAGCCGGCGGGTGGGGTCACCGAGTGGATTTGGGTCAGCAGGTCACCGACCTCGGCCCACGGGACGTTCGCTCCCACCTCCAGCAGTTGCGTGCCGGGATCGATGCCTTCCAGCAGGATCGCCCCGTCGGCGAGTTCGGTCGCGAGGACCCGCACGACCCGCGAGCAGCCGGCCCACGCCCGCAGCGCGGCGGCCTCGGACTCGGCGATCGTGAGCTCCGGGGTCAGCTTGAGAACCTTCTTGGCACCGTCGTCCCCGACGCAGATCAGCGTGCGGCCGGTGTTGCCCGGTTTCGCGTCGACGACGGTGAGACCCCACTGCTTCGCCAGCCGCGCCACGAGTGCGGGCAGAGCGTCGCACCAGCTCGCGACGTCTTCACCGAATCGCTTGATCAGGCGCTCACGGGCCTGATCGTCCATCACCTCGGTCACCGTCGCCCCCAGCGATCGATCAATTCGTCAGAACAGCGGCCACGGGATGGCACGCCAGTCATCCCCCGGCGCTGGGAAGACACCCTCCGCCAGCAGGATATCGGTGCGCTCGGCGAGCGCGCGGATCTCCAACCCGGTGAGGTGCTCGCTCAGCGCCTCACCGAACTCGCCGTCCAGCTGTTCGCGCAAGCCGCGCAGCTTGCCGACCTCGGCCTCGGTGAGCCGCTCGCCGATCCAGCCCCAGAGCACCGTCCGCAGCTTCGGGTCGGTGTGCAGGCAGATCCCGTGGTCCACGCCGTAGATCCGGCCGTCGGCGCCGTCGAGCAGATGCCCGCCCTTGCGGTCGGTGTTGTTGACGACGATGTCGAGCACGGCCAGTTCCCGCATCCCCTGACGATCCGCGTGCGCGAGCACCGCGGGCTCACCGTCACGATCGTGCGCGTGCAGCACGACACGCCAGCCGTCCGGCAGGCTCTCCGGGGATCGGACGTCGACCAGTTCCTCTTCGGTGGTCTCGATCCACAGCTGCACCATGCCGGGCCCGAACGGCCCGTCGCGCAACACCGTCGGCGGGATCGCGCCCAGTCCGGAGGCTTCGGCGACCATCGCCGTCGCGACCTCGCGGCCGGCGAGCGTCCCGTCCGGGAAGTCCCACAGCGGCCGCTCCCCCGAAACCGGCTTGTACACGACCTTGCCGGTCACGCCGTCGAGCTCGATCGCGCAGAAAAGGGTGACGTTGGAGGCGTCGACGAGCCTGCCTTCGACGTCGATCTTGCCGCGCGCCACCAGCTCCAGCGAAGTCTCCGCCACCCGGTCAGTCCTCGAGGACGTCGACGTCGCGCCGGTACCCGTTCTGCCGCGGGCAGATGTGCCCCGCCGGGTCGAGCGGCTCGGCACACAGCGGACACGGCTTGCGACCGGCGTTGACCACCCTGTCGGCGCGTTCGGCGAACGCGCGCGCCGCGCCAGGGGTCAAGAAGACACGGACGGCGTCCGGCCCTTCCTCGGTGTCGTCCAGAACGACCGTTTCGTCCACCTCGCCCTCGGTTATCGCGAGCAGTTCGATGACGACGGCACTGCTGTCTGCGTCCCAGCCGAGGCCCATCGTGCCGACGCGGAACTCCTCCTCGACCGGAACGGTCAAGGGGTCGACGTCGAGTAGCTCGTCGGGCGCGTCGTCCGGTACGTCCGCGCCGAACCGGTTGGCGACCTCTTCCAGCAGCGAGCCGAGCCTTTCGGCCAACACCACGACCTGCTGTTTTTCGATCGTCACACTGATCGTGCGGACGTCCTCGGACGCCTGGAGGTAGAACGTGCGGTCGCCGGGCTCACCGACGGTTCCTGCGACGAACCGGTCGGGCTGGCGGAAGACGTGGATTACGCGAGACATGGCACCGTTGACCCTAGGCCACGGCCCCATGATCGGCATCCACCGCCCCGCGGTTCAGCCAAGGGCGAAACTCGGCCGGGGCCAGGTGTGCCCCGGGCCACCGCAAGCAAAGGGGCGATCCTAGTCTTCAACCGTGGTTGAGATCGCCCCTTACGGCACCTGGACGTCTCCCCTGTCGGCCGCGGATGTCGCGGCGTCGGGAGTCAGCGCGCAATGGCTCGACACGGTGGGAGACGAGGTCTGGTGGGCCGAAGCGAGAACCGGTGAAGGCGGCCGCGTCACCCTCGTGAGGTCACGCGCCGACGGCACCGTCGAAGACGTCCTTCCCGCCCCCTGGAACGTCCGGAACCGCGTCCACGAGTACGGCGGCCGTCCCTGGCTCGTGCTCGGCGACGTCCTCGTCTTCACCCACTGGACGGATCAGCGCGTCTACCGCCGTGACCTGACCACCGGCGAAACGACACCCCTGACACCGGAGCCGGCGACTCGGCACGGCATCCGCTACAGCGACCTCCGGCCCGGCCGTGACGGCGAAGTGTGGCTGGTGCGTGAACGCAGCACCGGCACCAGGCGCGTCGATATCGCCCGCGACCTCATCGCGGTTCCCCTCGACGGTGGCCCGGAACGGGTCCTGGCAGCCAGCCACCACTTCCTGACCGCGCCCCAGCTGTCGCCCGATGGCGCGCGAGCGGCGTGGATCGGCTGGGACCACCCCGCGATGCCTTGGGACGGCACGGAACTGTGCGTCGCCGAGCTCCGCGAAGACGGGACGTTCGGACCCCACCGCGTGCTCGCGGGTGCGGCGGACATCGCCGTCTGCCAGGTCGAATGGGAGTCGGCGGCCAGCCTGCTGGCGTTGCTCGACCCGGACGGCTGGTGGAATCTGCACCGCGTCGGGCTCGACGGCGGCCTCACGAACCTGGCGCCGACGGAGCAGGAGATCGGCGGCGCGCAGTGGAAACTCGGCACACGCTGGTTCACGCCGCTCGGGGACGGCCGGTTCGCCGTCCTCGCGTCGGGCAGGCTCGCCATCCTCGACGAAGCGGCCCGGGAAGTGACCCCGGTGCCGACCGCCGCCGACCTGACCGCGTGGTCCACCAACGGTTTCGCCGTCCACGAAGGTGGAGTCGTCGGCGTCGCGGCGGGCCCGGAACGCGAAGGCGCCGTCGTGAAGGTCGACCTCGAAAGTGGGACGGTCACCGATCTCGCGACGACGCCCGAACCGCCTTCGTCCGCGTACCTGTCGACACCCGTCGAGCGGATCTTCAAGACCGACGACGGCGACCAGGTCCCGGCCTTCCTCTATCTGCCCGCGAACGCCGACTTCGCCGCGCCGGACGGGGAACTGCCGCCGCTGTTCGTGTACCCGCACGGCGGGCCCACCGGCCGGGACAGCGCGGTACTCGACTTCGAGATCGCCTACTTCACCAGCCGTGGCATCGCCGTCGTCACGGTGAACTACGGTGGCTCGACCGGCTACGGACGCGCCTACCGCGAACGGCTGCGGGAACAGTGGGGCGTCGTCGACGTCGCGGACTGTGTCGCCGTCGCCGAGGCACTCGCCGTCGAAGGCACCGTCGACGGCGACCGGCTGGCGATCCGCGGTGGCAGCGCGGGCGGCTACACCTCCGCCGCCTCGCTGACCACCACGACGACCTACCGCGCGGGCACCGTCATGTACCCGATCCTCGATCTCACCCAGTGGACGGGCGACGGCGGCGAGACGCACGACTTCGAGTCCCGCTACCTCGACGGGCTGATCGGGCCGCTGCCGGAGAGCGAGCAGCGCTACCGGGAGCGCTCGCCGATCAACAACGCGGGCACCCTCGCCGGCCCGCTGCTGTTCCTGCAGGGCTTGGAGGACGAAATCTGCCCGCCGGAGCAGGCGGACCGGTTCGTGGCCGGGCTGGCGGGGCGGGGCATCGACCACGCCTACCTGAGGTTCGAGGGAGAGCAGCACGGTTTCCGGAAGGCCGAGACGATCGTGGCCGCGCTCGAAGCGGAACTTTCGTTCTATGGCCAGGTCTTCGGCTTCGAGACGCCCGGCGTGCCGAAGCTGCGGCTGAGCCGGTGAGGCCGCCGAAGGTACGCCCGGGCGACACGATCGCTCTGGTCGCTCCGGCGAGTCCGGTTCCGGCGGAGCTTCTCGAGAAGACACTGCCGGTGCTGCATGACTGGGGTGTCGAGATCAGTGTCGGCGAGTGCGTCCGCGCGGCCGCCACGGGCTATCTGTCGGCACCTGACGAGGCGCGGGCCGCCGAGTTCACGCGGGCCTGGCTGGATCCGGGGGTGACCTGTGTCCTCGCCGCCCGTGGCGGCTACGGCTCGCAGAGAATGCTCGACCTTGTCGACTGGGCGGCGTTGCGGGAGGCCGGGCCCAAGGTGTTCGCCGGGTCGAGCGATGTGACCGCGCTGCACCGGGCCGTGAACGTCCACATGGGACTGGAGACATTGTTCTCCCCCTTGCCCGTGACCACACTGTTCGACGCGGTGGCCGCCGAACACCTGCGGCTGTCGCTGTTCGAGCCGGAGGAAATCCGGACGATCGCCTCGCCGACGGCGTCGCCGCTGGTCCCGGGCACCGCGACCGGCACACTCATCGGCGGCAACCTCGCCCTGCTGGCCTCCGGTCTCGGCACACCGGAACAGGGCTCGGCGCGTGAGGCGATCCTGCTGCTGGAGGACGTCACCGAGAGCCCGTACCGGATCGACCGGATGATCACCCAGCTGCTGCGTTCGGGCTGGCTCGACGGCGTCCGGGGGATCGTGCTGGGCTCGTGGAGCGGATGCGGTGCTCCCGAGGCGATCCGCGACCTGATGCTCGACCGGCTGGGACCACTCGGGGTGCCGATGGTGTGGGACTTCGGCTTCGGGCACGTCCCGGCGTCGCCGACCATCCCCCTCGGCGCGCGGGCCACTCTCGACGCCGACTCGGGCACACTCCTGCTTTTGCCATAACGGCAACGAAACTGGCGGAATCAGCCGGACTGAAGGCATCTTTCGGTCATGGATTCCACACAGCAGTTCTGGGAAGACTTCTACCGGGACAAGGACCAGGTCTGGAGCGGGAAGGCGAACCCGCTCTTGGTGCGCGAAGTCGCCACGCTGACGCCGGGCACGGCACTCGATCTCGGCTGCGGCGAAGGCGGCGACGCGATCTGGCTCGCACAGCAAGGCTGGCGCGTCACCGCCGTCGACATCTCGGACACCGCACTGGAGCGTGCCGCCGGGCACGCGGCCTCGGCCGGTGTCGACGGCATCGTCTGGGAGCGCCACGACCTGGCGAAGTCATTCCCGGAGGGACGCTTCGACCTCGTCTCCGCGCAGTTCTTCCACTCCCCCGTCGCCGAGGACGGCGAACGGGACAAGGCACTCCGTCGCGCCACCGAAGCCGTGGCGCCGGGCGGCACCCTGGTGGTCGCCGGACACGCGGGCTGGCCGACCTGGCTGGAAGAGCCGCCGCATGAGCACTTCCACTTCCCGACCCCCGCGGAAGTACTCGAAACACTGGCGCTCGCCGACAGCGAATGGTCCGTCGAGGTGCAAGAGGTGATCACCCGCGACTTCCCGGGGCCGGAGGGACAGCAGGGAACACGTTCGGACAACGTGCTCCGCGTGCGACGCTCGGCCTAGGTACCGTTGCGGACATGCGGTCGACGCCGACGGAAGCCCGCGCCCGGTTCGCGGCAGAGCGGATCGCGAGACTGGCGACGACGGGTTCGGACGGTCTGCCCCACCTGGTGCCGGTGACGTTCGTCGTCGAGGGCGATTCCGTCGCGTTCGCAATTGATCACAAGCCGAAGAGCACGACGGCGTTGCGGCGGCTGAAGAACATCGCCGAGAACCCCGCGGTCAGCTTCCTGACCGACCACTACGACGAGGACTGGGCCAGACTGTGGTGGGCACGGGCGGACGGGGTCGCCCGGGTGCTGACCGATCCCGAAGAGCAGGCGCTGCCGGTGCGGCTGCTGCGGGAGAAGTATCCGCAGTACGAGACGCAGCCGCCTCCGCACGCCGTGGTCAGTACGTTGGTTCACTCTTGGAGTGGGTGGCGGGCTTCCTAGCGTTTTCTTACGCTGTGCCGTTTAAGGCACAGCACCTTCGCTGAACCGTATAGGTCGTTATACGTTTTGGTGCGGTAGTCCGTGAAGGCCTCCTTAAGGGACTCTGGGTTCCTTAAGGAGGCCTTCACGGACCTTGCATCGCCTCAGGAGCACAAACTTCACACCGGAAGCGCGCAAAGACCCTTACACAGCCGTTTCCCGACCGTGAAGGCCTCCTTCGCTACTTCGCGGACCAGAGGTCGCGATTGGCGCTTCGGTCTCAAAACTTCGGCTTGATGTCCCCAAGGTGGCATTGGAGACATCAAGGCTGCGGAGCCAGACCGGATCAGCGAAGCCAGCGGGTAAGCGAGTACAGAGCCCACCCCGGAACCCGAATCGCCACTCACCCCAACTCTCGGACCCAGCCCCCTCCCCTTAGTACGTGAAGGACCCCTTCACGTACTAAAACCAACCTCAGGAGCGCGGAGCCTCGGCGGGCAGGAACTGCTCCACCGGCTTACCCCGCCAAGCGGCGACGATCCCCAACGGGTCCGGCCTCAGCAGTGAAGCCGCCGCGTACACGCTCACAGCGACGACGCCGCCCATGAACCACCAGTCGTACAGCGCCTGCTCGCCGGTCGGGTAGTACACCAGCGTCACGAACACCGAGACCGCGACGACGACCGCGAGGTTCCGGCGCCGCCATTCGAAGGCGGACAGGACCACGAAACCCCAGGTCAGGTACCACGGCAGTGAGGGTGGCGGCACGATCGCACCGGCCAGCAGGACGATCGCCATCCGGTGGATCGCCGGGTTGCCACCGTCGCGGGCGAGCCACCACTGGCGGCCGGCGAAGACGAACAGGCCGACCATCGCGATCGCCCGGAACACGGTGACGAACGGCGAGACCTCGACGTCGATCACCAGGTTCACCAGCGAGTAGAAGATCTCGCCGATCCCGGTCGGGAAGTTCATCCAGTTCGCGATCAGCGTCGGCGCCTTGAGGCCGGTCAGCCAGCCGAGGTTGACCGAGCCGAGCGAGAGCCAGGTGCCCGCGACGAACACCGGCAGGAAGATCCCGACCGACGCGGCGCCCGCGCGGAAGAAGTTGGCCCCTTTCCGGTCGCCGGGCAGGTGGTTCGCCCACACCCAGACCAGGAACGGCAACGCCCAGGCCGCGGTGGGCTTGATCAGCATCCCGATGGTGACCAGGACGATCGCCAAGACGTGCTTGCGCTCCAGCGCGGCGAGCACGCCGACGGTGAGGAAGCCCAGCATCAGCAGGTCGTTGTGCGGACCGCCGACGAGGTGGATCACCGTCATCGGGCTGGCGATGGCGAGCCACAGTGTGATCGGCAGCTTGCCGCCGAGGTACTTCACCAGCCGCGGCAGCGACCACAGCATCCCGACGAGGCCGAGCATCAGCACCAGGCGGGTCGCGATGACTCCGGAGATCATGTCGTTGCCGGTGACCGCGACGATCCCCTTCGCCACCAGCAGGAACAGCGGGCCGTACGGCGCGGGGGTGGTCTGCCACAGCGGGTGGACGTTCTGCACGACGTCCGGCAGCACGACCAGCTCGGCCGGGCCGTTGGCGTACGGGTCCAGCCCGTTCAGCAGCTGCGCGCCCTGCGCGAGGTAGGAGAAGACGTCGCGAGTGAACAGCGGCGGCGACACCAGCAGCGGTGCCATCCAGCAGGCCGCGGCGATCACGATGGGACGGCTGCCGATCCGGCCGGCGAGCGCGTAGCGGCCCAGCCGCACCCACGCCCAGATGATCAACGCGAAGCCGGTGTAAAGCATCACGTTGGCCAGGACGCGGCCGTGGCCGTAGCGGATCCACGACAACGGTCCGTGGCCGAGGATCGGGTCACGGATGAGGATGCCGCCCGCGCCGAGCGCGGCCAGCATCAGCAGTGTGCTGCCCACGGTTCCCATCGCGATCGTGCGGTACGGGAACCGGGATGGCACCCGGAGCCGCTCGCCGAGCGAACCGGCCGAGGGCGTCTGCGGGGAGTCTGTCGTGGTCGCCATTTCGAGATTGGAGGTTACACACCGCGCCTGTGCGAGTGCGCGGCAATGGGTGTCTCCCGCTTCGGACACGGGAATTCCGTCGCTCAGCGGTCGACCGCCGAACGCTGGGCGACGCCACCGGGCAACGCGGCGAGCAGCGATTTCGTGTACTCGTGTTTCGGGTCCAGCAGGACCTCTTCCACGGTACCGACCTCGACGAGCTTCCCGCGGTACATCACCGCGACGCGGTCGGCGATGTTCCAAGCCAGCCCGAGGTCGTGGGTGATCACCAGCCCGGCGAGACCCAGTTCACGCCGCAGTCGCAGCAGCAGCGCGAGGATCTCCCCCCGCACCGACGCGTCGAGCGACGCCACCGGTTCGTCGGCCACGATCACACTGGGGTCCAGCGCGAGCGCACCGGCGATGACCACCCGCTGCCGCTGCCCGCCGGACAGCTCGTGCGGGAGCCGGTCGAGGAACTTCGCGGCAGGCCTCAGTTCGGCGGCTTCGAGCGCCTTGGTGACGATCTCGTGTTCGCTCGCGCTCATGCCGTGGATGCGGGGACCTTCCGCGACGGCCTCGTACACCGTGTGGTTCGGGTTCAGCGCGCTGGTCGGGTCCTGCAGGACCAGCTGGACCTGCCGCCGGTACGCCTTGAGCCCGGCGCCGCCGAGCGGAACGGATCTGCCGTCGTAGCGCACCGCGCCGGAGTCGGGTTTCTGCAGCCCGAGCAGCGTCCTGGCCAATGTCGTCTTACCGGAGCCGGACTGGCCGACGAGCGCGACGATCTCGTCCTTGCGCACCTGGAGGCTCACCCCGGCGACGGCGTCGATCCGTTTGCCGGTGCGGTCACGGAAGCTGACACGCAGGTCTTCGGCCTCCAGCAGCGCGGGCTGCTCTCCGGTGCGTTCCGGCTCCGGCGGCAACGGGGTACTGGTCGCGGGCGCGAACCGGGACTCCGGATCACCGACGGTCGGGAACGCGGCCGCCAGCGCCTTGCTGTGCTCGTGGTGCGGCGCGCTCATCAGTTCCGCGCTCGGCCGCTCCTCGACGATCTCGCCGTCGTACATGACCGCGATCCGGCGGCAGGTCGCGGCGAGCACCGACAGGTCGTGGCTGATCATGATCAGGCCGATCCCCTGTTCGGCGACCAGCCTGCCCAGCAGGTCGAGCACCTGCGCCTGGACGACGACGTCGAGCGCGGTGGTCGGCTCATCCGCGATGATCAGCCGCGGTGAACAGGCCAGCGCCATCGCGATCATGACGCGCTGCTTCTGGCCGCCGGACAGTTCGTGCGGGTACGCCCCGGCGCGGCCGGGCGGCAGGTCGACCTGTTCGAGCAGTTCCGACACCTTGGCCTGGACGCCGGCGTCCGAGAGCGCCTTGCCGCCGGGTGGGTGCAGGCGGATCGGCTCGGCGATCTGCTCTCCGATCCGGCGGACCGGGTTGAGCGCGTGCATCGCGCCCTGGAACACGACCGAAGCCTCGGCCCAGCGCACCGCGCGCAGCCGTCCCCACTTCATGGCCGTGACGTCTTCGCCGTCCAGCAGGATCTCTCCGCTGACCTTCGCCGAACGTGGAAGCAGCCGCAGCACGCTCATCGCGACGGTCGACTTCCCCGACCCCGACTCCCCCGCCACCCCGAGGGTGTCGCCGGGTTCGAGCACGAGGTCGACGCCGCGGACGGCGGCGACCTCACCGCTTCCGGTGGCGTAGGTGACGCCGAGATTCTTCAGTTCCAGCAAGGGGCTCATGAGTGCTGTCCCTTCAGGCGCGGGTTCAGCACGGTCTCCAGCGCGCGTCCGACGAGGGTGAAGGCGAGAACGACCACGACGATCGCGATACCCGGAGGCAGCAGGTTCCACCAGGCTCCCTTGCTGATCGCGCCGTTGTTCAGGGCGGTCTGCAGCATGGCTCCCCAGGAGATGGTGTTCGGGTTTCCGACGCCGAGGAACGCCAGTGTCGCGTCCGCGATGACCGCGTTGCCGACGACGAGTGTGGTGTTGGCCAGCACGAGCGGCATGACGCCGGGAAGGACGTGCTTGCCGACGATGTGCAGGTGACCGCCGCCGAGCGCCTTCGCTCGCTCGATGTACGGGCGGCCCTCGATCGTCAGGGTCTGCGCCCGGACCAGTCGCGCGGTGCTCGGCCACGCGGTGACGCCGATGGCGACGATCACCGTCATGGCGCCCTGCTCCAGCACCGAGGCCAGTGCCACCGCGAGCACGAGCGACGGCAGCACCAGGAAAAAGTCCGTGAACCGCAGCAACAACCCGGACAGCCAGCCGCCGAAATGCGCGGCCGCGATCCCGATGATCGTACCGATCAGCACCGACAGGAACGCCGCCGAGAACCCGACGAGCAGGGAGATCCGCGCACCCCAGAACGTCATCAGCAGCACCGAACGGCCGTCGATGTCGGTGCCCAGCCAGAACTCACCGCTGGGCGGGGTCAGCGAACCGCCCTGTGCCTTGGTGACGTCGAGCCCGGACTCGTCCGAGATCACCGGCGCGAGGATGGCCAGCACCGTGATGAGCCCGAGGAACGCGAGCCCGAAAACGCCCGCCTTGTTCGTGGTGAACTCGTGCCAATGCTTCGCCACGGCCGCGCGACGGCGCCGCCAGACGATCGAACCGGGTTTCTCCGCTGTGGTCATGCCGTCCGCACCCTGGGGTCGAGCACGCGGTAGAGCAACTCCGCGAGCAGGTTCATCAGCACCACCGCGCCGGCGAGGGTGACGAAGACTCCTTGCAGGACAGGCAGATCAGGGCCGCGGAGCGCTTCGTAGAGCAGCTGCCCGAGCCCTGGCCAGCTGAACACGGCCTCGACCGAGACCGCGCCCGAGACGACCATCCCGAACTGCATGAAGACCAGCGTCACCGTCGGCAGCAGGGCGTTGGGCACGGCGTGCCGCTTGCGGACGAGGTCGTCGCGCAGCCCCTTGGCCCGCGCGGTGGTGAGGTAGTCCGAGTTCATCTCGCCGATCAGGGACGACCGCATGACCAGCATGTACTGCGCGTAGAACACCACTAGCAGGGTCACGCACGGCAGCACCAGATGGTGCAGGACGTCGAGCCCTTCGCTGAAGAAGCCCAGCTCGACATCCGGCGAATGCATGCCGCGGCTGGGAAAGAGGCCGTTGGTCGCCACCAGCAGCATGAGCCCGAGCCAGAACTGCGGGACCGACCACAGGGTCAGCGCGATCCCGGTCTGGACCTTGTCGAACCTGCTCCCCCGGCGCCACCCCGCGCGAATGCCGAGCCACAGTCCCAACGCGACCGCGAGCACGGTCGCACTGCCGACCAGCAGGATCGTCGGCCACAGTCGCTCGCCGACCATGTCGAAGACCGGGCGCCGCTGCAGGTACGAAACCCCCATGTCGCCCTGGAGCAGGCCGACGATGTAGTCCCAGAACTGCTGCAACAGCGGCTTGTCCACGCCCATCTGCGCCCGGAGCTCGGCCATCATCTTCGGGTCGGTCGGCCGGTCGCGGACCATGAACCGAACGGGGTCGCCGGGCAGCGTCCGGAACAGGAAGAACCCCAGGACGACGACGAGCGCGAGGCTCGCCAGCGCACCGCCGATTTTGGAGAGCACGAACCGGGCGGTGCCGGTCCCGCCCCGGCGCTCGTCGGGATCGACGAGCGCCGGGGACTGGTCGAGGGAACTGAGTGCTTCGGTCAACGCGGTCCTTACTCCCGGTCGTCGGCCGACTTGCCGCGCCGCACGAGCAGCACGCCGCCGCCGACGAGCACCACGAGCACGACCGCGCCGATGCCGATCCACAATCCGGTGTTGGTGCTTTCCTCGGGGTTCGCCGCGGCCGCGTCCACCGGGGTGGCGCCGTAGACGCCCCAGTAGCCGGACTGCTCGAGGATCGCGCCGTCGGGCTGCGGCTGTTTGGCGAACGAGGCGAACTTGTCCGAGCGGTAGGCCTCGAGCACGTTGTCGTAGTCCAGGACGACATCGACGTACTCGCCTGCCAGCACGGCCTGCGCCTGCTTGACGAGCTCGGCGCGCTTGGCCGGGTCGAACTCGGTCAGCTGCTTCTTGTACAGGTCTTCGTAGCGCGGATCGCAGAAGAAAGTCGACGAGGTACCGCCGTTGCCCTCCGCGTTCGGACGGCCCGCACAGGTGTTCAGGCTGAGGGCGTAGTCCGGGTCCGGCGAGGTGCCGTAGCCGGAGATCGCGAGGTCGTAGTTGCCCGCGGTGGTGCGGTCGTCCACCTCGTCGTCGGAAACGAGTTCCTGTTTGACGGCGATGCCGATGTCCTTGAGCCAGCCACTCACGAACTGCGCGGTGCGCTGGTCGAACGGCCGGTTCGCGTGGCCGGCGAGCCGGAACTCCAGCTTCGCGCCGCCGGGGGCGACGCGGATGCCGTCCGCGCCCCTGGGGTAGCCCGCCTGGTCGAGGGTGCCGTTCGCGGCCGCGATGTCGAACTTGGCCTTCTCGGCCTCGGACGGGCTCCAGGTGTAGGCCTTGTAGATCGCGGGCACGACACCGGTGCCGGGCTGGCCGTAGCCGTTCATCACCTTCTGGACGATGGTCTCCGTGTCGATCGCCTGCGCGATCGCCTTGCGGACCCGGATGTCCTTCAGGATCGGGTTGCCGTCACCGATCGGCTGGTCGAGGACGTTCTTGACGCCGAAGTTGATGATGAGCTCGTTGTACCGGCGGCCGGGAGCCTTGTTCGTGGTGATGTTCTTCTCGCTCTTGAGCGCGTCGAACTGCGTCGGCGTGAGCCGGTTGATGACGTCGACCTCGCCCTGTTTGAGCGCGTTGACCGCGGCCTCGGCGTCCTTGAACTGCAGCAGCTGCAGTTCGTCGACCTTGGGCGCGCCACGCCAGTAGTCCTTGTTCGCCTTGAACTTCACGAACTCGTTCTTCCTGTACTCGGTCAGCAGGTACGGGCCGCTGCCGACGCCGACCACGGCCATCTCGTCGGTCGAGGGGGCGTTGAGGTCCTTGATCGGCTCCCAGATGTGCTTGGGCACGATCGGGACGTCGAGCGAGGTCATGCTCGACTGCGGGGCCTTGGTCTTGATGACGAGCGTCTTGTCGTCCGGCGCTGAAACCGACGCGAAGTTGCTGACGTAACTGCCGTTCGCGGTGCGGGCGTTCTCGTCGTCGAGCATCCGCTGGAAGGTGTACGCGGGATCCTGCGCGGTGATCGGCTTGCCGTCGGACCACTTCATCCCCTGGCGGATGGTGAAGGTCCAGGTGAGCTTGTCGTCCGACGTCTTCCACGATTCGGCGATGCCACCAGTGGGCTGGGTGTCCTCGGCCGAAGGCAGGGTGAGGAACTCGTAGTTGAACCGGCCGACCTGCGTCGACGCCGCCAGCTGGGCGGTGAAGGGGTTCAGGTGGTCGATACCGGTCGTGAGCGCCACCCGGAGGACCTTGCCCTGCTGCTGCGCCGCCGCGGCCGGCACGAAAGGCACCGCCGCGACCGCCGAAGCGGCAAGGACCGCGACCACGCGGATACCGCGCCGTCGCCTGGGAAAACGCTCTGTGCGCACGAAGACCACCCCATCGAAAACTCGCTGTGCCCAACCCCCGAAGCGGAAAAGTAACCACATGTCGCGGTAACCGCGCAATGACTCGCCAATACCGATCGTGCACGGCGGATGTCGTCGCGTGGTCGACTGCTACTTTACGTTCGAAAACAGTAGCGTTGAGTCACCACTCCGGCGCGTGAGCTGGGCACACGTGCACTGTCCTGGGTATTCAAGGGAACCGGGCTTGCAGAAGACTTGCGCGCGATGATGCTCAATCGATACGTAGCGGCGAAGCGCGAGCAAAGTGACGCCGCGTAACCGTCCCGTCTCAGCCGACGGAGACCTCCCGGCGCCGCGCGGTGGCGGCGGCCGCGTAGAGCCACGCGAACAGGGCCCACATACCCGCGAAAATAAGTCCGACGGTGGCGTACGCGATCGTCCACAGCACGGCGGGCGTTTCCGACTTCCGCTCCCGTTGCAGGAACTCGATCTCGGACATGAACGCGCGCGAACCCGACGCCGCGTCGATCGCCGGTGCGTTCGCTGCCGGGTCTGCGGGCGCGTAGATCGGGGCCAGCCCCATCATCCGGTTCGGGACGTGCACGCGGATCCCGGTCTTCCACTGCCCGAACACCGGCAGAGGCTGCGCCGTGCGGTACACGCCGTCACCGATCTTCTCCAGCGGCGCGGTGAAGAAATCGCCGCCCTGCCAAGCGAAGCCGTTCAGCCACACGGCGTCGCCCGCCAGGTCCGGCCGGGAGATCGTGACGGTTGCGTCGACCCATCGGGGCGTGCCGCCGCCGTGCGGGTTCGAGATCGGCAGCCCGGTGGCGGCCTCGGTCAGCCTGATGTCGGCGGTGAACCCCGCTTCCGGATCCTGAGGGACGGCGACCGCCGACATCAGGGCGACCGCACCCAGCGCACCGACGAGCCCGATCCGGTGCCGGGGACCGGCCGCGGGTTCCAGCGTCGCCGTCTCCTCGACCCGCTGGAACTGCCAGACGCCGATGAACGCGCCCGCGAGTGCCGCACCGGTCCCGAACAGGATGAACAACGGCAGATGCGCCGTGGGCCAGGGGTTCGGCATCAACCAGTGGGTGAGCGCCGCCTCGGCGAGCATCCCGGCCGTCCCCACGAGCAGACCGGCGACAGCGGCGAACGAGTAACCCTGTCGGTTGCGCATCGCCAAGGCGACGACCTCGATGATCACCGCTTCGGCGACGTAGGGCAGCAGCGACGCGACGTGCAGGTCCGCGAACAGCGGAATGATGGTGAACGAAGCACGGGTGGCGAGGAAGACCGCGACGACGATCAGCGCGCCGCCGGGGCCCCAGGACAACCGCCCATAAGTCAGCGTCCAGGCGCCGATCAGGCCGACGAGCACGACCTGGGACAGCATCGGGAACTGCGGGACGCCGAGGTCGAACTCCATGAGGAACGCCGAAGCACCCATCATCCAGGCACCGGCGAGCACCGGGCCGAGCAGACGCACGATCGGTCCGGTCGCGCCGACCTGCCGTGCTTCACCGAGCAGCAGCTGCAAGCCGAGCACGACGCACACCCCGCCGCCGATCATCAGGACGTGCGTCGGGCCCCATTCGGTGACGTCCTGGCCGAACAGCCGGTGCCAGACGTCGTCGAGCGGGAAGCCGGCGATGCCGACCAGACCGGTGGCCATCATCTGGATGGAGCCCATCGGCGCCCGCCAGTGCGGGCCGATCTTGAACGTGCGCTTGGGCAGGTTCTCGGTCGCCAGGGTCGCGCTGAGCACGCCGCTGGCGAAGATACCCATCAGTCCGAAGTAGATCGGGTAGTGCGACGGATTCGCGAGCGGGCCTTCGTCGCGGCCGAGTTCCATGTGGATCGGCACGTCCCAGTAGACGCCGATCAGCGCCGACATCCCGGAGAGAAAGGCGACGAACATCGGCAGCGCGGCCCAGCGCGGCAGACCGCTGAAGTCACCCATCCAGTCGGCCACGCGACCGAAGACGGTCTTCTTGCCCGCGCGCTCCCGGAGGACGAATACGGCCAAAGGCAGGAAGACCGCGGTGAACATCAGGCCCGCGATGACGATCTGCCCGAATTGCGCACCGCCCGCAGGCGGGCTCTCCTGAGCCAAGAACACCGTTGTTCGCCTTCCTGCTAACCTCAGTAACTGTTACCTTGGGGTAACACGATAGGGGCAAGGTCCCGGCCAGGCAAGCCGGGGCGTACGACTTGGAGGGACCTCGATGCGGAGGATCGGCGGGATCTGCGGGATCACCGTGGCCGCGCTGCTGGCTGTGACGGGCTGTTCGGGATCGACCGGTTCCGAACCGGCGCCGGGCACCGGTCCCCGGACCGTGAAGTTCTCGATCACCGAGGGCAAGCGCACGGCGGGCCCGGAAGAGGTCGCGGTGCGCACCGGCGAGAACGTCGCGCTGGAGGTCACCTCCGACCAGGCGGACGAACTGCACGTCCACGGCTACGACAAGGCCGCCCAACTGGCTCCCGGGGTCCCGGGTACCGTCGCCTTCACCGCGAACATCGACGGGATCTTCGAGGTGGAACTGCACAAGAGCGGCGCGGCGGTGACCAAGCTCCGGGTGAGCGGATGATCCTGGCGCACGGTCTCGGCGGCCGGTCCGATCTGCCGGTCCCGCTGTGGCTCGCGCTCTACGCAGGCGCGGCGGCCGTCGTGATCTCGTTCTTCGCGCTCACGATTTTCTGGAAAGAACCGAAGCTCCGCGGCGCCGAAGCCGGCCGCGCACTCCCACTCGCACTGCAACGGATCGTCGCCAGCGCCTTCACCCGGATCGCTTTGCGCGTGCTCGGCGTGGTGTTGTTCGCGGGGTTCCTCGCGATGGCCACGGCCGGTCCCGCCAGTTCGGCCGCCAACCCGGCTCCGGCGTGGTTCTACGCCTGGTTCTGGGTCGGCCTGGTCCCGCTTTCACTGCTGTTCGGGCCCGTCTGGCGGCGACTGAATCCACTGAGGACGGTAGCGTCGCTGATCCCCGCACGACATCGCGAACTCCCGGACCGACTGGGCTACCTGCCCGCGATCCTCGGCCTCCTCACGTTTCTTTGGCTGGAACTGGTCTTCCCGCATTCGGACTCGCCACGTGCGATCGCCCTCTTCAGCGCCGTGTATGCCGTTATACACATTGCTTTCGGTGTGGTCTTCGGTCCGCGCTGGTTCGACCGCGGTGACGCTTTCGAGGTCTACGCGCGCTTGATCGCGGCCCTCTCCCCCTTCGGCAGGCGCGGCGACGGGCGTCTCGTGGTCCGGAATCCGCTCGACGGGCTGCTCACCATCTCCCCCGCGCCGTGGCTGACCGCGCTGGTGCTGGTGGTGCTCGGCTCGACGGCGTTCGACGGCCTGACCCGGCTCCCGTTCTGGACGTCGCTGGACGCCGGTGTCCTCGGCGGTACCGCGGGGCTCGCGGCCTGTATCGCGCTCACCTACGGCGCCTACGCGGGCGCCATCAGCCTGACCAGGCCGTACCTGCGCCGCGGGTTCGACCCGTATCCCGCGTTCGCGCCTTCGCTGATCCCGATCATGGTCGGCTACACCGTCGCGCATTACTTTTCGTTCGCCGTGTTCTCCGGGCAGCAGGGCTTCGGCCGCACGATCGACTACACGGTCGTCTCGACCGGAGTGATCGCGCTGGTGCAGATCGCCGGAATCGTCGCCGGGCACGTGCTGGCCGTGACCTCGGCCCATGATCGTTCCGTCGGCGTGCTGCGCACGAACTACGTCAAGGTGGGCCAATACCCCATGCTGGCACTGATGATCGCCTACACCGCACTCGGGATCGCGCTGGTCTCCGGCTCATGACCCTCGCGGCGCGGGTGATGATGATGCACCAGGGCGGCTGGGACGAGATCCTCATCTTCGTCGGGCCCGTGGTGATCATCGGGCTGCTCATCTACGTCGCGCGCAAGCAGGTCCCGACGACGCCGGAAGAGGACGACGACTAGTCGGTGTCTCTCAAAGCGCGCTTTCGGATTTCCGCAGCCGGGCCGCGGCATCCGCTGGTCACCCACTCAGCCAGATCAGCGGCCCACCTCCGCAAAACCGAGGCCTCCGGCCGACAAGAAACGCGCGCGCCTGTCCTCACCCAACCTGCCAACCTCAGTTCGGGAGACACGCTCTAGTCCAGAGCCCGTGAAGGCCTCCTTCCCTACCTTGAGGATCAGGGTCCCGGCAAAGTCGCGGAGCTGCTGGTCGGCGCTGCTCTCGGTGATCCGGACTTGATATCGCTAGCGCCTGCACTCGACCGTGTGCCGGGCATATGTCCGTGAACCTCTGTTGATCAAGCTCCGCAACCGGTGCGAGCCCGCGACGATGTAGGGATTGGGACACTCAACGTCTCCATTCCTCCATCGTCAGCCCCACGCAGCGACGACTAGCCGCCCGACCTGACCTGCAAAACCTCGACTTTGGCGGGACCCTGACCTCAAGAGCGGGGAGAGAGGCCTTCCCCGCGTCGCCGGCCCGGCGTGGGAAGCAGATCGACCCAATCTCTCCGCGCGAAGGACGCCTTCCCTGCATGACATGCGGGAAGTCCCCGTGACCCTCGATGAAGGGGCCATCACTTACCAGGAAGGGACTCCTGACCGGCGAGCAGCAGTTTCCCGGCCAGTTCGGTGACCTCGTCGCGACTGCGACCGCCATGGTCCGCGGCCATGAAGTGCTTGCCGACGAGCAGGGAGAACGCGAGCAGGCACCGGGCCTCGACCTCGTCCTCGTCGGTGAAGATCTCGCGCATGAGGGAGCGCAGGTAGTCCATCCGCTGGTTGTCCACCCGCCGGAGCCGCTCGGCGACCGCCGGGTCTCGCCTCGACCAGTCGCGGATCGCGAGGTCGACCGGCAGGAGACGGTCGCCCGCGAGCAGGCCCGCACGCCGGATCTTCGCCCTGGCGTCCCCGCCTCCGCGCTCGACGTTCTCGAACAACTCCCCGGTGCTCCTCCGCTCCCAGGTGGCGAGCATTTCCTCGATCAGCGCGCCGCGGTCGGTGAAATGCCCGTAGAAACCGCCTTTGGTGACGCCCAACGTCTTCGCGAGCGCCTCGACGCGGACCGCGTCGGGGCCGCCGGTCGACAGCGCGCGCAGCCCGGCGTCGATCCACGCGCTCGGTGGGGTCCGGATTTCCGCAGCCATGACGATCACCGTATCCCGCGTCACCCCGCCACCACGACGTCGATATATACGCTACCGTATAGATGGCGGAATTCACTGGGAGGAAACAGACATGACTGTCGGATTCGTGGCGACGCATTATCCGCACCCCGAACACCACGACGACTTCGTCTCGCGAGTTCAGCGGGTCGCCATCGCCTTGCGGGCCACTCCGGGCTGCCTCGCCGCCGAATGCTGGGTCACCGCGACAGGCGACGCGGTCGTCTCGATCGTGCGCTGGGAATCGGAAACCGCACAGGCCGCTTCGATGCGAGCGCTGGGCTCGGCGGACGTGGACGTCGCCTTCGACGACCGCGAAGTCCGGCCTCGCGAGATCGTCCAGCTGGTGTCGGCGTGAAACTCGCGGACACCGCGCACACCACGCGGTCCTGGCGGATCCACGAGGTCGCGGGCGACTTCGACATCGAAGACGTCTGGGCGCTGGAAACACCGGGCGGGCCAGACGACTTCGCCAGACTGGTGAAGCAGTTCTCGTCGGGCGACTTCCCGGCGGGCGCGCCCCTGATCGTCCGCGCGCTGTGGGCGCTGCGCTGGAAACTCGGCGCACTGTTCCGACTGGACGAACGGGATTCCGGCCTCGATTCACGGGTCGAATCGATCCGTGACAGGCTGCCGGACGACCTCCGCGACACCCCCACCGGCCCGGACGAAGACTGGCTGCCGTTCACGCCGATCTACCGGCTGGACGACGAATTCGCCGCGGAGATGGCGAACAGCACCATGCACGGGATCCTGCATCTCGCATGGGTCGAGGACGGGCCGGGCCGATATCGCGGTCAGATGGCGGTACTGGTCCGGCCCAACGGCCGGTTCGGGCGGGCGTACATGGGGTTCATCAAGCCGTTCCGGTACCTGTTCGTCTATCCGGCACTGATGCGGTTGATCGAGCGGAAATGGAAAGCCGCTTCCTGAGAGGGTTCTCGTGAGCGGCAAGGACGGTTCTATTGACTGGAAGGGCAAACGTGTCGTGGTGGGTGTCAGGTCCACCGGTCCGAGGTTGGCGTCACGGTTGTCCCAGTGGTCAGCGCTGCTGGTGGTAATCCGGACTTGACATCGCTAGCGCCTGCAAGGGCCCAGTGGGGAAGATTTTAGACGGTGAACGTCCGAAATCTTCCCCACTCGGGCGTGTGCCGGAGGGGGCATGCCCCAGAACCTCTGTTGATCAAGCTCCGCGACCGGTGTGACCCCGCGACAATGTGGGAATGGGGACACTCACCTCCCATTCCTCCATCATCAGCCTCACGCAGCGACGAATAACCGTCCTCACCACTCACGAGCCGACCACGCGGCGCGTGCTCCGCACCAACGTCATGTCCTTCTCTCGCACCGGCTCGTGGCAGTGCGCGCACACCGTCCGCGGCGCCAGATCCTGCCCGCAGGAATGCCGCCAGACCGTCGGCGGCGGCCCCTCGGTGACATACTTGTCGCCCCATGCCATCAAATTCAGCAGCACGTGGTTGAGCGCGTGCCCCGCCTCGGTGAGCACGTACTCGTAGCGAGGCGGATGCTCCTCGTAAAGCCGCTTTTCGAGGATCCCCGTCTCCACGAGTTTGCGTAGCCGAGCGGTCAGGATGTCCCGGCTCGCCCCCGTGTTACGGGCGATCTGATCGAATCGCCGCGCCCCGAAGAACACCTCACGCAGCGCGAGCAGGCTCCAGCGCTCCCCGATCACCTCCAACGCGTTGGCGATCGAGCAATCCCTCCGTCCTTCGGTCATGCGACCAGCGTAAACCCAGTGAGTCTTGATTTCCAACCGACTCGATGCCACAGTGAGTTGGAGATCCCAACTCACTCTTGGAGGCAGCCGTGCTCGACGCGGTCATCGTGGACGCCGTCCGTACTCCGATCGGCAGGGGAAAGCCCGGTGGCGCCCTGCACGAGATCCACCCGGTCCAGTTGCTGGCCCACACCCTGCGGTCGCTCGTCGAACGCAACGGCCTCGACCCGGCGCTGATCGACGACGTCATCGGCGGCGCGGTCGACCAGGTCGGCGAGCAGGCTCAGAACGTCACACGCTGGGCGGCACTCGCGGCGGGGCTGCCGGAAAGCGTGCCCGCGACCACCGTCGACCGGCAGTGCGGGAGCAGTCAGCAGGCCGTGCACTTCGCCGCGCAAGGCGTGCTGGCCGGCGCGTACGACGTCGTCATCGCCTGTGGTGTCGAGTCCATGAGCCGAGTCCCGATGTGGTCGAACGTCCTGCCCGGTACCGATCCCCTCGGTCCCGGCGTCGCCGAGCGCTATCCGGAAGGCCTCGTACCGCAAGGGGTCAGCGCCGAACTCATCGCCGCGAAGTGGTCGCTCAGCCGCGAGGCGATGGACGAGTTCGCGGTGTCGTCGCACCGGAAGGGGCGCGGGCGCACGAACTCGGGCGGTTCGCGAGCCAGATCGTGCCGATCGAGACGCCGTCCGGCCTGGTGTCCACCGACGAATCGGTCCGCCAGGGCACGAACCTCGCGACACTCGCCAAGCTCCGTCCGGCGTTCCCGGATCCGGCGATCTCCGAGCGATTCCCCCAGCTCGACTGGTCGGTGACCGCGGGCAACAGCAGCCCGATCAACGACGGGGCCTCCGCCGTCCTCATCACCTCCAGCGCGACCGCGGTCCGGCTGGGTCTCCGGCCTCGCGCCCGCCTGCACAGTTTCGCCGTCACCGGATCCGACCCGCTGCTCATGCTCACCGGCGTCATCCCGGCGACGGAAAAGGTGCTGCGTCGCGCGGGACTACGGCTGGAGGACATCGGCCTGTTCGAGATCAACGAGGCCTTCGCCAGTGTCGTGCTGGCGTGGCAGCAGGAAACCGGGGCAGATCCGGCCAAGGTCAACGTCCACGGCGGCGCGATCGCGCTGGGGCATCCGCTCGGCGCGAGCGGCACCCGGCTGATGGGCACGCTGGTCAACGCGCTCCACCACCACGGCGCTCGCTATGGGCTGCAGGCCATGTGCGAGGGCGGCGGCCAGGCCAACGCGACCATCGTGGAGGCGCTGTGACCGACCCGCTCCCCAAGAAACTGGCGAGCCATCCGCCGGTACAGGCGGTGCTTGCCAAACGCACGAAAAGCCGTCGCCGGTGATCGACGCCGCCTGGCTCGAGGAGATGTGCCTCGCCCCCCAGGTGCCGACGACGCGGCGGCCGTCTCACTCGATCACCCGGATCTGACCGGCGAGCGGGAGCACGTCCTGCGGGCGCTGCCCGGCACCAGGACCCTCGTCGGAGCGGGAGAACCATCCCGGCCGGGCTCGGCGCCGTGGGGCTGCACCGCAAGATGATCCATCCGAAGTTCGGCAACTTCGTGCTCCTGGCGACGCTCCTGGTCGACGCGAGTTGTGCGTCGCGGCTTGCCCGATCGGGGCCATCTCGAAGACCGGCGAGTTCGACTTTCTCGCCCTGCTCGACGCACAACTACCGCGAGTTCACCGAACGCCAAACCCCCACAAGCCGGTGAAGGAGGTCGATGGCGGCTACCCGACAACGCGGTAACGGAGGTGAGTGACGCCGTGCTCGCCTTCGAGTACCCGCACCCGCTCGAGTTCTCGGTGCGCGATGCCGAGGTGCTCGAACAGCCGGACCCCATCGCCCAGCAGCACGGGGACCAGGTGGATCTCGAGTTCGTCGAGCAGCCCCGCGCGCAGCATCCGCTGGGCCGTACTCGCGCCGTGCACCAGGACGTCCTCGTCACCGGCGGCCAGTTTGGCGGCGCGCACCGCGGCCCCGACATCGTTTGAGTAGCGCACCTTCGGCCAGTTCGCCGCCCATTCCGGCGCCGGGTGCCTGCTGAGGATCTCGATCGGGACGCCGTCGTGGTGATCGCCGCCCCAGCCTTCGGCCGGTTCGAAGGTCCCGCGTCCGGCGACGACCGCGCCGGTCGCCATGAACTCGTCGCGGATCGTGCGATTCACCCTGCCGGCCTCTCCGGCGAACAGCCAGTCGTGCAGCCGCTCCCCTCCCGCACCGAGCCCCTGCTCGAGGCTGACATCGGGGCCGGCGATAAAGCCGTCGAGGGACATCGACATGTACAGCACGGTCGAGGACATCGGTTCGCTCCTTCGGTCGGTTCTGCCTACGCGTCGAACGGCGGGTCCGGTCTTCGACACGGTGGGCGCGCGACTGAGCCTCCGCCGTCACATCTTCCGTCAGCCATCCGTCAGGGTTACGACGGACAGTGATGAAGGATGGGGACCGTGGACGAACACGACTGGCTGGCGCGGCGCTTCGAGGGACACCGGACGCACCTGAGGGCGGTGGCGTACCGGATGCTCGGTTCGCTGAGCGAGGCTGACGACGCGTGCAGGAGTCCTGGCTGCGGCTCAACCGGGCAGGCGCCGAAGACGTGGACAACCTCGGCGGCTGGCTGACCACCGTCGTCGGCCGGATCTGCCTCGACATGCCGCGCTCGCGCAAGTCACGCCACGAGGACCCGGTCGGGGCGCAACTCGCCGACCCGATCATCGGCCAAGCGGGCGGGATCGACCCGGAACACCAGGTCCTGCTGGCGGATTCGGTCGGGCTCGCACTCTTGGTCGTGCTCGACACACTGGACCCCGCCGAGCGGCTCGCGTTCGTATTGCACGACATGTTCGCCCTGCCGTTCGACGAGATCGCGCCGATCGTGGGCCGGACGCCGGGCGCGACCAGGCAACTCGCCAGCCGCGCCCGCCGCCGTCTTCAAGGGTCACCCACAGTGCCCGACGCGGACTTGGGCCGTCAGCGGGAAGCCGTCGACGCGTTCTTCGCCGCGGCGCGGGACGGCGACTTCGACGCGCTGGTGTCGGTGCTCGCCCCGGACGTGGTACTCCGTGCCGAGGGTGGCGCGGCTCCGGCGGGAACCTCGCGCTCCGTGCGCGGGGCGGCCACGGTCGCTGGTCAGGCGCTCATGTTCCGGCAGACGGGCGCCGGCGGAGAGCTGCGGCCCGCGCTGGTCAACGGCGCGGCCGGGATGGTCGTCACCAAGGACGGCGTGCCGCAGACGGTCTTCGCCTTCACTGTCGTGGACGGGAAGATCGCGGCGATCGACATCCTCGCCGACCCGGACCGCCTCGCCGCGCTCGACTTCGAACCGCTGGGCTGAGCAAGTGTCGTGAAAGGGGCTGTCCTGACGAATCCTGTCAGGACAGCCCCTTTCACGACATGCGCGCTCCCGGGATCAGGAGGTCGGGAAGTTGTCCGCGGTGCGGATACGGTCCCGGATCCAGACGCCGGCGGGCTTCAACGGAGCCGTGCCGGTGAAGGAGCTGCCCGAGCAGGTGCCCGGTTTGAACACCGCGCCCGACCGGTTGTCGTCGGAGAAGTTCCAGTTGGTCCAGCTGATCTTCTTCGACGCCAGGAAGTCCAGGTACTTCTGGGAGTTGGTGAAGTCGTTCCCGCCGTCACCGCTGGCGGTCTGGGTGCCGAACTCGGTCACGAACAGCGGGATCTTGCTCGCGGCCCGGGTCAGGGCGTTGAAGTACTCGGCTTTGTGCGACGCCGCGTAGAAGTGGAACGTGTACATGAAGTTGGTGGCGCGCACCGGGTTGTTGAGGATGTCGGTCTCGTTGCGGCCGTCGGAGATGCCGAGCGAGCCCCATCCGTGGGTGCCCACGAGCACGACGCCGTCGGAGTCCTGGGCGCGGATGACCGGGATCATCTGCTCCGCGTAGCTGCGGACACGGTCCCAGCTGACGTTGTTGGGCTCGTTGGCGATGTCGTAGATGACGTTGGTCTTGTCCTTGTGCCGCTGGGCGATCTCGGTGAAGAACGTCTTGGCGCGGCTGAGGTTCGCGTTCGGGTCGCCGGGGGTGAGCTGATGCCAGTCGACCAGGGCGTACAGGCCGCGTTTGGTGGCTTCCTCGATGTACCCGTGCACCATGTCGGTGAACTTGCGCGGGTTGGTCTCGTAGCCGCCTTCCTGGATGTACATCGAGATCCGGAGGACGTCGGCCTTCCAGTCGTTGGCCAGCGCGTCGAGCGAAGCGGTCTTGACGCATTGGCTGTACCACTGGATTCCGTGGGTGCTCATGCCACGGAGCTGGATCGGCTTGCCTGCGGAGTTGCAGAGCTGGAGGCCGCAGACCTTCAGCTGTCCGTTGACCGCGGCCGGGCTGCCGGGCGGCAGGGCGGCGGCGGCCCGCGTCGCGGGTTCTGCCGCGGTCTCGGTCGCCGTCGAGGTGCTGGCGGTGGCGATCGGGGCCAGCAGTCCGGCGGCCAGTGCGGCCGTCATCCGGAGACGGAACTTGTCCCAACGCATTCGGCTTCTCCTCTCGCGTCGGCGGCACCGGCGTTGGTGGGCCGACGGTCAGGGCGGCGGAGTTAAATAGGAAACTTTCCTTACTATTGGAGGGTGAAGGAGAGATTACCTACGGGCTCCACGGACGGTCAAGACCTGACCACCGACTGTTTCGGCGACCTCGGGCATGCTCGGAGCGTGACGACCATCGTGGCCTTCCACGCGCACCCCGATGACGAAGTGCTGCTGACCGGTGGCACCCTCGCGCGCGCCGCAGCCGACGGGCATCGCGTCGTCCTGGTGGTCGCCACCATCGGCATGCGAGGCGCGGACGCCGCACGCCGGGCCGAGTTCGAGGCGAGCGCGAACATGCTGGGCGTCGAGCGGGTCGTGCACCTCGGATACGCCGGCAGCGGCCATGGCGCGATCCTCTACCCGGACCCGCCGGACTGGGTCCGCGTCGTCCGCGCGAGCACTGACGACGCCGCAGCGTGTCTCGTGGCGATCCTGCGCGAAGAGAAGGCATCTGTGCTTCTGAGCTACGACCGGAACGGCGGCTACGGCCGCGCGGGCTGCGGTCCGTGAAGGACTCCTTGAGGGACCCAGAGTCCCTCAAGGAGTCCTTCACGGACTCGGAACACTCGGCGCTAGCCTCACCACCGCGGCGGACCCGCGTCCACGATCTTCCGCGAAAGCTCCAGCGGATCGTGGACCATCAGCGACTCCATCCACCACGTCATCCCGGCCTGCCCCAGCGCAGGCAGGTCCACCTTGATCGGTTCCTCCCACGCGGGGCTCGCGTTCCCGGCGACCGCGATGTCGAAGGGGCGTCCCGGTTCCAGCCCGGCAAGACCGAGCGCGCGGTGGGTGTCGGCGACTTCTTCGGCGGTCGGCGTGTGGTCTTCCGGATTCGGGAAGATCCCGTCGCACAACGCCGCTCGCCGGACCACGCGCGGGTTGTCGGTGGAGCTCGCCACCCAGATCGGAATCCGGAACGGCTCGGGCGGTGCTTCGGCCAGCGCGACCTGATAGTGCGCACCGTCGTGATCGAACCGCCGTCCGGACCAGATCGCGCGGATGACGTCGAGTCCTTCGTCGAACATCGCCGACCGCGTCAGCAGGTCGGTCTGTTCACCGAATCGGCTGAAGTCGCCGGATTCGTCCGAACCGAGGCCGGTGCCGAGGATCAGCCGCCCGCCGGACAGCCTGCTGACCGTCGACGCGTGCCGTGCGACCACCCATGGGCGGCGCCGGGCGGGTGGCGTGATCATCGGCCCGAACAGCAGACCGCTGGTGGCGTGCGCGAGGGCACCGAGCGTCGTCCACGGATCCGCGATGGGCATCGTGTCCGCGACGACGTGGTCCCAGAGGAAAAAGCCGTCCCAGCCCGCCGCCTCGGCTCGTACGGCGAGGTCGACGAGCACCGCGGGCTCACCGAACGGGCCGAAAGGCGGCAGATAGACAGCGTGGCGGACCGTGCTGCCGGTCAAGTCGATCATCTCCCCAACGTCATCGTCGAAGTCACCGGACGGCCGCTTGTTCACGCCGTTCACCCACGTTAGCGTCCGGAAGATGGCGGGAAACGGTGAATGATCGGCGAAGTGGCCGGAGCATCGGGGAAGGTTACGCCGGGCGTCGGCTCTGGTGGTCGCCGTCTCACTATGCGCGACACTTTCCGCTGTGAACGCGTCCGCATCGCAGGATGACGGCTGGTCCCGTGACTTCTACTGGGGCGTGGCGTCGTCGGGTTACCAGTCCGAAGGCAGCGCCCCGGACAGCAACTGGAAGCGGTTCGTGGACCGCTCCGCCGGAAAGGACGGCGTCGACGAGTACCGGGACTCCGTGGACTTCCGGCACCGCTACGCCGACGACATCCGCCTCGCCGCCGGGCTAGGTGTCAACACCTACCGCTTAGGCGTCGAGTGGGCCCGTGTCGAACCCTCGCCCGGCCGGTGGGACGAGACCGAGCTGGCCTTCTACGACGACGTGCTCCGGCAGGTCCGGGTAGCGGGCATGACCCCGATGATCACCCTCAACCACTGGGTCTACCCGGGCTGGGCACTCGATCAGGGTGGCTGGGCCGAGACACGGACAGCCGACGCGTGGCTGGAGTTCAGCCGGAAGATCGTCGAGCGCTACGCCGGGCAGGACGTCCTCTGGGTGACGTTCAACGAGCCGCTCATCTTCCTCAAGAACGAACAGAAGGTCGGCGCGCTCGCCCCCACGCGGTACTTCGCGGCGCAGGCCAACGTCGTCCAGGCGCATCGGCGGGCCTACGACCTGATCCACGAGATCGATCCGGCCGCGAAGGTCACCAGCAACCAGGCCTACCTCACCGGGGTCAACGGGATGGCCGACTGGTTCTTCCTCGACCAGGTCAAGGACAAGCTCGACTTCATCGGCATCGATTACTACTACGGCCTCAGCATCGACAACTGGACGGTGTTCGCCGCCGCGACCGACAAGTTCTGGGATGTGAAGCTCCAGCCCGAAGGTATCTACTACGCCCTGCGCAGCTACCACAACCGGTTCCCGCGCCTGCCCCTCTACATCGTCGAGAACGGCATGGCGACCGACAACGGCGAGCCACGCGACGCGGACTACACGCGCGGGGACAACGTCCGCGACACCGTCTACTGGCTCCAGCGGGCGAAGGCCGACGGGATGAATCTCATCGGCTACAACTATTGGAGCCTCACCGACAACTACGAATGGGGCAGCTATCGCGCCCGGTTCGGACTGTACACAGTGGATGCTTTCACCGATCCCGCGCTGACCCGGCGCCCCACGGACGCCGTTCCCGCCTACCAGGGTCTGGTCACGGCGGGCGGCGTGCCGCGGGGCTACCGGCTCAAGCGCGGGCCGGGTCTCTGCTCGCTCGTGGACGGGCTGAACAGCTGCCTCAACCCGGCGAAGGTGGACGGACCGCTCGCGCCCATGAGGTGACGCTCAAACCGCGATCGGCTCGGGCGCCAGTTCGAGGCGCCTGCCCTCGAACGTCCGCCGCATCCGCCGGTCGTGGGTGACGACCACCAGCGCGCCGGGGTACTCCGACAGCGCCTGCTCCAACTCCTCCACCAGATCGGGGGCGAGATGGTTGGTCGGCTCGTCGAGCAGCAGCAGGTCGGTCCTGACCGTCACCAGCCTGGCCAGTTCGAGCCTGCGGCGCTGCCCGACGGACAACTCCCGGACCGGTTTGCGCAGATCCGCGGCACGAAACAGGCCCAGCGACAGCAGCCTCTCTGCGGCCTCCTCCTCGTCACCCTCCCCCGCGAACACCGCCAGGACGCTTCGAGCGTCGCCGTCGAGGCCGCCGTTCTGGTGCAGGAACCCGATCCGGCCCGCCCGGTCCGCCGAGCCGGTCGACGGAACGAGTTCACCCGCGAGCACCCGCATGAGCGTGGTCTTGCCCGCCCCGTTGGGACCGGTCACGAGCACTCGCTCCCCCGGCAGCACGCTGAGCGACGTCGGCGGCAGTCGTCCGGCCACCGACACGTTGTCCACCTTCACCACGTGCTGATCGGCTTCCGCGCCACCGGCGGCGATCCGCGCCGAGAACCGGAGTGGCCGCGGTGGCGGCGGAACCGGGTCGGCCTCCAGCCGCTGGATCCGCTCGCGGGCCGACCGGATGCGGCTCATCGCCCCGTGTGCCCGGGACCGGGCCCGGAACGCACCAGCCCCGCTGAAGGCCGCCGGGGCCTTGCGCGGGATCGCCGAGAACCGGTCGATGTTGGCGTCCGCCAGTGCCTCGTTCCGGGCCTTCTCCTGTTTCCATTCCTCGTATTCCCGGATCCACCGGGCTCGCGCGGCCTCCTTCGCCGCGAGGTAACCCGCGTAGCCGTTGCCGTGCCGGTGCACGGTCCGGCGGTCGGCGTCGACCTCGATGATCGTGGTGGTGACCCGGCTGAGGAACAGCCGGTCGTGGGTGATCGCGACGAGCCTGCCGCGATGCCCGCGAAGGTGGTTCTCCAGCCACGCGACGGCTTCGTCGTCGAGATCGTTGGTCGGCTCGTCCAGCAACAGCAGTTCCGGCGACGCGGCCAAGGTGGCGGCGAGGGCGAGCCGGGACCGCTGACCGCCGGACAGACTGCCCAGCGCGCGTCCGCGGTCGAGACCCGGCTGCCCGAGCCCGTGCAGTGCGACCTCCACCCTGGCGTCGGCCTCGTAACCACCGCGCGCTTCGTAGGCGGCCGTGAGATCGCTGTAGACGGCCAGGTCCCCAGCGGTCTCGAGCGCCTCCTCGGCCGCCCGCAGCCGGGATTCCAGTTCTCGGATGTCGGCCAGCGCGAGGTCGATCGCGTCCCCGACCGTGGCGGCGTCGGGCAGCTCCAGCGTCTGCGGGAAATAGCCGACGCCGCCGGGCGCGGTGACGGTCACCGTGCCGTTGTCCGCCTCTTCGCGGCCGGCGATCAGTCTCAGCAGGGTGGACTTGCCCGAGCCGTTGTCGCCGATGACGCCGGCCCTCTCCCCCGGTTTGACGGTGAAGCCGACCTGGTCGAGTACGACGTGGTCGTCGAAACGTCTGGTGACACCGGAGAGCACGAGTTGTGTTCCGGGATTTTGATGCGGGGTACGCATAAAGGCGTCCTCCTGATTCTCGGCGCGGCCGATCGCGATCGGGCAGGGAGGTTCCGCGCGCACGGCGAAGGAAAGGGCGCACGCGGAAGGACGCGGCCCGGCGGAGCGAAGGCTCTACGCCAGGGCCGCGTCGAAGACGAGAATCACAGGTAGAAGTAGAAAATCCCCATGACGAAGACGGTAGCGGGAGAACGCGGACGGGCAAAACGAATTAAAGGTTGTGTACGGGTTCACAGAGTGGTCTGTGTCCCCATACCGCGACAGTGGTACCCCGGTGATCCAGAATCGCAGCCGGAGGTTTTCGCGGTCTGAGGGAATGGGGTCCCCCGTGCACGGGTCCAGCGGTCCGATCGCCCGGTTCCGCCGACGGCTCTTTCCCGGACACAACTCGCTCGCGCGCGGCTCGGACCGCTTCGAAGCCCTCCTCCTGAAGCTCGTCATCCTCGCCGCACTCCTCGCCGTCCCGGTCGCGGCCGCAGCCGGCTCCGCCAACCACGGCAGGCAGGTCGCCGCGGCCGCCGCCGACGCGGCCGGACGTCAGGCCACCACCGCGTACCTGGTGAAGTCCGCGCCCATCCGCATCGTCGACAGCGAGAGCGTCGGGACCGACGATTCCACGACCGAGGTGACGCGGACCGACTCACGCGGTGCCCGGCACACCGGCGGTGTCCTCGCGACGCCCGGCAGTCCCGCCGGATCTCCCGTCCCGATCTGGCTGGACGCGCGCGGTGAGCCGACCGCCGCCCCGAGGACAGCGTCCACGGCCGTCTTCGATTCCGTGCTCGTCGGCCTCTGGCTGTGGTTCGCGGTGGTCGCCGCGCTGGCCCTGCTCTACCGGGTCGTCCGGCTGGTGCTGGACCGGCACCGGGCCGCGGCCTGGGAGCGCGCTTGGGCGGTGTACCCACGTTCCGGCTCTTGGCCCTGATTCCGGCGGCGAGGGCAAAGCGCCTCGGTTAGGGTGCCCGGATGCGCATCATGATCTCTGCGGACATGGAAGGCGCCACCGGCGTCACCTGGACCGAAGACGTCATCCCCGGCACCGAGCAGTGGCAGCGATTCCGGCGCCTGTTCACCGGCGACGTCAACGCCACCATCGCCGGTCTGTTCGACTCCGGTGCTACCGACATACTCGTCAACGAGGCGCATTCGTCCCAGCGGAACCTCCTGCTCGAAGACCTCGACGGCCGGGCGCGGATGCTCACCGGCAGGCACAAGCCACTCTCGATGATGCAGGGCATCGATACCGGCGTCGACGGGGTCGTCTTCCTCGGTTACCACGCCGGCGCCGGGTTCGACGGCGTCCTGTCCCACACGTACCTGGAGAACCAGATCACCGGGGTGTGGCTCGACGACGTCCCCGCCAGTGAAGGCAGGCTCAACGCCGCGATGGCCGCCGAATACGGCGTCCCGGTGCTGGTCGTCTCCGGTGACGACCAGGCCTGTGACGACGCCCAGGACTACGCGCCGGAGGCCGAACTGGTCACGGTGAAGGAGTGCGTCAGCCGCTACGCCGCGATCTGCCTGCCGCCTGCCAGGACCGCCGAACTGCTGTCCTCGGCCGCGGCGGACTCGATGAACCGGGCGGGGCGGGGCGAGCGGTTCACCACTCCGCACCGGATCGAGGTCGAGTTCGACGCGAGTCATCTCGCGCAGGCCGCGGCGGTGATCCCGACGGTGGAACAGATCGGTGTACGGCGGGTCGGCTTCGACGCGCCGGACATGACCGAAGCGATGAAGGCGTTCAAGATCGTCACGGCGATCGCGGCTGGGGCGGTGCAGGGTATCTATGGCTGAACTCGATGTCGTCGACGTTTGTTCGCAGTTGATCCGGTTCGACACCACGAACCGGGGCAACGGGGATTCCGAGGGCGAGCGCGACGCGGCCGAGTACGTCGCGTCGCTGCTGTCCGGGCTCGGGATCGGCTCGAAGATCATCGAGTCCGCACACCGGCGCGCGAACGTGATCGCGCGTGTCCCGGGCACCGACCCGAGCCTGCCCGCGCTGCTGGTGCAAGGGCATCTCGACGTCGTCCCGGCCGACGCCGCCGACTGGTCGGTGCCTCCGTTCTCGGGCGAGGTCCGCGACGGGTTCCTGTGGGGCCGCGGCGCGGTCGACATGAAGGACTTCTGCGCGATGGTCCTCGCCGCCCTCGCCTCCGGCGTCCGGCCGCGGCGGGACATCGTCCTGGCGTTCGTGGCCGACGAGGAGGACAAGGGCGAGTACGGCGCGCACTGGCTCGCCGCGGCACACCGGCATCTGTTCGACGGGTGCGCGGCCGCGATCAGCGAGTCGGGCGCCTACAGCTACCACGTCCCCGCCGCCGACGGCCGGACCGTGCGGCTCTATCCGGTGGCGACCGCCGAACGCGGCACCGCCCACCTCCGGTTGACCGCCAAGGGCCGCGCGGGGCACGGGTCGCGGCCGAACGACGAGAACGCGGTCACCCGGCTGGTCACCGCACTCGGCAAGATCGCCGCGCACCGCTGGCCGGTCCAGCTGACCCCGACGGTCCAGGCCTTTCTCGAACGCACCGGGGAGGCACTCGGCGTCCCGATCGATCTGTCCGATGTGGACGGAACGATCGCGCGGCTGGGCCCCGCCGGGGCTCTGGTGGTGCCGACCGTCCGCAACAGCACGACGCCGACCATGCTCGACGCCGGCTACAAGGTGAACGTGATCCCGAGCTCGGCCGAGGCCCAGGTGGACATCCGCGTCCTCCCCGGTACCGAGCCGGACCTGTTCGCCGAACTCGACGCGATGCTCGGCGAAGGCGTCGCCCGCGAGTTCGTCGCGCACCAGCCGCCGGTTCAGGCCCCGGTGGATTCGCCGTGGTTCGACGCGATGGCGGACGCGCTGCGATCGGAAGACCCTGAAGCCGTCGTGGTCCCCTATTGCATGGGTGGCGGGACGGACGCGAAGGCCTTCAGCCCGCTCGGGATCGACTGTTACGGCTTCGCGCCGCTGTGGCTGCCGGAAGGCTTCCCCTACCGCGCGATGGCGCACGGTGTCGACGAACGCGTCCCGGTCGAGGGCCTGCGGTTCGGCACACGCGTACTGCGGCACTTCCTGGCGAACTGCTGACGACCTCGTGAGTGGTAAGGACGGGGTGGACCGAACGGCCGGTTTCGCGTGACTGGACGGACACACGCGCCCGGCAGAAATTCGCCGCGTGTCGTCCATCCAGTCACGGGTGTCGTCCATCCAGTCACGCGAAACCGCCATCCACGCACCGGCAGGAACGTACCCAAAACACGGTTGGCTCCAACTGACAACGGCACGATGGCGTTGTACCGCAACGGAACATCCGTCGACGGGTTCTACGTCGATCCGGGTGATCCCTGGGCCGTCGCCGGCGAGCCCGAACCCGACCTGGCGTCCGTGACCGACCCGCGGGGTATCAAGATCGGCGGCAGTTTCCCGCAGGACACACGGGAAGGAAACCCGTGCGATTGCCGTCTGGACGAGCTGATGTTCCTCGACCGGGCCGTGCATCCGCTAAGGATCCGGTTGCAGTACCGCTGGGCCCGGCGCTGGGCCTCGCTTCATCCGAATTTCATGAAGGCCGCTTAACGTCGGCGGCGTGAGACCTCTGACTTCGCGCGTTCAGGCGGGCGTGCTCCTGATCGGCCTTGGTACGGCACTGTCGGCGTGCCGGGGTGGCCTTTCGGTTCCGCGTGCCGACTCTTCACCCACGACGCCCACGTCGTACACCGCCCCCTCGGTCCAGACCGAGACACTGACCGTGACGCCCTCGGCGCCGACCTCGTCGGCCGCTCCCGGCCTCGAGCCCGCGGCGATCGACCGGGTGTTCCAGGTCTACATGAACGGGCTGGCCAATCACGACATGACCGCGTTGCGCAGCGGCACCTGCCCGCGCCTGCGCGAGACACTGCTGGGGTTCGAGCTCCACGGGCATTACGTCGAGCGCTGGGAGATGCTGCCGTACTCCGTCCAGACCGGACAGGAGTTCGTGACCGTGCAGGCCAAGGTCACCCAGCGGAGCGCGCGGAACGGAAGGATGGCGGGCGACGTGGTCTACTCCTGGTACGTCGAACGGAACGAGGACACGAACTACTACGTATGTGGTTGGCTCGACTACCAGTGAGCCCGGGAGGCGCCCGGTGAACGAAGTCGCGCGACTGGCAGGGCAGGAACGGGCGGATTTCGCCGCGTTCCTGCGAACTCTGCCGCCCGTGTGCTGGGACGCGCCGACGTTGTGTTCGAAGTGGACGGTCCGGGAAGTGGTCACCCACGTCGTCGACTACGACGCATTGGGCTACCGCGATCTGCTTCGCCAGGCCGTACGCGGCGGGCTGCGACTCGACCGGATGAACGCGCTCGCTGTCGAACGGAAACCAGAGCGGACACCGGAAGAGCTGATCTCAAGGATCGAAGAGCACCTCGAACCACGCGGCCTGACCGCCGCTTTCGGCGGCCGGGTGGCGCTGCTCGACGGTCTCATCCACCAGCAGGACATCCGCCGCCCGCTGAGCCTTCCGCGCGAGGTGCCGCCCGATCGACTGCGCCACGCTTTGGCGTTCGCGCGCTTCGCCCCGCCGATCAAGGCAGGCTGGAGAGCACGCGGGCTCCGGCTCGTCGCGACGGACCTCGACTGGTCGGCCGGATCCGGACCGGAGGTCCACGGCCCCGGCGAGGCGCTCCTGATGGCGATCGCCGGACGGGACGCGGCACTCGGCGAGGTCTCCGGGCCCGGCGCGGCGATCGTCGCGTCCAGGATGGGTTCCCGCCGGGTCAGTCCGGAAAAGCGCCGGAAAGCACGGTGAAAGCGGAGTCCAGCCACTGACGGTGGTCCGCGACGAGATCCGCCAGTTCCTCTCCGGCGAGGCGGCGCCGGGTCGTCGCCACGGCGACGGTGCGGTACGCGGCGACGATCAGTGCGGCGACCAGTTCACCGTCGCCCGAGAACCGGATGTCACTCTCCAGCTCATCGGCCAGCTCTGCCTCGATCTCGTGCTCGAACTCGCGCAGCCGTGAGATGAGAGCGCGCGACCCGGCGACGGTACGCGCGTCGGCGACGAACTGTTCACCGTTCCCCGCGCGAGGTCGACCTGACCCGCAACGCCACTCACCACCCCACCTGCGAACCGCGCTTTCCCCAGTACATGAAGGCCCCCTTCCTTGCGCTAGGCCCAAGGAAGGGGCCTTGGTGTACTTAAGACGGGCATACACGGCGGGCCTGGGGCCACCGTCACACCGCCAGGATCACCCGGTCGGACCGGGTGTCCGTAGAATCCGGTGACGATGCGACGTTTCCGGTGGTGGTGGGGTGCTCTGGCGCTCACGTTCGTGGTGGTTCTCGTCGGGTTCATTGCCTTTACCGGGTCGGAAAGCCGCCCAGGGCAGCCGTCCCCGCGTCAGGGTCCACCGGGGACGGGGCCGCTGACGGTCGTCTCCATCGGCGACAGCACCGTGTCCGGCGAAGGCGCGGGCGACTACACGCCCACGACCAACGGTCAGGGTGGCAACTGGTGCCACCGCTCCCCCAACGCCTTCGTCGAGCAGATCAAGATTCCCGACGTCACCGCGCGCGTGAACCTCGCGTGTTCAGGGGCGCCTTCGGAGCAGATCGCCCTTGGCGAGGCGAAGCAGTGGACCGAGCCTTCGCAGGCTCAGCAGCTCGCGAACCTGATCAAGGACCATCGGGTCGCGGCGGTGGTGATCGCGATCGGCGCGAACGACGAGCCGAAGTTCTCCGCTCAAGTCAGCGAGTGCTTCAAGGCGTGGTTCTCGCCGCAGAATCCGCCGTGCAGCGAAGCACTCCGCACCACTTGGAAGTCCAAAGTGGACGCGATGGTGCCGAAGGTGACCAACGCCGTCGCCGACGTCAAGAAGGTGCTGGCACAGGCCGGCTACGTCCCGGCGGACTACCAGCTCGTGCTGATGTCGTACGCCTCGCCTGTCGGACCTCAGATCCCGGAGGTACTTCGCAGCCTCAACGGCTGCCCGTTCCGCACCGAGGATCTGGAGTGGATGCGGCGCGACGGCGTCTCCGTCCTGTCGGACGGGCTCAAGCAGGCGTCGAGGGCGAGCAGTGCGCGGTTCCTCGACCTTTCACGGGCGGGCGCGGGCCGCGAGGCATGCAGCAGCGACCCGGCGAACGAGTGGTTCAGCAGGCTGACGCTGCAGCTGCGCGACCTCGGCCAGGTGGACCGTGCGAGCCACGCGCTGCAGGAGTCTTTCCACCCCAACGCGAACGGGCACGCCCAGGTCGCGAACTGTCTCAACGAGTTCCTCGCCGCACGCGGCGGTAACGCGTCGTGCCTCTCCGGGCCCGACGGCAAACTGCACGCCGCGCCCGAAGTGATCGCCCGCTAGAGGTCGAGTGCGGCGCGCAACGCGATGTCGATGCGCTCTTGGACCTCTTGGTCGATCTCCGCGATCCTCTCGTCGAACCACGGCCGGTACAGGCGCGTGAGGTTCAGCGTGGAGACCCAATAGCGCGCGTCGACGGCGACACCGAGGATGTCCTGTGGATCACGGTCGAGCAGTTCGGTACCGAGCAGCCACGGCCGCTCGGATTCGTTCACCCCGTCCGAGGACAGCAGCACGACGGTGCGCTGCCGTGCCGGTTCGGTCGGGGGGTGATACGTCCAGACTTCACCCCTGTGCACGCAGATCCTTCTCCGCGGCGGTCAGCTCGGCCTCGTCCGATTCGGCGGACGGTGTGACCGGAGCGCGCTGCGGGGTGTACCCGGTGCGGACGGCTTCCCTGCGGGCTGCCTTGGACAACCACGACGAGACCGAGATCCCGTGTGCCTTGGCGGCCCGCTCGGCGAACTCGAGCGCACCGCTGTCGAGTGAAAGAGTGACCTTACGTGTTGCCATACCTTTTATCGTACCAGCGTCGCGCAAGTCCACCCCACTCTTCGAGAAAGCACTGCCGGAGGGCCCGGTCACAGCGTCGGCGAGCGACCTTCGAACGGTGTCGACAGCACCACCGTGGTCCGGGTCGAGACCTTGGCGGACTCGCGGATCCGGCGGAGCAGATCCTCCAGGCCGAGCGGCGAAGCCACCCGGACCAGGAGGATGTACGACTCGTCCCCGGCGACCGAGTAGCAGGACTCGATCTCCTTGATGTGCTCGAGACGCTGCGGGTAGTCGTCCGGGGCGGCGGGATCGTTCGGCGTCAGCGAGATCAGCGCCGTGAGCGGGAGGCCGATCTGCTCGCCGTCGAGCCGCGCGGTGTATCCGAGGATCACGCCGCGCTGCTCCAGCCGCCGCACCCGCTGGTGCACCGCCGACACCGAGAGTCCGACCCGCTCGGCGAGATCGGTGAAACTGCGTCGCCCGTCGGCCGCCAGTTCTCCCACGATCGCCTGGTCCAGCGGCTCAAGAGAACCGGTCATGCGTCGAGCACGATCAGGTCGTGCGGACGCTGGTTGACCGACTCGACGCCGTCCTCGGTGACCACGACGATGTCCTCGATGCGGGCGCCCCAGCGGCCCGGCTGGTAGATGCCGGGCTCGACACTGAAGGCCATACCCGGCTCGAGCGGCAGCGCGTTGCCCTTGATGATGTAGGGCTCCTCGTGCACGTCGAGGCCGATGCCGTGGCCGGTGCGGTGGATGAAGAACTCGCCGTAGCCGGCGCCGTCGATGATGTCGCGCGCGGCGGCGTCGATCTGCTCGGCGGTGACACCCGGGCGGACGGCCTCGACCGCGGCGCGCTGGGCACGCTGCAGGACCGCGTACGTCTCGGCGACGTCGGCGTCGCGCGGCTCGCCGACCGCGTAGGTGCGGGTGGAGTCGGAGTTGTAGCCCTCCGCGATCGGGCCGCCGATGTCGACCACGACGACGTCACCGCGCTCGATGACCCGCTCGGAAACGTCGTGGTGCGGGCTGGCGCCGTTGGGGCCCGAGCCGACGATCACGAAGTCCGCGTGGGTGTGGCCCTCTTCGACGATCGCGGCGGTGATGTCCGCGCCGACCTCGGCCTCGGTCCGGCCCGGCCGCAGCCACTCGTGGACCCGGGCGTGGACGCGATCGATGGCCGCGCCCGCGTCACGCAGCGCCTGGATTTCGGCCGCGTCCTTGCGCATCCGCAGTTCGCGCACGATCGGACCGGCGAGCGTCTGGTCGGCGTCGCCGAGCGCGCCGCGGAAGGCGAGCACGTGCAGCGCCGGGGTGAAGTCACTGACCGCGACCCGGCCTGGCTTGCCAAGCCTGTCGGCGACCAGTTCGTAGGCGTTGTCCCCGTCGACCCAGGTGATGACCTCGATGCCGAGCTCCTCGGCCGGGACATCGGCGTAGCCGGGAGCCTCCAGCTTCGGCAGCACCAGCGCCGGGGCGCCGTCGGCCGGGATCACGAGAGTGGTCAGCCGCTCGAAGGAGCCCCCGGCCTGTCCGATCAGGTAGCGCAGGTCCGAGCCGGGCGCGATGAGCAGGGCGTCGGTGTCCGCGGCGGCCGCCGCGGCACGGGCCCGGTCGAGGCGGGCGCGGAGGCCGGCGACATCGGGGGCTGGGTGGTGCAGGGAACGGCGCGACATGACGCCGAGCCTAGTCGGTCCGCGCCCCTTGGCTCACCAGCCGGTCACCCCCGATCGGGGCGGGGTCGTCGAGTCCCCGCCAGACCGGGAAGATCGCCGGGAAGGTGGTGGCGATCAGGTACAGGCCACCGAACGTCGCGAGCGCGCCGACGAGTCCGACGCCGTCCAGCAGCAGCCCCGCCGCCATCGAGCCGAGTGGCATCGCGGCGAGCACTCCGCCGACGAGGAGACTGAGCACGCGGCCGCGGACGGCTTCCGGCACCCGTTCGTAGACCACCGGCAGCAGGATCGGGTTGAGCGCGCCCGCCCCTGTCCCGGCGACCGCCAGGCCCACGAGCAGGAGCACCGGCGTGGGTTCCAGCGCCAGGAGGACGAACCTCGGCGCGCCCTCGATGGCGACCGCGACCAAGATCGCCGAACGTCGCGAGAACCGATGACCTATCCAGCCGTAGAGCGCCGAACCGAGCAGCGCGCCCACCGCGACCGCGGTGATCATCGCGCCGATCAGGGCGGTGCTGTGCAGGACCTGATCGCCGTACGCCGGATACAGGACTCCGAGCAGTCCGAAATCGAGACTGTTGGTGAGCATCAGCATGCCGACGATCGCACGCAGCACGCCGTCGCGTTTCACGTACCCGAGCCCTTCCCGCAATTCCTTGAGGTATCCGCCCGACGACGGTCTCGGCGGACCGGCGGCCGCGGGAATCAGGGCGAACACCAGCGACGCGGACAGCAGGAGCGCGCCGGCGTCGACGAACAGCACCGGAATCGGCCCGATCAGCGCGATCAGCGCGCCCGCCGCGGGGCCGCCCAGCATCCGGCCGGTCCGCATCGCGGCTTCGACGGCGCTCGCGGCCCGGCTCGTGCGGACCCTGCCCGCTTTGGCGACTCCCGCGAGCAAGACCTGTTTCGCGGTGTCGGCGGGCCCACGGGACACACCCATCACGAACGACAGCGCGATCAGTCCTGGCAGGCTGAGCCCTGTCGTGTTCAGGGCGAGCGGGATCAGCACCACCGTGACGGTGGTCAGCAGGTCCGCGCCGACGCTGGCCCGGCGCGTGCCGACCCGGTCCACGATCGGCCCGCCCAGCAACGCGGCGACCATCAGCCCCAGCACTTCGGCCGCGGTGACGAGGCCGGTCTTCGTGCCGCTGCCGGTGCTCTGCAGGACGTACCAGGGAATCGCGATCAGCGTCATCACCACCCCGGCCGAGGAGAACCCCGAAGCCGCGACCAGTGCCCCCAGCGGCAACCTGCTCATGGGTGTTCCGGCCGCGATCGCCTCGGGAAGGCCCCCCAGTGAACGCGGACCTGGGTGTCACCCTCCTTCTCGGGACGTCGGTAGCGGTCGATGACCTCGAGGATCTCGTCGCTCAGCGCGGCGGTCTCGTCAGGCGTCAGCGAGAGCGGCGAGTCGTGGAAACTGACCTTATCGATCCACTCGTCGGCCCAGTCCCGTACCTCGGCGACGAAGTGCGCTTCGGCGGCGTAGCGCCGCTCGACCATCGTGTGCGCGTAGGCGTTGAGAGGGCCGGCGAGATCCGGGTCGTCGATGAAGTCCTCGGCGTGCAGTCGATCGCCTTCATGGACGGCCTTCCACCACCGGTCGCGTCTGCTGCCGCGTTCGGCGTCGTCCGTGATCAGGCCGCATTCGGCCAGCTGCCGCAGATGCCAGCTCGTGGTCCCCGAACTCTCTCCCACCCGCTTCGCCAGCCCGGATGCCGTCGCCGGGCCGTCCTCCCGCAGCAGTTCCAGGATCCTGACCCGCAGCGGATGCGACAACGCTCGCAGAAGGCGGCCGTCGATCCGCGCGAGATACCTCTCGCTCTTCCCCATGGTCCGACCCTACAATCGCAGAGAAACCTTTGCAAAGAGTCTCTGCAATTGCACGTTCAGGTTTTGGCGAATCCGGAGTTTGACCTCTAGCAAGGTTAAGGTTTTACGGTCTGCGACATGACAACTGCCGCGCCCTACAACCTCGCCGTCGTGATCAGCAGCGTCCGCGAAGGACGCTTCGCTCCCGTAGTCGCGAAGTGGTTCCTTGATCACGCCAAACAACGCGAAGACGTCAACCTGTCCGTCATCGACCTCGCCGAAACCCCCGACGGCCTCTCGCCCGGCGTCGCAGCCGCAGACGCCGTCGTGGTGATCGTCCCCGAGTACAACCACAGCTACCCCGGCCCGTTCAAGACCGCCCTCGACAACACCAGCCGCGAATGGCACGGCAAACCGGTCGCCTTCGTTTCCTACGGCGGGATCTCCGGCGGCCTGCGCGCGGTCGAGCACCTGCGTCCGGTCTTCGCCGAACTCCACGCCGTGACGATCCGCGAGACCGTGAGCTTCCCCTACGCCTGGAACAACTTCGGGCCCGACGGCGCACATATGGACGCCGACGGCGCCGATCTCGCGGCCACCACACAGCTGAACCAGCTGAGCTGGTGGGCGCAGGCTCTGCGCGACGCACGTCAGGCCCGGCCCTACGCCGCCTGACCGGTGTCCGTGGAGGACTCGGCTGGGGGTCGGGTCCTTCACGGACATTCGGGCCGGAACGTGGCAGGCTGTCCGCGTGACCGGACCTCTCGCCCTCCTTGATTCCGCGAGCCTCTACTTCCGCTCGTTCTACGCACTGCCCGAGTCGATGACCGCCCCGGACGGGACGCCGGTCAACGCCGTGCGCGGGTTCACCGACACCGTCGCGCGGATCCTCGTCGACCGGCGGCCCGCCCGGCTCGTGGCGTGCCTGGACGCGGACTGGCGGCCGAAGTTCCGCACCGACCTGCTGCCCAGCTACAAGGCACACCGCGTGGCCGAAGAGGTCCCGGAGGGCGGCGACGTCGAAGAGGTGCCGGACACACTCACGCCACAGGTGCCGATCATCCTGGAACTGCTGGAGGCCTTCGGGCTCGCGACGGCCGAGGCCGCCGGGTACGAGGCCGACGACGTCATCGGCGCGCTCGCGATCCGCGAGAAGAGGTCACTGGTCGAGGTCATCACCGGTGACCGTGACCTGTTCCAGCTGGTACGCCACGAACCGACGCCCGCGGTCGTCATCTACGTCGGCAAGGGCTGGAACAAGGCCGAGATCCTCGGCCCGGACGAGCTCGCCGAGAAGTACGGGATCCCGGCGGGGAACGCGGGCCCCGGGTACGCCGACATGGCCGCGCTGCGCGGGGACCCGTCGGACGGGCTGCCCGGCGTGGCCGGGATCGGTGAGAAGACCGCGGCGAAACTGATCACCCAGTTCGGTTCGTTGCAGGAACTCATCGAGGCGTCCAACGCCGGGGACTCGCGCGTGCCGCTCAAGACGCGACTGCGACTGACCGACGCCGCCGACTATCTCGCGGTCGCGCCGACCGTCGTCCGGGTCGCCGCCGACGCGCCGGTCGAGCAGTCCCGGCCGGACACCGTGCCGTCCGAGCCCGCCGACCCGGACAAGGTCGCGGAACTGGCGGAGCGCTGGAACCTCGGTCGTTCGGTGGAGCGTCTGCTGGCCGCGCTCCCCAAGTCTTGAGCAACACCGAGACCGACCCGGCCGAACTGCTGTGCCGGGGCCGGCCGGGCGACGGCGTCACCGTGCTGACCCCGCGCGAGGTCCCGCTCGGCGGGCCGCGCGCGCTCCGCGTCCGCCGGACACTTCCGCAACGGCGGCGGTCCCTGATCGGCGCGTGGTGTTTCGCCGACCACTACGGACCGCAGGACGTGTCGGAATCGGGCGGGATGGACGTCGCGCCGCATCCGCACACCGGGCTGCAGACCGCGAGCTGGCTGTTCAGCGGCGAGATCGAGCACCGCGACAGCATCGGCACGCGTGCCTTGGTCCGGCCAGGTGAACTCAACCTGATGACCGCGGGGCACGGCATCGCGCACTCGGAGGTGTCCACACCGGACACTTCGACACTGCACGGCGTCCAGCTGTGGATCGCGTTACCGGACGAACACCGCGACACCGCACGGGATTTCCGGCACTACGCGCCGCCGCTGCGCCGGCTGGACGGCGCCACCGCGCGGGTCTTCCTCGGCAGCCTCGCCGGGACCACGTCACCGGTCCCGCCGTTCACTCCCCTGCTGGGCGCCGAACTCACCGTGGAGCCCGGGTCGGCCGTGATCCTCGACGTCGACCCGGCCTTCGAACACGGTGTCCTGCAGGACATCGGCTCCGTCACCGTCGCCGGAACCGCGCTGGGCACCGGGGAACTCGCCTACCTCGCCCCCGGTCCTGGACGACTGGAACTGGCCAACCATGGCGGCGAAGCGGCCCGGGTACTCCTCCTCGGCGGGACCCCGTTCACCGAGGAACTCGTCATGTGGTGGAACTTCGTCGGCCGAAGCCACGAGGAGATCGCCGAGTACCGCGAGGCGTGGCAGGCGCAGGCGGATCGGTTCGGCCGGGTGGAGGGCTATGAGGGCACCATGGCGTGGTTGCCCGCACCCACGCTGCCGCGGGTGCGGATCAAACCCCGTCGCGACCCGGCTTAGAAGAACGTCCCGCACCACGGAGCACGCACGGTGTGGAACAGCGCGTCGGCACGGGTGACCGCCGCCTCGTCCAGCACCTCGACACGGCCAGTCGTCACCAGGTCGCTGACGAGGCCGTGGCCGAGGTACAGCGACGCCAAGGTGTCGACGTCCAACCTCAGGTCCGCTTCGGCGGTGGTGCGATCCACGCCGCTCGGGCCGACGGCGTAGCGGCCGTTGTTGTCCGGTAGCTGCCTGTCGAGCACTTCCAGCACCACGGCTTCGGCGGTTCCGTAGGTGCGCGCCTGCAGCGCGGCGAGCACGTCGACGAGCCGCACCCACAGGTCGTCGGTGACCTCGGTGGTGTTCACCGCACGTGGATCGGTGAGCAGTCCGGCGATCGGCTCGTCCACCGGTCGGCCTCGTCCGGCGACGGCCGAGACCAGGTCGATCGACAGCAGGAAACGCCACAGTCCCGCCCAAGCCCGCGGTGTCGCGGCGTGCAGTTCACGGATGTCGAGCAGCGCACCGCGCTCCGGCGCCTGCCGATCGCGCATGTCGACGGTCTGGTAGACGACGAAGCCGTCCTCGCCGTCCGGTCCACTGTGGACGGCCGCACGGTAGCCGCCGTCCCCGGTGACGATCCGGCCGAAGAAACCAGGCCACCACATCTCGGGACGGGCGGCGAAACCCGGCCGTTCGCCCGCGAACCGGCCGTACAGAGCGGGAACGCGCTCGACCGCCTCGGCAGGGGTGAGGAAACGGACCACGCCGTCGCGCCCCACACCGTCACGGAGTTCGGCCCGGGGGCGCTCGACGAGAACACCCTTCCCGTAGGTGGCCGCGCTGTAGCCGAAGCGGCCGTAGATGACGCCTTCCGAAGCATGCAACGCGGCGAGCGGGACACCACGCGCGGCGATGTCTTTTAGCTGGGTGGCCATCATCGCGGTGAGGATGCCGCGGCGGGTCCAGTCGGCGCGGACGGCGATCCCGTCGACGGCGGCGGTCGCGAGCTTCCGTCCACCTGGGACGGTGAGCTCGGTGTGGAAGGAACTGGCGATCCCCACCGGGGTGCCGTGAGCGTCGAACGCGGCGAATTTCCCGGCCGCGGGCCAGGTCGGAGCCATCTTGGCCCAGGCTTCGTCCGAAATCGGCTTGGCGTGCAAGGCCTGTTCGAGCAGTTCGAGACAGGCGCGTTGTTCACCTTCGGCCACGGCACGTACGTGGAATTCGCTCATGGCAGGGATCCTGCCGCCCGGAACCGGCGAATCCCAACCGGTTTTCAGCCGGGTGCGCCGACTTCGTAGCGGCCGTCCTCACCGGTGACGGTGATCGTGACGGTCTTGCCCTCCCCGCCGACCTGGACGGTGCAGCTGAACGTGCTGCCGTCCTTGACCGTCTGGTTCGACGGGCAGAGCACCTCACCGACGTCGCGGATCTGGTAAGTCTCGGTGAGGACCTTTTTCACGTCCGCCTGCATGGTCCTGGGGTCGAAGACTCTGCCCGGAGCGCTGGAGGAGGACGAACCGCCCGACGTGCTGCTCGTGACCGGCGTGCTCGTCGTCGGCGGGACCGTGACGGTCTTCGTCGCCGGCGCGGGTGCGGGTGCCGGAGTGTCCGAACACGCCGACAGCACCGCGGAAGCGGCACAGCACAGAACGACCGTCGCGACGGCTCGCCTGCTCAAGCTTCTCCACCCCCACCGAACGTGATCTTCCAGCGTCAGAAGAAGGTACCGCACCAGGGGTTCGCTCGCGTGCTGAACAGCAGGTCCGCACGCTCCAGCGCGGACTCGCCGGTCGCGCGGACGCGTCCTGCGGTCGCGAGATCCGACGCGCGCCAGCCGCCAAGGTAAAGCATCGACAGGGTATCGGCGTCCAGTCCGAGGTCCGCCGGGTCCGTGGTGCGGGCGACGCCGTCCTCGGAGAGGCGGTAGCGGCCGGAGTTGTGCTCCAGGAAGGGATCGTTCACCTCGATGACGACCGGTTCACCGCGGTAGGTCCGGGCGCCGAGCATCTTGGCCACGTCGACCAGCCGGAGCCAGCCTTCGTCCTGGGTCTTCTGCACCGTCGCGTGGCGCGGGTCGGTGAACAGCAACTCGACCGGTTCGTCGAGCGGCCGTTTCTCGGCGGTGATGCGGTCGACCAGATCCACGGAAAGCAGGTATCGCCACAGCCCGGCGAACGCGTCGGGACTCGTGTGATGGAAGGACTGGATCTTCATCTGCGTCGGGGCGCCGGAATGGGCCCGCTCGACGGTGTAGGTGACGTAGCCGTCGACCCCGTCCGGGCCACGGTGCACAGCGGTCGCGATCGGAGTGGTCGCCCGGCGCGCCTCACGAACGTAGCCCGGCCACAGATTCGGGCTCCGCGCGATCATGCCCGGGCGGGTACGCGGGAGGGCGTCGAAGAGCGACGGCCACTGCTCGATGGTGCCTTCCAGATCCAGCAACGAGATCTGCCCACCGGCCGGGACCTCGGGGCGGAACCGGGCCCGGTGCCTGTCGACCTCGATCGACTTGCCCCGCGCTGCGATGCCGTAGCCGAACCGGCCGTAGATCGCGCCTTCGGACGCGTGCAGCATCGCCGCGGGGAAACCGCGGGCGGCGAAATCCTCGAACTGCGCGCGCATCAACGCCGTCAGCACGCCACGGCGAGTGCGGTCGGCGCGGACACCGACGAGACTGACCGCGGCGAGCGGCCTGGTGCCACCGCCGGGCAGGGTCACTTCCGAATCGAAGGACCGGACGGTGCCGATCAGTTCCGGGTCGAACGCGCCCAAGCCACGTTCCGGCTGGGACGACACCGCGGCGGCCGACCACTCCTCGTCGGTCAGCTCCTTGACGTGCAAGGCCCGCCTGAACAGATCCAACGCCGCCCGGTCTTCATCGGACCGGAGCGGCCGCACTGAGAAGTCGCTCATGGGACGATCATGCAGGATCGACCGCCCCGAGCGCCCGTCGTTTACTTGGCGGTGGCGGGAGGTGAGACCTCGTAGTTGCCGGTGTCACCCTTCACGGTGATCGGCACCTCCTGGGGCTTGCCCTCGATCGTGGCGGTGCAGGTGAACTTCACGCCGTCCTTGACCTCCTGGCCCGACGGGCAGGAGACCGCGCTGATCTCCTTGATCCCGTAGGTCTCGGTGAGCAGCTTCTGCACGTCGGTCTGCATCTGCGTGTTGTTGAAGACCTGGGTGTTGAACCAGCCCGGCGTGACAAACCCGAGGATGCCGACCGCGGCGATGATCACCACGAGCGCGCCGATCCCGATGAACAGGCCCTTCTTGGGCTTCGGCTTGTCCTGCGCCTCGCCCTGGGTGCCCTGGAGCTGGCCCTGGCCGTACTCGTACTGGCCCTGCTGCTGCGGCTGCCCGTACTGCGGCTGCTGCTGAGGTCCGCTCTGTGGGTAGCCGGGCTGCTGCTGAGGTCCACTCTGCGGGTAACCCGGCTGCTGGCCGTACTGCGGCTGCTGTTGACCCCACTGCTGCTGCGTCTGGGAGGGGTCGTAGCCGGGCTGCTGACCGGTCTGTGGATACCCCGGCTGCTGCTGGGACGGGTCGTAGGGCGCGGGCTGCTGGCCCCACTGGGGCTGTTGCTGCTGCGTCTGCGACGGGTCGTACTGCGGCTGCTGACCCCATTGCGGTTGCTGCTGCGGCCCGCTCGGCGGTTGAGCGCCGCCCGGCTGTTGCCCGTAGCCCGGCTGCTGCCCCCATTGGGGCTGCTGCTGCGGGTCGTTGCCGCCATACGGCGTGCTCATCGTTTCGCCTCCGCCTTCTCCGCCATCGTCACCGGCCGGTATCACCTGGCCGTCGTGGGCGATCCAACCACAGGTCGGCGCCTCTGCCCACTGTTCCCGGGTGGTGTCGGTACAACTCGACGCGACCGTGCTCACACCAGTGGAGGCATCGAATCCGCCGGTCAGCCCAACGCCTCGTGAGTGGCAGGGACGGTTCTAACCGTCCTTTCGCCTCGGGTCACGGTCGTTGTTGATGAAGGAATTGGGACGTTGAGTGTCCCAATTCCTTCATCAACAACGACCCAGCGCTGGTCGCGGGACCCTTTCGGAGGTGCTTGGGTCTCGTGAGTGGTCAGTCCGGTCTTGCGGCAGGGTGTGCTGGGTGTCCCCAATGAGGCATTGGGGACACGTCCCGCTCTTTCCTCGCCGTTGCCCGGCCGCAAGTAGACGACTACTTGCGGAAACCCGCCAAGGGGCCCGCTTGTGAATGCTGCAGGCGGTCAGAACCGTCCTCACCACTCGCGAGGCGGGGTCGCGACCCTGCCGCAGGTGTCCTGAAGGCCCACCTTCAGGACGCTCAACGTCTCGACGGTGGCCTTCAGGACAGCCGGACACCCCCTCGCTCACGCCTGCCCGGTCGTGTCGCGTGATTGGTTGGACGGCACGTGTGAGCCGACGGACGACACGCGCGCGGCCGGCTGCGCGGCGAGTCGTCTTTCTGAACACACGTGTCGTCCATCCAGTCACGCGAGTTGTCCCGCTGGTCACGCGACACCGCCACCCGCGCACCGCAGCAGGTACCTGAGACACCCTTGGCCTAACCCGTCCTTACCACCCGCGAGACCCGCTACGCGCCGCCCGCCGCCACAACCCCTCGCCGCAAAGCCTTCACCGCGTCCGAAGCCGCCGCGCCCACCGGATCCGCCCTGCCGAGGACGTCGCGGATCTGGTCCAGCAGGTCGATGACCTGCCGTGACCACCGCACGAAGTCACCGGCGGACAGCTCCTGCCCGTTGGCCTCGGCGGCGGTGAGGACCTTCTCCAGCGATTCGCCGCGCGCCCAGCGGTAGATGGGCCAGGCGAAGCCGGCGTCGGGCTCGCGAGTGCGGTCCAGCTTGTGCCGCCGCTCGTCCTCGGTGAGTTCCATCCACAGGCGCGTGGTCGCCTGCCAGGCGTCGAGGACCTTGCCCGCGGGCAGGCGCGGCTCCCCCGCGGTGTCACGGCGTGCCTCGAAGACCAGCGTCGAGACGACGGACGCGAGTTCGGCGGGTGCCAGGCCCTTCCAGACGTCGTGCCGGATGCATTCGGCGGCGAGCAGGTCGGACTCGCTGTAGAGACGGGTGAGGCGCTTGCCGTGTTCGGTGACGCGGTCCTCGCCGTCGCCCTTGGACTCGGGGCCGAGGTAGCCGCGTTCGCCGAGCAGCCGCAGGATGCGGTCGAACGCACGCGCGAGCGAATGCGTGGTCGCGGCGACCTTGCGTTCCAGTTGCTCGGTCTCGGCCGAGAGACGCTGGTACCGCTCGACCCAGCGCAGGTTCGCCTCGCGCTCGGCCAGACCGTGGCACGGATGCGCGCGCAGCGCGCGCCGCAACGCGGCCAGCTCACCGTCCTCATTGGCCCCGGCGCGGCGCTTTTGCCTGCCGGGCAAAGAGATTCCGGCGTTGCGAAGGCTCGAGGCGATGTCACGACGAGTCTGGGGTGAACGCAGCTCGATGTGCTTCGGGAGCTTGATGTTCCCCAGCGCCTCCACCGGCGCCGGGAAGTCGGAGACCGAGAGCGGACCGGACCAGCGGTCCTCGGTGACCACGACGGGCCGCGGTTCACGGATCGGGTCGAGGCCAGGGTCTACGACGACCGCGAGACCCGCGCGCCTGCCCGCGGGCACGGCGATGACGTCGCCCTTGCGGAGCTTCTCCAGCGACTCGGCCGTGCCGGCCCGGCGCGCGGAGGTGTTCTGCCGCGAGAGCGCCTTCTCCCTGGCCGAGATCTTCGTGCGCAGCTCGACGTACTCGAGCATCTCGTCGAACTCACCGGTGATGGCGGCGGTGTAACCCCGCAGGGCCTCCTTGTTCCGCTCGATCCGCCTCGCCGTCCCGACCACCGACCGGTCGGCTTGGAACTGCGCGAACGACTGTTCCAGCAGATCGCGGGCCGCCTCGGCACCGACCTGCGCGACCAGGTTCACCGCCATGTTGTAACCGGGCCGGAACGACGACCGCAGCGGGTACGTCCGGGTCGAGGCGAGACCGCCGACCTGCTTCGGGTCGATCCCCGGCTGCCAGGCGACGACGGCGTGGCCTTCGACGTCGATCCCGCGCCGCCCGGCTCGCCCGGTGAGCTGCGTGTACTCCCCCGGCGTCAGGTCGACGTGCGCCTCGCCGTTGTACTTCACCAGCCGTTCCAGCACGACTGTGCGCGCGGGCATGTTGATGCCGAGGGCGAGCGTCTCCGTGGCGAAGACGACCTTCACCAGACCCTGGACGAACAGTTCCTCGACGGTCTCCTTGAACGCCGGGAGCAGCCCGGCGTGGTGCCCGGCGATGCCGCGTTCGAGCGCCTCACGCCATTCCCAGTAGCCGAGGACGCCGAGGTCGCCTTCAGGCAGGTCCTTGGTGCGTTCGGCGACGATGCGGCGGACCTTCTCGACCTCTTCGGGACTGTTGAGCCGCAGGCCGGACCGGACGCACTGGCCGACGGCGGCGTCGCAGCCGGCACGGGAAAAGATGAACACGATGGCGGGGAGCAGACCGGCGTTGTCCAGGCGCTCGACCGTGTCGGTGCGCGACGGCGGCCGGAACCGCGGCATCCGTGACGGCGCCCCTCGCCGGCCCCTCGGCCCGCGCATCCCGGCCGGGGCGAAACCGCGGCCGACCTCCTCGGTGCGGCGCAGCAGGCTGGGGTTGATCCGCAGTTCGGCGCCGGGCGCGTGTTCCTCCTGGCCCGCGAACAGGTCCATCAGCCGGTTGCCGACCAGCATGTGCTGCCACAGCGGGACGGGACGATGCTCGTCGACGACGACGGTGGTGTCGCCGCGGACCTCCACGAGCCATTCGCCGAACTCCTCGGCGTTGCTCACCGTCGCCGACAGACCGACGACCCGGACGTGCTCGGGCAGGTGGAGGATGACCTCTTCCCAGACGGCGCCGCGGAACCGGTCGGCGAGGTAGTGGACCTCGTCCATCACCACGTACGCGAGCTCCGCGATGGTCGAGGACCCGGCGTACAGCATGTTGCGCAGGACCTCGGTGGTCATGACCACGACCTGCGCGTTGCCGTTGATCGAGGTGTCACCCGTCAGCAGGCCGACGGCGTCGGCGCCGTAGCGGCCGACGAGGTCGGCGAACTTCTGGTTCGACAACGCCTTGATGGGTGTCGTGTAGAAGCATTTGCGGCCCTCGGCGAGGGCTAGGTGCACCGCGAATTCGCCGACCACGGTCTTCCCGGCACCGGTCGGCGCGCAGACGAGCACACCGTGGCCGTCTTCGAGCGCCTCGCAGCCGCGAATCTGGAAGTCGTCGAACTCGAACGACGATTCCGCGGCGAACCGGGTCAGCTGGGGGTACCGAGCACGGCGCTGGGAGGCCACGTAGGCCTCGGCCGGGGTCTGAGAAGGGCTATTGACCACTTCGTCAGGGTTCCACACCCCACCGACAGTTCGCACCCGGTGTGACGATCGCGGGAACGGTGTCCTCCCCTGTCGCATCCAAGGGCCGATTCGTGATCGAGAGGGGACACCATGGAGATCACTTGTCCGCAGTGCGCGCAGGTCGACCAGGTACAGAGCGTGCCGGCGGTGTTCCAGAGCGGACAGACCACCTACCGGGTACAGGGGTCGATGACGGCAGTCCCCGCCGGTGACGGCGTGGTCTACACCGCGACGTCGCACCGTGGCGTGTCGGTGACCGCGACCGCGGCGGCGCTCAACCCGTATCCGGTGGTCCGCGGCGGTGGGTGCTTCCTGACGCTGGCGCTGCTCCTGCTGATCCCCGCGTTCGTGTTCGTCTCGTTCGCCAACGACGTCCTCGCCGAGAACCCGGCGCCGACCGCGGGCGGACGTGTCGGGGCGGCGATCGGGGCGTGGATCTTTCCGTTCGGCGCGTTCGCGCTGGTCGCGCTCTTCGCCGTGCTGTTCGTGCTCCGGCTGTGGCGCAACGCGCGGATCCGCCGTGGCATCCCGGACGCGCTCGCGTACTGGCGGCGGGCGTGGTTCTGCCACCGCTGCGGCGGCGTTTACTTCCCGCGCGGCGACCTGATGTCGGCCGCGACGTTCCGGGGCCAGGTATGGCGCGCCGGCGGTTACGCCGGGCTCATCCGAGGACGGTGAGCGCCCCGGGGACGCAGGTGATGTCGATCGGCAGCCTGCCCAGCGGTTCGCCGTCGGCGTAGACGGGCAGGTCGCTGCCCGCGAGGTGGATCTGGCGTGCTTTGAGGGAACGTACCGCCGGATGCGCGATGTGACCGCCCGAGCGGACACCGGGCAGCATGCGGAGCAGGTCACGCCGGGTCGCGTCGCCCACGACGGTGACGTCGAACAACCCGTCTCCGGGGTCGGCGCCCGGGCAGATCCGCATGCCGCCGCCGTAGAACGGGGTGTTGCCGACCGCGATCATGGTGGCGTCGAGTTCGACGGTCTCGACGTCGGTGCGGAGCACGACCGGCCGGGGCCGGAACGCGGCGAGTTCGGCCAGGATCGCGATGTCGTAACGTCGCGGACCCCGGGGCAGGCGCAGCCTGTTGGCGCGTTCGGTGACAAGAGCGTCGAAGCCGGAGCAGAGAACGGTGGCGAACCATTCGCCACCGGCCCGGCCGAGGTCGATCCTCCGCCGTTTCCCGGCGCTCAACCGCCGGGCGACCGCGTCGGCGGCGGCATGTGGGTTCTCCGGGATACCGAGGGCTCTGGCGAAGTCGTTGCCGGTACCCGCGGGGACGAGGCCGAGGGCGACACCGGATCCGGCGCAGAACTGAACGCCTTGGTGCGCCGCCCCGTCACCGCCGAGTACGACGAGGACGTCCAGCCCGGCCGCGCGCGAGTCGGTCATCAACGCGCGGGATTCTTCGACCGTGTTGGCGACGAGGACGTCGAGTCGGTCCACGACGGGCCGCAGCCGCGCCGCGACCGACTCCATCAGCCGCCCCGCCGCTCCGTTACCGGAGGCGGGGTGGACGGCCAGTGCCGCGTGCATCCCGGGATCAGGTGACGTCGTCGGTGTTGGTCCTCTTGCCACCGGTGGTGGCCGAGGGTTCGTCGTCGACCGTGCTCGGCGTGTAGTCGAACGGCGCGGCCTCGTCGTCGTCGAGCTTGTCCCAGCCCTCGGTGCCGCGTTCCTTGTCGAGCTTGCGGTCGTGGAAGCGCGCGATCTGGATGGAAATCTCCAGCAGCACGATCAGCGCGCCTGCCAGACCGAGCATCGAGAACGGGTCCGAACCGGGTGTGGCGAACGCGGCGAAGACGAACAGCGCCATGATCAGGCCACGGCGCCACCTCTTCAGCATCTGGTACTTCAGGACGCCGACACGGTTCAACATCACCACGAGCAGTGGGAGCTCGAAGCTGACGCCGAAGATCAGCAGCAGCGACAGGATGAACGAGACGTACTTGTCCGCGGTCAGCGCGGTGATGAACTGGTCACCACCGAAGTTCATCAGCAGTTCGAGGGCGTGCGGGACGAGCAGGTAGGCCAGCACCGCACCGGCGGCGAAGAGCCCCGACGCGAACGCGACGAAGGTGAGCGCGTACTTGCGCTCCTTGGAGTACAGACCAGGGGCGACGAACGCCCAGATCTGGTACAGCCACAGCGGCGAGAACAGCACCGCGCCGCCCGCGAGACCGACCTTCAACTGCGTCATGAAAGCTTCGAAGGGCACGGTCTGCAGCAGCTTGCACCCACCGGTGGGGCCGTCGAACCGGCGATCGGCGGGCACCGCGCAGTAGGGGTCGGTCAGCAGCTTGCCCAGCGACGGGATCGGACCGATCGTCGTCTGGAACCAGATGAAACCGAGGATTCCTCCCGCCACGAGAGCGAGCAGCGCGAAGCCCAGACGGCGCCGAAACTCGTAGATGTGCTCGACGAGCGTCATCGTGCCGTCGGGATTGCTCCGACGGCTGCGCTTACGCCGCTTCGACCCGCGGCGCTCCTCACCGGAGGCGGAATCCGCCACTGAACAGTCCGTTCTCGTCTGGGTCCACCATGAGCGCACCGTGACTTCGGCGCGCTCATCCGCGAACAGGCTCCGCTGGGCTGGCTAGAAGCTGCTTGCCAAGACCGCTCAGCTGGCGTTCTTCTGCGCCTGCTCGGCCGGAACGGGCGTGGTGGCCTGCTGCTTCTTGAGCTCGTCGAGCTGGCGCTGGAGGTCGGCGACCTGCTTGTCCTGCGCGGCCGACGCGGCAGGCACGGGCGTGGTGGCCTGCGGCAGCTGCTTGGTCTCGACCTCTTCGGTCTCGGCGGCCTTGTCCTTGTCCCCGGCCATGTCCTTGGTCTCGGCCTTGAAGATCTTCATGGACTTGCCGATGGACCGCGCGGCGTCCGGAAGCCTCTTGGCGCCGAACAGCAGAACAACGACGAGCACCAGGATGATGATGTGCCACGGCTGCAGCGCGTTCATTGTTTGCGGCCTCCTTCTCGAGTCTCTGGGTGAGATGTTACCGGTCTTCGAGCCCACGTCGTCGCGCGATCGCCACGCGGAGCGCGGCCGACCGGGCACGAAGGAGCCCTGTCCGTTTTCGGGTGTTCGTAGCCACCATGCTCATCGTATGGGTGAGCGCGCGCAAGACTCCGCGTAATTTGATGAGTAGAACGAAGAGAACGATCAGCCCGGCGACGGCGAGCGCGATGCTCGGCAGGTACGACACGGCGTCACCCTACTGCTCGTAGGTTGACGCAAGGTGACGTGCCCGCGCCAGCGCGTCGGCCGCCCGTCGACGAACCGCCTCCTCGAGTGTGGCGGGGCTCTCCACCTGCGCGTCTCCACCCTGACCGAGGATCAACCGGACCATCCACGATTCATCGGCGTACCGCATTCGGATCCGCAGGCGACCGCCGTCGAGCTCGTCGAGCTCGTCGCACGGGTAATACTCGGCTACCCAGCGTGCGTCGGGGTCGAGGACGAGAACGGCTTCCTGCTGATCGGGACGCGAGCGGAACACCCCGTCGGAGATGTCGGTCGGCCGCGCGTGCGCGGGCGGGACGGCGGGTTCGTCGAGCACGGTGAGTTCGTCGATGCGGTCGAGCCGGAACAGCCGGACGTCTTCCGCGCGACGGCACCACGCTTCGAGGTAGCCGACCGCCTGGACGATGAGCAGCCGCATGGGGTCGACGGTGCGTTCGGTGATCTCGTCCTTGGACGCGGTGTAGTACCGAATCCGCAACGCGCGCTTCGCGGTGAGCGCGGCCCGGACGGCTTCGCGGGTGCTGGCGGTCTTCTTGCCTTCGCGGACTCCCCCACCGACGACGATGCCCGACGGCTGGGCTCGCCCCGCGGCGGCTTCGATCTTCGCGATGGCGCGGCGAACGGCGTCGGCGTCGAGCACCCCTGGCGTCTCGGCCAGTGCTCGCAGCGCGACGAGCATGGCGGTCGCCTCGCCGCCGGTGAGCCGCAGCGGGCGGTTCATGCCGGCGTCGTGGGTGACGACGATCGTGTCGCCCTCGAAGGAAAGGTCGATCAGGTCGCCGGGGCCGTAGCCGGGCAGCCCACACATCCAGAGCAGTTCGAGGTCCTTGCGCAGCTGCTTGGGCGTGACGTCGAAGTCGTTGGCGGCATCGGTGATCTTGATGCCGGGCCGGGCGAGCAGATACGGCACGAGCGCGAGCAGGCGCGGCATGCGTCCGCTGGCGCTCATCGGGCACCACCGGCGTGCGCGACGGCCTCGAGGCGACTGAAGACTGACTTCGCGAGCACCTCGGGTTCGAGGACGAGGACGTCCGGACCGTGGGCGGTGAGCCAGTCGGCGGCGGATTCGGGGTAGTACAGCTCTATCTCCACGAGGTCGCCCTCTTCTCCCCCGGCGTCGCTACGGCCGACGACACGGCCACGGCGACGGACACCGGCGGCCCGGCCGTCGGCGACCCAGACGCTGGCGGTGGTCGGCGCGGACGGGTCCTCGCTGCTGCTGGCCGAGACCATCCGCGACAGGTTGACCCCTTCCGGGCGTTCGACGACGCCGAATTCGCCGAAGGCGTCAACCTTCCCGGTCACGCGAGAGAGACGGAAGCAGCGAGGCGCGCCACGGTCCCTGTCATGCCCGACGACGTACCAACGGCCTCGCCAGGACACCACTCCCCAGGGTTCGAGGGTGCGGATCTTGCGTTCGGCCGAACCGCTGCGCCGGTACTCGAAGCGCACCGCTTGCCCGGCCTGTACGGCGGCGAGAAGCGGGCCGAACGCGGGTTCGGCGCGGACGCGGGGCTCGACGACGGTCGGCGCGTGGTCGTCGACCTCGACACCGGCGGCGCGGAGCTTCACCAGCGCGCCCTGTGCTTCTCCGGTCAGTTCCGGCGAATCCCACAGCCGGACGGCGAGGCCGACCGCGGTCGCCTCGTCGGGCGCGAGGTCGATTTCTCCGAGTTCGTAGTCGCGGCGCGCGATGCGGTAACCGTCGATCCCGTCGAACGCGGAGTTGCGCCCGGTCTCCAACGGGATGCCGAGTTCACGCAGTTCCGTCTTGTCGCGCTCGAACATGCGGAAGTAGGCCTCGTCGCTGGCCGCGTCGGCGTACCCGGGCACGATGCCGCGGATCCGCTCGGCGGTGAGGTACTGCCGGGTGGACAGGAGGGCCAGAACCAGGTTGACCAATCGTTCGGCGCGTGCGGTGGACACCCGGCTACCCTAGCCCGCGCCGTCCGACCCGATGGTGACAGCCGCCGATCGCGCGTCGTAACGATCCCTGGCGGACTCGACCTCGTCGAACCGTGTCTCGGCCCAGTCCTTGATCCCGGCCACCAGCCGCAGGAGGCTCCGGCCGAGTTCGGTCAGTTCGTAGTCCACACGGACCGGGACGCACGGCGTGACGGTGCGGGTCAGCAAGCCGTCCCGCTCCAGGGTCCGCAGTGTCTGCGTGAGCATCTTCTGGCTGACGCCGGCGATCCGGCGGGAAAGGTCGCTGTAGCGCTCGGGCCCGTCGCCGAGGGCGACGAGGACGAGACTGACCCATTTGCCCGAGACCTCGTCGAGCAGCTTCCGGGCCGGACACGCCGCGAGATAGGCGTCGTAGGCCTGCTTCTCCTCGTTCCGGCGTTCTTGTGCCGTGCGCGTGACCACGGTTCGCGTACCTCCGCGTGGGTCGGGCACCTCGAAGTGCCTACTTCCCGTTGGGAGAGTAACTCCCCATACGTTCACCGCGAACGGCCCCTTGGAGAGCAATGCGTGCTGTGGTGCTCCGCCGGTTCGGCGGCCCGGGAAGTCCTGGAGTTCACCGAGATCCCGGGAAGACTTCCTGGCCCCCGCGCGCGGGCGAAGATCCCCGGCGGCGCTAGACACGGCCCTGCCCGGACTCGAAGCCTTACGCCGTGGTGAGCCGAGGGCGGTTCGTGGCGTTCGCGGCCGGAGCGGGCGCCGATGCCCTTGCGCGGCATCAACGTCGAGCACGTCTGGATCCGCGCGACGTCCTCCCCTCGGGCGAAACGGTGAAGGCACACGCGCGGCTGGCGGCAGGCGGATCACGAGGACGGCTCCCGCTCACCAACGAATAAGTTGACGCTTAATTAAGGCTCAAGTTATATTCGGTCGATGGACAGCGAGAAGACCCGGCTCGAACTCCGGCGTGAGTACCCGGACCCGATCGAAGACGTCTGGTCGGCGCTCACCGAATCCGACCGCACTGCCCGCTGGATCGGCACGTGGACGGGTGAGGCCGGAGTCGGCAACACGATCATGCTCTTGATGACCGCGGAGAAGGATTCCGAACCGGCCCCCGCCGTCGTCCGCGAATGCGATCCGCCGAAACGGCTGGCCATGGATCTGATCAACCCCGGCGAGCCGACCTGGCGAGTGGTACTGACCTTGACCCCGCAAGGCTCGGGAACGGTGCTCGATTTCGTGCACCTGATGCCCAAGTCCGAGTGGGACACCTCGGACATCATGAAAGGTTGGCACTTCTACCTCGACCGGCTCGGCGCCGCCCTCCTCGGTGAACCGGTGCCCGAGTGGGAGACGTACACGCCGCCTAGTTTGGACGCATGAACGAACGAGTACTGCTGATCACCGGAGCCTCCCGCGGCCTCGGCAAGGCCACCGCACGCCGGGCCGCGGCGGCCGGGTTCCGCTTGGCGCTACTCTCCCGCGACCGTGAGGCACTGCTCCCCCTCGTCGCCGAGTTCGGCGACGATCGCGCCCTCGCGCTCGCGGTGGACGTCACCGACTGGACCTCGCTGTCGTCCGCCGTGGAGACGGTGAAGAAGACCTTCGGCGGGCTGGACGCGGTGTTCGCCAACGCGGGCCAGAGCGTCGTCGTCTCCTTCTTCGGCGACGGCGGCGCGGAACCCGAGCAATGGCGGGACATGGTGCTGACCAACGTCTACGGAACCGCCCTCACGGCGCGGGCGACCCTGCCGTCGCTGGCGGAATCGAAGGGACACCTCGTGCTCACCGGCTCGGTCGCCGGCCGCTATCACCGGCCGGGGAACCTCTATTCGGCGACGAAATGGGCGGTGACCGGGCTCGCCGGGTCCATCCGCGAGGAGGCCATCGGCACCGGCGTCCGGGTCACCGTGGTGCAGCCCGGATTGGTCGACACCTCGATGATCCCCGAGGATTCGCGGTCCAAACCGAAACTGGAACCCGACGACATCGCGAGGGCGGTGCTCTACGCGCTGGAGCAACCGCCCTCGGTCGACGTCAACGAGATCGTGGTTCGCCCGACCGGCCAGGTCCGCTAGCGCGTCGCGGCAGGCTGCGGCAGCAGCGCTTCGGCCAGTCGCCGCCAGTGCGGCATCGCCGATTCGCCGGGTTCGACACCGATGACCTGGATTCCGACGTGGTCGGCACCGGCGTCGAGGTGTCCGTGGAGCTTCGCGACGACGGTGTCGAGGTCGCCCCAGAACACGAGATCGTCGACGAGCCTGTCGCTGCCGCGGCCACCGTCGATGTCGGCTTCGGTGTAGCCGAGCCGGAGGAACTTGGCGACGTTGTACTCCGACGTGAGGTACGCGTGCAGGTGCTCACGGGCGATCACGCGCGCCTTGACCGGGTCGGTCTCGAACAGGACCGCGTGCTCGACGCCGAGGAAGGCCTTGTCCCCCAGCACTTCCCTCGCCTCGGCGGTATGCGGCACCGTCACGTGATAGGTGTGCGCGCCCTCGGACCTGTCACGGGCGAGCCCGAGCATCTTCGGCCCGTACGCGGCCAGCAGGCGCCGGATCGGGGCCGCGGGCAGCGGGTTGGCGCTGGTGACCGTGTCGAGTTCGTCGAGATATTCGCTCATCGCCTCCAGCGGCTTGACCCCGGCACGCGCGCCGCCGAAGCCGAGCCCCAGTACATGCCTGCCCGGATGGGCGTCGGCCAGCAGAAGCGCCGCACCGTGGGCCCAGCGCGCCCCACGGGACCCGATCCGCGCGATCCCGTTGACCACGGTGATCCGATCGGTGACCGAGAGCAGGAATCCGGCGTGGGTCAGCGCTTCGCGGCCGTCCCGTTCCGGGATCCAGATCGCGGGCCAGCCGAGTTCTTCCAGTTCCCGTACCGAATCCCGCAGCATGCTCGCGGGCTGATCCTCGAAGTCGAACGTCCAGATCCCGAAACGCCCCAGTTCCATCCGCCTGCTCCTCACGTCGAGTTCTCCATATCGAAGTATCGCAGAGTTTCGATATGTTATTCCCGGCGAGGTTCAGATGGAGTGTCCGAGCAGGTCTACGAGCCGCGCGATCCGCTGCTCGTCCCGGCGGTAGTGGGTCCACTTCCCCACCCGCGTGGACTTCACGAGCCCGGCGCGCTGCAGCAGCGCCATATACGCCGACACCGTGGATTGCGCGAGCCCCAGCTTCGCCTGGAGATGGCTCACACAGACACCGACCTCGTTCTGGTCGGCGATCGCCTTCTCCGGCGGGAAATGCCGGTCGGGCTCGCGCAGCCACCCCAGCACCTGGAGCCGGACCGGGTTGGCGAGCACCTTGAGCACCTCGACCAGGTGCTCGGCGGTGTCCTGGAGGGGTTCGGCGTGTGCGGTCATGGTCCTTCGAGCTTAAACCCCGTCGAGCCGGGCGGCCCGGCCCTTCGCCCCGCTCGCCCAGCACGCGCCGCGAGCGCAGTCGACGGAGTCGAGTGAACCGGTGTCGAACGACTTCCAGTGCCGTCCGCCGTCCGGACTCAGATCGCTTCCACCGGGGCCGACGGCGATGACCGTGTTCCCCAGCCATGCCAGGCCGGAGCGGTAACCGACGGGAGCTTCCGACGGCATTCGCCAGGTTCGTCCCTTGTCTGCGCTCAGCGCTACAGCGGGGCCGGGTGCGTTCGGCGCCGCGTAGTCGCCGCCGATGGCCACGCCGTGCCGCGGGTCCCGGAACGTCACCGAGAAGACCCCGGCCGAGGCACCGCTGGGCAACGGGGTGTCGGCGGCTTCCCACGTCCGTCCACCGTCACCGGAGTGCAGGACGCGGGCGCGGGCGCCGCCGCCGGTGGCGATCCAGGCGTCACGCGGGCCCGACGTGGTGAGGCACTGACCGCTGGCGGCGAACCCGAACTCGCCGTCGAGCGCGGGCACCATGCCCTCGGCGGGTGCGAGCTTCCAAGTGCGACCGCCGTCCGAAGTGGACTGCAACCGGAACTTGCCGTCCACAGGATCGCTCATCGCGAGGCCGCGCCGGTGGTCGAAGAACGCGAGGCAGTCGTAGAAGGCGGCCGGGTCACCGTTCCGGAAGGACAGCCGCCAGCTCCTGCCGCCGTTGTCGGTTCGGTAGATCCGGGACGCGTCGCCCGGCCCGATGGACAGGGCGACCGCGTGGTCGGCGTCGAAGGCCTCGATGTCACGGAAGTCGAGAGCCGCCGTCTCAGGAGGGGCGACGGGCTTCCAGGTGCGGCCGCGGTCGGTGGTGCGCAGGACGGTGCCCTTGCTGCCGCTGACCCACGCCGTCTTCGCGTCCACCGCGGAGAGCCCGCGCAGCTGCGCGTTCGTGCCGGTCGGGGTCTCCACCCACGCCGGGTCGGGACACTCCGGCGCGGCATACGCGACTCCGGTGAACGCCAGCGGCCCGACCGCTCCGAGCAGGACCAGTAGCGCACGCATCGGCGCACCTCTCTTCTGAAGACCCGTGAAGGCCAGCCTAGGGGACCGGGAGTCCCTCAGGATGGCCTTCACGGAGCAACTTTCAGAGCGAGGAGATGAGCCGTTCGACGCGTTCGTCCACCGAACGGAACGGGTCCTTGCACAGCACGGTCCGCTGCGCCTGGTCGTTCAGCTTGAGGTGCACCCAGTCCACGGTGAAGTCACGTCCGGCGGCCTGCGCCGCGGCGATGAAGTCACCACGCAGCTTCGCCCGCGTGGTCTGCGGAGGGGTGTCCTTGGCCAGTTCGATCTCGCCGTCGTCGGTGACCCGGCGCACGAGCCCCTTGCGCTGCAGCAGGTCGAAGATGCCGCGGCCGCGCCGGATGTCGTGGTAGGCCAGGTCGAGCTGCGCGATCCGCGGGCTCGACAGGTCGAGGTCGTGCTTGGCGCGGTAGCGCTCGACCAGCCGGTGCTTGATCGCCCAGTCGATCTCGGTGTCGATCTTGCTGAAGTCCTGCTGCTCCACCGCCTCCAGCGCCCGGCCCCACAACTCGACGACGCGCTCGGACTGGGGCGACGAACCGGTCTCCTTGACGTGCTGGACGGCGCGGGCGTGGTACTCGCGCTGGATGTCCAGCGCGGACGCCTCGCGGCCACCGGCGAGCCGCACCTGGCGGCGGCCGGTGAGGTCGTGGCTGATCTCGCGGATCGCCCTTATCGGGTTGTCCAGGGTGAAGTCGCGGAACTGGACGCCCGCCTCGATCATCTCCAGCACCAGGTTCGCCGACCCGACCTTGAGCAGCGTGGTCGGTTCGGCCATGTTCGAGTCGCCGACGATCACGTGCAGGCGCCGGTACCGCTCGGCGTCGGCGTGCGGTTCGTCGCGGGTGTTGATGATCGGTCGCGAACGCGTGGTAGCGCTGGAGACGCCTTCCCAGATGTGTTCCGCTCGCTGGGACAGGCAGTACACCGCGCCGCGCGGCGTCTGCAGGACCTTGCCGGCGCCGCAGATCAGCTGCCGGGTCACCAGGAACGGCAGCAGTACGTCGGCGATCCGGGAGAACTCCCCGGCACGGGTCACCAGGTAGTTCTCGTGACAGCCGTAGGAGTTGCCCGCCGAATCGGTGTTGTTCTTGAACAGGAAGATGTCGCCGCCGATGCCCTCGTCCGCCAGCCGCCGCTCGGCGTCGATCAGGAGATCCTCGAGGATCCGCTCCCCCGCCTTGTCATGCGTGACCAGCTGGACGAGGTCGTCGCATTCGGCCGTGGCGTATTCCGGGTGGGAGCCCACGTCGAGGTAGAGCCGCGAGCCGTTCGACAAGAAGACGTTCGACGAACGCCCCCAGGACACGACACGCCGAAACAGGTAACGCGCCACTTCGTCCGGAGAGAGCCTGCGTTGCCCGTGAAAGGTGCACGTGACCCCGAACTCGGTCTCGATGCCAAAGATCCGCCGCTGCATCCCACCAGAGTAGGCGGTGAGGACCCACTGACGGTGCGCCGTTCGGGCGGCGACACGCGGTCGGTACGTTGCATTCGGTGAAAGGTGTGCGGGGAGTCCCGATCGGGTATCACGCACATGACGTCCCGACTCGGAAGCGGTGTAATCGTGTTAAAGCAGCTCAAGCGCCCTTTCCGCAAGGTCGGCCGGACCGACCGGCGGTTGATGGCCAAGAGCGCGGCGCTGCCGAGGACCAGGGCCGACGACGTGATCACCTCGCTTTCGAAAAGTGCGGACAAATCCAAGCTCTGGTGGTGTGTCGCGGTCCTGCTCGCGGCGAAGAAGGGCCCGACACGCCGAGGCGCGCTTCGCGGCGTGGCGGCCATCGCCGGGGCGAGCGCCGCTGCGAACCTGATCGGCAAGCCGCTGTTCCCCCGCCGACGCCCCGCGGCCGAGGAGGTGCCGATGCACCGGCGCCTCGTCCGGCGGCCGACCTCGTCGTCGTTCCCCTCCGGTCACTCGGCGTCCGCGGCCGCCTTCGTCACGGCCGTCGCGATGGAATCGCCCAAGACGGGCGCCGCCCTCGTGCCGCTGGCCGCCGCCGTGGCCTATTCCCGGGTCCACACCGGCGTCCACTGGCCGAGTGACGTCGGCGTGGGCATCGGCATCGGCGTCGGCGCGGGCCTGCTCACACGGCACTGGTGGCCGGTGAACCCCGACGTCCCCGGCCGCACCGCGCACACCGCCGAAGCACCCGAGATGCGTGACGGCGAGGACATGCTCGTCCTGGTCAACCCGCATTCGGGGATCGACGGCCAGGACCCGACCGAGGAGACCCGCTTCGCGTGGCCCAAGGCGACCATCCTCTACCCGGACTCGAAGCGGGACCTGCGCGAACAGCTCGTCGACGAGCTCACCGCCCGTAACGGCACCGTGCGCGCGCTCGGCGTCGCCGGCGGGGACGGAACGGTCGCCGCGGTGGCCTCCGTCGCGGCCGACCACGACCTGCCGCTCGCGCTCATTCCGGCGGGCACCCTCAATCACTTCGCCCGCGACGTCGGCATGCGCTCCATGCCCGACGCGGACGCCGCCACCGAGGCGGGTAACGCCGTGGGCGTCGACCTCGGCGAGGTCGAGATCAACGACGACGACCACCGCTACTTCGTCAACACCGCCAGCCTCGGCGGCTACCCGGAAATGGTGCGGGTGCGGGAAAGGCTGCAGAAGCGGCACCCGAAGTGGCCGTCCGCGGCGATGGCGCTCGCCCGCACGCTGCGGCGCGCGAAGCCGCTGGAAGTGACCCTCAACGGCAAGACCAGCAGCATCTGGCTGCTGTTCGTCGGCAACGGCACCTACGCGCCGAAGGGGTTCGCGCCCTCGCACCGCCCGGCACTCGACACCGGCCTTCTCGACGTCCGCTACCTGCGTGCCGACCTGCCCTACTCGCGGGCGCGGTTCATCCTGGCCACGATCACGAACAGTCTCAACGCGAGCCACGTCTACCAGGAACTCGACGTTCCGGAACTGCACGTCCAGTTGCTCAACGGCAACCGTCGCGTCGCCACCGACGGTGAGGTCGGACCGCTCGGCAACGACTTCCGCTTCCGGTCGCGGCCCAGCGCGCTGACCGTCTACCGAAACTAGGCGCTGCCGGACTACGTCGGGCCGAACCTTCTGGGCGCCAAGCCCCTAGGCGACCAGCAGGGCGCTACCCAGCGGCGTCAGCGAGTGCAGCACGGAGTTACGGTCGCGTTCGGTGGTGATCAGCCCCGCGCGCCGCAACACGGTGGCGTGCTTGCTGACCGCCGAGGGCGTCACTCCCAGCCTGGCGGCCAGCTCCGACGTGCTGCATCCGACCGCGAGGACGGCCAGCGCCGCCGCCCTGGTCGGCCCGAGCAGATCGGCGAGGGCGGTGTCCGGCGATCTCCGCACGTCGCGGCCGTAGCCGGTCGACGGGGCCGCCTGCCGCACCGACGGATACAGCAGCCGGACCGGCGTCTCACTAACCGCCGGGACGATCACCGGGCACACCGCGAAGTAGGTCGGTGAGATCATGAGCCCGGCGCCGCTCGCACCACACGCACCGACGATCCCGTCGCCGACCTCCAGCACCGGAGACGACCAGCGCACCAGCGGCCGCAGACTCGTCAGCACCGCGTCCACTCCGTCGTGGAGCAACAGCTGCGCCCGCATCCCGCGGTCCGCGTCGACCTGCGTCCGCGCCGGCTCCCATCCCGGCGCCAGCGACAGGTCGAAGTAGTCCTGCATCGCCTGGACGAGCTTCGGCAGGCCGGTGGTGTCCCCATCCGGCAATCCCGCCGCCCAGGCCGGCAACTCCCGGTTGACCGGGGCGTCCCGCAACGCCGCCTTCAAACACACCGAATCGGTCCGGGCGATCTCCGCGAGGCCCGCCTCAAAATCACCTACCCCGGCGTCCGGAACGAGGAACGCGGGGATCGGCGCGTAGGGGCGGCACAGCCACAACAGCACCGCGGCCGACTCCGTCAGCCCGAGCCGGACCCGGTGCCGCCACCGGTTGAACAACGCCGAGCCCGCGTCTCGCCGCTGCAGGATCTGCAGGCTGGACACCAGCTCGGCCAAGGGGTCGGCTTCGGGCGCGAGCCGGACGCGCGTCAGGTCCTGCAACGTCAGCTCGATGCGCACGGATGTCCTCGCCTTGCTCGGAGTCTCGCCGTGTGATCGCGAGCAACGCCGTTCCGTTACATGGCTGAGCTGCCATATTGCCGCTCCCGGAAATCTCCTCGACGGCCGTGGTTCAGACCTGAATGATGTTCGAAAGAAGGCCCGCTTCTCGGGGGTTTACGCGGAGCCTTCCACGAGGGGGATTCACCGGCAGGTTTCAAAGGACCGCGATTCGTCGCGGCCTGAAGATTCCTGCCTTCTCCCTCACCATCACTGGGAGAAAACGCTTTCCACAAAGGGGAAGAAATTGACTAAACTGAAGCGCCTGGCGGGAATCATCACCGCCGCGGCGGGTGTGCTGACCCTGGCCACCGCTCCCGCCGCCACCGCGGCCCCGCAGCCCACCGGTGACGGGTTCAAGACGGTCTCCGTGCACGGCATCAAGCTCATCCCGGTCAAGCGCACCTCGACCGGCGCGCGCACGCAGGCCAACGGCGTGGCCGACGCGGACATGTACCTCATCCCGTCCGGGCTGGACTCGAACAAGTGCTGGGACGCGGACCTCAACAGCATCAACCGCAACGGCACCAAGATGCAGCTCTGGGACTGCAACCTGGACGCGGACCACCAGGCGTTCTACATCACCGACAACCCCGAGGGGTACTCCCGCTTCCAGAACGTGGCCAGCGGCCGCTACCTGGACGCGGACCTCAACACCATCAACAAGAACGGCACCATCGTCCAGCTGTGGGACTACGTCGCCGGTGCCAAGAACCAGTGGTGGGGCGGCACCGTCAACCCTGAGGGCTATGTCCGGTTCCAGAACCCGAGCAGCGGCCGGTACCTGACCGCGGAGGGCAACTCGTCCTCCAACGGCACGCGGCTCCAGCTGTGGAGCTTCATCGCCGGTGGCCGCAGCCAGTGGTGGGGCGACACCCCCGCCTGATCCGGCACTCAGTACAGGAAGGCCCTCTTCCTTGCGCTAGGCGCAAGGAAGAGGGCCTTCCTGTACTGGCGACAAACGAACTCAGTCCTTCTTGGACTCACCTTCGGGCTTGTCCTCGTCCTTCGCCGGTTCCTCCGGCTCGGCGGGCAGCAGCGCGTCCAGCGCCACCCCGGCGACCCGGCGGAACTTGCGGCCGCGCCGCTCCCGCTCCAAAACGGCGACCTCGAGCTTCACCGGGTCCGAGTCGCCGTTCGTGGGCGTCGGGGTGTTGTCGCGCAACGCCTTCACCGCGACTCCGAGCGCCGCACCCAGCTCCAGATCCGCCTCGTAGCTTTCTTTCAGCTTCGTGGTGAGCGTGTCGGCCTGACCGCCCATCACCACGAACTTCGGCTCGTCGAAGATCGAACCGTCGTAGGTCAACCGGTACAGCTGGTCCTCGGCCGCGGTCACGCCGACCTCGGCCACGCAGATCTCCACCTCGAACGGCTTCAGCTGTTCGGTGAAGATGCTGCCCAGCGACGCGGCGTACGCGTTCGCCAGCGCACGCGCGCTGACGTCCCGCCGGTCGTACTGATAGCCCTTCAGGTCCGCGTGCCGGATGCCGGCGACACGGAGGTTTTCGAACTCGCTGTAGCGGCCCACGGCCGCGAAGCCGATCCGGTCGTAGATCTCCGACACCTTGTGCAACGTCGCCGAGGGGTTCTCGGCCACGAACAGCACGCCACCGCGGTACTTGAGCACGACCACGCTCCGGCCGCGCGCGATGCCCTTGCGCGCGATCTCGGAACGCTCCCGCATCAGCTGCTCGGGAGAGGCGTACAACGGCATCGTCACTGTGGTGCTCCGCTCTTTCTGGCTCTCATCGGAAAGGGACAGGGACGACGGCTAGCGCCCGCGCTCGGCACGCGCGGCGACGATCGCCTCGGCCACCGCGATCGTCTGCTCCTGCGGCACCGCCACCGCGCCCTGCTCCGCGGTGATCGTCACGATCGTCGGGAAGATCCGGCGCACCAGATCCGGCCCGCCGGTCGCGGTGTCGTCGTCCGCCGCGTCGTACAGCGCTTCCACCGCCACCCGGATCGCGGCTTCGGCGTCCGCGTCCGGGTCGTGCAGCTTCTTCAGCGAGCCCTTCGCGAACAGCGAACCCGAACCGATGGCGTGGTAACCGGCGCTTTCCTCGTACCGCCCGCCCGTCGCGTCGTACGAGATGATCCGGCCCGCGTGTTTCGCGTCCTCCGCGTCGAGGTCGTACCCGACGAACAGCGGCAGCACGGCCAGCCCTGACATCGCCATCTCGAGGTTGGATTTCACCAGTCCGGCGAGCTTGTTCGTCTTACCGTCGAGTGAGAGCGAAACGCCCTCGATCTTCTCGTAGTGCGCCAGTTCGACCGCGTACAGCCGCACCATCTCGATCGCCAGCCCCGCCGAGCCCGCGATGCCGACAGCCGAGTACTCGTCGGTGACGTGCACCTTCTCCATGTCGCGCGAGGCGATCAAGTTGCCCGACGTCGCCCGCCGGTCACCGGCGATCAGCACCCCGCCCCCGAACTTGACCGCGACGATCGTCGTCCCGTGCGGCGCGTCGAGCCCGGCGGCCCCGGACGCGACACGCCGCTCCGGGAGCAGCTCAGGCGCCTGCGCCCGAAGGAAGTCCGAGAACGACGAGGTCCCCGACGTGAAGTACGCGGCGGGCAGCGCCGACTTACCCGAGGTGTGTTCCATACGTGCTCAAAGTTCCCATCTGTGTGATCCGCCGGCTCTGCGCGGGCGGCCGCATCCGGCCGCCGGAAGACGAGTTACTCGCCGCCCTTTTGCACGTACGCGCGGACGAAGTCCTCGGCGTTCTCCTCGAGCACGTCGTCGATCTCGTCGAGGATCGTGTCGACGTCCTCACCGAGCTTCTCGCGCCGCTCCTGGCCGGCCGGACCGCCGCCCTCGAACTCTTCGTCCGAGTCGCCTCCGCCGTGCTTTTCGATCTTTTCCTGAGCCATCTCGCCTCCCGGTGTGGCTGATGTACCTAGCCTACCCAGCGGTCCCGACATTCCGTGGGATCCGTGATCGCTTAACCCTGAGGAAAGGAATTCCCGCTAGTCCGAACCGGTGAGGGCTTCCACCAGTTCCTCGGCTGTCGCGGAGTCGTCCAGCAACTTCCCCACGTGGGCCTTCGTGCCCCGCAGCGGCTCCAACGTCGGGATCCGCACCAGCGATTCCCTGCCGACGTCGAAGATGACCGAATCCCAGGACGCCGCGGCGATGGAGCTGGCGTACTTCTCCAGCGCGCGGCCCCGGAAATAGGCCCTGGTGTCCGAAGGCGGGGTCGTGACCGCCTCCAGCACCTCCTCCTCGGTCACCAGGCGCTTCATCGAACCCCTGGTGACGAGCCTGTTGTACAGGCCCTTGTCCAAGCGGACATCCGAGTACTGCAGGTCGACCAGCCGCAACCGCGGCGCGCCCCAGGCCAGCTGGTCCCGAGCGCGGTAGCCCTCGAGCAACCGCAGCTTCGCCGGCCAGTCCAGCCTGTCCGCGCATTCCTGGGGGTCCCGCGCCAGCGCGTCCAGGATCTCGCCCCAGACCCGCAGGACCTCCTTGGCGGCCTCGTCCGCGCCGGTGCGCTCCAGGTTCGCCGAGGCAATCTCGTGGTAGGCGAACTGGAGATCTAGGCCGGTGTACTTCCGCCCGTTGGCCAGCGACACCTTCGCCTTCAGCGTCGGGTCGTGGCTGATCTGGTGCACCGCGCGCACCGGCTCGTCCAGCTTCAGGTCGTCGAACCGGATGCCTGCCTCGATCAGGTCCAGCACCAGCGCCGTCGTCCCGACCTTGAGGTACGTCGAGTACTCGGCCAGGTTCGCGTCGCCGATGATGACATGCAGGCGGCGGTACTTGTCGGCGTCGGCGTGCGGCTCGTCGCGGGTGTTGATGATCCCGCGCTTGAGCGTCGTCTCCAGGCCGACCTCGACCTCGATGTAGTCGGAGCGCTGCGAGAGCTGGAAGCCCGCTTCCTCGCTCTGCTGCCCGACACCGACTCGGCCCGAACCGGTCATCACCTGGCGGGAGGCGAAGAACGGCGTCAGCCCCCCGATCACCGCGGTGAACGGGGTCGACCGCTGCATCAGGTAGTTCTCGTGCGTGCCGTAGCTCGCGCCCTTGCCGTCGACGTTGTTCTTGTACAGCTGCAAAGGCGGCTGGCCGGGCACGGTGGCGGCCTTGCGTGCCGCCTGCTCCATGACCCGCTCGCCCGCCTTGTCCCAGATGACCGCGTCACGCGCGTTCGTCACCTCGGGCGCCGAGTACTCCGGGTGAGCGTGGTCGACGTACAGCCGGGCGCCGTTGGTCAGGATCACGTTCGCCGCGCCGAGGTCCTCGACGTCCGGGTCGTGCCCCGGACCGCTCGGGCCGGTCAGGTCGAAACCACGCGCGTCGCGCAGAGGCGATTCCACCTCGTAATCCCATCGTGCCCGCCTGGCCCGTGGGATGTCCGCCGCGGCCGCGTAGGCCAGCACGACCTGGGTCGAGGTAAGTACCGGGTTCGCCGTCGCGTCGCCCGGCACCGCGATGCCGTACTCGACTTCGGTTCCCATGATCCGCCGCATACCCACCACCCTACGGGGTCAGGGCCGTGCGACGATGCCCCCCATGTCAGGCAGTGACGAACTCGTTGCGCTCTATGACCTCGGCGGAACCGCGGTGGGGGCGGCCACGCGCTCCCGGGTCCGCGCCGAGGGACTGTGGCACGCGGCGGGCGTGGTGTTGGTCCGTTCGGGTGATGGAAACTCCGTCTACGTGCACCTGCGTACGCCGATGAAGGACGTCTATCCCTCCACTTGGGACTGTTGGGCGGGCGGCGTCGTCGCGGCGGGTGAGACACCGGAGGACTGCGCACGCCGTGAACTGGCTGAAGAACTGGGTGTTCACGGGGTGAACCTGCGTCCGCTTTTCACCCATGTCTACGACGTGGGCACGATCCGCTGCCACAACTTCGCCTTCGAGGCGCGATGGGACGGCCCCTTCGTCCATCAGCTGTCCGAAGTCGTCGAAGGACGATGGCTGACGCTGGACGAGTTGCGTTCGTGGCTCGATGATCCGGAGAGCCGGTTCGTGCCGGACGGACGTCTCGGCGCCTTGGAGTGGTTCCGGCGGGAAGCCGCGCGCTAGGCCGAACGGAGGCGCTGCGCGACGAGCGGAAGCAGCCGCTTCGCCGCGTCGGTCGCCCGCGCCCCGGTCCCGGCGGTCACGCTGAGCGCGGAGACGAGTTTCCCTTTCGCGAGCAACACCGTGCACGTCGTGCCTTCACACCATGCGCGTTGTACTTCGACACCGGTTTGCTTCGGCAGCGTGAGCTTCTTGCCTTCGCAGTCCGCCTGAGTGACGACGTCCGAGGCGTCACGGTCGGTGTACTCGGTGACCTGCTGTTCCAGCGTCGAACCGCTCGCGTACGACCACGCCGTCGAGCGGCTGGTGCCGCGGGTCAGGCCGGTCAGGCAGCCGGACATCTTGCTCTCGCCAGGGACGACCTCTTCCTCGGCGACGTCCTCGTCGGTCAGCAACGCGGCGGAAACGGCCGCGGGGACCGGGGCCGAGGTCGACGGCGACGGGATCGGGGCGGCCTGCGGCTTGACCGAAGGCTGCGCGGGTTCGGCCGCGGGCGTCGGTGTGGGGTCGTCGTAGTAGGTGTCGAGATCGTTGGGACGGTCGGCGCAGCCCGACAAACCGAACAGCGCGACCGTCGCCACCGCGAGCACCTGCCGATGACGCACCCTCAAGCCTCCCCGGTGACCCGCCAGACGTTTGCCGCGAGACTAGACCAGCCCGTCAGTGCCAGCCGAGGCAGGACCTGTGCCGCCAGTAGGCGACCGGTTCTTCGGCGAGCGCGGCCAGCTCCCCGAGTTCTTCCGCGGTCAGCTTCACCTTCGTGGCAACGAGATTCTCCGCGAGCTGCGCCGTGCTCGACGGGCCGATGACCGCGACCGGCCGCCAGTCCTGCGCCAGTACCGCCGCGATCGCCACCGCGTCCGGGCCGGCTTCGTGTTCCCGCGCGATCCTCCCGAGAGCGGGCGGTGGCTCGACCACCAGCCGTCCGTTCGCGACCGTTTCCTTGACCAATACCCGTTTGCCGGCCGCGTGCGCCTCGGCGAGCGCCGGGCCGACGGAGGGTTCCAGCAGGTTCCACGTCGACTGCACGGCGCTGAAAACCGGCGTTCCGGACACTTCCAGTTCGAACGCCCGCCTGACCGCGTCGGCCTGTTCCGGCCCGGACGTGGAGAACCCCACCGGGACACCGTCGGCGGCGAGTTCGGCCAGCGCGCCGACGAGCCTGTCGTCGGTGAACAGCGGACTGTCCACAGTGAGCGAATGGACCTGGTAGAGCGACACCGCCTTTCCCAGCAGACCAACGGTTTCCGCCCATTGTCCGGCGAACCGCGCCGCGGTGTGCTCCTTGACCTCGTGCACCGCCGCGTCGAGCTTCCACTCCCCCACGTAGCGGTAGCCCCATTTGCTCGACACGGTCACCTCCGGGTGGGCGCGATCGGCGAGCCAGCCGGCGAGGAACTCCTCGGAGGAGCCATACGAACGGGCGACGTCGATCCACCGGACGCCTGCCCGGTACGCGTCGTCGAGCACGGCATAGGTCGCCGCGCGCATCGCCTCGAAGTCGCGCACTGGCGGCAGCGCGTCGACCCGGCCCAGATTGATGTACGCGGGCCTGCCGAGCGCCGCCAGTCCGACGGCGATGCGTTCGTCGACGGGGATTTCCGAGTCTGTCACCGGGCTCCTTCGTTCTTGTGCCGGAGGATCGCGAGCCACTGGCTCGAGTTCTGCGCCTGCCGATGGAGCTTTTCGAGGCGGGCCGCCGGAGCCCGAACGTAACCCTTGCCGAAGACCGGCGCGATCTGACGGAGGCTGGCGCCCTCTTCCCTGGCGGCGAGCAACGCCCAGTCGGACGCGTCGGCGCAGGCCGCGGAGGCGCGTCGCAACTCCCCTAGGATTTCGATCAGTTCGGGGGCGCTCACTTCCCCCGCCTGAACGGCGGCGGCCGTCGTTTCCAGCCAAGCCAGGACATCGGCCTCGGTGATCGGCGCGCGCGGGCGCCCGGAAGATTCGCTCACGGCTCCGAAGTATAGAGCGTTATACGCTCGCCTCGGCCGAGAGGCGCGCCGGAGGCGTCGGACACATCGTCCGAAAACCGCTGGAGTACACAGTGGATTCCCGCTTCACTGAGTTCGAAGGCAAGGACTCGGAAGAAGGACAATTGGGACGTTTCGGTATCACGACCCGGTTCGCGGCACTCGCGATCGTATGGGGCGCGAGTTTTCTGTTCATCAAGATCGGTCTCACCGGCCTTTCGCCGGCTCAGGTGGCGCTCTCCCGCGTCTGCCTCGGCGCACTGGCGCTGATCGGCATCGCCGCCTGGCGCCGCAAACCACTCCCCCGCGATCCGGCGCTGTGGGGCCATCTCGCGGTCGTCTCCGTGCTGCTGTGTGTCATCCCGTTCCTGCTGTTCTCCTGGGCCGAGCAGTACATCTCGTCCGGGCTCGCCAGCATCTTCAACGCGACGACCCCGCTGATCACCATGCTCGTCGCCGCGGCCGCGCTGCCCGCCGAGCGCTTCACGAAGGCCCGCACGACCGGCCTGGTCCTCGGCTTCCTCGGCGTGCTCACCATCGTGGGGGTCTGGCAAGGGATCGATCTCTCCCACGAACTGACCGCACAACTGGCGTGCCTCGGCGCGACGACCTGCTACGGGATCTCGTTCGTCTACGTGCGGCGGTTCATCTCCTGGCGGAACCTCGACGCGCCGACCATCGCCCTCGGGCAAGTCTGCTGCGGCGCCGTCGTGATGCTGGTGCTCGCGCCGTTCATCGCGACGACGCCGGTGCGCCTCGACACGCCGATCGTCCTCAGCATGATCGCGCTCGGAGCACTGGGCACCGGACTCGCCTACGCCTGGAACGCGTCGATCATCGCGGCGTGGGGCGCGTCGAACGCGTCAGCAGTGACCTACCTCACACCCGTGGTCGGCGTACTGCTCGGCGTTCTGGTCCTCGACGAACCCTTGGCGTGGAACCAGCCCGTCGGCGCGCTGCTCGTCGTACTGGGGATCCTGGCCGCGCACGGTCGCCTGAGCCCGCGCAAGAAGGTCAAGGAACCTGTAGCCGTTTGAAAACGAAGGGGCCCTTCATCGCATTGCATGCGATGAAGGGCCCCTTCGGCTTGTTCTACAGGTACTGACCGGTGTTCGTGGCGGTGTCGATCGCCCGCCCCGAATCCTGGTTCTTGCCGGTGACGAGCGTGCGGATGTAGACGATCCGCTCGCCCTTCTTGCCGGAGATCCGGGCCCAGTCGTCCGGGTTGGTGGTGTTGGGCAGATCCTCGTTCTCCGCGAACTCGTCGACGATCGCGTCCAGCAGATGCTGCACACGCAGGCCGGGCTGCTTGGTCTCCAGCACCGACTTGATGGCCGACTTCTTCGCCCGGTCCACGATGTTCTGAATCATCGCGCCCGAGTTGAAGTCACGGAAGTACAGGACCTCCTTGTCACCGTTGGCATAGGTGACCTCGAGGAACCGGTTCTCGTCCGTCTCCTCGTACATCCGCTCGACCGTGTGCTGGATCATCGCGTCGAACGTCGCCCTGCGGTCCCCGCCGAACTCTTCGAGATCGTCGGCGTGGATCGGCAGACCGTCGGACAGGTACTTGGAGAAGATGTCCTTCGCGCCTTCGGCGTCCGGACGCTCGATCTTGATCTTGACGTCGAGCCGGCCCGGCCGCAGGATCGCCGGGTCGATCATGTCTTCACGGTTGGAGGCGCCGATGACGATGACGTTCTCCAGGCCCTCGACACCGTCGATCTCCGAGAGCAGCTGCGGGACGATCGTGGTCTCCACGTCGGAGGACACGCCCGAACCGCGGGTGCGGAAGATCGAGTCCATCTCGTCGAAGAACACGATCACCGGGGTACCTTCGGAGGCCTTTTCCCGAGCCCGCTGGAAGATCAGGCGGATATGCCGCTCGGTCTCCCCGACGAACTTGTTCAACAGCTCCGGACCCTTGATGTTCAGGAAGTAGGACTTCCCGTCCGCCTTGTCGCCGCGTGCTTCCGCGACCTTCTTGGCGAGCGAGTTGGCCACCGCCTTGGCGATGAGGGTCTTACCGCAGCCAGGAGGCCCGTAGAGCAGTACGCCCTTCGGCGGGCGCAGCTGGTACTCCTGGTAGAGATCCGCGTGCAGGAACGGCAGCTCGACGGCGTCGCGGATCTGCTCGATCTGCCGGGTGAGGCCACCGATGTCCTCGTATTGGACGTCGGGCACCTCCTCCAGCACGAGATCCTCGACCTCCGCCTTCGGCACGCGCTCGTAGGCGTAGCCGGCTTTCGAGTCGACCAGCAGGGAATCGCCCGGCTTGAGGGGCTGTTCGGCCAGCGGATCGGAGAGCAGGACGACCCGCTCCTCGTCCGCGTGCCCCACCACGAGCGCACGGGGGCTGCCGCCCTCGACGTCCGGGGCCAGCACCTCGCGCAGCGCGCAGACCTCGCCGATCTTCTCGAAGTCGCCGCCTTCGACGACGGTGAGGGCCTCGTTGAGCCGCAACGCCTGTCCGCGCTGCAACGACGAGACCTCCACCGCGGGTGAGACCGAAACCCGCATCTTGCGGCCCGCGGTGAACACGTCCACCGTGTTGTCCTCGTATGCGGTGACGAACACGCCGTAACCGCTCGGAGGTTGGGCCAGCCTGTCGACCTCCTCTCGCAACGCGAGCAACTGGCCACGCGCCTCGCGGAGCGTCTCGACCAGTTTCGTGTTGCGTTCCGTGAGTTGGCTCACTCGTTCCGACGCTTCGGCGAGTCGCTGCTCCAGCACCCGGTTCTGACGTGGCGAATCGGTGAGCTTCCGGCGCAGCAGGGCCACTTCCTCCTCGAGGAAGCGAATTTGACGTGCCTGCTCGTCGGACGTGGTTCCAGCTCCGGTCGTTTCTGAAGGGTCGGCCTCCTCGCGCCGACCTCCGGGAAGGTCATGATGCATTGGGCACCTCCTCGGAGTGCTTTTCATTCCACGGTACCGGCGATCACCGACAATAAAAGGCCTTTCCGCATCACAAGATCGGCGCGTCGCGTTCCGGACGACCTGACGCACGTACGTTCCCGCCGCGCAAGAGGCCATCCCGGTGCCGGGTCCGGCACTCCCATGGTCACACTCCGTCCACCTGCCCTGACCTGCGGCGGAATACCCGGCTCCGTCCGGGTGCAAACGGGTTCCGGTATCAGTTCGGCCCTAATCGAGCGGCGATCCGGCTCGGTGGCTAGCATCGGGCCGACGTTCGCCGGGGAGGCGGACCGGCATGTCGAGTTGAGCATTTTCGCAGAACAACTAGGGGGCAACAGCCATGACTTACCCGCCGCAGCAGCCCGGCGGCTACGGACAGGATCCGTACGGCCAGCAGGGCGGGTACCCGCAGAGCGGCCCCCAGCCGCAACAGGGATACCCCGGTGACGGCCAGTACGGCCAGCAGCCCGGTCAGTACGGACAGGATCCGTACGGCCAGCAGGGCGGGTACCCGCAGAGCGGCCCCCAACCCCAGCAGGGACACCCCGGTGCCACGCAGCAGTTCGGCCAGCCGGATCCGTACGGTCAGCAGCAGGGCGGCTACAACGCCTACCCGCAGGAAGGCGGCTACGGTGAGCCGCCGAAGAAAAAGAAGACCGGCCTGATCGTCGGCATCGCGATCGGCGCGGTCGTCCTGGTCGGAGGCGGTGTCACCGCCCTCGTCATCGCGCTCAACTCGGGCGACGACAATCCGACCGCGGCGCCGCCCGCGAGTTCCAGCAGCGTGGCCCCGACGGGTTCCGAGTCTTCGTCGTCCAAGAAGCCGTCGACCTCTTCGACCCGGAGCAAGTCCAGCTCACCGAGCACCTCGGCGAGCAAGGGCTCCGGTCCCGCACCGCTGGGCAAGGCGACGCCGCAGGAGGTGGCCGACGCCGTCCTCGCCGCCTACAACGCCGGCGACGGCAAGACCGTCGCGCAGTCGGCCTGCCGCAGCGTGAACACCAAGGACGAAGTGCCGATCGCCAAGGACATCAAGATGGAGAAGACCGGGGAGTTGACGGTCAGCGGCGACACCGCGAAGCTCCCGGCGAAGGTCACCCAGAACGGCAAGGCCGACTCGGGCAACCTGAACTTCAAGAAGGAGTCCGACCTCTGGTGCTTCACCGGCGGCAAGAGCTGACGCGAAAACGGTGTCCAGCAGGCTGATCGCCGTTCTCGCCGGATGCGGCGCGGTCGTGGTGGGTGTCGTGGTGGGGCTGCTGCTGGTGGCCCCCTCAGGCTCCGACCCGGCCGCGTCGAGCACCGCGGCGCCTCCGTCGTGGCCGGGTTCGTCCCGGCCGGTCCCGGTGGATCCGGACGTGGCGGCGGTCGAGGTGGTCGGCAAGGCGATCGCCGCGGCCATCGTGAATCACGACGCGACGGCGTTCGGCAAGCTCACCTGCACCCAGCAGTCGTCGGCGGATCTGGCCGAGCTGAAGCGCAAGTGGGAGGCCGCGGGCGAGGTGAGCGCCACCGTCCCGGACCCGCCGAAGGTCGGTGGCGACTCGGCCACCGTGACCGTCCATGTCGAGGGCGCGGGCGGCCAGAAGGACACACCCTTCCCACTCAAGAAACGCGACGGGAAGTGGTGCGTGCCGTAAGCCTCGGTCACCGGCGCTCCAGGCGCCCGAGGTACCTACCGCGGTGCGCCGGTGGCGGTTTCGCGTGACCAGGGGGACGCCTCGCGTGACGGGATGGACGACACGCGTGTTCAGAAAACGACTCGACGCCCAGCCCGGCCGCTCGCGTGTCGTCCGTCTGATCACACGTGCCGTCCAACCAATCACGTGAGACGGCCAGACTGGCAGGAAGGTCTCGTGAGTGGTTCGCCTCAGCCCTTGCCGGAGCGGCGGTGGACCCGCGGTGACACGGTCCCGTCGGCCAGACGGCGCGCCGTCAGCAGGAACGCGGTGTGCGCGACCATCCGGTGATCCGGCCGCACCGCGAGACTCACGACGTGCCAGGGGCGCATGAGCGTCTCGAAAGATTCCGGCTCGGTCCAGCACTGCTGGTCCCGCAAGGCTTCCGTGATCCGGGAAAGCTGGGTGACCGTCGCCACATAGACCGTGAGCACGCCGCCGGGCACCAGCTGCGCGGCGACCGTCTCCAGCTGGTCCCAGGGCGCCAGCATGTCGAGCACCACCCGGTCGACCTCACCGGTGTGCGTCGACAGGTCCGCGACCGTCAGCGACCAGTTGTCCGGTTTGTGGCCGAAGAACTTCTCCACGTTCCGTTCGGCGTGTTCGGCGTGGTCGTCCCGGATCTCGTAGGACCGCACGCTGCCTTCCGGACCGACCGCCCGCAGCAGCGAACAGGTCAGCGCACCGGAACCGGCGCCGGCCTCGAGCACCCGCGCGCCCGGGAAGATGTCACCCCACATCACGATTTGCGCGGCGTCCTTCGGGTAGATCACCTGCGCGCCGCGCGGCATCGACAGCACGTAGTCCGGCAGCAGCGGGCGCAGCGCCAGATAGTGGCTGCCGCCCGCCGAAGTGACGACCGAACCCTCCTGCGCCCCGATCACGTCGTCGTGCGCCAGCGCGCCGCGATGGGTGTGATACTGCTGTCCCTCGGCGAGCACCATGGTGTAGTGCCGCCCCTTGGAGTCGGTCAGCTGAACCCGGTCACCAATACGAAACGGCCCACGGACCGACACTGAACCTCCATACGCGCGAACACACTGAGCCCATGCGTCCTCGGCGGGAAAGATTGCCTCGGACGGGACGACCGATCCTCGCAGGTGGCCGTACCGCGCTACGCCGGGGGTCGACTCCGGGTCATCGCGGCGCGCAGGTCCTCGCGCCGGAGCACGCCCGCGGGCCTGCCTTCGTCGTCCACGACGAGGAATTGCCACGCGGCGGTTTCCCTGACCCGCTCGGCGATCTCCTCCCCCGACTCCGAAGAAAGCAGCACGGTGTCGGCGCGGATCGGCTCCGCGGCCATCTCGGCGGGAGCGTGCGGCGACGTGCCCGCCAGTTGTGCCGCGGCCGTTTCGTCGAGCAGGCCGGCGGCGACGCCGTCGGCACGCACCAGGACCACCCCACGGCCCGCGGAAGCGGCCAGCGCGTCCGATACGGGGCTTTCGGCGGGAAGCTGGAGAACGGGCCGGACGAGTTCACTCAGCTGGACGCCTTCGGGCCAGCCTCGCCGTGTTTCGGCGGCGAGTTCGCTTCGCGCGCCGAGGATCACGAACCACGCTGTCACGACGCAGACACCGAGCCGCAGCCAGCGATCCTCGCTGCCAGCCGCCAGGCCCCACAGCGCCCAGACGATCAGTCCGGCCGCGACGACACCGCCACCGACGACGGCGGCGCGAGTGCCTTTGTCCCGGCGGCCCGTCGCCGCCCAGACGCCGGCGCGAACCAGGCGACCTCCATCGAGCGGAAGCCCCGGCAGGAGGTTGAAGAACCCGACGGCGAAGTTCGCGACGGCGCATTCGGCGATGAGCAGCCATGCCGCGCTTTCCGGCGGGACGGCGAACATGAGCAGCCCGCAGAAACCACCGAGCAGCAACGAAACCGCTGGACCCGCGGCGGCGACGAACCCTTCATGGCGCGGCTGCCGGGGAGTCCTGGCGACCTCGGAGAGACCACCGAGCAGGAACAGGCGCAGGCGCCGGACCGGGATGCCCAGGCGCAGCGCCACCAGGCAGTGCCCGAGTTCGTGCGCCAGTACCGAAAGTCCGAGCAGGACCGCGAACGCGGCCGCCAGCAGCCACGAGGTCAGCGTGCTCGCACCGGGTAGAAACCGGCCGACCAGTGGCGTGTAGAGCACCACGATGATCAGAGAGCCGATCCACCACGAAGGGGCGAGAAGCACAGGGATCCCGGAGACGCGGAACAGCAGGAGCCCACCCGCCGGGGCCACGCCTCGTCGAGGCGGACCCTGCTCACCCGTCACCGCCATGTGTCAGAGCGTAGATGTCCAGGTGTGGGATGCTCGTGACCCGCCCTTCCCGTCCGGGTGGTGTCGGTCATGCCGCTCCGGTGCGTTGCGGTCGGAGAACTGTCGGTACCCGGCGCTACCCTGCCTGCATGCCCGACACCGACACGGTCACCGCCGATCCCCCGCCCGGCGCCGAAACCCCGCGCCGTCGGCCGGCCCTGTCCCCGTCGCGTGCCAGCGACTTCAAACAGTGCCCGCTGCTCTACCGGTTCCGCGCCGTCGACAGGCTGCCCGAGATCCCGACGAAGGCCCAGCTTCGCGGCACACTGGTGCATTCCGTGCTGGAGCGCCTGTTCTCCCTTCCCCAGGCCGATCGCACCCCTCCGCAGGCCAAGGAGCTGCTCGCACCGGCGTGGGAGACGCTGTCCGCGGAACGTCCGGAGTGGATCGAGCTGTTCGATCAGGAGGATCCCGAAGCCGTCACTTCCTGGCTCTCGTCGGCGGAGCAGCTCGTCGACACCTACTTCGGGCTCGAGGACCCACGTCGGCTGGAACCCGAAGCGTGCGAGCTGCACGTCGAGATCGAGCTGGGCTCCGGGGTACTGCTGCGGGGCTACGTCGACAGGCTGGACGTGGCGCCGACCGGTGAGATCCGCGTCGTCGACTACAAGACCGGCGCCGCGCCGCGCGAGATCGGCGAGGCCAAGGCGATGTTCCAGATGAAGTTCTACGCCGTGGTCCTTTGGCGGCTTCGTGGTGTCGTGCCGCGCCAGCTGAAACTGATGTACCTCACCGATGGGCAATCACTGGCCTACACGCCGGACGAGGCCGAGTTGGTCCGGTTCGAGCGCACGCTCGAGGCGATCTGGCAGGCGATCCTCAAAGCGGGCAAAACCGGCGATTTCCGGCCCAATCCGAGCAAACTGTGCGCGTGGTGCGACCACCAGGCCGTCTGCCCGCAGTACGGCGGCACTCCCCCGCCTTATCCCGGCTGGCCCGAACCGGATCCCGGCGAAGAGTCCGTTTTGGACCGTGCGGATTAGCCGTGTCCAGTGAATCTGCTCGATGGGCTTCGTGATCCTGGCGCGAAGACCGGGAACAAGCCTTACCGGACACGGCCTTAGGCTGCCGGTGTGACAGAAGCCTTTTACGTGCCGTCAGGCGACGACTTGTTCGTCCCGACCCCGCACACCGCCGGCCCGTGGACCCCGGACGCGCAGCACTTCGGGCCGCCCTCGGCATTGCTGGTCCGCGCACTCGAAGACCTCGAAGCACCACACGCGAGCCAGCTGGCGCGGGTGACGATCGAGATCCTCGGCCCCGCGCCCTTGAAGGAGCTTTCGGTGCGGGCCCGGGTGGCACGGCCGGGCCGTTCGGTCGAGTGGCTGGAGGCCGAACTCGCCCACGGCGAGCGAGTCGTCGCCCGCGCCTCGGCCTGGCGCATCGCGACCTCGGACACCACGGCGGTCGCCACCGCCGAAGGCCCCGCCCTGCCGTCGCCGGACGACCTGCCGACGACGTCGAGCATGCCGGAAGGCTGGCTCGGCGGTTACCTCGACGCCGTCGAGTGGCGGCGCGTCAAGGGCGCGCTGGACGAACCCGGCCCCGCGACGGTCTGGGGACGTCAGCGCGTCGCCCTCGTGGACGGGGAGAAGCCGAGCGCGCTGCAGCGACTGTTCGTCCTTGCGGACTCCGGCAACGGGATCTCGAACTTCCTCGACCCGCGCGAGTGGTGGTTCATCAACTCGGAGCTGACCGTGCACCTCCGCCGCCCACCACTGGGTGAATGGATCGGCGTCGACGCGGCCACCCTGGTCGGCCCGAACGGTGTCGGCACGGCGACGACCACCCTGCACGACGTGTCGGGGTCGCTCGCCTCCGGAGCGCAGGCGTTGCTGGTGCGGCCGCGACAGGCGGGTTGATATTGCCAGCCGTACGGCCCTGACCAGCTGAACCGCAGTTGAGCGCCGCTTCACGCCGGGGGCTCAGGAAGCATTTGACAGGGCACTGTCCAACGCGAAGCGAAGCGTGCCGAGATATGTGCCCTGCGGGATGCCTCCAGGAGCGCGCGACCAAAACACCGTCAGATAGACGCGCTTTCTGAGCCCGTTTCCAATAGCCTTCCCGGAACAACAGACGCAGGGAGCGCTTCGGCATGCAGATCACCTCGGTGGTCAACCAGAAAGGCGGGGTCGGCAAGACCTCACTCAGCGTGGGCGCGTCGGCCGCACTGGCCGAGCGTGGCCGCCGGGTGCTGCTGATCGACCTCGACCCACAGGGGCACGCGACCACCGAACTCCTCGGTCTGGACGAGGTGGCCCCGCAGATGCCCAGCCTGGCGAAAGCCCTGACCAAGGTGTGGAAGGGCCCGATCGAGGAACTGGCCGTGCGGCATCCGCGCAGCAACCTCGGCCGGGGTGGCGCGTTCGACGTCATCCCGACGTCGCCGGGCATGTTCGACCTGATCCGGCGGCTGGACCAGTTCCGCGTGCCGGGCTGGCAGCTGGCCAGGGTCATCCAGTTCGCGAACTACGACCACGTCATCATCGACTGCCCGCCCGCGCTCGACGTGCTGACCAACAACGCGCTCGCCGCTTCGCACGGGATCCTCGTGCCGGTGCAGCCGGACCGGACGAGCATCCGGGCGCTGCGCCTGCTTTCGGACCAGGTGCGCTACGTCGAACAGACCGTCGGCCGCCCGCCGATCGCTTACTACGGCCTCGTTCCCGGGCTGTACCGCCGCCCGATCTCGCATTACGCGGCGGCCGCGTTGCAGGAGCTGTACACGTTCGGGATCCCGATGCTCTCGCACGTCCCGCTCGGTGTGGTGATGAACGAGGCCGCCGCGCACGGCGTGCCCGTGACGACCTACGCGCCGGAAACCCTGCAGGCTCTGTCGTTCCGGGAGATCGCGGAAACGCTGGACGGTTACCTGCGGAACCACCCGGCTCCGGCGATCGTGCCAGCGGACGAGGAGTTCGTCTTCGAGGACTTCATCACCGAGGTCTCGGTGACGCGCAGCGCCAACGACAACGGCGCGCGGAAGCGGCTCTACGACCTCATGCCCAAGAAGCCGAACCGACCTCGGTAGTGAGGTCGCAAGTAGTCGACTACTTGCGACCTCACGCGTAATCACCTACAAGCGGCAGGCCCGGATGTCCGAAGCCAGGACGGCCTTCGCGCCGGTCTCGGCGAGTTCGTCCATGATCCGGTTGACCTCCTTGCGCGGCACCATCGCCCGCACGGCCACCCAGTCCTCGTCGGCCAGCGGCGCGACCGTCGGCGACTCGAGGCCCGGCGTGATCGCGACGGCCGCTTCCATGAGCGAACGCGGGCAGTTGTAGTCCAGCATCATGTAGTGCTGGGCGAAGACGACACCCTGAAGCCGCGCCTTCAGCTGGTCCTTGGGCCTGGTTTGCTCGGTACCGGCCCGCTGCAGCAACACGGCTTCGGACACGCAGATCGGGTCACCGAAGGCCACGAGGTTGTGCTGGCGCAACGAACGTCCGGACTCGACGACGTCGGCGATCGCGTCGGCCACCCCGAGCTGGATCGAGATCTCGACGGCGCCGTCGAGACGGATGACCTCCGCCTCCACCCCGTGCTGCTTCAGGTTCTCTCGGACGAGCCGCGGATACGACGTCGCGAGCCGTTTGCCCTGCAGGTCTTCGGCCTTCCAGTCCCGGCCCGCCGGCGCGGCGTACCGGAAGGTGGAGCCGCCGAAACCGAGGCTGAGGATCTCCTCGACCGGGGCACCGGAGTCGAGCGCGAGGTCGCGGCCGGTGATGCCGAGATCCAGCTCGCCGGAGCCGACGTAGATCGCGATGTCCTTGGGACGCAGGAAGAAGAACTCGACCTCGTTGACCGCGTCCAGCACGGTCAGGTCGCGGGCCTCATGTCGCTTGCGATAGCCGGCCTCTCCGAGCATCTCCGACGCGGCGGCGGCGAGGGCTCCCTTGTTCGGCACGGCGACACGCAGCATTGCTTCTCCTTGGTTCTCCGGACGCGAACGCGTCACAGGTACCGGTACACGTCCTCTGTCGACAGTCCACGGCCGAGCATGAGCACCTGTACCCGGTACAGCAGCTGTGAAATCTCCTCCGCGAGCCTGTCGTCGGATTCGTGCTCGGCGGCGATCCACACCTCGCCCGCCTCTTCGAGCACCTTCTTGCCCTGCGCGTGCACACCCGCGTCCAGCGCGGCGACGGTGCCGGAACCGTCGGGGCGCGTGACCGCGCGGTCGGCAAGCTCGGAGAACAGCTCATCGAAGGTCTTCACAGTCTGGAGATCCTTCCATCCACGCTCGCGTCGCGCTGCCCCGGGCCGGTGAGTTGGCACCCGCTTCACACCTCAGAACAGCGTGGCGCCCTCCCGCTCGAAGTCGAGCAGCTGCCTCTTCCGTTCGATACCACCGCCGTAGCCGGTGAGATCGCCGGTCGAACCGACGACGCGATGGCACGGCACGATGATCCCCATCGGGTTTTTCCCGTTCGCGAGCCCGACTGCCCGCGACGCGGTTGGCCTGCCGAGCCGGTCGGCCAGCCTGCCATACGAAACCGTCTCGCCATATGGGATTCCGCGCAGGCTTTTCCAGACCATCCGCTGGAATTCGGTGCCGCCGAAGCTCAGCGGGAGATCGAAGTCCTTCCGCTGGCCGGCGAAGTACTCCTTCAGTTGTTTCTCGGTCTCCACGAAGACCGGCGCGCTCGGATCCGGATGGCCGAAGGTCTCCTCTGCCGGGCGGTGTCGCTGCTGGACCATGTACAGGCCGCAGAGACACTCGCCGTCCGCGACCAGGGTCAGCGGGCCGTATGGACTGTCGATGACGTTGTGCGTGCGCATGGCGCTCCTCGGAACTCAGGCGGCGGGCAGCCGGTTGATCGGGTGGTCCCCGGTCGCCCAGAGGTGTTGGACGGCGTAGGCACGCCACGGACGCCAACGCTCGGCGTGCGCGACGAACGCGGCCTGGCCGAGCCCGAGCCCCTTCGCGGCGACCTTGACGCCGAGGTCGGTCGGCAGGAAGGCGTCCGGGTCGCCGAGCGAGCGCATCGCGATGCTCTCGACGGTCCACGGGCCGAATCCGGGCAACGCGTGCAGCCGCTCCCGAGCCTGCTGCCAGTCGCTGCCCGCCCCGAGGTCGAGACCGCCGTTGTTCAGTTCGGCGACGAGGCCGAGCAGGGTCCGCTTGCGGCTCTGCGGCATCGCGAGGCTTTCCGGGTCGATCTCCGCGAGCGCGGCGGCGTCGGGGAAGACGTGCGTGAGACTTCCACCCTCGGCGTCCTCGACGGGCTCGCCGTGCGCGAGGACCAGCCGGGCGGCGTGCGTCCGTGCGGCGGCGGTGGACACTTGCTGGCCCAGGACGGCGCGGACGGCGAACTCTTCGCCATCGACCGTCCTCGGCACCCGCCTGCCGGGTGCGGTGGCCACGAGTGGCCCGAGCAGCCGGTCCGCGGCCAGCGCGTCGTCGACCGCGACCGGGTCGGCGTCGAGGTCGAGCAGGCGGCGGCAGCGGCTGATCGCGGTCGAGAGGTCCCGCAAATCCGAAAGGGTGAGCCGGCAACCGATGTAGCCGTCTTCGGGCTTCAACGCGACGACGGCGGGACCGTGCGGCAGCCGCAGCGTCCGGCGATAAGCGCCGTCACGCCATTCCTCGACGCCGGGGATTCCCGTCGCGACGAGGTGTCCGAACAGGTTGTCCGGGAACAACGGCTTCCGGTAGGGCAGGCGCAGGTTCAGCGTCCCGGGCGCGGTCGCCGGCGCGGTGCGGACCCGGGCTCGCAGTTCGGTCGGGGACAGCGCGAAGACCTCGCGGACGGTGTCGTTGAACGTCCGGACGCTGCCGAAACCGGCGGCGAGGGCGACGTCGATCATCGACAGACCGGTCGTCTCGATCAGCAGCCGCGCCGTCTGTGCGCGTTGCGCCCTGGCGAGACTGAGCGGGCCCGCGCCGAGTTCGGCGCGCACGTGCCGCTCGACCTGCCGGACGCTGTATCCCAGCCGGGCGGCCAAACCGCTCACGCCGCCGGTGTCGACGACGCCGTCGGCGATCAGCCGCATCGCCCTGGCCACCAGGTCCGCACGCTCGTTCCACTGCGGCGAACCGGGACTCGCGTCCGGGCGGCACCGTTTGCAGGCGCGGAATCCGGCCTCCTGCGCGGCCGCCGCACTCGGGTAGAACGACATGTTCTCCGGTTTGGGCGGGACGACCGGGCAGCTCGCCCGGCAGTAGATCCGCGTCGTCAGGACGGCGGTGAAGAACCAGCCGTCGAAACGGTCGTCCTTCGCCTGGACCGCCCGGACGCAACGCTCGAAGTCCTCATGCACCCCGTCAGCATCACCGACCACGCGGCCGGGGTCTAGCGGGAATGCGACATGGTGGTCATGGCAGCAACGCGGTCAGCGCGGACACGTCGAGCCCGACCAACGACGACCGGAACACGCGCCGCTCTCCCGGCTGGACCTCGACGTCGTTCGGGATCACCATCACCGTGCACCCGGCCGCGGCCGCGGAAGCGGCGCCCGGCGGTGAATCCTCGATCGCGACGCATCGGGAAGCCGGGACTCCCAGCAACTCCGTCGCCAGCTCGTACGGCCTGGCGTCCGGCTTGTTCAGACCATCGACCTCGTCACCGCAGACGGTCGCGGCGAAGTACTCGCGACCGATGGTGTTGAGGGCGAGTTCGGTCAGCGACCGTTCGGTGGAGGTGACCAGCGCCATCGGCACCCCTTCGGCGCGCAAAAGTTCGAGCAGCTCCTGAGCGCCGGGGCGCCACGGAAGGGGGCCGTCGAAGAGGTTGGCCGTGCGCTCGCGGATCCACTCCCCCATCTCCGCGATCGACCCGGGAGTGACGGGCTTGGCGCACACTTCAAGAAGGAACGCGGCCGTGTCGTCCATATTGGACCCGACGAGGCTCAGGCGTTGTTCCTCGGTCAGCGTGCCGCCGAGGGTCTCGACGGCCTCGTAGAGGGCGACGTCCCACAGCTTCTCCGAATCGACCAGCGTGCCGTCCATATCCCACAGCACGGCGGCGAGTCCGTCCAGTGTGGACGGTTCGGTCACGGCTCCCCCTCGATGATCGCGTGTTGAAGTACCGATTTCCGTCTCCACGGTAACCGAGCCCAGCTCACCTGGAGATACGGGCTTCGATGCCGTCGAGCAGGCATTCGAGGCCGATCCGGAAGGTCTCGTCGGCGTCGAGGTGGGCGGCGTCACGCACCACCGTTGCCAGCGCCGGGTAACGGCCTTCGGCGAAGGCCCGTTCCAAATAGGGGCCGTGCGCGACCTGCCAGCGCCTCTTGTCGATCCCGGTGGCCCGTTCGGCACGTCGCTCGGCGATCTCCCGGCGCACCGCGCCGATCACGTACGCGTTGACCGCGGCGACGACCGGCATGACGACGTCCAGGCCGGCGCCGTCCATCGCGGCCAACACGCACTCCGACGTGGCCAGCGCGTGCGGCCCGAGCCGGGGCCTGCCGCCCAGGAGATCGGCGAGCCATTCGTGCTCGTGAGCGGCGTGCCGGGTGGTCTCGGCAAGGGACCGGAGCACCTCCCGCCGTCCGTCCCCGGACGGCTGGATCCCGGCGTGGACGGCGTCGACCATCAGATCGAGCAACTCGTCCTTGCTCTCGATATAGCCGTACAGCCGCATCGGGCCGACGTCCAGCGCGGTGGCGATCTTGCGTAGCGACACCCCGTCCAGGCCGTCCGCGTCGGCCAGCTGGATCGCCGCTCGCACGATCCGCTCCCTGCTCAGCGGGACCGGCACAGGTCGATTCGGCGGCTCCGGCCTCTCCCACACCAACATTCCGTTGACAATACATCGCATCGTGTCGATACAGTGTATTGACAAGTACGGTGTATCGAAGGGAGATGACCATGACGATCGCCATCGTCGGAGCAGGCCTCGGTGGCCTGGCTCTCGCCCGAGTAATGCACGTGCACGGCATCGACGCCGTCGTGTACGAACGTGAACCGTCACGCGACGCCCGTGGCCAGGGCGGCATGCTCGACATCCACTCCGGCCAGCGAGCACTGCGCGAGGCCGGTCTGATCGACCAGTTCTTCGCGATCGCCCGCGGTGAGGGCCAGGACATGCGGCTTCTGGAACCGGACGGCACCCTGCTGCTCCAGGAGGACACGCCCGACGACGCCCCGCTCGTTCGCCCCGAGGTCGACCGTGCCGATCTGCGCGACCTGCTGCTCGATTCCCTCCCCGAAGACACGGTTCGCTGGGGGCACGCGTTCAGCTCCGCCGACAACGGCGTGCTGCGCTTTGCCAATGGGCGCAGCGCGACGTACGACCTGCTGGTCGGCGCGGACGGCGCGCAGTCCCGCGTCCGCGCGCTGCTCACCGACGCCCGCCCGGCGCATATCGGCCAGAACACCGTCGAGGTCGGCATTCCCGACATCGACCGCACGCACCCCGACCTCGCGGCGATGGTCGGACGCGGCAACTACTGGGTGCTCGGCGGCGGGATATCGATGGGGGCGCAGCGCAACGGCGACGGCCGCGTTCGCATCGGCCTCAGCTTCTACCACACCGACGAGGACTGGCTCGCCGTCAGCGGGATCCCGTTCGACGACCCGGCGGCCGCCCGGGCGCGGCTGATCGCCCTGCTCGACGGCTGGGACCCGCGGTTCACCGCGCTGATCGCGGCCTGCGACGACACGGTCGTGTCACGGCAGATCACCACTCTCCCGGCCGGCCTGACCTGGCCGTCGGCGCCGGACGTCACGCTGGTCGGCGACGCCGCGCACCTGATGCCGCCGACGGGCGAGGGCGCCAACATGGCGCTGCTCGACGGCGCCCTGCTCGCACTCGCGCTGGCCGCGCACCCGGACGACTTCCCCGCCGCCGTCGGAGAATACGAACGCGAGATGTTCGAACGCACCAGCGCCGCCGCCCGGATGTGCGCGGACATGCACGAATTGCTGAGCTCGCCGGACGCCGCCCGGAAACTGCTCGCGTTCTTCCAACCCGGCTGAAGACGACCGGACATGCTCAACGGCGCGGGGCCGCGTGGTCGTAGGCTGGTCCGGTGAGTGAGCCCGTCGACGAGACCCAGCGGCCCGGCCGCGACCACCCGGATGACACCAAGCCGATCATGATCCTGGCGTTCGAAGGATGGAACGACGCAGGTGACGCGGCCAGCCGGGTGGTCGAGCATCTGCAGCTCAACTGGGATGCGACACCGCTGAGCGAGCTGAGTCCGGACGAGTACTACGACTTCCAGGTGAGCAGACCGACCGTTCGCATGGTGGACGGCGTCACCCGCAGGGTCGATTGGCCGACCACACGGCTCTCGGTCTGCCGCCCGGAAGGCGTCAGCCGGGATGTCGTGCTGGTCCAAGGGCCCGAACCGAACATGCGCTGGCGAGCCTTCTGCGCCGAACTGCTGGAGCACATCCAGCAACTGGACGTGGCCACCGTCGTCACCCTCGGCGCTCTCTTGGCCGACACCGCGCACACCCGGCCCGTCCCGGTCACCGGAACGGCGTACGACAAGGACACCGCTTCACAGTTCGGCCTGGAGCTGAACAACTACCAGGGCCCGACCGGCATCGTCGGCGTCCTCCAGGACTACTGCGTACAGGCCGGTGTCCCGGCGGTGTCGATCTGGGCGGCCGTGCCGCACTACGTCTCGCACCCGCCGTCGCCCAAGGCCACCCTCGCGCTGCTGCACAAACTCGAGGACGTCCTCGACGTCGAGATCCCGCTCGGCGCCCTTCCCGAGCAGGCCGAGGAGTGGCAGCGGACGGTCACCGAGATGGCCGAAGAGGACGAGGAGATCACCGAGTACGTCCGGGGGCTCGAGGAGCGCGGCGACGCGGAAACCGAGTTCACGCTGGACGACGTGAGCGGGGACAAGATCGCGGCCGAGTTCGAGCGGTACCTGCGGCGGCGCCGTCCCGGCCAGGACGGTCCGGGACGAGGCTGACAGCCAAGCCCTCTCACTCACCCTGGCCTGCCTGCCGCAAGTAGAGGACTACTTGCGGCAGGCAGGCAGGCGTGAGGGATCGGGACACGCGGGAAAAGCCGGTGCTCGGAGTGGTAGAGGCGGCTGGAGCCGACAGTAACTCGACCTTCACACCTTCCCCCAGTACATGAGGGACCCCTTCCGGCGCTAGGCGCCAGGGTCCCGGCAAAGTCGAGATCTCGCAGGTCAAGCGGCTATCCGTCGCTGCGCGAGCTGATCACACCGGTTGCGAAGCTTGACCAACAGAGGTTCACCTCCGGCACACGCCCGAGTGGGGAGGATTTCGGACGCTCAAGGTCCCAAATCCTCCCCACTCGACCCGTATAGGCACCAACGTCAAGCCCGGACTACCGCCCAGCAGCGCAGACCAGCAGCTCCGCGACTTGGCCGGGACCCTGCGCTAGGCGCAAGGAAGGGGGGCCTTCATGTACTTCAGAGCGACCAGGGCGCCGGTAACCGCCTGGATCGGGTCTCAGAAGATGCGTCGCAGCGGGATGGGGCCTCGCGCCCGCTTCCGCCACTCACGCGGATAGCCGAGCGAGACCTCTTCGAACCGCACCCCGTCCGCCTCGGTCGAACGCGGGATGTGCAGGTGCCCGTAGACGGCGACCTCCGCGCGAAAACGCAGGTGCCAGTCCTCGGTCTCGGTCGTCCCGCACCACAGCGCGAACTCCGGCCAGTACAACGGCTCGGTGGGGTGGCGGTGCAGCGGCCAATGCGACATCAGGATCGTCCCGTGATCCTCCGGGATCGCCTCCAGCCGCTCCGTGCTGATCTTCACCCGGTCGGCACACCACGCCTGCCTGCTGGGATACGGATCCGGATGCAGGAAGAACTCGTCCGTGCACAGCACGCCCGCCTCGCGTGCCTGGTCGACGGCCGTCAGCAGCGGCAGCCCCTCCGCCGCGGGGGTCCGCCAGCTGTAGTCGTACAGCACGAACAGCGGGGCGATCGTCAGCGGCTTCTCCTGGTGTTCCCACACCGGGTACGGGTCCTCCGGGGTGAGGACGTCGATCTCCCGGCATCGCTCGACCAGGTGCTCGTAGCGCGCCTGGCCCCGTAGCTGACATTCGTCCTTCTGGGTGGTCCACAGTTCGTGGTTACCGGGTACCCAGACGACCTTCGCGAAGCGTTCCCGCAAGGTTCTGAGCACCCCGGTCACGGAGTCGGCTCGTTCGGCGACGTCACCGACCACGAGCAGCCAGTCGTCAGGGGTCCGGGGTACGACCTCGTCGACGAGCGGGGCGTTGCCCTCATGGGTGACGTGGAGGTCGCTGGTGGCGAAGAGATGCGGCACTCCACCACCGTAGCTTCACCCGGACTGGTGAGCCGCCAAAACCGCATCGCGGCGTAACCGTCCCGATGCCGACACGCCCAGCACGATGAGCGCCGAAGCGACGTGCAGCCCCGCCTGGAGATTCAGCAGGACGCCGGTGCCCAGCACGCTCACCAGTCCGCCAGCCAGCAGAGCGCCCAGCGCGGTGAACCCGGCCGTCCCGGCGAACATGGTGCTCAGCACGCGACCGGACCGTTCGGGGGACGCGGTCGTCTGGACCAGGGAGAGCAAACCGGATCCGGCCAGCACCCCAGGCGCGCCGACGAGTGCGAAGAGTCCGATGAAGACACCCAGCGACGCGGTCAGCGCGGGCAGGTTCCAGATCAGCGCCGACAGCAGGCCGAGCGCGAGCCCGCCCCAGCCGAGCAGAGCGGCGGGCGCGACCTTGCGGGCGACGGTGGCGACGGCGAATCCCGCGGCCAGCCCACCCAGCGCCTGCACCCCGCGCAGTAGTCCGACGTCGCCTTCGGTGCCGTCGAGGATGCCGAGCACGAACACCACGAACAGCACCAGGAACATCCCCTGCGCCAGAGAAGTCAGAACGACGACGACGCTGGCGAGGCGAAGGCGCCCTTCGCGGCCGATTTCGCGAAGCCCGTCCAGCCAGGCTCGCAGCACCGGTTCGTGCGGGCCCGCCGCGATCGGCGCGCCGACTTGCCGGAACGGGCGTGCCAGCAGGGCCGAGCCGATCACCAGCACCCCGAGATAGGCCACCACGACCCAGCCCAGCCCGCCGAAACCGAGCAGGAGACCGCCCGCCCAGCCTCCGGCGAGGCGCGCGACGCTGCTGTTGATGCTCATGAGCCCGTTGGCGCCGATCAGCTCGTCCGGAGCGATCAGTTCCGGTACGAGCGCGTTACGCGTGGGTTCGAACAACGAAGCCAGTCCTGCCTGAGCGGCCATGACCCCGTAGAGCACGAACACCGGGCCGCCGGACGCGACGAACAGCAGCGGCAGCGCCACGAAAGCCTGCCCCGCGCACACCACGCACAGCACCAGCCGCCGGTTCCAGCGGTCCGCGATCACGCCGGCGATGGGGCTCAGCAGCACCGCGGGCACCAGGCCGAGGATGATGCTCAACGCCGTGGTGGCCGCGGAACCGGTCGCCTGGAACACGAACACCGGCAGGGCGATCTGCAGCATCCACTCGGCGGTCTCGGAGAAGAAGGCGGCGACCCACAGCCTCGCGAAAGCGGGTTCTGTCAACGGTTTCAAGTACTCGGTTTCCCCTCGGTGTCGATGCGCGGGAACGCCCGCAGTCCCAAGTGGACGGGCAGGGCTCCCGCAGGGGCGTCTTCGCGGATCGTGCTGACGTAAGGTCGTACGAGCGCGTCGATCCCCCGGACCAGCTCGTCCAGCTCCGCAGCGGTCACCCGCAGCGAGTACGTGTTGATCCCGGACGCGTCCTGCCATTCCTTGTCGAGCTGGTCGGCGGCGTCGAGATAGCGCTCGATCAGCTCCTTCTCCCGCGCGAGCGTGGTTCCGACGACCGCCAGCCGCGCCCCGCGCAGCTCCGGTCCGTCGCCGAGCTCGATGCCGACCTGGCAAGCGCGCCAGGGCCGTTCTCGCCCGTCCTCCCCCTCGACCCGCTCCACGAGGCCGTGCTGGGCCAGCTGGCGCAGATGCCAGCTGCAGTTCGAGGCTGTCGAGCCCACGGCCGTCGCGCATTCGCTCGCGGTCCGCGGGCCGACCGCCATCAGGTGGTCCACCAGCGCCGAACGCAACGGATGCGCCAGCGCCCGCATCAGCTCGACGTCTTCGATCCGCTTGCGCGGCGGCAACCCGGCCATCGCCTCGATCCAATCTGAAAGAAGTCTTTCGAAAGTTCTCTTTCAGAGTTGCAAGTGGCCGCGAGCATGTCAACCGACCTCGATACCCTTGCCGCGACAGCTGCTGCCCACCGCAGTAACTGCACAACTCAACTACTGACCCGTGGGAACGCACATGCCTGACCAGCGAGAACTCGCCACCGCGGCGGCTCTGGAGATCCCCCGGTTCGTCAGCGCGACCGTGCTGTTCCACACGGCCATGGCGGAACGGCTCGGGGTCAGCCCCACCGAGTTGCACGGACTCCAACTGGTCATCAGCGGCGCCGCGACCTCCCCGACCCAGCTGGCACGGGCGCTCGGCATGACCACCGGCGCGGTGACCCGGATGCTCGATCGCATGGAGGCACGGGACCTGGTCGAACGGGTCCCGCATCCGGCCGATCGCCGTCGCCTCCTGGTCCGTCCACTGCCGGACCGGCTCGGCGAGGTCTCAGACCTCTACGCCCCCATGGCCCGGTTCTTCGGCGACCGCCTTGGCCGCCTGGACCGGCGCCAGCTCGCCGGACTGCTCGGCGTCATGACCGACGGGCGCACCTTCGCCGAGCAAGAAGCCAACAGGTTGCGCACTGGGGGTTGACTAACGCTACATGGGTTGCGTTAGACTGCTCGCATCATGGACAACTGACACCGCACCTTCCCCGCTCCGAGGCGGCTTCGGTGGAGCACGGCTCCCGTAAGCGATCAGGCCCGGCTGGGATCCCTCATGACCTCGAAACGCGGTGATGTCGTATGTCTCTTTCCCTGATCGCCAAAGATCTCGTCCACTCCTACGGTGCCCGCGTCGTGCTCGACGGCGTGAACCTGACCGCTTCGGCCGGGCAGCGGCTCGGCCTGGTCGGCGAGAACGGCGTCGGCAAGTCCACGCTCCTGCGCCTGCTGGCCGGGGTCGAGGAACCCGACGCGGGTGAGGTGCTGTGCGGCGACGACCTCGGCTTCCTGTTGCAGGAGCTGCCTTTCCCGCTGACCGCCCGGTTCTACGACGTCATCGACGACGCACTCGCCGAGATCCGGCAGGCGTCGGTGAGACTCGGCGAACTGACCGAAGCGCTCGCCGACCACCCGGACGACGCGGCGGTACTCGACGAGTACGGCACCGTCCTCGACTGGGCGCAGGTTCACGATCTCTGGGACGCCGACCGGCGGGCCGAGGTCGTATGCGCGGGTCTCGGGCTCGCCGGGATCGACCCGGAGCGCGAACTGGGCACCTTGTCTGGCGGGCAGCGGTCGCGGCTCGGACTGGCCGCGTTGCTGATCCGGCGACCGGGCACGCTCATCCTGGACGAGCCGACGAACCATCTCGACGACGTCGCGATGGAGTTCCTGGAACACCATCTCGCTTCGCTGACCGGTGTGCTCGTGCTGTCGTCGCACGACCGCGTGTTCCTCGACGCGGTATGCACCGACATCGTCGACCTCGACCCGGCACTGGGCGGCACGACCCGGTACGGCGGCACGTATTCCGACTACCTGGACCAGAAACGATCCGAACGGGCGCGCTGGGAGCAGCGCTACGCCGAGGAACAGGACGAACTGAAGGAACTGCGCGAGTCGGTGGCCGTCACCGCGCGCAACGTCGCGCACAACCGGCCACAGCGCGACAACGCCAAGATGCTCTACGACTTCAAAACCGGGAGGGTGCAGAAACAGATCTCACGCCGGGTCCGCAACGCGCAACTGCGGCTGGACGAACTGGAACGCGACCAGGTACGGAAACCGACCGCACCCCTGCGGTTCCAGGGCGGCCTGACCGGTGAACCCGGAGCAGACAAGACGGCGATCTCCGTGCGGGAGATCGAGATCGCCGGACGGCTGCGCCTGGCGACCCTCGACATCACGACGACGTCGAGGCTTCTGATCACCGGCGGGAACGGTGCTGGGAAGTCGACGCTGTTGTCCGTCCTCGCCGGCGCGCTGACACCGGACTCAGGGACCGTCCTTTCCGGACGCGGGGTGCGGATCGGCCTGCTGGCACAGGATGTCGCGTTCGCCGAGCCGGACAAGACCGCGCAGCGGACCTACGCAGAAGCGCTCGGCGAGGACGCTCCGCCCTTGCGCGGCCTTGGCCTGCTGGCGCCGCGCGATCTCGGGACCCGGGTGGGCGCGCTGTCGGTCGGGCAACGGCGGCGGCTCGCGCTGGCGTTGCTGATCGCCGATCCGCCGGAGGTGCTCCTGCTGGACGAGCCGACGAACCACATCTCGCTCACCTTGGCCGAGGAGTTGTCCGCCGCACTCGATTCGGCGCCGGGTGCCGTCGTCATCGCTTCCCACGATCGATGGCTGCGGCGGGATTGGGCGGGAGACCACCTCCGGCTGGAAGCCGGTCGCGTCGCCGCGTAGGGCGTTATACGCGTGTCTACAGTTCGATGCCGAGCAGTGCGTCGACCGCGTTCCGGATCAGCCCGGGAGCCGCCGGGTCGGTGCCCGAGCGGTTCAGGGACTGCTCCGCCCAGGCGTCGACGGCGGCGAGCGCCTTGGGGGTGTCGAGGTCGTCGGTCAGGTGGTCGCGCAGGCGCGCGACGGTGTCCTCCGCGGCCGGGCCGGTGCCGAGCGAGACGGCGTCACGCCAGCGCGCGAGGCGGGCTTCGGCGTCCGTGTGCAACTGCGCGGTCCACGGCCGGTCGGAGCGGTAGTGGCCAGCGAACAGCGCGAGCCGGATCACGCCAGGGTCGACCTTGTCGGCACGCAGCCGTGAGACGAACACGAGGTTCCCCCGCGACTTCGACATCTTCTCGCCGTCGAGGCCGATCATCCCGGCGTGCACGTAGTGCCGCGCGAACGGCCGGTCCCCCGCGACGGCCTCCGCGTGCGCGGCGCTGTACTCGTGGTGCGGGAAGATCAGGTCCGAGCCGCCGCCCTGGACGTCGAAGCCGAGGCCGAGGCGGTTGACCGCGATCGCGCTGCACTCGATGTGCCAGCCCGGGCGTCCCGCCCCCAGTTCCGACTCCCACGACGGCTCACCCGGCCGGGCCATCCGCCACAGCAGCGCGTCGAGCGGGTGCTGCTTGCCGGGCCGGTCCGGGTCGCCGCCGCGTTCGGCGAAGAACTTGGCCATGGTCTCGGCGTCGTAGTTCGACTCGGAACCGAAGTGCCCGGTCGCGTTGTGGTCGAAGTAGATGTCCGGGTACTCGGCGTCGTCGGCGCGGTACGCGCTGCCGTTCGCCAGCAGCTTGGCGATGACCTCGACGATCTCCGGGATGCTTTCCACGGCCCCGACGAACTGCCGCGGCGGCAGCACCCGCAGCGCGGCCATGTCCTCACGGAACAACGCCGTCTCGCGCATGCCGAGGACGACCCAGTCGTCCTTGTCGCGCTCGGCGCGCTCCAGCAGGGGCTCGTCAATGTCCGTCACGTTCTGGACGTAGTGGACCTCGTGCCCGGCGTCACGCCACAGGCGGTTCACCAGGTCGAAGGTCAGGTACGTGGCGGCGTGCCCCAGATGGGTGGCGTCGTACGGCGTGATGCCGCAGACGTACATCCGGGCGGTGGACCCGGGCGCGGTGGGGCGGATCTGCCCCGTCGCGGTGTCATGGAGCCGCAGCGGACGGGGGGTGCCGGGGATACGGGGCACGTCGACCGTTGACCAAGTCTGCATACCTCGACTGTAAGCGGAGCCGCCGCGCCGTTCCCGTCCGGTGGGAGCCGGACACGGCCGGAGTAACCGAACTCGCCTTTCAGGACCGGTCGGCGTTGGCGTGGACCGCGTCCCGGATGTACTCCCCCAGGCCCGGCCGCTGGTCCGGCTCACGCACCAGGAAGCCGAGCTGGACCGGTTCCGTCACGTACATCCCGGCGACCTCGCGGTGCATCGCGTGGTCGCAGTCCCCCATGAACGCGGCCAGCAGCAGCCGGTGTTCCTCGGCGAGGTCCATCGCCGCGGCGCCGTCCGCCGGCGCGCCGGAATCGACGACGGCGAGCAGCCGCCGCACCCAGTCCTGCCGGACCTTCTCCGCCTCGATCCACTCCGCCTTGGACAGTGGCACGGCCGCCGTCCGCCACTGCGGGGTCTCGCCCCATCGGCGGACGACCTCCTCCGCGTAGCCCTCCGGTTCACGGAACTCGCCGAAGACCTCGAACTTCTCCTCCGGGGTCAGCGCGCCACCGACCTTCTTGGCCTCGATCACCCGCTCGACGGACTCGGCCATCCGGGTCAGCTCGCCGATCCGCTCCCGCAGCAGGGTCCGCTGCCGCCGGAGGTGCTCCAGCGCGTCCAGGCCCGGGTCGTCGACGACCTTCGCGATCGCCTCCAGGCCGAACCCGAGTTCGCGGTAGAACAGGATGCGCTGCAACCGGTCGAGGTCGGCGTCGCTGTAGCTGCGGTAGCCCGCCGGTGTCCGCCCGCCCGGCGACAACAGGCCGATCTCGTCGTAGTGGTGCAGCGTGCGCACGGTCACTCCCGACAACGCCGCGACCTTCCCCACCGGATACCCCATCGGCTCAGCGTAGGTGGACGCTTTCCCCCGCCGCGCGTAGAAACGACTTATGGGGAGAGCTGGAACCACCGTGTCGGCCGCACTTCCGCCAGGGCCCCCGCTGCCCGCCCTCGTCCAGACGCTCGCCGTCGGCAACCTCCGGCATCACGTGCTCCCGCTCCTCAAGCGCCGCTACGGCTCCGTCGTCCGGATGAAGTTCGCGCCGCACCGCGACATCGTCATGCTCACCGACCTCGACGACATCAAGACCGTGTTCTCCGGACCGGTCACCACGTTCCACGCGGGCGAGGGCAACGTCGTCCTGAAACCGGTGATGGGCGAGCACTCCGTCCTGATCACCGACGAGGACCGGCACCTGCGTACGCGGAAGCTGCTGATGCCCGCGTTCAGCGGCGCGGCCCTGCGTGGCTACCGCGACATGATCACCGAGCTGACCGGGGCCGAACTCGACCGCTGGCCGGAGAACCGGGCCTTCGGCGCGCACGACCGGATGCGCGCGCTGACCCTGGAAATCATCCTGCGGGTGGTGTTCGGTGTCGCGGAAGGACCACGACTCGACGAACTCCGGCGGCTGATCGGGCATCTGGTGGAGATCGGCCTGATCCAGGTGATCGGCTGGCAGGACCCTCGGCTGCGGCGCTACCGCCCCTGGCGTACCTACGCCGAACGCCAGGCCCGGGTCGACGAACTGCTCTACGCCGAGATCTCCGAGCGACGCCGGGCCGCCGACCTCGACCGGCGCACCGACGTCCTGTCCCGCCTCCTCACCGTGCCCGCCGACGGGGACGAGCTGACCGACGTGGAACTCCGCGATCAGCTGGTCACCCTCCTGCTCGCGGGCCACGAGACCACCGCGACCGCGCTGGCCTGGGCGCTGCACGAGCTTTCCCGCGATCCCGGGCAGGCGGCGTTCACCACCCGCGCGGCGGACGACGGCGACGAGAAGGCGCTCGAAGCGGTGATCAAGGAGGCGATGCGCCTACGCCCGGTGATCGGCGAAGTCGTCCGACGGCTGACTGAAGACGTCGAGATCGGCGGCTACCGGATCCCGGCCGGGTTCGACGTCATGCCGTCGATCATCGTCGTCCACGGCGAGGACGATCACCATCCCGACCCGAAGGTCTTCCGGCCGCAGCGGTTCCTCGAAGGCACGCCTCCCGCCGGTAGCTGGCTACCGTTCGGCGGCGGCGCGCGCCGCTGTCTCGGTGCGGGGTTCTCCCTGATGGAGGCCACGATCGTGCTACGCGAGCTGTTCGGCCGGTTCACGGTCACCCCGGAGCACGCGCGGCCGGAACGGGTCCGGTCGCGGCCGATCACGCTGGAACCGGCCCGTGGAGCCAGGATCAAGGTGACCGGCCGCTGACCTACCGCTTCCTGGTCCGCAGGTAGTCGCCGACCACGGCGGCGCCGAGCCCGTCGAGGTCCGGAGCGACGACCCGGCCGCCCGAGCGGCGCGCGAGGAGATCGACGAACGCCGTCAGGCGCGGGTCGTCCCCGAGCCGGAACACGGTCACCGACGCACCCAGCTTCGCCATCCGGTCCACTTCGGACAGTGTCTTGAGCAGGGTCCTCGGCTGGGGCGGGTAGTCGAATTCCGCCGTGCCATCGGGTTCCAGATGCGCTGTCGGCTCGCCGTCGGTGACCATCAGGACCACCGGTTGTGCGTCCGGATGCCGCCGCAGATGCCGTCCGGCCAGCAGCAGCGCGTGGTGGGCGTTCGTGCCCTGCTCCCAAGCGCCTTCCAAACCCACGAGTTCGGCCAGCTCGACCGAGGTGGCGTAGCGGCCGAACGTGATCAGCTGGAGCGCGTCGTTGCGGAACCGGGTGCTGATCAGCTGGTGCAGCGCGAGCGCCGTCCGCTTCATCGGCAGCCAGCGGCCCTCCTGGACCATCGACCACGAGGTGTCCACGAGCAACGCCACCGCCGCGCGCGACCGGTGCTCGGTCTCGATCACCTCGACGTCGGAGACGTCCAGCCGGACGGACCGATCGCCAACCGAAACCGAACGCAAGACCGAGTTGCGGACCGTCCTGGACACGTCCCACGGCTGCGTGTCCCCGAACCGCCACGGCCTGGTCGCGCCGGTCGGCTCGCCCGCGGCGCCCGCCGATTCGGTCTCCCGCTGACCCGCCTTGCCGCGCAACGCGTTCACGACGTCGGCGAGCGCCGTCTCCCCGAGGCGTCGCAAAGCCTTGGGCGACAAGCGAAGCGTGCCGTCGGGAGCGCGTTCGAACAGGCCTTGCCGCCGCAGCTCGCGTTCCAGTTCGGACAGCCTCCGCGCGTCGACACCCGCGTCCGGCCCCAGCTGCCTCCTCAGCGCGTCGACGTCGATGTCCTCCAGCCTCGCACCGGGATAGGACTGGCCGAGCTGTTCGGCCAGCGCGTCCAGTTCGGCGAGGTCGGACATCGCCCGGGCGCCCTCGCCGAGGCCGAGCGGATCATTGCCCCGGAAGCGTTCCGACGACGTCCAGTCCTCGCCGGGCCGCAGTGCTTTCAGCTGGGAATCCAAAGTGGACAGCTGCTGCGCGAGCCGGGGATCGCCGAACGCCTGCTGCGACAACTCGGCCAGTTCGGCGCGCTGCTCGGGGGTCATCGAGTTGAGCATCCGCTGGGCGGCCGCGGCGCGGGCGGCGAGGACGTCGATCAGTTCCTCGACGTTCTTCGGGTTCTCCGGGAAGAACTCGCCGTGCTCGCGCATGAACTCCGCGAACCGCTCGGGCACGTCCTCACGGCCCTGCGCGTGCGCCGCCAGCAGGCTGTTGAGGTCGGCGAGCATCCGGTTGGCACGCTCGACGTCCTCCGGTCCCGCGTTCTGGAGTGCTTCCTTCATCCCCTCGAACCGGGAATCCAGCAGCTCACGGCCGAGCAGGTCGCGGATCTTCTCGTAGTTCTCCCTGCCCTGCCGGGATCGCCAGTCGTACTGACCGAGTTCGCGGACCGCCGCCGCCGTTCCCGGCGGCAACGCGTCCAGTTGCGCCTCACGGAAGCGGGCGTCGTCGTCCGGATCGGGGAACAGTTCGCGCCGCTCGGCCTCCAACGCCTGGTCGAGCAGCTGCCGGACCTCGTGGAGCGTGCCGTCCAGCCGGTGCCGCCGCTGGATCTCCGACCGGCGCTGCCAGAGCCGCCGGGTCAGCTCGTCCAGGCCCGCGGTGCGCGGCGTGCCGCGCCGCAACAGTTCTTCCAGCGCGGACCGGGGCGAGGCGCCCGCCATGACGTCGCGGCCGATCTCGTCGAGCGCGTCCCGCAGGTCGGCGGGCGGCGCCAGCGGGTCCGGGCCGTCGTGCCATGGCCCGTACGAATACCCCTCCGGTACGGCGCTCATCGGCCGTAGACGGTCGTCGCGTCGTCGGAGTCCTTGGCGAGTTTCCTCGACAGGAAAAGGGATTCCAGTGCCAGCTCGACCGCGGCCGCGATCCGTCCCGCCGGTTCGTCCTTGCCAACGCCGGCACGCGCGGCGACGTCGTGGAGCACGGGCAGTTCCGGCAGTGCGGAGAGGACGTCCTTGCCGGGGACGCGTTCGCCGGTGGTCACCAGGTGCCCGTCCTCGACGGCGTCGGCCAGCGGCAGCAGGTCCAGTCCGGCGAACCGCGAGCGGGCCGTCTCCGCGACCGCCCTCCGCAGCAGGTGCACGAGATGCTCGGTCTCGCGTCCCTCCTCCCCCGGCTCGAATTCGAGCTTGCCACGCAACACGGCGGGCACCGCGTCGAGGTCGACCGGGCGCGCCACGGCGGGTTCCTCGCCGGTGAGCGCGGACCGGCGCAACGCCGCCGCGCCCACGGTTTCCGCCGCCGCGACGGCGAACCGGGCCGAGACACCGGACCGCTGGTCGATCACCGGCGATTCCCGCAGGTTCCGCACGAACCGGGCGAGCACCTCCAGCAACGGTTCGCCGACTTCGGCGACCAGATGCGCCTCCTGCCGCACGACCGCGATCTCGGATTCGACGTCGAGCGGGTAGTGCGTCCGGATCTCGGCGCCGAACCGGTCCTTGAGCGGGGTGATGATGCGGCCCCGGTTGGTGTAGTCCTCCGGGTTGGCGGTCGACACCAGCAGCACGTCCAGCGGCAGGCGCAGGGTGTACCCGCGCACCTGGATGTCGCGTTCCTCCATCACGTTCAGCAGCGCGACCTGGATGCGCTCGGCGAGGTCGGGCAGCTCGTTGATCGCCACGATGCCGCGGTGGGCGCGCGGGACGAGTCCGAAGTGGATGGTTTCGGGGTCGCCGAGACTGCGGCCCTCGGCGACCTTCACCGGGTCGACGTCACCGATCAGGTCACCGACCGAAGTGTCCGGTGTGGCCAGTTTTTCCGTGTAGCGCTCATCGCGATGGCGCCAGGTCACCGGCAGTGCGTCACCGAGTTCGGCGGCACGGCGGCGTGATTCCGGGGTGATCGGGTCGAGCGGGTGCTCGGCCAGTTCGGCACCCTCGATGACGGGCGTCCATTCGTCGAGGAGTCCCGCGAGGGTGCGCAGCAGCCGGGTCTTGCCTTGGCCGCGTTCGCCGAGGAGCACGACGTCGTGCCCGGCCAGCAGCGCACGCTCCAACTGGGGCAGCACGGTGCGCGAGAAACCGACGATCCCGGGCCAGGGGTCCTCCCCCGCGCGGAGCTTGACGAGCAGGTTGTCGTGCAGTTCTTGTTTGACCGAACGCGGCGGGTGGCCAGCCGCGCGAAGGTCCCCGGCGGTCCGGGGCAGATTTGCGGGAACATCGTTCACCCGTTCGACGCTACGTCTCGATCGTGCCCCCTGTCGACGTGAACCAACTCCAGCTCTGGATCAACCAGTCGGTGGAGAGCACTTCAGGAGATCGGTCGATGTGGAACCGGGTACCCGCACGCGAGGCTCGGTCGATGCCCGAGAAACCACCCGCGCCGCCTTCCCGCGGGTGAATCCTGCCGCATCGGCCTCAGCGTGCTCGCCCTGGTCGCGGCCGCGTACCTCAGGCGGGGCCGGCCGGACGTGGTCACGCTGCCCGGCTTCACCGGTCGTGCGCCCTCTTTCGGGCCGAAGGCCCACGGAAACCGTTCGCAGGGCGCCCTCTCCGCCAGGGTGACTTTGATTCCGATCTGCGCCCTGCGGACGGTTTCCGTCAGCGCACGATAAAATAAACAGAGTGTGCCGTCCTAGTGCGACCCTCGCGGTCTGGTCTTCGGCGTGGCTGAACGGAGCCGCCGCCTCCGACGACATCCTTGACGCCCTGCAGGTCTGGGCCGAAGCCCACGACGTCGTCGCCGCGGATGCCGCGGCCGCCGAGGCGTTCGAGCTGCCGCTCGCGTTCAACCGCGCGGCGACCCCGGTCCAACTGTTGCTGGCCCTGCGTTCGCAGGGCGCGAAAAGCCTGCAGTTGCTGATGCCGGTGCCTGGCGATGTCCGTGGTCTCGGCGGTGGCGGTCTCTTCTCCGAGGCCGCGCTGCGGACCGGCGACGCCGCCTTGTTGCCGGATCTCGGCTACGGCCTGGTCCCGGAGGCGATCGCCGAAGGCCTGATGCGGTGGACCGTCTACTCGGTACCCACGCCGGGCGTCCTCGAGTACCGCCCACTGGGCGAAGCCGAGCACGGCCTGACCGACGCGATCCGCGCGAGCGCCGGAGCACTGCAGACCCTCGACGTCGCCAGCGATCGGCCGGGTGTCCGAGCGGAACTTTCGGCACGCCTGCGATCCGCCACCGACGCGCCCTGGCCCGCTGGGATGCCCGGCCGTTCACTGCGAGTGCTCCAGCGGTCGGAGGAGATCGCGGCGATCCTCGCGATCGCACACGCCGACGATCCGGGCGGTGCGTTGTCCGCGTCCGCCGTCAACCGCCGGGCGGAGGCGTTGCGGCCGCTGACCGAGGCCGTCCGTATTGCCCGGTACGCGGCGATCAACGAGGCGGTGCGGGTGTTCGCGGATCAGGCGGACCGCCACCCGTAGCAACCAGTCGATCGCAGGTTACGGAGCCCTCCGGAGGGAGTGCGGGCAACGACGCTCGCGTTGGTGATGGCTGACGCCGCCATATGGGCCGCTAACTTCGTCTCAACGTCGGCGACCGCGCTTGGCGTCCCAGGGATGTCCAGCGCTTCAAGCCGGCGTTGTGCTTCGGCCGCCATCTCGTCGGCCGCTCAAGATCGGTGTCACGTCTTGCCCCGTCGTTCGCGAACCATCGGCCGTGAGTCTTCCGGCCCAGTTCGCCGGGCTTGCTCTGTGGCGGAAGCTCCTGCCGTAGCGCTTCCGCGCGCTCGTGGGCCGGAGGGACTGCCTGCTGTCCTGTGGTGTGCACCCCAGGCCGCACACGGACTCTACCCTCCCGCTTCGGACGTGTGACCTCGTCGTTTACCGGAGCCAGGGCGGCCTGTTCACACCGGGCGCGTGGAACCGGGACCTCTGGCACCCCGCGATCCAGCCGGACGGCCTGAAGTCCGGCGGTGCCTACGGCGCGACCTTGCCACTACTACGCGTCCCGGCTCATCGAAGGCGGCCCGTCGCACCGGGGAGCATCGATGGAACAGGTCCCCCGACTACATGGGCACCTGTTCGAGCAGGCCCACGAGCGCGCCCGCTCACGGATGACCTGTTCTCCGCTGTTGTATACCCGCTGCGTACCGCCGAAGGCCAGTAGCCGTGTTAGCGCAGGTCAGACGGCTGCCGGCCTCCGGAGCTACAGAAGGCCGCCTTTTATGTACTTCCGGCGGGCAGTCTCACGAGACCGGACGGCTACGGGCGCGTGGGGCGCTTCGCGGGCTCGCAGCACCCGACAGCGCAAGGCGCCCCATTGATCGTGCATCCGGCCACCGGGAACGGCGACAGCTTCCGCGCCGGCACACCCTCCGTGTGCTCGCGAACCAGCTCGACGACGAGTTCGGCGAAGCGCGGGTCGGTGTCCGGCGTCGCGGCCCGTGCGAAGCCCATGCCGTGCTCCGCGGCACGTTCGGCGGCCTCGTTGTCGAGGTCCCAGATCACCTCGAGGTGATCGGACACGAAACCCACCGGGCAGACCACCACCGAAGTGACGCCGTCCGCGTGCAACGCGTCGATGTGGTCGACGATGTCCGGCTCCAGCCACGGCACCTGCGGCGGGCCGGAACGCGACTGCCAGACGACGTCGTAGGTCTCGATGCCCGCTTCGACCGCGACGAGACGCGCAGCTTCGGCGATCTGGCGCGAGTAGCGGCGACCGCCTTCCGAGGGCGGCCCGGACGCGGTATCGGCGGACTCGGGCACCGAGTGTGCGCAGAAGACCGTCCGGGTTCCTGCCGGGTTCCCCAGTTCCGCGTGCGCGGCGCGGACGGCGTCGGCGAAAGCCGCGACGAACAGCGGGTGGTCGAAGAACTGCCGCAGCTTCACCAGTTCCGGCGCGCCGTCCCCGACCGCCGCGCGGGCGCGCTCGATGTCCTCGTCGTACTGACGGCAGGCGGAATAGCCGCCGTACGCGCTCGTGGGGAAGACCAGGACACGCTGAGCACCCGTCTTGGTGATCTCCGCCAGCGTCTCCTCGACCATCGGCCGCCAGTTGCGGTTGCCGAAGTGGACGGGCAGGTCGATCCCGGCGGTCGCGAGCTGCTTCTCCACCGCGGAGATCGCGGCGCGGTTCAGGCGGTTGATCGGCGAGACCCCGCCGAAGTGCTGGTAGTGCTCGGCGACCTCGAGTAACCGTTCCCGAGGGATCCCCCGCCCCCGCGTGACGTTCTCCAGGAACGGCATCACCTCGTCGGGTCCCTCGGGACCACCGAACGAAAGCCAAAGCAGCGCGTCATAACCCACCCTGACATCTTGCCGCTGTGGCGCCCCGCACGCTGACCCGGCCCATTTTGGACTGACCGATCCAAAACCTGGTACGGTCACTTCCATGGCCAGGCCGAAGGAATTCGACGAGCGCGCCGCGATCGGGCGGGCCATGGACGCGTTCTGGGGTCGCGGCTACGAGGGCACGTCGACACAGGCCCTCTGCGAAGCCACCGGCTTGGGCCGCAGCAGCATCTACAACACCTTCACCAGCAAGCACGAGCTGTTCATGCGCGTACTCGACCACTACGCCGACCGCGGCATCGTCGCCAGGACGGCGCTACTGGAGAACCCTGGGACCGGCATCGAGCGGTTCCGCTCATTGTTCTCGTTCACCATCGACGAGGAGGTCGCCACCCACGGCCGCGGTTGCCTCGTGGTCAACACCGTGGCCGAGTTCGGCGACCGCGATCCCGAGATCAAGGCGCGGATCGACGCCGACACCGGACGGCACCTCGCCCTTCTCGCGGCCTGCGCCAGGGAAGGCAGGCTCGACGGGACGATCGACGGCGCCCGCGAGCCGGACGACATCGCCGAGTTCGCACACAGCACCGTCGCCGGACTCCGGCTGATGTCCCGCCGCGGCGCCGGACGGACGGCCATGGAAGCGGTCGCCGATATCGCGCTGGGCGCGATCGCCGCGAAATAAACCGAGACAAGCCTTGTGCGAAACGCCGCCCAAATTTTGGACTGATCAATACAAAACTGGAGGGAAATCCCGTGCCTCTGGCAGTCTGCGTCCTCGGACTGAGCGTGTTCGCGCTCGGCACGTCCGAGTTCATGATCACCGGCCTGCTGCCGGGGATGGCGGCCGATCTGAACGTCGGCATCCCGGAAGCCGGGTTGCTCATCTCCGCCTTCGCGATCGGCATGGTCGTCGGCGCTCCCCTGCTCGCGATCGCAACGCTGAGGGTGCCGAGGCGGGCCACCCTGATGGCGCTACTCGTCGTCTTCGGGCTCTCGCACGTCGTCGGGGCGTTGGGCACGGGGTACGCCCTGCTCTTCGTCACCCGCGTCGTCAGCGCTGTCGCCTGCGCCGGGTTCTGGGCGGTCGCGGCGGCCACCGCGGTCGCGCTGGTCCCGGTGGAGCGCCGTGGCCGCGCGCTGGCCATCCTGGTCGGCGGGCTCACGATCGCGAACATCGCCGGCGTCCCGGCCGGGACGTTCTTGGGCCAGCACGCGGGCTGGCGGGCCGCGTTCTGGGCGGTCACGGCACTGACCGTCGTCGCGTTGATCGGCGTCTTCGCCCTCGTCCCGGAAACGCAGAACGGCGAGGTCAAGACCGTCGTCGCGACCGAACTGCGGCTCTACCGTCGCGGCCGGTTCTGGCTGGCGCTGGGCGTGATCGCGTTCGCGCAGGCGATGATCTTCGCGACCTTCAGCTACCTCGCGCCGTTGCTGACCGAAATCGCTGGACTACCGGAAAGCTGGGTTCCGGGAGTGCTGTCCCTGTTCGGGCTCGGCGCGCTGATCGGCATCACCGTCGGTGGCCGCCTCGCCGACGCGAGGCCGTTCGCCACCCTCTACGGCGGTCTGGCCGTCGCCCTGCTCGCCCTGGTGCTGCTCGCGCTCTCCGGCCCGGCGACCCCCGTCGCGATCCTCGCCGTGTTCCTGTTCGGTGTCGCCGGATTCGGGGTCAATCCGGCTTTGAACGTCCGCGCCTTCGCCGTGGCGGGCAACGCCCCGACGCTCGTCGGCGCCAGCACCACGGCCGCTTTCAACGTCGGCAACACCGTCGGCCCGTGGCTCGGCGGCGAGTCCATCGACGCCGGCCTCGGCTACCCGAGCGTCGCGTGGGTGAGCGTCGGACTCGGCGTCGCCACCGTGCTCGCCCTCACCTTCGCCGCCGGTGTCCAGCGCACCGACGACACCCGCCTGCTTCGCGAACCCGTTACCCAGTAAGGAGAATCATGTCCGACCGAACACAAGCCACCCTCGACGAGTTCTTCCGCCGAATGTCCACAGGGGACACCGACGGGGCCTCCGAACTCATCGCCGACATGGTGGAGTGGGACATCCCCGGCGCGACCGAGTTGGTCCCGTGGATCGGCCCGCGCCGGAACCCGGCGGAAATCCGCGAGTTCTACGACCTGCTCGACAAGGGCCTCATCAAGGACCGGTTCGACATCGAGCGCGTCCTCGTCGACGGGCCGCACGCGGTCGCGGTCGGACGACTGCGCTCGACCATCCGCAGCACCGGCAAGGTGATCGAGACGGCCTTCACCATCCAGTTCGAGGTGAACGACGACGGCCTGATCACCAAGTACCTGATGCTCGAAGACTCCTGGCACGTCGCCAACGCCGTCCTCCCCTGAAGTACAGGAAGGCCCCCTTCCTTGCGCCCGGCGCAAGGAAGGGGGCCTGCCTGTACTCGCGAACTCAGATGCCGAGGGCGTGCACTCCGCCGTCGACCATGATCATCGAGCCGGTCGTGGCGGGCAGCCAGTCCGACAGCACAGCGCAGACCGTCTTCGCCGTCGGATCCGGGTCGGAGCTGTCCCAGCCGAGCGGCGCGCGGTCGCCCCAGCCCTCCTCCAGCTCGGAGAAACCGGGGATCGACTTCGCCGCCATGGTCTTCATCGGACCGGCGCTGACCAGGTTGACCCGGATACCCTTCGGGCCGAGGTCGCGCGCCAGGTACCGGTTCACCGACTCCAGCGCCGCCTTCGCCACCCCCATCCAGTTGTAGACGGGCCACGCGACACGCGCGTCGAAGTCCATGCCGACGATCGACGCACCGCGCGAGAGCAGCGGCAGGGTCGCGACCGCGAGCGCCTTGAAGGAGTACGCCGAGACGTCGACGGCCACCTTCACGTCCTCGCTCGGGGCGTCCAGGAACGGCGCGCCGAGGCAGGACTGCGGGGCGAACCCGATCGAGTGCAGCACGCCGTCGAGTCCGTCGACGTGCTCACGGACGCGGTCGGCGAGTGAGTCGAGGTGCTCCTGGTTGGTGACGTCCAGCTCCAGCACCGGCGCCTCCTCGGGGAGACGCTTGGCGATGCGCTCGACGAGCGACAGCCTGCCGAAGCCGGTGAGCACGACCTTCGCGCCCTCTTGCTGCGCGATCTTGGCCGCGTGGAACGCGAGCGAGGCGTCGGTGATGACGCCGGTGATCAGCAGGCGCTTGCCTTCGAGCAGTCCTGGCACGGGACCTCCAGTCCGGAGTGGGTGATCAGTACGGGAAAACGGGGGACGTCAGTGGCCCATGCCGAGGCCGCCGTCGACCGGCAGGACAGCGCCGTTGACGTAACCGGCCTCTTCGGAGGCGAGGTAGCGGACGGCGGCGGCGATCTCCGACGGTTCGGCGTACCGGCCGGAGGGGATCTGGGCGAGGATCTCCTTCTTGCGGTCCTCACCGAGTTCGCCGGTCATGTCCGTGGCGACGAAGCCCGGGGCGATGATGTTCGAGGTGATGTTGCGCGAGCCCAGCTCGCGCGCCAGCGAGCGGGCGAGACCGACGAGACCGGCTTTGCTCGCGGCGTAGTTGACCTGGCCCGCCGACCCGGTGAGACCGACGACGGACGAGATGAAGATGTAGCGGCCCCACTTGCCGCGCAGCATGCCGCGTGAGGCACGTTTGGCGACCCGGTAGGCGCCGGTGAGGTTCGCGTCCACCACGCGGGTGAACTGCTCCTCGCTCATGCGCATGAGCAGGGTGTCGTCGGTCATCCCGGCGTTCGCGACGAGGATCTCGACGGGGCCCTGGTGCTCCTCGACGAGCTTGAAGGCGGCGTCGATCTGCTCGGCGTCCGTGACGTCGGCCTGCACCCCGAAGAGGCCTTCGGGCGCACCGGAGCCACGGTGCGTGATCGCGACCTTGTGCCCCTGCGCCACGAGGTCTTTCGCGATCGCCAGACCGATGCCGCGGTTGCCGCCGGTGACCAGTACCGACCGTCCCACAGAGCTCTCCTCGCCTCGTCTTCGTCCCGCTGACGCACTGAGGTTATCGGCTCGCCCGGGACCAGCCGGACTCGCGCCACCCCTACCTCCGGGTAACCGTGACCGTCCTAAGCGGATGTTAGGAACCGCGCGAAAACCTTGCCCGGCCGTCACGGATTGTTCACCGTGAGCCGGAACACAGGAGGTCAAAGATGACAACCCGGATCGGCGAAGCGTCGCCGCCCGTGAGCGAGCGACGAGTCGTCGGCAACGTGCTGCGCGGCTCGATCGGCAACCTGGTCGAGTGGTACGACTGGTACGCCTACGCCGCTTTCAGCACCTACTTCGCCAAGTCTTTCTTCCCCACCAAGGACACGACGGCGGCGTTCCTCGGCACGGCGGCGGTGTTCGCCGTCGGGTTCCTCATGCGGCCGCTCGGCGGCTGGATGCTGGGCCGGTTCGCCGACCGCTTCGGGCGACGAAGCGCACTCGTGCTCTCCGTCACGTTGATGGCTGCCGGGTCGCTGATGATCGCGCTGACCCCGACCTACGCCACGATCGGGATCGCCGCGCCGATCCTGCTTCTGGTCGCCCGGCTCATCCAGGGACTTTCGGTCGGCGGGGAGTATTCGACCTCCGCGACCTATCTGTCCGAAGTGGCCACTCCCGGCAAACGCGGCTTCTACTCCAGCTTCCAGTACGTGACGCTGTACGGCGGCCAACTGCTGGCGCTCGGCCTTCAGTTGCTGCTGCAGGCGATCCTCACCGAGGCCCAGCTGACGTCATGGGGCTGGCGGATCGCGTTCGTCGTCGGAGCGCTCGCCGCGGTCGTGGTGATGTTCCTGCGGCGCGGGATGGACGAGTCGGCCAGCTTCGAAGAGGCCAAGACGTCCGGAACCGGCAAGGACGCGGGTGAGAAGGGCACACTGCGCGCGCTGATCAAGTACCCCAAGGAGATCGCGCTCGTCATCGGCCTCACCCTCGGCGGCACGGTGTCGTTCTACACCTTCGCCACCTACAGCCAGAAGTTCATGGAGAACACCGCGGGCATCCCGCGCCGGACGGTCACGCTGATCCTGTTTTGCGCGATCCTCGTCGCCGCGATCCTGCAGCCGTTCGCGGGCAAGCTGTCCGACCGCATCGGCCGCCGCCCGCTGCTGATGTTCTTCGGCATCGCCGGCACGCTGCTGACCGTCCCGATCATGACGCTGATGGGCGGGACGAAGGAACCGGTACTCGCCTTCCTGTTGATGCTGGCCGGGCTGGTGATCGTCACCGGGTACACCTCGATCAACGCCATCGTGAAGGCCGAGCTGTTCCCGACGAAGATCCGCGCCATCGGCGTCGGTCTCCCGTACGCGCTCACCGTGGCGATCTTCGGCGGCACCGCCGAGCTCATCGCCCAGGCACTGAAAGGCGCCGGCCACGAGTCGGTGTTCTTCTACTACGTCGCGGGCTGTGTCCTGGTGTCGCTGATCGTGTACGGCACAATGCGGGAAACCTCGAAGACCTCGGAGCTGGACAGGAAAAAGCAGCCCGAGCCCGAGCTGGTGTCCGGTCGCGAAGGCTAGGCGGGAAGGTATGGCCGTGCGAGTGCTGCTTGTCGAGGACGACGCCGGCGTCGCCGACGCGCTGGCCGAAGCACTGCAAGCGCGCGGCCACACCGTCTCCGCGGTGATCCGGGGCAGCGACGCGTTGCACCGGCACCGCGAAGCGGACGTCATCCTGCTGGATCTCAACCTGCCCGACGTGCACGGGCTCGACGTGCTCAGGAAGGTCAGGCAGGTCTCGCCGGTGCCGGTGCTCGTTCTCACCGCGAGCGGCGACGAGCGCTCCGTCGTACGCGGGCTGCGGCTCGGAGCCGACGACTACCTGACCAAACCGGTTCGCCTGGCCGAACTGCTGGCGAGGATGGACGCCGTCGTCCGGCGCGCCGCCGTCTCGGCCGCTCCGCAGGACGGTGTCGTCCGCGTCGAAGACGTCGAAATCGACCTCGGGGCACGGCGGGTGCTGGTCGACGGGCACGACATCGGTCTCACCGCCAAGGAGTTCGCCGTCCTGGCCGTGCTCGCCACGCGGCCGGGTACCGCGGTGAGCAGACAGCAGCTGATGGACGAGGTCTGGGGCGACGCGTACCTCGCCGTCTCCCGCTCGCTCGACGTGCACCTGACCCAGCTGCGCGCGAAGCTCGACCGGCCGGGACTGCTGACCACGATCCGGGGTTTCGGCTACCGTCTCGGCCGGGACTGACCGGTGCGCACCCGGCTGCTGGTCGTCCTCGTCGCGCTCGCGCTGACCGTGGTCGCCGCGTTCGCGATCCCGCTGTTCGGATCGACCGCCGCGCAACGGACACAGCAGCTGGTGATCGCCCGCAACGCCGACGTCGACCGGTTCGTCGTCCTCGCCCAGCAGGCCGTCGACGCCGGTGACCCGTCCGCGCTGGCGGTCGACGCCGCACGGTATTCGTCGTTATACAGCGAGGACGTCGTGGTGGTCGACGCGCGTGGGGTGCCGCTGGTCGAGACCGGCGGCATGGCGGCCGCGGAACCGGTGGTCCACTCGCTCGTCGAGTCCGCCCTTCGCAACCAGCTCGCGAAAGGACCCGAACAGCTCAGCCCGTGGTCGGCCGATCCGGTCTACTTCGCCCGTCCTGTCGGCACCGGCACGCGAGTGGCCGGGGTGGTCGTGCTGCGGGCGTCGGTGGCCGCGGCGGCGGACGACGTCACCGCCCGCTGGGCCGCGATCGTCGCGGGCGCGGTGCTGGTGGCGGCGGTGTTCGTACTGCTCGCGGTGCTGCTGGCGCGGTGGATGGTGCGGCCGCTGCACGAACTGGAGACCGGCGTGCAGGCGGTGACCGAGGGGCATCGCGCACAGGTGCCCGACCGGGCAGGGCCGAGGGAACTGCGGTCGCTCGCGACGTCGTTCAACCGGATGTCCGACGCCGTCGTCGAGGCGTCCGAACAGCAACGGCGGCTCGTCGCGGACACGTCGCATCAGTTGCGGAATCCCTTGGCCGCTTTGCGATTGCGGGTCGACTCGCTGGCCGCGCAGGTCGACGGCGACGGCCAGCGGGCGTATCGGGCGACCGTCGCGGAGGTCGAACGCCTGGAGTCGTTGCTCGACGGACTGCTCGCGCTCGCCCTCGCCGAAAGCGCGGCGACCAGGCTGGCCGCCGGCGAATCCGGTGACGAACCTTGCGACCTTCCTTCCGTGCTCGCGGAACGGGTCGACGCCTGGCGTCCGTCGGCCGACGACGCCGGAGTCGACCTCGCGGCTGCCGAAGGGCATCACGCGCCGGTGCCGGTACGGTGCCCGGAGGGCGATCTCGCCCAGGTGCTGGACGTCCTGCTGGACAACGCGGTGCACTACGCCGGCCGGGGCGCGACCATCACCACCGGCTACGAAACCGGCGACTCGACCGCCACGGTCTTCGTGTCCGACAACGGTCCTGGACTGTCCACAAAGGACCGTGAACGGGCGACCGAACGTTTCTGGCGGGCCGGTGGCGACGGCGCGCCGCGCGGAACGGGGCTCGGGCTCGCGATCGCGAGCCAGCACGTACTCGCCAGGGGCGGGAAGCTCGAGCTGCGCGAGGCGAAACCGCGTGGACTCGAAGTCCGCGTCGAAATTCCTCTCGCCGGGAGCACGCCATGACCGTCACCAGGCGCACCGCACTCCTCGCCGGGCTCGCCACCCTCGCCGGCTGTTCGACGGCGGGCTACCAGGGCCCGGACCGGGAGATCGTCATCGCGGCGGGTGAGAGCGGCGGATTCTACCTGGCCTTCGCGGAACTGCTGGCCCAGCAGCTGAACCGGGCGGAACCACGGCTGCGCGCGACGGCCGTCGCGACCGAGGCCAGCGTCGAGAACCTGCGGCGCCTGCGGGACGGGCGGGCCGACCTCGCGCTCGTCCTCGGCGACGTCTCCGAGTCCGCCTTCGCCGGAGCGGAGCCGTTCTCCGTCCCGATCGCGTTCTCGGCCATCGGCCGCGTCTACGAGAACTACCACCAGCTCGTGGTCCGCGCGGACGGCGGCGTGCGCTCGCTCGCCGACCTGGCGGGACGGCCGGTGGCGATGGGGGCGAGCGGGTCCGGCGTCGCGGTGTTCAGCACCCGGCTGTTCGCCCGCGCCGAAGTCCCGGTGAACGCGAAGAACCTCCTGCTCGGGCAGGCGTCCAACGCGCTGGTGGCGCACGAGGTCGACGCGCTGTTCTGGTCCGGCGGGATCCCCACGCCCGCGCTCACCGAGCTGAACCGGACCACCCCGATCACGCTCCTCCCGCTCGACGCCCATTTTCCCGCCCTGCGCGCGGGCTACGGCCCGGTGTACGACCTGGTCCACGTCCCGGCCCAGGCCTACCAGGGGGTCGGGGAACTGCGGACGATCGGCGTCGCGAATCTGTTGCTGGCGGCGCCTTCCCTTCCCGACGACGTCGCGGCCGCCGTCACGCGGGTGCTGGCCGGGCACGCCGCCGATCTCGTCCCGGCACCCGCCGTCGGAACCCAGTTCCTCGACGTCCGGACACTGATCGGCACCGGCAAGGTTCCGCTGCACCCCGGGGCCGCGTCGGCCTACCGTGCCCTTCACGGGTGAGACCGGCTCCATCTCCAGGGTGATGCGCGTAGTACCGGAGCGCTGCCATGGTCGGAGGCAGGCGGCCCACCCCGGCCGCCCCGATCCGGAAGGACCAGCAGTGTCATCGAGACACACCAGGGTGGTGTGGGGTTCGGCGCTCGTCGCGGGCCTCGCGCTCGTGGGCGGGCTCGCCACGACCGCCCCCGCCGTCGCGGCGGAGCAGGCCAAACTCACCGCACCGGCCCTCACCGGCCAGTACGAGGTCGGCACCACCGACCTCCACCTCGTCGACCGGTCCCGGCCCGATCCGTGGAAACCGGAGCGGCGCCGGGAGGTCATGGCCACCGTCACCTATCCGGCGGACCGGTTCGCCGACGGCCCCCGGGCACCATGGTTCAGTCCCGCCATGGGCGGCGTCATCGACCAGGCGCTCGCGGGCGAGGACTACCTCGACCTCCCGGTCGGCTCCATCGACTGGGCGTCGGCGAAACGACGGGCCGAGACCGGCGTCCCCGCGGCTCACGACGTTCCGAAGCCGGTAGTGCTCTTCTCGCCGGGCTTCGGCGGTCCGCGAGAGATGTACACCGCCCTCGTCGACGATCTGGCGAGCCGCGGCTACGTGGTCGTCTCGCTCTCGCACACCTACGAGAGCGCGGCCGTCGAATTCCCCGGCGGACGGCTCGAAACCGCGCTTCCCCCGGGCGAGGGCTCCGAGTTCATGAAGAAAGCGCTCGACGCGCGGGTCGGCGACAGCCGGTTCGTCCTCGACCAGCTCACGAAGATCACCCGCGGCCAGAACCCGGACGCGGAGAACCGGCCGCTCCCCCGCGGGCTCGGCCGGTCACTCGACCTGTCCCGGGTCGGCGCCTACGGGCATTCCTACGGCGGGTTCACGGCGGGCGAGACGATGGTCCACGATCGCCGGGTCGACGCCGGGATCAACCTGGACGGCGCGATGGCGACGGCGTTCGGCTATCCACCGGGAAGCGCCTACATCCCTGGCGAGGTCACGAAACGCGGCCTCGACCGGCCGTTCATGCTGATGGGCGCCGAAGGGGTCGACCCGGAAGGCAAACCGATCGAGCACACGCACCGTCATCCCGAATTCGACCGCAGCTGGGCGGACTTCTGGGCCAACCAGCGTGGTTGGAAGCGGGACCTGCTCCTGCGTGGCGGCAGCACGCACATGGCTTACAGCGATCTGCAGGTCGTCGTGCCGCAGCTGGGTTCGCGAGTGGCGCCGGAGAAGCGTGAGGCGGTCATCGGCACCATCGATCCCCGTCGTTCGCTTGCCGCGCAACGGGATTACGTCGGAGCGTTCTTCGATCTGCACCTTCGTGGCTGGGAAAAGCGCATGTTCGACGGCGAGTCCCCGCGATATCCGAATATCGATTTCATCGAGTAGAGCTGAAGGGGACTTTCCCCACATGCCATCGGGCGAAGGACGCTTTCACCCCATGCGATGCGGGGAAAGCGTCCTTCAGCTCCTACGAGCCACTACATCTTCGTTGATCCGGCGACGCTCCGGAAGGCGGCGCCGCCCGCGTCCGTAAGCGAGTCGTACGCCGCCTTCCGGTTGGCTCAGCCGGCCTGGACGCCGGGGCGGCGGTCCTCGACGACGTAGCTGGCCCGCGTGCTGATCGGCGCGCCGGGGGTGTTGACGAACGGCACCACTCGGAAGTCGCTCCGCCAGCGGTGCCGGTTGACGTTGACCCGGACGTAGCCGCGCTGGTTGTTGAAGAACTTCATGTGCGGGTTGGCCTTCAGCAGGTTCTCCCCGGCGGGCGTCATGTCGGCGCCGTTGCCACCGCTGGTGATCGACGTCCCGACGAACTCACTCGCGACGGTGGGCGAACCCGGGTCGCCGAAGTCGCGCTTCAGGTCCCAGGCGTAGTTCTGGTGCCGGTCGCCGGTGATGACCACCAGGTTCCGCACACCCCGGTCCCGCGCCGCCGCGAGCACCCGGTCGCGGTCGGCGACGTAGCCGTCCCACGGGTCCAGGTACACGTTGGTCGCCTCGCCCGCGTCGGTGTCGGTCTGGCCCATCGGCGCCTGGTTGCCCAGGATCTGCCACCGCGCGTGGGACCGGGAGAAGCCGTCGAGCAGCCACCTCCGCTGTTCCGAGCCGAGCAGGGTGCGGTCCTCGTCGAGCCGCTCGGCGCAGTTCGCCGACTGGCCGTCGCCGCACGGCTGGTCGTCGCGGTACTGGCGGGTGTCGAGCATGGTGAAGTCGGCCAGCGTGCCGTAGCTCAGCCGCCGGTGCAGACGCGCGTCCGGCCCCTTCGGCAGCTGGGCGATGCGATAAGGCAGGTGCTCGTACATCGCCTGGAACGCCTGGGCGCGCCGCTGACGGAACACCACCGGGTCCTGGTCGGGCTCGTTGTCGGCCTGGGAGTGGTCGCCCGCCCAGTTGTTCTCCACCTCGTGGTCGTCGTTGACGTGGATCCACGGGAAGGCGGCGTGCGCGGCCATCAGTGGCGCTTCGGACTTGTAGAGCGCGTACTGCAGCCGGTAGCGCGCGAGGTCGAAGGTCTCACCCTTGAACTGCGGCCCCACCGGCGTCCCGCGTCCGACGCCGGTGACGCCGCTTTCGTAGAGGTAGTCACCCAGGTGCACGACCAGGTCGAGATCCTCGGCGGCCAGGTGGTTGTACGCGGTGAAGTGCCCGGCCTCCCAGTTCTGGCAGGACGCGAACGCGAAGTTCAGTTCGCGCGGCGACGACCACGCGATCGGCGCCGTCCGCGTGCGGCCGACCGGGGAGATCTCGCCGCCCGCGCGGAAGCGGTAGAAGTACTGGTGATCCGGGGCGAGGCCGTGGACCTCGGGATGCACGGAGTGGCCGAGTTCAGGGGTGGCGACCACGGAGCCGCGGCGGATCACGGCGCGGAAGCGCTCGTCGAGCGAGACCTCGTACTCGACGCGAACCGGCTTGCGCGGCATCCCGCCGAAGCCGTCGGCGTCGTAGGGCTGTGGTGCGAGCCTGGTCCAGAGCACGACACCGCCGGGCAACGGGTCACCCGACGCGACACCGAGGGTGAACGGGTCACCGGAGCCGCTCGCGAGCGGCATCGCGCCGGCGGCGTTCCAGGCACCGGTCCCCAGGAGGACGGCGGCCGCACCGGCGGAGCCGTAACCGAGGAAGCGACGCCGCGACAGGGGGTGAGGGAGCGAAGGCATGAAGCCCTCCTGTGGTGGGATGGTCACGGGCGGCCTCATGCTCGTCCGCGTATATGGCCTCCCGGCCGCCCTCAGGCGAAGCGCCCGTGAACGAAAGACGATCAACCTCCGTGTTCCGCATCCTGTTCTACCGCCCCGAAATCCCGCCCAACACGGGTAACGCGATCCGCTTGACCGCGAACACCGGCTGCGAGCTCCACCTGGTGGAGCCGCTCGGTTTCACGCTGGAGGACAAGCAGTTGCGACGCGCCGGGCTCGACTACCACGACCTCGCGCGGGTCCACGTCCACGCGGACCTCGACGCGGCGTGGGCGGCTTTGCTGCCCGCCCGGGTCTACGCGTTCAGCGCTTCGGCGACGCGGCTGCACACCGAGGTCGCCTACGAGCCGGGAGACGTGCTGATGTTCGGCCCTGAGTCGGCCGGGCTGCCCGCGGAGGTCCAGGAGGCCTCGCAGGTGACCGAGCGGGTGCGGCTGCCGATGCTGCCGACGAGCCGCTCGCTGAATCTGGCGAACACGGCTGCGATCAGCGTCTACGAGGCTTGGCGGCAGAACGGCTTCGCTACTCCCTGAAGTGTCACGGGGCCGCGCCCGCGTTCATTCCTTCATCAACTGCCCAAACCTCCCCGCGAGCCGAGTCGCCACTCACGAGCAACTCGCCACATCTCGCCCGCAACGTAGTGAAGGCCTCCTTCCCACTCTCAGGGTCCCGGCGAAGTCGCAGAGCTGTTGGTCAGCCCCGCTGTGGGTGAGCCCGCATACGCCCGATTTGCAAGACCTCGACTTTGCCGGGACTCTGACCCTCAAAGTAGGGAAGGAACCTTCACAGACTTTGTCGTGCGAGCTACGGAAGTCGTTGCCCCAGGAAGAGCGAAGCGGCGGCCCCGATCATCAGCACCAGCGTCCCGAGGATCACCCAAGGACGACTCGCGTCGGCGTCCTTCAGCTCGTACCCGATCTGCTCACCGAGGTCGTCGTACACGCGTTTCAGCTCGTCCGCGCTGGCCGCCTTGTAGAAGTCGCCGCCCGAAAGGCGCGCGATCTCCTCCAGCGATTCGTCGTCGACCTTCACGTCCTGCGGTTTGCCGTCGATGTCGACCGAGCCGTGCGTGGTCCCGAACGAGATCGACGAGATCGGCACCTGCGCCTGCTTCGCCGCCTGCGCGGCCGTGTACCCGCCTCGCGGTGCGTACAGGTCGTCCGGGACGGTCTGCTTGCCGTCACTCATCAGGACGATCCGCGCGGGCGGCGGACCTTCCGCGCCACCGACGATTGCCGAGAAGCTCTCGATCGACTGCAACGCGGCGAAGATCCCTTCACCGGTTGCTGTCGACTGCGCCAGCTTGAGGTTGTCGATCGCCTTTACGACGCCGCCGCGATCGGTCGTCGGCGCGACCAGCACGGTCGCCGTTCCCGCGAAGGAGATCAGGCCGAGGTTCACCCCCGGAGTCATGTTCTGCGCGAACGAGCGCGCCGACTCCTGGGCCGCCTTCAGCCGTGTCGGGGCGACGTCGGTCGCTTCCATCGACAGCGAGGTGTCGATCACCAGCATCACGGTGGCCCGGTTGCGGGGCACCTTCTGCTCGGCCGTCGGCCCGGCGAGCGCGACGGTGAGCACCAGCAACGAGAGCACGATCAGGATGGCGGGAACGTGCCGAACCCAGCCCTGACTCTTCGGCGCGACCTTGTCCAGCAGTTCCAGGTTGGCGAACCGCATGGTGCGCTTGCGCCGCGCGCGCTGGGAAAGCACGTAGCCGACGGCGACCGCGGCGACCGCCAGCAGCAGCAGGAACCACCACGGTGAGGCGAATCCGGTCAGGCTCACGCGACACCACCGGACCAGCGGCGCTTGCGGGCCACCACGAACCGGACCATGTCCGCGATCCAGTCCGAATCGGTACGCAGCACCAGATGCGCGGCACCGGCCCGCCGCAGCGCGGCCGCGACCTCCTGCCGGTGAGCGTGCGCCGCGGCGCCGAATTCCTTGCGCAGCAAGGCCGAAGCGTGCACTTCGCGCTGTTTCCCTGTCTCCGGGTCGGCCAGCACGACGGTGCCCACGTCGGGCAGGTCGATGTCGCGCGGGTCGAGGACTTCGATGGCGATGAGGTCGTGATGACCGCCGAGCGCGCGCAACGGGCGCTGCCATTCCCTGTCGCCGAGGAAGTCGGAGATCACGACGGCGAGCCCGCGACGGCGGGGCGGGCGGCGCAGTTTCTCCAGCGCCGCGGCGAGATCACCGCGGACACCTTCCTCGGCACGCGGGGTCTCGGCGAGTTTACGGACCAGTCCCCGCGCGTGCGGAAGCCCGCCGCGCGCCGGGATGCGCGTGATACTGCCCGCCCCGTTCGAGACGAGCGCGCCGATCCGGTTGCCGCCCCCGCCGGTCAGGTGGGCGACCGCGGCCGTCGCGCACACGACGAGGTCACGCTTCTCACACAGCGCGGTGCCGAAGTCGAGGCTCGCGGACACGTCCGCCACCAGCCACGTCTCCAGTTCGCGGTCGGCGACGGTCTCCCGGATGTGCGGGCTCGTCGTCCGCGCGGTGACCGCCCAGTCCATCCGGCGGACGTCGTCACCGGGCTGGTACGGCCGGGCCTCCCCCGGTTCCGAACCCGGCCCCGGCACCAGGCCGAGATGGTTTCCCTGCAGCAGACCGTCGAGACGGCGGCGCACGTCGAGTTCGAGTGTGCGCAGGCCCGCCTCCATCCGCTCCCCGCGGAGTACCGGCGGCGCCCAGGAAGGACGGTCGCCCTTCTCGTTCTTCACGCTCGTCCCTTACCTGACCGGTGCGCCGGCCGGGACCGGGCCGCCCTGCCCGGCGCCGCCCTGCGGACGGGCCGAGACCTGCGGCAGCGGCACGGTCTGCAGCACCCGCGTGATGATGTGGTCGATGGGGACACCGTCGGCCAGCGCGTCGTAGGACAGCACGAGCCGGTGACGCAGCACGTCCGGCACGACGTCGACGACGTCCTGCGGCAGCACGTAGTCCCGGCCGCGGACGAGCGCCAGCGACCGCGCGGCGGCGATGATGCCGAGGCTGGCACGCGGCGAGGCACCGTAGGACACCCAGCCCGCGACGTCGGCGAGGCCGTGGTCGTTCGGGGTACGGGTGGTGAGTACCACGCGGACGACGTAGTCGACCAGCGCGTGGTGCACGAACACCTGCGAAGCGACGTTCTGCAGCCGGACCAGCTCGCCAGGGCTCAGCACCTCTTGCGGGGTGGGCGGAGTGACGCCCATCCGGTAGATGATCTCCCGCTCTTCCTCGGCGGTCGGGTACTCGACGACGATCTTGAACAGGAACCGGTCGCGCTGCGCCTCTGGCAGCGGGTACACGCCCTCGTTCTCGATCGGGTTCTGCGTGGCGAGCACGAGGAACGGGTCGGGCATCGGGAAGGTCTGGCCGCCGATCGACACGTGCCGCTCGGCCATCACCTCGAGCATCGCCGACTGCACCTTCGCCGGCGCGCGGTTGATCTCGTCGGCGAGCACGAAGTTCGCCACCACCGGGCCGAGTTCGACGTCGAACCGCTCGGCGCCCTGGCGGTAGATCCGGGTGCCGAGGATGTCGGCGGGGACCAGGTCCGGGGTGAACTGCACCCGCGAGAACGAGCCGCCGACCACTCGCGCGAAGGTCTCGACGGCGAGGGTCTTCGCGACACCGGGGACACCTTCGAGCAGGAGGTGGCCCCTGGCAAGCAGGCCGACGAGCATCCGCTCGACCAGTCTGTCCTGGCCGACGATGATCCGCTTGACCTCGAACACGGTCCGCTCCAGCAACTGGGCGTCCCGCGCCGGCGTTCCGGGCTGCTGCTGCGCGCCGTCGGCGTAGCCGGGCTCGGTCACTCGTGCCTCCTGTGTTCCCCGCTTGCGTTCTTGCGTCCGGCTGTGACCGTAGTGGTCGCTGACACAGCCGTTCGTGACGGTAGCCAACCGGACCACCGGTATGACGGCTGTGAAGGAGCCGCCGGGGACACCTCAGTCGAGGCAGAACTCGTTGCCCTCGATGTCCTGCATGGTGAGGCAGGACTCGTTCTCTTCGTCGGCGAGCAGCAGCGGCCCGCGGACGGCGCCGAGCGGGACCAGTCGCGCGCACTCGGCCTCGAGGGCGGCGAGGCGCTCCTCACCGACGAGCCCGGTACCGACCCGGACGTCGAGATGCACCCGGTTCTTGACGACCTTGCCTTCGGGAACGCGCTGGAAATACAGCCGAGGGCCCACCCCGGTGGGATCTTGGCAGACGAACCCCGCGTCCTGTTTCTCCGGCGGCAGCGAACGGGTGTAGTCGTCCCAGGTGGCGAATCCTTCCGGCGGCGGCGGCACGACGTACCCCAGCACCTCGCACCAGAATCGGGCCACCCGCTCGGGTTCCTTGCAATCGAAGGTGACTTGGACCTGTTTGACCGACGCCATCGGTCCACAATAGCCACCAGTCTCAAGAGAATCGACCGATATCTTCGGGCGTATCGATGTCGGCGCTCTCCCCCGGTTCCTCAGGGACGTCGACGATGTCCAGCCCGCCCAAGGTCCGCCGCAGCGACGCGTTCTCCACCGGCTCCGGCAAGGCGCCACGCAACGCTTCCGTCCGCCAGACGCCTAACAGCCACTGCCGCTCACCACCGGCGTCGACGAGGACCGCGCCGGAAGCGGACCCCAGCGCGGCCACCAGCCGGTCCACAGTGGACTTCCGGACTCCGGCGAGATCACCGGCGAGGACGGCGACGATCCCCGTGTGCACCATGGCGAGTCCCGCCGCCAGCGCGGCCACCGGTCCCGTACCGGGCTCGGCTTCCCTCGTCCACCGGACGTCGCCGAAACCCGGCCGTTCCGGCCCGACGACGATCACCGGGTCCGCTTCGGCGAGCGCCGCCAGAGCCCGTGCCAGCAAAGGTTTCCCGCCGACGACGAGGGCGGGTTTGTCCACACCGGACAGGCGGCGCGCGGCACCGCCCGCCAGCACGATCCCCGCGTACGCCACGGCTAGGCCGCGTCTCTCAAAGCGCGCTTTCGGTCTTCCGCGGCCGGGCCGCGGCATTGGCCGTTCACTCTGGCGGCCATGTCAGCGACCCACCTCCGCAAATCCGAGGCCTCCGACCCAAAAGAAACGCGCGCGCGTGCTCTCACTCGACCAGCCAACGTCAGTTCGGGAGACACGCTCTAGCCGATCAAACGCGCCGCGTACGGCATGATGCCGCCGTAGCGCACCGGCGCGATCCGGACCCGCAGACCGGACTGCGGCGCCTCGACCATCTGCCCGTTCCCGAGGTAGATCGCGACGTGGTGGATGCCCCGCGCGCTGCCGCCCCAGAAGAGCATGTCGCCGCGGCGCATCTGCGAGAGCGGCACCTTACGCCCCGCGTTGTACTGGTATCCGCTGTAGTGCGGGAGCGACCGCACCCCGGCGAACGCGTAGATCATCAGCCCGGAGCAGTCGAAGCCGGTCTTCAGGTAGTCGCCGTAGCTATCCGCCGTGCCGCCGTCGCGGATGCCGCGCGTCGGCCCGGAGCCGTTGCCACCGCCCCACGCGTACGGAAGTCCCAGCTGTGACAGCGCCCGCCGGACGACGGCCTCGACACTCGAACCAGCGGGAGCCGACTGGACGGGCCTTCCGGTCGACGGACGGTCACCGCCACCCTGACCGGGGCTGGGCCGGGACGCGGCGAGAGCGGCCTGACGAGCGCGTTCTTCGTCCTCGCGGGCCTTCTGCGCCTTCCAGTCGTCGTAGCGCTGCCGCTGCCCCTGGAGCCCACTGACCTTCTGCTGCGCCTCGAAAAGCTGCTTCTCGACGTTGGTCTTGTCGGCTTCCAGCAGGTCGTTCTGGGTGGCCTGGGTGTCCTGCGCGTGCTGGGCGGCGCTCTGGGCGTTGTCGGCCTCGTGCTTGGCCGCCTCGGCCTCGCGCTTGCGCTCCTGCGCGATCTCCAGCTTCTTGCGGGCCGTGGCGTCCTTGTTGGACTTCTCGGTCTGCGCGCGCTTCATCGTGTCGAGCGCGTTGAGCCTGCTGCCCCCGACCGCGTCGAGCATCTGGGCGCGGCCGAGGAGTTCCTTGGGGCTGTTGGCGGTCAGGTACGCCGACACCGAGCCGACGGTGCTGCCCTGCTGGAAGCTGGCGGCGGCGAACTTGTCGAGGTCCGCACGGGCCTCGTCGATGGTGGACTGCGCGGCGTCGGCCTCCGTGCGCGCCGACCGCGCTTCACGGTCCGCCAGCGCGGCCTCGTCCAGCGCCGTCTCCGCGTCGACCCTGGCCTTGTTGGCCTCCTCCATCTTCAGCTCGACCTCGTCGTTGAGCTGAGAGAGCTTCGACTCGGCCTGGGCCAGCTGATTGGTGAGTCTGCCGACATCACCCGCCCTGGCGTTGGCGTCGGCCTTGCTGGAGTTGATCTCGGAGTCGCTGGGGTTCGGCGGGGGCGGCGGAACCGCGAGACCCGTACCGGTCACCCCGAGCAACAAGGCGACGCCGAGCGCGCCGATGGTCACGCCACGGCGGGTAACGCTGCCGGACCCGGTTTCACCACGCACGATCCGCCCACCTCCTGATCTTGAACGACGAACTCACTGTGCCACTTCAGTCACAGCAATACCAGAAACACCACCAGGAACTTACACACCGTAGGCACCATTTCCCCTCAACGGGGGACGAACAGACGAACGTTTCATCACTCGAATGGCCGCAACCTTCGCGATGAGCGTGTCGGCTTGCCACTCAAACCGAGCAAGAAGGGACACCCGAGCCGAGGGCGACTTGAATCGAAAAAAGGACAGGCGTACTGTTTGTGGGGACGAACGAGGTGTGCCATCCCGGGTCCGGACTTACGGTGGGGGTGCGCAACACTCGCTCCTGGTCGGCCCGAACGACCTGGAGAACACCCCGAACTGACCCGCCACTGGAGTTAGAAGTGACCGCACCCGCCAGCAAGGACAGCTTCGGCGCCAAAGACACGCTGAAGGTGGGCGACGCCTCCTACGAGGTGTTCCGCCTGAACAAGGTCGAGGGCTCCCAGCGCCTTCCCTACAGCTTGAAGATCCTGCTCGAGAACCTGCTGCGGACCGAGGACGGCGCGAACATCACCGCCGACCACATCCGCGCGCTCGGCGACTGGGACGCCAAGGCCGATCCGTCGATCGAGATCCAGTTCACCCCCGCCCGCGTGATCATGCAGGACTTCACCGGCGTGCCCTGTGTCGTCGACCTCGCCACCATGCGCGAGGCCGTCACCGACCTCGGCGGCGACCCGGACAAGGTCAACCCGCTGGCGCCGGCCGAGCTGGTCATCGACCACTCGGTCATCATCGACGTCTTCGGCCGCCCCGACGCGTTCGAGCGCAACGTCGAGATCGAGTACGAGCGCAACCGCGAGCGGTACCAGTTCCTGCGCTGGGGCCAGGGCGCCTTCGACGAGTTCAAGGTCGTCCCGCCGGGCACCGGCATCGTGCACCAGGTCAACATCGAACACCTCGCGCGCACGGTGATGTCCCGCAACGGCCAGGCGTACCCCGACTCCTGTGTCGGCACCGACTCGCACACCACCATGGTCAACGGCCTCGGCGTGCTGGGCTGGGGTGTCGGCGGCATCGAGGCCGAGGCGGCCATGCTTGGCCAGCCGGTCTCCATGCTCATCCCGCGCGTCGTGGGCTTCAAGCTCACCGGCGAGATCCCGACCGGCGTGACCGCGACCGACGTCGTGCTCACCATCACCGAGATGCTGCGCAAGCACGGCGTGGTCAGCAAGTTCGTCGAGTTCTACGGCGAGAGCGTCGGCGCGGTGCCGCTGGCCAACCGCGCCACCATCGGCAACATGAGCCCGGAGTTCGGCTCCACCGCGGCGATCTTCCCGATCGACGAGGAGACCGTCCGCTACCTCAAGCTCACCGGCCGGTCCGAGGAGCAGGTCGCGCTCGTCGAGGCCTACGCCAAGGAACAGGGTCTCTGGCACGACCCGTCGCACGAGCCGGAGTTCTCCGAGTACATCGAGCTGGACCTTTCCACGGTCGTCCCGTCGATCGCCGGCCCGAAGCGCCCGCAGGACCGCATCGAGCTGACCGACGCGAAGAACTCGTTCCGCAAGTCGATCCACGACTACGTCGGCGGCGAGCAGGTCCCGCACACCAACGTCGACGAAAGCGTCGAGGAGTCCTTCCCGGCCAGCGACCCGGCCGCCCTCTCGTTCAAGGACGAGGGTGCGGTCGAGGTCCAGGTCCAGTCGGCGGCGAACGGCCACAGCGGCCGCCCGACCAACCCGGTCAAGGTCAGCACGTCGGACCGCGGCGAATTCGTCCTCGACCACGGCGCCGTGGTGATCGCCTCGATCACCTCGTGCACCAACACCTCCAACCCGTCGGTCATGCTCGGCGCGGCACTGCTCGCGCGGAACGCGGTCGACAAGGGCCTCACGGTCAAGCCGTGGGTCAAGACCTCGATGGCGCCGGGTTCGCAGGTCGTCACCGACTACTACAGCAAGGCCGGTCTCTGGCCGTACCTGGAGAAGCTGGGCTACCACCTGGTCGGCTACGGCTGCACCACCTGTATCGGCAACTCGGGCCCGCTGTCGGACGAGATCTCCGCGGCGATCCAGGAGAACGACCTCACCGCGGTTTCGGTGCTCTCGGGCAACCGGAACTTCGAAGGCCGGATCAACCCCGACGTGAAGATGAACTACCTCGCGTCGCCGCCGCTGGTCATCGCCTACGCGCTCGCCGGCACGATGGACTTCGACTTCGAGAACCAGCCGCTCGGCCAGGACACCGAAGGCAACGACGTCTTCCTGAAGGACATCTGGCCCGCGGCCAAGGAGATCCAGGAGACCATCGACTACGCCATCACGCAGGAGATGTTCACCAAGGACTACGCCGACGTCTTCGACGGTGGCGAGCGGTGGAAGTCGCTGCCGACCCCCGAGGGCAAGACCTTCGAGTGGGACGCGGAGTCCACCTACGTCCGGAAGCCCCCGTACTTCGACGGCATGAAGGCGGAGCCGTCGGCGGTCACCGACATCTCCGGCGCCCGCGTGCTGGCGAAGCTGGGCGACTCGGTCACCACCGACCACATCTCCCCCGCCGGCGCGATCAAGCCGGGCACCCCGGCCGCGCAGTACCTGACCGAGCACGGTGTGGAGAAGAAGGACTTCAACTCCTACGGCTCCCGTCGGGGTAACCACGAGGTCATGATCCGCGGCACCTTCGCGAACATCCGGCTGCGCAACCAGCTGCTGGACGACGTGCAGGGCGGCTACACCCGCGACTTCACCCAGGACGACGCCCCGCAGTCGTTCATCTACGACGCGGCGCGGAACTACGCGGCCCAGAACATCCCGCTCGTCGTCCTTGGCGGCAAGGAGTACGGCTCCGGTTCCTCCCGCGACTGGGCGGCCAAGGGCACCTCGCTGCTCGGCGTCCGCGCGGTGATCACCGAGTCGTTCGAGCGGATCCACCGGTCGAACCTGATCGGCATGGGCGTCATCCCGCTGCAGTTCCCGGCGGGCGAGTCGGCCTCGTCGCTCGGCCTCGACGGCACCGAGACGTTCGACATCTCGGGCATCACGAAGCTGAACGACGGCGAGACCCCGCGCACGGTCCACGTCACCGCGACGAAGACCGACGGCACCAAGGTGGAGTTCGAGGCGGACGTCCGCATCGACACGCCGGGTGAGGCGGACTACTACCGCAATGGCGGCATCCTGCAGTACGTCCTGCGGAAGATGACCCAGGCGTAAGCACTCTGTACGCAAGAGGCCCCTTTCCCCGCACTTCGGGGAAAGGGGCCTCTTGCGTTTCTTCGGTACCGTGCCCGCCATGGCGCGCGGGATGCTCGACTCCCGCATGTGGGACGCCGAGATGTCAGCGCTCGAAGACCACTGCACCGCCGTTCGCTACGACGCCCGGGGACACGGCGGATCGTCCACACCGACCGAGCGGTTCAGGCACTACGACGATCTCCGCGAGCTGATGACCGCCCTGGAACTCCCCCGCGCCTCACTGATCGGGTCGTCCGGTGGCGGGCGGATCGCGATGGACTTCGTCCTGACCTGCCCAGACCTCGTCGAGGACCTCGTTCTCGTGGCCACCGGCCGCAGCGCGATGACGACGAAAGACCCCTGTGTCCTGGACAGAACAAAAACTCCAAGAAGCCGGCGCCAGAGGCGATCTCCCCGCCGCCATCGAGTGCGTATTGCGGATGCGGGTGGACGGCCCCCCGGCGGACGTCGACCAGGAAGCCGCCGACGGTGCCGGGAGATGTACACGCACACGATCACCCGGCACGGTGGCACCAGCTTCACGCTGATGGACCAACTGGATTTTTCGGGCATCCTCGACATCGCCGAGCAGATCGATCGCGAGGCACGCGACCCCGGAAACTTGTCGTTCCCGGGGTCGCGCACATGATCAACCTGGAGAAGCCCACCGAGTTTTCCCGGCTCCTGCTGGATTTCCTGGACCGCTTGGGCCGAACGATCTCGTGTCGGGTGGCGGGTCCGTGAAGGCCTCCTTGAGGGACTCTGGGTCCCTCAAGGAGGCCTTCACGGACTTCAAGCGCGGAGCGTGGCGTCACGGTCGTCTCAGTGTCACCAGCGATCAGCAAGGAGGCCTTCACCACCAGGACGCCGGGTGAGCGACCCTTGCCCAGCCGAAAAGAGAACGGAGGAGGTATTTGCCTACTCCCAGGTGGCTGCCCCGAGGGTAGAACCTGGACACTCAACGTCCCACTCACGAGATCAACCGGTCAAGGTTTCCCTGTACCGAAACCAGCGACGGGCAAAGACAACCTCACAGGGCACTAAGCCGTCTCGCGCTCTTCCTGCTCGGAGGACTCTTCCCGGTTCTCCGGGCGACGGTCCAGGACGTGGCCGAGCGGGCGCAACAGTACGTTGACCCCGACGATCACGGCCGTCCCCGCGAGCGCGACGACGTAAAGTCCCGCTCCCGCAAGGGATCCGACGGCCGCCGAGCACCACAGTGTGGCGGCCGTGTTGAGTCCGCGGACGTTGAGGCCGTCCCGCAGGATCACCCCGGCGCCGAGGAAGCCGATGCCGGAAACGATCTGGGCGGCCACCCTCGTCGGGTCGGCGTCACCGCTGGTGTCCAGCCCGCCGAAACCGTGCGCGGACAACAGGACGAAGAGGGTGGCGCCGACGGCGACGAGGGCGTTGGTGCGGAGTCCGGCCATCCGGGCGCGGTACTGGCGCTCGATGCCGATGACGGCGCCCAGTCCGACGCCGGTGCCGACCCTGAGCAGCATTTCGAAGGTGTTCATGATTCCGGCTCTTTTCTGGCGTGCGCACACAAGGCCAGACAGGGAAAGGAGACCGGAAAGGTCACCGCACCGCGCACACGGGTGAACGGCGACCGCATCCGGTCGTTCCAGAACTGTCTTCCGGCATGTGCCGCTCACCTCGCTTTCGTACTCGAACGGTGTTGATCAACCTTCGGAAGATACCACGCCGATCAAGGCGTCCAGCGCACCGCGACCGCGCTGGACCGGCCGACGATCACCCCGTGCGTGTTGACCGAGGTGGCGAAGGTGATGGTTCCCGGCCCTGCTCCAGCCGCCCTTCCGAAGTCGGTGAGGGTTCCTCGGAGTTCCAGCGCACGGCGGTGGAGCGCCCTTTCTGTGTCCTTCGACATACCGACCGCGAACACGCCGTGGCTACCGCCGACCGACCGCTGCACCCTGTCGACGATCGTCGCCGTCGGCACCGAAGCCCATCACCTACGCGAAGTAGCCCGCGACAGTGCCGTCGTCCGCGATCGCGGCCCCGCCACCGGAGGTCCCGCCGGGCATGGCCAGTGCGGTCACCTTCCCGTCGACGCTCCAGCGGACCGGCCGATCTCACCGGTGGCGTTGATCGCGTCCGCCTGGCAATACGTCGCTCCCGATAACAACCGCGCTACCACCGTTCCCGCGTCGTTGATCCCCGTGGCCTCGCTCCCGGTGTCACCGGCCGCGGTGCCGAGATCGGTGACCTCGTCGTCGGCGCCGCTCGTGTCGGACCAGCCGACCGCTATCCCGGCGTCGTTGATCTCGCCAGCGCCGCCGAAGCCGAGCCGGGAACGAGAACGGCCAGCGTGACCGCGGACGTCCCGGCGATGGACAGAGTTCTGTTGGTACGCGAAGTTTTCCTTCCCCCAGCTGCGACGCAAGCCGCAGATCGAGATCACCTTGGCGAGAGGCGATCAGTCCTCCCAGGTCAATTCCGGCTCCGGAAATCGCCGCTAAGCGGGTGAATCGAACGCGTCGCGGATCGTGCCGCGCAGCCAGCGCTGGGCCGGATCGGCGTCGAGCCGGGCGTGCCAGAGCTGGCGCACTTCGATCTCCGGGAGGTCCGCGGGGATCGGGAACCAGCGGATGCCGAGCGACCGGCCGTACTGCTCGGCGAGCCGCTGCGGCGCGAGTCCGATGTACTCGTTCGACGCGACCAGGAACGCGGCGACGGCGGACGTCGGGACGATCGCCGCGACCCGGCGCTGGAGTCCCTCGGCCTCCAAGACCTCGTCGAGCGGCCCTCGGGTGCGGCCGCGCCGGGAGGCGGAAACGTGGGGATACCGGCAAAGCTGCGCCAGCGTCGGGCGGCGCGTGCGCGCCAGTGGACTGTCCGCCTGGACGATCGCGACCACTCGTTCGCGGTACAGCAGCATCGAGCGGATGTCGGGAGCCGAGACGTCACCGGCGCCGATGTCCAGATCCACAGAGCCGTCCCGCAGCGCCTCGGTGCTTTCGCTGCCTTCCCCGACGAAGCGCAGGACCACACCCGGCGCGACGGCGGCGGTCGCCTCGACGGCCGCCGTCGCCAGCGTCGCGGCGACGCCGTCGTTGATGCGGATGGTGAAAGTGCGTTCGAGGTCCCCGATGGCGAGTTCCCGGTCGGCGCTGATCAGAGCCGACGCCTCGTCGAGCAGTGACCGCACGCGCGGCGCGGTCCGCAGTGCGAAGGGCGTCGGCACCATCCCACGGCCGGCGCGCACCAGGATCGGGTCCCCCATCGCCCGCCGCAGTCTGCCGAGGGCCCGGCTCGTCGCCGGGATCGAGAGGTGCAGGCGCTCGGCGGCCGCGGTGACGCTGCCGTCCCGCAGCAGCGCGTCGAACACGCGTAAAAGGTTCAGGTCCAACTGGTCGACCATAGTTGCATTGTACGCAACTCGTCCTTGCCAAAGTTGCGTGGCACGAAGTAGCTGCTGGTCCATAGCGTAAAAGACATGCCACTTCGACTTCACATCCGCGACGATCCGGCAGCCGACGCGAGCCGCCCGGTCGCGCGACGCGGCCTGCTGGCCGTCATGTGCGCGTGCGTCGTGCTCGTCGTCGGGATGGTCGCCGCGATCAACCTCGCCGTCCCGATGCTGGCCGCGAGCGACCTGCGCCCGTCCGCGTCGGCGCTGGTCTGGATCGTCGACACTTACGTCATTTTCTTCGCCTGCCTGGTGATCCTCGGTGGCGCCGCGGGCGATCGCTTCGGCCGCAAGGGGGTCCTCCTCGCCGGCCTGGCACTGTTCGGCCTCGGCGCGCTGCTCTCGACGGTCGCGCCGAACGTGCCCGTCCTGCTGGCGGGCCGGGCGATCACGGGAATCGGCGCCGCCGCGGTCCTGCCCAACACGCTCGCCGTCCTGCTCCACGCCGTGCCCGCCGAGCGCAAGGGCGTGACCATCGCGACCTGGGCCTCGATGACCGGGATCGGCGGTATCGTCGGGAACGTCGGCGGTGGCGCGGTGCTCTCCGGCGGGTCGTGGCGCTGGCTGTTCGCGGTCGCGGTCCCGATCTCCCTACTGCTCGCCGCGTTCGTCGCCCGCGTCGCGCCGGTGTCCCCGCGACACGACCGCCCGCTCAGCCTGCTCGGCGCCTTCCTGCTCGTCGGCGCGTCGGTCGCCCTCCTGCTCGGCATCGTCGAGGGACCCGAAGCGGGCTGTACCAGCCCGATCGTCCTGATCGGGTTCGCCGGCGCCCTCGTGCTGTTCGTCCTGTGGACGTTCGTGGAATTGAAGGTCGAGCACCCGCTGCTCGATCCCCGGTTGTTCCGCGTCCCCGCGCTGCGCAGCGCCTGCCTCGGCATGACCGCGATCTTCTTCGGGATGTTCGCGCTGTTCTACGTCAACGCCTCGTTCCTGCAGTACGGCAAGGGTTTCAGCGTCCTGCTGACCGGGCTCGGGATCATCCCGATGACCATCCCGATCATCCTCGGCGCACGGCATGTCGGCCGCCTCGTCCAGCGCGTCGGCGTCGACGCCACCGTCGCGCTGGCGTTCGCCTTCGGCGGCTGTGGCCTCATCGGACTGTCCACAATCGACGCCGCGACGCCGTACATCGTCTACGCGGCCTGGCTCGTGGTCACCGGCATCGGGGTCACGCTGGCCCTTCCGACACTGTCCGCCGCCATCTCCGGTTCGCTGCCCCCTGCTCAAGCCGGTGTCGGCGCCGGGCTGCAGGCCACCACGCGCGAGTTCGGCAGCGCGCTCGGCGTCGCGGTCATCGGCACCGTCCTCACCGGACGGTTCGTCGCCGCGCTGCCGCCCGACATCCGCGCGAACCATGATCCGCACACCGTGGCGCAGGCCCTCGCCGTCGCGCCGGACCGCGCGCCCGAGGTGATCTCCGCGTTCGTCACCAGCACCAGCACGGCCTTGCGGGTGATCGGCGTGAGCGTGCTCGTCCTCGGTGCGCTCGTCGTCCTGCAGTCACGACTTTCCCGCACTCCCGGGAATCGGTAGCACGTACGCCTGAAAGGAAGCACAATGTCCGCGGTAACCGCCTTCATACTGGTGAAGACCACCCCCGAATGGCTCGGCTTGACGGTCGAACAGCGCGTGGAATCCTTCAAGACCGAAGTTCTCCCGGCAATCGAGAGCAAGGTGAAGGGAGTCCGTTCCCGTTTCTACGACACCGAGTTCTACTCCGCGCGGGTGACCGACGTGTGGGTGTGGGAGGCCGACGACCACCACTCGTACCAGCTGCTCGTCGAGGCGCTACGCGAAACGCCCTTCTGGGACCGGTACTTCGAGATCGTCGACCTGCTGGTCGGCGTCGAGAACGCGTACGCCACGAACTACGGCTTGGACACCTACGCGAGTATCGACGTCTGAGCCAGCGGCGCCGCGAAGGCCACCTCCGAGACGGTGATCGCCTCAGAGGTGGCCTTCGCGGTCACACGCTTGAGATCAGGCTGTTTCGAACGGTTGGACGTTCGGCTGGAACACCTGGCCGTTGGCCGGAACCTTCAGATCGATCAGGTAATCGGCCGTCACCTTGTCCACACCGAGCGAGTCACCCAGGATGCAGTGCCCGAAGGCGTCGACCGAGAGCAGCCGGGCGTTGCCCAGCTGGTTGGCCATCCGCTTCGAGAACAGGTACTGGGTCGCCGGGTCGTAGTAGTTGCCGACGACCAGCACCGGGGTGTCGGTCTTGGCCCGCCACGGGCCGCGGAACACGTCCGGCTTCTTCGCGGGCCACACCGGGCAGCCCGCGATGTCGGCGAACGCCTGATAGCGGCCGAAAGTGGGCGATTCCTTCTCCCACTTCGCGGCGATCCCCGGAACCTTCTCCTGTTTGATCGTGATCTTCTTGTCCGAGCAGTTCACGGCGAAGTAGGAGTCGTCCCCGACATACGGGCTGTCCGGGTCCGCGTCCGCGCGCCCGTTCGCGCCCGATCGCAGCACCTTCAGCTCGACGGCCTGTGCCGTCTGCGTCTGCGCCGACGGCGGGTGGACGACGTTGTACAGCGCCTGCAGGTCGTCGGCCAGCGGCGGGAACGACGTCGGCGAGTACAGCACCCCGGCCACCGTGCTGGTGAACGCGTTGATGTCGTAGGTGCTCCCGTCCGGCAGCTTGATCGGCTGCCGGCGCAGGTACTCGCGGATCTCGTCGAACTTCGCCCGCGGCGTGCCCGAACTGAACGAGCACTTCGGCCCGACCTGCCCGCACTTGCGCAGGAAGGCGTCCAGCGCGATCTCGAAACCGCGAGCACGCTCGCGGTCGTACTGCACGCCGTCGCTGGTGCGCAGCGCCGGGTCGACGTTGCCGTCGATGACGATCGCACGGCTCTGCTTCGGGAACATGCCCGTGTACGTCGACCCGATCAGGGTCCCGTACGAGAAGCCGACGAAGGTCAGCTTCTGGTCGCCGACGGCCGCCCGCATCTTGTCGAGGTCACGCACGACGTCCTTGGTGGACATGTGGTTCAGCAGCGCACCGGCGTTGTTCTTGCAGAACTGGCCGTAGTCCCGGTACGACGCCAGCGTTCCGGAGATCTCTTGCCGTGACAACGGTACGGGGATCTGCGCGGCGAAGACGTCGTTCGCGTCCTCCTGCGTGGTGAAACACTTGAGCGGGTTGCTGGCGCCGACCCCGCGTGGGTCGAAACCGATCAGGTCGAACCGGTCCAGCACCTGCGGCTGGAAGTAGTTCGTGGCACCGATCGGCATCCGGAACCCGGAACCGCCCGGGCCACCCGGGTTGAGGAACAGCGAGCCGACCTTTGTGCCGGGCGTCTTCGCCGCTCGCTTGAGCATCGCGATGTCGATGGTGCCGAGCGCCGCGTTGTCGTGGTCGATCGGCACGCGGTAGCGCGCGCAGCTGTAGGACTTGACCTGGTCGGCGGGAACACCGCGGATCTGGTCGGCCGTGCAGGCCTCCCAGTTCACCGGCGGGGTCGCACCGACCTGGGCGGCGGAGAGCCCGCCGCCCTCGGCCGCGACCGCGCTACCGGCGGAAAGCCCGGTGAACGCGGCGCCGGCCACGAGTGCCCCTACCAGTGCGAGACCGCGCACCGGCCTCCTTGTGGATCTCGGCAAAACGACTCCTCCCTCGGCTGGCGACGTGTCGCGACACGTCGCTCGGCGCGCCGCCGACGTCACGGCGCGTAACACCCAGCGAGCCTCGCACAGGCCGGTAACCCCGTCACCGGCCGAAAGGATGGTACGAACCTAGCGAGCGGGGGTCTTCAACTCGAAGATCGGTAACACGCGGCGAGCGGATCGCTCCTCCGTGGAGTAACCCGGCCAGAAGTCCAGCAGGAGCTTCCACATCGCGTCGTACTCGTCGCCGAGGAGTTCCCTGGCCTTGACCGGGATCTCCTTGCCGGCCAGCGCGACCAGGCTCACCTTCCCCTTGAACAGCCGGTGGAGTTTCTTGTCCACCCAGATGATCCCGCCCGCGAGCCCCATCAGCCACGGTTTCGTGCCGAGTGCGCGAGCGAGGGACGTAAGAGCGTTAACCACGCACAGATCTTGCCAGGCTCACCCCGAACCGCGACTCCGAGTCCGTCCACCATTTCTCCACCGAGAAACCGGCTTCGGCCAGTTCCGCGGCGATTCCGTCCCGCCGGAACTTCGCGGAGATCTCGGTGCGCACGTACTCGCCCTCGGCGAACTTCACCAGCAGATCAGCGCCCGGGATGTCGACGGTCACCGCCTCGCGGGCACGCAGGCGCATTTCGATCCATTCGTTCTTTTCGTCCCAAGACGAGACATGCTCGAAGGCGGCCGGATCGAAGTTCGCGCCGAGGCCGTTGTTGATCACGTGGAGCACGTTGCGGTTGAACTCGGCGGTGACCCCCGCCGCGTCGTCATAGGCACGTTCCAGCGTCTCCCGGTCCTTCACCAGGTCCGTCCCGAGAAGGAGCCACTCCCCTTCGTCGAGCACTTCGCGAACCGAGTGCAGGAACGAGGCGCGCTCGGCGGGAAGGAAGTTGCCGATCGTGCCGCCGAGGAAGACCACCAACCTCGGCCGGTCGCCCGGCAGCAGGTCGAGATGCTGGGTGAAGTCCCCGACCACGCCGCGGACTTCGAGGGACGGGTAGTCGGCCTTGATGGCTTCGGCGGCTTCGGCGAGCGCGGTTTCGGAGACGTCGAGCGGTACGAACTCCTTCAGCGTGCCATGGCTCGTGAGCGCGTCGAGCAGGAGCCGGGTCTTCTCACTCGATCCGGAACCGAGTTCGACGAGGGTGTGCGCGCCGCAGGTTTCCGCGATCTCACCGCCGCGCGCGGCGAGCACCTCCCGTTCGCTGCGGGTCGGGTAGTACTCGGGAAGAGTGGTGATCTTCTCGAACAGTTCGCTGCCGCGCGCGTCGTAGAACCACTTGGGCGACAACCACTTCTGGTCCGCTTCCAGGCCGGTGCGGACGTCCGCGCGCAGCTGCTCGGTGATGTCCGACTCGCTGCGGTGTACGTCGAGGTCCACTTCGGTCATCTTGCCTCAGTGCTCCGATCGGCTTCGAGGGGAAGGACTTCCACGCCGGTGCCGGTGACCCGCACGGCGTGGTGTTCGGGAACGGGAGTCCATCCGGGACCGTCGTCGCACGGTTCCGAAGCGACGACGACACCGTCACCGGTGTCCCGATAGGACAGGGAATGCGTCCACGCCGTGCCGATGAGCGTCCGGCCGTCGGTCAGCAGGAAGTTGAGCCGCGAACCCGGCCCCGCCTCCTCGACCACACCGGTCAACCACGTGACGGCCGAGAGCGGGTCTTCGCCCGCCTCGAGCCGTTCACGCAGCAGAGCCCACAGCAGCACCGAATCCGTGGTCGCCTCCAGTGTCAGCAGGCGGGTGATCGGCAGTTTCGCGGCGAGGTCGGCCATCGAACCCGGCCAGCCCTTCACCATCCCGTTGTGGCTGAAGAGATGGCCGCCGCCGGTGAACGGCGCGTTGGCCGCCTCGACCACCGGCATCCCGGTGGTGCCGTTGCGAACCGCCGCCATGAAGGCGTGCGCCCGCACCGACCCGGCCAGCGCGGGCAGGTCTCCGTCGGTCCACAAGGGAGCGCACCGGCGCAGCCGCAGCGGATCGGGACCTTCGGCGTACCAGCCGAGGCCGTACCCGTCCGCGTTGACCGAGCCGCCGCCCCGCATGTCGGCCGGGGCATAGGACTGCACGAGCAGCGAATGCGGGGCATGGAAGAGCAGCTCGGCGGGCGAACGTGGCTCGCCGAGATACGCGAGATGACGGCACATGCCGCTCAGCCCACCTCGCCCGGTCGCGCGTCTCGGGCACAGCGGAACCCCGAGAAGATCTGTCGCCGGATCGGGTGGTCCCAGTTGCGGAACGTGCCACGGATGGCCGCCGCGTCCGTACCGAACGAGCCACCACGCAGGATCCGGTAGTCCCCGCCGAAGAACACTTCCGAGTACTCCTTGTACGGGAACGCGGAGAATCCCGGATATGTCTCGAACCCGCTGCTGGTCCACTCCCAGACGTCGCCGATCAGCTGATGCACCCCCAGTGGCGATGCGCCCGCCGGGTACGCGCCCGCCTCCGCGGGCCGCAGGTGCCGCTGCCCGAGGTTGGCGTGCTCGGGGCCGGGTTCCTCGTCTCCCCAAGGGAACCGGCGTGATCGGCCGGTCGCCGGGTCGAACCGGGCTGCCTTCTCCCACTCCGGTTCCGTCGGCAGGCGCCGTCCGGCCCAAGCGGCGTACGCCTCGGCCTCGTAGAAGGAAACGTGGACCACGGGCTCGGCGGGGGTCACCTTCTCGTAGACGCCGAAACGCGTCCGCCACCAGCCGTCCTGTTCGCGCTTCCAGAAGCGCGGCGCGTCGATGCCGTGCTCACCGCGGTACGCCCAGCCGCGCTCACTCCACCACTTCGGGTCTTCGTAACCGCCGGAGTCGAGGAACTCGGCGTACGCCCCGCAGGTGACCGGGGCGGTGTCGATGAAGAACGCCTCCACCGCGGCCTCGTGCGCCGGGCGCTCGTTGTCCAGCGCCCACGGCTCGGCCGAAGTGCCCATGGTGAAGGCACCGCCGGGCACGAAGACCTCGGCGGGCAGCCACCCGGACCGTGACGGCGGCGGAGCGGGCGCGTGCAGCACCGGATCGCCCTTGCGGAGCTGGTGGGTGGCCAGCATCGTCTCGCCGTGCTGCTGCTCGTGCTGGGTGATCATGCCGAAGGCGAAGGCGTCCTCGGTGAGCCGCCTGCCTTGCAACGGAACGTTTTCCAGGATGTCGAAGGACTTCTCCCGCACCTCCCGGACGTACTTGCGGGTCTCCTCCGGGCCCAGCAGCGGCAGCTCCGAGCGATCCGCGCGGGCGTGCTGGAACGCGTCGTAGATCTGGTCGATGTCCGGCCGGAGCGCCTCGCGGCCGCCGACGTCACGGACCAGCCAGAGTTCTTCCTGGCTGCCGATGTGTGCCAGGTCCCAGACCAGCGGCGACATCAGTTTCGAATGCTGGCGCACCAGGTCTTCGTCGTCGACGGCGTCGGTCAGCACGACACTGCGTTCGCGGGCCCTGGTGAGCGCCTCGGCCGCGTGGGCCCGCAGGTCTTGCGGGCTCAGCGCGCGAAGCGGGTTGATCTCGGTGCTTTCCACGCTCATGACTGGGGGCTCCTCGAACCGTGCACGAGGGACTGCACACCCTCGCTGATCTCCGTGATGGTCTCCGGCGGCAGACCGGTCATGCCGAGTTCGGCACAGCCGAGGTCCACCACCTCGCTCGCGACGCCCGCGATCGCCCGGTCGGACAGGCCGAACCGGGCCGCGCACTCCCACCGGCCCATGACCGGTTCGCACAGCTCGAGCACCTTGTCCACTGTGGACGGGCGAGCGAGCAGTGCGACCAGCAGGGCCACCGGGTGCAGCCACCTGGCGGCGGGCTGGGCGTCCAGGTAGCGGATCTCCAGGTACCCCTGTGGACGGACCGGCGTGAAGAAGGTCGTCAGGTGATAAGCGAGGTCGTCCTCGGTCGGCTTGCCGAGTCCGGCGCCCTCGCCCCGCCCGTCGATCCAGTCGGCGAAGGTCAGGGAATCGGGCGCGTCCCAGCCATGACCGGGCAGCACCATCAGCGGGGTGTCCAGGACCCTGCGTGCCCATTCCCCCGCCGGATCCCGGGACGGCGCCGCCGACCGGGTGCGGGCCTCCTCCGTGTCCATCACACCCAGCCAGCGCGCGGACGCGTGGCCGGTGTCGCGACCGGCGTGGACCCGGGAGTTGGCGAAGGTGGCCAGCAGTGGCGGGCCGAGCGCGTGGACGGCGGCCCAGCGGGTGGCCAGTTCTCCCGCCTCGCCGGTGTCCACACAGACCTGCAGGCCCGCGGTGCTGCACATCATCGTCGCGCCCCCGTCACCCATCGGGGCGAAGCGGCGTTCCATCGCGGCGTAGCGGGGTGTGCCCAATTTGCGGTCAGGGGCCCGGTGCCCGTCTATCCCGGTGTCACCCAGGTACAGGCCTCGGGTGGTGAGAAGGGTTTCGAGGTGGGCCAGATCGGCCGAGACGACGGCGTCCAGGTGGCGCAGCGTGGTCTGTGGTTGAGCGGAGATCTCCACCTGACATCCGGGCTCGAGGCTCAGTGGTGAACCTGCCGGAAGCGGGAGGGAGGGGCTGTCGGGGCGCAGTGTCCGCGGGGTGTGCGGGCCGAGCGCGGTGGCGAGATCGTCGGGATCGAGAGGCCGGGCGGGCTCGTCGGCGTAGTGCACGGTGAATTCCAGCTCTACGCCGAGGAGTCTCGGTGGCCCGTGCTTGAAACACACGGAAGCCACATACGCCTCACCTTCGGCGCGGTCCGACAGGACCTTCGCCGTCGCGTTCGACGCGCTCCCAGACTTCTCGGGGAAATCGTGAACAGTTGTCATCTTCCCACCGTCCAGTCGGTAGTCCGATCAAGGAGGAACCTTGACTTCGGACGCTACACGCGGGGTCCGACAAATTCAGGTGCGTTCTTGCCGGGCAGGATCGGCGGACCACCTTTCAGACGGGACGAATCAGGGCAAAGCGGGCTCGGTGCCCAGGCCCAGCGCAGCGGCCGCGCTGCGCACCGCCTGGATCACCAGCTGCAGCGCGGGCCGCCGGGCCGACGTCGTCCGGTAGGCGATCGAAACCGTTCGGAGCAGCGGTGTGGTCAACGCGACGACGTCGATGCCCGGCGGCCGGAGGCCGAGCCCGAGGTCCGAAACGAGGGTCACCCCGAGCCCCGCCCGGACCATCGCCATCGCCGTCGACTGCTCTTCGACCTCGTGGTTGATCTTGGGTTCGAACCCGTGCCGGTGGCAGGCGGTGCGCACCGCGCGACCGAAGTGGCTCTTCGGGCTGGCGAGGATCCACGGATGCTCGGCCAGTTCGAGCAGGGACGCGCTCCCGGCGGGGACGGCGCCGGCGGGCACCGCGGCGTGCAGCCGTTCGACCGCGATCACCGCGCGCTCCAGCCCGGCGTCCCACGGCATCGGCGCGTCGGAGTAGTCGATCACGAACGACAGGTCCAGTTCGCCGTCACGTACGGCGTCGGCGGTGTCTTCGGGTGCCAGCTCACGGGTCCGTACCTGGATCCCCGGATGTTCGCCTGCGAGCGCGGCCAGTGCGTGTGGCAGAAGCCCCGAAGCGACCGACGCCCACACGCCGGCCATGAGCCGGACCGAGACCGTCTCCTGTGCCTCCTCCAACGCCAGTGTCGCCCGCTCGACCGACCCCAGGATCTCCTCGGCGTGCTCGGTCAGCAGCAGTCCCAGTTCGGTCAGCTGCACCCGTCTGCCGAATCGTTCGAACAGTTTCGCGCCCACGTCCCGCTCCAGCTGGGCCAGCTGCTGCGACACCGCCGAAGCGGTGTAGTGCAGTGACGCGGCGGCCGCCGTGACGGTGCCGCGCCTGCTCAGCTCGCGGAGCATCCGCAGGCGGTGCAACGAAAGCTCCATGTCACCAACGTAATCGGGCGCGGTCGCGGATGCCGGTTGACGTGTTACACCAGTTTCTCTGCACATCATCGTTCAGATTCGGTAAATAGACGCCCGCGCCTGGTGGGGCGCACTCTCGGAAGTGGCGCAGGACGAACCCCGGATCCCGAAGGAGGTGGCCGCATGGCCGCGAGGAACGCCGAACCGCTGATGAGGCTCATCTGGACCGACGCCGTCACCAGTGCCACCGGCTACCTCGTTGTGCACAGCCTGGTCTCCGGCATCGCGACCGGGGGGACCCGGATGCGCGCGGGCTGCACGATGTCCGAGGTCGAAGACCTGGCGAGGGGGATGGCGAACAAGACCGCGACTTTCGGCCTGCCGGTCGGCGGCGCGAAGGGCGGCATCGACTTCGATCCCAAGGACGAGCGTGCTTTTGGTGTGCTGGAACGGTTCTGCGCGTTCCTGCGGCCGTGGATCGACAACCACTGGGTGACCGCCGAGGACCTCGGCGTGCCTCAGCACCTGATCGACGAGGTGTTCGCGAAGCTGGGACTCGAGCAGTCGTACCACGCCGCGATCCGCCGTTCGGCTGATCCGGCGCACACCCTTCGCCGCGTGCAGGCCGGGGCGGGCACCCCGGTCCCCGGCGGCCTCCTGCTCGGCGACGTCATCGGCGGCTACGGTGTCGCGCAGGCCTGCCTCGGTGTCGCCGACGCGTGGGAATGGCCGGTGGAGAAGACGACCGTCGCCGTGCAGGGCATCGGCACCATGGGTGGCGGCGCGGCCTGGTACCTGCACGAAGCCGGGATGAAGATCGTCGCGGTCGCCGACGCCGCCGGAACGCTGTACCGGCCCGAAGGCCTCGACATCCCGGCGTTGCTGGACCTGCGTGACGCCTACGGCGAGATCGACCGCGGCCGGCTGCCATCCGACGTCCGGCTGCTCCCCCGTGACGAGATCGTGGCGACGGAGGCCGACATCCTCGTCCCGGCGGCGATCTCCTACGCGCTGCGCGCCGGGAACCAGGGCGTAGTCAAGGCGAAGGTCGTCATCGAAGCGGCCAACGCGGCGACCACACCCGACGCCGAAGCGGTCCTCGCGGCCCGGGGCATCCCGGTGATCCCGGACTTCGTCGCCAACGCCGGCGCGGCCGCGTGGGCGTGGTGGCTCCTGCTCGGCGAGGTCGGCGCGGACCCCGCCGACTCGTTCCTCCGGCTGCGGACCGAGATGCGGACGAAGGTGGCGCTGCTGCTGAGTTCGTGGAACCTCGACCGGATCGCCCCGCGCACCACCGGCCTGCGGCTCGCCGAAATCACCCGTTCGGACGCCGCCCATGAAGCCGCCCCCGCACTGGTCATTCCCTGACGTCTCGCGCGTGCAGCCCCCTTCCCTCGGCTGGACCGAGGGAAGGGGGCCTGCGCGCGGGATCGGGCTTACGAAGCGAAGCGATCTGTCGCGCCGACGAGGACTTCGCGCATCGGCTCGTCCTGAGTGCTGTGGCCGACCTCGGCGATGACCACCAGTTCGCTGCCCGGCCAGGCGTGCGCCAGTTCCCACGGGGTGCCGATGAGGTTGCTCAGGTCGAGGTTTCCCTCGGCGAGCACGGCCGGGATGTGGGCCAGCGTCTTGGCTTCCCTCAGCACCACGCCTTCGTCCAAAAAGGACCCTTGGCTCCAGTAGTGCGTGACCAACCTGGCGAAGGCGAGCCGGAACTCCGGAGTCTCGAAACTCTTGTACGGCGGGGAAGTCAGGATGATCGCGTCCTCCCAGGCACACCAGTCGGCGGCCGCCTTCTCGTGCACCGCGGGATCGGGATCCAGGAGTAACTTGAGGTACGCGGCCGCCAGATCGCCGTCGCGCTCCGCCTCGGGAACACCGTCACGGAACTTGGCCCAAGCTTCGGGGAAGACGCCGCCGAGGCCGCGGGTGAGCAGGTCGGTCTCGCTCCGACGTCCGGTGGCGAGGCCCATCAGGACCATCTCGGAGACCCGGCCGGGGTTCCGCTCGGCGTAGACCAGCGCGAGCACCGAGCCCCAGGAACCGCCGAAGAGCAGCCACTTCTCGATGCCTAGATGCTCGCGAAGCTTCTCCATGTCGGCGATCAGATGGTCGGTGGTGTTGGCGGAGAGGTCGGCGTCGGGCTCCCCCGCGTGCGGCGTGCTCCGGCCGCACCCGCGCTGGTCGAACAGCACGACGCGGTACTTGGCCGGGTCGAAGTAGCGGCGCAGACCGGCGCTGCAGCCGGTCCCCGGGCCGCCGTGCAGTGTGACGGCGGGTTTGCCGTCGGGATTCCCGCAGACCTCCCAGTACACGAGGTGCCCGTCGCCGACGTCGAGCATCCCATGGTCGTACGGTTCGATTTCCGGGTATAGCCGTGTCACGTTCCTCGTCCTCCCAGACCCGCAAGAATACAACAGCGCTGTCACAATAGCCGGGAGGGTGGCTTGGTGTGCGAGGTTTCGGTCCAGAACGACGTGAAGGCTTCCTTGCCTACCCTGAAGGTCAACGTCCCGGCGAAGTCGCAGAGCTGCTGGTCAGCCCTGCTGTTGGTAGTCCGGACTTGACATCGCTAATGCCTGCAAGGCCGAGCGGGGAGGGCCGGAGGGCAGGTCCCTGAACCCCTGTTGATCAAGCTCCGCAACCGGTGTGACCCCGCGACGAATAACCGCCTGACCCGCAAAACCTCGACTTTGCAGGGACCCTGACCCTCACGGTGGGGGAAGGAGACCTTCAAGGACTTGCGCTAGCTGCCCAGCGTCCCCGAAACGTGCCGGAGCGCGTCTGCCAGCTCGGACGGGCCCGCGGGGCCGATGTGGACCACCGCGTCGTGGCCCTGCCCGGTCGTGTAGCTGAGGTACCGGCCCCAGTCGGTGTCGGCGAAGTGCAGCGGATCCTCGACCGCCACGTGTCTGCCGACTTCGTCCCGCTTGCCGACGTAGAGCTCACCGCTCCCTTCGACCGGCCGCTGCACGAGGCTGACGATGTCCGCGATCACCGGCGGCAGCGAATGCGTGTCCGGCCCACGCCGCGCCGCCTCTTCGAGCTCGTACGCCCGAACGGTGCGAAGCCTGCCGCCACCCGCGGGAACGGGTGGCAACTGCTCGATCAGTGACTCGGGCAACCGTCGCCGGTCGATCTCCTGCAGCCCGACCCAGTCACCGGACGACACCGCCAGCACCGCCTGCAACCCCAGCGACGCGGCGAGGAGGCCGTAGGTCTGACCGCCCGCGTTCACCCAGCCGTAGTACTCGATCGCCGGTTTCGTGAGCACCGGCAGCCAGTCCAGGAAGTCGACCGACGCGCGGCCGCTCGAATCCAGCAGCCCGGCCTGCGCCAAAGCGGCTTCCACTCGCTTGTCCGCCTCCGCGCGGGCTGTCCTGGACAACCAGCGCGGTTCGGGACGCAGCGTGATGTGCAGGTCGCCGACGCGTTCGCGCTCGGCGAGCACCGCCAAGGCTTCGACCGGGACGTCCACCCGGCCTGTTCTCAGGGTCATCCGCTACTCGCCGATGACCGGCGGGCTGGTCCGCTGGTCGGTGCCGAAGATCGCGTCGGGGTCGGCTTCGATGAGGTAGTCGGGACGCTGGTGCTCGTCGTCCTCGTCGCCCTCGGCACGCCTGCCGCCCGCACCCATCGGACCCATCTGACCTCCGCCGCGGCCTGCCCCTCCACGGCCACCCGCCAGGTGGTCGGCGCCACCCATGCCACCGCCGAGGCCACCCATGCCGGAGCCCCTGCCCGCACCGAGACCACCGGAACCGGGTCCACCCGGACCGCCCGCGCGGCCACCGGTACCACCCTCGCCGCCGAGAAGCCTGCCCGCGGCACTGTTGGGCCCGGCAACGTTGCGTCCGCCGCCGGTGCTTCCGGGCGGGTTGGCCCCGCCGCCACCGGGGCCGTTGTTCTGGTTGAGACCGTTGGTCAGGCCGAGCACGTCGTCGGGGTTGCCGCCAGTACCGCGCCCGACGTCCCGGCCCGGGATCTCGGTGGTCTGTCCCGGCTTGCCCCTGCCGCCGCCGGACGGGAGCGTCGTGTCCCCGGGCCCCGGCTTCCTCGTCGGCGTCGTGACGTTGGGGTCGCCGCCAGGCTTGTCCCTCGGGTTCACCGGCCGGTCTTCGCCGACACCGGGCTTGTTCTGGTTCTGGTTCTGGTGCTGATTTTGATTCTGGTGCTGATTGTTGTCGTTGTCGTTCGTGCCGCTCGTGTCGGTGCCGTCGTTCTCGTCGTTCTTGTCGTCACCGCCGCCCCGCTTACCGGGCTTGACCGGGATGACGGGCGGCGGCTTGATCGGCGGCGGACCGCCACCGACCTTGACACTGACGTTTGCACCGTCGTTCTTGAGCACGCCGTAATCGGTCGGCAACGACGACCTCGTGCTGCTGGTGACCGAGTCGTACTGGTCCATCACGCGGACGTTGTTCTGGTTCGCCGCCTCGTGCTTAGCGACGCCCTCTTGGTAGTTCTTGATGTCGTTGTTGACCATGAACGGACCGGCGATCGGGATCGCGCCCTTGAGGCCGGTGGTCCAGGGGTTGGGCTTTTCGGGCTTCGGCGGCACGGGGACGACCGTCTGCCCGGAGTCGTCGAAGCTGTCCGCTTGCGTGGTGACCGAGGCCTTCGTGGTGAACAGCGGGTCCGCGGTCTCGCGGAACGCCTGCTCGAGCGGGCCCGCGCCGGCGTTCGCCGCGTCTGCGGCGGAACCCGTCCAGGACGACGTCATCCGCGACTGCAGGGACTTGATGGCCATGCCTCGATCGACATAGGCGTCCGAAAGGTCCGAGATGCGATCGGCCGCGCTGCGCAGGTTGCGTGTGTCACCCTCGGTGAAGTTCTCGTAAATCTGCTTGCCGTCCACCCTCATGCCCCCTTGAGTGTCTTGATCACGGCCGACGCGAGTTTCTGCGCGGTTCCACAGGAATCCTGCTCATTGTCGTAGCCCCCGGCGAGGGTGTTGACCGTCAGATCATCGGCGACGCCGACCGCGAGGTCGCAGTTGCCGCCCGCTCGCCGGTCCTGGATTCCGTAGTAGACGGTCGGATAGCCGTCGACATCGGGACCTGGCTCCAGGAACCTCAGTTGACCGGCTTCCTTGGCCTTGTGCAGGCCGGCCAGGCCACCCATGCCCTTTTCGCGGTTGCCGCTGCCGAGGATGATCAACAGGCTGTCGGCCTTGCCGCGAATCCCCCAGCTGCAACCGGGATTGCTGCTCTCGTCCTTCGGTTCGCCTGGCGCGGTGAACCCCAGGTCCGCTGCCGCGGCGTCCGGGAGCAGCTTGCAGACGTCACCGACGAACGCCGAGGCGTCCAGCGGATTCGCCACCTTCGGCACATTCGGATCCTCCGGCGCGACGGACGAAGCCGATGACGGCGACGTTCCCGGGGTCGGCGTCGGCGTACCCGGGGTCTCTCCTGTGCAACCGGCGACCGCGACGGAAACCAGCACGAGCGCCGCCACCGCGGCACGATTCCTCAACACGTTCGGCATCCTCAGGTCGTGCGCAGGGTGTTCGCCGCGTCCGTGGCCATAGTCTTCGAACGGGCAACTTCAAGTTTAGCGATGTAGCCCTCGATGTAAGCCTTCATCGAGTCGTTCTGCTTCTGCAGGGCGAGCAATGAGTCAACACCGGAATTGACATAGCTGGAGCTGGCTTCGTCCTGCCCCGGTGGCATCAGGTCACTGAGGATGAAATCGATCTTGTCACCGTCGTCGACGACCTTCTGCAGCTCGTCTTCCCACAGCCCGATGACGGTCTTCAGCTCCTCGGGGCTCATCTCGAAGTTGCCGCCCCCACCGCCTCCGCCGCCGTAAACGGTCGGCTCCGGCGGCGTGAAGAGGTCCCCCCAGACGGCCTTTACCGCACTGGCGGCATCGCCGATGATGTCCACGCCCCGCACCTTCCCTCAGCATTCACGCACCGTGACGGACAAAGCGTAGCCAAGTGGCGGTCGACGTGTCAGCCGATCCGGCCGAGTAGTCGGACGCGTGTCGAGGCCGACCGGTTCCCCTGTCGGGCGAAGATCCCGGGAACTGATCACAGTACGTACGTACGGATTGCATTACCCGGGCTCTCGGTGACAGGATTCCAGGATGCCACGGGTCAGCCAGGATCACCTCGACGCACGCCGGCGCCAGATCCTCGACGGCTCCCGTGTGTGCTTCGCACGCTATGGCTACGAGGGTGCCACGGTCCGGCGGCTCGAGGAGGCCACCGGCCTTTCCCGCGGCGCCATCTTCCACCATTTCCGCGACAAGGAGTCCCTCTTCCTGGCCTTGGCCGAGGACGACGCGGTCCGCATGGCCGACGTCGTCGCCGAGCAAGGGCTCGTCCAGGTGATGCGCGACCTGCTGACGAATCGCAGCGAGCACCCCGCCGACTGGCTCGGCACGCGGCTGGAGGTCTCGCGGCGGCTGCGGACCGACCCGGAGTTCCGCGCCCGCTGGGCCGAGCGGTCGCAGCAGTTGACCACCGCGACCCGCCGCCGTCTGCTGCGCCAGCGCGACGCCGGGATCCTGCGCGACGACGTCGATGTCGACGTCCTGACCGCGTACCTCGAACTGGTCCTCGAAGGACTCGTCTCCCACCTCGCGACGGGCCAGCCCGGCGACGATCTCGGTCCCGTCCTCGACCTGGTCGAGGAGAGTGTGCGGCGGCACCGCGCCCACGCGGCCGGGGGAACGCGTTAAGATTGTCCTATCGCCGCAGTACAGCGGCGGTCTCTGGTCGATTCATCCGATTGAGGAGTGACTCTTTTCGTGCGCGACGCGCAGTCACCTGGTGACAGTATCGAGCCGGGTGGCACACCCGGCTGTTCCGCGGATCTTCCCGCCGACTCCGTCCCCGCCGGCAGGAAATGATGGAAATCCTGCTCGCCGTTCTCGGCATCCTCCTGTTCCTGCTGCTGACCATCGGCACCGGCCTCGCCGTCGCCGCTGAGTTCTCCCTCACCGCGCTCGAGCGCAGCACGGTCGACGCGAACGTCCGCCAGGTCGGCGACCGTCGCGCGCACACCGTGCAGAAGGCGCACCGCACCCTCTCGTTCCAGCTCTCCGGCGCGCAGGTGGCGATCACCATCACCACCCTGATCACCGGTTACCTCGCGGAGCCGGTGATCGGCGACCTGCTGCACCCGCTGTTCACCGCCATCGGCTTCTCCGAAGGTGTCGCGAACGGCGTCTCACTGGCGGTCGCGCTGATCCTGGCGACGTCGCTGTCGATGATCCTCGGCGAGATGATGCCGAAGAACCTCGCGATCGCCCGGCCGCTGCAGACCGCGCGCGCCGTCGCGGGGTACCACTCGCGGTTCTCGTCGCTGTTCCGCTGGCTCATCACCCTGATGAACAACAGCGCCAACTTCCTGGTCCGCAAGTTCGGTGTCGAACCGCAGGAGGAACTGCGTTCGGCCCGTTCACCCCAGGAGCTCGGTTCGATCGTGCGTTCCAGCGCCGAAAGCGGCACGCTCGACACTTCGACAGCCGAACTGCTGGACAAGTCGCTGCGCTTCGGCGAGCGGACGGCCGACGAGCTGATGACGCCACGCGTCCAGCTCGAATCGTTGACCGTGGACGACACGATCAACGACCTCATCGAGATCTCCCGCCGCACCGGCTTCTCGCGTTTCCCGGTCTACACCGAGGATCTCGACGACGTGCAGGGCGCGGTGCACATCAAACAGGCGTTCACCATCCCGGCGGGCCAGCGCGCCACGGTGCGGATCGGCTCGGTCATGCGGCCGATCCCGACCGTGCCCGAATCGCTGCCGGGCGACTCGCTCCTCAACCGGCTGCGTGATTCCCGGTTCCAGCTCGCGATCGTCGTCGACGAGTACGGCGGCACAGCGGGCCTCGTGACACTGGAAGACGTCGTCGAGGAGATCATCGGCGATGTCCGTGACGAGCACGACGACCAGGAAGAGCCCTCCTCGCAACAGGTCGGCGCCGAAAACTGGCTCGTGTCCGGGCAGCTTCGCGCCGACGAAGTCACCGACGAGACCGGGTTCCGCATGCCGGACGGCGACTACGAGACCATCGCCGGGCTGATCCTCGAGCGGCTCGGCCGGATCCCCTCCCCCGGAGACGCCACCGATCTCGATGCCTGGCGGCTCACGGTGACCAAAATGGACCGTCTCCGCATCGCCGAGGTCGAAGTCCGCCGGGTCAGCGAAACCGCTACCTCCGCCGAGCAGGAGCCCGCCCGATGAGCGACTGGTTCAACATCTTCCTCGTCGTGGTACTGCTGCTGACCAACGCCTTCTTCGTCGGTGCCGAGTTCACCCTGATCTCGTCGCGGCGCGACAGGCTGGAAGCCTTGCTGGAGCAGGGAAAGACGCGCGCGCAGATCGTCATCAACGCGAGCAAGAACGTCTCGCTCATGCTCGCGGGCGCGCAGCTCGGCATCACGATCTGCTCACTGCTGCTCGGACGGCTTGGCGAGCCCGCCATCGCGCATCAGCTGGCCGGGTTCTTCGAGCTGATCGGAATCCCGGACGTGCTGCTGCACCCGATCTCGTTCGCGATCGCGCTGGCGTTCATCACCATCCTGCACGTCCTCATCGGCGAGATGGTGCCGAAGAACCTCGCGATCGCCGAACCGGAGCGGCTGGCGCTGTGGCTGGTCCCGGTGCACGTCGCCTGGGTGAAGATCGCCAACCCGTTCATCTGGCTGCTGAACTTCGTGGCGAACTCGCTGCTGCGGCTGTTCAAGGTCGAGCCGAAGGACGAACTCGAAACCGCCTACACCTCCGACGAACTCGCGGAACTGCTCAGTGAATCGCGGCGCGAAGGGCTGCTGGAGCAGTCCGAGCACCAGCGGCTGAGCAAGACGCTGTCGTCGGTGGAGAAAACGGTGGCCGATGTCCTGGTCCCGACGGCGCAACTGACGACACTGCCCTGCTCGCCCACGCTGGGCGACGTCGAGCGCGCGGTGTCCTCGACCGGCTTCTCGCGCTTCCCGGTCTGCGCCGACGACGGGTCGCTGACCGGCTACATCCACGTGAAGGACGTCCTCGACCTCGTGGGCGAGGAGCCGTCGACCGCGGTGCCGTCGGGCAAGACACGCACGCTGACCGAACTGCGTGCCGACGCCCGGCTGGACGAGGCGCTGTCGGCGATGCGCAAGGAAGGCAGTCACCTGGCGCGGGCGCTGAACCCGGCGGGTGAAGCCATCGGGGTCGTCGCGCTGGAGGACCTCGTCGAGGAATACGTGGGAACTGTCCGCGACGGCACCCACGTCATGTCATGACCGGCGTGATCGTTCTTTCCGAGCCTGCCTGGCGGGCTCGGGAAGACGACCACGTCACGCGGATGCGGCGTTGGACGACGCCGCACCAGCGCCGCCGCTCGCGGGGCGAGAAGCACCCGGTCCTCGACTTCCTCTTCACCTACTACTCGCACCGCCCCGGCCACGTCGAACGCTGGCAGCCGGGGCCGGGCGTCGCGCTCGAAGGCCGGTCAGCGCACCGGTTCCTGGAGCGGAAGGGCTACGTCGAGACACCGGACGGCGTCATGCTGGACCCGGCGGGCTTCACCGAGGGCCGGGCCAAAACCGCCGAATTCGTCGTCGGCCTGCTTTCCGCGACCGCGTCGCGCGCGCCGAGGCTCAGTTGTTTCGGGCTTCACGAATGGGCAATGGTTTACCGGGAATCGGCGGATGAGGTTCGTCACTCACAGCTTCCGCTCCGGCTCGGCTCGGCCGGAACGGACGGCGTCGTCGAGTCGCTGGAGATCCGATGCGGGCATTTCGACGCTTTTCGGTTCTTCACCGAGCCCGCCAAGCCGCGTAATACGCTGCGGCCGGAGCGGGAGAACCAGATCGAGTTCGAGCAGCCGGGCTGCCTGCACGCCAACATGGATCTCTTCAAGTGGGCCTACAAACTCGACCCGTTCGTGCCCGCTGAGCTGGTCGGGGACTGCTTCGAGCTGGCTGCGGACATTCGTGAGCTGGACATGCGCGCCAGCCCGTACGACCTCGCGGCGTTCGGGTACTCACCCGTGCGGATCGAGAGCCCGGAAGGCCGGGCCGAGTACGCCCGCACCCAGGCCGGTTTCGCCCGCCGGGCCGCGCCGCTGCGTGAGCACCTGATAGCGCATTGCAAACGACTTCTGACCGAGTTAAAGAGGATGCCCGCCACCCGCGGAAAACAACTGTGAGTCGTCGCATTCCCCGTAACATCCTCCCCTGTTAGAGTGATAACGGTTTGATTGCATACGCAGCGCGAGCGCGCACGTTTCGAAAGGACAACGATGGGGCGACACAGCGTGGCCGAGGAGCCGGTGCCGCATCCCCTCGACCCGCCGAAACGGCCTCAGGGTCGCGGTGAGGCGACCGGCTCGCACCGGATCATCGGGAAGAAGGCCCCGCGGCGCCGGATCGCCAAGTGGCCCATCGCCTGCCTGGTCCTCGTGGTCCTGGTCGCGATCGGCGTGTTCGGCTGGAACTGGGCGGACGGGGAGCTCAACACCCGCGCCGAAGCCCAGGCCAAGGCCTGCAGTGCCGGTGACACGCCGATGCGGATCATCGTCACCCCCAGTATCGAGAAGCCGCTCCGGGCGGCCGCGGACCGGTGGAACAACGCCGCGACCGTGGTCCGCGACCACTGCGTGATCATCCAGATCGACGCGCTGCCCTCCGCTTCCGTGCTCGACGGCCTCGTCGGACGGACGAACCTGGACTCCATCGGCGGTCTCCCCGCCGCCTGGATCCCCGAGTCTTCCTACTGGGTGACCGAACTGAACATCGCGAAGCCCGAACTGGTCGGTTCGCCCGCCCAGTCGGTCGCGACAGCGCGTTCGGCCGACTACCCGCTCGTCGGACTCGCCGGCAAGAGCATCGACGAGGTCCAGATGCGCGCCTCGCAGACGTTCCGGCAGTTCCTGCAGCAGCCAGCCCAGCAGGCCGACTTCGCCGCCGCGGGCATCAAGGCCACCTAAGCCCCACCGTTTCCTCGCGTGAGCTGAAGGGCGCTTTCCCCGCATGTCATGGGAGGAAAGCGCCCTTCGCCGCGTGAGATGCGGGGAAAGTCCCCTTCAGCTCCTAGACGAGGTCGAAGGTGTCCGGGTCCGGGCCGGTGCGTGTCCCGTCGTCGAACTCGGCGAGCGCGGCGAGGTCGTCCTCGGCGAGTTCGAAGTCGAAGACGTCGAAGTTCTCGCGGATCCGGGACGGGGTCACGGATTTCGGGATGGCCACCGTGCCGAGCTGCAAGTGCCAGCGCAACACCAGCTGCGCCGGGCTCTTGCCGTACTTGGCCGCGAGCGCGTTCAGGGTCGGATCCGAGAGCAGCGATCCCTGCGCGAGCGGGCTCCACGCCTCGGTGACGATGCCGTGCTCGGCGTGGAACTCCCGCAACGCCTTCTGCTGCAGGCGGGGATGCAGCTCGATCTGGTTGACGGCGGGCACGATCCCCGACTCGTCGAACAGCCGTTCGAGGTGCGGGGGGTGGAAGTTCGACACCCCGATGGCCCGCACCCGGCCGTCGGCGTAGAGCTTTTCCAGCGCCCGCCAGGTTTCGACGTACTTGCCGCGGGTCGGCATCGGCCAGTGGATCAGGTACAGGTCGACCCGGTCCAGGCCCAGCTCGGCCAGGCTGGCGTCGAACGCGCGCAGCGCCGCGTCGTAGCCGTGGCCGGGGTTCGGCAGTTTGGTGGTGATGAACAGTTCGTCGCGAGGCACACCCGCGGAGCGGATCGCCGCACCGACGCCTGCTTCGTTCCGGTACGACGCGGCGGTGTCGATACTGCGGTACCCGGCCTCGATCGCGGTCCGGACGACCTTGGCCGTGTCGCCCGAGGGCACCTGCCAGACGCCGAAACCGAGTTGGGGGATGGCTACCTCGTTGTTCAGGACGACGGAAGGCACGGCCATGGAAGAAAAATCCTCACTGGGGTGTGCGGCGGGGTTTCCTGCCCCGCATCATTCCACCCCGCGCCGGGCGTACGCGCGCAGATACTCCGCCGTGGCCGTGTCGGCTGGGAAGAACGACTCGATCACGAGCTCGGCGACCGTGATGTCCAGCGGCGTCCCGAAGGTGGAGACCGTGCCGAAGAAGGTGAGATCCACCCCGTCGTGCCGTAGCCGCAGCGGGACGAAGATGTCACCCGGGCCGGGGACCTCCACCTCGGGCACGGGATCATCACACGGATAGGTGAGCAGTTCCTCCAGCAGCTCCGTCAGGACCGGATCGGCCGTCTGGGTCACCTGGCGCCGCAGCCTGCCGAGCAGGTGTGCGCGCCACTCCCCCAGATTCAGCACGTACGGCGCCATCCCCTCCGGGTGCAGGGTCAGCCGGAGCACGTTGACCGGCGGTGTCATCAAGGTCGGCGAGACCAGATCGGTCATGATCGACACGCTCGCGTTGGCGTCGACCAGGTTCCACCCCCGGTCGACGACAACCGCGGGGTAGGGCTCGTGACTGGACATCAGCTGCCGGACCGCCTGGCGGACCGCCACCAGTTCCGGGTCGCCGAGACCGCTCTCCGGGTAGGCGGGCGCGTAGCCCGCCGCCAGGAGCAGCCGGTTACGTTCCCGCAAGGGGACCTCCAGGTGTTCTCCCAGCCGCAGCACCATGTCGCGGCTGGGCTTGGACCGCCCGGTCTCCACGAAGCTCAGGTGCCTGGTCGAGATCTCCGCGGAGATGGCGAGGTCGAGCTGGCTGATCCGGCGGCGATCGCGCCATTCCCGCAGGAGTTCGCCGACAGGGCGGCCGGCGCGGCCCGCCGTCAAGGTGGTCGTCACGATCACGAACCTACGGCCAAGGGTGCCGGGCCGCCATTACCTCGCACGTAATCGACGTGCCCCACCCGCACCGGTCAGAGTTGCGACATCGGTTACCCACCAACGAGAGAAGGCACCATGTCGGAGATCCAGCGCGTCACCGAGCAGTACATCGCCGTGTGGAACGAGACCGACGAGGACAAGCGCCGCGCGCTCATCGCCGAAGTGTTCACCGAGGACACCGCCTACACCGACCCGCTGGGCGCGGTCACCGGGCACGACGGCGTCGACGGGTTCATCGCCGGTGCGCAGGCCCAGTTCGCGGGTTTGAGGTTCAGCCTGCCGTCGACCCCCGACGCGCACCACGACATCGCGCGGTTCCAGTGGCACCTCGGCCCGGAGGGGGCGGAGGAGCCCCTGGCGATCGGCTTCGACGTCATCACCGTCGAGGACGGCCGGATCAAGCAGGTGCTGGGCTTTCTGGACAAGATGCCCGGCTGACGATCAGGCGAAGGCCTCCGGCGGCGGACAGGAGCAGACGAGGTCGCGGTCACCCGCGGCCCCGTCGATCCGCCGCACCGGTGGCCAGATCTTCGCGGCGGTGAAACCGGCGGGGAAGACCGCGATCTCCCTGCTGTACGGGCGATCCCACTCCCCGGCGAGGCAGCGCGCGGTGTGCGGTGCGTTGCGCAGCGGGCTTTCGGCCACCGGCCACTCCCCCGCGGCGACCTGGTCGATCTCGCCGCGGATCGCGATCATCGCGTCGCAGAACCGGTCGAGTTCACCGAGATCCTCGCTCTCGGTGGGCTCCACCATCAGCGTGCCCGCGACCGGGAAGGACATCGTCGGCGCGTGAAGCCCGTAGTCGGCGAGCCGCTTGGCGACATCATCGACGGTCACGCCGGTCCGCTTGGTGAGCGCGCGGAGATCGAGGATGCATTCGTGCGCCACGAGTCCCTCGTGTCCGAAGTAGAGCACCGGATAGTGCTCGGCGAGGCGCTTGGCGACGTAGTTGGCGTTCGCGACCGCGGTCAGGGTCGCACGCCTGAGGCCTTCGGCGCCCATCATCCGGATGTAGGCCCAGGAGATCGGCAGGATCGACGCGCTGCCCCACGGCGCGGCGCTGATCGGACCGACACCGGTGGCCGGGCCGGCGTCCGGTTGCAGGGGGTGGTTCGGCAGGTACGGTGCCAGGTGCGCCCGGACGCCGATCGGCCCGATGCCGGGACCGCCGCCGCCGTGCGGGATGCAGAAGGTCTTGTGCAGGTTGAGATGCGAGACGTCGGCACCGAACCGGCCGTACTGCGCGACACCGATCAGCGCGTTCAGGTTCGCCCCGTCGACGTACACCTGGCCACCCGCGTCGTGCACCAGCGCGCAGACCTCACGGACGGTGTCCTCGTAAACCCCATGTGTCGACGGGTAAGTGATCATGATCGCGGCCAGGTCGTCGGCGTGCTCGTCCACTGTGGACTTGAGGTGGCCGACGTCGATGTTGCCCTCGTCGTCGCAGTTCACGACGACCACGCGCATTCCGGCCATCACCGCGCTGGCCGCGTTCGTCCCGTGCGCGCTCGACGGGATCAGGCAGACGTCGCGCGCCACGTTCCCGCGCTCGCGGTGGTAGGCACGGATCGCCAGCAGACCGGCGAACTCGCCCTGACTGCCGGCGTTCGGCTGCAGGGAAACCGCGTCGTAGCCGGTGATCCCGGCCAGCCAGTGCTCCAAATCCTTGACGATGGACAGTGATCCTGCCGCGTCCTCGGCGGGCGCGAACGGGTGCAGCCCGGCGAACTCCGGCCAGGTGATCGGCTCCATTTCGGCCGTGGCGTTGAGTTTCATCGTGCAGGAGCCGAGCGGAATCATGCTGCGATCGAGCGCGACGTCTTTGTCCGACAGTGCCCGCAGATACCGCAGCAACGCGGTTTCCGAGCGGTATGCGTGGAAGACGGGATGCGTCAGGTATTCGCTGGTACGGCGCAGGTCCGGCGGAAAACCGTCGGCGGTGTCCGCGTCGAGTGAGTCCACATCGGACACCGCAACGCCGAACGCCTTCCACACCAGGGAAAGGTGCTCACGAGTTGTCGTCTCGTCACAGGCGACGGCGACGTGGTCCGCGTCGGCGAGCCGGAGGTTGACGCCCAGGTCCCGTGCGGTGGCGACGACTCCGGCGGCGCGGCCCGGAACCGCGACCATGACGGTGTCGAAGAACTCGCAGTGCACGACGTCCACATCGCTCTCGGCGAGCCCGGCCGCGAGCACGGTGGCCATCCGGTGCGCGCGGTTCGCGATGGCACGGAGTCCTTCGGGACCGTGGTACACCGCGTACATCGACGCGATGACCGCCAGGAGCACCTGCGCGGTGCAGATGTTGCTCGTGGCCTTCTCGCGGCGGATGTGCTGCTCGCGGGTCTGCAGCGCGAGCCGGTACGCGGGGGTGCCGTCGGCGTCCTTCGACACCCCGACGAGCCGTCCGGGCAGCTGCCGTTCGAGCCCTCGCCGCACGGCGAGGTACGCGGCGTGCGGGCCGCCGAAACCCATCGGCACACCGAACCGCTGCGTCGACCCGACCGTGACATCGGCGCCGAGCTCACCCGGCGACCGCAGCAGGGTCAAGGCCAGCGGATCCGCCGCCATCACCACGGCCGCGCCCAGTGCCTTGGCCTCGGCGATGGTGTGGTCCCATTCGCGGACGACGCCGGACGCGCCGGGATAGGACAGCAGCACCCCGAAGAAGTCGCCACCGAGGCCGAGTCCGGTGATGCCCTGGGACAGGTCGGCGGTCACCAGCTCGATACCGAGCGGTTCGGCGCGGGTGCGCAGGACCTCGATCGTCTGGGGCAGAGTGTCCTCGTCGACGACGAACCGGTTCGACTTCGACTTTCCGGCGCGGCGGACCAAGGTCATCCCCTCCGCCGCCGCGGTCGCCTCGTCCAGCATGGACGCGTTGGCGATCGGCAGGCCGGTCAGGTCGGCGACCATGGTCTGGAAGTTGAGCAGCGCTTCGAGACGGCCCTGCGAGATCTCCGGCTGATACGGCGTGTAGGCAGTGTACCAGGCCGGGCTCTCCAGCACGTTGCGGCGGATCACCGGCGGGGTCACGGTGTCGTGGTAGCCGAGGCCGATCATCTGGACCATCGGCCGGTTGCGCGCGGCCAGCGCGCGGAGTTCGGCGAGCGCGCCGGTCTCGGTGGCGGGCGGCGGCAGGTCCGGCGGTGTCGCGGACTCCCGCAGCGAAGCTGGGACGGCCCGCTCGGCCAGTTCGTCGAGCGACGAAACGCCGACGATGTCGAGGATGCGCGTGAGTTCTTCGGCACCGGGGCCGATGTGCCGGTCCGCGAAGGGCGATCCGGATTCGAGAGCGGCCAGTGAAACAGGCTCCATCGGGGACCTCCCAAGACGCGGGGTGGGGCCGGGACGGATTGTCCTGGCCCTCCCCACTCTGTCCGTACCCCCGTGGGGGCGCCTGAGAGTTTCGCCCGTGGGTTGAGTCGGGCTTGCACCGTCGGCGGAGCCGCCAGGTGGTGACCTGACGACTCACTTTCCAGAGGCGTCTAGTCCGCGCGGTCCAGGGTGCCTGAGAGGTTCCGGGGAGGACTTGCTCCTTCGGCGCCGAGCTGTTATCGGCTCGATCTCTCCCGCGCGGATTCGTCGACCGCGAAAGTGAGCCTACCCTGCCGCTCGCGCGGCTTCATGATCAGCCGGTACGACGTGCGTTACGGCGCTGCGTGAGCTCGTCCGGTGTGACGGTTTCGATCACGCCGCCGTCGGCCCGTTCGGCCTGGAACTCGTGGATGGTGCCGCTGATCTCCTGCATCGCGCCGCTGACGGCGATGCCGAAAACGCCCTGGCCGCCCTGCAGTAAATCGACGATCTCTTCGGGTGAGGTGCACTCGTAGACGGTGGTTCCGTCGGAGAACAGGGTGACCCTGGCGAGGTCACGGACACCGCGCAGGCGCAGGTGGTCGACGGCGACCCGGATGTTCTGCAGCGAGACGCCGGTGTCCAGCAGGCGCTTGACGACCTTCAGTACGAGGATGTCCTTGAACGAGTACAGCCGTTGCGAACCGGAGCCGTGTGCCGTGCGGATACTCGGCGCGACCAGTTTCGTACGGGCCCAGTAGTCGAGCTGCCGGTAGGTGATCCCGGCGATCTGGCAGGCGGCGGGACCGCGGTAGCCGACGAGTTCGTCCGGAAGGGAAGAGTCGGGGAACAGCTCACCCTGCTCGCCGTCTCCGACCGGAACGAGCGGCTCTTGAGGGCTACCAGCCTCGACCACGCCATGCCTCCCCTCGCCCGACCTGGCGGCCGGCGAACAAAGCCGCGCGGACCCACGTGAGTCCGCACCGGAGTCAACCGTCAAGACGGATGCCCCAGACATCCGAATCACACCTTGGCGACTTACCTCCATTGACGGTAAGCGCGTCCGGCAAAGCGGTCAACGCGACGCGCGGTCAACCTCAAGCTCTTCTTGAGGCTTGCCGGGAGTGGCCCCCCGTTCGGCTGCACCGTTGCCACTTTTACTCAGCCGTGTTATTTTTTACTCATGCAAGTAACTCCTTCCACCGAAAGCGCCGCGAGCGCGGTACAGGCGGAGCTCGGACTGTCGGTCACCGAGGCCGCCAGACGGGCCCAGATCGTCGGCGCCACCATCGCGACGATCTCGGATCTCGGCTACCACAAGGCGACCTTCGCGAAGATCAAGGAACGCGCCGGGCTGTCCAGTACCCGGATCATCTCCTACCACTTCACCAACAAGGCGGGCCTGATGCAGGCCGTGGTCACCACCGCGACCGGGATGAAGGACAAGTTCCTCGAGGAGCGGATTCAGGGCACGGCCGACCGGGCCGGGTTGCTGCGCGGTTACATCGAGGCGGAGATCGAGTTCCTCGGGTCGTACCCGGAACTGGTGCGGGTCATGGTCGAGATGGCTTCGAGCGGATCGGATACCGAGGGCTGGTTCATGTCCGCGCCGATCGTCGAGGAGTTTCGCACCGGTCGGCTCGAGCGTCAGCTGCGGCAAGGCCAGCAGGAAGGCGCTTTCGGCGACTTCGCGCCGGACGTGATGGCCCTGTCGATCGCTCAGGCCGTCGACGGCGTCGCCGCGAAGTTCGCGACGGACCCGAAGCTGGACCTGGAACGGTACGGGCGGGAACTGGCGGACCTGTTCACACGGGCGACCGCTGCCTGAGGTCGTGGAGCTGAAGGGGACTTTCCCCGCATGCGATGCGGGTAAAGCGCCCTTCACCGCGTGAGATGAGGGGATGGTCCCCTTCAGCTCTCGTGACCGGGGCGTGGCAGCGCTCAACACCGCACGCACGAAGAAGGGGCGGCGCTACCGGCGCCGCCCCTTCGTTCAAGATCTCGCGATACGGGTCAGGTGTCCGCGCCGCGGAAGTCCTCCGGCGAGACGGAGTCGAGGAACTCGCGGAACTTCTCGACCTCGTCCTCCTGCTCGTCGGGGATGATGAGACCCGCTTCCTCCAGCACCGCGTCCACGGCGTGGATCGGAACCCCCACCCGCAACGCCAGCGCCACCGAGTCACTCGGCCGCGCCGAAACCCGGATGTCGCCGTCGAAGACCAGTTCCGCGAAGAACGTGCCTTCCTTCAGGTCGGTGATGACGACCTGTTCCAGCTCGCGGCCCAGCGCCCCGATGACCTCCTTGAGCAGGTCATGTGTCAGCGGACGGGCCGGGCGGACTCCCTGCTGCTCCAACGCGATGGCGGTGGCCTCGACCGAGCCGATCCAGATCGGCAGGTATCGCTCGCCCTCGGTTTCCCGCAGCAACAAGATCGGCTGATTCGCGGGCAGCTCCACCCGCACGCCGACGACGCGCATCTCGCTCATCGGGCTTCGCCTCCCTCTCGTGCGCACGGGCCGCAACGCTTGTCTCGACGATCAAGCGACGGCGATCCCGACGCTACCCGTCTTCCGAGCGCTGTGCTCGCTGTCTCCGACATTCCCGGTTCGCTCGTGGCAAACCAACTCTCACGGTACGGCATTGGATGCCGAACATTCAGTCATTGACAAGTGGACTCACCACGGTTCCCGGTCCCCGTAACCACTCAGCCGCCCGTGACGGCCCGTATTCCGGCCTTCACCAAGAGCGTATGTAACGCGACGGTCAGTGCGGCGAGCTCGCGGACGACCTCGTCGCCCCTCGCCTGGGCGTCCTCGTCACGGTGCCGATACACCGGGGTCACGATCTGCTCCAGCAGGCCGACTTCGCGGTCGGCCGCGGCCCGGAAGGCACGCAGATGTCTCGGCTCGATACCGAATTCGGTCATCGCTTTCACGGTCTTCGCCACGAGGACCGCGTCGGGGTCGAAGAACCCCGCCACGCCTGGGCGGACCAGACCGTATTGCCGCAGCTCGGCCAGGGTAGCGGCGTCGATGCCGGCCTGGCGGAGCAGATCTTCCTCGGTCAGCCTGATCTCGCGATCGCATTCGAAGTCCCCGGGGGACGGCAGTCCGCCGTTCTCCCCCGGGGCGTCGAGCGAAACGAGTTTTCGCGGCGGCTTGGGCACCTCCGCCGAGAGCGCGGCGCCCTGATCCGCCGCGTCCAGCTGTTCCTTGATGACCTTCAGTGGAAGGTAGTGATCCCGCTGGGCGGACAGGACGAATCGCAACCGCTCCACGTCCGCCGGGGCGAACTGCCGGTACCCCGACGGGGTCCGGCCCGGCTGGACCAGACCCTCCGCCTCGAGGAACCGGATCTTGGAGATGGTGACATCGGGGAAGTCACCGCGCAGTTGTGCCAGCACGGCCCCGATGCTCAACCCATCGCGCTGCGACGCATCCCGATCAGGCCGCCCGGCCGCCGTCACTGTGCCCCCTGGCCCCCGGAACCCGGACCGGTCAGGAAGACCAGGCGGAACTTGCCGATCTGCACCTCGTCGCCACCGGCGAGGACGGCCTGGTCGACCGGCTCGCGGTTGACGTAGGTGCCGTTGAGGCTGCCCACGTCGATGACGACGAACTCGCCACCCTCACGGCGGAACTCGGCGTGCCGCCGCGAAACCGTGACGTCGTCGAGGAAGATGTCGCTGTCCGGGTGCCGTCCCGCACTGGTGGTTTCGCGGTCCAGCAGGAAGCGCGAACCCGCGTTCGGGCCCCGCTTCACGACCAGCAGCGCGGAACCCGCGGGCAGCGCGTCCACACCCTGGACGGGCGCCTCGGCTGCCGGAGGAGCCTCAGTGCCTTCGACGTCGGCCAGGAAGTCGGCCCGGAAGACAGAAGTCCGCTCCGGAGACTGCTCCGGGGGAACGCCGGGCCCGTCGTTCGTGCTCACCTGAGCTCTCCTAACGCATGTGTGTTGCCACTACTCAAGAACGTGCAGAAGACAAACGTACCGTGTCTGATCGAATCTCCGGTCCGCGGCTCCCCCTACCCGGACCGGAGGGCCGCGGCCAGCGGCTATTCCTTGATCAGGGCCTGGTACGCCTCGGCCTCGAGCAGGGATTCGACCGTACTCGCGTCGTCGAGGCGGAGCTCGATCAGCCAGCCCTCACCATAGGGGTCGCTGTTGATCAGCTCGGGCGACTCGGTCACCGCGTCGTTGACCGCGACCACCTCGCCGTCGAGCGGGGCGAACAGCTCGGAAACGCTTTTGGTCGATTCGACCTCGCCGAACGCGTCGCCGGAGCCGACCTGCTTGCCGACCTCCGGCAGGTCGACGAACACCACGTCACCGAGCTGGTCCTGGGCGTACTCCGTGATGCCCACGCGCACGAGCGCTCCGTCGCGCACGGAGACCCACTCGTGCTCTTCGGTGTAACGCAGTTCTTCTGGAGTGGACAACGCCGCTCCCCTTTCTGACGCCCTCGCTCGAAACCGACGCGCGCAGTTTCGCATCCCGCCGGGGCAGGCGCCCGGCGCCTCCCGCAAGCCAGGACACGGCCTGGACTGTGGCTCTCGAAGCGTGGTTTCGGATTTCCGCAGCCGGGCCGCGGCATCAGCTGGTCCCTCACCCAGCCGTATCAGCGGCCGGCCTTCGCAAATCCGAGGCCTCCGGCCGAAAAAGCACGCGCGTGTCCTCGCCCAACCTGCCAACCCCACTCTGGGAGAGACGGCCTAGTCCGGATCGGCCGTTCGCAGGGCCCGGGCCGTCTGGACGACGTAAAGCACGCCCGAATAGACGTACAGGACCGCACCCCACGCCGTGAAGGCGTAGCCGATCGGGCGGGCGATCGTGGCGAGGTCGGAACCGCCCTGGGTGAGCAGCAGGAACGGGAACGCGTACATCAGCACGAAGGTGGCGCCCTTGCCGATGTAGGTGACCTCCGGCGGAGCGAACCCGCGGTGGCGCAGCAGCAGTACGCAGACGCCCAGCACGGCCTCGCGGACGACCAGCGGGACCACCAGCCACCAGGGGATGATGTCGCGGATCAGGAAGGCGACGAGCGTCGCGAGGATGTAGAGCCGGTCGGCGGCGGGGTCGAGCAGCTGACCGAGCCGGGACATCTGGTTGAGCCAGCGGGCGAGTTTGCCGTCGAGCCAGTCGGTGAGCGCGCTGAACACGAGCAGCGCGAACGCCCAGCCGTCTTCTTTCGGGCCGAGGAGCAGCCACAGGAAGACCGGCACCCCGGCGAGCCGGAGGATCGAAAGCATGTTGGGAACGTTCAGGGCCTGCCGCAGCAAAGAAGGCTCTTCGCTGGTCACGCTCGGTTCGGGGGGCGTACTCACCCGCTCAGCCTATCCAGCGGCGGCGGGTTCTCCCGCGTCAGCTGGCCCGCGTGTGGCTCCAGCCGCGGCGTTGCAGGTCCGCGCTGGTCAGCGCCACGGGCCTGCCCCGATGGTCGGTACCTATCCAGCGGGTGTGGCCGGAGGAACTCTCCAGGACGTACGGGCGGCCGCCGCACCAGACGACGGTGCACGGTGCCGTGGGTGGCAGCTCCGTGCTCGCCGGTGCGGTGGCCTCGAATGACGCGGGGTCGTTCTGTTCGTCGGTCTTCATCGCTCTCACGGTTTCGGTGACGGGGACTGGGACACGCCGGAGCGCTACCTTTGTTTTCGGCGGAACAGAGCCGGGCGTTAACGACCCGGTGCCGGATTCGTCCGATCGGTTCGCGACGACAGTAGGGTGTCGTCACGCTGTGACGGCATGTTAATTGTCCATAATGGACAGTGGTTGGGCGGTCCTCGCGTACCGCCGCGCCCTCGGCGCGATAGCCTCCCGCGCATCGAACGTGGCTCAATGCCACGGCATCGGGCCCGCCCTGGTCAGAATGGGCAGGCCAGCAACGGCCGACGAAAGGATCGCCTTGCCCGTCTCGACGACCACGGGAACGTGGCGGCGCCTGTTCGCGGCCTGCGCGGCCGCCGGAACACTCGCCGCCTGTTCGGGCGAAGATCCGCCACCGCCTGTCACCTCCGTGTCGGTCTCGCCGCCCGCACCCCTTTCGAACGTGACCAGCGTGCCGGTACCGCCGATCCCCTCGCAGACCGCGCCGAGTCCGTCCACTGCCCCGAAATCCGCCCCCAAACCCAAACCGGCTGAACCGGTACAGGGTTCGTGCGGCACGGTCACCGCGGCGAGCGGGCTGACCCTGCAGGTACTCAACGGGCCCGGGGTCTCCTGCGCGGACGCGACCGGGATCGTCGGCTCGTTCCACAAGACGATCGCCGGACGCCAGTCCGCGAGCTCGGACGAGCCGGTCAGCGAGACCGTCGACGGCTGGCTGTGCGTCTCCGGCGCTCCCGCCGCGCAAGGCGGCACCAGTTGCGGCAAGGGCGAACAGAACGTGTTCGCCGCCGTCGTCCCCGTCGAATGAACCATCCCCGAGAAGAAGGGCCCATGAAGAGCTTCTCCGCACTCCCTGTCCTGCTGGCCGTCGTCGTGCTGAGCGGCTGCGGCGCCGATCCCACCCCGTCGGCCGCGCCGGCGCCGTCGTCCCCCGTTGCCGAAAAGGCCCCGACTGGAACACCGTGTGGCGAGGTCACCGGGTTTCAGAGCGCGAAGAACAAGGTCGTCGCCCACGGGAAGACCGACTGCGCCGAAGCGACGCAGGTGCTCACGGACTACTTCGCCAAGCTGACCCCCGCCGAAGCCGCTTCGCCGCAGGGCCCCGGGCCGGTCGTCATCGGCGCGTGGACGTGCGGGAGCGGACCGAACGATCCGGTGACGAGTTGCTCCACGGAGGACGAGCGGCAGATCGAAGCGACCCGGCTCTGAGCACCCCGGCGGCGTCACTCCTCGCGACGCTGCCGGGCCTTGTCCAGCCGGTGGAGCACGGCCCCGACGACCACCAGGCCCAGCAGGAACAGCCCCAGCAGACCGTTCAGCGACACGCTCCAGATCAGTGAGGACCTCGAACTGTAGGCGAATCCGTCGCCGACGAAGACCTTGTCGCCTTCAGTGGTCTTGCCGCCTTCGATCCTGCCGCCTCCCGTACGCCCGTCGTCGAACCGCCACTTCCCGGCACAGTAGGGCGTCTGCCCGCCGACCGCGGATCCCTCCGCGGTGCACCCCGAGATTTCGGTGATCGTGACGTCCTCGCCGGTGCTCAGTTCACGGACATCGGAGCCGAAGAACCCCCAGACGAACCCGAAGAGAACGAGGAACGGGATCGCGAACTGCAAAACCTGCGAAAGAACCCCGGAATTCGATGGTTTCTCCGGCACGGAATTCCTTTCCTCGAATCACTGGAGCGCCAGCAGGACTTCCCGGTCGAGATTGCCGACGAGAAGGTACTTCGGCTGATACCCGGCCGGAACCACGAAACAGACGAGACCCGCGGTGCCGTCGAAAGCATCCGGAGCGCCCGCGCAGTCCTTGACCCGTTGCGGGGCACCGTGCTCGTCGGCTGACAGCTCCAAAGCCGTGTCGCCCAGCCTGGACGCCTCCATTTGCAAGGTGAGGACCCGGAACCCGCTCAGCCACGCCTCGGCTCCTTCTGGCGGCTCCGGTCGGCTGTCGAGTACACGCACGGCCGACTCCCCCGACACCGCGGTCTGTCCCTTGCCGATCACCGGTGGCGGCCCCCAGGCCTCGCGGCGATGCTCCCACAGGTTCGGAACGGGATCGGCCGCCTCGCGGTACGCCGTCCCGCCGAAACCGAGCGGTGCCAGCACGACATAGGCGGCGAAGGCGAACCCGGCCAGGAACGACAGCGACTTACGCACGGTCACCGGCCTCGCCACGAGGAACGCCACGACGACCCCGAGCACCACGAGCGCTCCGCCGATCGACATCGCCGTGATCTTCTCCCCCGGATGGTGGGCTTCCACCACGGCGTCCGCGCCACGGACGGACAGCACCCGGTCCGTCAGCGAGGAAAGCCGCACGATCACCGGCTCCGCGAGGCCGAACGTCTCGGCCGTCGGCAGCTCGAGCGCACGGCCGTTTTCCGTGACGGCCATGATCTCGTAAGTGGTGTGCGGGCCGTTCTGTCCTTCGGTGGTCTTGGAATCCGACACAGAGACCACCGCGCGTAAATCGTACCTTCCGGCCAGCCCCTCGGCCGTCCATCTCCCGGCGAAAGCCGCGATGGATCCCAGCACGATTCCGATCGCGAGCAGAACGGCCACCCCTTGACTTTTCCGCGACTGTTCCGGAAAGGTCACCACCCCCTTGTTCCGCCACTTCAGTCTATTCTCCGGAGCGGTCGAACGGCACGGGATTTGTACCTACACGACCGTTTCCGTAACCATTTCGCTTCTTCGCCCGTCGTCGGCGGGCATACGGACCCCCTTGCCGAACCAGGTAAGAGTCGTCTAGACTCAAACCATGCTCACCAGGGACGACGCCGTGACGACGATCGAGGACGCGGTCGACGCGGCCACTCTGTTCGCCCACCACCGCTACCGCGATCTGGCGGCCGTCCTCCACCCCGACCGGAATCCCGGCGACCCTCGAGCCCATAAGGCGGCCGCCACCCTCAATCGCTTCTATGCCGATTGGAAGCAATCCCGGCACCAAACCGTCACCACCGCGACGGCGGCTTATCCGTTGACCCGGCCGCACGCGGTGGGCAGCATCGCGACGACCTATCGCACCACCAGCCCTCACCTGGTCAAAATCGTGCGCGATCCGGCGCTCAACCCGCTGATCCACGCCGAGTGGGCGGCGTTGCGCACGCTCGACGGCTTCACCGAACGGCACCGCTGGCTGCGCCCGTACTATCCACGCCTGATCGACACCTCGGGCCCGGTGGCGCGGGGCGACCGCGCGTTCAGCGTCCTCGACCCGCTCGTCGACGGGTTCACCACCCTCGCCGACATCGCGAAAGCCTTCCCGGACGGGCTCGACGGCCGCGACTACGCCTGGATGCACCGGCGCCTGCTGCGCGCCGTGGCGGGCGCGCACCGCGCGGGTGTCGTCCACGGCCACCTCACCGCGGACAACGTGCTGGTCCACCCCGAGCGACACGGCATCGTCCTGGCAGGCTGGTCCTTCGCCGTCGAGGAAGGTGTGCTCCCGCTGGCGGCGGACAAGTCCATCGACTACCCGCCGGAGGTCCACAAAGGACTGCCGATGACCGCGGCCACCGACGTCCACATGCTGCACAGATTGATGCTTTCGCTGCTGGCACCACGGGAAACCCGTCAACGCGAGTTTGCAACGTGGTGCACCCAGGAAGCCCCGGGACAGCGGCCCGACGCCGCTGATCTGCTCGACGAGTACGACAACCTGCTCGCCGAGCTGTACGGCCCCCGCACCTTCCGATCCTTCACCATCCCCGAGACAGGAGCCTGACCATGGGACACGGACACTGGGACGACAACGCCTACGCCGCCGCGAAGACTTTCCGCGCGGCCAAGGGGGAGGACGACTTCGGCTACAGCGCCGGTCTCCGCAAGAAGCCCGCTTCCGCATGGAAGGCGGCGGCAGCGCTCAACCCGGCTAACGCCGTCCGGGAGTGCCGGGATTCGGCCGACCACGCCGATTCGACGCCGATCGCGGTGCTGTTCGACGTCACCGGCTCGATGCGCCGGGTGCCCCGGATCATGCAGGGCAAGCTCGGCAAACTGCACGGCCTGCTGAAACGCCGGGGTTACCTGGCCGACCCGCAGGTCCTCTTCGGTGCGATCGGCGACGCCGACAGCGACCGGGTGCCGTTGCAGATCGGGCAGTTCGAGTCGGACAACCGGATGGACGAGCAGCTGCGCACGATCTTCCTCGAAGGCGGTGGTGGCGGACAGAAGAGCGAGTCCTACGAACTGGCCGCCTATTTCATGGCCCGGCACGTGGTCACCGACGCGTGGCAGAACCGCGGCCGCAAGGGCTATCTGTTCCTCATCGGCGACGAGCTGAACAAGCCCGCGCTGGAGGCCCGCCACATCCGCCGGGTGATCGGTGACGACGTGCGGGAGGACATCGACCCCGCGTCGGTGTACCGCGAGCTGGCCCGCAAGTGGCACGTCTACTTCGTGCTGCCGAACCAGTCGTCGTACTACAACGACCCGGAGATCGGCGAGCACTGGAGCGGTCTGCTCGGCCAGAACTTCCTCAAACTCGACGATCCCGGCGCGGTGTGCGAACTGATCGCGGCCACGATCGGGCTGGAGGAACAGGTCGTCGACGTCGACCGGGCGCTCGCCGACCTCGCGGACGTCGGTTCGGCGGCCGAGAGCGCGGCGGTCGGCAAGGCACTGGCGAATTTGAGCACCAGGACCGTCGTCACGTCGGCGGTGCCCGAGCTCACCGGCCCGGACGACGTGGTGCTGCGATGAGTCTCCTGGACGGGCATGTGGTGGTGGTCGGGCTCGGTTTCGGCGACGAAGGCAAGGGAGCCGTGGTCGACGCCCTCTGCGCCGACCGGCCCACCACGGCTGTCGTCCGGTTCAACGGGGGCGCGCAGGCCGCGCACAACGTCGTCGTGAACGGGCGGCATCACACCTTCAGCCAGTTCGGGGCGGGCACGTTCGCCGGTGTGCCCACCCATTTGTCGCGGTTCGTGCTGGTCGAGCCGTTCGCGCTGGCCGCCGAAGCCCGGCAACTGGAAACCGGCGGCGTCCGGAACCCGCTCTCACTGCTGAGCGTGGACGGGCGGGCACTGCTCACGACCCCGTTCCACATCCACGCCAACCGGACGAGAGAGGAGGCGCGCGGCACGAAACGGCATGGCTCGTGCGGAAAGGGGATCGGCGAGACCGTCTGGTACTCGCTTCTGCCCGGGGCCGTGCCGGGCGATGTGGTGGAGAGCCAGGAGGTGCTCGGGACGCCGGATGACGCGCCGACGGTCGCCGACTGCGCCCGGCCGTCGGTGCTGCGGCGCAAGCTCGACGCGCTCGCACGGTTCTACGCCCCGCTCGCCACCCCGCCGCACAGCGTGGACGAGCTGGTGGCGCTGTACCGCGATTTCGCGGACGCGGTGCGGATCACCGACGGTGCCCTCGCGGACTCCGGACGGCTGGTCTTCGAGGGAGCGCAGGGGGCTCTCCTCGACCAGCACCACGGGTTCCACCCGCATACGACCTGGTCCACCACCACGCCGCACAACGCCCGCGCACTGCTGGACGGGCGCCCGCACGCCGTACTGGGTGTCACGCGGACCTACCTCACCCGGCACGGCGCCGGCCCGCTTCCCACCGAGTCCGCCTCCGTGCTCGCCCGGTTTCCCGAGGCGCACAACGACACCGGTGAATTCCAGGGCGCGTGGCGGGCGGGCCATCTCGACGCGGCGTTGCTGGAGTACGCCATCGCGGCCTGCGACGGCGTGGACGCGCTCGCGGTGACCCACCTCGACGCGACCGGCCTGCGGGTCGTGCCCGGTGACGGCTCCCCCGCCGTCGAACTGCCGGACCCGCTGGCGTGGTTCGGCGCCCGGCTGCCGGTGGCCGTCGCCGGGTACGGCCCGGACAGGGCCGGTTACCGGGTCGCGGAGGCAAGGTCGACAATCAACGCGTGATCGAGTCGACGCCGGTGTCCGTGGACGTGCTCGTGGTGAGGTTCGCCCCCGGTACCAGGACCGTGCTGCTGGGAGTCGCGGCGCGAGCCGCCGAGCCGTTCGAAGGGGAACTCGCCCTGCCAGGGGTGCTGCTCGGGCTCGGGGAGCGGCTGCGGGACGCGGCGAGCCGGGCGGCCGTCACCAAACTCGGGCTGCCGCTGGACGCGCTCTCGGCGACGGGGCAGCTCACCACGTTCGACGAGCCGAACCGTGATCCCCGGGGGCCCACCCTCTCCATCGCCTTGTGGGCCACCACGGACCCCGCGCTCGACGATCCGGGAAACGTGGTGTGGGCGCCGCTGGACGCGGTCCCCCCGCTGGCTTTCGACCACGACCGGATCGTGGCGGATTGCCGTCCGCTGCTGGCCGAGCGGCTGTGGCGAGACGTCGCCTTCACCGCTGGGCTGCTGGGATCGACCTTCACGACGGCCCAAGCCCTGGACGCGACCGAAGCACTGACCGGGGACCGCCCCTATCCGGCCAATCTGGGCCGGATCATGGAGCGGGTCCCCGGGTTGCGGCGGACCACCGAGCACGCGGCCGCCCTCCCCAAGGGAGGACGGCCGCCTTCGTTGTGGCGCTGGGAGTGACGGATCAGATCCCGCAGGAGGACGCCGACCAGAACCGGCTGGACCGGTGCGCCACGTGCGTGTGATCGCTGTGGCCGGGGTAACCCGGGCCGAGGATCTCACTGAACCCGTGGTTGCGGGCCTGCTGCGCCAGCCCGCAGAAACCCTGCGCGCCCGCCCCGAGGTCGACCGCGTCGCCGTACAGATGACGGCTGGCGGCCGCCCCGCCGACCGCGTTGTTGCAGGAGACGCTGCGGAAGCCGCCGTTGACGTCGATCGGCCGGTCGCCCATGGCGTGCCGCATCGCCTGCAGCTTCCACATCGACACCAGCGCGTTGGCCTTCGCCGTCGCGGCGGAAACGTTGCCACCGGACCAGTCCGAGTTGCACCGGTTCAGTTCGGCGTACGTGAAGTTGACCGGCGTGCAGTCGTCGTCCTGCAGTGCGTAGATCTTCGTGAACGTGGCCGGCCCGGCGACACCGTCCGCGCCGAGCCCGTACGCCTGCTGGAACCGGGTCACCGCGGCCTTGGTGCCCGCGCCGAACTGGCCGTCGATCGCCAGCACGCCGCCGAAACCGGGATAACCGGCCACGCGGATCTGCAACTGACGGACGTCCTCACCGGACGCGCCCTCGGACAGCGTGCGTCCCCAGGAATAGCAGGCGTCGGCGGCGGCCACATCTCCCGCCGTCACCGGGCCCGGGTCGGCGCCGGCCGGAGCGGCCACCGCGGTACCGAGCCCGGCCACGAGGGCGAGCATCGGCAGTAAAAGACGAATGCGCATGACAGGAACACCTTTCAGGGCAGGGAAGGTGAGACCCGTGACCCCCACGGGTTGTCAACGATTCACTGGCTTGGATGCTAACGCGGTTCCGGGTGGCGTCCTGTGGGTCATTCGACCCACAGGAGCGGCTGGGCGGGTCCCGGAGGCTTCGGTCCGTGAAGGACTCCTCGAGGGACCCTGGGTCTCTCAAAGTTCCCTTCATTCACGCCGGAACGCCACCCTGGCCCCGGCTGCAATACCAGCCACAACGGCGGCGCGGGAAGGCTCCCTTCCCCAGTACGTGTAGGCCTCCTTGCCTACTGTCGAGGTCAGGGTCCCGGCAAGTCGCAGAGCTGCTGGTGGTAGTCCGGGCTTGACATTTCTGGTGCCGGCAAGGGTCGAGTGGGGAGGATTTGGGACGGTGAACGTCCGAAATCTTCCCCGCTCGGGCGTGTGCCGGGGAGGCATGTCTCTGAAACTCTGCTGATCGAGCTTCGCAACCGGTGTCCCTGACTCTCAAAGTGGGGAAGGAGCCTTCGCTGCCTGGAGCGCCCGAACGATCACCGGCACCCTCGCTCCTGACTGGGTGGATTTGGGCATCTGACGTCCCAAAATCCACCCAGCCCCTCACCCACCGCACGGAAGTATCCCCATACCCCACGCACGCATAGAGGGGCCGATGGACGTCGGGACGGGTCTCGTGAGTGGCAAAAACGGCTAGAACCGTCCTTACCACTCAAGACCCGCCGGACACTCAGCCCTTCAGCTGCGGAAAGTCCTCCTCGCGAAACTCCCCCGCCGGCCGCTCACCCGCGTCGTTCTCGCGTCCTCGCAGTTCGACCCGCCGGATCTTGCCGGAGATCGTCTTCGGCAGCTCCGCGAATTCCAGCCGCCGGATCCGCTTGTACGGCGCGAGATGCTCGCGGCAGAAGGCCAGGATGGACACCGCGGTCTCGGCTGTGGGTTCGTGCCCGTTCGCGAGGACGACGTACGCCTTCGGCACGGCGAGCCGGATCGGGTCGGGTGCGGGGACCACGGCCGCCTCGGCGACCGCGTCGTGTTCCAGCAGCACGCTTTCCAGTTCGAACGGCGAGATCCGGTAGTCCGACGCCTTGAAGACGTCGTCCGTCCGGCCCACGTAGGTGATGTAGCCGCGTTCGTCGACCGAGCCGACGTCCCCGGTGTGGTAGAAGCCGTTCGCGAAGGCCGCGGCGGAGCGCTCGTCGTCGTCCGCGTATCCGGTCATCAGCCCGACCGGCCGCTTGGCGAGGTCGAGGCAGATCTCGCCCTCCCGCGCACGCTCGCCGGTGACGGGATCCACGAGCGCGACGGTGAAGCCGGGCAGCGGGCGGCCCATCGATCCCGGTACGACGTCCTGTCCGGGGGTGTTGGCGATCTGGACGCTGCTCTCGGTCTGCCCGAAGCCGTCGCGAATCGTGACGCCCCAAGCCTTCTCGACCTGGTCGATCACTTCGGGATTGAGCGGTTCGCCCGCGCCGACCACCTTGCCCGGCGGGGTCTTCAGCACGGTCAGGTCCGCCTGGATGAGCATCCGCCACACCGTCGGCGGGGCGCAGAAGCTGGTGATGCCGCAGCGTTCCATCTGTGCCATCAGGGATACCGCGTCGAAGCGCGCGTAGTTGTAGAGGAACACCGTCGCCTCGGCGTTCCATGGCGCGAAAACGTTGCTCCACGCGTGTTTCGCCCAGCCTGGCGAGGAGATGTTGAGGTGGACGTCGCCAGGTTCGAGACCGATCCAGTACATTGTGGACAGATGGCCGACCGGATACGAGACCTGGGTGTGCCGCACCAGTTTCGGTTTCGCGGTCGTGCCGGAGGTGAAGTACAACAGGAGCGGGTCGTCCGCCGCCGTCGGGCCGTCAGGGGTGAAGTCCTCCGGTTGCTCGTAGGCGTCCACGAAGGACTGCCAACCCTCGACCGGTTCACCGACGGCGATCCGGGTGTAGTCGCCGCCGACGTTCTCGAACTTGTGCGCGTCGGCGGAGCGGATCACGACGTGTTTCGCCGCGCCCCGCTCGACCCGGTCGGTGAGGTCCGCCGGGCCGAGCAGGGTCGAGGCCGGGATGATGACCGCGCCCAGTTTGATCGCCGCGAGGATGGTCTGCCACAGCTCGCCCTGGTTGCCCAGCATCAGGATCAGCCGGTCGCCCCTGGCCACACCGAGCGAGCGCAGCCAGTTCGCGACCTGATCGGACCGGCGCGCCATCTCCGGGTAGGTCCAGCGGTTCTCGATGCCGGTCTCTTCGACGATCCACAGCGCGTACCGGTCCTGATTGGCCGGATCGGCCGCGACGACGTCGAACCAGTCCAGCGCCCAGTTGAACTCGGCGGGCCGGGGCCAGGTGAAGTCGCGATACGCGGTTTCGTAGTCCTCGCGATGGGTCTGCAGATAGTCCCGCGCCTCGCGGAACGTGCGATGTGCCTCCGAAGCGCTCACGATCGTCCTCCCTGGTCCGCTGGATGGCCGCCGGTTCTTTCTACTCTCCCTTGAACTCGGGCGCGCGCCGCTCGAGGAAGGCCTGCACGGCCTCGGCGAGGTCCTTGCTTGGCAGGAACGCGGCGTTCCAGGCCGACACGTAGCGCAGGCCTTCGGCGACCTGGCGTTCGGTGTTGACCGAGAGGACGTTCTTGGTGCCCTGCACGACCAGCGGCGGATTGGTGGCGATCTCCCCGGCCAGCTTGCGGGCCTCGGCCAGCAGCGTCTCCTGGTCCGCGAAGACGTCGTTGACCAGGCCGATCTTCTCCGCGCGGGCGGCGTCGACGTCCTTGCCGGTGTAGGCCAGCTCTCGCAGGTGCCCCTCGCCGATGATCGGCGCGAGCCGCTGCAGACTGCCGAGGTCGGCCACGATCGCGACCTTGACCTCGCGCACGCTGAACTTCGCGTCCGCGCTCGCCAGGCGGATGTCGGCGGCCGCGATCACATCGACACCACCGCCGATGCACCAGCCGGAAATGGCCGCGATGACCGGTTTACGACATTCGGCGACCGAGGACACGCTCGCCTGGAGGGTCTTGACCTCGTCGAGGAACTTCGACCGCGGGCCCGCGAGCGCGTCTCCGCCGAGCATTTCGCCCCAGCCGGGCATCATCGCGGGAAGGTCGAGCCCGTAGGAGAAGTGCTTGCCGCCGCCGGTCAGCACGATCGCCCTGACCTGCGGGTCCGCGTCGAGCGCGCCGAAGACGATCGGCAGCTCACGCCAGAAATCCGGGCCCATCGCGTTGCCTTTGGACGGACCGAGCAGCGTTACTTCGGCGACGTGCCCGTCGATGTCCACCTTGAGCGAAACGAGATCGGGAAGACTGTCAGCTGTAGCGGTCATGAGGTCATCTTGACTCATGTGATCGACAGGCTGCCAATGGCCACTGTGCCCGGCCGCTCTGAGATGCTTTCCTGGAAATACCGGCGAGTACCGACGATCGACGAAGGACGGTGAGATATGAGCCCGGCCAGCAGCGCCACCGCGGTCGCCGACCTGCCCATACCGACCCCCGGACGACGACGGGAACGATCCTCCCGGCCGATCGAACTGTCGGGGTCCTTCACCCATGAGGGTCACCGGCTCACCTACACCGAGTTCGGCTCCGGCGACCGGGTCGTCATCCTCACCCACGGCATCATGCTGACCCGGCGGATGCACGCCCCGCTCGCCCGCAAGCTGGCGCGAGCGGGTTTCCGGGCCGTGACGCTCGACCTGCTCGGTCACGGTGACTCGGACCGGCCCACCGAGTCGTGGCTGTACTCGATGCCCGCGTTCGCGGAGCAGACCGTCGCGCTTCTCGACCACCTGGACATCGACGCCGCCGTCATCGGCGGGACGTCGCTGGGCGCCAATGTCGCCCTCGAGGTGGGCGTCGCCGCTCCGGACCGCGCGCTCGGGCTGATCGTCGAGATGCCCGTGCTGGACAACGCGATCGTCTCCGGGCTGATCACGTTCACGCCACTGCTGATGGCCGCCCGGTTCCTGCCGGTGACCGTGCAGGGGGTGGCGCTGGCGGCGAAACTCGTCCCGCACGGCAACCAGTGGGTCGACGTGGTCACCGACACGCTTTCCCAGCAGCCCGCGCCGATGGCCGCGCTCCTGCACGGCGTGCTCTTCGGCCGGATCGCGCCGCCGAAGTCGATCCGGCGGAAGATCGAGACCCCAGCACTGGTCATCGGGCACGAGCGCGACCCGATCCATCCTTTCGGTGACGCGGACACACTGGCCGCGGACATGCCTGCCGCCGAGTTCGTCCAGGCCCGCAGCCCGGTCGAACTACGCTTCGACCCGAGCCGCCTGACCGAAGCCATCGTCGACTTCTCCGCGCGCTGTCATGACCGTTGAGCCGGCGCCGACCCGGAACTCGGGCGCGGAGGAACTGCGGACGGAACGGCTGCTGCTGTGCCGTCCCGCGCCCGAAGACCTCGACGCGATCTTCGCTCTCCACACCGATCCGGTGGCCTGCGAGCACAACCCTTCGGACCTGATCGAGACCCGCAAGGAAGCGGAACTGCTGCTGCTCCGCTGGTCGCACCAGTGGGACCGGTACGGATTCGGGTACTGGACGGTCCGACGGCAGGACTCACCGGAGCCGCTCGGGTTCTGCGGGGTGAAGATCGTCGGCTTCCGGCGGCACGCGGTATTGAACCTCTTCTACCGGTTCTTTCCGTTCTCCTGGGGCGCCGGGTACGCGAGTGAGGCAGCCACCGCGGCAGTGGACTGGGCGCGCACCCACCGGCCGGACGACGTCGTGATCGCCCGCGTCCGGCCGGAGAACGTCGCGTCACAGCGGGTGGCGCTCCGGGCCGGTCTGCTCCGGGCAGACGAATTCGACACCCCCGGCGATGACGGGGCCGACTGGTTTTACTGCTCCCAAGACGATCAGGAAGACTGAGCCAGCCCCGCCACCGGGCCGAAGACGATCACCGCTGGCGGCCGCACCCCGGCCGCCGCCGCGTCCTCGACCACACTGTCCAAAGTGGAGCGAAGAACCCGCTGCGTACGCATCGTGCCGTCCTCGACGATCGCCACCGGCGTGTCCCCCGGCCGCCCCTCCAGGAGCGCCTTCGTGAACAGCGGAAGGCGCTCGACGCCCATCATCAGCACGATCGTCCCGCGCATCTTCGCCAGCAGATCCCAGTCCACCAGCGACTTCTCGTCGTCCGGCGCGACATGGCCGGTCACCACCACGACCTCGTGGGCGACGCCGCGATGGGTCACCGGGACGTCCGCGGCGGCGGGTACGGAGAACGCGCTGGTGATGCCCGGAACCATCGTCACCGGGATGCCCGCTTCGGCGCAGGCCAGGACTTCCTCGAAGCCGCGGCCGAACAGATACGGATCGCCGCCCTTGAGCCGCACGACGAATTTGCCCGCCTTGGCCCGGTCGATCAGGGTGGAGTTGATCACTTCCTGGCTGGCGGCACGACCGTAAGGGATTTTCGCGGCGTCGACGATCTCGACGTGGGGAGAAAGTTCGTCGAGCAGTTCGCGCGGGGCCAGCCGGTCGGCGACGACGACGTCGGCCCTGGCGAGGAGACGGCGGCCGCGGACGGTGATCAGTTCCGGATCGCCGGGGCCACCGCCCACCAGTGCGACGCCGGGAAGGTCGTCGTGAGCGTCCGGCACGCGGCCGTCGGCGACGGTACCGGCACGCAGGCCGTCGAGGATGCTGTCCCGGACCGTGGCCGACCGCAGCGGCTCGCCACCGGAGAGGACCCCGACCAGCAGTCCGCCGTGCCTGCCCGAGGCCGGGGTGACCGCGCTGCCGAGGTCACCGTCGTCGGCGCGAACGCAGAAGACCCGTACGCGTTCGGCCTCGGCGCACACGGCGGCGTTGACCTCGGGGTCGTTGGTGCACGCCAACGCGTACCAGGCGTCGGTGAGGTCACCCTCGGCGTAGCGGCGTTCGTGCCAGACGATCTCCCCGGCGTCGGCCATGGCGCTCACCGACGGCGTCGTGTGCGGCGAGACCAGCTCGACCCGCGCGCCGGCACCGATCAACCGGGGCAGACGGCGCTGGGCGACCGTCCCGCCGCCGATCATCACGACACGACGGCCTGCCAGGTCGAGGCCGGAGAGGTAATGCGGGTCATCCATGCGGGGCAGTGTAAGGATCCATCGGCCCGGACCGCGATCCGAGTGAGAACCGCCTCAGCGCTCCAGCAGGGCCAGGAGTTCGGTGTTGCCGAACATCTTGGCCGCGTCGATCGCCGACGGCTCCCCCGCCGCCGGGTCCGCGCCGCCTTCGAGGAGCGCCTTCACGACGGCGGGCTCGTTCTTGAAGACCGCGCCGGCGAGCGGGCTCTGACCGCGGTCGTTCTCGCGGTTCGGGTCGGCTCCGCGCTGGAGCAACGCCGCGACCGTCTCCGCGTGGCCGTGATAGGCGGCGAGCATGACCAGCGTGTCGCCCCGGTCGTTGGTCAGATTCGCCGAAACGCCCGCGTCGACGTACGCGGCGAGATCGGCCGTCGCGCCCGCCCTGGCGAAGGCGAACACCTTCGCCCACAGCGCCAGCAGTTCGGGATCGAATTCCTCGGCCTGTCCGGAGTTCTCCGTCATGCGGCCGATTCTCCCACAGGAACCGCGGTCCGGACGGCGTGTCACACCGCCCGGACCGGCGGGCTCAGTGTCTGTCGGTGAACCCTCGACCGCTATCGCGGTGGCAGGGCGCTGCCTGGCAGATCACGTCACGGTGGGCGAATAGGGCGCCCTGCCACCGCGATAGCGGGGCCTTCGGCCGGGCGGGTTCACGCGTTCGGATAGGGCAGCAAGGCCATCTCACGGGCGTTCTTGATCGCCGTGGCGACCTGTTTCTGCTGCCGCGGCGTCAGGCCGGTGACCCGGCGGGCGCGGATCTTGCCGCGGTCGGAGACGAACTTCCGCAGCAGGTCGGCGTCCTTCCAGTCGACCTCGGTGATCTTGTTGGCGTGCAACAGGTTCGTCTTCCGCTTGACGGGGCGGTCCCGGCTCGGCTTCACCAGCTCGACTTCGTGACGCCGGGCAGTTCGCCGTTGTGCGCCAGCTGCCGCATCCGGACCCGTGAGAGCCCGAATTTCCGCAGGTAGCCGCGCGGGCGGCCGTCTGCGGTGTCGCGATTGCGGATCCGGGTCGCGCTGGCGTCCCGGGGCATCGCCTGCAGGGCCGACACCGCGACCGCCTTCTCTTCTGGCGACGCGGACGGCGAAGCGATGGTGGCCTTCAGCTCACGACGGCGCTGGACGTGGCGCGCGGCGATGACCTTGCGCTGCTCGTTCTTGGCGATCTTGGACTTCTTGGCCATCAGCGTTCCTCCTTGAACTCGACGTGCTTGCGCGCGACCGGGTCGTACTTGCGCAGCACCATGCGGTCCGGGTCGTTCCGGCGGTTCTTCTTCGTGACGTAGGTGTAGCCGGTGCCGGCGGTCGAACGGAGCTTGATGATCGGCCGGATGTCGGTGCTCTTGGCCATCAGAGCTTCACCCCTTTCGCGCGGAGTTCGGCCACGACGGCCTCGATTCCCCGCTTGTCGATGGTTTTCATGCCCTTCACCGAGACCCGCAGCCGGACCCAGCGCCCTTCGCTCGGCACGAAGTAACGCTTGGCTTGCAGGTTCGGCTCCCAGCGCCGGGACGTGCGCCGATGCGAATGCGACACCTGCTTCCCGTAGCCCGGTTTGCGGCCGGTGACCTGGCACACGGCTGACATACACCCTCCTAAGTTGATATCGGTTGTCGTTTTCATTTACTGTACACAGTCGAACCAGCCCGCAATCGACGCCCCGGAGCTTCAGTGACCGAAAACCCGCGCGTGCCCCTCGTCCTGATCAGTGGCCTCGCACCGGGACCGAACGCCGACCTCGCCGAGCGGCTGCGCCTGGCCAAGCTCGGTACCGCCGTCGTGCACCACGACCTGAGGCAGATTCACTCCGGAGTGGTAGAACGGCGGATCCAGCTCGGCGACCGCGACCAGCTGACCGTCCTCGAACTGGCGCACGGCTGCGTCTCGTGCACCCTGCGCGAAGACCTGTTGCCGCTGCTGCGCAAGCTCTCGCAGCAGCCACAGGTCCGGCGGATAGTGGTCCGGCTCGACGAAGCCATGGAACCCGAACCGGTCAGCTGGGCGCTGCACAACGTCCTCGTCGGCGAGCGACCGGTGATCGAGGACGTCGATCTCGAGGCCGTACTCGCCGTCGTCGAGTGCGCCGGCTGGCTGGCCGACACCACCGGCGACGACATTCTCGCCGAGCGGAACCTGCAGGCCAGCCCGGAGGACGAGCGCACCGTCGCCCAGGTCGCGCTGGCACAGGTCGAATTCGCCGACCTGGTCGTCCTCGCCGGCGCCGCGACCGACGCCTGGTCGGCGGCGAAGGCGTCGGCGGTGCTCGATCGGGTCGCGCCGTCGATCCCCCGCGTCGAACTGTCCGCCGTGGACGGAAAGACCGTGCTCGACGCCGTCCCCGCCGGAGCCCGGCGCGGCGAGGTCACCGACATGCACGGACCGCTGCTGCGCGGTGAACCGCCGTTGCACACCGACTGCGGGATCGGGCTGCTCACCTTCACCTCGCAGCGCCCGTTCCATCCGGAGCGCCTCCACGACGCGATCGACGTCCTGCTCGACGGCGTCGTCCGGAGCCGGGGGCGGCTCTGGGTGGCGAGCCAGCCGGACATGGCGCTGTGGATCGAGTCGGCGGGCGGCGGGCTCGGTATCGGGCACGCCGGGCCGTGGCTCGCCGCCCCCGGCGGGCCGGACTGGGCCGACGTCTCCCCCGAACGCCGCACGCTCGCGTCCCTGCGCTGGGACCCGCTGTACGGCGACCGCGCGCAGGAACTGGTCGTCGTCACCGATCAGGCCACCCCCGACGAGGTCGAAGCCGCCCTGAACGGGGCGCTGCTGACCGACGAGGAACTCGCCGCCGGGGAGCGGGAATGGCTCCGCTACCCGGATCCGTTCGGCGAGTGGCACGAAGAGCCGTGTGAGGACACGGAAATCGATCCGGCGAAACACGACGCGAATGTGTCGAACCGAAAGGACGAAACGCAGTGAAACCCGGCATCCACCCCGACTACCACCCCGTGGTGTTCAAGGACCTCTCCACCGGGGACGCCTTCCTGACGCGGTCCACCGCCACGTCCGAGCAGACCATCGAGTGGAGCGACGGCAACACCTATCCGGTGGTGAACGTCGAGATCAGCTCGTGGTCGCATCCGTTCTGGACCGGCACCCAGCGGATCATGGACAGTGCGGGACAGGTCGAGAAGTTCCATCGCCGATACGGGCGCCGCGGGGGTGCGAAGTAATGGCCGTCCCGAAGCGGAAGATGTCGCGCAGCAACACCCGGTCCCGGCGCTCGCAGTGGAAGGCGGCCGTGCCCGATCTGGTGCCGATCAAGGTGAACGGTGAGACGAAACTGGTGCCGCGCAAACTCATGAAGCACTTCTATCGGGGTGGAGAGTGACGACGCCGGTCACGGTGCTGTCCGGCTTCCTCGGTGCGGGCAAGACGACCGTGCTCAACCACGTCCTCGCCAATCGCGAGGGGCTTCGGGTGGCGGTGATCGTCAACGACATGAGCGAGGTCAACATCGACGCCGCGCTGGTGCGGGACGGGAACAGCCTCTCCCGCACCGAGGAACGGCTCGTCGAGATGACCAACGGGTGCATTTGCTGCACCCTGCGCGACGACCTGCTGGAAGAGGTGTCGCGGCTGTGCGCGGACGGGCGGTTCGACTACCTGCTCATCGAATCCAGCGGGATCTCCGAACCGATGCCCGTGGCGGCGACGTTCTCCTTCGCCCGTGAAGACGGCGCCACTCTGCTGGACTCCGCGTGCCTGGACACCATGGTGACCGTGGTCGACGCGGTGAACTTCGAGCGAGAACTGTCGACCGGGGACGCACTGACCGAACGCGGGCTAGCCCAGTACGACGGGGATGAGCGGACGGTCAGCGATCTGCTGATGGACCAGATCGAATTCGCGGACGTCCTCCTGCTCAACAAGGCGGATCTCGTGCCGTCCGCTTCGCTCGAACGGTTGACGGCGGTGCTGCGGCGGCTGAACCCGGCCGCCGAGGTGATCATCTCGACGCACGGCCGAGTCCCACTCGATCGGCTGCTCGGCACCGGGCGCTACGACGTCGAGCGGGCGCAGGAAGCACCCGGCTGGGTGGCGGAACTCAACGGCGATCACGTCCCCGAGACCGAGGAGTACGGGATCTCCAGCGTGGTCTTCCGCGCCGGGCGGGCGTTCGACGCCGAACGGTTGTGGGACTTCGTCGGCAGGCTCGATTCCGGCGAGTTCGGGACGGTCCTGCGCTCGAAGGGGTTCTTCTCGCTGGCTTCACGGCCCGGGGTGACCGGGCTGTGGTCGCAGGCCGGGTCGGTCGCCCGGTTCGAGCCGCAGGGTGTCGAGGACACGCCGCGACAGGAACTCGTGTTCATCGGGGTGGGGCTGGCGAAGAACGCTTTGCTGGACTCGCTCGAGGGCTGTTTGTCCACTGTGGAGTTCGGTGGGGCGGATCCTTTTCCTGCGTGGGAAGCCGTGCACGTCCACTAATCTGGTCGCTACCCCACCGCAAGTAGTCCTCTAGTTGCGGTCGTTGCGTGTGCAACTACCGCAACTAGAGGACTGCTTGCGGTCAGTCGGCGAGTACTTGTTCACGCAGGATGTCGGCGTGTCCGCAGTGCTGAGCCAGCTCCCGCAGCACTTGCAGGTACACCCAGCGAAGCGTCCGCGGCCCCATCCGGTGCCCGGTCACGACCGTGTCCAGCGGCAGGTCCGCGACCGCCGCCCTGGCCGTGGCGCAAGCTTCCCGATGGGCCGCCGTGATCGAGGCGACGGTGTCGTCGTCGGCGAGCCGGAAGGATTCGTCCGGATCCCGGGCCAGGCCGAGCTCCCGGCGGGACGCGCCGCCGACGCACTCCTCGAACCAGACCCGCTGCATCCACGTCACGTGCTTGAGCAGCCCGAGCAACGTCGTCGCCGACGTGACGAGCCGGCGGCGGGCCTGCTCCTCGGTAAGACCGTCGAGAGTCGTCTCGATGGCGCCGCGATGTTCCTCGATGAACGCGTCGAACTGTGTGCGTTCGTCGTCCAGCGGCACAGCGAACGAACCCATCCGAATCTCCTGTCGTCGCAAGTCGATCAGTAGTCAGCCAGAGCAGCAGCCACCGGCGGGCGCGGCGCCCTCGTAGGCGTCATGCCAGTTCCACCATTCGTACGGCGGCGTCTGCGGATACCCCTCCGGCGAATCCTCCCACTCCTCCTGCCGCCCCAACGCGGTGATGTCGAGGTAGCTCCACGTGCTCCCCATCGCCTCGTCACCGCGATCGTGGACGAAGTACGTCCGGAAGACCTGGTCGCCTTCGCGGATGAAGGCGTTGGTGCCATGCCATTCGCCGACCCCGAAGTCGACGTCGAAGTCACCGGTGATCGTGTACCAGGGCATCGTCCAGCCCATCCGCGCCTTCATCCGCGCGAGATCCGGCTGCGGTCCGCGTGAGGCGAAGGCCAGCGTGGTGTCGCGGGCGTTCAGATGGGCGACGTGCGCGACCTGATCGGCGACCAGCGAGCAGCCTTGGCAGGCATGGTCGGGGAAGCCTTCCACGCCGGGTTCGAAGAAAGCCCGGTAGACGATCAGCTGACGGCGCCCCTCGAACAGATCCAGCAGGCTCACCGCCCCGTTCGGTCCCTCGAACTCGTACGGCTTCTCGACCGCGGCCCACGGCATCCGCCGCCGCTCGGCCGCGAGCGCGTCACGGGCGCGGGTCAGCTCCTTTTCCTTGACCAGCAGGCGGAGCCGCGCTTCTTCCCATTCGGCCGGGGACACCGTGTTGATCTTCATGATCCCTCCAGATGGTCTTTCAGAGCCGCGAGCGGCCCGTCCCAATCGCGGGCGAGCGCGGCGAGGAACTGCTGGGCGACCTGCATCGGGGCCGAGTGCAGCCGATAGCGCACGCGGCGCCGCTCCCCCTGTTCCGGGGTCACCAGGCCGGCATCGGTGAGCACGGCGAGGTGCTTGGCGATGGCCTGCCGGGTGATGGGCAGCCGCTCGGCCAGATCGGTCGCCGTGGCGGGGCCTGCCGAGGCGAGGGTGGCGAGGATGCTCCGCCTGCTCGGGTCGGCCAGTGCGACGAAGACCTGTTCGGCGATCGCTTCGATGTCAGACGGCATCGAGGTATTCGATCAGTTCGCCCAACTCGGCCGCCCACCCCTTCGTGTTCCCTTCGAACGCGACGCTGTGGGTGTCGTCCGGAAGCTGGGAGAAGCCGGACTCGACGACGGTGAGCCGCGTGCCCGCGCCGACCGGTTCGAGGGTGAACTCGACATAGGTGCGGCGCGGGTCGTCGTCGGGCAGGCCGTAGATGTTCCAGGTGAAGCCGAAGATCTCCGGCTCCTCGACGCGCTCGACGCGCATGTTCGCCCTGTGCCCCTCGTCCCATTTCATCTCGGCGTCACCACCGGGCCTCAGGTCGATGCTCGCCTGGTTCCCGAACCAGGTGCCCAGCCCCTCGGCCGTGGTCAACGCGGCCCAGACCTTCGCGGGCGGATGGGCGATCTCGACGGTGCGTTCGATGCGGTCGGGGAATCCCACGACGACCTCCTCAAGTAGCAATCAATCGGTTGCCATATCTTTGTATGGCAACCAGACGATTGCGTCAAGGGTGGCTCAGGAAGCCGAGTACAGCGCGCCGAGGAACTCCAGCAGCAGACGTTCACGCAGCGGGCCGGGTGCGGTGGCCAGCAGTGCGTTGATCTCGGCCATCCGGGTCGGCAGGCCCGCGCCGCCGCCGAGACCCGCGGCCGCCAGCAGCCCGGCGAACTGCTCCGAGGTCAGCGTCGCGGGATCGAGCGCGGCCACGAACTCCGCCACCTGCGGATCGACGACGACCGGCCCGGACTCACGGGCGGCGTCGACCGAAGCGGCGAGGCTGTCGAGAAATTCGGTTTCACTGCCCCGGTTCGCGGCCGTCACGGTCAGGTGCAGGTTCGCGGGCGAGGACTCGTGGGCGAACTGGGGCTGGACGTACCAGCCGCGCTCACGCATCTCGTCCGCGACGGTGAACAGGTCGAATCCCGCACCGGTGTCCACGGTGAAGGCGAGCAGCGTCGAGATCGGGTCGCCGAGGACACGCAGTCCGTCCAGCGCCTCGACTCCCGCGCGGATTTGCACGGCCGCCTCACGCGCGGCCGAAGCCAGTTTCGCGTAACCCTCGTCGCCGACGTGACGCACCACCGCCCACGCCGCCGCCAGCGGGCCACCCGACCGCGTGCTCTGCAACGTGGTGTTCAGCATCGTGTAGCCGGGCCAGTCGGCGCTGGCGAAGTAGTGCGTGCGGCGTAGTCCTGCGTTGGCGTGCAAGAGAACCGACACGCCTTTCGGGCAGTAGGCGTACTTGTGCAGGTCCACCGAAACGCTGGTGACCCCGGGGACGTCGAAACCGAAAGGACCGAAATCCAGGTACGGCAGGACCCAGCCGCCGATGCAGGCGTCCACATGGAACCGGACGCCGTCCAGCAGCGCCGCGATCTCCGGGATCGGGTCGAGGACGCCGTGCGCGTACGACGGCGCGCTCGCGACGACGAGCACCGTGGTGTCATCGACCGCCGCGGCCATCGCTTCGGGAACCGCGCGGAAGGTCACCGGATCGACCGGTACCGAAATTACGCGGACACCGAAGAAATGCGCCGCCTTGTGGAACGCGGCGTGCGCTGTCGTGGGCAGCACGATGCTCGGCGACGTCACTTCGGGATGCGCGTCGCGGGCGGCCAGAACGGCGAGCATGCACGACTCCGTGCCGCCCGAGGTCACCGAACCGACCGTCTCCGCCGTGCCGCCGAGCAACCGCGCGGCGGTGCCGACGAGGTCGTTCTCCATCCGCAGCAGGCTGGGGAACGCGGTCGGGTCGAGGCCGTTGGCCGACGACGCCAGCGCGTGCGCCGCCGCGCCGAGTTCGTCCACTTCGGACAGACCGCTGTCGTAGACGTAGGCGAGTGTCCGGCCCCCGTGCGTCGGCAGGTCCCCCGCGCGTAGTTCGCGCAACTCCCGGAGGACGTCTTCGGCGGTCATGACCGGCGCTCCAGCACGGACTTCCGCAGCAGCGGGATACCCAGCACGATCAGTACGGCCGGAAGGATGGACGTGCCAAGCAGGATCGCCGTGAGCGCACTGTCGGGCTGCTCGGCGTTGGCGCCGAGACTGGACTGGTAACCACCGAACTGCAGCACGAGGCCCCACAGCCCCGGTCCGAGCGCGAGTCCCAGCGTCTCCGACGCGGTCCAGACCCCGGCGGCGACCCCGGCCCTGGTCTCACCGGTCCGCTCCTCCTCGTCGCTGATCAGGTCGGGCAGGATCGCCAGCGGGAACACCGAGATCCCCGCGTACCCGACACCGCAGAAGGCGACGAACACCATCGTGATCGCGAACGGGAACACCTGGGCACCGAGAAGTCCCAGCAGGCCGACGCCGAACGCGGCGGTGGCGATGCGGAAACCGGCCAGCTTCCCCAGGCTCGCCCCGAGTTTCGGCCACAGCGGCATGGTCAGCAGCGCCGGGCCGACGAACCCGACGAACAGGACTGTCGAGTAGGCGGAGTTGCCGAGGATCCGCTCGGCGAAGAACGGGATCGCGGCCAGCACCGTGCCGATGCCGAGTGCCTGGACGAAGTAGATGCCGAGCAGCCAGCGGAACGGCCGCCACCGCGCGAGCGTCCGGAACAATTCGCGCGGGCTCACCGTGTTCGGCCGCAGCGCGCCGACGGGAGCGTCCTTCAGTCCGAAGTACACACCGAGTGTCGCGAGCAGGATGATTACGGCGATGAACAAGCCCATGACGCGGTAACCCGAGACGCCGCCGACGAGTTCGGTGATCGCGGGCGCGCCGCCACCGGCGATCAGGATGGTGACGGCGAGGAAGCCGATCCGGACGCTGGTCAGCTTCGTGCGCTCTTCGGCCGAATCGGTCAGCTCGGCGGGCAGCGCGTTGAACGGCACCTGGAAGAACGCGTACGCGGTGGCACCCAACAGGAACATGACGACTACGTAGATCGCGTCGGGCACCGGGCCGCCGAAGCCCGGGTGTGCGAACAGCGCCGCGAAGAAGACCGAGACGCCAATGCCGCCGAAGAGCAGGAATCGGCGGCGGCTGCCGGTCCGGACCAGGTCCGCGTCCGAGAGCCTGCCCGCGATCGGGTTGAAAAGCACGTCCCAGGCCTTGGGCACGAACACGATCAGGCCTGCCACGCCCGCCGCGACGCCCATCGTGTCGGTGAGGTACTTCAGGAGGAGCAGGCCGGGAACCGTGCCGAACGGGCCGGTGACGAACGAGCCGAGCGAGTAGCGGTACCTCGTCCGTGCTGGCAGGACTGCCATGATCCTCCTCGAGGCGATTCTCCCGATGAAGGCCTCAGTATTGGATCTTGGCCACCACCGGGTAGTGGTCGGAGGGAATCGTGCCACCGTCGTGATGCACGAGCTGTACCGGGCCGACAGCGGCGAGTGGGCGGCCGCCCGCACGCACGGCTCCGACGTAGTCGAGCGAGTCCCGGTAGGTCGCCGGAACGGACTTCGCGGCGTGCGGGTTCGTCGCCGCGTCGAAGGTGTACGCGCCTTCGCCCGTCGTGCGGAGGACGCCGCCGAGAGCGGCTTCTCCCTGCTGGACCTGGGCCCGGCCTTGGGCGTCCTTGCGCGCCTGTCCCGCCCAGAACTCGATGTTCAAGTCCCCGGCGATGACGACCGGCTCGCCCGCGGGCGCGTATTTCGTGACCAGATCCCGGATCTCGCCGAGCTGCGCCATCCGGACCTCGTGCGCCTTCGGCAATGTCTCCGGCCCCTCGTCGGCCTGCATGTGGGTACCCGCGATCCAGAGCGGCTTCCCGTTCACGACCAGCCGGGCGAGCGCGGCGCCCTTGTTGGACAGGTAATCCGCCGTGCCCGAGTGGGAATTGCGGAAGACCAGCTGGTGTTGTTCGGTCACCGGCGCCTTGCTCAGCACGGTGACCCCGCCGTTGACCACGATGGGCGAGTTCGAGCAGTTCCCGTTCACCGAGTTCCAGCCCGCGGAGGTCTTGCAGTACTGGCCGACGAGCGGAGTCTGGTACGGCCAGACGTCCTTCAGCCGGTTCCGCGTCTCCTCCGCCTGGGCGCTGAACGCCTCGTCCAGGACGACGACGTCGGCGTCGTTCGCGCGGATGACGGCTTCCGCCGCGAGAGCCCTCGCCTGCTTGTCGGCGGTGTTCGGACTGGCGACCCACGGCAGTTGCCAGATGTTGAACGCCATGACCTTCACCGAGACCGCGGCTTGGGCGGGGACGGCGGTTCCGGCGAACATGGCGGCGGCGATGGCGAGCACGGCGAGCTTCCGCACGAAAGACCCTTCCTCAGGAGACGACGAACGTCCGCGAAGTTCCGCTGAACGCGGAGATCACCCCGTTCCAGCCGTTCTTCCAGTTGCCGAAGTGGACCACGCGGTATTTGCCGATCGGGGCGTTCGGGGGGATCTTCCAGTGGACGACGGCTTTCGATTCGGCGACGAAAGTCCGTGCCCAGTGGTACTTCGTGTCCCAGTCGCCGTCGTCGGCGTGCCGGACCCAGTTACCGTCGAGCAACCGCTGGATCTCCAGGAACGTGCCTCCGCGCCGGAGGTCGTTCTTCGGGTGCCCGGTGACGAACTCGACGGCGACCTGTTCACCGCGCGCATAGGTGCTCTTGGCGTCGACCAGGACGTCGCCGAAGTTCTTGAACGCGGGCGCGCTGTCGAAGACGACGCCGGGCTGGAAGTTGATCAGCTTGCCGCGCAGGTCCCGAGGTATCGGCCCGTGCGGGACGGTCTTCCCTGCCTTCATCGCGGCCGCGAGTTTGGCGAATTCCTGCTGGTAGGCGGGAAGTGTGTACCGGCCGTAGAGGGTCGACGCGCCTTCGTACTGCTGCGAGTCGTACTCCTCCGGGGTGGTGACGTACTGGCTGTAGGCGTTGGAGTAGCCCTGGACGAGCACGTTCTCCAGTGGGACACCCAGTTCCGCCGCGACGGTCCGGCGCAGCCGCAGGCCGGAGACGATGGTCAGTTCGGCGGGTACGGCCACCAGGTGCAGCTGTCCGATCCGGACGATCTGCAGCGGCAAGACCTCGGGCGTCCACGGATACGGCTTCATCGCGCCGAACGGGACGGCGACCACCTTCGGCGCCTGCGCGTCGGCGAGTGCCTGCGGGATCGGCGCGTCGATGCCGCCGAGCCAGTCGATGAACGGGTTCTTCACACCTTCCGGCAGCGGCAAGCCGGGGCCGTCTTCGCGGCTGCCCGCCAGCATCGACACCCCGATCGCGGCCGTGCAGGTGTGCTGCGGCCGCCCGTTCGGCGTGTACTTCGCGTCGACCGCCACATCGGACATGTCCACGTAACACATCCGATGGTCGACGCCGCCCGTCACGGCCTCGGCGGCCGCGTCGAAGGCACTCCTCGCCGCGCGGAACTGGAGGTCGCCGATGGTGCGGGTGTTCTCGAACTCCGTCTCCGGCGTCCCCGGCGAGAGGTTCAGGTTCGGGCTCATGTCGCCGGTGTTGGTCTGCGGGAACGCGGCGACGAACCGCGGGTTCCCGTCGAGGTAGCGTACGCCGGCGTGGTCGTGCTCCCATTCGTAGGCGGCGTAACCCTTGTTGTCGCCGCTGATCAGGTGATTGCCGTTGCTCATCGACGTACCGTGCGTGGCGAACCAGCTGATCGCGCCGACGTCGGCGCCGTTCTGGCTGAACCGCAGCACGGTGACGGCCGGGTCGATCGCCTGCGGGAAATGGTCCTTGTCCGCCTGCGGGTTCAGGTCGAACGCCTTCCGGGAGCGGTTGACGCTCGCCTTGGTCAGTTCCGCACGGCCGAGCCGGATCGACCCGGGCGCGACGTTCGCGTGTGCCCGGCTGATCGCCTCGAAGATCCCGTCGACGACGGCGTCGTAGACCTCCTGCTGAAAGCCGAGGATCGCCAGATCGTAGGCGGCGTAATGGGAATCGCCGCCGCACGCGGAATGGGTGTGCGTGGCGTTGAGGAGCACGTTCTGCTCGGAGTACAGGTCGCCGTACGCGGCCTTGAGCTTGCGCATCACGCCCTGGTGCACGGACTGGAACAGAGCGCCGAGGTCGGCGGTCACGAACGCGATCCGCTTGGCGCCGTCGTCGACCACGAACGCCCGCGCCCGGGTGCGGAGGTGGATGCCGGCGGTCTGCTGCTGCGGCATCGAGTAACCCATCATGCCGTTCTCGGCGGCAGGACCGGTGACGTCGGAGATGCCGATACCGACGCGGAAACCTTGCCGCTGCGGCGTTTGTGCCGCCTGCGTGCCCTGAGCGCTCGGCGCGCCGAGCACGCCTGCCGCGACCGGCAAGGCCGCCGCACCCGCAAGAACCCGCCTCCGGCTCACCGCCATGAGTAGCACCTCCCGGCCGCGAACATGAACGGACTTCATGTTCGTGGGCGGGACGCTACGTGATGGGGCTCACTCTGGCAACCCACGAAGGAGCTGAAGGGGACTTTCCCCGCGTCTCACGCGGTGAAGGGCGCTTTCCCCGCATCGCACGCGGGGAAAGTCCCCTTCAGCCCCTACGAAAGGGTTTCCGCGACTTTTGCGAGCGTCGCCGCGTCACCCCGCAGGAGCAGCGTGGTCACCACGGTCTCCTTCCACGCGGCGAGTTCGTCGCGGATCTTTCCCGCCGGTCCGATCAGCGAGGTGTCCTCGACCAACGACGTCGGGATCGCGGCGGTCGCCTCGTCCTTGCGCCCGGCCAGGTACAACTCCTGGACCTTGTCGGCGACGTCCTCGTACCCCATCCTGGCGAAGACGTCGTGATGGAAGTTGACCGATTTCGCGCCCATACCTCCGATGTAGAGCGCCAGCGACGGTTTGATCCAGCTCGCGGCCTCCTCGACGTCGTCGTGGACGAGCACAGGCACGGACGCGGCGACCTCGAACTCGTCGAAGCCGTGCCTGGCACCGGGGCGCGAGAAGCCCTCCTGGAGCGCAGTCCGATAGAAGGCGTCGCTCTTGGGCGAGAAGAACAGCGGAAGCCAGCCGTCGCAGATCTCCGCCGACAGCGCCACGTTCTTCGGTCCCTCGGCGGCGAGGAAGATCGGGATCTCCTCGCGGAACGGGTGCACTGTGGACTTGAGCGCCTTCCCGAGCCCGGTCCCGCCCCGCAGCGGCAGCTGGAAGTGCTGCCCGTCATGGGTCACCGGCGCCTCACGCGCGACGACCTGCCGCACGATGTCGACGTACTCGCGCGTGCGGGCCAGCGGCTTCGGATACGGCTGCCCGTACCAGCCCTCGACCACCTGCGGCCCGGACGCGCCGAGCCCGAGCACGAACCGGCCGCCGGAGAGGTGGTCCAGGGTCAGCGCGTGCATGGCCGTCGCGGTCGGGGTGCGGGCCGACATCTGGACGATGTTGGTGCCGAGCTTGATCCGGCTGGTCGACGCGCCCCACCAGGCGAGCGGGGTGAACGCGTCCGAACCGTAGCCCTCGGCGGTCCACACGGAATCGAAGCCGAGTTCTTCGGCCTTCAGCACCGCGTCCAGCGCACCCTCGGGCGGACCGGAGGACCAGTAACCGAGGTGGTAACCAAGCTTCATCGAGGCTCCTAGTCAGACGTTCGGTGAGTAGTGCTCCGGTTTGCCCCGCTCCGAAAGCGGCGGAAGGTTCCTCGCGGGAGTCTCGACCAATGGGGTGTCGGGGGCCAGTTCGCCACGTTCCCGGCGCCAGCCCGCCCGAGCGCGCGGGTGGTAGCGACGGTCTCGCGGGACCAGCTTGAACACCGCGTTGATCAGCTTCCCGGTCCGCCGGTGCCGCCGCTCGTCACGGTCGGTCCAGGTGTAGCCGAGCCGCTCACGGATCGGCGGGTCGTACAGGCCGACGGTCAGCCAGACGAAGTTCCGCGCCACCTGCCCGCGGACGAGGTTCCAGGCGAAATCCGGCAGCCATGGCAGGAAGTGCGGCTTCGCGATGTCCTTGATCTCCAGCACGTCGCGGGTCGCCTTGTTGTCCTCCAGGACGTTCTCGCACATGCGCTTCCAGTACAGCTGGAAGTCCTCCCACGACTCCGGCACCGGACGCATGCTCATGCCGTACATCTCGTACCACTGGACGTGCTCGTCGAACAGCTTCCGCTTCTCGGCCTCGCCGATACCGCCGACGAAGTTGTCCGCGATGAGGATCGCGCTCATGAAGAACGTCGAATGCGCCCAGTAGAAGGTGTCCGGGTCGAGCGCGTGATAGCGCCGCCCGTGCTTGTCGACGCCTTTGATCCGATCGTGGTAGCCGCGCACCTCCGACGCCGTCCGCTGGGCACGCGGCCCGTCATAGATCACTCCCCCGATCGGGTACAACGAGCGGAACAGCCGCTGCCAGCGCTCCTCGAAGAACCGCGAATGTTCCTCGACGCCCGCACCCAGCTCAGGGTGCATGTTCTGCATGGATCCGGCCCAGAGCGCGATCAACAGTCCACGCCAGTCGCCGAAATACTTCCAGGTCAGCGAATCCGGTCCCAGCGGCCGCGGCTGTGCCATCCCCGGTCTCCTCAATGAGCTGGTTAAATTGACCACACCTGTTGTCAGGTTAAAGTTGACAACAGCCGTAGTCAACTGTCGCATTCAGGACGAGGAGCCGATCATGGCCGGCCGGAGCTGGGCAGGCACGACCCTGGACGACCGCAAGGCCGCGCGGCGGGAACAGCTCGTCGACGCGGGCCTCGACCTGCTCGGCACCCAGGGCAGCGCCGGGGTGAGCGTCCGCGCGGTGTGCCGCCACGCCAAGCTGACGGAGCGGTACTTCTACGAGAGCTTCACCGACCGCGAGGAACTGGTCGTCGCGGTCTACGAGCACATCGGCGCGCAGGCTCGGCAGGCACTGGTCGACGCGGTCAGCGACACGGCCGAACCCGCCGAACGGGCGAAGGCCGCCGTCCGCGCCTTCGTCGAACTGATGCTCGACGACCCGCGCAAGGGCCGCGTGCTCCTGCTCGCGCCGATCACCGATCCCGCGCTGACCACACGCGGGATCGCGCTCCTCCCCTCGTTCGCCGAACTGGTCAGCGGGCAGTTGTCCCACGGCGACGCGGCGATGCGGCAGATGACCTCGATCGGGCTGGTCGGCGCGCTGAGCAACGTGTTCATCGCCTACCTCGACGGCTCGCTCAAGGTGAGCCGCGACCGCCTGATCGACCACTGCGTCCGCCTCGTGCTCGGCGCCGACCGTCAGCCCTGACCGCGTTCGGCGACCAGCCGCAGGGCGATGTCGATGATCATGTCCTCCTGTCCGCCCACGTACTTCGCGGCGCCGACGCGGTAGAGGATTTCGTGCGCCGGGACGTCGTAGCGCTCGGCGGCGCGCTCCGCGTGCAGGAGGAAGCTCGAGTACACCCCCGCGAATCCCTGCACGATCGACGACCGGTCCATCACCGGCAACCGCGTGATGTAGGGCTTCACGACGTTCTCGGCCGCGTCCATCAGCACGTCCTTGTCGACGCCGGTGCGGATCCCGAGCCGCTCGAACGTCGCCGCGAGGACTTCGGTCGGCGCGTTGCCCGCACCGGCACCGAGCGCCACGAGCGAACCGTCGATCTGCCGGGCGCCCGCGCGATAGGCGAGCACCGAGTTCGCGACGCCGAAGCTCAGGTTCTGGTGCCCGTGATAGCCGACCTGCGCCTGATCCCCGAACTCCGCCACCAGCGCGGCGACCCGTTCGCCCGCGTCCTCCAGGATCAGCGCCCCGGCGGAGTCGACGACGTACACGCACCGACAACCGGCGTCGACCATGATCCGGCCCTGTTTCGCCAGCGCTTCCGGCGTCGACATATGGGACAGCATCAGGAAACCGACGGTCTCCAGCCCGAGGTCCCTCGCCGCGCCGAAGTGCTGGACGGAAACGTCGGCCTCGGTGCAATGGGTCGCGATCCGGACCGCGCCCGCGCCGAGGTCCGCCGCCACCCGCAGGTCGCCGACCGTGCCGAGGCCCGGCAGGAGCAGTACCGCGATCTTCGCGTGGCGTGCCTCGTTGACCGCCGCGGCGATCAGTTTCCGCTCGTCGACCAAGGAAAAGCCGTAGTTGAACGTCGAGCCGCCGAGCCCGTCGCCGTGGCTGACCTCGATCAGCGAGACTCCGGCGTCGTCCAGGGCCCGGACCGTGTCGCGCACGTTCTTCTCGGTGAACCGGTGCGCCATCGCGTGACTGCCGTCGCGCAGACTCGTGTCGACCAGCCGGACCTCACGGTCGATCTCGTCCCACTTCACGCCGCCACCTCCTGAGTCGCCAGCAGATCGCCGACGCGGGCGGCCGCGGCCGTCATGATGTCGAGGTTCCCGGCGTATTTCGGGAGGAAGTCCCCGTTCCCGGCGACTTCCAGGAACACCGCGACCCGCGCCTGCCCGCTCCAGTCCGGCCGGGGCGGGTCGTACTGGGGATCCGCCTTCAGCGTGTAACCCGGCACGTAGGCCTGGACGGTCTCGACCATCCGGTGGACGGATTCGGTCACCGCGTCGAAGTCCGCGTCCGGGTCGATCGCGCAGAACACCGTGTCACGCATGATCATCGGCGGCTCGACGGGGTTGATGATGATGATCGCCTTGCCACGGCTCGCTCCCCCGACGAGTTCGATCCCGCGTGCCGTCGTCGCGGTGAACTCGTCGATGTTCGCCCGGGTGCCGGGCCCCGCCGAGCGTGACGAGACGGAGGCGACGATCTCGGCGTAGGGCACCGGCGTCACCCGGGACACCGCGTGCACGATCGGGATCGTGGCCTGGCCGCCGCAGGTGATGAGGTTGACGTTCGGCACGTCCAGCCGTTCGGGCAGGCCCACCGCCGGGCAGGTGAACGGGCCGACCGCGGCCGGGGTCAGGTCGATCGCCCGGATCCCGGCGGTGGCGTAGCGCGGTGCGTTCGCCAGATGCGCCTTCGCCGAGGTCGCTTCGAACACCAGGTCCGGCAGTTCGTCACGGGACAGCAGCCAGTCGACACCGCCCGCGGACGTCTCCAGTCCCAGCTCGTCGGCCTTGGCCAGCCCATCCGAGTCCGGGTCCACGCCGACCATGTAGCGCACCTCGACGTGTTCGCTGCGCCTCAGCTTCGCGAGCAGGTCGGTTCCGATGTTGCCGGGACCGACGATCGCGGCCACCGCTTTCCGTCGCGCCATGTCAGGTGACGCTCCCCGAGCGGATAGGGCACACTCAACCCATGCGTGCCGCTGGGCGGAACGACGACCCGGAACGAACCGGAGCGGACGGCCTCGTCGCCGCCCGGGTCACGGCGCTGCTTTCGGCCTTCCGGCCCGGCGACGAAACGCTCGGCGTTTCCGAACTGGCGCGGCGGACCGGACTGGCGAAGTCGACCGTCCACCGCCTCACCGGTCACCTCGTCGCCACCGGACTGCTCGAACGCGAGGGCGTGGCGCTGCGGCTCGGGCTGAAGCTGTTCGAAATAGGCCAACTGGCGGTGCGGCGCCGTGGACTGGTCGAGGCGGCGCGCCCGTACCTCGCCGATCTCCGCGAGGCGACCCGCAACACCGTGCATCTCGCGGTACTGGAAGGCACCGAAGTCGTCTATCTCGACATCCTGCGCGGACCCGACGCGCCGTCGTTGCCGTCCCGGATCGGCGGCCGTTTTCCCGCGCACGCCACCGGTGTCGGAAAAGCGATCCTCGCGTTCTCTCCGGAATCCATGGTGACGCGGGTGATCGACGCCGGTTTGTCCCGGGTCAGCGTCCGGACGATCACCGTCACCGGTTTGCTGCGCCGACAACTCGCGAAGGTCCGCAGCGACGGGATCGCGCTCGAGCGGGAGGAGTCCGGTGTCGGCGTCGTCTGCGCCGCGAGCCCGCTACTCGACGCGAAAGGTGTCGCGGTGGCGGCGTTGTCGATCTCCGGCTGGGCGAATCGCATGCACACCAACCGCGTCGCGCCCGCGGTACGGACCGCCGCTTTGGCCCTCTCCCGTACTTTGTGAGAAATTCTCCACGCGGACGAGGCTTTCGCCGGGCATCGTCTGGTCCCGACGTGCTCTCCCCTGTCCGGCGGGCTCGCGCTCACCCAGGCGCGAGAATGGTTGCGGGCCAACGCTTCGGCGCCGTCGTCCTGGTCGACGACGAGAGCTGGACCGCACTCGCCGCGGACGGCTGGCCCACCCGGGGTACTGGTCCCGATCGCGCCTGCTCGGCAGGCTGCACATCCCGGAGTGGTCCGTGCCGACCACGTCCGGACAGCGTCACCGGGCACGTTTACCGCAAGGTCGCCGTCTTGGGTTCAGGGCCGGACGCCGTCACCGTCTCGGGACCCGCGCCGTCCTACCGGCTGCGTGAACTACGCTCCGGTCGACCACTTGCGGTGGCACCTTCGACGCGGTGACCGGTCCTATCGGGACAACGTCGTCGTCTACGCCTCACAACGCTGGGACCAGACCCCGGCGGACCAATTCGGGCCGGACGCCTTCGCCGAACCAGTACGCCTCTTCCAGATGCGGGTATCCGGAGAGGACGAACTCCTCGATGCCGCGCGCGTGGTACTCCTCGATGAGGTCGGCGACCTCGCGATGGCTGCCGACGAGCGCCGTACCCGCCCCGCCGCGCACCAGCCCGATTCCCGCCCAAAGGTTGGGATGGATCTCCAGACCGCGGACGCCACCAACGGTCTTGCCACCGTGCAGTGTCGCCATTCGCTGCTGCCCCACGGATTCGCTGGCGGACAACTGTCTCTGCGTGTGGGCGATCCGCTCGGGGTCGATCGCTTCCAGCAGCTTGCCCGCCTCGGCCCACGCTTCGGCGGCCGTGTCACGCGACAGGGTGTGCAGCCGGATGCCGAACCGGAGTTTCCGGCTCTGCTCCTCGGCGAGTTCCCGTACCTTGGCGATCTTCTCGGCGACCTGCGCGGGCGGCTCGCCCCAGGTCAGGTAGACGTCGGCGTGCCGCGCGGCGATCGGGAGCGCGGCCGCGGACGAACCGCCGAAGTAGATGGGCGGCACCGGATCCGGCACCGCTCGCGTGGTCGCGCCCTCGACCTTGAGATGCTCGCCGTCGAAGTCGAACGGCTTGCCGCTCCACACTCCGCGCACGATCTCGAGGAACTCGCCGGTGCGGGCGTAGCGCTGGTCGTGATCGTGCCAGTCGCCGAACCGGCGTTGCTCGACCGCGTCCCCGCCGGTGACGACGTTCAGCAGCACGCGTCCCCGCGAGATCCGCTGGAAGGTGCCCGCCATCTGCGCGGCGAGCGTCGGTGAGACGGCTCCCGGCCGGAAAGCGACCAGGAACTTGAGGGTTCTCGTCTCGCGGATCAACGCGGCCGTCGCCAGCCAGGCGTCCTCACACCAGGTCCCGGTCGGGGTCAGGACCCCTTCGAAGCCGTTGGCCTCGGCGGCGCGGGCGACCTGGGCGAGGTAGTCGAGGCTCGGCTCACGGGCGGCGGTCGCGCCGGCGGCGCGACTGGCGTGGAAGTGCTCCACGATCGTCCGGCCGTCACCGGTGGTGGGCAGGAACCAATGCAGCTTGACCGTCACCCGTCCGAGCTTCGGCTTCGGAGGCGGCTCCGGTCAATCGGTGGGCCTCGCGTCCCGCGATCTGGACACGTCCCCGCCGCGAGTAGTCCTCTAGTTGCGGTAGTTGCACGCGCAAGGACCGCAACTAGAGGACTACTTGCGGTGGGTCACGAGCTCAGCCGCCGAACATCAGCCGCCATTCGTCCAGCGACTTCGGCTGGAACACGAAGTTCGTGTCCTTCACGCGCGAAAGGTTCGCCGACGGCTCGGCCGAGTATTGGTGTCCCGGGTAGACAACCGGATCCCCGTCCAGCCCGGCCAGCCACTGCAGGCTCCGGTAGATCGCTTCCGCGTCACCGCCGGGAAAATCGGTGCGGCCACAGCCTTCGAGGAACAGCGTGTCCCCCGAGACGAGCCGGCCGTCGACGAGGAAGCACTGGCTGCCCGGGGTGTGTCCCGGCGTGTGCAGCAGGCGGATCGGCACCGCGCCGACCTCGAGGACGTCATCGTGGTCGTGCGAGCGCAGGTCGGTCTCCGAGACACCGGTGATCCGGCGGACCCATTCGGCTTCCGCGCCGTTGACGTGGATCGGGACCTGGACGCGTTCCAGCAGTTGCGCGATCCCCGGCAGCGAAAAGCCCATCATCTCGCCGCCGACGTGATCGGGATGGTGATGCGTGGCGAGGACGCCGGTCAGCCGCATGCCGTCGGCTTCCAGCAGGTCGAGCAGATCACCGACGGCATACGCCGGGTCGACGATGACGGCCTCGTTCGTCTCCCGGTCGCCGATCAGATAGGCGAAGTTGACCATCTGCGTCGCGACCGGATCCCCCACCGCGAAGTCTCGGCCCGCGAGCAACTGCCGGAAGTACAGCCTGTCAGCCATGGCGCACACCTTACGGTGCTCTACTCCCCCACGGTGCCGTCGGCCAGCTCCCGAAGAACATCCAGATGCCCGGTGTGCCGCGCGGTCTCCTGGACCACGTGCGCCAGCACCCAGCGGACGGTGAACTTCCCCGACCGTCGTGCCCGCTCGCCCGGTGACATCCCGGCCAGCGACGACTCCGCAAGCGCCCACTCCGCGCGGTAGGCCTCGACGACCGACCGCGGGTCGTCGTCGTCGGTCAGGTCCCAGCTGGGATCCGGTGAGCCTTTCCACAGCGACGGCAGCTCGGCGCCGCCCGCCTCGATCGAAAGCCACCAGCGTTCCACCGCCGTCAGGTGCTTGAGCACTCCCAGCGCGCTCATCCGCGGGGACGACGGCAGCGGTGTCGCGGCCGCCTGTTCCCTGGTCAGCCCGGCGACCTTGTTCACCGCGGTGGCGCGAAGGAAGTGCAGGAAGTCCCACTGGATCCCGGCTTCGTCCTCGGCGATCCCGTCCGGCCAGGCCCGGGCCACCGGCTCGGCAGCACTCGAACTCGTGTTCGACATGCGACCACCCTACACCTCGGCGAACTCGCGTGATCGGGGCGGATCCCGTGAGACCGCCGTGTGGAAACCGCAGGACACTAGGCTGACGCGTCATGTGGTGGGGATTGATGTGCGCGTTCTTCGCGGCCTGTGCGTACGGCGTCGCTTCGGTGATGCAGGCGATCGCCGCGAAGGCGACTTCGGGCGCCGAAGACCGTGTCGACCCCAAGCTTCTCGTACGGGTGTTGCGGCAGTGGAAGTTCGTCGCGGGGCTCGCGCTGGACGTCGTCGGGTTCGTCGCCCAGCTCGTCGCCCTGCGGGTGCTGCCGCTGTTCGTGGTCCAGGCGGCGCTGGCGGGCAGCCTCGCCGTGACCGCGGTCGCGGCGCGGACGCTCGGTGTCCGATTGGGACGTCGCGAGTGGACGGCGGTCGCGGTCGTCTGCGCCGGGCTCGCGCTGCTCGGGATGTCGGCGGAGAGCGAAGGCTCGTCGGCGACCGGGATGGGCTTCCGGCTCGTGCTGATCGGAGCGGTCGTCGTGCTCGGCACGGCCGGCATGTTCGCCGGTCGCGCGTCACGGCGGATCCGGACACCGGCGCTGGGCCTGATCGCCGGACTGTGCTTCGGCGTGGTCGCGCTGTCCGGCCGCGTGCTCACCAGCCTCGCCCCGCTGGACCTGCTGAGCGACCCGGCCACCTACACACTGGCCGTGGCGGGCGCGCTGGCGATGCTGTTCTACGCCACCGCGCTGCAACGCGGCAGTGTCACCACCTCGACCGCCATGATGGTGATCGGCGAGACCGTCTTCCCTTCCCTGATCGGGGTTCTCGTGCTGGGCGACACCACGCGACCCGGGTTCGCGGCGGTGGCGGCGGTCGGATTCGCGCTCGCGGTTTCGGCGGCACTGGCGCTGGCCCGCTTCGGCGAGCCCGCCCCGATCGAACCGGTCAGCGCGCCGCTCGGTCGACCCCACGCCGGGACACCAGTCCGGCGAGCACCTGCTGAGTGATCAGCTCGCTCGTCACCAGCAGGAGCACGAGGCGCGGCGAGCGCCAGGAACGCGATCGGACCGGCGCGGCGAAGAACAGGGCCGTGAGCTTTCCGCTCGCGGACTACGTCAGGATTCCATGGCCTTGACGAGCGAAGCGGGCCGCAGGTCGGTCCAGTTGGTTTCGACATACTCAAGGCACTCCGGGCGCGAAGCCGGCCCGAACTTCGTGGCCCACCCCGCCGGGACCTCGACGAACTCGGGCCACAGACTGTGCTGTCCCTCGTCGTTGACCAGCACCAGGTACGTGCCGTCCGGGTTCTCGAACGGGTTCGTCATGCCTTGTTCTCCTTCTGCGTATCCGATGTATTCGCTCGGTGGCTGAGCGCGTCCAGTGCCGGCCGGGTCAGACGGGCCCGGATCCGCTGACCGCGTACTCGGGCCGCGACGCGTCGGCGCCACGCCGGTCCACAATGGATCGCAGGATCTCACCGACCCGGACGGCGGTGTTGGACAGCAGCGACGACGTGATGCCGTGGGTGTGCTCGGTGCCGCCCTGGAGGTAGATCCCGCCGTCCAGCGGCGGTTCGGTGACGATCCGGTAGTCGCGTTCGACGCGCAGCCTGCCCTCGTCGTCGCGCAGGCACGCGGAGGCGACCTCACCGAGCAACGGCGTCGGATCCGCCTGGCTGTACCCGGTGGCGTACACGACGAAATCGGCGTTGAGGCGGGTCCGCTCGCCGGTCTCCAGCGCCTCGACGGTGACCCGCACCTCGGAGCCGGTGTCGACGACTTCGGTGGGGCGGGAGACATTGATCAGCTTCAGCCGCTCGATCCCCTGCACCTTCTCGCGGTAAACGCGGCGGTACAGCTCGTCGATCAGGTCGATGTCCACGGCCGAATAGTTGGTCGCGCCGTGGTAGCGCATCAGGCGCTCCTTGACCGCTTCCGGCGCCTCGTAGAACCGCCCGACCGCCTCGGGGTCGAAGATCCGGTTGGCGAACGCGCTGTCGTCGGCCGGGCTGTAGCCGTAGCGTGCGAACACCGCGCACACCTCCGCCCGAGGGAAGCGATCGTGCAGCAGTGCGCTGACCTCGGCCGCGCTCTGCCCGGCACCGACGACGACGAACCGGCGCGGCTCCCCGGCGGCCATGCCCTCGACGCGGTGCAGGAGTTCGCTGTTGTGCCAGACGCGGGCACCCGGCGTCACACCTTCGGGGAGGTTCGGCCGCAACCCGGTGCCCATCACCAGATTCCGGGCGCGCAGGTTCACCAGTTCACCGTCGATGCGGGCGTGGACGTCGAAGAACACGATCTCTTCGCCATCGAAGACCGGCGTGACGGAAAGTGCTTCGGCGCCATAGGAAACCAGGTCGTCGACCTTTTCCGCCGCCCATTCGAAGTAGTCGTGGAACTCGATCCGCAAGGGGAACAGGTTCTTGTGGTTGATGAAGTCGACCAGCCTGCCCTTGCTGTGCAGATACGACAGGAAGCTGAACGAACTCGTCGGGTTCCGCATCGTCGCCAGATCCTTGAGGAAGGAGACCTGCATGGTGGCGTTGTCGATCAACATCCCGCGATGCCAGCCGAAACGGACCTGGCGCTCGAGGAAGTGGGCCGTGACGGTCTCGGCTCCTGGCGCGGCGTTGTGCTCGGTGACGGCGATGGCGAGCGCCAGGTTCGACGGTCCGAACCCGACCCCGACCACGTCGTAGACCGGAACCCGTTCGCCGACCACTGCTCGTGCCATCTTGAACCCCTAGCGCGGCTGGGCCGCTTCTCGGTACTTCGCTATAAGACCAGGGAACCCTAACCTAAGTTAGGTGAGGCTCAACTAGTACTTTCAGTGGTGATGTTCATCCCTCGACCAGGAGGAGGCCGGTCCCATGCGGGTCGCCATGTTCGGATACCAGACCTGGGGACACCGCACCCTGCGTGCGCTGATCGACGCGGGGCACGAGGTCGCCCTCGTCGTCACCCACCCGAAGAGTGACCACGCCTACGAGAAGATCTGGTCCGACTCCGTCGCCGATCTCGCCGAGGCCAACGGGATCCGCGCGCTGCTGCGTCAGCGTCCCGACGACCCGGAACTGCTGGCGGAGCTGAAGGAAGCCGACCTCGATCTGATCGTGGCCAACAACTGGCGTACCTGGCTGCCGCCCGAGATCTTCGAGATGCCGCGCCACGGCACGCTGAACGTGCACGACTCGCTGCTGCCCGCCTACGCCGGCTTCTCGCCGCTGATCTGGGCGCTCATCAACGGCGAGCCGGAGGTGGGTGTCACGGCTCACCTGATGGACGCCGACCTCGACGCGGGCGACATCGTGCTGCAGCGGTCCGTCCAGGTCGGGCCGAAGGACACGACGACCGATCTCTTTCACCGGACGGTCGATCTCATCGCGCCGATCACCACCGACGCCATCGAACTGATCGCGAAGGGCGACTACACGCCTGTCAAACAGGACAGGTCGAAGGCCAGCTTCTTCCACAAGCGCGCCCTCGAAGACAGTCGCATCGACTGGTCCTGGCCCGCCGACGAGATCGAGCGGCTGGTGCGCGCGCAATCCGACCCTTACCCCAACGCGTTCACCTACCACCGCGGGAAGCAGTTGCGCGTCGTCCGCTCCTCGGTGTCGGTGGGTCACTACGGCGGCACCCCGGGCCGCATCTTCATCCGCGAGGGTGAAGGTGTCGTGATCGTGGCCGGTCCCGAAGCGCGCCGCGGCCGGTCGCACGGGCTCGTCATCGAGCGGGTCCGGACCGAGGACGGCACCGAACTGGCCGCGACCGACTACTTCCGCACGATGGGCGGGTACCTCACCGCTCGCCCCTGACCTGCGTGCTGCTCGACGTGGCGTGTGGCCGCCCCGTGCACGCGGTCACCGGCGGTGAAGGCCTCCTTGCCTACCCTGAGGTCAGGGTCTCGGCAAAGTCGAGGTCTTGCAGGTCGGGCGGCTCATCGTCGCGGGGTCATACCGGTTGCGGAGCCGCATCGACCGATGTTCACGGACATGCCCCCGAGCGGGGACGATTTCGGACGGTGAACGTCCCGAATCTTCCCCGCTCGGCCCCTCCAGGCACTAGCGATGCCAAGCCCGGATCACCAGCAGCAGCTCGGCGACTTTGCCGGGACCCTGACCCTGAAGGTAGTGAAAGAGTCACCACCCACCGTTGTGATCCTCGGTGACACCGGAACGGACGTGACGCCAGCCTCCCGGCCGAAGTCCTGAAGGCCGCCGTCGAGCGGTGGCCTTCAGGACATGGGAAACAGCCCCGGCCACTATCTGCTCTTCCAGGACGAGCAGTTCCTGACCGCGCTCGGGGTCACCACGATCCTGGCCGTGATCGTGGTGTACAACACTTTGCGGAGCGAGTGTGCTGATCTTTCTCGGGGTGTGGATCTGGAACGACTTCATCGACCCGCTGATCATCCTCGGCCCCAGCCAGGGACCACGATCACCACCGGGATCTACCGTTCGATCGGGCGGTACCAGGCTGATCTCGGAAGCTTGTTCGCGCTGATGTTCCTGGCGACGCTGCCGGTGCTGATCTTCTATCTGGCGCTGCAGAAACAGTTCGTGAAGGGGCGGACCGGCGGGGCGACCAAGGGCTGAACCCTGCCGCAATTAGTCCTCTAGTTGCTCAAGCCTCGGTGACCTTCCCGTCGGCCACTTCCAGCCGCCGCGTCGTCGCCACCGCCTCCAGCATCCGCCGGTCGTGCGTCACCAGCAGCAGTGTCCCCGGATACTCCGACAGCGCCGACTCCAGCTGCTCGATCGCGGGCAGGTCGAGGTGGTTCGTCGGCTCGTCGAGCACCAGCAGGTTCACCCCGCGCGCCTGCAGCAGTGCCAGCGCCGACCGGGTCCGCTCCCCCGGCGACAACGTGGCCGCCGGCCGCAGCACGTGCGCGGCCTTCAACCCGAACTTCGCCAGCAGGGTCCGCACGTCGGCGTCGGCGAGTTCCGGGACCTCGCGGGCGAAGGCTTCAAAGAGCGGAAGATCGCCGAGGAACAGCTTCCGCGCCTGGTCGACCTCTCCGACCACGACACCGGAGCCGAGCGACGCGCCGCCCTCGTCGACCGGGACCCGGCCCAGCAGGGCGGCGAGCAGCGTCGACTTCCCCGCGCCGTTGACCCCGGTGATCGCGACCTTGTCCGCCCAGTCGATCTGCAGGTCCACCGGGCCGAGGGTGAACTCGCCTCGCCGCACCACCGCGCCGCGCAGGGTCGCCACGACCGCTCCCGCCCTGGGCGCCGTGGCGATCTCCATCCGCAGTTCCCATTCCTTGCGCGGTTCCTCGACGACGTCGAGCCGTTCGATCATGCGGTCGGTCTGGCGGGCCTTCGACGCCTGCTTCTCCGTCGCCTCGCTGCGGAACTTGCGGCCCACCTTGTCGTTGTCGGTGGCCTTGCGCCGGGCGTTCTTGACGCCCTTCTCCATCCACGAACGCTGCATCGCACCACGGGATTCGAGCGAGGCCCTGGTGTTCGAGTATTCGTCGTACTCTTCGCGGGCGTGCCGCCGCGCGACGGCACGTTCCTCCAAATAGGACTCGTAACCGCCGCCGTAGGTCCGCACCTGCTGCTGGGCGAAGTCGAGTTCGACAACGCGGTCCACGGTGCGGGCGAGGAATTCCCGGTCGTGGCTGACCAGCACCGTCCCGGCGCGCAGCCCCGTCACGAACCGCTCCAGCCGGTCGAGGCCGTCGAGGTCGAGGTCGTTGGTCGGCTCATCGAGCAGGAAGATGTCGTATCGGCTCAGCAGCAGCGAAGCCATGCCCGCCCGCGCCGCCTGCCCACCGGACAGCGACAGCATCGGCTGGTCGAGATTGACGGTCAACCCGAGGTCCGCGACGACCTCGCCCGCCCGATCGTCCAGATCGGCTCCGCCGAGCGCGAGCCAGCGATCGAGGGCGACACCGTAGGAGTCGTCCGCTCCGGGCTCACCAGCGGTGAGCGCCTCGGTGGCGGCGTCGAGGGCGGCTTGCGCGGCGGTGACACCGGTACGGCGTGAGAGGAACCCACGGACAGACTCCCCTTCGCGGCGTTCCGGCTCCTGCGGGAGGTGACCGACGGTGGCCGTCGGCGGGTTCAGCCGGACACTGCCCTCTTCCGGCGGCACGAGGCCGCCCAGGGTCTCGAGCAGGGTCGACTTGCCCGCGCCGTTGACACCGACGAGACCGATCACTTCACCCGGGGCGACGACCAGGTCGAGACCGGAGAACAGAACACGGTCGCCGTGGCCGGCGGCGAGATCCTTGACAACGAGTGTGGCGCTCATGAGATCGGTAAGTCTACGGGGACCGATTGAACAGCTTGTGGTCCCTCGGAAGAGTGGCAAGTATCCAAGCGATCACGGAACGTGGGTAACCTGGTTGTTCTTCTGAACCCGAACGAACCCCCGAGCATTGAGGTCGGTGACAGCAAATGGCGGACTCCGCCACCCCGGTCCCCGTCGCCCACCAGCAGAAAGGCGGTACCCGAAGGCCGACGATGAGCAGGCGGCGGGAAGTCAGCCACGCCAGCGCGCGCTCGCTGTTGATGACCATCCTCGGCGAGTACGTCCTGCCGCGCGATCTGCCGATCTGGACGTCCACGCTGGTCGAAGCCCTGCGAGTGCTGGACATCGAGGAGAAGTCCGCACGGCAGGCGCTGGCCAGGTCCTCCGCCGAGGGCTGGGTGGTCTCCGAACGCGTCGGACGAAGAGTGCGCTGGTCGCTCACTCCACCAGGAAGACGCCTCCTGACCGAAGGCGCGGAACGGATTTACGCCTTCGGCAACGACGAGCGGGCCTGGGACGGCCACTGGCTGATGTTGATCGTCTCGGTGCCCGAAGCCAAGCGGGATCTCCGGCACCGGTTGCGCACCCGCCTGACGTGGGCCGGGTTCGGTTCACCGGTGGCGGGCGTCTGGGTCAGCCCGGACCTCTCCCGCCAGCGGGAAGCCCAGCAGATCGTGCAGGAACTCGGACTCGACGCGCAGGCTATGTCGTTCACCGCCGCCTACGGCGATGTCGGCGATCAGGAGACGATGGTCGCGCGGTCCTGGGATCTCAGCGAACTCAAGGATCGCTACGAGGACTTCATCGACCGTTTCACCGGTTCACGGCCTTCGGGTGAACGCGGCGTTTTTCGTGCACAGACCGAACTCGTCCACGAATGGCGTAGTTTTCCCTTTCTCGATCCACGGCTTCCGCTAAAACTGCTCCCCGACGGTTGGAGCGGCGTGCGCGCGGCGGACCTGTTCCACCGCAAGTACGTCGAATGGCGACCAGAAGCACAGGGCCAGTGGGACGAACTCGCGGACACCTCCGGCTAGGGTCACGGAAAACGATCTAGCGGAGGGAACTCGTCTTGGCCACCTCGATCCGCCTCGACCGCGAGGACGACGACGTCGCCGTCCTGACCATCGCTTCGCCGCCGCTGAACCTCTACACCGCGGAACTCCAGCGGGAACTGGGCGAGGCGATCGGCGAACTGGAGGCAACACCGCCACGCGCGGCGCTCATCCGGGCCGAGGGAAAGATCGTCAGCGGCGGCGTCGACGTCTCCCTGTTCGACGCCCAGTCCTCCGCGGCCGAGGCGAAGGTGCTCTTCGATGGGATGCTGGCGATCCCCGACCGGATCGCCGCACTCCCGGTCCCCACCGTGTTCGCCGCCCACGGCCTGTGTCTGACCTGGGCCTTCGAGGTCGCGGTCGCCTGCGACATCATCCTCGCGACCGAGAGGGCCAAGTTCGGCCTGGTCGAACGCGTCGTCGGCCTGACCCCGACCATGGGCGGCACGCAGCGGCTCGCCGCCCGCGCCGGCGTCGGCCGCGCCAAGGAGTTCGTGATGACCGGCGCGACCTACGACGCCGCGACCCTGGAACGCTGGAACGTGGTGAACCGCGTGTTCCCGATCGACGGCTTCGACGAGGCCGTACGCGCCTTCACGACCGACCTCGCGCACGGGCCCACAAGGGCGCACGCGGCCACCAAGAAGGTCCTCGAGCACTACGAGCACGGCGGTGTCGCCGAGGCGAACGAGCACATCACGACGATCGCCGCCGGTCTCTTCGACACCGAGGACCTGCGCGGCGCGGTGAAGTCGTTCCTCGCCGACGGCCCCGGCAAGGCGACCTTCACCGGCCGCTGATCCGCTACGGCCGTTGGCCGACCGCGTCCACCACTCCGGACGCGGTCACCGCCGTCCCATTCCCGCCCAGGTACAGGAACGTGTCAGCGGCGAAGACGATCATGTCCGGTTTCGCCACCTTGGGGTCGTCCTCCGGCCTGAGCGGCCAGGTGATGCCCACACCGGGCCTGCCGGCCCCGTCCTTGGCGTGTTCGACGGCGCGCAGGCCGGGCACCTTGGCCGCCGCGCCGAACAGAGCCGCCCGAACGGCGGGCGGAAGGTGGTTTTCGTTCGCCAGCGCGAGGATGTCCTTGCCCATCGCGTTGTAGTCGCCCTTCTCACCGCTGTGGTCGGCATTGTCGGCATTGAGGTAGGCGAACATCGCGTCCGCGTCGGTGGGAAGATCCGCCCGGTAGTGGGGCCGCGGCGTGCACGGTTCCATGACGCCCTTGAGCGGCTCTTCGCCCTTGTACGCCTGCGCCAGCCCGTTCCGACAGCCCGGAAGCGGGAAGAAACTTCCGTCCGCCATCTTGATCAACCCGTCACGGGTGCCGTCCGCCGAAAGCCACGATTCCCGCTCACCGTCGGGCTGCTTGGTCTTCGTGTAGACGAACTGGTCCGGTTTCGGCGGCGTGTCCGGTGTTTTCAGCGCGGCGGCGGCGGCGCCGCGCAGCACGGCCACGGGATCCGCGGTGGCTGTGGGCGGTTCCAGTCCTGCCGGGGCGAGCGCCACGACGGCGGTGATGGCCGCGGCCAGGCCCGCCGCCCCCACCCCGGTCCAGACCCAGCGCCGCCGGTTCTTCAGCGGCACCACGTTTTCCGGCTCGGCGGCGGCGATCTCGGCCAGCAATCGCGCGCGCGCCGGGCTGAGTACACCGGATTCCGCGAGTGGCACCGAGCCGGTCCGCTCGGCGATCAGGTTCAACTCATCCATGGTTGGCGATCTCCTTCGCAGTCGTGGTTTCCGGACGCTCCAGCGCCTCACGGACTTTCCGGCGGGCACGGTTGAGCCGTGAGCGGACGGTGCCGAGCGGGATGTCCAGCGCCGCGGCCACCTCCTCGTAGCTCAGACCTTCCCCCGCGAACAGCGTGAGGGTGTCCCTGTCGCCGTCGGCCAGTTCCGCCAGCGCTGAGTCCAGCAGCTTTCCCATCGCCTCGGCGGTCACCTGGTCGGCAACGCGCTCGGCATGCCCCTCTTCCTCGGGCGGCGGACCGAGGGCTTCCCGCAGTTTCAGTTCCCTGACTTCGTCCCGGCGCCGCTGGGCCACCAGGTTGGTCGCGATGCCGTAGAGCCACGGCCGGGCGACGCGGCGCTCGGTGTCATATCCCTCGCGCTTGCGGAAAGCCACCAGGAACGTCTCCCCCAGCGCGTCCTCCGCGGCGGCGGGACCGATGCGTCTGACCAGGTAGCGGTGGATGTGCGCGGCATGCCGGTCGAAGATCGCGGAGAACCAGTCCGGACTGGTCACCGACCTCGCGATGACTTCCGCGTCTTCCAGATCGCTCGGATCCGCCCTCGATGAACTCATGAACCGCCCTTCGCCGTTCGTCAGTGTCACCCTGTTGTCCGCATCCGGTGTCGAATGGGTTCACGCCCGACGAATCGGTCTAGACCTTTTATGCGAGCCGCGCTACATTCAAGTGTGGTCTAGACCACAGCGCGCCAGTTCAGAGCAGGTCAGTCTCGCCGCCTCTTTTGGAGAGAACCGCCATGAGACGCACCAGAAAACGACTACTCAGCGCACTTACCGTGCTACTCCTCGCCGCCGGGCTCCTGGTGGCCGCGGGAAGTCCGGCGATGGCGGCGGGCCGCCTCCGCGCCGCCTTCACCTTGACCGGCACCACCGGTGAGTACACCGTCACCAACCCCAGCAGCGAAACCGTCGCCGACTGGTCCATCACCTTCACCGTCCCCGCCGGCGTGACCGCCACGAGCGGCTCCAACGCCACGGTTTCCCAAGCGGGCAACCAGGTCACCCTCGTTCCGGCGTATTACATCAAATCCCTCGCGCCGGGCCGTTCGACCTACCCGTACAGCCCGTCGTTCAGGCTCAGTTCCGCGGTCAACCCGACCACGTGCCGGATCGACGACGCCAACTGTGACGGTTCGGGCGACACGCCGCCGTCGACGCCGGCCAACCTGCGCCTCGTGGCGAAGACGACCACGACCGCCGCGCTGGCCTGGAACGCGTCGGTACCGGGCTCGCTGCCCGTCGCCCGTTACGACGTCTACCAGGGCACCACGCTGGCGGCTTCGGTCACCGGCACCGAAGCGAGGATCACGGGGCTGACGCCGAACACGGCGTACAGCTTCACCGTCGTCGCCAAGGACCGGAAGGACGCCAAGTCTCCGGCCACCCCCGCCCTGGCGGTCACCACCAACAACCCGGGCGACGACACCCAGGCGCCGACGGCACCGTCGAACCTCCGCTCGACCGCGGTCACGGCGAGTTCCGTCGCCTTGGCGTGGAACGCCTCCACCGACAACACCGGCGTCGTCTCCTATGACGTCTACCGTGGCACGACCCTCGCCACCACGGTGACCGGGACGACCGCGACGGTGACCGGTCTTTCACCGTCCACTTCGTACAGTTTCACGGTCAAAGCCCGTGACGGCTATGACAACGTCTCCGCGGCGAGCGCCGCCGTCAGCGCTCGCACCGGCGACATCGTGAACGGGTACGCCCGGGTCGGTTACTTCGTCCAGTGGGGCATCTACGGCCGCCAGTTCTTCGTCAAGAACCTGGTGACCAACGGATCCGCGAGCAAGCTGACGCATCTGCTGTACGCCTTCGGGAACATCGACCCGGTCAACCACACCTGTCTTTCGGGTGTCACCAAGGGAACGACGTCGAATCCCCAGGACCCGAACCAGGGTGACGGCGCGGGCGACGCGGAAGCCGACTACTCGAGGCCGATGTCCGCGGCGCAGTCCGTCGACGGTGTCGGCGACACCGGCTGGGAAACGTTGCGCGGCAACTTCAACCAGCTGAAGAAGCTCAAGGTCAAGAACCCCAACCTGAAGATTCTCATCTCCTTGGGCGGCTGGACCTACTCGAAGTACTTCTCCGACGTCGCGGCCACGGCCGCGTCACGGCAGAAGTTCGTCGCGTCGTGCATCGACACGTACCTGAAGGGGAACGTGAAGGCGTACGGCGGCGCCGGCGGGCCGGGCACGGCCGCGGGCATCTTCGACGGCATCGACATCGACTGGGAGTGGCCGGGCAGCCCAGACGGGCACCCCGGGAACCACTGGAGTGCCAACGACAAGACGAACCTGACCGCCCTGCTGGCCGAGTTCCGCACACAGATGGACGCCTACGGCGCCACCACCGGCAAGCGGTACGAACTGCAGGCGTTCACCCCCGCCGACCCGGCGAAGGTGAGCGGCGGCTGGGAGATCCCGAAGATCTTCGACTACCTCGACGTCGCCAACGTGCAGGGCTACGACTTCCACGGCTCGGGCAGCGACAACTCGTGGGAGCCGAACCGCACCGGCCATCAGGGGAACCTGTACGCCGACGCGGACGACCCGTACAACTTCAAGTTCAGTGTTGAGTCGGCGATCAACGCCTACACCAATGCCGGGGCCAATCCACGGAAACTGACACTCGGCCTCGCCTTCTACGGGCGAGGGTGGCAAGGGGTCGCGGCCGGCGCGAAGAACGGTGAATGGCAGAGCGCGACCGGAGCCGCGCCCGGCCAGTTCCCCGAGGAAGCAGGTACCCGTGGCTACGCGAATCTCCTGGCCAGTGTCCCGAACTGCACCGTCCAGCACGACACCACGGCCGTGGCCACAGCGTGCTACACGGGCAATGGCGGGCAATGGTGGACCTTCGACGACGCCTGGTCCATCCAGCAGAAGGTCGCCTGGCTCAAGACCAGAGGACTGCTCGGAGTCATGGCATGGGAGATGTCCGGTGACACCGGATCCCTCATGACCACAGTGGACAACTCGCTGAAGTAGTGATCACTGAAGGCCTTCTTGCCTACCTTGAGGGCAGGGTCGAGGTCTTGCAGGTCAGGCGGTTGATTCGTCGCTGCGTGAGCACACCGGTCGCGGAGCTCGATCATCAGATACCCCGCCGTACACCCGAGTGGGGAGGATTTGGGACGTTCGACCCCCCGAATCCTCCCCACTCGGCCCTTACAGGCACTAGCGATGCCAAGCCCGGATCACCAACAGCAGCGCAGAGCAGCAGCTCCGCGACCCGCCGGGCCTTCACCTTCTCCGCGGTTTGCTGCACAGTGTGCCTGTGACTCCTGCGAACGACGACCGCATCCTGATCATCGTCGGCTCCTACACCGCCGCGAGCGACGGCAACGGCGAAGGTATCGGCACCTTCTGGCGAGACGGGCGGACCGGGGCGCTGACCCCGGCGGGCTCGCTCGCGCTGGACTCGCCGAGCTGGCTGACCCCGCATCCCACACTGCCAGTGCTCTACGCCGTGAACGAGACGGCCGAAGGGGCGATCACCGCCGTGGCGGTCGCCGAAGACGGCACCCTGGAGGCCCTGAACTCGCTGCCGACCGGCGGCGCGGATCCATGCCATCTGGCGATCACTCCCGACGGCCGGTACCTGTTCTGCGCCAACTACGGCAGCGGAAACCTGGCCGCGTTCGCGCTGGGTCCGGACGGGTTGCCCACCGTGCGTACGGTGCTGGTCCAGCACGAAGGCACCGGCCCCGACGCCAGGCGGCAGGAAGCCGCTCACGTCCACATGGCCGTGGTCGACGAGAGCGGCACACTGGTCAGCGCGGTCGACCTTGGCACCGACGAGATCCGCAGCTACCGCCTCAGCGAGAAAGGGGACCTGGTCCCCGTCGCGGTGTCGGCACTGCCCGCGGGGACCGGCCCTCGGCAGCTGGTCCGGCGCCCGGGCACGAACCACGCGTACGTCGTCGGCGAACTGGCCGCGTCGCTGGTGACGGTGCGCGAAGAGCCGCCGGGCACGTTCACCGTGGAGAACTCCGTCCCCGCGACGCTCGAGCCCGGTCACGACAACCTCCCGGCGCAACTGGAACTGTCCGGAGACCGGCTGTTCTTGTCGAACCGGGGACCCGAAACGATCACGGAGTTCGGTCTCGACGGCGTAACTGTCGCCGACCACAGGACCGGCGCATGGCCGCGGCATTTCTCCGTTGTCGGCGACCATTGTTATGTCGCGGCACAGAGCGCCGACATGATTCAGGCCTACGAACTCGCGACCTGGACTCTGATCGGCAGTTATCCCATCGGGAGCCCGGCGTTCGTTGGCCCCTGGCGGCACTGAAACAGGCCACGACGCGATGATGTCGAGCCCGTACGCTCCACTGTCCCGGTCACCGAAACCGCGTGCCGTCGTCGAATGTGGTCCCTATTCGACTCCGAACATCGGCTGTACCGACGAACGGCAAGACGCGATCGCCGCGTATTCACTTTCCCTAGCCTGGTACCTCACGCGCGACGTGAAATACGCGACCAAGGCGATCCGGATCATGGACGCTTGATCCGCCGTGCTGAAAGATCGCACGAACAGCAACGCGCCCTTGCACTCGGCGTGGTCGGCCTCCTCGTTGCCGCGCGCGGCGGAGACTGTCAAGCCCACTTACCCGAGCCGCTTTGGCACCATGCTCCGAAACGTGTACCTGCCCGAGGTGATCAACAGCAGTCACGGCAACGGGAACTGGGAACTGGGAACTCAGCATGACCGAGGTCGCGATCGGCAGCGGCCTGCACACCCGCGACAAGATCGCGAAATACCAGCAAAGCCAGACGACGTTCGTCAACGGCCTCTCACAGGAGACCTGTCGCGACTTCACCCACACCGGCTACGGTCTCGCCGCCGTCGCGAACTTCGCCGAGACCACTTGCATTCAGGGCCAGGACCTCTACCCGGAGATCGCCGACCGCCTCCGCGAAGGCCTCGGCTTCCACGCGAAGTACCAGATGGGCGCGGCCATCCCGTCGTGGCTGTTCGGTGGCAGCCTGAAGCTCGGCCTCGGCCCGATCACCGAAGTCGGCTACAACCACCTCGGGCACACCATGAGCAACACCGAGGCCCTCACCCTGCGCCAGCGCCCCGCGGGCCCCGACGGCCTGTTCGTGTCCTGGCAGACCCTCTCGCACGCGGACGACCCACAGTGACTCCGTGAGGGCCGCCTGATTGCGGCAGGGCGGCCCTCACGGTCCGTTTTCGCAGGTCAGACATACAGTTACCCCTGGTTGCAAGCCCGGTTTCGGGACCCGCTAAAGTACTCACATCGCACTCCACGGAGCGCGGGTCCGGGCTGTGGCGCAGTTTGGTAGCGCACTTGACTGGGGGTCAAGGGGTCGCAGGTTCGAATCCTGTCAGCCCGACCGGAACGAAGAACCGCTTGATTTGGACGAAAGTTCGGGTCAGGCGGATTTTTCGTTATGCCGCAAGAGATTTACGGTGCACACCGAGGCAAGCGCTTGGGACCACGTGGGGACCAGATCGATTTCAGGGCTCCTGGCGCACTTGACTGAGGCAAGATGGAGTCAGCGAGCCTACTTCGAACGGGTGGATCCTGCTGATCAAGCGTGATTAACCACGTCGGCGCCGCACGCGGCAGTCTCCCCGCGGAGGTGAACAATTCCTACGCACTGTCACCACACGTTCACGTGCCGTCATGAGAGAATGGCAATGATATCGGCGGGTCGAGTTGCCTGGCCCGCCCACGCCGCGCGATGCGCGGCCATTGCTCTATCGAGAGGAAGGGCAAACGTGTCGTGATTGGCGGGCGAGTCGACTGTGGGCCGAAGGCTCCCCTCGCCTCGTCTGACGCGGCGAGGGACGCCTTCGGGACCCGTTCACGCGCGGCCTGAATATCTACAAAGGTCATATTTTGTGGCCAAATGCTCGATCAAGACCCGCGCAAATGGCTTGAATCAGACACCCGCGTCCCGAAAGTGTCCTTTGTGGATAGTCAAGGAGGGTCTGGTCTCCCAACCGAGCCCGTTGCCGCCGCGAACCCGCCATGCCCTGTTTGACTTACCCCTCAATATCCCGAATCGCCCTCACGACCCCTCGGGTCGGGCCGGTGGTCCCGCCAGTCACGCGAAACCGCCCAGCAGTAGGTAGCCAAGGCGCGGTTGACGCCAACCCGAACCGCCACTCACGACCCGAGCACTAGGCGCGGACGTCGAGGGAGATCGCGGCCCGCACCTTCTTCTCCAGTTCGTCCAGTTCGCCGGGGGTGACGGCGTCGATGAAGAAGCTCACCGAGCGGTCGTCGGAACTGGCCAGCGGCCTCAGTTTCGTGCCGCGCGGCTGGTGGACCAGGACCGCGCGGAGGGTGGGGGCGTCCTCCGGGGCGCCAGGCAGGATGTCCGGCCAGACGCCGCTGGAGCCGATCCACACCGGGTCGACGTCCGGCCAGTCGACGAGGACGTCGGCCAGTTCGCCGGTTTCGTGCTCGAGGTAGACCTGCCGGGCGTAGCGGCTCGGGCTCGGGTACGCCGCCTGCTCGCCGAGGGCGATGCGGATGATCTCCGGTTCCAGCGGGGCACCGGTGGCCAGTTGGTAGAGCACCAAGAGCCCGTCGCCGGGAGTGCGGCCGGCGATCTCCATCAGCCGGGGGACGCCATCGGAGCCGACCCGCCATTCGGAGTGCGCGATGCCGTCGGCGAACGCCAGTTTGCCCAGTAGCGCGCGGTTCGCGCCGAGCACGCTGTCGCGGACGCCGTCGTCGGCGGTGGGCACGCTGTGCGCGAGTTCGACGAACGTGCGGGCGTGCGAATCGGTGGTCTCCTTGCCGGTGACCGACGCGAAGATGACTTCGCCTTGCTGCACAAGGCTTTCCACCGAGTACTCCGGGCCGTCGACCTTCTGCTCCACCAGGACGACCTCGTGCCCGGGGTACTCGGCGAGACGACGGCGCAGCTCACCCTCGTCGCGGACCGTCTCCACCCCGGAACTCGACGCGCGGCCGGCGGGTTTGACCACCGCCGGATACGTGACGCCGGACAGATCGGTGGTGTCGCGGTCGCCCGCCGGGATGGTCAGCGACGGCGGGCTCAGCTCCGGCGCGTACCAGCGTTGCAGGAACTTGCTGCGGCACGCGCGGCTGGCGCGCAGTCCGGGCGACGGGACGCCGAGCGCGTCGCACAGCAGGCCGGTCGGTTCGGCCAGGTAGTCGCCGACGGCGTAGGCGCCGACGATGTCGTACCTGGCTCGCCAGGCGGTGGCCTGCGCGACCGCGCCGGCGAGAAAGGCGCCCTGCACGGTGAAATCACCGGAGACGTAGCCGATCTCGGTGATCTGCGAGGCCGGGTTGTCCTGGTCGCCGACCGCCGCTGTCGCCTGGTCGCGGTAGGACTCGGCGGTGATCACCAGGACACGCAGGCCGCGCCGGGTCAGCTCGCCGAGGTAGAGCGGATTGCGCCGGATCACCGGGAACGAGCCGGTGAGGATGACGGCGCCGGGCTTGTCGGTGGACGGGGTCATACTGCCTCCTCGCTGGTCGGTTCAGGAATCGGTGACGTGGATCGGCAGGCCCTGCCCGGCAAGGCGATCCAGCCAGCGTTCCGCGGTTGCCGGATCGGGTGCGCCCTGGACCAGGCCCGCAGGCAGGTTTCCGTCGAGCAGTTCGCCGATGCCGAGGGCGAGCGGCAAGGACACGCAGCGCGCCATGGCGCTGGCCCCGGGGTCGCCGACGAGATCCAGCGAGTACCGGCCGGACCAGGCGCGCCCGTCCTCGCCGCGGGCGGAAAGCTCCACGGCCAGCACGACGCGGTCGCGGTCCTGCGCACCCGTCGGGTAGCGGGCGGCGAGTTCGGCGGCCAGCTCGGTGATCCGGTCCGAATCACCCTCGCGCAGTTCGGCGAACACGTCCGCCCACGCGTCCAGCCAGCCGTCCAAGCGCAAGGTGCCGCGGACGAAAGCGTCCAGCCGCCAGGTTTCCGGCAGCCCGTACTGACGGATGTAGGGCAGGCTGTCGCGGTTGGGATAGACCTCGAACCGCTCACCGTCGAGGTCCAGCGGCCGCGCCACCTCCCACGGCCGGTCGGCGACCTGCTTGTCCCCCGCCTCGACGTAGTGCGCCGGCGTGAGCAGCGCGGTGAGCACGCCGCGCGGCGCCCAGCTGAACCGGTAGCGGAAGTCGTTCGGTTCCGCGGGCACCCCGCCGCAGTAGGAGGTGAACGCCGCGGTGGCGCGCGAGTCCTGGCCCAGTGCCCGCGCCGCGCGCGTGACCAGGACGTCGGCGAAGAGATGGTCGATGCCCGGGTCGAGTCCGATCTCGGTGAGCACGGTCAGCCCGGCACCGGACGCCTTGTCCGCGTCGGCGCGGATCTCGTCCGACGCGTAGCTGCTGCACGCGAAGTGCGCACCCTTGTCCAGGCAGATCCGCAGCAGCCCGGGGTGTTCGGTGCCCGGCAGCATCGAGACGACGACGTCGCCCGCGGTGACCTCGGCGGCGAGCGCCTCGGGAGTGAACGCCCGCGGCTCGCCCTGAGCGCCGAGCCGGTCCAGGCAGGCGGCGGCCTTGGCTTCGGTGCGGCCCCAGACCAGCACGCGGGCCCGCTCGGCCAGGGTGGTCAGGCCGGGTCCGGTGGACAGTCCGGTGCCGACCCAGTGCACGGCCGGGGTGTCAGACATGGTCTTCCTTCCGATGGAGGTCGTGGCTTTCGCGGGCGGTGGTGAACGCGGTGACGGCGCGCCGCCAGACGTCGGAATCGCCGAGGGCGGTCAGATGCGGGGCCAGATCCGCGGCGAAGTCCACGGTGGCCTCACGGGGCAGCAGCGACGGCAGGTTGTCGATGGCGATCACGTCCAGCCCGTCGAGCCGGAGCACCGGCTCCTCCCAGGTGGTGGTTTCGTCGTAGATCGGCAGCGCGTGGGCGGGCGAGCCGACGTCGCAGGTGACGTCGGCGACGATGGACAACCGCCGCGGGCGGCGCAGTGTCTCCGCGGTCAGGAACGGGGTGATCGGGCCGGTGGCGAGTACCGCGTTGACCAGGATGTCGTGGTCGAGCAAGGCCGTCACGTCGAGGTCCTTGGTCTCTTCCAGGTCCCAGCGGGTCACTTCCGCGCCCGCCGCGGTGAGCGCGTCCCCGGCGCCACGGCCGCAGCGGCCGAGGGCGCCGATCACCAAGGCGCGCACAGGTTTCCCGTCCGCGATCAGGGCTTTGTCGAGGTCCTCACGGGTGCCGGGTTCCAGCGGCTTACTCAGTTTGCCGCGGTGCCGCAGGACGGCGAGCGCGGCGCCGATATACCCGGCCCAGTACCCGAAGGCGGCGACCCGGCGGCCGTGGTCGTCGACGAGGCTCTCCAGATCCAGCAGGGCCCCACCGCCGTCGGTGAAGCGGCGCAACAGCTCACGCGCGCCGGGCTGGTTCTTGTAGGCGTGCCCGAAGAAGATGTGCCGATGCCGCAGCGCGTCGGGCTGATCGGGCAATTCCTTCAGCCCCAGCACATGGACGTCGTCCGGGGCGTCGGGCCAGCTTCCCGCCGGGACGAGCGCGCAGCCCGCGGCGGCGTACTCCTCGTCGGCGAACACCCGTCGCGGCGACCGTTCCACGCTGACGGCGACGCCCCCGCGGACCAGGTCCCCGGCCGAATCCGGGGACAACGGCGCGCGCCGCTCGGTCGACCGGAACTCTTCGCGCATCAGCAACTTCAACTCGGTCACAACACCAGCTCCGCACTCTCGTCTTCGGTGGACTCGGCCGCCGCGAGGTCGTTTTCGACGTCGCGAAGCAGCGGCTGCTCCAGAAAGTAGGCGAAAGAGGCGTAACCGCGCCAGATCCGGTGCCATTCCCCCGCGACGGCCGATTCGCCGCTGGTGCGCCGCACGCGGTCGAGGTACGCGACGATGATGTCGGCGGCCTGTTTGGCGTGTCCGGCGGAGAAGTTGTCGATGGTCAGGTGCGCCTGTTCGTAACAGTCGTCGAAACCGTGGTGGCGCAGCTTCTGGATCTCGTGCAGCCGCATCTCGCCGGAGCCGAACATCTCGATGGCCAGGTTGTAACCCAGGATCTCGTTGTAGAAGCGGTCCGGGAACAAGCACATCGACAGCTGCTGCAACGCGAAGCCGTACATGTCGTCGGGCAGTTCGTCCTGGTCGGCGAACTCCTCGGTGCGGATATGCGGCAGCTCCCTGCCCTGGCTGACCATCGCGCGGCGGGTGAGCGTGAGGTGGTTCTTGCGCAGGTCGCCGTTGCCCATCTCGTCGGCGTGGATGCGGAACAGCATCCCGTCGCTCTCCCGCTCGCGGCGGCCCAGCCTGCCGACGCGGTGCAGCCAGGCGCCGTCGATCAGATAGGTCAGCTGGTAGGTGCTCTGCCGGAACAGCACCTCGTCGGCGTCCGGGACCTCCTCCAACGGCTTGTACGGGTCGACCAGCTTCTCCCAGTAGATCTTCTCCGCCCGCGCGTAGAGGGCGTCGGCGTCGTAGTCGAAGAAGCTGGCGTCGGTGTAGCGGCCGCCCGCGCCGTGCACGAACAGCACCTGAGCGTCGGCGAAGCACCGCTCCGCGCGTTCGATCGCCACGGGCAACGTGTTGGCGTGGTTCTCGATGGTGATCAGCCGGTAGAACAGGTCGCGTTCGTCGGACGGCGGCGAGTCGTCGAACACGACGTCGTCCGGCGCGGCCTCGGTGATCGCGGCCGACCAGCGGGCGGCGGCGTCGTCGCCCACGGTGTTGAGCCGTACGGTGATCGACGGCCGGTCGCCCTTGTGCACGGTCGCGACCCACTCGGCGAGCACGGCGGCTTCCCGCTCGTCGAAGATGCCGAACATCGGCCCGCCGAACCGGGTCGCGGCGAGGAACCAGCAGTCCCCGTCCGGTTGTTCGGCCAGGTACGGGGATTCCCGGAAGTCGGTGAGGAACGCGGCGAGCACGGCGGGGTCGGCACCACCGGCGGCGCGGCCGAATTCGGCGAACACGTCCACCAGCCGCCGCTCGCCCAGCGCGACCCGGCCGTGCTGCCGTCCGGCCAGCGGCGCGTGCCGGGAGATCACCTGGGCGACCTGCGACTCCAGCGTTTGCGCGCGGCGGAACTCGGCCAGTTCGGTGAGCAGGCCGGCCTGGTCCCGTTCGAGTGACAGTGTCAGCGCGACCGCGGCCAGTACTCGTTCGCGGTCTTCCGGGCTCGCCTGCCCGGCGTATTCGGCGAGCAGGGCGTCGAGGTCGCCCGCTCGGATCGGCGGCGGCGTACCCAGCAGCTTGTCGTCGACGCCCAGCCGGTGGAAGGCGTGGTGCAGGCCGACGACCTCGGGCAGGAAGTTGCCAGGCAGCACCGAAAGCGCCAGCGGGAAACAGGCGAGCAGGACTGTCGCGGGCCGGGCCCCGGCACGGTCGAGGAAGTCCGCGGCGGCGATGTCCGGCAGCGCCGCTCCGGCGTCTTCCAGCGCCCGGGCCCGGCGGTGCTGGGTGGATGCGAGCGGGTCGCCGCCCCCGGCGAGGTCGAAGTGGTGGGCGAACAGGCGGTTCACCACCACGGCGGGCTGGGTGGCCGGTTGCGAGACCGTGTCCAGCCAGCAGCCGTCGAGCAACGCGAGCACGCCGCGCTGACGCAGCAGATCCACGCGGATCTCCGGTTCGGCGGTGGCGACGGCGTCCAGCACCGGGGCGAGATCGGCGCGAGCCTGTTCGACGAGTTCGGCGACAGCCGCGGGCAGGTCTTCGACGGGCTCCCTGCGGGCCTGGCCCAGGAAAGCGTGCAGGACCCGGCGGGCGAGCAGCAGTGTCGCCTCGGATTCGCGCTCCTGCAACAAGGTCCGGAAGATCTCGTGCGGGCCCGCGGCGATCACCGCGTCGACGGCGTCACCGGTGCCGGGTGTGAAGTGGAAAGGCTTACGTGGCAAAGACGTCGTGGTGTCGTCGGGGACGAGGGTCGGCTCAACGGCCATCGGTCGCTCCTTCCGGTTTGCGGACCAGGACCCCGGCGCGGGAGCCGGGGACGCTCGACGCCAGCAGGTAGTGCCCGCCGGGGCGGACCCGTCCCGCCGCCTCGCGGTCGGCGAGGTTGATCAGCGGGTCCGCGGCGAAGCAGTGGCCGATCCGGGTGATGTTCGTGGTGTCCAGCTGGGCGGGGGCGAATCCGGCTTGCCGTTCTTTCATCACCAGCAGCGGCAGGTAGATGTTGGCGTGCAGCAAGGCATCCAGGTCCCGGGTGTCGATACCGCGGGTGCCGAGGAGCTGCTCGTTGACCTGCTTGGCGAGATCGGAACTGATCTCCGAAGACCAGTCCAGCGACGCGGTTTCCTGGGCGGACGCGCATCCGAGCACCTCGTAGGCGTCGCTCTCGGCGCCGACCAGGCAGGCGGCGGCGCCGTCGCTGAACAACGCGTAGCCGGTGATCCGGGTGTTCTCGTCGAACACCCTGTCCGCGGTGACGACCAGGATCCGGCGGAAGCGGCCGACGGCGACCAGTGCGGTGGCGACGTCCAACCCGGACAGCAGATTGACGCAGCGGCCCATGCTCACGCCGTAGACGGGGATGTCGCCGAGACCGAGCCGGGTGAGCACACCGCGGATGAACGCGCCGTGCCCCTCCGCCGGACCGGGCAGGTAGGTGGAGCAGAACACGAGGGCGTCGACCTCGCCCGGGTCGGTCCCGGTGGTGCGCAGGGCTTCCGTGCCCGCGTCGACGGCGAGGTCGTCCAGTCCGCGTTCGGTGCGGAAGACGCTCCCCCAGCCCCACATCCGGGGTTCGAGGGCGAGCCCGTACTCCTCGGCCTTGGCTTCCAGACCGGGCAGGTCCGCGTGGTCGATCTCCTGTTCCCCGAGCACATATCGAGGATCGCTGAGGAACACCGTCATCAGATCACCTCCACGTGCGTCGCGGCTTCGGCGTGCGCGCGCAGCAGCGACACGACCGGCTCCGGATCCGGATCGAAGTAGAAGTGCCCGCCGGGAACGCGATGCTGCTCCGGCGGCTCGGCGCACTCCTTGTCCCAAGGCGCGACCTGGGCGTCGCCGACGTGCGGGTCCTCGGTGCCGACGATGACCGAGACGCCGATCTCCAGCGGAGGCGCCGGCCGGTAGCGGTAGCCCACGGCCAGGTCGAAGTCGGCCTTGAGACCGGGCAGCAGCAGATCCAGCACGTCCTTGTCGGCGACGACGTCGGGCGGGAACTGTCCGAAGAAGGCCAGCGCCTCGGCGAATTCGGCGCCTTCGAGCCCGGCGATCCCGCGCACCCGTTCCGAGGGCAGCAGCGAGGGGCCGGAGATCCCGGACGCGGTGAGATGGCCGACGGCGTGGACGTCACGCAGCCTGCGGGCGACCTCGAAGGCGAGCAGCCCGCCGAAGCTGTGGCCGAACAGCTGCGCCGGCCGCGGGTCCCGGCCGACCTCGTCGGCGATCGCGTCGGCGATCCGGTCGGCGAGGTCGTCGAACACCGGGAGCGGTTCGTGCGCGCGGTGCGCCTTGCCCGGCGGGCAGACCGCGACGACGTCGGCGTGGTCGTCGAGACGCGGTTGCCAGTCGAGGTAGGCGCGAGGATCGCCGCCCGCGTAAGGGAAACAGAAGACCCGGGCGGGGCGATCACCGCCGCGGGTGAGGAACCAGTCGGGCACCGGGGTGTCTCCTCTCGGGATCAGAGCGCGAAGGATTCGGTGGCCGAGACGGCCGGGTCGCCGGGGCGTACGTGCAGTTCCCCCCGGCCCGGCCGGAGCACCACCGCGGCGACGGTTCGGTCGCGGCGGATGTCGCCGTTCCCGGCGACGCGCACCGGATCCTGGGACAGCAGCGCGAAATGGTCCTCTGTGGACGCTCGCGCCGGAAGCCGGTCGAGCCCCGTGCGGCAGGCCTTCAGGCGCTGCACGGAGAAGTTGCGGGCGAACACGGTCAGCTCGTCGCGCGGTGCGAGGTCCGGATGCAGGAAATGGTTGGTATGCGTCGATTCCGCACCCTCGGTCACCCGGACGTCGTCGTCGGCGACCTCCACCCAGGCAGTCGTTTTCGCGTCGCACAAGGTCAGCGACCGCGAACTGGCCAGCCGCAGGCCGCGCAGCGCGTCCAGTGCCTCGGCGACGGTGTCGCAGGTGTCCAGCAGATGCCGGATCGCCAGATACGGCGACAGCCCGTGCCGCCATTTCCCGGCCAGCACCAGGTTCAGCCCCACGGCGAGCCCGGCGTTGTTGACGCCGAGGTAGCCGAGCAGGCCGCCGAAGCTGAGCACCAGCGACCGCCGCGTCCCGGCTCGCACGTCCAGGACGGCGATGTGGTCGTCGAGGTCGCCGTTGAGGTCGACGGTCTGTGCCAGCACCGGTTCGGCTCCGGTCCGCGCGTAGGTGGTGCAGTCGCCCATCGTCGGCAGCTTCTGGTAGCCGAGCACCTCGCGGCGCACCTGCAGCAGCACCGCCTCCTCGTGGGCGATGCCCGCACCGTCGGCCAGGCCGCGGATCTCCGCACCCAGTTCTGGGGTCTGTTCGTCGATGGCGTCGGCGTACGCGGCGAGGTCCGGGCGCAGCGCGTCGAGGGTCAGCGGATCGGGCGAGAGCGCGTTGAGGCGGGCGAGCCGGTCGCCGAGGAAGCCCCGCAGCCCGGTCGCGAGCGCCTCGCCATGTGCCCGGCCGCGGGCGAAGGCGTCACCGGGGGCATGTACCAAGGGAATGGTCACGAGCCACGCTCCTTGCCCTTCCTGCCCGCGAGCAGGGTGGCCGCGACCTCGGGCCATTCGGCGCGCAGGACGCTGTAGAAGACGGCGTCCCGGCGGCGGTTGCCCGGCATCGGGTTGAAGCTGCGCAGGATGCCCTCCTCCGCCGCGCCGATGTTGCGAAGTCCCTGGCGGGCCTGCTTGTTCAGCGCGTCGGTCTTGAACTCGACCCGCTCGGCGCCCAGGTGCTCGAAGGCCTCGCGCAGCATCAGGTACTTGGCCCAGTGGTTGACGCCCTTGCCGTGGAATTTGGTGCCCAGCCAGGACCAGCCGATCTCCAGCCGTCCCGCGGCCTGGTTGATGCTGCAGAAGCTCATGCTCCCCGCGATCAGCCCGGACGACAGGTCGGTGATGACGTACACGACCCGGTCCCCCGCGGCCTGGTCGGCGACAGCGGCGTCGAAGAACGCGTCGAACTGTTCGTCGGTCTCGATCAACTGCACGAAGTAACGCCAGATCGCCGGGTCGAGCGCGTGCGTGCGCAGTGGCTCGCGGTCGGTCTCGGCGATCGGGCGCAGTACCACGTGCTCGTCGGCCAGTTCGGTCCGGGCGAGGTCCGCCCAGTTCTGCTCGGTCACTTCGTCACCGCCCCGGCGAGGGCGTCGGTGACGTCGCGCAGGGTGCGCATGGCGGCCACGTCCGGCTCGGTGAAGGCCTCCAGGCCGACTCCGGTGTCATCGCAGGCGGACATCAGGAACATCACCTTCTGCATCGAGGTCAGGCCGTAGCCGTCCGCGAGGTCGCGGTCCGGGTCGAGTTCGGCGGGTTCGACCGGCCTGCTCAGCACCCGGGACAGGTTGTCCCGCACCGTGTCGTCGATGGTGGTCTGGTCAGCAGACATGAACGCTCCCTTGGTCGTCGTGGATCTCGTCGTGGTAACGGTCGGCGATCCGCGACCGCACCGGTTTGAACTGTGAGGTGAGCAGCCCGTTGCCGACACCGAACGGTTCGGCGGCGACGACCACCTTGCGGATCTGCTCGTCGGCGCCGAAAGCGGCGTTGGTACGGGTGAGCTGCTCGGTGATCGCCGCCTTGTCGGCGGGCAGCGACGCCGGGGACACCACCGCCACCAGATAGGTCTCGGCGGGGCAGAACAGCACGCATTCGGCGATGGCCGGGCTGGTGCGCATGTGGTCCTCCACCGGGCGCACCACCACTTTCCGCCCGTTCTCGAGCACGATCACGTCGTCGGCCCGCCCGTTGATGTACAGGTAGCCCTCTTCGTCCAGTTCCCCGAGATCGCCGGTGCGAACCAGACCGGGCGCCGGGAACACCCGTTCGGAGGCGCCGGGCGGGGCGAACTCGTAGCGGTCGCAGACCGGGAACCGGCTGCGCACGCTGACGACGCCTTCGTCGTCGATGAGCACTTCCTTGTGCGGCAGCACTTTGCCGACGCTGCCGGGCCGGTGCGCGCCCGGATGGTTCTTCGTGACCACGCAGGTCTCGTTGAGCCCATAGCCCTCGTAGATGGGCAGCCCGGCGTCGGTGAAGAACCGGAGGACGTCCTCGGCGGCCGGCGCGGAGCCGGTCCACAGGTAGCGGACGCGGTCGCCGAACACCCGGCGGGCGCCTTCGGTCAGCGCCTCGGACGGCGGGGTCTCCGGACCGGTCCGCTCGACCTGCCGCTCGATGTAGGCCTTGGCGGTGGCGAAGAACCCCGGCACGCCCATCACCACGGTGGGCTTGACGCGGCGCAGTGTGGGGAACGCGGCTTCGTAGGTGCTCAGGGTGACGTCGTGGCCGTAGTGCAGCGCCGAGTAGACCCAATACCGCTGCTGCAGAACGGACAACGGCAGGAAGACGAACAGGTTGTCCTCGGCGCCGTGCTCGAAGATCTCCTGCACGGCGGCGATCCCGGCGTCGATGCTGCCGACCGAGGCGGTCATGCCCTTGGGCTCGCCGGTGCTGCCCGACGTGAGTTTGAGGGTGGTGAAGTCGTCCGGGCCGTAGCGCACCGGGTCGGGCGGGACCGCGGCCTGATCGGCGGCCAGCGTGCGGACGTCGGTGAGTGGCTGCACCCGATCGCCTTCGCCGTCGGCGAAAAGCAACGTCAGGCCGTACCGGACGGCCAGCGCCGGGTCGGGGTCGAACTTGGCCGGGTCGAAGCCGACGGTCACCGCGCCGACGCGCAGGGCCGCCAGGTCCAGCAGCACCCATTCCAGGCAGTTGGGCGCCAGCACCCCGACCCGGTCGCCGCGCCGGACGCCCAGATCGACGAGCGCTCGGGCGAGCCTGCCCGCCATCTCGTGCACCTCGCGCAGGTCGACGTCTTCGGTGCGGTCGAGCCGGGCGATGTACAGCCGGTGCCCCGGTTCGGGTGGGGTGGTGGTGATGCTGTTCAGCACCTCGGCCGTACCGGTGGAACGCGGCGTGGTCGGAGTCTCGGTGGTGGTCATCGGCGATCCCCCTTCCGTGGGGCGGCGGCGATTTTGGCGGCCATGCGGCGCACGGTGTCCAGTTCGGGCAGCCGGTCCAGCGTGAAACCGACCCCGAACCGTTTCCGGACACCCGCGAAGATGCGGGCCGCGGCCAGCGAATCGCCGCCGAGGTCGAACAGGGTCGTGGTGGCGGACGGGGCGTCGGCCTTGAGGACCTTCGCCCAGAGCTGCGCGACTTCGCGCTCCAAATCGGTGTCCGGCGGCGCCTCGGCGACGGACACCGCGTCCGGCTTGTGGTCCTGCAGTTTGGCTCGGTCGACCTTTCCGTTGCGGGTCAACGGGAACGCGTCGTGCCAGTACACGCCGGACGGCACCATGTACGGCGGCAGCACGTCACGCAACTGCTCGCCGAGTTCGTGGGAGCTGGGGCGGGCTTCCCCGGTGGGCACGAGGTGCGCGACCAGCCGGGCACCGCGTGCGCCGGACTCGCGGGCCACCACGGCTCGGCGGACCGTGTCCAGGGCGACCAGCCGGGTCTCGACCTCACCCGCCTCGATGCGATAGCCGTTGACCTTGATCTGGAAGTCCGACCGGCCGAGGATCTCGATCTCGCCGGTGGGCAGCCAGCGGCCCAGGTCCCCGGTGCGGTAGATCCGCTCGCCGCGCGCCGGGTCGTCGAAGAACCGTTCGGCGGTACGCTCCGCGTCCTGCCAGTAGCCGCGTGCCAGGCCGGTGCCCGCCGCGCAGATCTCTCCGGTGACCCAGTCCGGCAGGTCGCGGCCCGCCGCGTCGAGCACGTAGGCCCGGTTGTTGGCGTTCGGTTTGCCGTACGGGATCGACTCGGTGCCGTCCTCGTGCTCGCCGACCGGATGCGAGATGTTCCAGATGGTCGTCTCGGTGGGCCCGCCCAGCGAGATCACGTCCACGCCGGGACGCATCGCCCGCAACGCGGCGGGCAGCGCCGGCGGCAGCCGGTCACCGCTCATCATGACCAGCCGCAACGTCTTCAGCGATCCGGCGCCGTCGGCCTCGGCCTGTTCGAGCAGCAACCCGGCGATGGCGGGCACCGAGTTCCACACGGTCACCCCGGCCTGACCGCACAACCGCAGCCAGTGCGCCGGGTCGGCGGCCTGGTCGGCGTCCGGCAACACGACCGCTGCCCCGGCCGCCAGCGCGCCGAAGACGTCGTAAACGGACAGGTCGAAGGAGAACATGCTGATGCCGAAGAACCGGTCGGCGGGGCCGATGCCGAAGCGGCTGTTGCAGTCCGCGACGACGTTGGCGACCGCTCTGTGGGTCACCATGACGCCCTTGGGCCTGCCGGTGGTGCCGGAGGTGTAGAGCACGTACGCCACATCGTCCGGATCGGCGTCGGGCAACGGTTCCACCGGCTCGACGGCCTCGGCGGGACGCGTCAGGTCGAGACCCAGTACTTCGCGCTCGCCGTCGGTGTATCCGGTGTTGGTCAGGACGAACCGGGTGCCGCCGTCGGCGAGCATGAGCGCGCGCCGTTCGGCGGGCAGTCCGGCGTCGACCGGCAGATACGCCCCGCCGGCGAGCACGATGGCGAGGATGCCCGCGACGTGCTCGGGTCCGCGAGTCATCACCAGCCCGACCGGCTCGTCGCGGCGGACTCCGCGGTCACGCAGCCACCGCGCGGCCCGCTGGACGTGCGCGTACAGGTCGCCGTAGCTGACCTCGGCCGCAGCGGTGATCACCGCCGGAGCGTCCGGAGTGGCCGTCGCCTGGGCCAGGAACCGTTGCGGGAGGAGGGGGTCCGGGATCTCGGTCGCGGTGTCGTTGACGGCGGCGCGACGGGCGCGCTGGTCGTCCGGGCGCAGGTCGAAGATCCGCCGGGACCAGGCGTCCGGGTCCTGGAGCTCGCCGAGCAGCCGCTGGTAGCCACCGACCAGCGCGTCGACCAGGCCCTCGGGGAACAGTTCGTCGACGCTGTCGAACTGCACGACGACCCCGCCGTGCTGTTCGAAGGGCGACACGTCCAGCCATACCTGCGGAGTCTGGCTCTCGGTGTGGACCTCGGGGCCGAACAGTTCCATCGCGGACCCGTCGGCGCCCTCGTACCCGATGGCACTGTTGAAGGTGTACGGCATCCGGGCGTCGGCGCCGTCCCGGCGGGCCAGTTCACGCAGGACGTCGATGCCGGAGAAGTGCCGGTTGTCCAGCGACTCGCGCAACGACGCCTGGATGGCGCGGGCACGGTCGGCGAATCCGGCACCGGCGTCCGGCGCGGCCTGGACCAGCATGGTCTCGCCGAAGTTGCCCAGCGCGGTGTGGATGCGCGGGTGGATCGGCGGCCGGTTGGCCACGGTGGTGTTGAGGGTGAACCGCTCCCCCGCGCCCCAGCAGGTCAGCACTTCGGCGTAGACGGCCAGCAGCAGTCCAGACGGCGTCAGCCCGTGCTCGGCGGCCCGCTCCTCAAGGACAGTCCATTGTGGACTGTCGAGGCGGGCGAAACGCGCGGTGAACCGGGCTTCGGTGATCGAAGACGGACTGGTCCGCAACGGCAGGTCCGGATGCGGCGCGAGGTCGTCCAGTCGGGCCAGCCAGTACTCCTTGGACCGCTTGGCGGGAGCCCGGTCGCGAGCCCGTTCCTGAGCGGCGACGAAATCCGCGAACGCCGCCTCTTCTTCGGGCTCGCCGGCCTCTCCGGTGTACGCGGCGTGCCACTGCTGGAAGAACAGGAAGATGCTGATCGCGTCGAGGATCAACCCGTCGTGATCGACGTGCAGCAGCATTTCCTCGTCGGAGAGCAGGGTGACCGCGACGGCCAGTAGCGGTGCCTCGTCGGCGGGCAGGCTGCGGTGGGCGCGTTCGGCGCGTACGGCCTCCCGATGCGATTCCTGCTCCTCGGCGGGCTTTCCGCGCAGGTCGTACCGGACGATCGGCACCTTCGCGGCACGCTGCACGATCTGCGTCCCGTCCTCGGTGAACCGGGTGCGCAGGATGCCGTGCCTGGCCACCACCTCGTTCAGCGCCGATTCCAGCTTGCCGACGTCCCAGCCGCCGGAGATCTCGTGGTAGACGTGGCTGGCCGAGCCGATCTCCACCTGCTGGTCGCGGCCGATCAGGTAGCCGCGCTGCAAAGCCGTCATCGGCGCCCCCGGCGGGGTGTCGAGGTAGCCGACCAGTTCGGCCTTGTGTGCCTTGACCTTCGCCACCAGGTCGGCGTCCATCCGCTCGCGCGGCCCCTGCAGCTTCAGGTCGGAACCCGAGAGGCTGACGTTGAGCCCGCGCGCACGCAGTTCCCGCAGTACCTGGGCGGTGGTCTCTCGTTCGGTCGTCGTCATCGGCTCACCTCCGCGTGCTTGCGCACGACGTCTTCGGGCAGCTCCTCGGCCAGGATGACGGCGAGGCCTGCGACGTCACCGCCGTTGAGCAGCGTCTCCAGCGGGACGTCGGCGTCCAGCCGGTCGGTCAGCTGGTACTGCAGCGCGACGGCCTGCATCGACTGCATGCCCAGTTCGGTCAGGGAAAGGTGTGCCACCGGCTCGTCGGCGGGCAGCCTCAGCACCTCGCGCACGACGCCGGAAAGCCACGGCAGCAGCGGTGACTCTTCCTGAGGTCGTTTCCCGAAGAAGGTGCGACCGGCGAGAGTCGCGGCGGTGCCCGCGGGCACCAGTTCCACGTTATGCGGCCAAGTTCGCTCGGCGGGCAGGCCCAGCGCTTCGGCGAGGGCACCCGCGAACCGGGGCACCACCGGCGTTGCGCAGGTGGCCAGCAACCGGGCCGCCGCCACCTCCAGCGCGAGGGCGGTACGCGCGTCGTCGGCCCAGTCGCCGACGTGCGCGGCGGCCGACTCCCTGGCGGCGAACGCGCGGGTGTCCTCGACCAGGCCGAGCAGTTCGGCGGCGGCGGAGTTCAGCGAGAACCCGTCGGCGCCCAGCGAACGGGTCAGCGCGGCGAGCCGCTCGGTGAGCCGGGCCAGGAACGCCGTGTGCTCCGGCGTCCAGACACCGGCGTCGGGGACTTTGCCGTCGTGGTCGCGGGCCAGGCGTTCGCCCAGGCCGGCGAGCCAGCCCTGCCACTCACCTTCGAGTGTCTCGCGGGTGAAGACGTCGAACTCGTCCGGGTCGAAGTTGGTGCGCCTGCCCTCCGGGCGGGTCAGCGCCAGGTAGAGCCGGTACGCGTCCGCGGTCTCCGGGCCGAGCACGTCGCGTCCCCACACCGCGTGGCGGCGGCTGGTGGAGAACTTGCGCTGCTGGAGCAGGTAGAACTCGTTGATGTGGTAGTCGATGTCGGGTTCCCAGCCCGGATGCGCCGCCCGATAGAGCGCCGGGACGACGATGGGGTGGAAGAAACTCCCGTCGGCGCCGAGGAAGTGCACGATCTTCCAGTCGGCGTCCGGATCGGCGGTCCGCCAGTCGTGGCCGGTGAGCGCGCCGATGCCGTGCAGGATGCTGTAGGCGTAGTCGATCCACGACCACACCACCTGTCCGTCCACATCGGACTCGACGGGCGTCAGTCCCCAGTCGGCGGGATGGGTCAGCGGGACCTCGACCGGTCCGCGGGACAGCACGCGAGCGGCCAGTTCCTTGACCGAGGCCGGAACCCGGCCCTTGCGGTGGTGGTCACGCACGTAGTCGGCTAGTTCGTGCAGGGCGAGCTGATAGCGGCGCACGGTGCCGCGCCGGGGCGAGGCGCCGGATTCGGCCGACACCGGGTTCCCGAGATCGGCGACGGAGTTGGGTTCCTTGCAGCCCTCGCAGATGTTGCCGCCGGTGGTCTCCCCACAGGACGGGCAGGTGCCGGTGACGCCGGCTTCGTAGAGGTACCGGCCCGATTCCGGGTCGAACAACGCGTCGGCCTCGGCGAGGCGCACCGTGTCGGAGGCGGCGAGCTTGCTGAAGAACCGGCGCAGGCCGTCCGGGTAGGTGTCGTCGGTGCTGGTGGCGGTGAACTGGTGGACCTCGATGTCCATGGCCGCGAGGGCTTCCCGGATCCGGCCGCTGTAGTGTTCGGCGGTTTCCAGCGGGGTGCGGCCTTCCTTGGCCCCGGCCGCGGCGACGTAGTTCTGGTAGTCGTCGCTTCCGCAGACGTGCCAGGCCTGGACGCCGTTCATCCGCTGGAACCGGGTGTAGGCGTCGGCGGCGAAGAACGGCCCCGCCAGGTGACCGAGGTGCAGATCGCCGTTGGGGGTGGGCGCGGAAGAGAACACGAAGACCGGGCGCCGATCGAAGCGGCGGCGCACCGACCGCCCCGCGGCCGCCACGGCACGGGTGGTGTCGCGCCAGAAGAACGACGCCAGCACCAGGTCGGTCTCGCCGTTGTTGGTGACGTAATGGGTCTCGAACGGGTCGAAGCGCACCACGGCCCCGGCCTCGATCCGGTGCTCGGCGCCGTCGACGACCAGGTCGCCGGCACCCGCGACGAGCACCCACACCTCGGTCTCGTCGTGCTGGTGGGTCAGCGACCGCACCCCGGGCGCCACCCGGCCCCAGGACGCGCCGACGCCCAAGTCCGCGGCACCGCCCGGATCCAATGCGGCCACGTCGATACCGAACGCCCGGCTCAGGTTCTCGCCGGTGAACGTACTGATGTCCACGATCAACTTCCTCCTAGGTCGAGCAGGTCGGCGGCGCGGGCGGCGATGGCGGGCGCGAGCCGGTAGCCGGACCCGTTCGCCGCGCCCGCGAACACGACCCGGCCGTCGCCGAGGGCACGTGCCACGGGCTCGCCGGTCCCGCTGTAGGCGTCGCAGAAGACCCGTCCGGAGACGCGGTCCACCGCCATCGCGGGGGCGTAGCGCCGCAGGATCTCCCGCGCCCCGTCCAGGTCGTGCCCGGTCAGCCCGGTGGACGGCTCGTCCGGGTCGACGTCCCATTCCTGGCAGGTGTAGCTGAACAGCCAGTGCCCGCGTTCGGGCAGCGGCAACAGGAACGCGTCCTCGCGCTCGAACACCACGGCGGCGTCGCCGGGTGCGGGCCGCCCGCCGACGTGCAGCGCGGCGACCTTCTTGACCCTGGCGCCCACCGGCGCCAGCAGCGAACGCCACGCGGGGGCGGCCAGCCACGGGCCGGGGGCGAGGACCACCCGGCCCGCGGTCAGTTCTTCGCCGGTGCCGAGCCGGAGGCCGACACCGGCCGGGCCTTCGGACACGGCCTCGACCCGCACCGCCTCCCGCACTACGACGGTGGAACGCAGGCCGGCGGTCAGTGCGCGGGTCACTTCGGCGACGTCGGCGTAGTGACTGCCGCGCACCGACCAGGCGACGGAGCCCTCCGGCAGGCGCACGTCGGCGGGCAGGTCTTCGGTGGCGGTGAGTTCGGCTTCGGGCAGGTAATCGGTCCGCAGCTTCGGCTCGTCGGCGGGAGTGCCGACGACCCGCATGGCCACCGGGTGGAGGGGCAGATCGGGACGGTCGCGCAACAGATCGGTGTAGTAGTCCTGGCTGAAGCGGGTCATCTCCCGCACCGCCGGGGTGGCGCCGCGCGGCGTGTGCAGTCCCGCCGACCGCAGCGAGGCGCCGCCGCCGACCTGGTCGCGGTCGAGCAGCAGCACCGACGCCTCCGGCGCGCGACGCGCGATCTCGCGGGCGATCAGGCAGCCGACGATGCCCGCGCCGAGCACGGCCACATCGGCGACGTCCTCCCGCGTCGCACCGGTTCGCGGTGCGGTCCGAGGGGCCACCACGCCCCTCACGCCCTGTTCAGCTCGTCGGCGTGCTTGCCCGCCCAGTCGATGAACGGCTCCAGTTGCTCATTCGAGCGCACGCCGAGCAGCCGGTCCATGATCCGTTCGCTGCGCCAGGCGACCAGGCTCAGGTTCGGGTCGGCGAGGCCGCGCTGCTCGCGCACCCCGTTCTGCAGGAACACCGAGCGGTCGCGGGGACCGTCCCAGCGGATGGCGAAATCCTTGTCCACGTTGTATTCGTCGCCGACGCGTTCGAGCCTGTCCTCCAACGGCGACAGGAACTCCGCGGCGGCCGGGCGGTAACCGGTGGCCCAGACCACGAAGTCGGCTTCCACATGCTCGACCAGGTCCGGATCGTCGTTGCCCTCGACGGTCAGGTCCCAGACGTCGCGGTCGGCGTTGACGTCCTTCACGGTCCGGTTGGGCAGCAGGGCGAACAGGTCGCCGGCGCCGTCGACGAACCGGTGGGCGTAGAGCCGCTGATAAATCTCCCGCAGCGTGGATTCGGAGATGCCGTCGCTGGTCAGCACGTTCTGCGCGTTGAGCGCGACCCGCGCGGTGCGATCGAGGTCGAAGAAGTAGTCGGAGTAGCTGGGGACGAAGTACTCGTTGGTGAACGGGGTGTCGTCGATCGGGAAGAAGTTGTGCCGCCGGGAAACCCAGGTCACCCGGCGGGGCAGTTGCTCCGCGGGCCGGGAAAGCAGGTCGAGGAAGACCTCGGCACCCGACTGCCCGCCGCCGACCACCGCGACCCGCTTGCCCGCGAAGTCGCGGCTGCTCGAGACGAAGTCGCTGACGTGGAACTGCGAGTGGCCGAGCTTGCCGCGTGCCGGTTCCGGCACCCAGGGCCGCGTGCCGATCCCGACCACCACGTTGTCCGCGGTGGCCGTTCGTTTGGTGGTGCGCACGACGAAGGACGACCCGACGAAGTCGACTTCGCGGACCTCTTCACCGAACCGGACGTTCTGGTTGACCTCGCTGGCCCATTGGAGGTAGTTGCGGAACTCCTGCCGCGGCACGGCGTCGAACTGGGCGTTGATGAAGTGGTAGATCCGGCCCTGGTCGTGCAGATAGGACAGGAACGAGAACCGGTTGGTCGGATCGGACAGCGTGACCAGGTCTTTGAGCAGCGACACCTGCAGCGTCGCCCCCGGTATCTGCTGCCCGTCGTGCCAGCCGAACCGCTCTTCCCGGTCGAGGAACAGGTTGGCGACCCCGTCCCGGTCGTGCAGCAGGGACGCCAGGCTGAGATTGGCTGGCCCCACCCCGACCCCGAGGCACCGGTAGTGCGCTGCCTCCTGGTGGGGACGTCGCGGCGAAGGAGCGGTCACCACGCGTTCCTCCCTTTCTCGCAGACGGCTGGCCGTCGCGTTCTCCGCGTCCGGTTCTCGATTTTCTCGCGCATCGTGACCCCTTCCCGTACTACCCTTCACGCGTACTTCCATGATTCGTCAACGGTGAATCGCACCGGCGAGCGCACAGACGCCACCAGCCCGATTAACCGGGACTTCAGGTCAAGGACACGCCGAATTCGCTACCCGAGGATAAGGAGCGAGTGCCTTCCGGCCAATCGACGCGACCCCAGGCCCCACCGTGTGATTAATCCGTCGCGGACGAGGACCACGCACCACGTTCAGTCGGCGAACACATCGATTCCGTGCCGCCTCTTGGTGCCGTGCCAACGCTAGCACGCGATTCACGGACAACGCACAGCGAGCGGTGATCTTTTGTTGATTCACAACGAGAACGGTCACCGAACACCCGCTTTCGTAGCCCGTCCGCACCATCGACACCGCCACATGGTCGATGTTCGGGCAGCCGTTCCGACCACATTCCGTCCTTTATGGACGCATTAACACAATCCTATTTTCGACGTTCGGCTTGCGCCGAACGTGTGAAGATACTTTCCCGAGTTGTCGGTTCCTGGCGACCTGCCAAGCTGGATCTGTGATTGCGCCGGACGAGATTATCGATAGCCTGACAGAAAACCAGTTGACGACCATCACGGGAGAATCACCGTCCGCGAGGGCGGATGCGATCGCACAGGCCGTCCGGGACACGGAAAGCGATTATTCCGGCGTCACCGAAATAACGGCAGGGCGACTTCCGGGCACCTTCCCTCAGGCCGCGGCCGCCGCGCTGGGGGTCGTCGAGCGGCCGGCGGAGCCCCTCTCCGAGGCGCTGCGCACACCCCTGCGCCAGGGCAGGCCACTGCTGGTCGTACGCGGTTGCGGGCATCGGCCCGACGAGGTCGCCGAACTGGTCGCCGAACTGCTCCGGCAGTGCCCTAACCTGACCGTGCTGGCCGAGTCGCCCGCCCCGCTCGGCGTCCCAGGCGAACACGCTATCCCGCTTTCGGCGCCGTGGATTCCTTACCGCGAGAGGGAAATCTCCGTCGAGGACGCCGCGCTGCTGGCGGCCGCCTCCTTGCACTCCCGCACCTTCGACGTCCGGATGGCGGCCGCGCTGGCGGGCGTCACCCCGGCCGCCGCCGAAGCCGCCCTGACCAGGCTGTCTTCTTCAGGCCTGGCGCGGCGAGAGAAGGAAGGCTGGTGGCTTCCGCCGGAGGTCCACGACCTGATGTCCCAGCCGGAGACCGCCACGGACCGACGCGTCGGCTGGGCGGAACAAGAGGCTGCGGAACTACGTGCCGCCGTGGAGACCGGTGGCGACTGGCGCGACCGGTTCGACCTGGTCGCCGACGACCTGCGCGCCACGGTGCGCGCTCGGACCGTCCCGGACGCCCGCCACCACGACATCGCCCGTACCTTGGCCGAACTTCTTTACGCGCGGCAGTTCCTGTCCGAGGCACGCGCCACCTTCGAACAGGCGGCCGCACTCGCCCCCGAGGACCGCGCCGCCGCACGTGACCTGCGCTCGGCCGCCGACGTCGCCATGACCGAGCACCAAGGAGAGCCGGCGTTCACTCTGCTCCAGCAGGCCGCGGAGCGCGCCGTCCGGGGTGGCGACGGGGCAGGCGCCGCCATCGCCCTGGCCTACGCCGTCTGCATCGGCAACCGGTTCCCGGCCACGTTCACCGACCTGGTCCCGCACGAACGGCTCGTCGAGCTGATGGCCGAAGCCGAACGCGCCGCCCCGGACGGCGACCGGGTCGCCGAGGCCTATCTCGCGGCCGCGCGCGCGTGGAACGCCACCGGCGAGAAGACCACCCCCGACCTGGACCTGACGGCGATCGCCCTGGACGCCGCACGGGCCACCGACCAGCCGGTGCTGATCTCGGCGGCACTGGACGCGGTGGCCAGCGCGGACGGCGCCTCCGGCCGCTTCGCCCGCGCACACGACTCTTGCGGTGAACGGCTGGCCCTGTTCGAGAAACTCCCCCGGCACGAACCGAACATCGGGGTGGAGGTCGTCGACACACTGCACGTGGTGCCGCTGGTCGCGCTCGCCGCGGGCAGGCTGCCGGACGCCGTCCGCGCGGCGGAAACGTCCTGGGAAGACCCCTTCCGCGGCCTGTACATGCGGGCCAGCAAGTTCGTCGTCCCGCTGGCACTGAGCGGTGAATTCGACAAGGCGCTGGAGTACGCGGAGACCACGTGGGACGCCTGGCAGCGCGTCGGCCGGCCCGCCGCCCGCTGGATGGCCCCGGCCGCGCACGCCGCGGGCCTGGTGCACGGCCTGCGCGGGAACACCGGCCGGCACGACGAGTGGGTCGAGCGGGCGCAGATGTTGTCGGAACCGGGTGTGCACAGCCGGCTCAGGGAGAGCTTCGCGGCGTTCGCGCTCCCCCGGGTCGCCTTGCATCAAGGCGATGCCGAGGCTGCGAAGTCCGTAGCGCTGACACCGGAAAGCGACTGGTACGACACCTCGCACCAGTTCTACGACGCCTACGCCTGGGCCATCGCCGCGGAAATCGCGGTCGTCGCCGGGGATCCCGGCGCCGAGTCTCTGCTGGCCGCCGCCGAACCCGCGGCCGGGGAGAACACCTGGGCCGCGGCCTGCCTCGCCCGTGCCCGCGGCCGGCTCCACGACGACCGCGTGGCGCTGAACGAAGCGATATCCGGATGGCAGGCGATCGGTGCCCGCTTCGAGCGTGCCTGCACCCTCTGCCTGCTCCCGGACCGGCGGGACGAGGGCGCCGTGGAGCTGGCCGCGCTGGGCTGCCGACTGCCCGCCGCGTCGTTATGATCGAAAACCGGGCCGCGAGCGCGGCCGAACGCCGCACGGGGACGAGGGGACCGAAACCGGCCGTGGCCACCACACACCAGGAAACGGACTACCGCGCGCTCGCCGCCGCGGGCGTCACCATCGTGCTGTGGGCGTCGGCCTTCGTGGTGATCCGCGACGCGGGCGAACACATCTCCGCCGGCGCGCTCGCCCTCGGCAGGCTCCTGACCGGCGCGCTCGCACTGTGCGTATTCCTTTTGGTACGCAAGCAAGGTATCCCGCCGAAAGCTGCTTGGCCGGGCATCCTCGTCTCCGGCGTGGCGTGGTTCGGCGTCTACATGGTCGCCCTGAACGCCGGTGAGCAACGGATCGACGCGGGCACCGCCTCGCTGGTGATCAACCTGGGTCCGATCCTGATGGCCGGGCTGGGCGGCTGGCTGCTCAAGGAAGGGTTCCCGCCCCAGCTGATGGCCGGCCTGGCGCTGGGTTTCGCAGGCGCCGTCCTGGTCGGCTTCGCCTCGTCGAACGGAGGAAGCGCGAACCTGGTCGGCGTCCTGCTGTGCGTCCTCGCCGCGGCGGGCAGCGCGATCGGGGTGATCGCCCAGAAACCGGCGCTGCGGCACGCGACGGCCTTGCAGGTGACGACATTCGGCAACATCATCGGCGCGGTGGTGTGCCTGCCGTTCGCCGGGTCGCTGGTGCGCGAAGTGGCCGTGGCGCCGCCAAGCGCGCTGCTGGAAATCGTGTACCTGGGCCTGTTCCCGACCGCGCTGGCGTTCTCGACCTGGGCGTACGCGTTGTCCAGGACGACGGCCGGGAAACTGGGCGCCACGACGTATCTCGTGCCGGTGCTGGTGGTCCTGCTGAGCTGGGTGGCGCTCGACGAGATCCCCGCCGCGTTGTCGTTCGCCGGAGGTGCGCTGTGCCTGATCGGGGTGGCGGTGTCCCGGCGCAGATCCCGAGACCCCGTGGAGGAACCTTGACCGTGGAAGAACTCTCCGTGAACGGCTTCGAGCGAGTCGTCGTCGACCGGGACCCGGCAGGCACGGCGCGCTCGATCATCGCGGTGCACGACACCCGGCTCGGCCCCGCACTCGGCGGGGTGCGGATGCGCCCGTACCCGAGCGAGGACGACGCCGTCGCGGAATGCCTGTCGCTCGCCCGCGCGATGACGGTGAAGGCGGCCGCGGCGGGGCTCGACCTGGGCGGCGGCTGGAGCATCATTCCCGCGTCCGAAAAGACACCGGAACGCCTGCTGGCCCACGGCCGGGCGATCGCCACCTTCGGCGGCCGGTTCATCCCGGTGAACGACGTCGGCACGGACCAAGCCGACCTGCGGAAGATCGGCGAAGTGACGTCGCCGGTGTGCGCGCAGGACGATCCTTCTCCCTGGACCGCACTGGGCGTGGCCGCCGGAATCAAGGCTTGCGCCCGTTTTTCGGGACATCCGGACCTGAAAGGACTGCGGATCGGCGTCCAAGGCGCAGGCCACGTGGGAAGCGCGCTGGTCCGGCTGCTCGTCGAGGACGGCGCGGACGTCGTGGTGAGCGACGTGATCGAGGATCGGGCCACCTCGCTCGCCACGGAAACCGGCGCGACGGTGGCCGACGCAGACACGCTGCTGACAAGCGAACTGGACGTGCTCGCGCCGTGCGCGCTCGGCGAGGTGATCACACCAGAGACGGTGGGCGGCCTGCGATGCCGGATCATCGCCGGCGGGGCCAACAACTTGCTGGCTTCGCCGGAGCTGGCTGAAGACCTTCGAGAGCGAAGGATCGTGTACGCGCCGGACTTCTGCGTGAACTCGGGCGGCGTGATCTTCCTGCAGGAACAGATTCTGGGCCACACCGACGAGTCCGCGCACAAGCGGGTGCTGGCGGTCGAGGGCGTGATCGCCGATCTGCTGGCGCGTGCGGAAAGTCGCGGGGTCACGACCACCAAGGCGGCACACGACCTGGCGCAGGCGCGGCTTGAGGCGTCGACCGGGATTCAGGGGCCTACGGCGAGTTCGTCAGAGAAACCAGCCGTTCCTTGACTATCCACAAAGGACACTTGTCGGGATGCGGCCGTCCGATTCAAGCCATTTGCGACTTCAGGAGGGGGTCGTGAGTGGTAAAGAGGGCTATCACCTAGTGTCGCGTGATCCTGCAGGTCTTACCCGTGATCAGACGGCGATCTCTGGAGATCGCCGTTCAATCACGCGTAACCGCCGTCTGATCTCGCGAGATCGCCGTCTGATCACGCGAGATCGCCGTCCGAGGAACGAAACCAAACGTCAAACAAGCAGGATCACGCGACACTAGCTCAGACGACCGAGGTAGTTGCTAAGCGACATCGTGAAGAAGCTGACCATCACGACCGGCAAGAACGCCGGCATCCACCCCTCAGTGACCCGGGCCTACGCGCCTCCACGGCCTGCTCGCTCGTATCCCGGCGGGCCCCTACGAAGTCCCGCGCCGACGCCAGGCCGGATCACTCCGTTACGGGCAGGCATTCGGTGAGGAGGTCAACGACGTCGCGCCAGGCCCGTTGCGCGTGCTGTGGGTGGTAGCCGACACCCGGGAGCACGGTCTGGTCGACCGGGGGGTGGTGGAAGGCGTGCAGGGCGCCGCCGTAGACCGTGAGGCGCCAGTCGACCCCGGCGGCCTGCATTTCGGCGGTGAACGCCTCCCGTTGCGCGGGCGGCATGATCGGGTCTTCCGACCCGACGCCGACCCAAACCGGGCAGCGGATGGACGCCGCTTCGCCTGGCTGGCCCGTGGTCAGTGCGTTGACCGTCCCGATCGCGCGCAGGTCGGCTCCGTCGCGGCCGAGTTCCAGCGCGATCGCGCCCCCGGTGCCGTAGCCGATGGCGGCGATCCGGTCGGGGTCGGTCCGCGGCTCCGCGCGCACCACGTCGAGGGCCGCGTGGCCGATCTCCCGCATCCGGCCCGGGTCGGCGAGCAGGGGCATCACGTACGCCAGCATTTCCTCGGGGTCGGTGAACCAGCGCCCGCCGTTGAAATCGAAAGCCAGCGCCACATACCCCAACTCGGCCAAAGCATCGGCCCGGCGGCGCTGGAAGTCGTTCAGTCCCGTTCCTTCGGGCCCGACCAGGACCGCGGGCCGGCGGCCGACACCGGCCGGAAGTGCGAGGTGCCCGATCATGGTCAGGCCGTCGGCCGGATATTCGACCGTGCGCGTGGTTACCGTCGACATGAGACTGACTCTAGTGATCATCGAGCCCGCCCGGGCGGGTGTTCACCGACAGCGGAACAGCGCGCCCGGCAGGGCACCCGTCCACAATGGACGCATGGCGCCGCATACTCGAGCAGCTCGGAGCGATCGGCTGCGGCGCAGCACTTGCTTCGTCCAGGGCACGTGCATGCGTTGGCATTGGGCGTACCCCCGGCCGACTGTCACGCTGAACTGGCCAACTCGGCCGCTCAGTCACAACGAAACGACCGCTCTGACAACGTGCGGACGACTTCATACATCCGTGCACACGACTCCGGACATTGACTGCGGTCGGATCCCACCCCTGCCCGACCACGTTCTGGAGCCAGGAGATCTGCGCCGGTTCCAGGCCGAGGTCTCGTGCCTGGGCCGCGGTGTCCGGTCGTCCAGGAGCGGCCTGTGCCGAACCTGCCGAACCGAGTCCGAAGGCCAACAGGGTGATCATCAGTCCACGGGTGATCGCCAGTGTGTTTTTCGACAACACCATTCCACCATCATTCTGATTTCGGAGAGGTGACGGCTGCAGCCGACTGCCGGGAGGAATGGCCGCCACCTGGGCGCCGGAAGTGTATTCAGAAAATTCGGGGACCCATCCCCAAACACGTCGGCCGGGGACGAGTCCCGGTGGTCGAATCCTGATAATCAGGCTTCGACCACGCTGCACCGAACCGCAGATGACCACATCAAGTGGAAGGAATCTCATGAGGAGACGTACCTTTACCCGACTCGCCACGACGCTGATCTTGTCGCGTGCCACGGACCTCGAATTCCGCCGAGTGGTGGCGCTGAAGCAATCCCATGCGGGTGACGACGGCAGATCCGGCGGGAAGCCCGAATCGGCGCCGGCCTGCATCATCCGAATGACGTCACTGTGTTCGACGTGGTGCTCGACGACGACATCCGCTGGCTCGTCGTGGAGTCCGCCACTGCGAAGCTGACGGATTTCGGCATCGCGCACCGGGCGGAAGTGACCCGGACGGGCGGTGGGCAGGTGGGCGGGACACCCGGCTACCTCGCGCCCGAGGTTGCCGACTCTTCGCCGCTCTGGCGGGGTATTCACCGTGGGGTCCGAGCGAACGGGTCCCTATGGTGCAGTTGCGCCAGGCCGCGTCCGGTGACTGGACCCCCTGCCTGCCCGGCGGCCTGCCGCCCGGATGGTCAAGCGCCTGCTCGAAGACATCACCGGCGAAACCGCACCACTCACCCCTCTGGCCGATCCCAACCACCGCCGGAATACCATTTGGATGCCACCGTGGCAAGCGGCGTGATCACCGGCGGTGAGATTCCCGCCGAGCCGCGGCACCGGCCAACTCACTGAGTCGGCTGAGCGCATGTGACCTGCTCGAACCGACCGACACCGCAGCCGTACTCCGGTCGCCGGAGTAAAGCCGGAGCCCGATTTCGACCAGTGGACAAGCTACTGAAAACAAGCACCGCTTCAGGTGCTCGTCGACTTCCACCACAACTGACGAAGACAGCCTTTACCACGGCGTATCCGAGCTACGCCAGCATCGACGCCGTTCAGGGCAACGACGCCCCTGAACCTGAGATACGTCAGTAGGCGTCCGTCGGTGTCAGTGGTCCGCCGCAGAGTCCGGCACCGGCGAAGCCATCGCGGAGTACTCAGTCGACCTCGCGGCCCGTCGCCAGCGCGACAGCAGGACCTCGGCCGCGTGCTACCGGTAGGCGCGTGGTTGGCTGACCGGCGACCCGGTCGAGGGGATCGACGCCTGGGCGGCACCGACGACACGGTTGCGGGCCCGGCCCGCACGCGGATCGCCGCGCTTTAGCCCGCAAAGCCAGCGGGAACCTCATGCATTCACCTCAAAGTGTTCACCTCACCCTCGCATTCCCGTTGCCGGAAGCGGATGGTGGCCTTTTCGGCTGTCGTCGACACCGTAAAGGGTGCAGTTCTGCGACCATCGCGAGAAGAGGGTGAAAAACAACGGCAGCTTCGGCGGTGTGTTGTCAGTGTTCAACGATTCCCGACGCTGGCCCTAATGGAGACGGTTTCACATTATATAGTGTCCACTCTTGTGGGCGTATTTGTCCGTCGCATCTGTGTGACAACGGGTTTTCACGCTTTCATATCCCTAGGTCATCCGATACTCATCGCATACAGGAGGGCAGGGAAATGGGCAGATCCAGATTCGCGATCACGGCGTCGGCCATCGCGCTGACGGCCTCAGGGTTCCTCATGGCCGCAGCAGGCACGGCTCAAGCGGAATCGGGGTACGACAACATCGGCATGTACAAGCAGGAGAAGACCCAGTGGTGCTGGGCCGCCTCCGGCCTGACGATCGCCAAGTACCAAGGCTTCGGCAGCACGCAGGCGGACTTCTGCACCCGGGCCCAGCCGTCCTACGGCTGCAACAACCAGCCTGCCACGCTCGACGACATGGCCAGGGGCTGGCACAGCCTAGGCATGGCCCACCCCGGCTCGGGCCTGAGCAGCGCGGCCTCGTTCAACCAGGTCTACACCGACGTCAAGGCCTCCCGCCCCGTCGGTGCGCGCATCGGGTGGACCTCCGGCGGAGGCCACATGAACGTCGTCTACGGCTTCGACACCTCGAAAAATACCATCGCGGTCGCCGACCCGTGGCCGGACACCGCCACCTACACGTGGTGGAACTACAGCGACTACGTCAGCAACAGCTCGTTCAAGTGGACCCACTCCCGAATCGGCATCTCCCGTTAAGGCAGGCATCATGCGCGAACCAAGAACGTCCGAGCGGCGGGCGGCTTCGCGCCTCTCCCGCCTGATCGCTGTCCTGGCACTGGGCGCATCCGCGCTGCTGTCGGTCACCGGGTCCGTCCACGCGGCCCCGGTCAAGGACCCGCTCCCGGTGGACATCCCCGACTACCAGGCCGCTCTCGACGCTGTGAGGTCGACCGACATCCGCAACGCCGTATGCCGCTTCCTCACCGTGCCGGTGCCCCAGGGCGAGGCCGACACGGTGCAAACGATTCCGGACAAGGCCGATCCGTGCGAGGGCATACCTGCCTTCACGATCAAGGACCCGCTGGCGGTCAGCGAGATCACGCCGGGCTTCGTCGCGGGCACGTCTCAGCCGATCGCCACCGAGGCGGTCAAGCTGACCCGGCTGGTGTCCTCGCTGAGCACCCCCGTCAACGACCGTCAGGTCACCGTCATGCTCGCTCCCACGCAGGGCGGCGGCTGGCACCTGGCGGCGGTGCGCGAGGGCGACAGCGACGCTACGTACGCCGGCAAGGCCGGTGCGGGGACCTTGGTGTTCACCGAGCCGCAGATCCGCGGCTGGTACATGCTGAGGCTCATCACGGTGGAGCCGCTCAACGACCAGGCACGGGAAGGACTGGCAGGCCGGTCGTCGATGTCGCTGAGGGAGTACCAAAAGCTGGTCAAGGCCCGTTATGCCGACAAGCTGGCCGCATCGGAGTACGACACCAAAGGCATGTCCAGCGGCTACGGCACAGCGAGGGAGACGGAGAGCGAGTCATCCACGGTGCCGTCGCTCGTCGGCGGTTCGAGCGCGGTGCTCGTGCTCGCGGGCGGCGCCTTCTTCCTCCTCCGTCGCCGACGCAACACCACCGACTGACTCCCCGCTTCGCCTCGGTAGCTGGCGGGGGTAGGCGAAGCCGTGCAGCGGGTTCGCCTACCCCGGCCACGCTGGCCAGCCGAAATCGCCGGCGACACGGCGAACAGCAAGACGTCCTCGCCGACCGTGACCGTGACGTTGCTCCTCCGGCCACGAGCACTCGGTCACGCCGTGACTAGGGCGTTCGGAGCGGACAGCCCCGATCCCAAGCTCTATCTACCCTCGTAGGGGCCACGCGGGTTCCCCGTCGATTGTCACGATCGCGTGCACGTGTGAGACCGCCGCCCGCGAGGCCGAGCAGGCCGACGTCGGTCTTCTTCGGCGATGGTTCCTGCTGCCCCTATGGTTCGGTCACCGCGCGAACATCGAGGATCTTCGATGAAATTCCGATGACAACGGGTCAGCGCGAGGCAGGCCGGCCCGCACTGGGTACCGTCCGCGGACTGACGGCTCAGCGAGTTCCGGAGCCCAGCGGGCTGCCGGTCCCGCGAGACCGGCCGACTCGCGCTCGCATGTCGCTAAGCCCCAACGGGCAAAACCGAGTACAGAAGCCCACTTGTCTTCGTCGGCGAACACCCGGCCGCGCACCGTCTGCCATGACGGCCCTCCGTCCCCGCATACCGACCGTAACCCGAAATGGCGCAACGTCGCCGGATTTCGTACCCAGACGACGGTAGGACCACGATTTTCGTCGCAGCCTTTCGAACACGCCCTGTTACATATATGGCGCCTGGAACGACATAGCGAGACAAGAACGCACAAGGAAGGTGGGAGTGGATGAGGGCTGATCGGGATGTCCAGCTGCGCTGGGAGCCCCGGACGGTGACGCTCGACGACGACCGCGGCGACCAGCCGGAAACGGTGACCTACCCCGGCATCGCGCTCGCCCGTCTCCATCGCGGGTACCTCGTCCACAAGATGTGGCTGCCGGTCGGTGACAGTGAGCCCACCTTCGCCGATGACGAAGCCCTGATCACCGCACTGCGTAACGCCTGGCGCTGGAGCAAATCCGCCGCCTGAACCGATCACGATGCCACGGTCCTGATCGGTTTGCGGGATCTGTGGCGGGTAGTCCGATCGTGGGATAGCTGATGCGTCGCGCCGACGTCCCGCGTTCTTTACCCGGGCTCTGCACGAACGCGCCCGCGCCCACCACGGCCTGGGCAAAACCCGCCACACCGCGGGGAACCACCGCGAAGCAACCCGACATCTCCAAGCCGCCCTGGCCGCCTACGAAGATGATCAGGTCTTCGTGATCGGCACAGCATGGGCGGCAAGTTCGCACCGCGGGTGGCCGCCACCGCCGGATCCACGGTCGCAGGTCTGATCGTTCTCGCCGGAGACACGATGCCGATGCAGTGGTCGATGGTGCGGGTCATCGAACATCTGACAAAGATCGCCCCGGCGACGGCGGCGATGCTACCCACTGTCGAGGCAGCCACCGAACAGGCGAGGCTGGTGGACAGCCCGGGTCTTTCGTCTGCCACGCCCGCCGTGAAGCTGCCGTTCGGGATGCCCGCACCGTATTGGCTGGACATGCGCGCCTACGATCCCGTGGCGGTCGCCATAACACTGGATCTGCCCATGCTCTTCCTGCACGGCGAGCGCGACTACCAACTGACCATCGACGGCGATCTGGCCGGATGGCGCGCCGGCGTGGCCGACCGACCAGATGTCACTTCCGCACCTACGCCGCCGACGACCACATGTTCTTCCCTGTGACCGGGCCATCCATGCCCGAGGACTACACAAATCCGCATCGCGTAGACCCCGAAGTCATCGCTGACATCGCCGAGTGGCTCAGCACCCGCAGCCGTCTCGCCCACTGCTGATCTGCACGGTTCGGGACAGGGACACGCTGCCATGCCGGTGGCTGGCACGTTCGTCGCGGCAGTGGCAGCGGCAACCTGCCTGGCGCCAGTTAGCTCCCGCGAAGCTGGCTGTCGTGATCGCGGACGAGGGTGGCCGGCACCATGCAGTTGCGAACAACATGCAATCGAGCGCTCCGTGGCCGCCGGCGGACGCGCGCGTCCGCAAGGACCGACCACTTTCGATGGTTCACGTCGACACCGGACACAGGCGCTGCCGCTCGGATCACGCGTGACCCGAGCGGCAGCACAAGTGAGACCCGATCAGCCGGGTGGCAGTTTGCCACAGTCGCTTCGAGCGGGCTTACCCGCGAATCGGTCGGTCAGGAAGTCCAGGGCAGGGCCGCTATTGATGAATTCGGTGGTGAGGTGCCCGGAGAACGGGATGCGCGACACTGCGACCGTGCCACCGTCTGCGCAGTACTTGCGCACCACCGCGTCCGCTGGTGCCAGTGGCACGAACTCGTCGTTCTGCCCGTGGTAGCTGTAGAACGGGAACCGCGGCGTGGTCTTGCCGAGGTCGTTGATCCGATACAGCAGTTCCGCGGGAGCCGAGTCGGCCGGATTGAGAATGGTCGTGTAATCCCCCAGGTGGCTGAATGGGTGTGCCAGGGCGACGTCCAGTGTGCAGCTGTCATTACTGGCCGCGAACAGAGCCCGGCCCCGTTCGTTGAGCAGCGGCGCGATACCCGCTTCTGGGAACGCGCGGGCCAGGCCGATGAAGCCGATGAGGTTGAGGCCGGCGCCGAGCCCGCCGTCGTTGTGCTTGATGAAGGCCTTCAGATCGACCGGGACACCACCGGCCGAGGCACCCACGACGTTCAACTCCGGTGCGTAGCTCGCCTGCTGTTCGGCCGCCCAGGTGGTGGCCTGGCCGCCGCCGGAGTAACCCCACAGGGCAACCGGTCCCGCCGGGTCCAGCCCCGCCGGGGCGTAGTGCTGAACGGCCCGGATGCCGTCGAGCACGCCGTGCGCCGCCTGCGGACCGGCGGCGAAGTCGGAGTGCGGGCCCTCGTAATCGGAATAGACCACGGCGTAGTTCCTGGCCAGCGCGGCGAGGGACTGGGTGATCTCGTAGGTGGAGGCCGCGGTGGGCGCCGCAATGCCAACGCGCAGCGTGTAGGACGGCTGGCATCGCGTGGCCAGCGAGTCCTCAGCCAGCTGGTAGGACACCAGAGGCCGCGGACCGGCACCCTTCCACGGCGTCAGGGGAATCAGCACGGTCGCGGCCTCTGCCACCGGTTTGTCGTGACTGTCGACAGACTTGTACAGAACCTGGTGCGCCGTCGCGGTGATGGGCAGCACGATGGCCACCGTGTTCACCGGGCGCGAGCGCAGCACCGTCCCGTTAGGACTGTTCTCGAAACCCGCGGGCGGCACGTAGAACGGATCGTCATCGGGCAGGGGCACCCCGGCCTCGATCGCGGTCCGCACCGGCTGCGCCGCGTCAGCCGCGACGGGTGCGGCCGCCCACAACAGCGGCAGCATGGACAGGGCTGCCGCGCTCTTCACCCATCTCGTCACAGGGATGTCCTCTCCGCTTCCACTTCGGATGGTCGGTGACCCGGTCGAACCGCCCGGTCCGGAGCGAGGCGGTGAATTCGTCGGTTCGTCACTGCACCCAGCATGACCATCCGGCACCGAGCTGTCTCCTGGCAAAATGAGTAGAAGTTGATCTCAGAGTTTGTGCACGCCGCCAAACCCGAACGATCCGCAGCGGCCTGTCTAAAAATGGGATTTGTCCGATTACGTCGGCGACCACCCCACCACCATCGCAGCAGCTCTTCGCGAGACACCCTCTCGATCCTGAACTCGAAGGCGCGGTCGCATCCCGCAATTCACCGGACTGTCCGACATCCGGGACCACTGACCGCTGACCTTGCACGGAGGCAGATTTAGTCACGCACGCCGACCACGGCTGGCCCCTGATCGCGGTGAAACACCACCTCGAACGCCACGACACGGGTCAGTTCTGCGCGCGAGCGCTTTACCCCTGTTCGCGTCTGCTGGCCATCCGTCGAACACTTGCCACAGCAGTTTGTTCAGGGTGACAATGTGGCATGGACGCCGGGGCCGCCGATCGCGGGGCGCCGTCCGTGGTGGCCGCGCTGCTGCCCAGGATGGCCGAGATCGGCGCGGCCATGGTCGCCCGCTGCGTCACCGAGATCCCCGCGTACGGCATGCTCCCGGCCAGCGTGCTCCAAGGCGACCTGGTCGCCAACGCCACCGCGGTGTTCGAGCTCTTCCTCACCACCGTCACCGAGCACCGCCTGCCCACCGAGGAGGAACTCGCGCTGCCCATCGCCTGGGGTGCCGAACGCGCGCGGGACGGCCTGCCGCTCGACGCGGTGCTCAAGCTCTACCCGCTCGCCGCGCGCGAGGCCTGGTTGCTGGTATCCGACGAGGGCACCGCGGAACTCGACGGACTGGTCGAGCCCATGATCGATTTCCTGGCCGAGGTGATCCCCCGGGTCGCCGCCGCCTACCTGCGCGAGCGCGAGGACCTCGACTGGGAGCAGCGCGAACACCGGCAGAACCTGGCGGGCAGGTTGTTGGCTGGGCGGCCCGCGTGGCGGGTGGCCGAGCGGTACGGGCGGGCCCTCGCCGAGCGCTACGACGTCATGGTGTTCCACCTCCCTCCGCATCCCGCCGACACGAGCACGCGCGCCACCACAGACCTCTTCCGCGCGATCCAGTCCGCTCTGGACACTTCGCCGGACGTCCTTACCGCCTTCAAGGGCGACGGCGGTGTCCTGCTCGTGCCCGCGCGGGACGACGGCCGCGCGCGCTCCCGTGTGGCTGGACTGCTCACCCGCATCGACGCCGCGGCGTGCCTGCGCTGCACGGCGGGAGCCTCGACCTCGATGACGCACGCCGGCATCCCGGACGCCGCCGCCGAGGCCGCCGACGTGCTGGCGCTGGCCGAGAACCTGCATCGTCCACCCGATCCGTACTGCTGGCCGACCTCGCGATCGAATACCAACTGGCCCAGCCGAGTCCAGCCAGGACGGCGCTCGCGGCGGTGCTGGACCCGCTGGAGGACCACCCGCACCTGATCGCCGCGCTGCGCTCGTTCGTCGCCTCCGGGTACAACCGGGGTGAGGCCGCCACCGCACTCACGATCCACCGCAACACACTCACCTACCGACTCGGACGCGTCCAGATCCTCACCGGGTACGACGCTACCCAGCCTGCCGACGCCCGACGTCTCGCCGCCGCGATGACCGCCTACGACATCATCCGCAGCTCCCCGGACAGCCGCTGACACCTGTCACCGCGCACAACCCGTCGGCTGTGCCCTTGCCGTCGTTCGCGTCGCTCAGATATCACTTCCCGACACAGCGCGCGCTGCAGGACGCCGTGCTCACCGGCAGCTATGACGTGGTCACCCCGGCGACAGGATCCACGACCGATCGGCACCGGCGCGGGAGCGGCTGATCGATTGCCTCCGGCAAATGTTCGCTCTCGCCGGCGTGGGCGAACAGGCACGAGCAGGTTGGGGCCAGATCTTCAAGACATACATCGAGCCCGAACCCACCGACGAGAACCGCGCGGCGTATCTCGCTATCGAGCGGGAAGCGCAACGCCGCGTCGAGCACTGGTGACCGTCCTGAGCAACGAAGGCAACCTCGCCGAGGGCGACAACCGGCGACGCGCCAGATTCCTCGTGACCGTCCTCAACGGACTCACCATCGCGAGAGCCCGGCCCTCTGACGAATCGATCCTGACCACCGAAACCGAGACGCTGCACGCGGCCGTCGACCACGTCCTCAATTCCCGTATCTGACCGCCGAGGCTCACCGCCGCTCGCCGCACAGCCCGGCAGTGGGCTCGGTTTCCAAAAAGTGCGAACCGTCGCGGGCGGCACCCTGGCATTCACCAATGCGACGAACGGGTTCGGCGCGAACACCATCAGGTGAGGCGCCGCGCCGGGCCGAGATCCACGTTTCCCCGAATGGGCGCACAAGCATCGCTGGTTGTCGTGCACCGGTCGACAATTCGGGGACGGTAAATCGTGCAGCCTCCACTCACAAGAGTGAGTGATGACCGGAAGCCCTCCGTTCCGCTGAGCCGGAAAGGGGAATCGCGGGCGCTACTCAAATGGCGGCATTCGCGGGTCTCCCACTGTCGTAACGTCGAATGAGGAGTTGCTTCTCCAGTACACATCCCGCAACGAATTCCGCAATCCCATGGAGGTTTTCGTGATCCGACATCCTCTGCGCACCATGACCGTCCTGGTCGGCGCCGCGGCAGCCGTCACCGCCTTCGCGGCCCCGGCTTCGGCGGCACCGGTGCTGAACGAAACGGCGGGTCCGGCCGTCCTGGCCGCCGCACAGCAGAAACTCGGCGATTCGCTCGGCGCCACGTTCGCCGGTTCCTGGCTGGACACGACGACCGGCGGACTGGTCGTCGGCACCACCGACGCGAGCCGCTCGGCCCAGATCCGCGCGGCGGGCGCGACACCGAAGGTGGTCCGGCACAGTGCCACCGAACTGAAGAAGATCCAGTCCACATTGGACAACAGAACCGCGGGCCTCCCTGGCTCGGTCGCCGGCTGGTACGTCGACGCGCCCGCGAACGAGGTCGTCGTCAGCGTGGTGGGCGGCGACGCCGCAGGCCGGGCCTGGGTGACGTCCACCGGAGTCCCGGTCCGGGTGGATCCGGTGAAGAGCGCTCCGCGGCCGTTGTGGGACGTGATCGGTGGACAGGGTCTCTACTTCAGCGGCGGCGCCTGTTCGGTCGGGTTCAACGCCTATGACGACGACGACGATCATTACGTGATCACGGCCGGCCACTGCACCGAACTCGGCGGCACCGTACAGGGCGTCGACGGCACGATCGGCAAGGTCGCGAAGTCGTCGTTCCCCGGTAACGACTACGGGACCGTCAAGGTGACCCAGTCCGACGTCTCGACCCCGCCCAGGGTCGACCGGTACGAGGATGGTTCGGACGTGCGGATCGAAGGCGCGGACGTCGTCGGCGTCGGCGGCAGGGTCTGCCGGTCCGGGATCACCACCCACTGGCAGTGCGGGCGCGTGGAGGCTCTCGACCAGACGGTGAACTACGGCAACGGAGACATCGTGAAGGGCCTGACCCAGACCAGTGCCTGCGCCGAACCGGGTGACTCCGGTGGCTCGTTCGTCAGCCGCCCCTCGTCGGGTTCCGGTACGAAGCTGGTGCAGGCCCAGGGCATGACCTCGGGTGGTTCCGGTGACTGCGACGAAGGCGGGACCACCTTCTTCCAACCCGTCAAGGAGGTACTCAACCGCTACGACCTGACCCTCGAAAAGGACTGATCCCGCGGCTGGCGCCATGGGCGCTCGAAGTACATGATGGCCCCTTTCCTTGCGCTAGGCGCAAAGAAAGGGGCCATCATGTACTTGGGGAACGGACTTGCCCCGAATTGGCGCTCACGGCCAAGGCGCCCTCGTGGGCGTCCAGGAACTCGGTGACACTTTCGGCAAGGCCTCGGGCCTCGTGCACCAGCGTCTCGATCTCGGCCCACCGGCGGTGGACGCGTTCCGGGTCCATCACCAAGACACCGGAAACCATGTCCAGGTAGAGGTTCGCGTCCGCGCAGACCTCCGCCAGCCGCAGGAACGGACGGTGGTCGGCGTCGGTGCCCGCCCCGTGTGCGGCCGCCCATTCGCGGGCCCGCATTCCCGCGCCGTGGCACGCGTCGACGAGGAAGGACCGGATCTCCTCGGCGCGGGTTTCCGGACGCGCGGGCGGTTTCCCCATCAGCGGGAAGATCTTCCAGGCCACCGAGAGCAGGCAGTCGGCCACGTCATCCATCGACTCCACGTCCACCGCGAGGAGTGTTCCGGGCCGTCCCCGACGGCGGCCGGATCGACTCGCGTGAGCGACCGGAACAACCCGATCGGGTGTCGCAGCCTCCGTTCTCGTTCACAACCGCCGCGGCCCAACTCGGGACTGGTCGGCTTCCCAGCCCCACAGTCCTCAGGCGACCGTGGCGGCACCGGCAGGCACCTCGACCGCCCGCGCGTCCACCACCTCGAGACCGGCGATCAAACCGGACAGTCCTTGGTGGCCCTGAGGCCGGATCGCGAGGATGCCGCTGACGAAGAACAGCAGGTTCGCCAGCGGTTCGAATCCGCCGTTGACGGCGGAAGCCAAGGTCAGCAGCGTGAAGTAGCCGCCGGAACCGGCGAGGAACCGCACGATCATCCGCCACAGCGCGGGCTTCCCGCCGTCCGGCCCGGCTGGGCGCAGCAACACGACCCGTTGACCGAAGCTGGCGCCGTTTCCCGAGACCGGGATGACGAACAGCAGGAGTACCGCGGGCAGCAGGGTGCTGATCAGGGCCGTGACCACGGTGTTCGGTTCGCCTGCCACCAACGTCGTCACGATCCCGACGGTCGTGCCGAGAAGGACGACCGAGACGAGGTCGACGGCCATCCCGAGCAGACGGCGGCGCGCGGTGACCGGCCGCGGCGTTCCCGGCGGCGCGGACGGCTCGTTGCCCGGCAGCAGCCGCAGCAAGGGGGCCAGCCCGAAACCGACGGCGGCGCCGAGGGTGTTGGTCAGCAGGTCGTCGACGTCGGCCAGCCGGTACGGGCAGTCGAACAGGAACCAGACCCCGGTGAGCTGGGTGCACTCGATGAACAGTGAAACCGCGAACCCGATGGCGACGGTGGCCACGAAACCCCGCCGGAAGAGGTGCCGTACGAACATCCCCAGCGGCACGAACAAGGCGACGTTGAACACTGCCTGCTGGACGGCGGGATTGCGCAGGAAGGCCCGCGGACCGATCCCGGTCTGTTCGCGGCGGATGTCGGTGATGAACTGGAACGGGCGCAATTGCAGGTGACTGGACGCGTGCTCGGCGCACCACGCCGCCGTGGTCTGCGGGATGGGGAGCAACGTGTACGTCCAGAGTGACATGACGTAGACCAAGAAGCCGAACACCAGCAGGACCCGCCAGAGCCCGAGTTCACCGCGGCGCCGGTAGCTCGCCGCGATGTACGGGACGGCCAGCACGCCCGCGAGTGCGAAACCCGCGAACACCGCGATGATCGCGGAGACGGTCGGATCAGTCACTCGCGGAAGCTAGCAACGCCCGCTCAGGCGCACCCGTTACGCCACCTGGCCGAGTGATGGCGTCGGCGGGAGCGAGGGCTCGCTGCCGCGCGAGCGCGGCGATGGCAAAGGTCAGATGGACCACGACCCAGTTGCGGTCTTCCCGGTGGACCCGCTGCAACAGGTCGAGTGTGGCGTCGCCCGGGCTGCGGCCCTGACGGCAGGCGTCGATGAACGCCTGGGTCAGTTCGTCGATGTTCTCGCGAAACTCCGCGAAGGCGTCGGCGGGTTGGGCTCTGGTACAGCAATCCACGGTCACGTCACTCAGCGTTTCATGACGCGACACGAAGTTACGAGTTGACTGAGCCGGAATCACTCACGTGAGGTAATTCCACATGCTTCTCTGTGCTCTGGGTCACGCCGAAGCGAGGTTGACCGGCATCCTGCGTTCCCGTTCGGCCGCCTTCGCCCGGCGGGTGACCGGGAAGCGCTGGTCGAGCTCGACCAGCAGCGGGGTCACCGCCATCAGCGCGAGCAAAGCGAATCCGGCGTAAGCACCCAGAGTGGCGATCATCGTCATTTCGGCCTCCTCGATCCCCGTACCGCCTGTTTCGGCGGCCTGGAACCAGGATCGCCTCTCGACGGGGTGCGGCGGATCGGTCATCCGGCGGACGTGCCTCGCCCGGTCGGCCTTTTCGATACTGGCCGATCGGCCGACCCCGGACGGCGATGCAGCAGATCGAACCGTGCCCACATGGCTTCGGCCGCCTCGATCGATTCGCCGGTACGGACCGGATCGACGGCGGCGAGTTGCGCGACGATCGCCTGCACCAGGCTCATGCCCGCGGTCAGGGACGGAAAGAAGGTGACACCCTCGGCAGGCACCATCAGCACCTGTTCGACGGCACCCGCCAGCGCGGGACTGGCCGCGTCGGTGATGGCGAAGGCGCGCGCTCCCCTGGCTTTCGCCTCGTTCGCGGCGAGGACGGTACTTTCGTACAGCCGCCAGAAACTGATCGCGATCAGCACGTCGTCACCGGTGAGTTTCGCCGTGGAGTTGGCGAGTTCGGCGTCGCCGGCGGTGATCGCGTGGACGTCGTAACCGGCGAGCCGGGCGTTGTGCGCGAAGGCGATCCCGACAGCGGCGTAACTGCCGTCGGCGATGACGAGCGTGCGGCGCGCGGCGGCGACGGCGTGCGCGACGTTGCGGATCTCGTCTTCGGCGAACCGCCGGTTGAGCAGCGCGAGACCGTCGAGATCGCGGCGCAGCGACGCGGACCCTGGCGAGTCGACGTCCCGGTGTTCCTCGGCCACCTGCGGCGCGCTCAGCGACGACAGGTACCGCGCCCGCAATTCCTGTTGCAGCGCGGGCCAGCCCGCGAACCCCAGCGCCTGGGCGGTCCTGGTCACGGTGGCGACGTTGACCCCGGCGAGCTGGGCGAGCTCGGCCGTCGAGCCGAACGAAGCCCGGCGCGGCTGCGAGACCAGTACTTCGAGCACCGCGGCCGACTTCGGCCGCAGGCCGCGTTCCGGCGTCCGATCCCGAAGCCACACCTCGAAACCGTCGTCGGCTCCCGTCTCTGCCACGCATACCCTCCCTCGACCGCGCCACGGTAACGCATCGTGCCCGTCGAACCACTTGCAACAACCATTGCAGTTTGGTCAAAACGCAGTATACGTTGTCCGCACTCCTCGTCGCCCGAACCACGGAAGGCGTTCCCCATGACGCTTCTGGCACGACTGGACCGGCTTCCCCTGAGCCGTCCCCACTATCTGCTCCTGCTCATCGGCGGGCTCGGTTACACCTTCGACGGCATGGACTCCGCCGTTGTCGCCTTCCTCCTGCCGAGTGCGAAAGCGGTCTGGGGTCTCGACAACGGGCAGCTCGGCCTGATCGGTTCGGCCACGCCGTTCGGCTTCCTCTTCGGCGCGATCGCCGCCGGCCTGCTGGGCGACCGCATCGGCCGCAAGAAGGTCATGATGTACGCGCTGGCCTTCTACGCGGTGTTCTCGGTGCTCGCCGCCTTCTCCCCCAACTACGAGATCTTCCTGGGCGCCAGGGTGCTGGCCGGGGCGGGCGCGGGCGCCGAAAGCGCGATCATCGCGCCGTTCCTGTCGGAGTTCGTCCCGGCAAAACGGCGCGGCTGGTTCGTCGGCGCGCTCGCCGGATTCTTCTCGTTCGGATTCGTCGCCGCCGCACTGATCGGGCGGTTCGTCGTCCCGACGGTGCCGGAGGGCTGGCGGGTCGCCCAGCTGATCACCGCGCTGCCGATCGTCATGCTGCTGTGGTGGCGCCGGTCGCTGCCGGAATCACCGAGGTTCCTGGTCGCGAACGGACGTCACGCCGAGGCGGAGAAGATCGTCGCGAAACTGGAGCGCGACGTCGAAAAGGCGACCGGGCAACCACTTCCGGCCGTGGCCGGGACCGATGCCCAGCCCGCGACGGAAACCCCCAAGGTCAACCTCTTCAGCGCGCTGAAGTTCTTGTGGAGCCCGGCGATGGCCCGCCGCACCGCGGTGATCTGGACCGTCTGGTTCGTGATCACGTTCTCCTACTACGGTTTCTTCTCCTGGATCCCGACACTGCTCGTCGAGCGCGGGATCACGGTGACCAAGAGCTTCGAGTTCTCCATCATCATCTACCTGGCGCAGATCCCCGGGTACTTCTCCGCCGCCTGGCTCTCCGAACGGCTCGACCGCAAGCACACCATCGCGTTGTACCTCGCGGGATCGGCGGTGAGCGCGTTCTGGCTGAGCCAGATGGACGCACCGTGGTCGATCACCCTCGCCGGGGCGGTCCTGTCGTTCTTCCTCAACGGCACCTACGCCGGCGTGTACTCCTACACCCCCGAGGTGTTCCCGACCTGGATCCGCGCCAGCGGGACCGGGCTGTCCAGCGCGTTCGGCCGGGTCGGCAGCATCCTGGCCCCGACGATCATCGGCCTGTCCGCCGCGAGCCTCGGGTTCGCCGGCGTCTTCGGCCTGACCACCGCCGTCCTCGCGGCCGGGGTGGTGGTCGTGGTCGTGTTCGGCCTGTCCACCGCCGGCCGCTCACTGGAAGAACTGACCGAACACGGCGCGCCCGTGACCACCGCGAAGGAGATGACGAAGTGACCGTGTCACTGTCCACTGTGGAGGACAAGACCCGCGCCACGATCGGCGTACGGCTGTTCACCGTGCTGGCGTGGGTGCCCGAACGGCGGGCGCTGCGGCGCGTGCACAGCAGCCACCCGGCGGAGTATCCGGTCGGCGGCGAGAAGACCGTCGAGGTGGCCGCGGGCTGGCTGGACAAGTGCATCACCGGCCAGGAGCCGTACTTCGGCCCGGACAGCGCGGCGGTGCGGGAGATCTTCGCCGACCACGAACTCATCGACCGGCTCGGCTGCGGCGCGGTGATCAACGTGCCGGTGGTGGACGACGGCCGCACCCTCGGCGTCCTCAACATCCTCGACGCCGAAGGCAGTTACGACGACGATTCCGTCGCGGCGGCCCGTTCACTGGCACCGTTGGCGGTCCCGGCCCTGCGCGAACTTCTGGAGACCCGATGAACGGATCGCTGCTCCTCCGCAACGCCCGGCTGCTCGACCCGGTCGAGGGTGAGTACACCGAGGGCGACCTCCGGTGTTCCGACGGCCGGATCGTCGAGACCGGCACCGGTCTCACCGCCGGTGACGTGCGGACCGAGGACCTTCGTGGGGCGTTCGTGCTGCCCGGCCTCGTCGACGCGCACGTTCACGTGACGGCGTCGACCGCGGATCTGGGGTCGCTCCCCGCGTCGTCCCCCTCCTACGTGGCCGCCCACAGCGCCCGCACCATGAGCCAGATGCTGGATCGGGGCTTCACCACGGTCCGGGACGCCTCCGGCGCCGACTACGGCCTCGCCGACGCACAGGCCGAGGGGCTGTTCCGCGGCCCGCGGCTGCTGTTCTGCGGACGCGCGCTGAGCCAGACCGGCGGGCACGGCGACAGCCGGACCCGCGGCGCCAACGCCAGCGACGACCACCCGTGCTGCGCGGGTCTCGGCCGGGTCGCCGACGGTGTCGACGCGGTCCGCGCGGCGGCGCGCGACGAACTGCGCAAGGGTGCGCACCACATCAAGGTGATGGCCTCCGGCGGCGTCGCGTCCCCCACCGACCGGATCGACTCGACGCAGTACTCCGCCGACGAACTGCGCGCGATCGTCGAAGAGGCGGAGTCGGCCAACCGCTACGTGGCCGCGCACGCCTACACCGCCCGCGCGGTGAACCGCGCGCTGGAGCTGGGCATCCGGTCGATCGAACACGGCAACCTGATCGACGACCTCAGTGTCGAACTGTTCCTCCGGCACGACGCGTACCTCGTGCCCACTTTGGTCACGTACTGGGCATTGAAGGAAGAGGGGCGCGAGCACGGGCTGCCGGAATCGAGCTGGCGCAAGGTCGACGAGGTCCTCGGCGCGGGCATGGCCGCGCTGGAGCGGGCCGCCCGCGGCGGGGTGAAACTGGTGTACGGCAGCGATCTCCTCGGCGGGATGCACCGGCACCAGAACCACGAATTCCGGCTGCGCGGTGAGGTCCAGTCCGCGCTCGAGGTGATTCGCTCCGCGACGTCGACGGCGGCGGACCTGCTGAACCTGACCGGTGAGATCGGGACCCTGGCGCCCGGCGCATACGCGGACCTGGTCGTCGTGGACCGGGACCCGCTGGAGGACGTCGGCGTCCTGGCCGAGCCGGAGGCGTTCCGGCACATCGTCCAAGGCGGGACCGTGGTCTCCGCCTGACGCGTTTCGTCCTCTGGTTGCGGTAGTTGCACGTGCATGGATCGCAACTAGAGGACGAAACGCGGGGTTAGGAGCAGGCGCGACGGGCCGAAGTCTCAGAGGACGAACCCCACGGGGAACGGATCGTCCGGATCGAGCAGGTAGGTGGCGTTGCCGGTGATCCAGGCGCGTCCGGAGAATCGCGGCACCACGGCGGGGACACCGCCGACGGTGGTCTCCTCGACCAGCTCGCCGGTGAAGGTGGTGCCGATGAACGAACTGTTCTCGAACGGCGTGTGCAGCGGCAACTCACCGCGGGCGTGCAACTGCGCCATCCTGGCCGAGGTGCCGGTGCCACACGGCGACCGGTCGAACCAGCCGGGGTGGATCGCCATCGCGTTCCGCGAAGCCCGTGCGTCCGATCCAGGGGCCAGGAACTGAACGTGCTTGCAGCCACCGATCAGCGGGTCGGCCGGATGCTTCGGCGGGCGCTGCTCGTTGATCGCCGCCATGATGTCCAGCCCCGCGGCGAGGATCCGGTCCTTCTCCGCCCGGTCGAACGGTATGTCCACTTGAGACAGTTCGAGGATGGCGTAGAAGTTGCCACCGTAGGCCAGGTCGTAGCGCACTTCCCCGAGGTCGGGCACGTCGACGACGGCGTCCCGGTCGGCGAGGAAGGACGCCACATTGCGCAGCTTGACGCGTTCCGCACGACCGTCCCGGACCTCGACCTCGGCGTGCACCAGCCCGGCCGGGGTGTCCAGGCGCACCACGGTCTTCGGTTCGGTCACCTCGACCATGCCGGTCTCCACCAGCACGGTCGCGACGCCGATCGTGCCGTGCCCACACATCGGCAGACAGCCCGACACCTCGATGTACACCACACCCCAGTCCGCGTCCGGCCGGGTCGGTGGCTGCAGGATCGCCCCGCTCATCGCGGAATGGCCGCGCGGCTCGTTCATCAGGAACTGACGAAGGTGATCGAGGTGTTCCATGAAATACCGGCGGCGTTCGGCCATGGTGTCACCGGGGATGACGCCGACCCCGCCGGTCACCACCCGGGTCGGCATGCCCTCGGTATGCGAATCGACGGCGGTGATCGACCGGATCGAGCGCATCTACTCCACCCCCGGCGAGGCGAGCGCGCGACGCATGTCGGCGGTGACCTGCGCGCGGTGCTCGTCCGTCAGCGACCCGCGCGGTGGACGGCACGGCCCGCCGTAGCGGCCGACGAGGTCCATACCGAGCTTGATGGCCTGGACGAACTCGGTGCGCGAGTCCCAGCGGAACGCGGCCACCAGTGGTTCGTACAGCGCCCTTGCCTCCTCCAGCTTCCCGGCCCTTGCCAGTTCGAACAGCCGCACCGATTCGGCAGGGAACACGTTCGGGAACCCGGCGAACCAGCCGGTCGCACCCATCAGCAGGCTTTCCAGCACCACGTCGTCGGCGCCGCTGATCACGTCCAGCCCCGGTGCCTGCTCGCGGATCTCCAGCACCCGCCGGACGTCACCGGAGAACTCCTTGACCGCCACCACGTTGTCGATCGCCCCGATTCTGGCCAGCAGACCCGGGGTGAGGTCGACCTTGGTGTCGATGGGGTTGTTGTAGACCATCACCGGCAGGCCGACCGACGCCACCGCCTCGAAATGGGCGAGCACTTCGCCGCGGTTGGCGCGGTACATCGTCGGCGGCAGGCACAGCAGGCCGTGAGCGCCGTCCTCGGCCGCGATTTCGGCCCAGTGCCTGGCCTGATGCGACCCGGGGCCGTGCACGCCGACGACGACGATCCCGTCCTCGCCGACGGTTTCGATCGCCGTGCGCGCGACGCGGCGGCGTTCGTCGTCGGTGAGCGAGGAGTACTCGCCAAGGGAACCGTTCGGGCCGACGCCCCGGCAGCCGTTGTCGATCAGCCACCGGCAGTGCGCGGCGTAGGCCTCGTAGTCCACGGCCAGCCCGGCGGGCGCCGATTCGTCCGCCCGGTACGGGAGGGCGGTCGCGACGACGACGCCACCGAGGTCGGGGGTGCTCATGCGGATGTCTCCTCGGGTTCGGCGAGTTCGCCCAGCCGGATCGGCTGGGCGATCGGGCGGTGGTGTCGTTCGGTACCACCGCGGAGTTCGGACACGGTGGGGCCGCACATCCGGCCTTGGCACGGGCCCAGGCCTGCCCGGGTACCGAGTTTCAGCGCGTGCGAGCCCGGACAGGCCGGGTCGCCCGCCGCACGGGTGAGTTCGCCGTACGTGGTTTCCTCGCAGCGGCAGACGATCGTGTCGTCGGCCAGCCAGCCGCGCCAGGCCGGGCCGATCGGATGCGCGGCGGCGAGTCGTCGGGCGAAGGCTCGGGCCCGGTCGCGCTCGCGGACCAGTGATCGGCCCGGATCTCCTCCGGCGGCGACGCGGCCGGCCACCGCGCCTTCGGCCGCGGCGGTGACCGCGCCGCCGATACCGGTGATCTCACCCGCGGCGAAGACACCGTCCACCGTGGTCCGCTGCGCGTCGTCGACCCGTACGAAACCGCCGTCGAGGACGCAGCCCGCCGCGACGGCGAGTTCGGGCTGCGGGACGAAACCGTGTCCGACGCAGACCGCGTCGACCTCGTACGTCCGCTCGGTGCCGGGAACGACCGACCAGTCGGCCCGGACCCTGGCGGTGCGGACCTCGCGGACACGGTCGGCCCCGCGCGCCTCGATCACGGTCCTGCCGAACCGGTACGGGACGCGGTGGCGAGCCAGTGTCGCGGCGTACCGGGCCAGCTCGGCAGACTTGCCCGCGTGGGCGGCGAGTTCCCACGGCCGCGCCGACCATCCTTTTCGGACGGTCGTGAACGGGTTCGCCTCCAGGACAGCGACCACCTCCGCCCCGACGCCCAACAATGATTCCGCGACCGGCAACAGGAACGGCCCGGCCCCGGCGACGAGGACCCGCCTGCCGATCGCGACCCTTTCCCCCTTCGCCAGCGCCTGCGCCGCACCCGCGGTGTACACGCCGGGCAGTTCCCAGCCGGGGAACGGCAACGTGCGGTCGTGCGCGCCGGTCGCCAGGATCAGCGCGTCCGACTCGAGGGACGATCGCCGCCGTCCGCTGCCGTCGGCCCGCCCTCGCAGCACGTGTACCCGGTTCTCAGCCCGGTCGAGAGCCCAGACGGTCGAGCCGGGCCACCACTGGCACCGCGGATGGTCCAGCAAGCGACGGCGCCGGTCGAACTCCGCCCAGCCGTGCTGGAGCCGCTCCGGGTTCCGCGCCGCGAAAGCCTCGGGCAGCGTCCGGTGGTACTGCCCGCCAGGAGCGTCGGCCTGATCCAGCACCGTGACCCGGGCACCCGCCCGCAGAGCGTGCTCGGCCGCCGCGAGCCCGGCGGGTCCGGCGCCGACGATCACCACCTGCTTCATACGCCGTCCTCCCGGGACTGGGTGCGAATTTCGTCGCCGTCGGCTGCCGGACGGCGGCACGCGCGGACATCGGGCACGTCGTTGACCATGAGCGCACAGTCGAAACACGCGCCGATACCGCAGAACACCCCGCGCGGCGCACCGGAACGCGTGGTGCGCCAGGAGATCCGCCCGGCAGCGAGAAGTACACCCGCCACGCTCTGGCCCGCGATCCCGGTCAGGGTTTCGCCGTCGACGGTGATCTCGATCGGCCGGTCGGTACGGCCCACCGGATCCCTGTCCCGGGGAAACAGTCGTCCGCTCATGCGGGCAACTCGGCCAGTACCGCCGGACGGTCCACAGTGAACTCCCCGACCGGCATCGCGGGCTCCGCCCGGCTGAGCAGTTCGCACAGCAACCGGGCGGTGCCGACGCTAAGCCCGATACCGGCGCCTTCGTGTCCGGTGGCGTGCCAGAGGTTCTCCAGCCGCGGATCCTCGCCGAGCACCGGGAGGTGATCGTCGACGTAGGGCCGGAAACCGCCGTAGGCCCGCATGATCGAGGCGTCCGCGAGTGCCGGGAAAAGCCGCAGTGCCTTGACCGCGATGGCACTCAGCACCTCCGGCCGGATCGTGTCGTCGAAGCCGACGTGGCGCCGTGACGAACCGATCAGCACGGTGCCGCCCCAGGTCGACTCGACGACGGCGGAAGCCTGCAGATCCCCTGAGTCGGCCCCGACCGCGGCGACGTAATCGGCGTCGTAGACCTTGTGCCGGACGACGCCGGGCATCGGCGTGGTCACCAGCACTTCGCCGCGGCGGGGCCGGACCGCGATCGGGGCGCCGAGGAGCGCCGACACCTGCCCGGCCCACGGTCCCGCGGCGTTGACGACGACGTCGGCCTCGATCACCTCGCCGGGCACGCGGACACCGGTGATCCGTCCATTGCGGACAGACGCGCCGACGACCTCGGTGTCGGACCGCAGCCGGGCGCCATGGCGCAATGCGGAACCGAGCAGGGCCAGCGCCGCCCCAGCGGGCTGCACTTGGGCGTCCTCCGGGTAGTGGAACGCGACGGTCACCTCGCGGGTCAGTGCGGGTTCGGCGTCAATGAGTTCCTTGGGAGACAACGACTCCGCGTGTATTCCGGGTTGCGACGCGGCGAACGAGGTGAGGGCATGGGCGCCGTCTTCGGTGGTGGCGACCACGATGCCACCCTTGGGGTCGTATTCGATCGCCGAAGCGGCACGCGCGTTTTCATCGGCGATTTCGGCGACCACCTGGGGCCATAATCGAATGGACAGCTTCGCGAGTTCGAGTTCGGCGCCCGGTCCCTTGTCGGAGACGAGGACGTTGCCTTCGCCATGCGACGTGGTGCCCCCGGCGGGACGGCCGCGATCCACGACGACGACGTCGAAGCCCGCCCGGCTCAGCTCCCGAGCACACGCGGCGCCGACGATGCCCGCGCCGATTACCACCACGCGCGTCCGGTTCATCGACCCTCCAGCGTTCGGTAAAGCGAACGAACGGAGAGTAGGTTCCACCCTGGAGGGTGTCAATAGCTGGGGCGCCGTCAGCCCTTCAACACCGGATGCGGCCTGCCGTCGAGCCGCTCTTCGGCGCGGTACTGCAACAGCAGTACCGAGTGCACCGGCCCCGCCGAAGCGGTGTAGCAATGCGGCTCGCGGGCGTCGAAGGCGACGTAGTCCCCCGGGCCGACTTCGACGGTCCTGCCCGTCACTTCGACCCGCAGCGAGCCGGACTGCACCACGGTGTGCTCGATCCCGACGTGCCCCTGCGAACGCTGCGGCGCGTCACCACGCACCACCTGGTCGTACACCTCGAAGACGCCGTCACCGGTTTCGATCCGGCGCAACGGCCGAAGATCGACGCCCTCACCGCTGAGCACCTCGACGTCGGCGCGGCGAACCACGGTCAGCGCGCCACCCGCGCGATGGTCGAGCAGGTCGGAGATCGCCACCTCCAGCACCCTGGACAGGCTGAACACGGTTTCGATGGTCGGATTGCCGGCACCGGACTCCAGCTGCGACAGCGTCGCCTTGCCGATACCCGACCGGCGGGCCAGCTCCGACAGCGAAATCCCCCTCGCCGCCCTGGCCGCCCGCAGGTTGACCGCCAGCATGTCCCGGATCGAGGGCGCCTCGTCCTCCACCGCTTCTCCCTGTCGTTCGTCAAACCGTACGACCGGATGGCGAATCGTTCGCTTTGCCGATCGAGTTCGCGGACATCATGACACGCCTCCCGACGGGGAGGGCATAGCCGCGGCCAAAGTCCCTGCTGGACCGTGGGCGTCGAACGGACCGGACCCTCGCCGGGCACACCATCGGCTGAAGAACGGAACAGTGGGGGGCCGGACCTCGGCCCGGCCCTCCACCTGTTCACCCCTGGCCGCCCGGACCCAGGCGGTGATCTTGTCGGCGGTCGACGGGAATCCGCTGGATGACCCGTTCCACAGACGATGTACCGCCGGTGCGGCTGCCTGTCCGGCGACAGTGCTTCGTCCACCGACACCGGACGCAGGCCCTAGCGATGGTCGGTATCGGGGCACCTGGCCGCCCACGGTTCCTCCTCGAGACCGACGCCGTTCGCCACGTAGGCGATCGTCCGGTACCAGCCCGCGAGCACGAGGAACTCCAGGAGCTGTGCGGCCGGGTAGTGTTCGGCGAGCGCCGCCCACACGTCGCCGGAAACCGTTGCCGTGTCGTGGAGTTCGTCGACGGCGGCGATCAGGGTCCGATGCCGCCCGGACCAGGCCGGATGGCTGGAATCGCCCGTCACGGTCGCTTCGACCTGCTCCGGCGTCAGCCCGACGGCCGAGGCGAAAACCGTGGCGTGGACACCCCATTCGTACCGGCATCCGCAGCGCGCGGTCACCCGCGCGATGATGATTTCCCGGTCCAGCGCGGGCAATTCCCCGTGCGCGAGCAGACCGGCGCCCAAGACGCGCATCCGCGAAGCCAGCTCCGGATGGCGTTGCAGCACCCGGAACAGCGCCAGCGGATCGTGCGCCACGCCAGGCGGCATCCACTTGCGCAGGGCCTGTTCGACTTCTGCCTCGTAAGGCGGGGTGAGCGGTGCGATCCGGGTCATGACCACCTCGTGTGCTTCGACTTTCGAACCACTATGCTGCTTCGAAAGTCGAAGCACAAGGGGGTGTGTCATGGCCGAAGATCCGGTCCCGCGTCCCGGGCGGCCGGTCCGCGGCTCCGCCACCGGTCGCCCGCTCATGGCCGCGCTCGATCTGCTGGGGCGCCGATGGACCCTGCGGGTGATCTGGGAACTGCGCCAGGGCCATGTCGGCTTCCGCGAACTCCAGCGGCGCTGCGAGCGCATGTCGTCGAGTGTGCTCACCACGCGGCTCGGCGAACTCACCGAGGCCCGCATCGTCGAATCCGGCGAGGACGGGTACCGGCTGACGCCCCTGGGTGTACGGCTTCTCGAAGCCTTGCACCCGCTGGAAGAATGGGGTCTCGCCTGGGAAAAGGCCTTGCGTGAGTGACCATGCGCGAGCGTGCATCGTGCCCTGCTCCGCCACGCGGTGTTGCCAGCCGCGAGGAGCAGCGTACGGTGACAGGTACGTGAGGTTGAGTCCACCAGCCCGCGCGAACGACCCGTACGTCCGCGGCCCACCTTTTCACAGGGCGACGCGGCGGCGAGTTGACTTGCGCAGCCGTTGTGCAGGCTCACCCGTTGTCCGTCTCGTCCCCGGCTATCCGGGAGATCAGCACCATGACCGACCGAATCCCGTCCACGAGAAGTGGCCGCGACGGCCCCCTCGTCCGGACCGTCGTTCACCCGGAGGTGCCGCGACCTCGCTCGTCGGAAGACAACCTGCTGGAAGTCCGGCGGATCCGATGGAGTGAAGATCTGCTCGTCGTCTCCGCGACGGGCGAAATCGACCTCGCCACCGCCGGTCGACTCGAACGCGCCCTGTGGGGCGACCTCCCCGCCGCCACCGTCCTCGACCTCACCGAGGTCACCTTCCTCGGCGTCGCCGGGTTGCGGGTCATCGAATCCGCCGCCACCCGCGCCCACGCCGAACGCCGGGCGACCGGGGTCGTCGCCAGCACCCGGCCGGTTCTACGGCTGCTGCATCTGTTCGGCGTCGACGCCCATGTCCCCGTGTACCAGTACCTTGCCACCGCGATCCGCGAAGTGTCGATGGCCGTGCCCGCACCTAAACCCTGAGCTTGCGATGGCGCTCAGGCTCCGGCGAGCGGCAGCAGCGTGGAGAGGCCCGTCTTCAGCGCCAGCCGCCGGATCGTCGGCGACGGCAGGAAGCTCAGGTCAACGCCCCTGGTGGCGCACCGGTTGTTGATCCTGACGAGGGTCGCCAAGCCGGTGGAATCGCAGAACTCCACGCCTTCGAGGTCGACGACGACCCGGCCGGGCGCCGGTTCCAGCGCCTCCTCGAAGGTCTCCTTGAGTTCTTCGGACGTTGTCAGGTCGATTTCCCCCGCCACCGCGATGACGACCTGCGTGCCATCGGGCCTGGTGACCGTCACCGAGAACGGAACCTCCCGGATGTCGCCGTCTCCGCTCGTCACCGTCACACTCCCTCACGATCGGCACACCGAGAGTTCCGAAGATATCCGATGGCGGCGCCCGCCCGCGCGGCACTCGCACCTCGATTCCGCCGGTGCCTTAGCCTGGTCGGTGGATCCGGCGGTCGTGGACCGCGGCGGACGAGGAGGAGAAGCTCCGTGATGCCGATCGACGAGCCGGTGCGCGACAGCACTGACGAACTGGTTCGCGAGGTCGTCGCCGTCCCCGCCCAGGCAGCCGCGTTGCGGGACGTCCTGGCGAACTGGGCCCTCGAACGAGGCCTTCCACGGGAACTGACCGAGGATCTCAAACTCACCGCCTACGAAGCGATGACCAACGTCGTCAAGCACGCTTATCCGGACGGTACCGACGACAACGTCATGAAGGTCACCGCCGCCTTCGTCGACGGCCACATCAAGATCACCGTCGCCGACGAAGGCCGCTGGCGCGACGGGCGCCGTCCGGATGGCGGCCGCGGCCTGCCGATCATCCGCGCCTTCGCGCCGGAGGCCTCCGTGACGAGCACACTCACCGGCACCGTCGTCCGGCTTTCCTGGCCCTGTCCCACCGCCTGATCTGAGCTCACCGGATCACCGCGGACGGCCAGTCCGCGCTCACCGCCTCGGTCTGGCCCGGCGGAATGGTCAGCGGGTTCGACGGCGTCCAGGACGTGGAGCCACACCCGGTGCAGGCCGCAAGCAGGAACAACAGCAGCGCTGACCAGCGGCTCCGCAACTTTGCCGGGACCCCTGAGGCCACAGGTGTGCGACGAGACGTTCTCGAAAGTCGACGGACGTCGTACTGTACCGGCCTGATCTCCTTGCCGGACATGGTCTTTCCTTCTCAGGCGGTGACGGCGGTGACCTGGACGGTGGCGCCCTTCAGCGGCTCGCCCGCCGGCCAGTCCGCGACGACGGGAACACCGCCGGGCCCGGTCGGCAGGTCGAAGGTGACCGTCGTCGGCGTGAGCGGGTTCGGCGCCTCGGCCGAGGCCTGCACGATGCGCGACACGGCCGGGTGCCCCTCGCGCAGGTTCACCGGTGCCGCGTCCGCCGCGGTGGCGTCCGGCACGACGGCGACGTCATCGATCAGCTGCCCGTCGGCGACGAACGTCGTCGCGGTGGGCGCGCCCTGGAGCTTGCAGTTCGTCGTCGGCGAGGCCGCGGCGTAGGTGAGGACGTAAGCCTCGTGCCCGCTCGCGTGCGCCGGCTCCGGCGTCACGGTCACCTCGACGTCTGAGGCACCGCAGAGTTTGTCGCTCGGCATCGCCCCGGCGACCCCGCCCGCGACCAGGAGCCCGCTCGCGACCAGTCCCCCGACGGTCATCGCCGCGGCCGTTCGCTTCACCTGGACGTTCATGACATCCCCTTCCGCTCGGTGATCGATTCACGTTGATCGAACTCACTGGGAAAGATGCCCACGGGCACCCGGAAGATGCGCGGAGATGATGTTGGTCCCTCGAAAGCAACCCTGAGGAGTGACAGGCGTCGTCAAGAACGCCTGACCGCGTGAGCCGCCCAGCGTCCGTTGATGCGGTGGACCTCGACGTCCCGTTCGTAGCAGGCGGAAAGCCCCTCGTCGGTGAGGACCTCGTCGATCGGCCCCGCCCCGGTGACCTTGCCGCGGCGCACCATCAGGGCGTGTGTGGCCGTCGCCGGGATCTCCTCCAGGTGATGCGTCACGGTGACCGTGGCCAGTTCCGGCTGGGCCAGCGTCAGGTTCTCCAACGCCATCAGGAGGTCCTCGCGGCCTGGCAGGTCGAGACCGGCGAACGGCTCGTCCAGCAGGAGCAGCAGAGGATCGGCCATGAGCGCCCTGGCGAGCCTGACCCGGGCCCGTTCGCCCTGTGAGCACACCCGCACCGGCCGGTCACGCAGTTCGGCGCACCCGACCAGTTCGAGCAGTTTCGACGCCCTGTCACCGATCGCGTCGTCGTAGCGCTCCCACAGCGGGAGCACACTTCCGCTGAACCCGGTGAGGACCACGGTGTGCGCGTCGTGGTTCTCCGCGTCGGGCAGCCGCTGGTTCGCTCCGACGAAGCCGATGTGCGTCCGCACGTCGCGCAGGTCGACCGCGCCCATACGGTGACCGAGCACGACGGCCGTGCCCGCGCTGGGGAACCGCTGCGTCGAGGCCACCGACAGGATCGTCGACTTGCCCGCGCCGTTGCGACCGAGGACGACCCATCGCTGGCCGTAGTCCACCCGCCAGTCCACGTCCGACACCAGCGGCACGCGGCCGACGTGCACCTCGACCCCGGCGAGTTCCACCGCCGGGCCGTCGAGGTTCGGCTGTACGAAGACGGGCTTGCTCACGGGAACCTCCTCGGACGGGGACCTGACCGCGGTTCATGATCGCAGGACGCGCGGCCTGCCCCGTTCGAGGCCCGATCATCGGATGATGTCATAGACCAGCTTCTGGACGCCGTTGCCGTAGGCCTCGCTCTCGACGAGCATGAGGCTCTGCTTGTCCTTGTCGGTGTCGCTGAACAGCTTCTTGCCCGCGCCGAGCAGGACGGGGAACAGCAGCAGGTGGTAACGGTCGACGAGGCAGGCGTCGGCGAGAGCCTCTCGCCCCAGTTGTCGACGAGGTCTTCCTCCCGCAGCGTGGTCGAAACGACGTACTTCGGCATCACGTTGTAGCCCGCGAACTCCACGGTCATGTCCGGCCACACCGGCGAGAACGCCCCGTAGCTGGTCCGGCCCATCATCATCGCCGCGACCTCACCCTGCTCACGGCCCTTGAGTTCGTAGGCCGCTTCGTCGAACTCGATGCCGTTGAAGGTCCAGCCGGAGTTGCGGTAGCCCGGCTCGCCGCCGGGCCCTTCGACGACGCCGTCGAGCGAGACGAACGCGGTGGCGATCAGGGGCGCATCTGGTTTCTCCTTGGTCGTTCCGAACTGCTTTCGACACCGCGTCGACCGGGAACCGGCGGATTCGACACCTTGCCGGAAGAGTTTCGTGAAGGCCCCTTTCCCCTGGGAAGGACCGGTGGTCAGCCTTCGGCGTCGCGGACCAGCAGGGCGATCTGGACCCGGTTCTCGACGCCGAGTTTCGCGAGCATGCTGCTGGTGTGGGCCTTCACCGTCGCGACGGTGATGTTCAGCCTCCGCGCGACGTCGGTGTTGGACAGCCCCTCGGCGATGGCGCCCGCGGTCTCAAGTTCGCGGTCGGTCAGCGTGGCCAGCAGATCGCGCGCCGTGTCGCGGGACGTCCGGCGCGCATCGGATGAATGCGGCCCGGTGGCCGCGGCGATCAGCCGGGCCGTGGCGGCGGGCGAGAGCGCGGGTTCCCCGGCGGCGACCGTCCGGACGGCGGCCAGGATCCGCGGCGGCGGGGTGTCCTTGAGGACGAACCCGAGCGCGCCGACGCGCAGCGCGCCCAGCACCATCTCGTCCGTGTCGAAGGTCGTGAGCACCAGTACCCGCGGCGGTTCCGGAAGCCTCAGGATCTCCTCTGTCGCGCTGAGCCCGTCGCGCCCCGGCATCCGGACGTCCATCAGGACGACGTCGGGCCGCTGCTCTCCCACCACGGTGACCGCGGTGTCGCCGTCGGCGGCCTCGCCGACCACGACGAGGTCGGGTTCGCCGTCGACGATCAGCCGCAACGCCATCCGCACCAGGTGTTCGTCGTCGACGAGGACGACCCGCACCCGCTCGCTGTCCATTTCACTCGCTCCCTTCGCGGACCGGCCACGGCAAGCGCGCGGCGAGGACGAATCCGCCGCCGGGATCCGGGTGGTGCTCCAGTTCTCCTCCGGCCAGTGCGACCCGCTCGGCGAGGCCGAGCAGGCCGAATCCCGAGGCGGGCGGGCCCTCGATCAGCCGCGACGCACCGGAATCCCGGACCGTCGCCCGCAAACCGTCACCCGCCTTTCCCTCGACGGTGACCGCCACCAGGGCCCCCGGCGCGTGCTTGCCCGCGTTGGTCAGCCCTTCCTGCACGATCCGGTAGGCGGTCCTCGCGATCGCGTCGGGTGGCTCGCTCGCTGTCGTGGCCGTCAAGGTGACGTCGAGTCCCAGCGCTCGCGCGTGCCCGACGAGCGCGGGCAGGTCGGCGAGCGAGGGTTGCGGCGGTTCCAGGTCGTCCGGGCTCGCCCGCAGCACGCCGAGGACGTCCCGCAGTTCCTCCAGTGCCTGGTGGGAGCCGTCGGCGATCCCGCGGGCCAGTTCCGCGACCTGTTCGGCGGACAGATCCGGGCGGTGGCCCAGCACCCCCGCCTGCATGGCGACCAGCGAGACCCGGTGTGCGAGGACGTCGTGCATCTCGCGGGCGATCCGGTGCCGCTCCAGGATCCGTGCCTCGGCCGCACGGGCGGCCTGCTCCCGTTCCACGCTCTCGACCCGTTCCCGCAGGGCGCGCATTTCCTCCCGGCGCGCGCCGATCGCGGCCCCGACCGCCACCACGATGCCCACCATCAAGAGGGGGACGCTGAGCAACAACCACAGCGGTTCCGGCACCTCACGCCGGGGGTAGAGGTCGGTGGTGAGCATCACGGTGACCACGCTCAGCATCGCGGCGACCGCCGTTTCCGCCGGTCGCCGCCGGGTGGCCAGAGAGCAGAGAGCCAGCAACGCGGCGCCGGCGGACAGCACCGAAGCCGTCGAGGCGAGGATGACCGCGATCGCGATCACGGCAGGGAATCGGCGGCGCCACAGCAGCGCGATCAGGCAGGCGAGAGCCAGCAGTGGGTCACCGGTGATCAGCCACTGGACCCTGGGGCCGCCCACCCCCGGCGGCACCTGAGCCGCGGTGAGCAACCAGAGCACCACCCCCAGCGCGGCCGCCGCCACCAGCCGCCAGGCCTGCTGCCACGGCCGGAGAGGCGGGAAAGCGCCGACGTCGGTGATCACCGGCCCATCATGGTCGACCCGTCCACGGCGGCGCAGCCGGACACGGGACGATCCCGGGCCCCGGACCTCGGTCGCGGCCGGGGGTCGACTTTGGTCGTAAGCCACGCGCGACGCGATGCCGATGTGCTCGCCGTCCGCACCGGGCGATGCTGGGCACCGACCACGAAACAGGAGGCAGGGAGCATGAGCAAGGGCGGCTGTCTGGGGCTGCGGATTCTCGGGATGGTGGCGGTCGCCGTCTTCGCGCAGGCCGCCATCCGCAGCCTCTTCGACCATTCCGCGACCCAGTTATGGGGAGCGTTCGACTGGGTACCCGGTGAGTGTGGCGGCAGGCTGATCGTGTTCCTGCTGCTCGCGGCCGCCGGGACGGTGCTGGCAGGCTGGGCGCACGACCGCGGCAAGCGAGTGTCCCGCTAGCGGAACACCGGTCCGCTAAGATCCCCAGCCGGGCGATTTCCGTCTACATCGGACGGAGGCGCGGGACCGGTCGATCGCGGGAGAGTGCATGGCGGACGGCGTTGGCTCGCTTTCGGGGTGGTCTGCCGAACCCACCGAAGTGACCAGCTACGTAGGCCGTGACGCCGAAACCGGCGAAGCACGACGCCTGCTGGAAGCCTCGTCGCTGGTGACGCTGACCGGGCCCGGCGGCGTGGGCAAGACCAGGCTGGCGTGGCGGATCGCGATGGCCCACCGCGAGGCCACCGCCGACGAGGTCGCGTTCGTCTCGCTGGCCGAACTGCGGGAGCCCGCGTTGCTGGTGCCGACGGTGGCGAACGTCCTCGGTTTCGGCGACCGTTCGGCGAAACCGGCCATCGAGGTCGTCGTCGAGGCGCTCCGGGCGAGCCGCTTGCTGCTGGTACTGGACAACTGCGAACACCTGGTGGACAGCTGCGCATGGTTCGCCGACACCGTGGCCAGGGAGTGTCCCCAGGTCACCGTGCTGGCCACGAGCAGGCAGTCGCTCGGGGTGGCGGGCGAGCGGATCCTGCCGGTGCCGCCACTGGCGGTGCCGGACCAGGGCGACTCCTTCGAACGCGCGGTGAACTACGAGTCGGTGCGGCTGTTCGTGGACCGGGCGACCGCGGTCGCGCCGTCGTTCCGGCTCACCGAATCCGACACCGAACCGCTGATCCGGCTGTGCCGCCGTCTGGACGGTCTGCCGCTGGCGATCGAACTGGCCGCGGTCCGCGCGCGGGCGTTGTCCCTGCGCCAGCTGGCCGACCGGCTCGACCGGCAGTTCTCCGTCCTCACGAAGGATCGGCGCGGGCGGCCGGAGCGGCACGAGACCATGCGGGCCCTGATCGACTGGAGCCACGACCTGTGCACCGGCCCGGAACGGCTGCTCTGGGCGCGCACTTCGGTGTTCTCCGGCAGCTTCGACCTCGACGCCGCCGAGCAGGTCTGTTCCGGCGGCGAACTGCCCCGCGACCGCGTACTCGAAGTCGTCGACGGGTTGCTCGACAAATCCATCCTGCTGCGCGAGGAGTACCCGGGCGGCGTGCGGTACCGCATGCTGGAGTCGGTGCGCGAGTACGGCGTCGGCAGGCTGAGCGAAGCGGGCGAGACAGCCGTCTTCCGCACGCGGCATCGCGACTGGTTCGCCGAACTCGCCGTCCGGTACGCCACCGAGTGGCTGGAGACAGACCAGCTCGCCTGGATCGGCCGGTTGCGGCGTGAGCACGCGAACCTGCGTGTCGCACTCGACTACTGCACCGGCAGCCCCGAAGACGCCGTCGTCGGGCTACGGATGTTACGTGACGTCAAGGAGTTCTGGATCGTCCGCGGGCTGAACACCGAAGGCCGGATGTGGGTCCGGCGGCTCGACGAGGTCGCCGTACCGGGTGTCCCGGAGCGGGCACACGGGCTGTGGCTGTCCAGTTTCCTGGCGCTGGTGCAGGGAGACCTGCCCGCCCACCGGTCCATGCTGGACAGGGCGGCCGCCGAAGCCGAGGCGAGCGGCGACGAACTCGCCGCCGCCTACGTGCTCCACGTCCGCGCCTACGCCGCGCTGATCGGCAACGACATGCCCGTGGCGGCGCGGCTGTTCGGCACGGCCATCGACCTGTTCCGCGCAAACGGCGACGAGGGCGGGGACCTCTGGGCGAGCTACAACCACGGGCTGGCCGTCTGGCTGGACGGCGACATCGACCGCGGCAGGCAGGTGCTCGCCGAATCCGTCGACCGCTGCGAGCGGCGGGGCGAGGTCTTCTGGCGGGGCTGGGCGCTGTGGTCGCGCGCGGCCGCCGAGTACCTCCAAGGTGATTTCTCCGTGGCGAGCCGCTGCTGCGAGCAGATCCTGCGCCTGCACGCCCGGGTGGACGACCGCGTGGTCGTCGGGTTCACGCTCACGGTGCTGGCGGGTTGCGCGGCCCGCACCGGACGTCCCAACAGGGCCGCGATCCTGTTGGGCGCCTCGATGAACGTCTGGCGCACGGTGGGCGCGTGGCCGACGCGGTACGAGGCGTTCACCGAACCTTTGCGGGCCGACACCGATACCGTGACCGCGGCGCTGGGCTGGGAGGTCTCGATCAAGGAGTTCACCGACGGCGCCGCGATGCCCACCGCCGACGCCATCGCGTACGCCCTCGAAGAGCGGTCCACCGAGCCCCGGAAACAGACGGCGCAGGTGCTCACCAAACGCGAGACCGAGATCGCGCACGTCGTCGCCGAGGGACTCACGAACCAGGAGATCGCCGACCGGCTCGGCATCGCCCGGCGCACGGTGGACACGCACATCGACCACATCCTGACCAAGCTCGGCTATGCCAACCGCGTCCAGGTCGCCACCTGGGTCACCCGCACCGCGGAGTCCTGACCGCCGGGCTCACGCGGCCCTGATCGGGGTGACGGGCCGAGCCGGTTCGGCGGGGAGCACGTCGGCTCGCAAGGCGATGCGCAGGTCGAGCCGCTCCTGGGGATCGTCGAGGCGGTCGCCGAACAACACGCGGAGGCGCCGCAGGCGGTTACGGACCGTCTGCGGGTGGACGCCGAGGTTTTCCGCGATCTCGGGTGCCCCGCCGCGGGCGGCGAGCATCGCGTCGAGGGTTTCGGCGAGCTTGGTGCGCTCGTTCGGGGACAGCTCGGCGATCGGCGCCAGACTGCGCGTGACGAGGGCGGAGGTGAGCGCCTCGTCGACGAACAGCCAGTGCGTGGTCAGATGGTCCGACCACCGCACGAGGGGCCCGTCTTCGATCACCTCGCGCCGCACCAGTTCCAGCGTCCGGCGTGCCCACCGCAGCGACACCGCCGCGTCGGCGGGCGCAACCGCGGGACCGACAGCCGCCCGCGTCCCCGCCAGTACGCCACCGATCTCGATGTCGTCGGGAACGAGCAGATGCGGATACTCGCCGGTGAGGTCGGCCAGCACCTCCGGGCCGAACGAGGCACGGACCGCGCCCGGCTCCGCGGCGATGGCGACCACCCGGGCGGGCGGCACCCAGCCCGCCTCGGCCGCGAGCCCCGCCCACTTCCGGCCGCTCAAAAGCTCCCTGAGGAGTTCGCGGCGCAACTCGGCCAGCGAAGGCGTGTGCGCGGCGCGGTAGGCGGTGGTGGAAAGCCGGATCAGGACGTCGGTGCAGCGGAGCAGGGCCTCCACCCCGGTGTCCATCAAAGCCGATCCGGCCCCGTACTGTCGCGACAGCGAGGCCAACACGGGCAAGGCGCACCGGCCCGCCGAGTGGTAGGCGCGGGAGAGCCGGTCCAGCTCCTTGCCGGCGGCGTACTCGGCGACCCCGACCTCCCGGAAGGCGTCCGCACCGGCGGCGATACCCAGCACGGAGCCCATTCCGTCGTGTTCCAGGACCGAGACGACGAACTCCGTGGCACGCGCCTCGAACAGGGGCGCGTGCTCGGGCAGGGAATGCCGGACACCGTCGACGACCGCACGGGCGAGGACGAGCGCGGCGGAGCGGGTCAGGGTGGAACGAGTCGGGCGGGCTGAAGCGTGGGACACAGTCATCGTCGACCTCCGGGGCAGCGGGAATCGTCGGGCCGCCGAGTCTGCTACCGCGGAGTAACGGGCACATCGGGTGAATTACGTACTCGCGCCTATCCGCCATATGGATCACCCGTTCGTGGCGTCTGCCGGATCGAGGGTCGCGCTCACTGACGCCGCGGTCCGTGAAGGACTCCTTGAGGGACTCTGGGTCCCTCAAGGAGTCCTTCACGGACCGCGGCACCAACAGCACCCTCAGCCACGATCACGCGTAAAGACGAGCCAAGCGCGTCGGCTTACTCGCAAACGGCTCCGTGCGCGGCGCTCCGGACGACCTTGGCGTACTTGCCGAGCACTCCGCGCGTGTACGCCGGAGGCTTGGGCGCCCACCCTTCCCGGCGTGCCTCGATGTCGTCGATCTCGACTTCGAGTGTCCGGTTCGCGACGTCGAGCGTGATCGGGTCACCGTCGCGCACGAACGCGATCGGCCCGGCGTCGACGGCTTCGGGCGCGATGTGGCCGACGCAGAGGCCGGTCGTGCCCCCGCTGAACCGGCCGTCGGTGATGAGCAGGACGTCCTTGCCGAGCCCGGCGCCCTTGATCGCGCCGGTGATGGCGAGCATCTCGCGCATCCCCGGCCCGCCCTTGGGGCCTTCGTACCGGATGACGACGACGTCCCCGGCGACGATCCGGCCTTCGGCGAGGGCGTCGAGAGCGGCTCGTTCGCCGTCGAACACCCGCGCGGTGCCGGTGAACGTCGATTCGTCGAAGCCCGCCGACTTCACGACCGCGCCTTCCGGCGCCAGCGATCCCTTGAGGATGGTCAGCCCGCCAGTCTTGTGGATCGGGCGGTCGAGCGGGCGGATGATCTCGCCGTCGACACCGTCGGGCGCGATGCCCTCGAGGTTCTCGGCCATCGTCTTGCCGGTCACGGTGAGCACGTCGCCGTGCATGAGCCCGGCGTCGAGCAGTGCCTTCATCACCACGGGGATACCGCCGACCTTGTCGACGTCGTTCATCACGTACTTCCCGAACGGCTTGAGATCGCCGAGATGCGGCACCTTGTCGCCGATGCGGTTGAAGTCGTCGATGCGCAGATCGACCTCCGCCTCACGCGCGATCGCGAGCAGGTGCAGGACGGCGTTGGTCGAACCACCCAGCGCCATCACGACGGCGATGGCGTTCTCGAACGCCTCCATGGTCATGATCTGCCGCGCGGTGATGCCCTGCCGGAGCATGCCGACGACGGCCTCCCCCGACCGGTGAGCGAACCCGTCACGGCGCCGGTCGACGGCGGGCGGCGCGGCCGAGCCGGGCAGCGACATGCCGAGGGCCTCGGCGACCGACGCCATCGTGTTGGCGGTGTACATGCCACCGCAGGCGCCCTCGCCGGGGCAGATCGCGCGTTCGATCCGGTCCACTTCGGCGCGGGTGATCTTGCCGGCCAAGCAGGCGCCGACGGCCTCGAAGGCGTCGATGATCGTGACGTCCCGGCCGTCGACCTGACCAGGCATGATCGAGCCGGCGTATAGGAAAACGGAGGCGAGGTCGAGCCGCGCGGCGGCCATCAGCATGCCCGGCAACGACTTGTCGCAGCCCGCCAGCAGCACGGAGCCGTCCAGCCGCTCGGCCATCATCACCGTCTCGACGGAGTCGGCGATCACCTCTCGCGACACCAGCGAGAAGTGCATGCCCTCGTGCCCCATGGAAATGCCGTCGGACACCGAGATCGTGCCGAATTCGAGCGGGTACCCCCCGCCCGCGTGCACGCCGTTCTTGACCGCCTTCGCCAGCCTGTCCAGCGACAGGTTGCACGGGGTGATCTCGTTCCACGAGGACGCCACCCCGATCTGTGGTTTGGCGAAGTCGTCGTCGCCCATCCCGACCGCGCGGAGCATCCCGCGGGCCGCCGCGCGCTCCAGGCCGTCGGTCACGTCGCGTGAACGAGGCTTCAAATCGGGCTGGTCTTCCGGCATCGGGACACCTTTCTTCGTGGTGGGACACCGGGCACGCTGCCAACCGAAGGCGCCCGGCGCAACTCACCACTCCGCATTCGCTCCACGGTGCAGCGCCACGCGGGTGATCGCGTGATGCTCCACGCCGAGCACCTCGGCCGTCCAGCCGGAGACCACCACCCGGTCGCCCGGCTTCTCCGGGATCCGGCCAAGGAGCACGAGAATGAGCCCCGCGATCGTCGCGTACTCCCCCGGCGGCGCGTCGGGCAGCTCGACGCCGACGTCGACGAGGTCGTGCACCGGGAACGTGCCGGACAGGATCAGGGACCCGTCCTTGCCGTCGCGTACGGCAAGGACGTCACGGTCGGTTTCGTCGTAGATCTCGCCGACGATCTCCTCCAGCAGGTCCTCCAGCGTGACCATGCCCGCGACGGCGCCGTGCTCGTCGACGACCAGCGCCATCTGCTGCCGCTCGGCCTTGAAGCTGCGCAGCGCGTCCGAGACCCGCAGCGAATCGGGGAACACCACGGCGGGCCTGACCACTTCGGCGAGATCGTCGCGGTCTTCGAGCAGATCGCGCAGGCTCACCACGCCGATGACGTCGTCCAGATGCCCGCCGCGCGCGACCGGCGCCCGGGAGTAGCCCGACTCGGCCAGCTGCCGCCGCGCCGACTCGAGGTCCTGTTCCGCGGCGAGGGTCAGCACCGCCCGCCTCGGGACGAGCACCTCCCGCAGCCGTCGTTCGTGGATTTCCAAGGCACCGTTGATGATCATGCGCTGCTCGGCGTTGAGACCGCGTTGCGCCGAGACCAGTTCCCGGAGCTCCTCGGGCGACATCTGGTCCGGATCGGCTTCCGCCCGCCCGCCCAGCACCCGGACGACGAAGTTCGTCGACACGCTCAGCGCCCAGACCGCGGGCCTCGAGATCGTCGACAACAGGTTCAGCGGGCGCGCCACCAGCAAGGCCCACCGCAGCGCGTTCTGCATGGCCAGCCGCTTCGGCGCCAGCTCCCCGAGCACCAGGGTCAGGAACGTGAGGACCATGGTCACCAGCGCCACGGCCACCGCACGGGCGGCGTCACCGAGAAAACTCAGCAGCGGCACCACGGGGTCGGCGAGGGACACCGCCGCCGTCGCCGAAGCCAGGAACCCGGCGAGCGTGATGCCGATCTGGATCGTCGCCAGGAAGCGATTCGGGTCGCGCGCCAGCCGGACCAGCGTGCGGGCCGTCGCGCGGCCGTCCCGTTCCAAGGATCGCAATTGCCCCTCACGCAACGAGATCAACGCCATCTCGCTGCCCGCGAACACCGCGTTGAGCACCACCAGCACCGCGACCAGCGCGATGTCGAACCCGTAGCCGCCCACAAGCACTCCCCGGCCCGCCGGAAGTGCAGAACACTACCGAGGAAAACACGGGTACGCAGATGTCGAGCGGCTCGCTACTGACACGTCGTTCCGCTACCGTCGAGGAACCCGCACGGACGGAGTCCTGATGTTCGCACTCAAGACCGCACCCGCCCGGAATCTCCGGCGCCGGGCGGAGGAGATCGCCAAACCGGTCACCCGCTGGAGCATCGGCCACGCGATCCCCCGGGTGGCCCTGCGGGCCGCGGCGCGGCGGGGCGATCTGCAGGGCAGGCTGTCCGTCGAGGCGAGCGGCGGTGCGGATCTGACCGGCCTGTTCGACGAGATCCGCGCGCACGGCGCCATCGCCACCACCAGGGTCGGGCATGTGACCACCCGGCACTCGGCCTGTAAAGAGATCCTCACCAGCGACGCGTTCAAGTCCGTGCGGTTCGTTCCGGACAACCCGCTGCTCAACCGGCTCGTCGCCTGGTCCGCGTCCGGCCTGATCCATCCGATCGAACCGCCGTCACTGCTCGCCAGCGAACCACCCGACCACACGCGCTACCGGAGACTCGTCACGCGTGTCTTCACCGCCCGCGCGGTCGAGCAACTGCGGCACCGCACGCAGGCGATCGCCGACGAACTGCTCGACGGCCTCGACCCGGCGAACCCCGTCGATCTCGTCGAGTCCTACTGCGGGCTCTTGCCGGTCACCGTCATCAGCCAGATCCTCGGTGTGCCGCCCGAAGAACGCGACAAGGTGCTCGCGCTCGGCGGGGCCGCGGCCCCGAGCCTCGACCTCGGGCTGCCGTGGAAGACCTTCCGTACCGTCGAAGCGACGCTGGCCGAGTTCGACTCTTGGCTCACCCTGCATCTGGAAAAGCTGCGGGCGAACCCCGGTGACAACCTGCTGAGCAAGCTGATCGCCGCCCGCGAGGACGGCGTCGGCCTGACCGAACGGGAACTCAAGGCGACCGCGGGGCTGGTACTCGCGGCCGGGTTCGAAACGACCGTCAACCTCCTTGGCAACGGCATCGCCCTGCTCGTCCGGCATCCGGGCCAGCTCGAGAAACTACGCGCGAATCCGGAACTGTGGAGCAACGCGACCGACGAGATCCTCCGGTACGACCCGCCTGTCCTGCTCACCGGCAGGTTGTGCGCCCGCGACACCGAGGTCGACGGAAAGGCCATCGCCCGGGGCGCGATCGTCAGCACGGTGCTCGCGGGAGCCAACCGGGATCCGGAGATCTTCGACGATCCGGCCGCCTTCGACGTCGAGCGGGCGAACGCGCGAGACCACGTGTCGTTCGGCGCCGGGCGGCATTACTGTCTCGGCGCTTCGCTGGCGAGGATGGAAGGGGAGATCGGGCTGCGGTCGATCTTCGAGCGGTTCCCCGGCCTGCGGCTCGCCGATGGGGCGCGGCGGCGGCAGACCCGGATCCTGCGCGGCTTCGAGACGCTACCGGCTGCCCTCTCGTGAGACCCAACCGGCCGAAGCGTGACTCAGGTTTTGAGCGCGGCCGCCATCCCAGACGTCGCGAAAGCCACTTTCGCGACGTCTGATGCCCCGAAAGTGGCTTTCGTGACACGGCCACCGGCCAGACACCGTCGGCTCGAACCGCTGTTACCACTCACGAGACAGGTCCGAATGCCTTCCGTAACCCCACACCTCTCGGTCCTCGACATCTCCCCCATCGTCCAGGGCTCGACACCGCGCCAGGCCCTCTCCCGCCGGAGGTGGCCGAAGATCATGGAGCGGCTGGCCGATTTCGTCGCGCGGGCGGCCGAAGTCGCCCGCCGGAATTTCCATGGGCCGATCACCTACGCCGCTGTCGGCGGCTTGGAGCCGATCGACTGGAACCTTTTCGACATCGTCGGAATCGACTACTACCCGTACTTCGCCACGGATGCGGAGTACACAAAGGACCTCGCGCAGTACCGGGAGTGGAACAAACCGGTGATGCTGCTGGAGTTCGGCTCGTGCACCTTCACCGGCGCCGCGCAGGCGGGCGGAATGGGCTGGGACATCGTCGACTACGAACAGGTCCCGCCCGAGATCAAGCCCGGCCACGTGCGGAACGAACGCGAACAGGCCGACCATCTCGCCCGCCTGTTGCGCGTTTTCGGCGCGGCGGGTGTGCGGGGCGCGCATGTGTACACGTTCATCGCGCCGAACCTGCCGCATCATCCGTCCCAGCCGGTCCACGACTACGACATGGCGTCGTTCGGCCTGGTGAAGACGCTGCGCGAACGACATCACGACGAGGAGTCGCCTTACCGGTTCGAGCGCAAGCGATCCTTCGAGGCGCTGGCACGGCACAACCGCGGTTGAGACCCACCGCGCGCTCGACCGTGCCCGTCGACGTGGACCCGAGGCCCCTCCTGTCCGCCTCGCGACTGACCTCGCCGCGATCATTGCCCGGCAGCATCGTATCGCTTATCGTATATGAAATTCACCCCCCGATGCTGCGAGGTGACGTTTTGACCACCGCCACCGCCGACCCGACCACCACCACGGTCGCGCGCGATTTCACGGATTTCCGCACGGTGGTGTCGCACTCCTTCGTGCCTTTGCACGTGACGAGCGAGCACCGCGACCACTTCCGCGGCCGCATCCGCTCGTGCGGCGCCGATGACGTACAGCTGACCGAAGTGACCGCGTCCGCGCACGTGGTCGAACGGACGCCCGAACTCATCGCCAGGGCGGACAGGCACTACTACAAGCTGAGCCTGATCCTGTCCGGGACCGGGTTGCTGGTGCAGGACAACCGCGAGGCGATGCTCCGCCCCGGTGACGTTGCGTTGTACGACACGCACCGCCCGTATTCCTTGGCGTTCGAAGAGGATTTCCGCACGCTCGTGGTGATGTTCCCGCAGCGCCTCATCGATCTCCCGCGTGACCTGGTCGGCCAGCTGACCGCGGTCCCCATGTCCGGCAAGCGCGGGATGGGGAACGTGGTGGTGCCCTTCCTCGCGCAGCTCGGCAGCAACCTCGAGCAGCTCGGCGGGCCGGCGGGGGTCCGGCTCGCGCATACGGCGGTCGACCTGCTCGCCACGCTGTTCGCCAGCGAACTCGACCTCGCCCGCGCGACGGCCGGGCCGCACCACGAACTGATGCGCCGCGTTCTCGCCTTCATCGACACGAATCTTTCCTCCACCGACCTCGGCCCGGCGCAGATCGCCACCGAGCACTACATCTCGACCCGGCATCTGCACGGCCTCTTCCACGAGCAGGGCACGACCGTCTCGGGCTGGATCCGCACCCGGCGCCTCGAACACTGCCGCCGCGAACTGCTCGACCCGTTACACGCTTCGCGGCCCGTCGCGGCCATCGCGGCCAAGTGGGGTTTCGTCGACGCACCGCACTTCAGCCGGGTGTTCAAGACGGAATTCGGCTGCTCGCCGAGCGAACTGCGCCGCGGCTTGACCGTGAGCGATCGGTTGTTGCCGCCCAGCGCGTGACAGCTGGCCCTCCCCCGGCGGTCGCCCCGACGATGACCGCATGTCCGAAGCACCCGAGGAACAGTGGCGCACCTATGACGAGTTCGCCGCCGGAATAGCCACCTACCGCCTGCCGAACGCGGACCTGTCAGGTCGCCAGCTCACCGTCACCCTCGACGACGGAAAGACGCTCGCGCTGCGGTTCGAGGACGCGGAATCCGTCATCTGCAACGGCATCAAGGATCCGTACGACGCGATCGCCGTCCGGGAAGACGTCTTCTTCGTTAATCTCCCCCATACCAGCGTGGAAGGTGAAGCGCTCACCGTCGTCTTCTCCACGACGACGCATCGCGCGCTCGCCGTGCGTTCGGTGATCGGTACCGAGGACGTCGAAGGCGTTCCTCGTGTCTCCCAGACGTTCTGGTCCGGCACCACCGACGCGGGCACGCCGACGGGTGAGCGGCCGGGGCCGTCACGCGACCTGATCGGCAAGCGCAACGTCTACCGCTACAGCCCGGAGCACCTCTACGAGCACGTTTACGTGTCCTCACAACGCTATGCCTGGCAATGCCTCGAAGGCGTGCAGCGCGGCCATGGAGACATGGACCTGTCGACGGTGTGGAAATTCCAGGACGGGCTCTACCTGTTCTGCTTCCGCGAATTCCGCATCGCCGTGGCCAGTGTGTGGCTGCACGACCTCGGCTACGCACTGAAGACCACCGGCGTCTTCCTCGGCCTGACCGGCGACGGCCGGTCGGAACACTCCCGTGCGGGCGGGCACATCTACCCACTCGGCGCCGTCTCTTATCCCGACGCGCAACCGGTCTAAGGAGCTTCAAGTGTCCAATTCAGACATCATCGCCGCGCACTACGCCGCGAGCGACCGAGGCGATTTGGCGGGCATGCTGGCCCCGCTCGGTCCCGAGACCACCTGGACGGAGGCGGCCGGATTCCCTTACGCCGGCACCTACACCGGTCCGGAGGAGGTGCGGGACAACGTCTTCGGCGCGATCGCCCGTGACTGGGACGGCTACGGTTTCGCACTCGGCGAGCTCGCCGACGCGGGGGACACGGTGATCGGCATCGGCACCTACCAGGGCAAGCACCGCGAGACCGGCCGCTCGTTCACCGCCAGGGTCGCGCATGTGTGGAAGTTCGACGGCGGCAAGGTCACCTCGTTCGAGCAGATCGTCGACTCCGTCCCTGTCGTGAACGCCGCGGAGGACCGGTGAAGCCCGCGCGGCGCCTCGTCGCCCTCGCCGCCGCGGTCCTGATAGCCACGGCGGGCTGCGCCGGAGCCGAAAGCGGTTCAAGCGGCCCGATCAAGGTCGGTTCGGTCAACGCGCTGAGCGGTTCGGCCACCTTCCCCGAAGCCTCCCAGGCGGCCAAGGCGGTCTTCGACGCGGCCAACGCCAGCGGCGGCGTGAACGGAAGACAGATCGAGTACAAGGCGCTCGACGACAAGGGCGACCCGGCGGCCGCCGCGGCCGCGGCCCGTGAGGTCGTCGGCCGTGACGAGGCGGTCGCGCTGGTCGGCTCGTCCAGCCTCATCGAGTGCGAGATCAACAACAAGTACTACGAGCAGCAGAAGGTCCTGTCCATCCAGGGCATCGGCGTGGACCCGGCGTGCTTCTCCAGCCCCAACATCGGCCCGGCCAACGTCGGCCCGTACCACGACATGACGCTGACGCTGCTCTACGGCTCGGAAACGCTGAAGCTGAACGACATCTGCGCACTGCTGGAGATCGCGGGCAACACACTGCCGTCGTACCAGGCGGCGATCGACGAGTGGTCGGCCATCACCGGCAAGAAGCTCAAGTACCTCGACGCGACCGTGCCCTACGGCGGTTCCGACTACACCTCCTACATCGTCAAGGCCCGCAACGCCGGGTGCAAGGCGATCACGGTGAACCCGGTCGAGCCGGATTCCATCGGGCAGCTCAAGGCCGCCGCCGCGCAGGGCTGGAACGACGTCACCTGGCTGCTGCTGACCAGCGTCTACAGCGAGAGCTACGCCAAGGCCGTCACCAACGCGGGCGCCGGGGTGTACGTGCCCGCCGAGTTCTACCCGTTCACCGACTCGACCAGCCCGCAGAACAAGGACTGGCGCGACCTGATGACCAAGAACAACATCCCGCTGACGTCGTTCAGCCAGGGCGGCTACCTGGCGGCGAAGTACTTCCTCGAAGTCGTCCGCGGGATCAGCGGTGACGTCACCCGCGAGTCGGTGACCAAGGCACTGCGCGAGATGAAGCCGATCACCGATCCGATGGTCGGCACGCCGTACGTCTTCGGACCGGGCCAGACACATCACGACAACACCGCGGGCTGGCCGATCAAGCTCGCCTCCGGCACCGGCAAATGGGAGCTCGTGGCGAACGACTGGCTGCGGATTCCCAAGAAGTAACTGGAGGAAACGATGCTGCAGGGAGCGCTGGCCGGCTTGGCCGCCGGCGGACTGTACGCGGTACTGGCGGTGTGCCTGACGCTGATGTCGCGGTTGGTGCGGGTGGTCAACTTCGCCCAGTCGGCCACCGGGATGTTCGGCTGCTACGTGGCGGTGTCACTGTCCGTCCAGTGGGGACTGCCGACGTGGCTCGCCACGGTGGCGGGAATCCTGCTCGGCGGGCTGCTCAGCGCGCTCCTCGGCTGGATCGTGTCCACCTGGCTCGCCGAGGCGGACACCGGCACCCGCTCGGCGGTGACCGTGGCGGTGCTGCTCCTGCTGATCTCGTTGTCGTTCATCCTGTTCGGCAACAAACCGCAGCCGTTCCACCCGATCCTGGACGGCCCGGCACTCACCGTCGGCGGGGTGGTGATCAGCCAGGTCACCGTGGTCACCGTCGCGCTGGCGGTGCTGGTGGCGGTGGCCAGCAAGATCGTGCTGAGCCGGACCTCGGCAGGGGTCCAGCTCAGGGCACTGTCCGAACGCCCGACCACCGCCGAACTGCTGGGCATCCCGGCGAAACGGCTCAGCGTCGCGGTCTGGGCGGTCACCGGAGTGGTCAGCACGCTGGTGATCTCGATCGTGGCGCCTTCGCAGTCGAACGACGCGACGTCGCTGGCGATGCTGGTGGTCCCCTCGGCCGCGGCGGCCCTGCTCGGCGGGTTCCGCCGTCTCGACCTCGCGGTCGCGGGCGGGCTGGGCCTCGGCCTGATCCAGGGTGCGGCCGCGCAGGTCGACGGCCTTTCGGTGGTGCGGTACTTCCTGCCGTTCGCAGTGATCGTCGCGCTGCTGCTGTGGTCGCAGCGCAAGGAGGTGTGGGATGCGGCTCGCTGAACAGCGCGGGGTACGCGCCGGGTTCCCGTTCGTGGTCGCACTGGTGGCGATCGCGGTCGGCTACGGACTGAGCGTCGGGCTCGACGGGTACTTCGTGTACCTGGGCATGAGCGCGGTCGTCGCCGGGATCTCGTTGCTCGGGCTGGGCGTGGTCACCGGCAGCGCGGGGATGATCTCCTTGTGCCAGCTGACCTTCGGCGCTGTCGGTGCCTGGGTGGTGTCCGCGCTGAACGAGGCACAGGCGCCCGGCGGGTTCCTCGTCTGGCTGCTGCTCGGCGGACTCGCCGCCGGAATGGTCGGGATCCTCGTCGGGCTCCCGGCGCTGCGGCTGCGCGGGATCAACCTCGCCGTCGTCACGCTGGGGCTCGCCGCCGCGGCCGATCTCGCCCTGGTCCAGCTCCAGTTCCCCGGCGTCTCCGGCGGGGTCTCGGTCGATCGGCCGGAAGCCTTCTCCGACGACCGGTCCTATTTCCAGCTCGCCGTCGTGGTGCTGGTGTTGTGCTGCCTCGCCGTGTACTTCCTCCGCCGCGGGCGCTGGGGCAGCGCCTGGCAGGCGGTGGCGTTCTCCGAACGCGGGACGGCGGCGGCGGGCACCAGCGTGCGGACGTCGAAACTGACCGCGTTCGCGGTGAGCGCCACCCTCGGCGGGATCAGCGGCGGCCTGCTCACCGGACAGGTCGGACTCGCCTTCCCGGCCAGTTTCACCGCGATCCAGTCGCTGGCGCTGTACGTGCTGGCGATCATGTCGGGCGCGCACCTGATCGACATGGCGGTGTTCGGCGCGGTGCTCTGGGTCGGCGTACCGGAACTGCTGAAGCGCTGGGGAATCCCGCAGGACTGGGGATTCGTGGTCTTCGGCGTGCTCGGCGTCCAGGCGCTGGCCAGTGGCGGCAACCTGGGCACCACGGTGCGGCAGGTCTGGTACCGGCGCTCGAAGAAGGAACCCGCGAAACTCGACCTGGCCGCTAAGACCGCGAACATCGAGTCCAAGGCGCCCGGCCCGCCGGTTCTCACCGTACGCGGGCTGAGCGTGAACTTCGGGCACGTGGCCGCACTGTCCTCAGTGGACATCGCGGTGCCCGAGAACGGTGTGCTCGGCGTCATCGGGCCCAACGGCGCCGGCAAGTCGACGCTGGTCGACGCGATCAGCGGTTTCCTGCCGAACGCCGACGGCTCGGTGGAGCTGGGCGGAAAGCCGCTGACGGGGTCGCCGTCGAACCGGGCCCGCGCCGGACTGCGCCGGACGTTCCAGCAGGACCGTGTCCCGCCAGGGCTGACGGTCGGGGCGTACGTCAAGTTCCTCGCCAGGCGACGGCTCACCGCCGACGAGATCGGCGAGGCACTGGACTTCTTCGGCTGCCCGGCGGCCCGCACTCCACTGTCGCAAGTGGACGTGGGCGCGCGCAGGCTGGTCGAGGTCGTCGGGCACCTGCTGGCCGGACCGCGCGTCCTGCTTCTCGACGAACCTGCCGCTGGACTTCCGCACGAAGAGCACGTCGCGTTCGGGGAACGGCTGCGGCAGGTTCCCGCGCGGTTCGGGGTGTCCGTGCTGCTCATCGAGCACGACCTCGACCTGGTGCGTTCGGTCTGTGACACGATCACCGTCCTCGACTTCGGCCGCGTGCTGGCCTCCGGCCCTCAGGCGGAAGTGCTCGCCGATCCGGCCGTGCTCAAGGCCTACATGGGTGAAACGGAGCTGTTGTGAACGCATTGCGGATATCCGGGCTGACGGTCACCCGCGGCGCGGGTCCGGTGATCCGGGACGTCGACCTCACTTTGGAGCCGGGCCGGATCACGGCGCTCGTCGGGCCCAACGGCGCTGGGAAGACCAGTCTGCTCGAAGCCGTCTCCGGCGTGGTGCCCGCTTCGGCGGGCACCGTCCACATCGGATCGGACGAGATCACCAAACAGTCGCGGGTCAACCGCGCGCGGCGAGGTCTGGCGCATATCGAACAGGGTCGCGCGGTGTTCGGCGGCCTGACCGTGCTGGAGAACCTGATGCTGACCGCGCGCACCCGCGCGCGGGCGGACGAGTTGTTCGAACTGTTCCCCGAGCTGGAGAAACGCCGCGACTCGCCGGCGGCGCTGCTCAGCGGGGGCGAACAGCAGATGGTGGTGCTGGCCCGCGCGTTCGCCGCGCGGCCGTCGTTCCTGCTGATCGACGAGATGTCACTGGGCCTCGCGCCGGTGGTGTTCACCCGGCTGCTGCCGATGGTGACCCGGTTCGCGGAGGAGGGGGCGGCGATCCTGCTCGTCGAACAGTTCACGCACCTCGCCCTCGGCGTGGCGAGCGACGCGCTGGTGGTGTCTTCGGGGCGCGTCACCTATGCGGGCGGCGCGCAAGGCCTCCTGGACTCCCCCGGCACCCTGCACTCCGCCTACCTGGGCGAATCCTGAGCCCGTCACCGATCGTGTCGCGAAAGCCACTTTGAGGACATCAGACGTCCCGAAAGTGGCTTTCGCGACACGCCTGGGCTTCGGTACCGACATGGATCACGCGGGGGCGCTGTGAAGGCCTCTGTGCCTACTTTGAGAGTAGGCACAGAGGCCTTCGCGGATTCTGGCCCGATGGCTACGAGCCCATGCCTGCCCGTTCGAAAGCCAGTGTCGGCAGGTCGACCGCGTGCGCACCACCATCGGCCACGATCACCGCGCCGGTGATGTAGGACGACTCAGAAGATCCCAGGAACCGCACGATCGACGCGATCTCCTCGGGCTCGGCGGGACGGCGTAGCGGGACCTCCGCGGTGACGCGGCGGTAGCCCTCGGCGTGGCCGCCGGTGAAGCCCGCGGCCTCGGCGAACTGGTCCATCTCGCCGTCCGCCATCGGGGTGCGCACCCAGCCTGGGCAGACCGCGTTCGCGCGGACGCCCTTCGGCCCGTAGTCCCGGGCGATCGAGCGGGTCAGCCCGATCAGCGCGTGCTTGGCGACGGTGTAGCCGGCGACGTTCGGCCCGGCGAACAACCCGGCCAGCGACGACACGATGACCACCTGGCCGCCGGTCTCGACCAGCGAGGGCAGCGTGGCCCGGCAGAACACGAAGGCGCTGGACAGGTTCGAGCGCAGGGCCAGTTCCCATTCCTCGTCGCCGGTGTCGACCACCGAAGACAACCCGTGCCCGCCCGCGTTGGCCACCACGACGTCCAGCCTGCCGAACTTGCCGACGATCTCCGCCACGGCGTTCTCGGCGGCTTCGCGTTCGCTGGCGTCACAGGTGACGACGTACGCGCCGGTTTCGGCCGCCACCTTCTCCAGCGGTTCGCGCCGCCGTCCGAGGACCACCACCTGAGCACCCTCGTCGGCGTACCGGCGGGCGACCGCCGCGCCGATACCGGTACCGCCACCCGTGATCGCGACAACCTTCTTCACTCGCGTAAGTCCTTTCTAAGCGGGAAAACCCGAACGGGCCGAGACGCCGAAGTCGGCGAGCACGGCCTGGCCGTTGATCGTCCGCGAACGCGCGGACGCGAGATAGAGCACCTGGTCGGCGACGTCTTCCGGAGCCTGCACCGGGAACGCGGGATCGTCGAGCGCCTCGCCGAGGTCGCCGCGCGCCATCGGGGTGTCGACCACCGACGGGCATACGCAGTTCACCCGGACGCCGGGCAGATCGACCGCGAGAGCCCTGGTCATGGCGACCACGGCGCCCTTCGAGGCACCATAGGCGGCCATACCTGGCGCGATGGTGAACGCCGAGTCACTGGCCAGCAGGACGACCGAACCGCGCGCCGCGGTGAGCCACGGGGCCGCGTGTTTGACCAGCAGGAACTGCCCGGTGACGTTGACCGCCATGACAGCGGCGAAGTCGGCCACCGAGGTTTCGGTGACCGGTGTCCCGACCGGGCCGGAGATCCCGGCGCAGCCGACCACGACGTCCAGCCCGCCGAACCGCTCGGCGACGGTGCCGACCGCGGCGGCCACCGACCGTTCGTCGGTCACGTCGGCGTGAACCGCCAGCAGGCCGTCGGCGAGTGTGGGCACGGACGCCCTGTCGAGGGCGCCGACCCGCGCGCCTTCCGCCAAGAACGCCTGGACGCAGGCAAGGCCGATACCGGACGCCGCGCCGGTCACCAGCACGGCTTTGCCCGCGAGATCCAGTCGCATGGCGTCATCCTCCAGCCCGCGCCTTTCCCTGGGGTTGGCCGTCAGTGCATCCTTCTTGTCCGCAGCCGCATGACGGCCGCGGCGTCTTTCCTCCCGGCTCCGGACCGGCAAGACTGCGAAGCATGACCAGGCCGCATCCTTTGGACCCGCTGACCGCCGTCGAACTCACCGCAGGCCGCGCGATCCTGGCCGAGGAGAGCCTGCTCACCGAGACCACGCGGTTCCCGTCGGTGCTGCCGGTGGAACCGGACAAGGCCGACGCCGCCCCGGACCGCCGCGTCCAGTACACGCTGCTGGACACCGCGACCGGCCAGGCGCGCGACGTGGTCGTGTCGCTGGCGAAACGCGAAGTGGTCTCCAGTGAGGACTGCGGCGACGGTCAGCCCGCGTACTTGTTCGAGGAGTACGACCTCGCCGCGTCGATCACCAAGGCGTCGCCGGAATGGCAGGCCGCGATGAAGCGGCGCGGGCTCGCCGAGCGGATCGAGCACGCGTTCTGCGCTCCACTGGCGCCCGGTTTCTTCGGCAGGCCCGACGAGACCGGCCGGGTCATCCGGTCACTGACCTTCCTGCGCGACGACGAGTCCGACAGCCCGTGGGCACATCCGGTCGAGGGCCTGATCGTGCACATCGACCTGACCGAACAGCGCGTCCTCCGGGTCGAGGACGAAGGCGATGTGCCCGTTCCGCCGGAGCACGGCCGCTACGGCGACGCCCCGGCGCGCGCCACGCTCAAGCCGATCGAGATCACCCAGCCAGAGGGCCCCAGTTTCACCGTCGACGGCAACGAGGTCACCTGGGAGGGCTGGAACCTGAGGGTCGGGTTCAACGCCCGCGAGGGCCTGACATTGCACCGGATCTCGTTCCAGGACCGTTCGGTGCTCCACCGGGCGTCGGTGCCGGAGATGGTGGTGCCCTACGGCGACACCGCGCCGGGCCGGTTCTGGATCAGCTACTTCGACGCGGGCGAGTACCTGCTCGGCAAGAACGGCAACGACCTGCGGCTTGGCTGCGACTGCCTCGGGGTCATCCACTACTTCCCCGCGTTCGTCGCCGACGACCACGGGCACCCGGTCGAGATCCCCCGCGCGATCTGCCTGCACGAGGAGGACTACGGGATCCTGTGGAAGCACACGGATCTCGACGGCCGCGCCGAGGTCCGCCGCTCGCGACGACTGGTGATCTCGTCGATCTCCACCATCGGCAACTACGACTACGGCTTCTTCTGGTACCTCTACCTCGACGGCACCGTGGAACTCGAGGCGAAGGCCACCGGCATCGTGTTCGCCGGCGCCGCGCACTCCGGCACGAAACACCCGCACGCCAACGAGATCGCGCCCGGGCTCTTCGCGCCGGTGCACCAGCACCTGTTCTGCGCGCGGCTGGACGTGGCGATCGACGGCGAACGCAACTCGCTCGTCGAGATCGACGTCGAGCGGGTGCCGATGGGCGACCAGAACCCGTACGGGAACGCCTTCACCTGGAAGGAAACCCCGCTGCGGACCGAACAGGAGGCGCAGCGGCACGCCGATCCGGCCAAGGCACGCGTCTGGGAGATCCGCAGCGCGGAACGGACCAACCGGCTCGGCACACCGACGGCGTACCAGCTCGTGCCGCGGCCGTCCGCGACCCTGATGGCGCAACCGGAATCGAGTGTCCACCAGCGGGCGACGTTCGCCACCCGTCACCTGTGGGCCACGCCGTACCGCGCCGACGAACGCTTCCCGGCTGGCGACCGGCCGAACGCGCATCCGGGCGGGGCCGGCCTGCCCGCCTGGACCGCCGCCGACCGGGATCTCACCGACACCGACCTCGTGCTGTGGCACGTGTTCGGGCCGACCCATATCCCACGCCCCGAGGACTGGCCGGTCATGCCTGTCGACTACTCCGGTTTCTCCTTGCGCCCGTATGGCTTCCTGGACCGCAACCCGGCACTGGACCTGCCTTCCGGTGCCACCGACGAGCACTGTTCCGCCCACGAGCACTAGGACTTATCGATGCCCGAACTGACCCTGTCCGACACCTCCACCTGGCTCCCGCTGGACGGCCTGGCCCCCGGTTTCGACGCGAACAAGGCCCCCACGGTCGGCGACCTGCACGGCCGCACCTTCGAACTCGCCTGCGAAGACGGCACCACGTTCACCGCCGGCTTCTCCGGCACCCGGATCGAGTGGACCTACCACGGCACGGGCACCGACCGCTGCGAGACGTTCCTGGTCGACGACGACCTGTACTACGTCCAGTTCCACCCGCAGGCACGGCGGGAAGAGGCGTTCACCCTGCTGCTCGACCTGCGCCGCGGGCGCGCGCTCCTGGTGCTGAGCAAGATCGGCGACACCTCGCCCCGGGTCAAGCAGACCTTCCTGGCCGCCACGATCGGCGGCATCGAGCCCAGCGGCGAGTCGCTCGCGCCGACCACGTCGCTGGTCGGACGCCGGGTGCTGTGGGTGTACAGCACCGCACACGCCTACGAGCACGTGTACCTCAGCCCGCACTGGTACACCTGGCAGTGCCTGGCCGGGCCGGAGAAGGGGCTCGCGGACACCGACGAGAACTCGGTCTACGAACTGCGGCCGGGCATCTACGTCTTCGCCTGGCGGGAGAAGGTGATCCCGTGCGCCTCCGTGACCGTCGCCGACCACCGCGACGCGAAGCGGCTGCGCTCGCACGGTGTCCTTTTCGGACTGGACGCCACCGGTAGCACTCCGACCCACTTCACCTTCGGCGCGCACGGCAAGCTGCTGAGCACCACCGTGCACGCCGAGGCGTACGACCCCGCCGGGAGCTGAGTTGACCGCCGACCTCATTCTCACCAACGCCACGGTGTACACAGTGGACGGTGTCCGACCCTGGGCGTCTTCACTGGCGATCAAGGACGGCCTGGTGCTGTCCCTGGAGGAGATCGAACGCGGGCCGAGCACCGAGGTCGTCGACCTCGACGGCGCGTTCGTGATGCCCGGCCTGGTCGACGTGCACAACCACCACGCCCTCGCCGGTCGCGCGGCCCTGTTCGAGTTGAACTTCGGCCCCGACGCGGGCCTGGACGACATCCTCGCCGCGGTCCGCTCGCGGGCCGAAGGACTCGGTCCGGACGACTGGGTGGTCGGCGGTGCTTGGGCGTCCACTTTGGTCAGTACCCTCTCGCGGTCTTCGGCCCGGCACGCGCTCGACGAAGCCGCGGGCGGCCGGCCGGTCATGCTCACGGACGACAGCAGGCACAACCGCTGGGTGAGCAGCCGGGCCTTGAAACTGGCGCGGGTCACCACGTCGACGCCCGATCCGGCGGGCGGGGAGATCGTCCGCGACCCGTCGACCGGTGAGCCCGTCGGCGTCCTGCTCGAGGCGGCGGGCGTCCCCGTCGAACGGGCGCTCAGCGAGACGCGGACCCTCACCGCGGAGCAGCACGTGGCCGCGTCGCGGCACGGGATCGGCACGCTGCACTCGTACGGGGTCACCGCGTTCCAGGACGCCGGGGTCTCCTCGGACATCCTGCGCGCGCTGAAGACACTCGACGACGCGGGCGAACTGCGCGCGTGGGTCGTGTCGTCGTTGCTGATCAACGACCCGATCTTCGGTTTCGACCCGATCGGCGCGCCGCTGCTGGAGGTCGCCGGACAGTACCGCGGTGAACACCACCGGCCCGACTTCGTGAAGATCTTCCTCGACGGCGTCCCGCCGACGCGTACCGCCGCCTTCCTGGAGCCGTACCTGCCGGACGACGCGCACGGGGCCTGTCATCACGGCGCCACCACCATGCCGGGCGACGAACTCGTCGGCTGGCTGCGCACCGCGGCCGCGGCGGGGCTCTCGGCCAAGGTCCACTGCACCGGGGACGCGTCGGTGCGCGCGACACTGGACGCCGTCGAAAAGGTACGCGGCGAGGGCTTCACCGAAGCGCGTTTCCAGGTCGCGCACGGTCAGTTCGTCCACCCCGACGACCTCCCGCGCTTCGCCGCGCTGGGTGTCGCCGCGGACATCTCACCGTTCCTGTGGGTCCCCGGGGTCATCCCGGCGGCCATCGCGGAGGTGCTGCCCGGCGAACGGGCCGGACGGATGCAGCCGAACCGGTCCCTGCTGGACGAGGGCGCGCTGGTCGCCGGCGGTTCGGACTGGCCGGTCAGCGAGTCCCCGAACGCGTGGGAGGGCATCCACGGTCTCGTCACCCGCCAGGACCCGACCGGCACGTTCCCCGGGGCGCTGTGGCCGGAGCAGGCGATCACCCTGGCCGAGGCGATCGAGGTCTTCACCCTCGCCGCCGCGCGCGCGATGGGACTCGGCGACGTCACGGGCTCGCTGATCCCCGGGAAGTCGGCCGATTTCGTCGTCCTCGACCGTGACCCGTTCGCCACCGATCCGAACGCGCTCGTCAAGACAAAGGTGACACAAACGTGGTTCGCCGGGCACCGCGTGTATCACCGCGCCTGATCTCCTACACTGGTAGAAGAACCAGTGCGGGAGGTCTGCCGATGCCGAAGATCATCGACCACGACGAGCGGCGAAGTCACATCGTCGACGTCACCTGGGAGCTGATCACCCAGGGCGGGATCGAGGCCGCCACCATGCGTGAGATCGCGGCCGCCGCCGGCTTCGCCAACGGTGCGCTCAAGCTGTACTTCCCGAGCAAGGAAGACATCATCCAGGCCACCTACGAACGCGCGCTCGGCATGATGCGCGAGTACGTGGACCTGGACGAACTGCGCGGGCTGGTCGCGCTCCGGGAGCTGTGCGTCTCGTCGATGCCGATCGACGAGGACCGCATCGCCGCGGGGCGCGTCCTGCTCACCTTCTGGCAGCTCTCGCTGACCAACCCGAAACTGCAGGACAAGTACCTTGAGCACATCCGCTCGTGGCGGGGCCTGCTGCACCGGTACCTCACCGAGGGCCGGGAGGACGGCGACATCGTCACCGAGACCCCGGATGAGCAACTGGTCGACGAGGTCGTGCTGATCAACGCCGGGTCGAACGTGATGAGCCTGGTCGCCGGAGAGTTCTCGACGATCGCCTTGCAGCGGCAACACCTGGAGTCGTTCTTCGCCCGTCTGGGCCGCCCCTGACGCCTGGGAGCTGAAGGGGACTTTCCCCGCATCTCACGCAGTGAAGGGCGCTTTCCCCGCATCGCATGCGAGGAAAGCGTCCTTCAGCAGCACTAATCGCGGCGATCGAACACCCGGCTCAGGAAGCTCGCCACGTGCGCGTGCGAGCGCGGCGAAGCCGGAAGATCGGAGTACAGGCCGTAGAACCCGTGGATCTGCCCCGAGTACCGCGTCATCTCCACCTTCGTCCCGGCGTCGGTCAGGCGCCGCGCGAACTCCTCGCCCTCGTCCCGCAGGACGTCGTACTCGGCCGTCAGCACCAACGCCGGCGGCAGCCCGGTCAGGTCGCCGGCCCGCAGCGGCAGCAGATACGGATCGTTCAGTTGCGCCGGATCCGACACGTACTGATCGAAGAAGAACCGCATCGCCCCGGCGGTCATGCCGAACCCTTCGGCGAAGTCCGTGTAGGACCGGAAACCGTCGTCCGGGTGACCGTAGACCGGGCAGATCAGCACCTGCGCGGCCAACTGCGGACCGCCTCGGTCGCGGGACATCATCGAGACCACCGTGGACAGATTTCCACCGGCACTCTCCCCGCCGATCGCGATCCGTCCCGAGTCGACCAAAGGACCCGCGCCACCCGAGGCGAGCCATTCGACGACGGCGTAGCAGTCGTCCGGCGCCGCCGGGAACGGATCCTCCGGCGCGAGCCGGTAGTCCACCGCCACGACGGCGACCTTCGCCGCGTTGCACACCGCCCGTGACGCGACCTCGTTCTCGTCGATCGAGCCGATCGTCCACCCGCCGCCGTGGATCCACACGAAGACCGGCACCGGCGAAACGACGTCAGGCAGGTAGACCCGCACCCGCACGCCGGAAGGCACGACGTGGTCGGTGACCGAAGCGACCTCTTCGACCGTTTCGGGGCGTCGCCACGAGGCGGCGAAAGCGGCACGCAACTCGGCGGCCGTCGGCGGAAAAGCGGGCGCTTCGGGCGGCGCGCTGCGGGCGAGCAGCTCCTTGACCGCGGGATCGAGGGTCACGGGTCACACCGCTTCCGCGACGAGGACCCGCGGGCTGCCCGGCAGCGCGAGCCGGTCGGCGACCCGCCAGCCCGCCCCGCTCAGCCATTCCCTGACCTCGGCCTCCGGGTAGACGACCGTCCCGTCGATCACCAGGTACTCCCCCGCGTGCAGCGCGTCGATCGGCCGCTGGTTCGCGTCGGCGTCGAGGAAGAAGTCGAGCAGCAGCAGTCGCGCGCCGGGTGCGGCGGCCGCGCGGGCGTTGCGCAGGATCTCCGCGTTCTGCTTCGCGTCGAAACGGTGGACGACGTGATTGACCATCACCAGGTCGAACTCGCCTTCGGGGCGCGCGGTGGGCGTCTCCGCACCGACGACGGTCGCACGGTCCGCGAACCCCGCCTCGGCCGCCGCGGTGGTGACCGACTCGGTGAAGCCCGGATCGAAGACGAACGTCGTGTGCAGTTCTTCGTTGGTCTTCATGGCTTCGACCGCGAAGGCGCTCGACAGTCCGCCGAGGTCGAGCAGCTTCCGGTGGGGGCCGAAATCGAACGCGCCGGCCAGCATCTTCGCGTGCAGGGCGTTATACGTCATCACGCCCGACATGAACGTGCCCCAGCGCGCGTCGTCCATCTCCAGCTTGCCGGGCTCGCCGCTGTCGGCGGTGTGACCGAACTGCAACCAGTGCGGATAGCTGATGGCGTCGAGGAAGGTCAGGAACGGCGCCAGATCGAGGTCTCCGCCACCGAGGTACTCCGCCGCGTCGGCGGCCAGTTCGTACCTTCCGTCCACACGGGACAGCAGACCGAGTGATGACATGGCGTCACCGAGAATACGGGTGATCTTTTGTGGTTTGCCGGTCTTCCCCGCCAGTTCCGCCGCCGTCAGCGGCCCGTCGGCGAGTGCGGTGAACAAGCCGATCCGGCTCGCCGCGAAGAGTTGCTTTGCCGCCATGTAACCCACGGCGATGTCCACGATCCGCTCGGGACCGGCAGTCTTGGTCGACCCGCTCACGGGTGCCCTCCTTAGCTCGTTTCCGCCGAGAGTCTACAGGTGTAGACAAAAGAATCCAGCGCGAGTTTCCGCCCACTGCCAGGCAAAACCTGCCGGATATCAACTTCCTACATTCGTAGAATATACCCATTGACAGTGTCGTCCCCCAGTGTCAACATGCGTAGAACTACCCCCGCCGGAGGCCCGTTCCCCGGCTGTGCGGTCCGCTTCGGGCGGGCTCGGGAAAGGGGAATCATGACCCTGCTCGAATTACGAGAACTGACCGTCGGCGTGATCGCCGACGAAACCGAACGCGAACTGGTCCGAGAACTCTCGTTCGACCTCGAACAAGGCCGGACACTCTGCGTGGTCGGCGAATCCGGCAGCGGTAAAACGGTGACGGCCTTGTCGATCATCCGGTTGCTGGAGTTCGTCGCGCCGGTGTTCACCCGCGGTGAGATCACCGTCGACGGCGTGGACCTCACCCGGTTGTCGGCCGATGAGATGCGCTCCTATCGCGGCCCGCGAATCGGGATGATCTTCCAGGAGGCGCTGGATTCGCTCAATCCGAGTCAACGAGTCGGCAAGCAGCTGATCGAGGCCTACCGCAAGCCCGGTTCCCTGCCACGCCAAGCCGCACGCAAGGGAACGCCGCTGCACCGCGAGGCCGAGGGGAAGGCGCGAGGCCTCTTGAAGGAGGTCGGCCTCACCGACACCGACCGGGTGCTTTCCCTGTACCCGCACCAGATGTCGGGCGGGATGCAGCAGCGCGTGATGATCGCGCTGGCGCTGATGGCCGACCCGGGCCTGCTGATCGCCGACGAGCCGACCACGGCCCTGGACGTGACCACCCAGGCGGAGATCCTCACCCTGTTCGACCGCGTCCGCCGCGACCACGGCACCGCGTGCGTCTTCATCACGCACGACATGGGCGTGGCCGCGCAGGTGGCCGACCGGATCGCGGTGATGTACCGCGGCGAACTGGTCGAACTCGGGTCCAAAGAGGACATTCTGCACGCGCCGGAGCATCCCTACACCAAGGCGTTGCTCGACTGCGTGCCGAAACTCGGGGTGAGCAGGCGCGACGGCTTCCCCACCATCTCCGAAGCGCTCCTCGATGCCGCGATGAACGGCGAATCGGCGATCGCGACCGAGACCAAGGCGCTGAGCCGCCCGAAAGCGGAGAACGCGGGCGAGGGCACCACGCTCGTCATCGACTCGGTGTCCAAAGTGTACGGACGCCGTGGGCGGTTCTCGCTGAACCGCCGGCCCGAGGTGCACGCGGTCAAAAACGTGTCACTGGAGATCGCGCCAGGCGAGTTCTTCGGCCTGGTCGGGGAATCCGGTTCGGGCAAGACGACACTCGGCCGTCTGGTGAGCGCGCTGGAGACGCCGACCGGAGGCACCATCACCTTCGGCGAGCATCGGTGCACCCCGTCCGGACTCGACGGCGACGAGCGCTCGTTCCGCCGCCGCGCACAGCTCATCTTCCAGGACCCGCAGAGCTCGCTCGACCCCCGGCATTCCGCCGCCCGGATCATCGCCGAACCGCTGCGGGAACTCACCGGCCTGCGCGGCGCCGAACTGGACCGCCGGGTCACCGAACTGATCGACGAGGTCGGGCTCCCCTCGGACACCGCGAAGAAACTGCCGTCGCAGCTCTCCGGCGGTCAGCGGCAGCGCGTCTCGATCGCCCGCGCGATCGCGGCCGAACCCGACCTCATCGTCGCCGACGAGCCCACCTCCGCGCTCGACGTCTCGGTGCAGGGTCAGGTGATGAACCTGTTGCTCGACCTGCGGCGCACCCGCGCGCTCAGCTTCCTGTTCATCACGCACAACCTCAGCCTGGTGCTCTCGGTCGCCGACCGGATCGGCGTGATGTACCGGGGTGAACTGATCGAAATCGGCGACCCGGAAGAGATCCGGCTCCGCGCCCGGCACGAGTACACCCGCCGCCTGCTCGCGGCGAACCCCGAAATTGGAGTGCGGAACCCATGAGACGAACCCTGACCTCGGCCGCGCTCGGCGTGGCGACCGTCCTGCTGCTCAGCTCGTGTATGGGAGAGCAGGCGGGCGGTGGCGCCGCCGACGGCCCCCCGAAGCCCGGCGGCAACCTCAACGTCGCCGTGCCCACCGATCCGCAGTCCCTCGACATGGTCGCCAACCCCGGCCAGGTGACCGCGCACATCGGCAACATGATGTACGAGAAGCTGTTCGAAGTGGACCGAGCTTTCACCGCGCGGCCCATGCTGGTCGAGGACTTCACCACCAGCCCGGACAGGCTCACCTACACCTTCAAGCTGCGCCAGGGCGTCACCTTCCACGACGGCAACCCGCTGACGTCCGAGGACGTCGTGGCGAGCCTGAAGCGGTGGCAGCAGGTCCACCGCACCGGTCAGCTGGTCACCCCGGACATCGAGGCGATCACCCCGGCCGATCCGGCAACGGTCACCATCAAGCTCAAGCAGCCGCGCTATCCGCTGATCAACGAACTCGCCGGCGCGGGCACGGAGATCTACGAGGCGAAGAACCTCACCGGTGTCCCCCCGACCGGGTTCGGCCAGGACAAGGCGATCGGGACCGGGCCGTACAAGCTGAAGAGCTGGGATATCGGCCGTGAACTGGTGCTGGAGCGCAACCAGGGCTACAAATCCCGGTCCGAAGAGGACTGGGGCGGCCAGGCGGGCGCCAAGCACGCGTACCTCGACACCGTGACCTACAAGGTGGTCTCCGACCAGGACGCGCTGATCAACGGCCTGCAGACCGGGCAGTGGGAGCACATCATGCCCACCAACGACCAGTACGAGACGCTGCGCAACAACCCGGCCGTGGTCGTGCACAACCTGCCCGGCGGCAACGACAATGTGATCATCCCGAACTTCAACACCGGTTCGAAGTTCGCCGACCCCCGTGCCCGTGAGGCGCTGAACCTGTTGCTGGACAAGCCCGCGATCAACGCGGCCACCGGCGGCAGCAAGGACCTCACCGTCGAGACCGGCGCCTTCGCCTCCCCGGACAACAAGCAGTTCTATTCCACCGCGGGCGAAGAGGTCTACAAGAAGCACGACCCGGAGAAGGCCAAGCAGTTGCTGGCCGAGGCCGGGATCACCGCGGGCGCGACCATCCGCATCGTCACCACCAGCTCCTACCCCGAGTTCGGCAAATGGGCCGTGCTGATCCAGGACAGCCTGTCGAAGATCGGCATCAACACCAAGATCGACACCTTCGACTTCGCCACGATGCTGGGCACCCTGACGAAAGAGCCGGGCGGCTGGGACATCACCACGCTGTTCTTCGACTCGGCGCTGACCTCGCCCGCGCAGATGCCCGCGCTCACCCTCGGCACGCTGAACGGGTCTTCCTCACCCGAACTGGACGGGCTCATGGCCGAGTTCAACGCCTCGACCACGCCGGAGCAGGCCAAGGCGGTGGTGGACAAGCTGCAGGCGTTCACCTGGAAGCAGCTGTCGGTGATCACGCTGAGCCAGTCCAAGCTGTACGCGGCCTACTCCCCCAAGCTCAAGGGTTACGGCGACTTCTACCGTGTCTTCTGGAACACCTGGCTGGCATCATGACCGGTCTGCTGCTGCGCAGGCTGCGCGATCTGGTGATCATCCTGGTGATCGTCGGGACGATGATGTTCTTCGTCATCCGGCTGATCCCCGGCGACCCGGCGCAGGCCATCCTCGGCCCAACGGCGCGTCCATCCGATGTGGACGCGTTGAGGGAGAGCATGGGACTGAACGGAACGCTGTGGGAACAGTACCTCGGCTGGGCCGGAAACGTGCTGCAGGGCGACTTCGGCACGTCGATCACCTACCACGCGCCGGTGCTCGGCGTGGTCGCCGACCACATCCTGCCGACGCTGACACTGGCCGTGCTGTCCACGGTGATCAGTTTCTTCCTCTCGGTCGCGATCACGTCCTGGCAAGCAGTGTCACCACGCAATCCGGTGGCGCGGCTGCTCGACCGGCTGTCCGCACTGGGGATGGCGATGCCGGACTTCTGGATCTCGCTGATGCTCGTGCTGGTGTTCTCGGTGACACTGCGCTGGTTCCCCTCCAGCGGGTACGAAAACCTGTTCACCGATCCGGCGACGGCGGTGCCCGCGCTGATGCTGCCGCTGACCGTACTGATCATCGGGCAGACCGCGTTGTTCGTGCTCACCCTGCGCGAAAGCCTGCTCGGCGAGCTTCCGCTGGCGTATCTGCGCACCGCGCGGGTCAAGGGACTGTCGGAGCGGCAGGTCATGACCAAACATGTCCTGCCGAACGCGCTGATGCCGCTGATCACCCAGCTGGGCAGCAACTTCGCCATGCTGGTCGGCGGGATCGTGATCATCGAGTCCATCTTCGTCGTGCCAGGGCTCGGCCATCTGCTGATGGGCGCGGTGTCCACTCGGGACTTCCCGCTGATCCAGGGTGTGACGCTGTTCGTCGCGGTGCTGTTCGTACTGGTCAACCTGCTGGTGGACCTGTCGTACGCGCTGCTCGACCCGAAGGTGCGTGTGTCGTGAGCGTGGCTCTGGTGGAAAAGACGCCGTCGGTGCGTGCAGTACCCTCGGCCGGTCGCGCGGCCAAACTGTTCCGGCGCAACCGGATGCTGATCATCACCACCGCGCTGCTGGCGCTGATCGTCCTGGCCGTGCTCGTGCTGCCGTTCTTCCTGCCCAGCGTGAGCGCGACCGACCCGGTCAACCGGCTCCTGCCGCCGTCGGCCGCGCATCCCCTCGGCACGGACTCGATCGGCCGTGACGTGCTCGCCCGGCTGGTCTCCGGTGGGCGGGCGTCGCTCGGGTTGTCGGCCCTCATCACTCTGTGCGCGGCCTTCACCGGTCTCGTGATCGGGCTGATCAGCGGGTTCTTCCGGGCGGCGGACGCGGTGCTGATGCGGGTGATGGACGCCTGGATGTCGTTTCCGGCGATCATCCTGGCGATGGCGCTGGCGATCTCGCTCGGCGCGAGCATCTGGACCGAACTGATCGCACTGACGGTGATCTTCACGCCGTTCACCGCCCGCGTCATCCGCAGCCGGGTGCTCGGCATCGCCGGCCGGGCGTACATCGGCGCGGCGCGGGTCTCGGGAATGAGCAAGGGGAAGATCCTCGTCGTCCACGTGTTCCCGAACGTGCTGCCGCTGGCACTGGTGCAGGTGGTGATCCTGTCGGCGGCCGCGATGCTGGTCGACGGCGCGATGAGCTTCCTCGGCCTCGGTATCGCTCCCCCGACCCCGACCTGGGGCAACATGATCGCCGAAGGGCGGTCATACCTGGTGCAGGCGCCCTGGCTGGTGATCGCGCCCGGCGTGACGATCATGGTGTGCGTGTTCCTGCTGAACCTCATCGGATCGTCGCTGCGGATCGCCGTCGACGCCCGCGCTCGGACGCTGAGCGAGATGCAGCGCCTGCGCACCCGCCGCCCCTCCGGCAGCTGAGAAAGGATTCCGTTGTCTGCCACTACTTCTCTGGCCGTGCGCCGGTTCACCCCCGAGGTCGTCTCGGGACCACCGATACTGCTGGTGCACGGATTCGCCTCCGACGGGCACACCGACTGGATCACCACGGGATGGCCCGCCGCACTCATCGCCGCGGGTCGCGAGGTGCTCGTGCCCGACCTGCCCGCTCACGGCTCCAGCCCGGCGCCCGCGGGCTCACTGGGCGCCAAGGCGATCACCGCCGAACTCACCCGGCTCGTCGGGACGCTGTCCGAAGTGGACGTCGTCGGATACTCGCTGGGTGCCCGGTTGTCCTGGGACCTGCCCGCCCAGGCGCCGGTGCGGCGGCTCGTGCTGGCCGGCGTGAGCCCGTTCGAGCCTTTCGGCGCCGTCGATGTCGCGGCCGCGCTGGCGTTCGCCGACGGCGGCAAGGCGCCGTCCGATCCGCTGACCGGGATGATCGCGCACATGATCACCGCGCCGGGCCGGAATCCGGCCGCGCTCGCGCGGTGCATCGAGGATCTGCGCGCCGAGCCGTTCGCCCCGGTCGCGGGTGCCGTCACGGTGCCGACGCGGTTCGTGGCCGGTACCGATGATCCGGTGAGTCAGGGCATCGAGACGCTGGTCGAGCTGGTGCCGGGGGCCACGCTGGTACGGGTGCCAGGGGATCACGGTGGGGCACTGCGGAGCCCGGAGTTCAAGGCCGCCGTGCGGGAGTTCTTCGGGTAGGGACTTAGTTTCGCGCCTGTGCCGAGGTGCCGTCGGTGGCGATTTGGGTCGGGCCCAGGAGCCCCTTCCGGGTGTCGCGAAAGCCACTTTGGGGACGCCTGATGTCCCCAAAGTGGCTTTCGCGACACGGCCGCTGGACATCACGGACCGGCGCACACCAGTACCACTGCGGACGTGCAAGGAAGGACGCTTTCATAGCAAATTTCGCTATGAAAGCGTCCTTCCTTGCACATGCGACAGGCGTCAGAGGGTGCCATCGGCGGCGACCGAGCGGTCAAGCCAGAGGTCCTCGAGCGCGTCCCGCACCGCCGCACCATGCTCGGACGCCAGCCGAACCGCGCCCAAGTTGTCCTCTAGTTGCTCGAAGCGGCTCACCCCGAACAACACGTTCGCCACCGGCGCGTAGGCGAGACAGAACGCGATCGCCAGCCGCGAAGGACTCACTCCGAACTCCCCGGCGACCTGTGCGACACGCGAGGCGGCCGCCCGGATCGACTCACGGATACCGCCGGGGTCCGCGCCGATCTTCCGGTCCGGGGTCTTGCCGAGCAGCACCCCGCCCTCGAAAATGTCCGACGCCTGCAAGGCCAGCCGTCCGGACTCGAAATGCGGGCCGTAGAAAGGACCTTCAGCCATCGAGCGCCGCGCGATGCTGTACTTCAGCTGGGCGAAAGTCGGCGCCGGAAGCCCCTCTTGCGAAGCGAAGTCCAGCGCTCGGTCGAGATCCGAAGCGAGCCAGTTGTTCACGCCCCACACGTCGAACCGGCCGAGGCGGATCTGTTCGGCCACCTCGGTGACGATCCGCGAGATGTCGGGCCGCTCGAAGTAGTCGCCGACCACGACCGCTTCCGCGCGGTCGACGCCGATCCGGTCGAAAGAGGTCGCGAGCTGCTCGGCGAAACCGGTGTTCGGGTAGTCCCAGAGCCAGAGTTTCCCGCACAGCTGATAGTCGTCGCGGTTGATCCCGGCGGCTCGGACGGCCTCGCCGAAGAGGAGATCCGTGCGCGACTGTTCGGAATGCGGTCCCATGTTGTAGTGGGCCACGTCGAACAGCGTGACCCCGGCGTCGATCGCGTGCCGGATCAGGCGCACCGCCTCGTCGAAAGTCATCCGGTCCCACGTGTTCCAGGATCCCAGGCTGAGTGACGAAGTGGCGAAGCCCAGCCCGTTCTGCTTCTCGTACACGAGATTTCCTTTCGCTGGCAACAGAAACCATTTTTAGTCTACGATCGTAGAATGAACAAGAGACTCGTAGTGGTGACCGGCGGCGCCAGTGGCATCGGCCGCGGAGTCGCCGAAGCCTTCCAGTCCTCGGGCGACCGCGTGGTCATCGCCGACGTCGACGCGCGTGCGGCCCACGACCTGGCCGGTGAACTCGGCGCGGAACACGTCGAACTCGACATCTCCGACCCAGGGTCGGTCGACGCGGCACTGGCGCTGATCACCGGCCGGTTCGGCCCCGTGGAGGTCCTGGTCAACAACGCCGGCCTCGCCGGAGGCGGCGGCCCGTTGGTGGGACTGGACATCGGCGTCTTCGACCTGTGCATGCGGGTGAACTTCCGCGGCACCTTCCTGATGACCCGCGCGGTCGGCGCGCGGATGCTCGAAGCGGGCACCCGCGGTTCCATCGTCAACATCACCTCCATCGGCGCCCGTCAGCCGACCCCCGGGCTCGGCCATTACGAGGCCACCAAGGCCGCGGTCGAGGCGCTCACCCGCTCCGCCGCGCTCGAACTGGCACCCCACGGCATCAGGGTCAACGCCGTCGCACCCGGCCCGGTACTCACACCGATGACCGCCGGATTCGCGTCGGACACCGCCGCCCGCGCGGCGTGGGAAGCGAGGATTCCGTTGGGAACCATCGCTTCCGTCGCCGACGTGGTGCCGTCAGTCCTGTTCCTCGCCTCCGCCGACGCCGGCCATCTCACCGGGGTGAGCCTCCAGGTCGACGGCGGGCAACTGCTCACCTGAGTGGACGACGCGGCCGCCGGACACGGTGAGTTCGACACCGACGTCCGGCAGGTCCGCGAACGCGACCTCCAGCGGATTCCTCGCCAGCACACAGAAGTCGGCGACGCGACCCACGGTCAGCGAGCCCTTCCACTCCGCCGACCCGTCCTGACGAGCGGCCTCGACCGTGTAACAGCGCAGAAGCCGGGTCATCAGTGCGGCGTCCACTTCGGACGCTTCCAGCATCCGGGCGGCCGCGGCGATGTGCACCCGCCAGTCCGGGGTGACCACCGGCGCGTCACTGCTCAACGTCAGCGCGACACCCGACTCCAGCATTTCCGCCAGTGGCCACGCGCGGGCGCCGACCTCGGCACCGAGGGCGTCCGACAGCATGCCCCGCATCGCCACCGCGATCGCGGGCTGTGTGGTCAGACCGACCCCCGCCGAGGCCATCCGCGCCAGCTGCTCCGCCGTCACCAGGTCCCCGTGCACCAGATGGTCACCCCGGCGGAGCGACCCGAGCGCGGCCTCGATGCTGCGATCCCCCGTGGCGTGCACCGCGACCACCATCCCGGCAGCGTGGGCCAAGTCGATCATGGCGGCGAGATTGCCCGCGCGCGCGGGATCGTCGTCGCCGTCCACCAGCAGGGCGCCGTGCGAACCGTCGGCGTAGCAGTGATGTGTCCACGCGGACCGCATCGGCGGGATCCCGTCGGCGAAGATCTTCACCCCGGGCACGGTGAGCCACAACGGATCCGCGGCCGGTGACGGTGTCGCCAGCCCACGCTCGAAGTCCGCCAGCGAGCTGACGCCGTCGAGCAGGCCGAACAACCGCAGCGCGGTCACCCTCGCGCGCAGAAGTCCTTCCGCGGCCAACGCCGCGTACTCCTCCAGCACCTCGGCCCCGAAGCAGCCCGTTTCACCAGGGCCCAGGCCGGGCTCGGTGTAACTCGTGATGCCGAGTGACGCGCACAGATCGCCCGCGCGCAGGATGGCGGCTCGCCGTTCGGCCGCGGTGCGCACTGTCTTCTCTTCTCCCCCGGTGAATCCCGCACCACCGATGAGCGTGTCCGGCCATCGGGCACCGAGCCAGGTCGCGTGGAGGTGCGCATCGTTGATACCGGGCAAAACGGTCCTGCCGGCCAGCTCGATCACCTCGGTCTCCGGGCCGACGTGATCCAAGGCGACATCGCCGACGGCGACGATCCGGCCGTCGCGCGCCGCCATCGCCCGCACGACGGTGCCCGCCGGGTCGAAGGTGAGGATCGGGCCGCCGCGGACCACGAGCGATGCGGGGCGAATACGTTGCGACGGCATGGTTCCTCCAGGATCTGGACTTTTTCTCCTACAACTGTAGACTAAAAAGATGGTCAACAGAACCGAAGCGGCGGTGCTCACCGAACACGGCTCCGCGCTCACCCTGCGGGAACTACCGCTGCCGGACGAACCGGAACCGGGCGCCGCGCTGGTCCGGATCACCTGCACCACCCTGTGCGGCACCGACGTACACATCTGGTCGGGCCAGATGACCTTCCCCGGCATGCTCCCGATGGTGCTGGGTCACGAAATGGTCGGCGAGGTGGTGTCCGTCGGACCGGGTACCACCGACACCCTCGGCCGGGAGATCACCGAGGGCGACCGCATCGGCTGGTCCGAGTCGACCTGTGGAAAGTGTCACGGCTGCACGATCCTGCGCGAGCCGGTCGCCTGTGAGAAGCGTGGATACGGCTTTCTCCAGCGTTCCGACGTCTTCCCGTACGCCACCGGCGGTCTCGTCCGGTACTGCTACGTGACCCCTGGCGCGGCCAAGCTCCTGCTCCCGGACGACGTCAAGGACACCTGGGCCTCGATGTCCGGCTGTGCGGGCAAAACCGTACTGCGGGCCGTCTCGCGGTCGGGCGGGATCCGTCCCGGTGCGACAGTCGTGGTCCAGGGTGCCGGCGCGTTGGGCGTGTTCGCCACCGCCGTCGCGCGGATCTCCGGCGCGGGTGACGTGATCACCATCGGCGGACCCGCCGATCGGCTGGAGACCGCCGAACGTTTCGGTGCCACCGCGACGATTCCGGTCGACGGCACCGCCGAAGACCGCATCGAGCGGGTCAAGGAACTCACCGGCGGCCGCGGCGCCGACCACGTCTTCGACTTCGCAGGCGGGCCGACCATCGGCGAAGAGGCCGTGGCCTTCGCGGCGCAACGCGGCACGATCGCGATCGTCGGCTCGACCGGCCCCGCGCCCTCCCCCGTGGCGCTGGGCACCGTGATGGGCAAGGAGCTCACGGTCGCCGGCTCGCTCAACGGCGACATCGCCGACTACCACCGCTCGGTGGACTTCTTCCGCACGTTCGCCGACCGGCTGCCATGGGACGAACTCTTCAGCGCACCTGTCGGGCTTTCCGAAGCTTCCCGCAGCGTCGAGTCGATGTCGCGGCTCGGCGAACTCAAAGCCGTCATCGATCCCCGCCTTCCCTAGTGGTTGTCGGTGAACCCGCGACCGCGATCGACGTCGGCAGGCCGCCAGCCCGTAGATCCAAGTCAAGTCAGGAGGAAGGGCGCCCTTCCACCGCGATAGCGGGGCCTTTGGCCGAGGCGGGTTCACGCGTACGGGCACTTTCCCGATCACACCTCTGCTCCGCCACCTGTTCCTAGGAGACTTCCGTGTCCGTCATCCCCCAGCGCCGCATCGGCCGCGACGGCCCGCTCACCGGCGTGCTCTCGCTCGGTTCCTGGCACACCTACGACCGGATGGACTTCCGAGAGGCGGTGAACCTGGTCCGCACCGCCGTCGATTCCGGGATCACGCTCTTCGACGTCGGCGTCTACGGGTTCCCCGGCGCCACCCCGGTCTACACCGACGTGCTGTTCTCCGCGATGGTCCGCGCGGCCGGGATCAAACGCGAGGACTACCTGCTTTCGGCCAAGCTGTGGCTGGAGGGCTATCCGGAGCACAACCTGCGCGATCAGCTGGACAACGCGCTGTTCCGCGCCGGGGTCGAGCACGCCGATCTGGTGGTGCTGGGTGACCTCCGGCGTGACGACACCGATCTGCACCGGCTCGTGCTGGATTTGAACGAACTCCGTGAGGCCGGGCTCATCGGGCAGTGGGGCGTGAACAACTGGTCCGCCACCACCATCCGCGCCCTGCACGACTTCGCCGCGCGAGAAAGCGTCCCCGGCCCCGCCATCGCACAGCTGAAGTACAGCGTCGCCCGGCGGTCCATTCCGGATGGTGAACCCTTCAAGCAGGTCTTCGGCGAACTCGGGGTCACGCTCCAGTCTTCGGACATCTTCGAGGGCGGGTTCCTGCTGGGCAAGAACAGCGGCGCGCGTCAGGTCGGCCGCGATCCCGGCGGCATCCGCGAGCGCATCGCTTCCTCCGCACCGGAACTCGCGAAGATCGCGGGTGATCTCGGCGTGACGGCGGCTCAGCTGTGCCTTGCCTTCACCCTCACCCACCCGGCGAACACCACCACCCTGTTCGGCGCGACCAGCACCGGTCAGCTCAAGGACAATCTTGGCGCTGTCGACCTCGTCGAACGCGTCGGCGCGAAGCAGCTGCGCGAGCTGGCCGAACCGTTCTGGGCGGACCGCGACAGCGTCGACCCGGAGGGCCCGTGACGACCTTCGACCCCGAACTCGCCGGAGCCCTGGAAGGCCTGCCGTCCGGCCCCCCGGTCAGCGCCGAGTCGCTGGCGAGCGTGCGGAAGGCGCTGGCCGACGGGAACCTGACCTGCGCCGAGGCGATCGGCGACCGGGACCTCGTCTGGGAGGACCGGTCCGTGCCCGGCACCGACGTCGTCGTCACCGTCGTCACGCCCCGGGATGCCAGGGGCGCGCCGGGGTTCTACAACATCCACGGCGGCGGCATGGTGCTGGACAACCGGTTCGCCGACCTGCCCCGGATGGTCGCGCTCGTCGAGGTTTTCGGCTTTGTCGCGGTGACCGTGGACTATCGGCTCGCACCCGAACACCCGCATCCGGCGCCACTCGAAGACTGCTACGCGGGCTTGACCTGGATGGCCGAGAATGCCGGTGAACTCGGCTTCGATCCGGCGAAACTGATCGTCGGCGGCGGCAGCGCGGGTGGCGGGCTCAGCGCTGGCATCGCCTTGCTGGCCAGGGATCGCGGCGGACCGGCGCTGGCAGGCCAGCTGCTGCTGTGCCCGATGATCGACAGTGGCAACGATTCTCCGTCCACGGTGGAATTCGCCGAACGGGGCGTCTGGGGCCGGGAAGCCAACGAGTTCGGCTGGCGATCCCTCCTCAATGGACAGACCTCGCCCTACGCCGTCCCGGCGACCGCGGCCGACCTCACCGGGCTCCCGCCCGCCTTCATCGAGGTCGGCGCGGCCGAGATCTTCCGCGACGAGGACGTCGACTACGCGCGGCGCCTCTGGCGAGCGGGAGTACCCACCGAACTGCATGTCTGGGCGGGCGCGTATCACGGTTTCGACCGGATCGCCCCGGACAGCGAGGTGACCCGGGCCGCGCTGGCCGCCCGGGCCTCCTGGCTGCGCCGCACTATCGGCCGAGCATGAACCGAGCAGCTTGTTCGCCGACCAGCACCGCCGGCGCGTTGGTGTTGCCCGTGGTCACCCGCGGCAGCACCGACGCGTCGGCGATCCGGAGCCCGCTGATCCCGTGCACGGCCAGTTCCGGATCGACCACCGCCAGTTCGTCGGTGCCCATCCGGCAGGTCCCGACCTGGTGGTGGTAGGTGATGGCGGTCCGCCGGACGTACTCGCGGACATCGGCGCCGGGCCCCGGATACAGCTCGCGGGCGCCCCAATCCTCGGCCAGCGCGGCCGCCCGGCCGATCTCCCGGCACTGCTCCACCGAAGCGACCAGGCTCTCGAAGTCGGCCGGGTCTTCCAGCGCGGCGAGGTCGATCAGCGGTTCGTCGAGCGGGTTCGGCCCCGAGAGCCGCAGGCTGCCCCGGCTGCGCGGCGTGACCATGCCCGCCATCAGCGAGAACCCGGTCTCCGGGCCGGTCATCCAAGATTCGTACATCGGCACGCTGAAGTGGATCGGCTGGGTGTCGGGCACTTCCAGGCCGGGACGGCTGCGCCAGAACAGGTGGGTCTGCGTCACCGAGCGGCCGGGCGCGGGTGGCTCGACCTCACGGCGGTCGGTCGCGAAGATGACCGGGCACAGCAGGTGGTCGTGCAGGTTCCGCCCCACCCCCGGTAGTTCGGCGACGACGTCGATGCCGTGCACGTCGAGTTCGTCGACCGGTCCGATGCCGCTGCGGAGCAGGATCGCGGGCGAGGCCAGCGCGCCCGCGGCGAGCACGACCTCGTCGGCGAAGACCTTGCGCAGTTCGCCGTCGACCTCCGCCAGCACCCCGGTCACCTTGGTGCCCTCGATCAGCAACCGGTGCACAAAAGCTTCCGTGTGGACGGTCATCCGCCCGGCGGCGGGCTGCCCGTAAGCGAGCCAGGTGTTGAGCCGTTTCCCGTCCCGCGTGGTGACACGCTGAATCGAGACGCCGTCGAGGTCGTCGCCGTTGTAGTCCGGGTTGAACGGCAGGCCCGACTGCACGGCAGCGTCCACAATGGACTGTTGGATCGGGTGCAGCGGCTCGTTCGGCACGACGTCGAGCAGATCCTTCTCGATCCGCTCGAACACCGGGCGCACGTCCTCCCACCGCCAGCCGGGCAGTTCCCAGCCGTCGTAGTCGGCGGGGGCGCCGCGCACCCAGATCATCGCGTTGAGCGAATGCGACCCGCCGAGCACCTTTCCGCGCGGCAGGTGCAGCCGCCGGTTCGCCGCGTGCGGCTGCGGCACCGTGTGGTAGCCCCAGTCCTCCGGGCCGTGCCACAGCTCTCCCGCCCGCGAAGGGTCGTGGATGGCCGGGTTGGTGTCCGGCCCGCCGGCCTCGAGCAGGGTCACCCACGCCCCGGAGTCGGCCAGTCTCCTGGCGACCACCGAACCGGCCGAACCCGCTCCTACCACGATGACGTCCATGTCCCCACCCTCGCAAGCCGGGACGCCGTCCGGCGGATTCGGTTCGCTGGCCGACAATCGGCGTGCCCTGGCGGGCAAGACCGGGGACCATGTGGCGCCCGATACTCGATCACACACCGGTCGAGGAGGAGCTAGCCATGGCCACACGCCTGTTCATCGACGGACAGTGGACCGCCGCCGGAGGCGGGTCGCTGCCGACGTACGATCCGGCCACCGGCCAGGTGATCGAGGAGGTCGGCACCGCGTCGGCCGCCGACGTCGACGCCGCGGTCGGCGCCGCGAGGAAGGCACTGAGCGACCCCGCTTGGGCGGGACTGCTGCCGGTCCAGCGGGCCGCGCTGCTGTTCAAGCTGGCGGAACTGGTCGACAAACACCACGAGGAGCTGGCCGCGCTCGAGACACGCGACCAGGGCCAGCCGATCGGCATCTCCCGCCAGGTCAGCGTCACCGGCTCGGCCGAGCACCTGCGGTACTTCGCGGGCTGGGTGACCAAGATCCAGGGCACCACCAACCCGGTGTCCTTCCCGGACACGCTGCACTACACGCGCCGTGAGCCGGTCGGGGTGAACGCGCTGATCACGCCGTGGAACTTCCCGCTGATGATCCTGGTGTGGAAGCTCGCGCCCGCCTTGGCCACCGGCAACACCGTGGTGATCAAGCCCAGCGAGGTCACGCCGCTGACCAGCATCCGGCTGGTGGAGCTGGTCGACGAGGCCGGGTTCCCGCCGGGCGTGGTCAACCTGGTCACCGGCGACGGCACGGTGGGCGCGCTCCTGAGCGGGCACGGCGACGTCGACCACCTGTCCTACACCGGGTCGACCGCGGTCGGGAAGCTGATCACGGCGGCGAGCGCGGAGTCGAACCTGAAACGGCTCACCCTCGAACTCGGCGGCAAGGCACCCAGCATCATCGCCTCGGACGCCGACATCGACGCCGCCGTCGCGGGTAACCTCGCGGGCGCGACGCTGAACAGCGGACAGGTCTGTGCCGCCTACACCCGGTTCTTCGTGGACCGCGAACGCGAGCAGGAGTTCGTCGCGAAACTGGCCGCCGGGCTCGAGGGCCTCAAGCTGGGGCCGGGCCTGGACGAGTCCACCCAGCTCGGTCCCCTTGTCTCCGCGAAGCACCGCGAGCACGTGGACTTCCTCGTCTCGACCGGTCGCGAGCAGGGCGCGGAACTGGTCACCGGCGGCCAAGCGCTTGATCGCGATGGCTACTTCTACTCGCCGACGTTGTTCGCCGGTGTCGCCGACGACATGACGATCATGCGCGAAGAGATCTTCGGCCCGGTCCTCGCCGTCACCGCTTACGACGATCAGGACGAGTTGCTGGCCCGCGCGAACGACACCGAGTACGGGCTCGCGGCCACCGTGTGGACCCGTGACCTCGGCGTCGCGCACCGGTTCGCCAACGGCATCCGGGCGGGCGCGGTGTTCGTCAACATGCCGCCGATCCCCGACATGGCCGCGCCCTGGGGCGGGTACAAGGCGTCGGGCTGGGGCCGCGAGATGGGTCCGTGGGCGATCGACGCGTACACCGAGATCAAGTCCGTCTGGCTGCACTACTCGTGACCGCTGGCGACGCGGTGAACTCGACCGCGATGAGCAAGTCGCAGATCGCCTACCACTGGATCAAGGCGCGGATCGACGACGGCGCCTTCTCCCCCGGCTACCGCCTCGTGTTCGGGCAGATCGCGCAGGAACTCAGGGTCAGCACCGTGCCCGTGCGCGAGGCGGTCCGGCGGCTGGAGGCCGAGGGGCTGGTGACCTACGAGCACAACATCGGCGCGCAGGTCGCGATGGCCGACGAGAGCGACTACCAGCACACCATGCAGACGCTCGCGCTGGTCGAGGGCTACGCCGCCGCGCTGGCGGCGCCGTCGTTGCCCGGCAAGGCACTCGAGGAGGCGAAAGGACTCAACGCGGAACTGACCGCCTGCCTCGACAACTTCGAGCCGTCGCGGTTCACCGCGCTGAACCGCGACTTCCACCGTGTCCTGTTCGGCACCTGCCCCAATCCCCAGGTGCTCGACCTGGTCAACCGCGGCTGGAACCGGCTGGCCGGACTGCGCACGTCGACGTTCAGCTTCGTCCCCGGCCGCGCGCACGAATCCGTGCAGGAGCACCAGAACATCCTCGACCTGTTCGACAGGAACGCGCCTGCCGGGGAGATCGAACTGGCGGTGCGGGAGCACCGGCTGACGACGCTGGAGACGTTCCTGGCCTGGCGGCATCCCTAGGCGCCCGGCGGCGGGAACGCGTAGAAGCGCACGGAAAGTTCCTTCTCGTCCGCCGTCGGTGGCAGTACTCACGAGACCCGACCCATCCGACCGGCCGAGTGTTCCGAATCCGTGAAGGACTCCTTGAGGGACCCTGGGTCCCTCAAGGAGTCCTTCACGGACCGCGATCCTGACCTAAGACACTCCTGGTCCTTAACACTCACGAGGCTTGAGTCTCCACCCACTGGAGCCTTTAACGTCGCTTCCATGACGATCAAGGTTCTGGACACCTACCCGGCGATGCGCGAGATCCTGCGCGCGCCGCATGCGGACCGCGCCGCGCTGCTCAAGGCGATGGTCGAGCCCGCCGCCGGGATGTACCGCTACTTCCCCGGCGACGTGGACCTCGTCGCGATGCACGCGATGAGTTCCGGTTTCCCGCTCGACAGCGACGAAGAGCGCTGCCTGGAAGCTCTCGGCGCTCTGCGTGAAGCCGACGCCTGGAACCGTATCCAGCGGGCGCTCGACGACGCCGTCGCCACGCAGGCGGCGGCGACTCCCGGCATCGCGGTACCGGATATCACCGTCCTCATCGTCCTGGGTGATCCCGGTGACGAGCACTTCATGGGCCCGAACCTGGGCATGACGGCGAACGGCAGCGTGTCCGGCTACATCTACCTCAACTTCTGGCCATACCCGGAGAACCTGGTACGGCTGGAGGCGACGGCGGTTCACGAGCTGAACCACAACCTTCGCTACAGCCCCGGCGGGGTGATCTGGGACCCGGCGACGGTCACCGTCGGCGAGCAGATCGTGTCCGAGGGACTGGCCGACGCCTTCGCCCGCCAGTTGTACGGCGACGACCTCGGCTACACCCGCATCGGTGTGCCGCATCTGCACGACGGCTCGGTGTTCGCGAAGGTCGTCTCCGGGCTGGAGATCACCGGCATGCGGAACTTCGCGGCCTGGGTGCACGGTGACGAGACCGCCGCGCGCTACGGCAGCACTCCCGTCGGCCTGCCGACGGGTGCCGGGTACGCGGTCGGCAACCGTCTCGTCGACGCCTACCTGGCGGCGACGGGCCGCACCGCCGCGGAGGCCCTGCTCGCGGACCGCCGCGACGTCATCGACACCGCGCTCGACCGGATCTCTTAGGACTCGCGGCGCCTCGACCGGATCGTGAGCGCCACCAGCACGCCACCGAGCAACAGCAGGAACAGGCCGGCGACCAGCAGGCCACGGACCTCTCTACCGGTCGAGGCCAGCGGGCCGCTGTCGGACGGCCCGCCACCGGGCGTGGTCGCACCCGGCTGGCCGGGCGTGGTGCCGGTGGTCATCCCGGGCCCCGGCGTCGTGCTCGTGGCACTGCTGATGGTGGTCGGCGACGTGCTGCTGGACGAAGTCGTACTCGACGGCTCGCTGCTCGAAGTAGTGCTGCTGCTCGAAGTGGCACTACTGCTCGATGTAGTGGTACTCGTCGGGCTCGTGGAACTGGACGACGTGGTGCCGGAAGACGAAGTCGAGCTGCTCGGCGTCGTGGTCGGTGTACTGCCGCATTCGGGCAGGTCACCGTTGAACGAGTAGGCGTGGAACTCCTGCCCGCCACCACCGGTGGCCTCCGAGCTGTGCACCAGGTTGCCCGTGGTGAAGAAGCGGCCGTTCATCCCGGACGCGGTGACCGTCGCGGTGCTCCCCTGGTCGCCGATCAGCACGCTTCCCTGGAACTGGGCGCCACCGGCGATCTTCACCTTGGTGGCGTCCGGGAAGTTCCACAGCAGGCGTTCCCGCAGCTTGTTGATCGGGTCCGCGTCGCCGGGGTCGCCGGTGGAGGTGTTGATCGTCCGGACGGCGCCGACCACGTTGACCAGGATCGTCGCCCCGGCCGGGATGCCTTCGAACTCGATGCCCTGCATACCGCCGTTGGCCGCGGTCACGTCGAAGTCCACGGTGAACACCTGCAACGCGGATTTCCCGTCCCCGGTGAACAGGGTGCGGTATCCCTCGTTGCGCGCCGTGCCCGTGGCAGGCCGCGGCGTGGTGCCTTCACGCGCGTAGCACTGGCTCGCCACCCGAAGATCCTCGCGCAGGCCCACGTATGGCTTCGCCGCGTCGGGGTCCTTCGCGAGCGTTCCGTTCACCGTCCCGGTGACGGTCCCCGCGAGCCGGACGACACCGTCGTCGGCGACCAGCCGTTGCCGCGGGGCGACACGCACGTTCCCGCCGGTGGTCAGGAAGTCCGCGCCGTCGGGGGGCGGGACCCGTGAGCCGACACCGGCGATGCCGACGTTGTAGATGGCGGACACACCCGCTCGTTTCGCCATGTCGAAATCACCGAGGACGACGACTCGTCCTTCGGCTTCCGCCGCCGCTTCGCGTACCTGGAATTCGCCACCGACATAGACGTTGATGCCGTTGTCCCGGCCAGGGTAGGCCCCATTGTTCACCGGCGGGTACTGGCCGGGGCAAGCATCGCCGACGCACGGACCGAGGCCGCCGGGTAGTGGGGCCGCGACCGCGCCACCGGTGACGACAAGGGCCGCCACGCACACCGCCGCGGCGGCACCGGCAGAGATCGAGGCGAACCGCCTTGCACGCATTCGGCGATTCTTGTGCCGATCGACCGGGTGAACACCCTCGAAAACCGGAAATACCCCCGACAGGGCGAGAGTGATCGCCCACCCCGTTCGTGTTTCGTCCCGCGCGAATTCTTCGCGTCGTTCTGACGGCCAGCATCTGCGGGCATCGATGCCGTCTGCTTGACTGCTGCCCGTGCCGTCCGCTCGTGAGACCTCCGTCGAAGCGGAGTTCTCGACGGTGGTCGGCCGGTTCGCCGGACCGGCCAGGGGTGCCGGGCTGCTGGTGATCAGTGTTTTCGGGGTGCTCGCGACGCCGTCGGCCGCGCTCCCGCTCGGCTTCGGACTGTTGACGCTGGCGCTGGTCGCCGCCGTGGCCGAGCACTTCGCGGGCAAGACCGGCCGGGGCAGGCCGGTGGCTTTCGCACTGACTCTGGTGCGTGCCGCGGCGATCTGCGGCACCCAATTCCTGACCGCGCCCGAAGCCGGCGAGCTGAACCAGTGGGCGCTGAACGTCCTCACCATCACCGCGATCACCCTGCAATGGGAATGGGCGCCGAAGATCACCGTGCCCGCCATCGCCTGCCTGCTGGCGATCGAGGTGGTGCCACTCGGCTTCGAGGACGGCCTTTCGGTGGTGCTGCGGGTGCTGATCGAAGCCGCGCTCGCCAGGGGCGCTTTCCTCCTCTTGTCGCGCACGACGCGCCGGATCGATCACCTCCGTGAGCGGCGCGCCCGGCTGGCGCGCGAGGAATCCCTTGCCGTGGAACGACGACGTCAGGAACGGGAGTATCTGGCCGTCCTGCACGACACGGCGGCCGCCACCTTTCTCACGGTGGCCCAGCGCGGGGAAGCGGCGGGCCCGGCCGAGGTCGCGGAATACGCTCGCCGGGATCTCGCGATGCTCACCGGCGAATCCGGTCCCGGTGGGGAGGTGGACCTGGAGGCCTCGTTGCGCGGGGTGCTCGCGCACAGCCCGGTGCAGGTCGAGACGCGCTGGTCGCCGGTCCCGCCGATCCCGGCGTCGGCCGCGCTCGCGCTGGTCCGTGCCGTGCGGGAGGCATTGGTGAACGTCGAGAGGCACGCGGGCGTCACCGAGGCCCGGCTGACGGTCGAAGACGGCCTCCGCGTGATCGTCCGGGACGAGGGCCGCGGTTTCGATCCGGCGGAGACGCCGGCGCAGCGTCGAGGCGTCCGGGGATCGGTCGTCGAGCGGATGGCCGCGGCGGGCGGCCGGGCGAAGGTGACCTCCGCGCCCGGCGCGGGCACCACGGTGGAACTGGTGTGGCCCGATGGGTGAAACGACGGACCGGGTCCTCGGCGGCTGCCGGATCGCGTTGCTGATCGTGACCGCGGTACTCCAGGTCGGCCTCAGCCTGCCCGTGGTGAGCGGCGCCCCGAGCGGGTACGCCTTCGTGGCCTTGGGTGCGGTCCTGGTGGTCGCGGCGTTCTGGGTACTGCGCGGCAAGGCGGTCCCCTGGCCCGCCGCGGTGACGGGGTCGGTCGTGGTGCTGGCGGCCTCGGCGGTCGCGACCTGGGCGGTGCCGCCCGGTGAGCTGTTCGGCGACCGGCACTGGGTCTTCGGCCTGGCGGGCTGGCATCTGCTGGTCCTGCTGCTGGACCGTCCCGTGGCCGCCGTCGCCGCCCTCGGCGCGCAACTCGCGCTCACCGTCGTCAGGCTCGTGGTGTCCGCGCCGGCCGACCGGTCCGAGATCGGCAGCGTGGTGATCGTCGGGCTCAGCGTGGTCACCTTCCAGGCCGCGACGCTGGCGCTGGTCCGCGTCGTCCACCGGCGGGCGGGCGAAGCCGCCGAGGCCTCCGCTGAACGGGATCGGCTGGCCCACCGTAAGGCACTCGCCGAGCAGCGGGAGGCCGACCAGCGCAACCGGTTCGCCGGCCAGCTCGGCGCCACCCTGCCGCTGCTCGCCGGACTGGCCGACCGCACCCTGGACCCGCGCGACGCGGTGGTGCGAGAGCGGTGCGCGCTCGCGGCCACGCAACTACGACGGCTGTTCGCGGAGAACGACGACGTCCCCGATCCGCTGGTGCACGAGGTGTCCGCGTGCGTCGATCTCGCCGAACGGCGGGGTTTGACGGTGACGCTGGCGGTCAGCGGCGAACCGGCGCCCGTGCCGACGGCCGTCCGGCGCGAACTGACCGGCCCGCTGATGACCGCGCTCGTCGCCGCGCGGTCCCAGGCGCGGGTCAGTGTGCTGCGCGCCGGCGACGAAATCCGGGTCGCGGCGATCACCGACGGTGAACCCGGTGCGCCAGCGAACGGATCGGGCGCCGTCGACGTCGAATGGCACGCATGGGGACAACGATCGTGGATGGAGGCGAAATGGCGTTCGCGACCGAACTGACCGCGGTGGTCGTCGACGATCACCCGGCCGTGCGGGCCGGGGTCGTGCACTGGCTGTCCTCGGGCACCCCGCCGGTCACCGTCGTGGCCGAGGGCGAGGATGTGCGTGCAGCGTGGATCGGCGAAGGCGCACAGGCCGACGTCGTCATCCTCGACCTGCACCTGAACAGCACCACCCCCGCGATGGGCGATCTGCGGCGGCTCACCGAGGCAGGCCGCCGTGTCGTCGTCTATTCGATGCGGGCCGACGACGAGACCGTCCTGCAGTGCCTCGAACTCGGCGCGCTCAGCTACCTCACCAAAGCCGAAGGCGCGGAACACCTCCTCGAAGCCGTGCGCGCGGCGGCCGCCGACCGGCCGTACACGCCGCCGTCGCTGGCGGGCGCGCTGGCCGGGGACCGTTCGGAGCGGCGTCCCGCGCTCTCCGCGCGGGAGACCGAAGTGCTCATCGAGTGGTTCCAATCCGAGTCGAAGGACTTCGTCGCGCACCGGCTGGGGATCTCGCCGAACACCGTCAACTCGCACCTCGAGCGGATCCGGGTCAAGTACGCCCAGATCGGCAGGGAGGCCCCGACCAAGGCCGCGCTCGTCGCGCGGGCGATCCAGGACGGGCTGATCGGCGTGAGCGATTTGTGATCGGCTGTGGTGTGAACGGGCCACACCAGCGGATCCATCCGGCGATACGGTCCGTGGCGAGAACGCCGTGACCGATCGGTGCGCGGTGGACGCGGGCGGCAAGGGCGAGAAGGTGATCCTGGCCAACCGGGCTGGGCCGATCGGCGTAAGCGATTCGTGATCGATTGTGGTGCGAACGGGCCACACCGCCGGACACCGACGGCGATTACGGTGCGTGGCGAGAACGCCGTGACCGATTCGGCGAGTAGTCCGAGGAGATCCATGAAGTCCGACCGCATCGCCCTGTTCACCACCGGTTTCGCCGCGGTGCTGCTGCTCACCGCCTGTGGCGGGAAGGAGGAGGCCGGAAACCCGGTTCCCGCCCCCACCCCGGCTTCGTCTCCGACGTCGGCCCCCGCCTCTTCCCCCGCGACGAGCGGCACCGTCCCGGTCTCGAACGCCGACACCACCGCGCCCGGCAGCGAACTGAAGGTCGGCGACCGCGCCGTCGTCCCGTTCAAGTACGGCACCGACAAGACCGGCACCCTCGCGATCACCGTCAAGTCGATCGAGCTGGGCGCCAAGGAGGATCTCGCCGCTTACGGTGACAAGGCCAAGGGCATGATCCCGGTGTACATCCGGATGTCCGTGGAGAACGTCGGCGGCACGGACCTCACCTACAGCTCGGTGCGGCTGCGCGCGGTGGGCCCGGATGGCAAGAGCACCGGAGTGATCATCACCGGCGAGACCCCGCAGTGCCAGACCGAGACGGCCAAGAGGGACTTCAAGGTCGTCGGCGCCACCTACCAGACCTGTGGACTGCAGGCCATCAGGGAAGGCGGAGAGGTCGGCGGCGCGACCTACTCCGACAGTGACGCGTACAAGGACAACCCGGTCATCTGGAAGAAGTAGCGGTCTTACCGGAACGCGGCGGGCTGTTCGAAAAGATGGGTGACGAGCTGGTGCCGACCATGCGGAAAGCCCTCGAGGCCCTCTAGCGTCGCGTCCCCCGGTCGCCCGCGTGATTGAACGGCGATCTCACGTGATTGAACGGCGAACACGCGTGATTGAACGGCGATCAGCGGGCAGGGGCTAGGGGCGGGCCGCGGAGGCGTGACGGGGGTTGCTGATCCGCCGCACCGCGTTCGCGCAGGCCAGTGACTCCAGCAGCGGCACGGTGCGGTCCCAGCCCAGGCAGGCGTCCGTGATGCTGAGATCCGGCCGGGGCGGCACGGCACCGACGTCCTGCCTGCCGTCGGCGAGGTACGACTCGATCATCACGCCCGCCAGCGCGTCGTTGCCCGCCGAGATCTGGTCCGCCAGGTCCGCGACGACGAGGGGCTGCCGGTTGTGGTCCTTGCCGCTGTTGCCGTGCGAGGCGTCGACGACGAGACGGTGCGGCAGGCCGACGGTGGTCAGCGCGTCGAGGGCGTCCGCGACCGCGTGGGCGTGGTGGTTCGGCTTCGGGCCGCCGCGCAGGACGAGGTGGGCGTCCGGGTTCCCGGTGCTGCGCAGGATCCGCGGGCGCCCGTCCGGTGCGGCGCCGGGAAACACGTGAGCCAGCCCGGCGGCCTGGATCGCGGAGACGGCCGTGTCGAGCCTGCCGGAGACACAGTTCTTCATGCCCACCGGCATCGGCAGCCACGACGCCAGGTGCCGGTGCGGCTGGCTGGCCACGGTCCGCGCGCCGATCGCGCCCCAGCTGATGGTGTCCGCGAAATAGGGCGCCAGGAACGGATCGACGAACTCGTACGCCAGCGGCAGCCCGGTCGCGGCGGCGTCGACAAGGAACTGCCGTCCGATCCGCACGCCGGACGCGAGATCGCCCTTGCCGTCCAGGGTGGGATCGGGCACCAGACCGGTCCAGCCCGCGATCGTCCGCGGCTTCTCCAAGTAGGCGCGCAGGACGACGACGAGGTCGTCGGCGAAGCGCCGGGACACCTCGGCGAGCCGGTGCGCGTACTCGAGCGCGCCGCCGGGGTGGTGCACCGAGCAGGGACCCACGACGACGAGCAGCCGCGAGTCGCGCCGGGCGAGGACATTCGCGACGGTTTCGCGGTGCCGGGCGATCTCCTCCGCCACGACGCCGTTCGTGGCGATGTCGGCCGGGCTGGGCAGAGTGTCCTGGTCAAGCATCCGCATGACCTCTCTTCTTGTCGGGGGCGGCCACCCCGGTCCGGGGCAGCCGCGTCGCACCGGCGACCGCCACGACGGCGAGGCCGAGAACACACCAGAAAGAGTCGGCGAAGGCCGCGGCGACGTCCGGGCCGCGCGCGGCCAGCCGGGCCTGCAGCACCACGGCCAGCACCGCGGTGCCGATCGAGCCGCCGAGCGTGGTGAGCAGATTCAGTGCCCCGGCCGCCCGGGGCAGCCGGGCGGGTTCGACCCGGCGGTAGACGATCGTCATCACCGGCGCGCCGATCAGCGCCGCGCCGAAACCGCGCAGCAGCAGGGAAACCACGATCACCCAGTCCGGGAGACCAGGGCCGAGCTGGGTGAAGGGCGCGGTGCCGAGAGCGACCAGCCCGATGCCGCTCAGCACCAGGGTGCGCGGCGAGATCCGGTCGACGAGCCGGTTCACCAGCACCGACCCGGCCGCCGCGCCGATGCCCTGCGGCACCAGCAGCAATCCGGTGTCCCAAGTGGACAGTCCGGCGCCGCGCTGGAGATACAGCGGGAGCAGGAACATCGTGCCGAACACCGACGCGCCGAGCAGGACCAGCGCCAGCGCGGCGACCCCGAACGGCGGCTGGGTGAACAGCCGCGGGTCGAGCAGCGGCGCTTCGGCTCGCAGACCGTGCCGGACGAACGCCACGAGCATCACGACACCCGCCGCGACCGCGATCCCGGCGACCACCGGGCTCCCCCGTTCGAACCAGGTGAGCCCGAACACCAGCACCGCGAGCCCCGGCGAAAGCAGCAACGCGCCCCGGAAGTCGAACCGTTCACCCCGCCCGCCCGGCTCTCCGGCCGGAACCCAGCGCCGCGCCAGGAGGATGGCCACCACGCCGACCGGAAGGTTGACGTAGAACAGCCACGGCCAGTCGGCGATCGCGAGGATCGTGCCGCCCGCCAGCGGGCCGAGCACCGGCGACAACAGCGGCACCAGGCCGACGACGCTGATCAAGCGGCCGATCCGGTCCGGTCCGGCGGCCCGCGCCAGCAACGCCTGGCCGATCGGCGGCAGCAGCCCGCCCGCGAGCCCTTGCAGGACACGGCAGGCGATGAGCGCGGGCAAAGTCGGTGCCAGCGCGCACAACAGGGACGCCAGCAGGAACACGACGACCGCGGTGAGCCAGACGCGGCGGCCGCCGAACCGGTCGGCGAGCCAGCCGGACGACGGCACCGCGGTGACCACGGCCAGCAGGTAGGCCGTCGTCACCCACTGGACGCCGGTGACCGGCGCGCCGAACTCCTCGGCGAGGGTGTCGACGCCGACCGAGACGATCGTGCTGTCCAAGGTCGCCATGAACGTGCCGAGGACCAGCACCGACGCGGTGCGCCACAGCGTCGCGTCGATCGGGCGCGCGGTCACCGCTCCCCCGCGAATTCGGCGGCGTCGCCGTCCAGCCAGGACGGCAGCTCCCGCAGGAACCGGACCAGGTCGTCCGCCAGTGGCCGAGCGTCTCCGCCCCGTGCGTAGAGGACGCCTTCCCAGCCGTGCTCGCCGGGAACGACGGTGACGCTCACCGGATGGTGGGTCCGTTCACGGAACCGGGTGCCGGTGACGGTCAGGCCGGGCGCCGGTTCGCGCAGCTTCGCCGGATCCACCGGGTAGTTCTCGAAGACGAGCAGGCTGTCGAACAGCCGCCCGCGTCCGGCGAGCGACGCCAGTTCCGGCAGGCCCATCCGGTGGTGCGCGATCATGGCCTGCTGCCGTTTCTGCAGGTCGGTGAGCGCCTCGCCGACAGTTCCGGTGAACCGGGCGCGAACCGGGACACTGTTCGCCAGCAACCCGATGATCTCCTCGACACCGTCCACATCGGACGTCCGGTTCGAGGTCATCACCCCGAAGCTGACGTCCGGGCGCCCGGCGTGGTTCGCGAGCACGGCCGCCCAGGCGCCCTGCAACAACGTGTTGACGGTGAGCCCGCGTGCCGCGCCGAGCCGGGTCAGTTCCGCGACCAGCTGACCGTCCACGGTGAACACCACCGGCTCGGCCGGACCGCCGGTACGCGGCAGGTGGTCACCTTCGGGCAAGCCGTCGAGTTCCGCCCGCCAGGCTCTGACGTCGGCGGAGTGATCGGCCGCGGTGAGCAGGCGGGTGTACCGGGCCAGCGGTACGGGCTCCGGCAGCGGCTTCCCCGCGTACAGCGCGAACAACTCGCCGAGGACGCGAGGCGCGGACCAGCCGTCGGACAGCAAGTGGTGACTGGTCAGCACGAGGGTCTGACGGCCGGGCCCTTGCCGCAGCACGGTGACCCGCCACAGCGGACCGTTCGCCAGATCGAACGGCTCAGCGAGTTCTTCGTCCAGCGCACTGTCCACATCGGACACTTCACGGATGCCGAACCCGGCTTCCGGTACCGCGGGAATCACCTGGACCTCGTGCGACGGCGGGAACACGGCGCCCAGGTTCGGGTGCCGTCGCACCAGGGTGGTCGCCGCGGCCCGCAGTGCCTCGACGTCGAGTTCCCCGGACAGCGCGAAAGCGGCCTGCACCGGATACGGATCCTCGTCCGCCGCGCGGGACTCGCGCAGGATCACCTCCTGCAACGGCGTCAGTGGCAGGACCTCGCCCGGTCCGGGCGGATCGGCGGCGAGTTCGTCCAGTGCCCGGCGGAAGTGCTCACCCAGTACGGCGATCTCGTCGTCGGTGAACAGCGCGGACGGCCAGGTGAAGCGGACGCCGAGCGTGCCGCCGTCGGGGACCATCGCGTTCACCGTCAGCGCGTACGGCAGCGGCAGGTCCGCGCCGCCGCCCGAACCGAGCGGGTCGGCGTCCGGCGGGCGCTGCCACGGCGTTTCGTCGACCGGCGGCGCCGGGAACCGGCCGAGGTAGTTCCAGGCGATCTCCGGCCGGGTGCCCCCGACGCCGAGTATTCCGTGCCCGAGGCCGTCGCCGGCGGCGCGGAGGTGGTCGCGGACCGCCCTCAGCGCGTCCGGCAGCGGTCCGGCCGTCGGGGTGATCCGCGCCGGATGCACGGCGGTGAACCAGCCCGCGGTCTGTGCCAGGTCGACGGTGCCCGCGAAGTCCGGGGTGTGCCCCGGCCGGCCGTAGCTTTCGACGGCGACGAGCAGATCGGCTTCGGTACCGCGCCAGGTGGCGACCGCGCGGGCGAGCGCGGTCAGCAGCACGGTGTCCGGCCCGGTGCGGTAGGCCGAGGGCAGGGCGGTGAGCACGGCGTGGGTGGTGTCCGCGCCGATGTCGATCCGGTGGTGCCGTGCGGTCGCCACGGTGTCGCGCGCCGGATCGAGCCCGGTCCGGCCGAGTCGCGTCGCGGGCGCGGTGGCGATCGACTGCCAGTACGGCAGTTCGTCCTGCCGAGCCGGTGCGGCGGCCCGCAGCGAACGCGCCCAGCCGAGGAACGACTGCCCGCGCCGGTGCGGGGTGTTGCCGTGGAAGGCCTGTTCGACGTCGTCGAGCAGGACGCGCCAGGTCACCGCGTCGGCGACGAGGTGGTGCGCCACCAGCAGGAGCCGTCCCGGGCGGTGCTCGCCCGCGTCCACCAGCACCGCGTGCAGCAGCGGGCCGGTACGGGGGTCCATCCGGGCCACGATCTGCTCGACCCGCGCGTCCAGCACCGCGCGCGGATCGTCGGCCACCCTGGCGGTGGTGAGCACGTCCGCACCGGTCACCGCGCCCACGGCGGGTATCCGCAACGCGTCCTCGACCAGATGCGCCCGCAGGACGTCATGGCGGGCGAGGACGGTGTCGAGCACCGCGCGCCACCGCGGCACGTCGTCCGCCGACGGCACGCAGACCTCGACCCACTGGCAGAACCCGTCCGCCGCCTTTTCCGCACGCAGCAACAGATCGCGCATGATCGGCGTGAGCGGCGCATCGCCGACCGCGGGCGCCTCCTCGGCCTGTTCGGGTTCGCCACAGCGCGCCGCGATCCCGGCGACAGTGCCGCCTTCGAGGACGTCGCGCGCGGTCAGGTGCAGCCCTTCGCGGCGGGCGCGGGAAACCACCCGCAGCGACGCGATGCTGTCCCCACCCGCTTCGAGGAAGCCGTCGTCCAGGCCGACGCCGGGGCCGAGCAGATCGCGGACGACGTGCAGCAGCACGGCTTCCGCGGGAGTCGCCGGTTCCCTGCCACCCGTCGAACGGGCCTCGGGCGCGGGCAGTGCGGACCGGTCGAGTTTGCCGCTCGGGCCGAGCGGAAGCCGCTCCAGCGGCACGAACGCCGTCGGAACCATGTACGCGGGCAGATCCGCCGCGAGGTGCTCGCGCAGCGCCGCCGGATCGGGTTCGGCGCCGTCGACCGGCACGACGTAGGCGACCAGCCGGTCTTCGCGGACGATCACGGCGGAGGCACGCACGTCGTCGTGCCCGGTCAGCGCGGTCTCGATCTCACCGAGTTCGATCCGGAATCCGCGCAGCTTGACCTGGTGGTCGGCGCGGCCGAGGAAGACGATCTGCCCGTCCGGCCGCCACCGGACCAGGTCACCGGTGCGGTACATGCGCTCCCCCTGCGGCCCGAACGGATCCGCCACGAACCGTTCGGCGGTCAGCGCCGCCCGGCCGACGTAGCCTTGGGCGAGCTTCGGGCCTGCCAGGTACAACTCGCCGGTGACGTTCGTCCCGACCGGGAGCAGACCGCCGTCGAGCACGTATGCGCGGACTTCCGGATCTGGGCGGCCGATCGGCAACGGCCCGGGGTCGGCCGGGTCGTAGTGCCAGGTGACCGAGTTGATGGTGACTTCGGTCGGGCCGTAGGCATTGAACAGCGCCCGCCGGTTCCCCCAGCGCCGGGCCAGTTCCGGGTCGAGGCGTTCGGCGCCGACGACGAAGAACACGTCCGGATCGACGGTCGTGTCGTCGGGCATGGCCGACAGGAACGACGGCAGCAGGTTCAGCCCGGTGACCCGGTGTTCGGCCGCGTAGGCCAGCAGGTCGTCGCCGGAGACGCGCACCTCCTCCGGCGCGATGACCGACGTGCCGCCGGACAGCAGCGGAAGCATGAACTGCCAGAACGCGACGTCGAAACTCGTCGAGGCGAAGTGCAGGTACCGCTCGGCGGTGCCGATGCCGACGATGTCCTCCTGCAGCGCGATCAGGCTCGGGATCCCGCGGTGCGGCACCGCGACCCCCTTGGGTTTGCCGGTGGTGCCGGAGGTGTAGATGACGTAGGCGAGCGAGTCTTCACTGATCCGAACCGATGGCTGGCTGTCCTTAGTGGACAAATTTTCCGGGTTCACCACCGGTAGCCCGTCGACGTCCGAAGTGGACACGACGGCGGCGGGCTTGATGTCGTCGAGCATGTAGGCCAGCCGGTCGGCCGGGTAGTCCGGATCCATCGGCACGTGCACCGCACCCGCCTTGATGACGCCGAACAGCGCGGCCACCAGATCGACGTCGCGGCGCAGCAGCACCGCGACCGGGTCCTGTGGCCGCACCCCGGCGTCGATCAGGGTGTGCGCGAGCCGGTTGGCCCGCCGGTCGAGTTCGGCGTAGGTGAGGCTCCGGTCGCGGCAGACCACGGCTTCGGTGTCCGGGGTCTCGCGGACCCAGCGGCCGAACTCCTCCAGCATCCCGCCGCGTTCGCGCCTTGGCTCCGGCCCTTCGCCGAGCCGCAGCATCGCGCGTTCCTCGTCGGCGTCGAGCGCGCGCAGCCGGGCGACGGGCCGCGCCGGATCGGCGACGATCTCGTGCAGGACGGCGCGCAGCCAGCGCCCGTAGGACTCGGCCTCGGCGCGGGTGAAGGCCTGGGGCTGATAGCCCAGGCCGACGGTGAACCCGTCGCCGGGCAGCACGATCACCGTGAGCGGGTAGTGCGTGGCGTCGGTGATGTCGACCCCGACGAGGTCGAGCCCCGGCGCCAAAGTGGTGCGGGCGCGGCTGGAGAGCGGGAAGTTCTCCATCACCAGCATCGTGTCGAACAGGTCGCCGACGCCTGCCGCGCGCTGGATGTCCGGCAGTCCGGCGTGGTGGTGATCGGTGAGCCGGACACTTTCGGTGTGCACGCGTTCCAGCACGGTGACCGCCGTGTCGGCGGCGTCGAACCGGACTCGCACCGGGATCGTGCTGCCGAGCTGGCCGATCATCCGCTCGACGCCGGGGACGTCGGCGGGCCGTCCGGAGACCGGGCAGCCGAACACGACGTCGCGGCGGCCGGTCAGCCGGGCGAGCAGGACACCCCACGCGGTCTGGAACACCGTCGTCGGCGTGATCCCGCGTTCGCGGGCGAAGGCGCGCAGCCGTTCGCTGAACTCGTCGCCCAGTTCCACGGTGACCCGGTCCGGACGCTCCACAGTGGACTCGACGCTCGCGGGGGCGAGCCGCGTACCCTCATCGAGACCGGCCAGCGCCGCACGCCACGCGTCCAATGCCGCGTCCGGATCGCGTTCGCCGAGCACCCGGTGATACTCCGAGAGCGGCGGAGCGACCGGGGCCGCCGGGCCGCCGCCGAGTTCGGCGTAGGTGGCCAAGAGCGTCCGGCCGACCAGCGGCATCGACCAGCCGTCGAGCAGCGCGTGATGGTTGGTGAGCACCAGGCGGTGCTCGTCCTGGCCGAGGGTCAGCAGCAGGAACCGGATCAGCGGCGGGGTCGCCGGGTCGAACGGGCGGGCCAGTTCGACCCGGCATTCGGCCGCGACTTCCCCGGGCGCCGCGCTCACGTGCCGCCAGTCCAGCGACACCGCCTCGGGCACCACCTGGACGACCTCGCCCGCGTCGGTGGTGTGCAGGTGGACACGCAACGCGGGATGCCGTCGCAGCACTTCCGCCGCGGCCTCGCGCATGCGGTCGGCGTCGAGCGCGCCGCTGAGCAGGGTGACGGCCTGGACCACGTAGACGTCGGTGTCGTCGGCGCCACGCGCCAGGGTGTGGAACGAAAGCCCGGTCTGCAACGGGGTCGCGGGCAGGACGTCTTCGATCCGGCCCCGGCGTTCGAGCGCGTCGATGTCGGCCTGGCCGAGGCCGACCAGCGGCAGATCCGACGGTGTGAGGCCGCCGCCGTCCGGTCCGATCCGGGCGGCGTGCGCGGCCATCGCTTCCAGCGCTCGCGACCACGCTTCCTGAAGCGCCTCGACACTCGCCGACGGCAGGACCGCGCTCGCCGCCGTCCACTCGACGGCGAGCCGGGGACGGCCGCCCTCGCGGACGAAGCAGTTCAGCGCCAGCACTTGGTCCAGAGACTTGCCCTCGGGTTCGGTGACCGCGAACGGGTCTTCCTCCGGTAGCCGCCAGCCGGTACCGGGCAGGGCGGCGAACCGGCCGAGGTAGTTCAGCACGACGTCCGGCGGCGGGGCGGCGGCGAGTTCGTCCCGGGTGAGCGGGTCGAGGTAGCGCAGGACACCGAAGCCGATACCGCTGTCCGGCACGGCGCGTTTGGCCTCTTTGGCGGCCCGCAGCAGCTTTCCGGCCACGGCACCACCCGTGAGCGCGTTGTCGAAGTCCGCGGTCGTGGCCACCTCTCCGGCGGGCACGCGCAGCGGATGTTCGGCGGTGAACCAGCCGACGGTGCGGGACAGGTCCAGGCCGTCCTGATCCCGGCCGTGCCCTTCGAGGGACACGGTTTCGGCCGTGACCGGAGCGGCCCGCCACGACCGGAGTGCGAGCACGAGCGCGGCGAGCAGGACGTCGTCCGGTCCGGCCCGGTAAGCCGCGGGCAGGCCGGTGAGCACCGCCTCGGTCTGCTCCGGTGAGGCGATGGTGACCGAACGCCGCGCGGTCGCGACCGTGTCGGCGGCCCGGTCGAGCGGCCGGTGGCCGAGGCGCGGGCCGTCGAGCGCGCCGCGCCAGTGGTCGAGTTCGCCGCGCCGGGCACCGGAAGTGCCTTGTGCGGCGAGGCGGAGCGCGTGCCGCCGCCACGACGTCCCGGCCGGTTCGAGTGTTTCGCCCGCGCAGGCGGCACGCAGGTCGGGCAGCAGGACTCGCCAGGAAACGCCGTCGATCGCCAGGTGGTGGAGCACGATGACGAGGTGGTCCGGCAGCAACGCGACCCTCAGCACGCCCGCTCGGAGATCGAGCGAGTCCGCGAGGTCCTTGGCGATGTCCGCCGGATCACCTGTCGTTTCGACGACGATGTCAGCGGCGTGCACGGAACCGCGTTCGCGGACACGCAATTCGTCCTCTAGTTGCAGGCGCAGGACGTCGTGGTGGTCCAGCAGCGTTTGCACACCTTCGATCAGCAGGTGGGGCGGCAGGTCCTCGTCGAGCCGGACCGCGGTCCACTGCGTGTACCCCGCGACCGTGGTGACGTCCGGATGCGGGTCGAGCAGGGCGCGGGCGATCGGCGGCGCGGGCACCTCGCCGACCGGCTCGTCCGGCGGGTCCGCCGGGCCGCCGAGCTGCGTGCTCGCCGCCGCCAGCGCCTCAAAACTGCGCCGGGCCAGCAGATCGCGCGGCCGCAGGTCGAGGCCGTGCGCGCGCAGCCTGCTGCTGACGCTGATCGCGGTGATGCTGTCGCCGCCCAGTGCGAAGAAGTCGTCGTCGACGGCGACCTCCTCGACACCGATGACCTCGGCGATGGTCGCGCACAACAGCCGTTCGCGTTCGGTCGCCGCGGTCCGCCCGGCCGCCGCACGCGGAGCGGGCAGTGCCGCGCGATCGATCTTCCCGTTTGAGGTCAACGGAAGTGTGTCGAGTACGACCACCGCGGCGGGCACGAGGTGCTCCGGCACCCGTGCCGCGAGTGCCGCGCGGACGTCGTCCGGGGCGACCTCACCGACGACGTACCCGACGAGCCTCGGTCCGCGCACCGCGGCGGCGCCCGCCCGCACGCCGGGCACGGCGGTCAGCGCGGCCTCGACCTCGCCCAGTTCGACGCGGTGGCCGCGCACCTTCACCTGGCCGTCACGGCGGCCCAGGTACTCCAGCCCTCGGCCCGGTACCCAGCGGACGAGGTCGCCGGTCCGGTACATGCGGTCGCCGGGCGCGCCGTACGGATCGGCGACGAACCGCTCCGCCGTCGCGCCGGGGCGGCCGAGGTAGCCGCGCGCCAGATGCGGTCCGGCGAGGTACAGCTCACCCGGCGTTCCCGCGGGTGCCGGTCGGAGCGCGGCGTCGAGCACCCGGACCGCCGTCCCCGGCACCGCGGTCCCGATCGTCGGTTCCCCGCCGTCCAGCCAGGATCCGGCACCGTCCACAGTGGCCTCGGTCGGGCCGTACATGTTGCGGGCACGGACACCGGACTCCGCGACGCGGCGCCAGAGCGCGGGCGGGGTCGCCTCGCCGCCGAGGACGAGCAGCGCGGGCGGGTTCGGGCCGTCGAGCAGTCCGGCCTCGATCAGGGGCGCGGCCATCGACGGCGTGGTGTCGACGACATCGATCCGGTCGCCGGCGAACGCGGCCAGCAGTTCGTCGGCGTCCCGGGCGACGTCGGTGCCGTAAACGTGGAGTTCGTGCCCGAACAGCAGCCACATCAGCTGGTCGAGCGCGGAGTCGAAGGCGAACGAGTAGGTGTGCGCCACCCGGAGCCGCCTCCCGGCGGCGCGTTCGGTCACGGCGACCGTCGTCGCGCGGTGGTGACGCAGCAGCGTCGCCAGACCGCCGACCCGGCCGAGTACCCCCTTGGGGCGACCGGTTGAACCCGAGGTGAAGATGACATACGCGAGATGTTCAGGGTGACGCGTCACCGGCAGCGGGGACGCGTCCAGTGTGGACAGATCGGTTTCGTTCAGCAGCAACTGCGGTCCGGGCACGATGTCCGCGCTGGTGGCCACCGTCAGGACGGCACCGGCTTCGGCGGCCAGCTCCCGCAACCGCTCGGCCGGATGGGCGAGGTCCAGCGGCAGGAACGCGGCACCGGCGTCCAGCACCGCCAGCAGGGCGACGACGAGATCCGCCGACCGCGGCAGGGCCAGCGCGACGACGTCGTCGGGCCCGACGCCACGCGCCCGCAAAGCCCGCGCGAGCCGGTGAACCCGCGCCACCAGTTCCCCGGCGGTCAGGCGCTCGTCGCCGGACACCAAAGCGGTCTGGCCAGGATCGAGTTCGGCCAGTAGTTCCGGCACACCGGCGGGTTCGCTGCCCGGCGCGGGTGTCGACCACGCGTCCAGCAAGGCGTCCCGCTCCCCCGGCGGGACCAGGTCCGCGCCACCGACCGCCGGGCCGTCCGGGTCGGTCATCGCGGTGATCAGGCAGCGCAACGCGGTCAGCTTCGCGTCGACGGCGGCCTGGTCATGGGTGCGCGCGTCGACCTCGAACCCGAGCAGCAGCCCGCCATCGGAGGTCGGGAGCACGGACAGGCCCATATCCTCGGGCGGCCCTCCGGCGACATTGCGCATGGTGCCGTGCGCACCCGCGAAGTCGAGCTTCAGGTCGAACGCCTTGAGGTTGATACCGCGGCCGTGCAGCAACGCGCCCGCGCCCGGCACCGCCAGCTCCTGCGGCAGCTCCTCGCCCCGGTAGCGCTGGTGCGTGCGCATCTCCTTCAGCGCGCCCGCGACACGCGCGGTCAGTTCGGTGGCCGAGTCCCCCGGGAGCACCGAGACCCGCAACGGCAGCACGTTGACCGCCATCGCCGGAGTCCGCAACGCGGCCCCTTCACGGCACATCAACGGCACCGCGAACACGACGTCGGACCAGCCGAGCACGCGGTGCAGGAAGGCGGCGTAGCAGGCGATCAGCGCGTCGCCCCAAGTCGTTCCGGCACGTTTGCCCAGCTCGCCCAGCCGAGCCACGTCCGAGGCGGGAAGGACCGACCGGGCCGTCACCGTGCGCTCAGGAGGCCCCGACGCGCCACTGCCGTCATCGATGTCCGGCAACGGCGTGAACCGGGAACGCCAGTACTCCCGGTCACGCTCGAACCGATCGCTGTCTCGGTAGGCGCGATCCGCCTCGACCAGGTCGGTGAACGGCGCGAACGCCGACGAACGCGGATTCGTCCCGTTCAACGCGGCGGTGTAGCGCGCCGCGGTCCGGCGGGCGAGCATCGCGGCGGTGTACCCGTCGAACACGAGGTGGTGCCCTAGCTGGGTGAACCACACCTCCGACGCCGAAAGCCGCAGCACGAGATGGGCGAACAGCGGCCGGTCCACCATTTCGCGACACGCCTCGGCGACCCGGCGTCGTTCGGCCGCCACCCGCTCGTGCGCCGCGGCCACCGGATCGGCCTCATTGCTCAGATCCACCACATCCGGCAGGGGCACCGGCTCCGCCGACACCGTCTGGCGCGGCCCGTCCGGCGTCTCGAAGACGCGCAGCCGCAGGCTGTCGGCCTCCTCGACGGTCGCCTGGATCGCCTCGGCCAGCAAGGCGAGGTCGACCGGCTTGTCATCCTCGCCCGCGGTGATCTCGATGACGTCACCGACGACGTAGTACGGCGAGTCGGGCTCCAACCGCTGCGCGGTCCAGATGCCCAGCTGCGCTCCGGTGAGGCTCAGCATGCGGGCACCACCATCGGGGTGCCGGTCACCGGGTCGGGTACGACGACACTGGGGAGATCGAAGACCTCCTTGATGAGCTCGGCGTCGACGATCTCGGCGGGAGCGCCTTCGGCGACGATCCGGCCGTCCCGCAGTGCGACGAGGTGATCGGCGTAGCGGCAGGCCTGGTTGATGTCGTGCAGGACGGCGATCACCGTGCGGCCTTCGTCACGCAGGCGTGCCAGCAACCCCAGCAGCTGGTACTGGTGCGCGATGTCGAGGAACGACGTCGGTTCGTCGAGCAGCAGGTACGGCGTCTTCTGCGCCAGCACCAGCGCCACCCACACACGCTGGCGCTGTCCGCCCGACAGCTCCTGCACCGGCCGGTCGGCGAGGCCCACCACCCCGGCCGCGGTCATCGCGTCGAGTACCGCGCGTTCGTCCTCTTCGGACCACGACGCGAACAGCGACTGGTGCGGGAACCGGCCCCGCGCGATCAGTTGCCGGACACGGACGTCCTCCGGCGCGACCGGATCCTGCGGCAGGAAACCGAGTTCTCGCGCCAAACCCTTGCCGTGGAAGGAACCGACGTCCTTGCCGTCGAGCAGGACCTCGCCCCCGGCCGGGCGCAGCAACCGGACGAACGCGCGCAGCAAGGTCGACTTGCCGCAGGCGTTCGGCCCGACGACCGCGGTGAACGCGCGGTCGGGCACGTCGAGGCTCAGCCGGGTCGACACGACCCGGTCGCCGTAGCGCAGGGTCAGCTCCCGCGCGGTCAAGCGAGCACTCATGTGCGCCGTACCTCCTTGGTGAGCAGCCAGATCAGATAGCCGCCGCCGATCACGGTGCTGACCACACCGACCGGCAGCGCTTCCGGCGCGAGCAACATCTGGGCGGCCAGGTCGGCGGCGGTCAGCAGCACCGCGCCGGTGAGAGCGGCGGGCAGCAGGCCGATACCGGGCGTGCGGGCGAGACGCCGTCCGATCTGCGGTGCCGCCAGCGCGATGAACGCGATCGGCCCGGCGACGGCGGTGACCGTGGCCGTGCAGCCGACCCCGATCAGCACCAGTACCAGGCGCAGCCGGTCCCACCGGACGCCGGTGGTGACCGCCAGCGCGCCGCCGAGCGCGGCCTGATGCAACGCCTGTGCCCGGGTGAACAACACGACGAACAGCACCGCGAGCACTCCGAACGGGATGGCGATGTCGTCCCAGCCGACCCCGTTGAGGGAACCGGCGCTCCAGCCGACGGCCGCGATCGCGATTTCGAGTTCCGCGCGCAACACGATCCAGGAGTTGAGCGCGGTCAGCATCGCGTTGATCGCGATGCCGATGACGATCAGCCGCAGCCCGGACAGCCCGCCGCCGAGCGACAGCGCGTACACGACGGCCGCCGTGAGCACGCCGCCGAGCACCGAACCGACCGTCAGCTGTGTCGAAGTGCCCGAAAGCACGGTGATCGCGAACAACGCGCCGGTGTAGGCGCCGGCGTCGAGGCCGATCACGTCCGGGCTGCCGAGCGGATTGCGGGTGACGCTTTGGAAGATCGCGCCCGCCAGTCCGAGCGCGGCACCGAACACCAGCCCGGCCAGCACCCGCGGCAGGCGCCATTCCCGGATGACCACCCCCGGGCCGCCACCGGAACCGGTGAGCGCGGCGAACACGCGGGCGGGACTCGCCCACGCCGCGCCGTAACAGAGCCCGAGCAGTGTCAGCCCGGCGACGACCACGGTCATCGCCACGAGGAACCAGAGGGTGCGGCGTTCCAGCCGGGCGGAGAACCGCCCGCGCCGCAGGACGAATGCGGTGGACCCAGTGGTGATCACAGCGGCGCCGCCCCGTATTTGCGGACGGCCCAGATCAGCACCGGGCCGCCGAGGAACGCGGTCACGATCGCGACCGGTACCTCACCGGTCGGTAGCAGGACCCTGGATCCGACGTCCGCGGCCAGCATCAGGACCGGGCCGAGCAACGCGGCGAACGCGATCAGCCACGGGATCGACGCACCGGCCACCCGTCGCACCAGATGCGGCACGATCAGCCCGACGAACAGGATCGGCCCGGCCAGCGCGGTGGCCGCGCCCGCCATCAGCGTGATCAGCAGCAGGGTGACCGTCCGGACCCTGGCGACGTTCGCGCCGAGCGTATGCGCGACCGTCTCGCCGAGCGCGATGGCGTTGAGCTGACGGCTCACCGCGAACGCGCCCAGCAGGGACAGGCCGATGATGACCAGTGGCACCGTGGTCGGCGCCTGTTCGCGGCCCGCCAGCGAACCCACCGACCAGAACCGGTAGACGTCGAAGGTGTCCGGGAACAGCAGGCGCAGGCCTAGGGTGAGGCCCAGCAGCACGGCGCTCAACGCGGTCCCGGCGAGCACCAGCCGCAACGGCGACCGGCTGCCGACCGCGTACACCAGCGCCGAAGCGCCGAGCGCGCCCAGGACCGCCAGGCCCAGTTCCGCGGGCGCCGACGCGGCGAGGCCGAACGCCGACCCCACCGCGATGACGAATCCGGCCCCGGCGGTCACGCCGAGCACGCCGGGTTCGGCCAAGGCGTTGCGGGACAAGGCCTGCACGAGCACGCCGCCGACGGCGAGGGCCGCGCCGACACCGATCGCGAGCACCGCCCTCGGCAGCCGGATGTCCAGGACGACCGCCCGGTCACTCGGATTCCCGTCGCCGAGCAGGGCGCGCACGACCTCGCCGGGGGCGATGGCGTGCGCGCCGACGCCGACACTCAGCACGGCGACCACGACGAGCCCGAGCAGTGCGGCGCCGAGCAGCGCGGACCGCCCGGTCGTGGTCACTGCTTGAGCAACGGCGCGAACGCCTGGTCGATGGCGTCCAAAGTGGACGTCGCGGCCCGGTAGGTGGCGGCCTCGGTGTAGCGGAACGGGTAGACCTTGCCCGCCTTCACCGCGGGGAGTTCCTTCCACAGCGGCGAGTCGAGGACGTACTTGACCGGCGCCGGGACGGCACCGTCCGCACTGACGGAGTAGGTGATCGCGTCGGCCTCGGCGAACGCCGTCGACAGCTCTTCGATCGACGGGTACTCGCTGACGTCCTTGGAGCCGCCGCCCTTGACCTTGACCTGGCCGTAGTAGGTGGCGCCGATGTCCTGTGCGGCGTTCGTGCCCCAGGAACCGTTGAACTCGCGCTGGAAGTTGCCCTTCGCGACCTCGCCGTAGGCACCGACGTGGCCGAGCTTCAGCTGCGGCAGCACGGCCTTGTACTTCTCGGTCAGGCCCTTGGCCTTGGTCTCGTACGCGGTCTTGATCGCGTCGAACCCGGCGGCCGCACCGGCGGCGTCGGCCTGCTTACGGGACAGCTCACGCCACATCGACGGCACCGACGGGCCGATCGCCACGACCGGGGCGATCGCTTCGAGGCGCTTGAGGTCGATGTCGGCGAGCACCGGCTTCGGCACGCCGATCACGATCAGGTCGGGGTCGGCCTGCGCGATCGCCTCGTAGTTCGTCTCCGACGCCGCCTCACCCGCGACCTTCGCCAGTTCGTCGTACTTCTTGCGCTCCTGCTCGTTGAACAGCGGGATGCCGCGCTTCCAGCTGGACACCCCGACCAACGGCGCGCCGGCTTCGAGCAGCGCGGGCACGGCGTAACCGGTGGCGATGACCCGTTTCGGCGAGACCGGGATGGTGATCTGGCCGTTGTCGGCCGCGAACACCCGCGTCTGGCCGCCGTCGGCCGCTTTGCCGTCGTCGCCGGAGCCACAGGCGGTGGCCGCGGTCACGACCGTCAACGCGAGTGCGATCGCTCCGGCGAAGCGGCGGGTTCTGGTGGTGCTCATGGGTTTTCCTCGGTTTTCTTGGTGGGGATCAGTGGTCGTGCTCGTCGTCGAAGTCCGCGACGCCGCGCTTCCAATAGCCGGTCACGTCGTGGTCGTCTTTGCCGAGTCCGAGGTCGTTCTTGAGCCAGCGGCGCAGCGGTTTGATCTGCCCGGCCTCCCCGGCGACCCAGGCGTAGAGCCGTTCACCGGCGGGGACTTCGATCGTCCGCACCGCGCGGGCGAGCACGTCGGAGGCACCCGGCGCGACGTCGCCGCGGTGCAGCCAATGCACCTCGACGTCTTCGGGCGCGGACAGCTCGATCTCTTCGCTCGCGTCGGTCACCTCGATGAACGCCCAGCCCGTGGCGGTGCGAGGCAGTTCTTCGAGCCAGCGCGCGATCGCGGGCAGCGCGGTGAGGTCACCGACAAGCAGGTAGCGGTCGTAGGTATGCGGCACGATCAGCCCGCCGGGCGGGCCGGCGACGTGCACCGGGGTTCCAGGAGTCACCTTCTCCGCCCATCCGGACCCGAGTCCGCCGTCGTGCAGCGCGACGTCGAGATCGAGTTCGCCGGTGGCCGGGTCGTACCGGCGGACCGTGTACTCCCGCGACGTCGGCGACGGCTTCGGCCAGCGCAGCATGTCACCGTCCTGCACCGGCAGCTTCGGCTCGGCGTCGAGTTCCGGGAACATCAGCTTCACGTGTTCGTCGGGCGAATGTGCCTCGAACCCGGCCGTTCCGGGCCCGCCGAGGGTGACGCGGAGCAGTCCGGAGCCGATCCTCGCGGTGCGCACGACTTCGGCCGTCCGCACGCGGATCGGGTACGGCACCTTCTCCGCGTGCCGGCCGCCGCGGACCTCGGCAATGCGTTCGAGGTGGCGGTGGCGATGGTCGGCGCGGCTCACGCGGCGTTCCCGGTGAGGAGCTTCGTCCAGTGGCCGAGATTCGGCTGCTCGGCGAGGTCGGCGAATTCGAGGGTGTCCGCCCCGTCGGCACGCCACTGCTCGACCAGGCCCATGATCCGCATCGAGTCGAGCCCGAGGTCGGTGAGGTCGGTTTCCGGCTTCAGCTCGGCCACGTCGCAGCCGAGCAGTTCGGCGACGTCGGCGTGGATCTTCTCGGTGGAGAGGCTCATCACTGTGCTCCGGCGTGGATCGGGGCCAGCGCGGTGAGCGCGGCGGCGGTGGTGGTCAGGGCGCCGCAGCGCTGGGCGACGTATTCGCAGGCCTGGTCGTGGCGTTCGCGGGAGAAGTCCGCGACGGCGTCTCCGACCAGGAACGGCTGGACGTCGCGCATGAACGCCTCGACGGCGGTGGCCTGGCAGCCGATGTGCGCGTAGACGCCGGTGATCAGCAGCTGATCGCGGCCGGCCTCGGCGAGCTGTTCGGTGAACGTGCTGCGCTGGAACGCGCTGTAGCGCCACTTCGTCAGTACGGTGTCGCCTGGCTGTGGGGCGAGTTCGTCGACGACGTCGGCGGCACTCGGGTCGTCGTCGATGACCGCGCCGATGCCGTCACCCCAGAACTCGGTGAGCAGACCGCGGTCCTCGGCGGCCTGGCGTCCGGGCTGCGCGGTGTAGAACACCGGAACCCCCACCGCGCGGGCGGCTCCGGCGAGCGCGGCGATGTTCGCGACCATCTCCGGGACCGGCGATCCTTCGTACGGCGCGAGGAAGTACCGCTGCGCGTCGTGCACCAGCAGCGCGGCGCGGGCGGAGTCGGGTTTCCAGTCGACCCGTCCGGCGGGCAACTCGGCCTCCGTCGGCAGCGGATAGGGCCGGATCTCGGGCAGTGACACGACTTTCATCCCTCCTTCGCGAGGGCGGCCAGTGCCGCCCGCAGCTCGCGCTTGCTGGTCTTGCCGACGCCGGTCACCGGGAACTCCGGCACCACCTGGACCAGATCGGGCACCTTGAACGCCGCCACCCCGCGCTCGCGCACGAACCGGCGCAGCTCCGCCGCGACCGGTTCGGCCACCTCCGGATCGGGCACCGCGACGACGTAGGCGCAGGTGCGCTCGCCGAGGTACGGGTCCGGCACCGCGACGACGGCGGCGTCGAGCACGCCGGGGTGGGCCATCAGGTGGTTCTCGACCTCTTCCGCGGCCACCTTTTCGCCGCCGCGGTTGATCTGTTCCTTGGCCCGCCCGACCACTTCGAGGTGCCCGGACGGATGTTGCCGCACCAGGTCGCCGGTGCGGTAGAAGCCGTCTTCGGTGAACGCTGTCTTGTTGTGCTCGACGGCCCGGTAATAGCCGCGGATCGTGTACGGGCCGCGGGTCAGCAGCGCGCCGATCTCGCCCGGCGCGACCATGTCGTCCGAAGTGGACAGTGGATCGTCCGGGTTCACGACCCGGATCTCGTCATCCGGCGAGATCGGCCGCCCCTGCGTGGCGAGGACGTACTCGTCCGGATCGTCGAGCCGGGTGTAGCAGACCAGGCCCTCGGCCATGCCGAACACCTGCTGCAGGCGGCAGCCCAGCGCGGGTCCGATCTTCTCGGCCAGTTCGCGGGCGCATTTGGCGCCGCCGACCAGCAGGACGTCCAAAGTGGACAGATCGCGGGTGGTCCTCGCGGCCGCCTGTGCCCACGCGGCGGCCAGCGGTGGCACGAGCCCGGTGATCGTCACGCCCTCGGCCTCGATCAGCCGGAACGCGGTGTCGGCGTCCGGACGCGGCGCGAACACCGTGGCCGCGCCCGCGTGCAGCGCCCCGAGTACGCCGGGTGAGCTGAGCGGGAAGTTGTGCGCGGCCGGCAACGCGGCCAGGTACACGCTTTCCGGGCGCAGGCCACAGATCCGGGCGCTTTCGCGGACACTGTAGAGGTAGTCGTCGTGCGTGCGCGGGATCAGTTTGGGCAGCCCGGTGCTGCCGCCGGACAACTGGAGGAACGCGACGCCGGCGGGATCCGGATCGGGCAGTGCGCGCGGCTTCGTCGCCTCGAGCGCGGCGAACTCCTCCGTGCCGACGACGAAGACCTCCCGCACCGACGGGATTCCGGCCGCGACCGTACGCGCCATGGCCGCGTGGTCGAACCGTTCGTGCTCACCGACGGTCAGGATCGCCGCGGCCTCGCTCTGTTCGGCGAAGTGCCGCAGTTCGCTGGCCCGGTGCGCGGGCAACGCGAACACGGGCAGCGCGCCCACTCGCCAGAGTCCGAAGACGACGGACGCGAACTCCGGCACGTTCGGCAGTTGCACCACGACCCGGTCACCCGCCTGGATTCCGGCTCCGGCGAACCCGGCGGCGAGACGGTGTGCCCGCTCGTCGAGTTCGGCGAAGGTCCAGCGAGCGGTCTCGCCGATCACGGCGAGACGTTCGGCGTAGGCCTCGGCGAGGCTGGTCAGCAGCGCGCCGAAGGTCTGTCCCCGCCAGTGTCCCGAAGCCCGGTAACGCGCGGCGGTTTCGGGCGGCCAGGGCACCTGGTCCGGGTTCACGCGACTCCCTCCAGGCCGAGCGCCCGCAGCATGGTGCCGAACTTCGCGCCGGTCTCGGCGAGTTCGGCCTCCGGGTCGGAACCCGCCACCACTCCCGCGCCCGCGAACAGCCGAACGGTCCGGTCACGGACCTCCGCGCAGCGGATGGTGACGACCCATTCGCCGTCACCGTCCTGATCGGTCCAGCCGACGAGACCCGCGTAGTAGCCGCGATCCTCGGGTTCCAGCGCGGCGATGGTGTCGCGGGCGAGTCCGGTCGGGACGCCGCAGACGGCGGGCGTCGGATGCAGTGCTTCGGCCAGCGCGAGCGCGGACGAACCGGCGTCACCCGCGTCGGAGAGCCGTCCGGTGATCCGGGTCGAGAGGTGCCACATCGTGGGAGTGCCGATCACCTCGGGCTCGGCGGGAACGTCGAGGTCCACACAGAACCGGCCCAGCACCTCGGCCACCTGCGCGGCGACGTGGGCGTGTTCGGCACGGTCCTTTCCGGACGCCAGCAGGTCACCGATCCGGCGGGCGTTCTCGGCTTCGTCGGCGACCCGCGGCCGCGATCCGGCCAGCGGGTTGGCCGTCACGGTCCGCCCGCGACGGGAGACCAGCAGTTCCGGGCTCGCGCCGATGAGCGTGCGCGGCGCGGGATCCCCCGGCGCGCTGACGTCGACGGCGAAGGCGTGGGCCGCCGGGTCTGCGTGGACGAGGCGGGCCAGCAGCCGCGGCACGGCGATGGGGTCGCCACCGGTGACGTCGAGGCAGCGGGCCAGCACGATCTTGCGCAGGTCGCCGTCGCGGATCTCGTCCAGCGCCTTGGCGACGGCAGTGGTGTAGACCTCGGGCGCCGGCCGGGGCGACACGGACCAGCTCCCGCCACCGAGCGGGGCCACCGGCCTGCCTGCTCCCGGCGCGCCCGCGCGGCGCACCACGGCGGGTACCACCAGGCTGCTCGGGGCGTCGGGGCGGAACCCGATCGCCCCGGCCACCACGGGGTCGGTCACTCCGGCCACGAGGGCGGCGTCGAGGACTTCGGCGGCGGCGCGGGCCCGCCGCCCAGGCGCCGCGTGCACCGGGGAGTACACGCCGTCGGCGAGCAGTGATCCTCGAGCCGACGAGTAGTAGAACGATCCAGGCAGGTACGCCGCCAGCAGATCGGCCGCCTGGTGGACCGGCCTTGGCCGGGCCGGTGCGGATGAGGACACGACAGGATTCCCTTTCGCAAATACTACTGATCAGGCGGACAATCTTCGGTTAGCCTAACCTAATCAGACCACCGCGAAAAGTCTTCGTTGCCGCATCGAGATCACGCGCGGAGCGTGGCACCCCCGTCGACATAGAGGTTTTGCATGGTGATATGCCGCGCGCGATCGGAAGCCAGAAACAACACGGCGTCGGCGATATCGGCGGGCTCGGCGATCCTGCCCAGCGGTATGCCGACCCGGTATTGCTCCGGATTTCCCGCGATGACACGGTCCGCGCCGTTTTCGTCCGTCCACAGTAGACGTTGCATATCGGTGTCGGTCGAACCGGGCGAGACGATGTTGCAGCGGATGCCGGAGCCCGCCAGTTCGAGACCGAGACAGCGGGTCAGCATCGTCGCCGCGGCCTTCGAAGCGGCATAGGCGGCCATCCCGGTCCTCGGGACACCCGCGGCGTTCGACCCGACCGTCACCAGCACACCACTCCGGCGCGGCAGCATCCGGCGGGAGATCTCACGGAGCACGGTGAAGACGCCGGTGGAGTTGACGGCGAAGGTCGCCGCCCAGTCCTCGTCGCTCGTCTCGCAGACGGAACCCGGCTTCAGCACGCCCGCGACGGACGCCCCGATCCCGATCGGCCCGAGTCCGCTTTCGACCTCGTCGACCACCCGCGCCACGGCCGCGGGATCCCCCACGTCCGCGACGAACGAGGTCACCCCGTCCAGGGAAGGCCCGTCCGTCAGGTCCACCGCCGCCACGATCGCGCCCGCCTCGGCGAGCCCGTCCACGACGGCCGCTCCGATCCCGCGCGCGCCTCCGGTCACGAGCGCGACCTTGCCCTCGATCCCTTCCACGCCACAACCACCCCACGTCCCACTAGTTAGCCTTGCCTAAGCTAGCTGGCGGATCCGGACAAAGCGAGGGACCGACACCGGTGATTAGGGACACTTCTAACGAGGCACAGGGCAGGACAGCGGGCCGCGGTCGGTTTCCCCGCTCCGCAAAGTGATCACCGCGGTACCGCCGAGGGAGTCCCTGACGGTGCACGCGATCTGGTCGACGGCCCCCGTCGACAGCCCGGCGACCTCGGCCGACAGGGTCACCGTGGCCTCGTCCGGCCCCGCCGCCTGGTCGAGAACCCTGGTCCCGAGCGGGACCTCGCTGGTGTAGCGCCGTTCCCGTTCGGTCTCGTCCGGTCCCGCGGCGAGCAGTTCGATCGTGCGTGCCGGGGGCAGTTCCTCGTCCAGCCGACGTTGAACCCGCACCAGCTCCCCACCGGACAGGAAGTAGAGCACCGTCCCGTGATCGGGCTGCCCGGGGGCGTCGCTGGACGGGCCAACCGGAGCGGGCCCACCGGGGATCACGCCACTGGGCCGGACACCGCAGCCGGCCACCGCCAGCGCGACCAGGGGCAGCGCGAGCCAGTCCCGCCTCACGCCGTCACCACCCGCCGGGGCAGGCGCAGGGTGAACACCGCACCGCCGTCCGTGCCGTTCGCGGCGACCAGGGTCCCGCCATGCAGACGGGCGTTCTCCCAGGCGATCGCGAGCCCCAGCCCACTCCCGCCGGACCGCGCCCGTGCCGGATCCGCCTTGTAGAACCGGTCGAACACGTGCGGCAGCACCTCGGGCGCCAGGCCGGGGCCGCGGTCCGAGACCTCCAGCGTGATCCACTCCCCCGCTTCGGAGAGCCGGAGCGAAACGGGCTTTTCCCCGTGCCGCACCGCGTTCCCGACCAGATTCGCCACGATGACGTCCAGCCGCCTCGGTTTTAGCCCGGCGAAGATCCCGGCAGGCAGGTCCTTCTCCACCTCGGCGGACCAGCCTCGAACGCGCAGGCTCGCCGTGATCACCTCCGCGACGTCGACCTCCTCCGGCATCAGGGTGGTCGCTCCGGCGTCGAACCGGGACACCTCGATGAGGTCGTTCACCAGCCGGGTCAGGTGGTGCGTCTCCTCGATACTCAGCCGCGCCGCACGGCCGGCGTCCCCCGGCAGGCGCGCCGCCTCCTGCTCCAGCACGTCCGCGACCGCGGTCATCGCGGCCAGCGGAGTGCGCAGTTCGTGGGAGACGTCGGCGACGAACCGGCGCGCGTCGGACTCCATCCGTTCCAGCTCACCGACGTGCCGTTCCAAGGCCTCGGCCGTCTCGTTGAACGTGCGCGCCACTCCGGCCAGTTCGTCCGAACCGCGGACGCTGATCCGCGCACGCAGGTCACCCTCCCCCAGCCGGTGCGCCGCGGCGCCCAGTTCCCGCACCGGCCGTAACACCCCGCGCGCGGGCAGCAGCGCCAGCCCGACGGCGAACACGAGGGCCACCCCGCCGATCATCCAGGCGCGGGTGGCGAGTTCTCCGATGCTCTGTTCCTCGGAAACCAGCAAGCGGGCGACGTAGGCCTCGATGCCCGAGTCCTGCCGCTTCCCGTCCGGGAGGGCGACGGTGAACCCGGTACCCACCACCAGCATCGGCGTCCCCTCGGAGACGACCCGTTGCCAGGCGACGGTTCCCGACTGGACCTGCGCCCGGAGTTCCGGCGAGATCAGCGCTCGCATCTGCTTGTTCCCGACCGCCCTGTCCGCGTAGAGGACCAGGGAACTCAGGTCACGGTCCGCCAGTTCGCCGCTGATCCGGCCCAGCGTCCCGTCGCCCGGCGGCAGCGTGCCGAGCGGATACAGGGCGGTGGCCTTGTCGACGAGGACGCGGGCGGTGGCGTCCTGCGTCTGCTGGAGGATCAAGGTGCGGGACAGGACATAAGGTGCCACCGGCGACCGTCGCCGCGGTGATCACGACCAGCAGGCTGAACGCCACCAGGAGACGGGTGCGCAGACCCCAGAGCTTCACAGTGGCCCGAACCGGTACCCGAACCCCCGGACCGTCTGCACGTACACCGGGGCGGACGAGTCGTCCTCGATCTTCGCCCGCAGCCGCTGAACGCAGGCGTCGACGACCCGGGAGTCACCGAAATAGGCGTCCGCGCACGTGGCCGCGATCGGCTTCTGACAAGCGGCATCGACGGTGGACGACATGAAGGAAATCGTTCTCGCCGTGGTCACCCGCGTCCTCGCGACGATGCTGCTGATCCCGGCGTGGCTGCGGTCCCCCGGCCACGCCCGGCGGCTCGCCTGCGGATGGGCGCTGTCGCTGCGTTTCCCCGCCGAAGACCTCGCCGGGCTCACCGGCGGCACCCTCGACGCGTTCACCGCCGCCAGGACCGAGGCGTTCTGGCGGCACCGCACGCTGCTCGGCCTCACCTCGGGGCACCGCGACGCCGCCGAGCAGCATCGCCTGTACGTCGACGAGGTCGCCAAGACGGAGGCGGCGCGCAAGCGGGTCCTGCCAGCGAAGGACTCGGCGCACGTCCGGGGTATCGCGCTGGACGTCCGGCCGCGAAGGCGCGCAGTGGCTGGAGGACCACGGCGCCCGCTTCGCGCTTTACCGGACGTACGACAACGAATGGTGGCATTTCGAGTACTGGCCCGGGATTCCGCCCGCGCGGCTGCCGCACCCCGGCTGGCGGATGGGGGTCACCCGGTGACGGTGACGTGGGGAGCCAGCGCCGCCAGGAAGTCGGCCGCGTCGAAGATCTTCCCCGCCGAGACGACCCCGGTCGCCTTGGTCCGCCCGTCGAGCACCCGTTGGACGGCCTCCACCACCAACGGCGCCGTGATCGCGTAGATGTCCCGCCCCTGAGCGACGATCCGCCGTTCCTCCCCACCGGAACGCACCACGACGTCGACCACGAACGTCTGTGAGGACGGGCCGTCCGCGGGAGGCGCCGGCGTCTCGGGCGTCACCACCTCACTGGCCGCGTTCACCGTCATGTACGTGGTCACTTCGGGGATGGCGAGGTGACTCGGGACGGTGACGACGTCGGCCATCGTGAACTCGCCGAGCACCGCCCTAGTCCCGAACGGCGCGGGAAAGTCCCAGTCCAGTGCCGGCAGCGCGTCTTCGCGATGTTCGATCCGGCCGCCGGAAAACCGGATCCGCTTCCCGTTCCGCCGCTCCCGCGAGACCTTGCCCGCCGCTCGGGTCCCGTCCGTCGGGTGCCAGCTGCTCAGCCCGTAGGCGATGTGCGCTTCGTCGGCCGCCGTCCAGTCGCCCATCGCGGCGGTGACCAGAAGGTCGCCGAGGCCGCCGAAGAACGCCATCGCCGGGATCACGGTCGCTCCCGCGGCACGGTCGCCGAACTGCGCGAAGGTGTCGATGTTCGCTTCGATCTCCGCGGCCACGTCCAGGTACGGGATGCCCGCCCGCAGCGCCGCTTCGACCACCGGGGCGGCGGTGTCGGCGAACGGCCCGGCGGCGTTGATCACCGCGTCCGCGTCCGCGAAGGCACGGTCGAGCGAGGCCGGGTCGTCGACCGAAGCTCGGCGGATCTCGAGATCGGGCCGGGACAGACCACGCAGTTTGGCCTCGTCACGACCGACCGCCACGACACCGAAGCCCCGCTCACGCAACTCCGCCACCACGAACCGGCCGGTGTGCCCGTAGGCCCCGAATACCGCGACACTGAACCCCGTACCCATGATTTCTCCTGCCCTCGACCGATCCACTGTGGACCACTCTGCCGACGGGAACCGGCCGACGACAGTGTCCGGAACGCCATCATGCGTACACTTTCGGACATGAGTACGGTCGCCCTCGCCGCCACGGACGGGATGCTGCAGTTCGAGCTGGCCATCGCCAACGAGGTCTTCGGCTCGAGCCTGCCGGGATTCACCGGCTCCTGGTACGAACTCACCGTCTGCGGTCCGGCCGCGGTGAAGGTCGGCCGGTTCCTCCTCGAACCGGACCACGATCTCGGCCATCTCGCGCGCGCCGACACCGTCATCGTTCCCGGCTGGGCCGACGTCGACGTCGCTCCGCCCGCCGACCTCGTCGACGCCGTACGCGCCGCCCACGAGGCGGGCGCACGGGTGGCGTCCCTGTGCACTGGCGCTTTCGTACTGGCGGCCGCCGGTCTCCTCGACGGCAGCCGCGCGACGACGCACTGGGCGCACACCGACGTGCTCGCCGCCCGCCATCCCCTGGTGGAGGTCGAGCCGGACGTCCTCTACGTCGACAACGGCAGTGTCCTCACCTCGGCGGGCAAAGCCGCCGCGATGGACCTGTGCCTGCATCTGGTCCGCTCCGACCACGGCTCGGCGGTCGCGAACACCGTCGCGCGCAGGCTGGTCGTGCCACCGCACCGCGCGGGCGGGCAGGCCCAGTTCGTCACCGCCCCGGTGCCCGAACAGGACGAGCATCCGCTCGGCGGCCTGCTCCCCTGGGCGACCGAACGGCTGGACCGGCCGCTCACCGTGGAAGATCTCGCCCGGCACGCCAACATGAGTTCGCGCAACCTCGCCCGGCATTTCCGGTCGGCGACCGGGACGACGCCGTTGCGCTGGCTGCTGAACCAGCGCATCCGTCGCGCGCAGGAACTACTGGAGCGGACCGACGACAGCGTCGACCTCATCGCGGAGGCCACCGGGATGGGCACCGCCACGACACTGCGACGGCATTTCAACCGGACCGTCGGAGTGCCGCCGGACAGCTACCGCCGCACCTTCCGTGCTCGGACGACTGGCGGAGCCGCGCCGTGACCAGGTCCGCGGACCGACTAGCTCAAGGCCTTGCCCAGCCGCCGAAGTCCTTCCGCGATCGTCTCGGGCGCGTGCGTGGCGAACGAGAGCCGCAACGCCGACCGGTCCGGCTCCCCCACCTGGAACGCCGAGCCGGGCACGAAGGCGACGTCGTGGCGCAGCGCCTCGGGAAGCAGCAGGTCGGTGTCCGTGCCGCTGGGAAGGATGACCCAGACGAACATCCCGCCGTCCGGATCGGTCCAGGTCGTTCCGGACGGGGTGATCGCGGGTAGTTCGGCCAGCATGACGTCGCGGCGCACACGATAGGTCTCGCACAGCCTCCGCACATGCGCGTCGAGATCCGCGGTGGCCAGGTACTCGGCCGCCGCGGCCTGGTCGATGGTCGAGGTGTGCAGATCGCTCGCCTGCTTGAGGATCGCGACCCGGCGCAGGAGCTCCCTCGGCGCCCGGAGCCAGCCCAGCCGCATGCCCGGGGCGATCACCTTCGAGAAGCTGCCGAGGTAGATCGCGCGCTCGGCGAGTTCCGGCCGGGCCGACATCGGTTCTTCGCGTTCACCGCGATACCGCAGTTCGTGGTACGGATCGTCCTCGACGAGCCAGAACCCGTGGCGCGCGATCACTTCCGCGAGCGCGCGGCGTCGCGCGGGACCGACCGTGCGACCGGACGGATTCGAGAACGTCGGAACGACGTACAGCAGCGAAGGCCGTTCCCTGGCCGCGATCTCGTCCAGCACGGCCGGGTCGATCCCTTCCGAGTCGCCGGGAACGGGCACGATCCGTGCCTCGGCGAGTTGGAAGCACTGCAGTGCGGACAGGTACACCGGTTCTTCCACCAGCACGGTGGCGCCGGGATCGAGCAACGCGGTGCTCAGCAACTGCAGGCCCTGCTGGGAACCGGTGGTCACGAGCAGATCGTCCACAGTGGTCGCCAGGGCGCGACCGGTCAGCCGCGCCGCGAGCAGTTCCCGCAGACGCGGATTCCCTTCGGTGGGCGAGTACTGCAGCGCGCGGCGGGCGGGCTCCTCGGCGAGCGCGCGATCGAAGGCGGTGCGGAGACCGTCCACATCGAACAGTTCCGGCGCGGGCATGCCGCCGGCGAAGGAGATCACGCCCGGGCGGGCGGTGAGCGCGAGCAGGTCACGCACGGGGGAACTGGTGACGCCGTCCATACGACGGGCGAGGGGAAGAGACATGGAAGCTCCTCGGGAGAACGTGCGGCTCAGTGTGCGGCCACCGGGGATCGTCCCGTGCGCAAGCAACCGCCGTCAGGATATCAGTCGACGCCTGCCATAGGCTCGGTCTTGTGCCGATCGTGGAAATCACTTATGCGCCCCGCCTTTCCGAAGCCAAGCTGCGCGAACTGGGCTCGGTTCTGCCGCACCTCGTGTCCGTCGCGGTGGAGTGTCCCGAGGAGCCCTACGACGGCGATCTGCAGCCGGGCGACGTCGAGCTGCGCTTCCGCCAGCCGGGCCCCTTCGACCGTTTCGGGCTCGATTTGCTGATCGAGGTCAAGTCCAAATGGTTCCCGAGCCGGGCGGGCAATCGCCAGGAGCGGGTGGACCTGCTGCGCACGAGTATCGAGTCCGCGACCGGGATCGACGATGTCGGCGTGTACCTCTCACTGCCTGTCGCCGCTTGGTCGCAATCGGACTAGCGCTCCCCGAACACGAGCCGCCGGACGAACGGGCTCCGGAACTTGCCGTCCGGGTCCAGTTCGGTGGCCAGCGCCCCGTCCGCGGTGACCAGTTCCAGACCGGACACGGCCGACGCGAGACTCTGGTTGCGCCATCCGGAGCCGTGGGTCGCCGTCGCGACGGTGCCCGCCACCGTGCAATGCGGCAGCGAAGCGAGGTTGGCCAGCGCGAACCCGGCCGCGTGCACCTGGACGGCGACGTCGCCATAACGGGCCGCCGCCGGCACCGAGAACGTCGCGGACTCCGCGTCGAGTACGGCCTCGGCGTCGAGCGCGGTCAGGTCGAGCTGGACGCCGCCCGGACAGTCCGCGATGTCGTTGAAGCAGTGCCTGCTGCCGAGTGCCTTGACGGCGGTCGCTTCGGCGACGCCTCCTGAACCTGTTCGACCGTGCGAGGGCGAAGTATCCGTTCCGCGGTGAAGGTCTGATTTCCCGCCCAGTTCGTCTCGCGCACCCTGCCCAGACTAGCTCGTCGCCGGCCTTGTCTCGCTGCCCCTGATTCCACTCAGTGAGAGAATGCCCGGATGTCCGGGAATCTTTCCACGCCGGGCGCCAGCGTCACGTCGCGGGCGTTCGCGCTGCTCGGCGCCTTCGACGTCGACCACCGGGAGCTGCCGCTGACCGCACTCGCGAACCGCGCGGACCTGCCGCTGCCCACCGCGCACCGGCTCGCCCGCGAACTCGTGGGACTGGGCGCGCTGGAGCGACGCGAGGATCGCTACGCCGTCGGCAGGCTGCTTTGGGATCTCGGCCTGCTCGCCCCCGTCCAGTTCGAACTGCGGCAGGTCGCGGCCCCCTTCCTGCAGGATCTCTACGGCGCGACCGGGGCGACCGTGCACCTCGGCGAGCGCGACGGTGGCCAGGTGCTCTACCTCGACCGGCTTTCCGGGAACGCGTCGGTGCCGGTGGTCAGCCGGATCGGCGGGCGGCTGCCGCTGCACGCCACCGGGGTCGGGAAGGTCCTGCTGGCGTGGGCTCCGGAGGATGTCCAGCGGCAGGTGCTCGCCTCGCTGACCCGCGTCACGCCGTACACCATCACGCAGCCCGGACGGCTGCGCGAGCAGTTGCGGCGCGTCCGCCGGGAGGGTTACGCGCAGACCGTCGAGGAGATGAGCCGAGGCGCCTGCTCGGTCGCCGTCCCGATCCGGCCGTCCGCCACCGGGAACGTCGTGGCGGCACTCGGCCTGGTCGTCCCGGATCTAAGCCGCGGCAGGGCACGGCTGGTCTCCGCACTGCAGGTGGCGGCCGCCGGAATCGGCCGAAGCCTGCGAGTTTCACTGAGTGAAAGCAAACGCTAGGAGTTCGCCTGCCTCGCGACCAGACTCCGGTCATGCGAACCCCAGTCGCCATCGTCGGCGCCGGCCCCGCCGGAATGCTCTTGTCGCAGCTACTCGATCTGGCGGGCGTCGAATCGGTGATCGTGGAGACCCGCTCGCGCGAGTACGTCGAGGCGCGGATCCGGGCGGGCATCCTCGAACAGTCCACAGTGGACCTCCTGCGCGGGGTCGGGCTCGCCGACCGGCTCGACCGCGAGGGTGACGAGCATCGCGGCATCTACCTGCAGTGGCCGGAGGAACGGCACCATCTCGATTTCGTCGATCTGGTCGGGCGAAGCGTCACCGTGTACGGCCAGACCGAGGTGACCAAGGACCTCGGCAAGGCGCGAGCGGCTGCGGGGCAGCAGATCCACTACGAAGTCAGCGACACTGCCGTACACGACATCGAGACCGACAAGCCCTACGTCACCTTCACTGCCCTGGACGGCACACCTCAGCGGCTGGACGCCGACGTCGTCGTCGGCTGCGACGGTTCCTTCGGGCCCTGCCGCACCGCGATTCCCGACGCCGCGAAGCAGACTTGGGAGCGCACCTACCCGTACTCGTGGCTCGGCGTCCTCGCCGACGTCGCCCCGTCGACCGACGAGCTCATCTACGCCTGGCATCCCGACGGTTTCGCCATGCATTCGATGCGTTCGGCCACCGTCAGCAGGCTGTATCTCCAGGTGCCCAACGGCACCGATATCGGCACGTGGTCCGACGAGCGGATCTGGGAGGCGCTCGCGGCCCGGCTCGGCCACGGTCAGAACGGCTGGACGCTCACCCCCGGGCCGATCATCGACAAAAGCGTGCTGCCCATGCGCAGTTTTGTACAGCAACCGATGCGGCACGGCCGCCTTTTCCTCGCCGGTGACGCCGCCCATATCGTGCCGCCGACCGGCGCCAAAGGCCTCAACCTCGCCGTGGCCGACGTCGCCCTCCTCGCCCCCGCGCTGGCCGCTTTGGTGCGGGACAAGAACTCCGCGCTCGCCGACGCCTACTCCGACGACGCACTGCGCCGGGTTTGGCGGTGTACGCATTTCTCGTGGTGGATGACGACGATGCTGCACCAATCGGGTGATCCGTTCGACCGGCAGTTGCAGCTTTCGCAGTTACGCTGGCTGGCGCGGAGCGAGGCGGGCCGGGCGGGGCTGGCGGAGAACTACGCGGGGCTGCCCATCGGTTTTTGACTCGTCTGGTCCGGATTTCGAGGGCGCCTGGCTAGCCTCGGACGATGGACGAATCCTCGATTCTGGACCTGGCAGGTCTGGCCACCCCCATGGCCATCCGCGTGGCAGCGACCCTCGGCCTGGCCGAGCGCGAGGGAACGGCCGAGCACCTCGCTTCCGAAACCGGGACCTCCACCGGCCCGTTGAAATGCCTGCTCGACCATCTGGTCTCGGTCGGCGTCTTCGCCCTCGACACGGAAACCGGTCGTTACAGCCCGACGAGCCTCGGCGCCCAGATCCGCGACGTCGGGCCCCTGCTCGACATCAACGCCGCCGGCGGGCGCGCGGAACTCGCTTTCGTGGACCTGCTCGGCACGATCACCACCGGAAAGCCCGCCTACACCGAACGCTACGGGCGCGACTTCTGGTCCGACGTCGAAGCCGACCCGGCGCTGCGGCGTTCGTTCGACCACCTGATGACCTGGCGCATCGAACGAGAGGCCCCGCAAGTCGCCGAACGGTTCGACTGGAGCCGTTTTCAGGACATCGTCGACGTCGGCGGCGGCGATGGCACCATCCTCGAGGCGATCCTGCGGGCGAACCCCGCGGTCCGGGGCCAGGTCCTGGACCTGGCCCCCGCGACAGCCGCCGCCACAGCCAGATTCGCCGAAGCAGGCCTCGGCGACCGCGCGGGCACCTTCACCGGCAGCTTCTTCGACCCGCTGCCCGCAGGCTCCGATGCCTACCTCCTGTCCGACATCCTGCACGACTGGGACGACGCACACGCCCGCGAAATCCTGACCGCCTGCCGCCGCGCCGCCGCACCGAACGGCACCGTCGTGGTGATCGAACTGGTCCGGGAACGCGGCGCCGACACAGCGACCGACCTGTTCATGCTGATGTGCTACGCCGGCCGCGAACGGACGATCGACGAACTGGCGAAACTGGGGGCCGAATGCGGACTGACCCTGCAGGGCTCACGGCTGGTTTCGGAGGAACGGACGGCGGTGGAGTTCCGGGTCGCTCGGGAAGTGGGCTAGCACTTGCGGCTTGAGCAGGATGTCGCCGTTCTGCGGCGAACCTGAGCGGATCGGCATGCGGCAGTTTGGTCAGGTGACAGCCCCGGCTGTCGCCATTTCGTGGCAACGGCTTGCCGCCGAGTGCAGGACAGTCAGGTTCCGGGTGTTGCCGCTCTGCGGCGACGGACTCGGCAAGCCGGAGATCATTGGCGACCGTCCGAGTGATCACGTCATAGAAGTCTGTTCAGCTGCCGAAACGAGCCCCGCGCACACGTTGCCGTTCTGCGGCAACGGGCCCAGGCGGATCAGCATGCGGCAGCATGGTCGAGCGACAGCCGTGGTTGTCACCATTTCGCGGCAACGCCGTGCCGCCGAGCGCGCGACTGCCAGGTGCCTGGTGTTGCCGTTCTACGGCAACGAACTCGGCAAGCCGAAGAACACCCGGGCGACCGTCCGAGAGGTCACGTCATAGATTCCTGTTCAGCTGCCGGAACGAGCCCTGCACACGTTGCCGTTTCGTAGCAACCATCAAGGACGAACCCAGCGACCGACAAGCGTTGATCAGGCGGCCACCCGCGGCCGTCACCATTCCGCGACAGCACCATGCCGCCGAGCACAGAACACCCAGGCACCTGGCGTTGCCGTTCTGCGGGAACGGCCCCAGGGGAACCCAGCAGGCGAGCAGCTTAGGTCAGGCCGCCAGCCGTGGTCGTTGCCATTCTGCGGCGACACCCCACCACCGAGCACGAGACAAGCCAGTCTGGCCGCCACACGGGAACAGCTCGACACGACCACAAACAACTCGTCGCCGTTTCGCGGCAACGAGTCAGAACGGCGGCGGTTCCGGCCGTGGGTCGTGCAGTGGCGGCGGCGTGCTGGTGTGGATCTGTCCGGTCGGGGTGGTGATCTTCAAGGTGCCATCGGGGTCGAGGTGATAGATCCAGCCGGGTTCGTCTTTCAACCGGTGATCACGGGGGCAGTAGGTGACCAGGTCGGCCACGTTCGTCTCGCCCTGGAACTGCCACGGAATCGAGTGGTCGAGTTCGCAGGCATGGGCGGCCCGGTTGCAGCCGGCTCTTCGGCACTCACGGTCCCGCACGCGGACGAATTCGGCTGTCGCCGCGTCGGGGCGATACCGGGTTCTGCCCAAGTCTTGGACCTGGCCGCTGAGAGGGTCGGTGATGATGCGCCGGAGCACGGTGTTCGGTCCCGCGGCGATCTGGCGTGCCAGCGAGGCGGGGAGGTGGCCGTGCCCTGCCATCTTCACGGGATCATGGTTCAAGCCCAGATACGTGGAGAGGTCCATGTACAGGAACACCTCGGTGCGTTCCGAGACACCGCCCTGTCCACCCAGAAGCAGGTCCAGGGCGATGTCAGCCCGAAGCTGATCCATCGTCCGCGAATCTCCCTGGTTCCGAAGTGCTCGAGCCTCACGATTGATCCGCTGATAGGCGGCGGTGACCTTCTCCACCGGGCCGTCCACCACCTCGATCGAAGCGACTCCGGCCTCACCTTGTGCCATGGACAACCGACGTCCTTCCCTGCATTCGGTCGCCTTCCGGTCGGCGCCGGCTCGATCAGCTCTCATCGCCGCGTAGCTCGCCGCTTTGCGAACCTGGCCGCTGTTCTTCTCCGGCAACCTCGACTCCAGCGCCGCATCCGCGACAAGTGAGTCCTCATCGGACAGCCAGGCCGTCGCCTCGGACACCTTGATGGCGGAGTGACCGTCGATCTTTCCCTTGTCCATCAACGACAACGTCCTCGGTAACCGCGACGTCAAAGCTACACCGGTCGCCACGAGAGAACCCGCGAAACCGTCCACAAGGTGCAGATCCATCGCCACCTCTTGCACCATGCTCCGCACCCCGCCGCGCACCTCACTCAACCGCGACAAAGCCCGAAACCGCACTGCCTCAAGACGCGCGAGAGCGACACTAACTTTCTTCGCGACAAGCATGGATTCCTTGTCATCCAAAGAACTCACTAAAGCATTGATCTCCTCCAAACGATCGGGATCGGTCATCTCCTCGAGAACGGCCAAGAGTTCGGCCCCAGAAGTAGCCACGAAAAGAACCTACAACCGACCACCGACAAGAATCGGGCACAACCCTGGTCCGCCGATTCGTTAGTTTCGCGTGTGCCGCGCCATCGTTCGGCGGGGCTTTGTTTGAACGAATCCGGCGGGTCGGCCGAGTTCGTCGAACTCGTCATGGATCTGCCGTGCCGGTCCGGGCTCTGCAGTTCGATGCCGTGTCGTATCGTGCCGCCCATGGTCCATGAGGCCGCACCTGGTCCGGCATCCGACGGCCGGCGATGACCGGACCGCGGCAGCAGACCCTTCATCTCGGCTCAGAACTCCGGCCAACCCCGCCGCAGAAAGGTGAACGCGGCGTCCAGCGCGGCGCCGGGATCGGGTTCGACACCGACCAGGTCCGGAATCTCCAGGACATAGCGGGCCAGCAACCGCACGGAGAAATCGTCCTGGCCGGACTGCTCGGCGATGACCTTTGTGAGCGCGTCCTCGCAACCGGTCCAGAGTGTCCTCGCGTAAGCGCGCAGTGCCGGGGTGGCGACCACCAGATCCGCGACGCGGCGCGACAGCGGATCGGGATCCGGGTCGAACGGGCCACGGGTCGCGAGAAAGTCCCGCAAAGCCTGCAGGATCGAGACGTCCTCGGCGCGGTCACGCACTGCGGCGGCCAGCGACTCTTCGCGCGCACGCCCGTGGCCGAGGACCAGCGCCTCCTTGCCGCCGGGGAAATGCGCGAACAACGTGGACACCGCGGTGTCCGCGGCGTCGGCGATCTCCGCGACGGTGACGTTGTCGAAGCCCCGTTCCAGGAACAGGTCCCGCGCCGCCACCGACAGGGCCAGGCGGGTCGCCGCCTTCTTGCGTTCGCGCCTGCCCGGCTCGGTCTGTGTCATGCCACCCACGGTCCATCGGATGAAGTCCGAACGCGAAATGTATGTATATTCGGAGTGAGTTCGACTTTGCCCTGGAGCCCGCCATGACCTCTTGGGGCGTTCGCCATCCACCGCGTGCCGAAGGCAAGACCTTCCTGGTCACCGGCGGCAACGCGGGTATCGGCTACTTCACCGCCGAACAGCTCGCCGGTTCCGGTGCCACCGTGCTCCTCGGCAGCCGAAACGCCGCCAAGGCCGCCGCCGCGATGACGTCGATCCGATCCCGGGTCCCGGACACGAGCCTCGGGCACCTGCGGCTCGATCTCTCCGACCTTGCGTCCCTCAAGTCCTCCGTGGACACCCTGGAGATCGAGCGGCTCGACGCCGTCGTCTGCAACGCCGGCGTGCTCTTGGAAAATCAACCGAGGCGCGAGACCGCCGATGGCCACGAACTGACGTTCGCCACCAACCATCTCGGGCATTTCGTCCTGGTCCACCACCTCATGCCGCTGCTCGAAGCGGCGGAGGCCGGTCGCGTCGTCACCACGGGCAGCTTCGTGGGCAAGTCCGCGAAACTCGACCTGGACGACCTCCAGAGCAAGCGGGACTACCAGCCCAAGCGCGCGGCCGGGAGCACGGCGCTAAGCGTCGTCAACCATCCCGGTGGTGCGCTCGACTCCCTGACACCGCCGAGGCCGGTGCACGCGGCGCCGAGCGGCCGGAAGTTTCCCGCCGGACTTCTGTTGCACGGCAAGGAAGCCGGGGCTTGGCCCGCCGTCCGCGCGGTTCTCGACCCGGACGTGCGCGGCGGTGAGATGTTCGGCCCCCGGGTATTCGGCCTGCGCGGGGAGCCACGGCTGGAGCCGGTGCGCGGGAAGCTGGCCGACACCGCGCTCGCCGCCCGGTTGTGGGCGGCGAGCGTTGGTCTCATCGGCGTCGAGGTCACACGGTGACGTCGGCGGAGTCCGATTTGGACCGACGGCCGGGCCGGAGGCCCAGCAGCAGGTCGATCACCAGGAACGCCAGCAGGCTGATGCCGAACAACGGCAGGAACCAGCCGATCGCGGCGGCGAGGACGACGAGCCCCGCCACCAGAGCGGGCGGCGCCTTCCGCCACTGTCCGCGCGGGATGGGCCGTCCGAACGTCAGCCCGGTGGCCCTGGTCGGCCTGCGCCGCCACCACATCCGGTAGCCGAGCACGACCAGCGTGACCAGACCTGCGCCGAGCAGGAGCAGCAAGATCTGGTTCGGCCAGCCGAAGAGCACGCCCATATGCGCGTCGATTCCCCAGCGGGCGAGCTTGGCCATTAGCGGGTAGTCGGCGAACCGCACCTCGCCGAGGATCTGCCCGGTGGTGCCGTCGACCGCGACGGCGTCGACCTGCGTCGGCCAGCCGCGTTCGACTTCCGCCACCTGCCAAGGAGATCCGGGTTCGGTGGGCAGCCCGATCTCGACCGAAGCCGCGTCGATTCCGGCGGCGCGGGCGGAGGCCAGCATCGCGTCCACGCTCTCGGGCCGGACGGGGGCAGGCGCCGCGGGCGCTTCCCCGTGCCCGGAGTGACCAGCGTGCTCGTCGGTGCCCGTCACCTTCAACGCCGGGGTCGCCCAGCCGAGGGATTCACGCAGCGCGGAGACGTTCTCGCCCGCGTACGTCGACCACGTCAGCCCTGTCGCGGACAGGAACAGTGCGCCGAGCAGCACCCACAGGCCGACAGATCCGTGCCTGCGGACGGATTTTCCGCGTGGGGACTCCGTTTTCGCGGCCTTTTCGGTCCGGCGGGCACGACGGCGGCTCACCCACAGCACGAGGCCGCCCAGCGCGACCACCCACAGCCAGGACGCGGCGAGTTCGCTGTAGAGCCGGCCCGGTTCACCGAGCAGCAGGTTGCGGTGCAACTGGTCGAGGGTGGTCCGGAGTGGCAGGGAGCCACTCGAGCCATACGCGACGAGGTCCCCGCGCACCTGCGCGGTGGCGGGGTCGACGAAGACCGCTCGTCGTTCGGACTCGCCGAGCCCTTCCTCGGCGAACAGCACGCGGGTCGTGTCGCCCGGCTCGGGGGCGGGGCGGATGGCGACCAGGTCACCGCCGGGGTTGGCCGCCTGCGCCGCCTTGACCTGGTCGGCGAGCGAGACCTGGTTCAGCCCGACGGGTGCCCGCAACTGGTCGGAGTAGACCCACGACTCCATTTGCGGAGTCGCCGCGTAAAGGACACCGGTGAGCGCGGCGATGAGGACGAAAGGACCGACGAGGACGCCGGCGTAGAAGTGGAGCCGGAGGAACAGTCCGCGCCAGGCGGACGCGCGCGGCGGGCTCGTGGCCGGTTCGATTTGGGTTGCCATGGGGAACTCCTGAGGCGTCGGTGGGGAGACGTGCGCCTGCGCCGTACGCCGGAAGTGGTCACGGCGCACGTGCTGAGCCCTGCCGCGACACGGGTCTCGGCAGGGTTTCGAGGATCAGGCGAACAACACCGGTGGACCGCGCCGGGAAAGGACGTCCCGCAGAAGTGCCTCGGTCGCGGGGTGCTTCACCGCGAGTGGGACGTGGATCCGCAGCGGCGCTGTCGCGGGCCACGGCGTCAGGCGGCGCGGGAGGACCGAGGCGATCAGCGTCATGAGGGCGAACAGCACACGCTCGGCGCCGGCCAGCACCGCGACCACCACGAGGGTCGCGGCGGCGTGCCCGGCGGTCATGAGCAGACCGTTGTCCGGGATTTCGGCGTGCGGGGAGTGCGACTCCCAGACCAGGAAGGTGAGGGAGGCGTGCATCGCCAACTGCCCGCCGCCCACCAAGCCGAGGATGGCGAGCGGACCGCGTTGATGCCCGGCGAGCGCGTAAGCCACCCAGCTCAGCAGGGCGACGAGCAGCACGACCACGCCAAGATCGGGGATCCGCCCGCTGGCGCCGAGGTGGGCACCGGTCGCCAGGCTGCCGGTCAGCACCCCCACGGCACCGCCCCGGAGGCGCCGGGCCGGGCCTCGGGTCGGGGTCAGCACGCGCACGGGTGGCAGAGTAGAACGCGACCGGGCCCGCTGTCGCGTATCGATGACGCCCGGGGCATATCGGGTACTACGGTTCGAGGTCGGCCGCGGATCACGGCGTTATCCGTTCGTTATCCTTCCTGCTCGCGCCGAGGTAGCGGACGGACAAGTATCCGTCCTGGTCACGGCCGATTTCGGCGTCCACTTCGAACACTTCCCGCAGCGAGGACTCGGTGAGGACGTCCCCGGCCGGGCCGTCCGCCACGATCGTTCCGTCCCGCAGCAAGACCAGACGATCGCAGTATCGCGCGGCCAGCGTGAGGTCGTGCAGGACGATCACGACGGTCTGCTCAGTTCCGGCGACGAGGTCCATCAGCTCCAGCTGATGCCGGATGTCGAGATGGTTGGTCGGCTCGTCGAACAGCAGCGCCGACGGACGTTGCGCCAGCGCCCGTGCGAGATGGGCGCGCTGGCGCTCGCCGCCGGAGAGCTGTTTCCACGGCCGGTCGGCCAGCGTTCCGAGGTCGAGGCGGTCCAGCGCCGCCATGACGATCGCCCGGTCCGTCGCGTCCGGCGCCCGCCATCGGGAGCGGTAGGCCGTGCGGCCGAGCATCGCGACCTCGGCGACGCACAGATCGCTCTCGGTCTCGGCGCTCTGCTCGACGAAGGCCGCGTGCCGCGCTCTCGTCCGCACCGGCCAGGTGGAGATGTCGACACCGTCGTAGTGGACCGAGCCCGCCGTCGGAGCCCGCAACCCCGCGAGGCAGCGCAACAGCGACGACTTGCCGGAGCCGTTCGGCCCGATCATGCCGACGGTCTCCCCCGGCTCGACCACGAGGTCCACCTCGCGCACGATCCTCTTGCCGGGGACGCCCCAGTCCACCCCGCGGGCTTCGATCCTCACAGTTCTCCCCGTCCGCGCAGTACCAGCAGGAACAGTGGAACGCCGACCAGCGCGGTGAACACGCCGACCGGCACCTCCAGTGGCGCGAACAGCACCCGCGCCACCGCGTCGGTCCACACCAGGAACACCGCCCCGGCCACCGCCGAAAGCGGCAGGAGCAACCGGTGCGACGGCCCGGTCAGGAACCGCACGCCGTGCGGGACGATCAACCCGACGAAGCCGATGGCGCCCACCGCCGCCACCGCGACCGCGGTCAGCAGGGAAGTCGTGACCAGCAGCACGGTCCGGGTCGTGCGGACGTCGATCCCCAAGGACGCGGCGGTGTCCGAGCCGAAGGCGAATCCGTCCAGCGCCGCCGAACAGGACCAGATCACCAGCAGCCCGATCGCGGCGGCGACGGCGCAGACGGCGACCGATTGCCACCGGGCGGGCGCCAGCGAACCGAGAAGCCAGTGGGCCAAGGCCCTCGTGCTGTCCGCGTCACCGGAGGACATGATCACCAGCGACGTCAGCGCGGCGAACAGTTCGGCGATCACGACACCGGTGAGCACGATCCGCATCGAGTCGACGCCCCGGCGCCGCAACAGGAGCATCAGCAGCCCGAACGAGATCAGCGCGCCCGCGAACGCGCCGCCGGTGACACCGAGCTGGGAACCGGCGAAGCCGAGGACGACCACGACGACGGCGCCGGTGGACGCACCGGAGGAGACGCCCAGCAGATAGGGATCCGCGAGCGCGTTACGGGTGACGCTCTGCAGGGCCGCGCCGCACACCGCCAGCACCGCACCGACCAACGCCGCCAGCAGCACCCTCGGCACCCGGAGATCCCAGATCAGCGAATCGGCCAGCCGCGGCAACGGCTGGACGGGAAGACCGAGCCGCACACCGGCGGCCCGGCCGAGTTCCGCCCAGCCGATCCCGCTTCCCAGCCCGGCGCGCGTCGCGACGACCAGCGACACGATCAGCAGGAGCAGCCAGCCGGAGACCAGGAGCCCTCGGCTCCGGACTCTCGCCGGTTCAGCCATGACCGAGGGTGTCGAGCCCGGAACCGAAGGCACGCAAGGCGTTGACCGTCCGCACGGAGGCGTCGAGTTCGATCCCCGGCAGCTTGACGACCTTGCCGTCGCGTACCGCCGGCAGCTGCGAGAGCACCGGATGCGCGCGCATCATCGCGAGCTTCTCGTCGGCGGTGTCGCCGGGGTTGCCGCGTTCGGAGAGGTCGCCGATCACGACGACGTCGGGGGCACGGTCGGCGATCGCCTCCCACGAGACCTCCGGCCATTCCTGGTCGATGTCGTCGAAAACGTTGGTGACACCGGAGATCCGGCTCATCTCGCTCGGCATCCCGGTGCGCCCGGCGACATACGGGACGTCCTTGAACACCGAGTAGACCCACACGACCTTGAGGCCCTGCGGTCGTTTCGCGGCCTTCTGACGGGCCTCGGCGAGCAACGCCCGTTGAGCGGTGGCCAGCTCACCGGCGCGATCGGCGACGCCCAGTGCCTTGCCGAGGTTCTCGTAGTCGCGGAACAACCGCTCGAACGCGTCGGCCTTGCCGTACGGGCAGTTGACCGCGCTGACATAGGTGGGGACGCCGAGGGCCGCCAGTTCGTCACGGGTGCCCGCGCGGTCCGCGGTGAAGAGCTCCTTGAAGGAGGCCGTCACGAAGTCCGGATTCGCCGCGCGCAGCGGTTCGGCGGTGAGAACCTTGGGCGAGAGCACCGGGATCTTCGCGTACTCCGCGGCGTGCTCCGGCGACACCTTGGTCTTCAGATTGGCCGTCCCGACCATCTTGCCGCCCGCGCCCAACGCGAGCAGGGTCTCGGTCGAAGACTGGTCCAAGGCGACGACGCGCTGCGGTGGGGCGGCGAACGACGACCGCTTGCCGCAGCTTTCGATCGCGCCCGGTGCGGCGGCGCCAGGCGCACCCTGATCAGATGTGCCGGTGGCGCAGCCCGCGACCAGCGCCATGACGACGGACGCGGTCGCCAGCCGTACGGGAAATGCCATGGATCCTCCAGCCCTCGAGTGTCACCCGATAGGCTTACCGATAACGATTACCGATTTCAAGTGAGTTGAGGTGCGAGACCCCGTGACCGACGACACCGCGCAGACACGGACCCCGGTGTTCCGCAGCCTGTCGTTCGGACGGCTCTGGACCGGGAACACGACCTCCGGGCTGGCGACCTGGGCGCTGCCGTTCATCCTCGGGCTGGCCGTGCTCGAACGGTCACTTTCAGCCGTGGACCTGGGCATCGTGCTGGCCGCGCGCACCGCGGGATTCCTCGTGGCCGTCCCGGTGGCAGGAGTACTCGCCGATCGGCACTCACGCCGCCAGGTCGTGCTCTGGGCAGGACTCATCGCCGGTCTCGCCACTCCCCTGATCGCGGTCGGGATGGGCCGATCCGTCCTGCTGATGGCCGTCGCGGCCACCGTCGTCGGCATCGGCCAGGGCGCGTGCCGCCCGGCGTTCCAGGCGCTGACCGCCGAGGTGATCGCCGAGGACCAGCGCCAGCAGGCCAACGCCGCGATGACCCTGGCCGTCCGGGTCACGACGCTGGTCGCGCCCGGTCTCACCGCCCTGCTGTCGCAGTTCGCCTCCACGTCGGTCCTCGTCATCGGCACCGGCGTGCTCTGGCTGGGCGCGGCGCTGATCCCGCCGGGAGGCACCTTCGCGCCGTCGCCGACCGCCAAGACCCGCTTCTTCGGCGAGTTCGCCGAAGGGCTCCGCGAAGCTCGCCGTCACCCGTGGTTCCTGGCCGGACTCGGGGCACTCACCGCCGTGATCGCAACCGGCTACTCCGCCACCGGCGTCGTGCTGCCGATGGTCAGCCGCGACCGTTACGACACCGAAGCCGTCCTGGCCGTCGGACTGACCGCGTACACACTCGGCGCGCTCGCGGGTGCCGTCGTCATCGCGCGCCGGCGCCCTCGGCGGCAGGGCTGGGCGGCGCTGATCGGACTCGGCTGCTACGGCTTCGCGCCACTGAGCCTGCTGTTCCCGGTGCACCCGGCCTTCGTCATCGCGGCCTACGCCGTCGCCGGACTGGGCATCGAACTGTTCAACGTCCCGTGGTTCACCGCGACCCAGCGGGAGGTCGAACCGGGAAAGCTCGCTCGAGTGTCCTCTTTGGACTTCCTGTTCTCCTACGGCCTGGCGCCCGCCGGGCTGGCGCTCATCGCACCCGCGATCGGCCAGTTCGGCGCGGTACCGGTGCTGGCGGTGTGCACCGTCATCTGCTTCGCCGCTCCGGCCGCCGCCGCGCTCGTTCCTTCTTCGCGCGACTTCCACGCAACCGCACCGGTCAAGAACGTCTGAGTTTTGCGCTCGGGCACTTCCTCACTCTGTGAGAAGTTGTGGCGTACCCTTTGCCCTACCCCTCAAAAGTACGGTATTGACGATTGGGGCACCGCGGCGAACCGAATCGGGCACGGCGGACATCCCCTTTTCCCATTGACTGAAACCGTTGCACAGCAACGGAAGTGCCTGCAGGATCACCATGACGGGCCGCCATATCACCCCACGCTCAAGCCGGGTGATATGACCCAAATGGTATGTACCAGTCACGTGAGGTGCCTCGTACGGTCGGGAACGAACCTCCCTCCCCCGCCAGTTTCGAGGAAAGCGTTGACATGAACAAAAAGATCCTCGCCGCCACAGCCGCGGCCATTACCGGGGCGGGCTTGGTCACGGCCATCGCCCTCACCCCGAGTGCGAGTGCCGGTCAACCGGTCACGGCCGCCGACCAGGCACAGTCCGAAATGCTGGCCGCGCTGTCCCGCGACTTGAAGATCAGCCCCGAACAGGCCAAGCTCCGGGTCGCGAGCGAGCAGCGCGCCGCGGTCGCCGACAACACGCTGAAGAGGCAGCTCGGCGCCTCGTACGCCGGATCGTGGCTGGACGCCGGCGATACCGCGCTCACCGTGGCGGTCACCGACGCCGTCCAGGCCGACCTGGTGCGCGCCGCGGGCGCGACCCCGAAGACCGTCGCCCGCAGCGCCGCCCAGCTCGACGCCGCGAAGCTGGCGCTGGACGCCAAGTCCGCCAAGGCACCGAAGACCGTGCCCGGCTGGTACACCGACGTCACCACCAACTCGATCGTCGTGCTGGCCAACGCCGGTGGCGAAGCCGCGGCCAAGTCGTGGGCCGCCGAGTCCGGTGTCCAGGCCGACCTGGTCCGGGTCGAGGCCAGCACCGAGCGGCCGCGTGCGCTGATCGACATCATCGGCGGCAACGCCTACACCTTCGGCTCCGGCCGTTGCTCCATCGGTTTCGCGGTTGAGGGCGGCTTCGTGACCGCCGGCCACTGCGGCACCACCGGAACCCGCACCTCGAACCCGAGCGGGACCGTCGCCGGCTCCAGCTTCCCCGGCAACGACTACGCCTGGGTCCGCGCCGACGCCGGCAACACCCCGCGTCCGCTGGTGAACCGCTACCCCGGCACCGTGCCGGTCGCCGGTTCGACGGAGGCCCCGGTCAACTCGTCGGTGTGCCGTTCCGGCTCCACCACCGGCTGGCGCTGCGGCACCATCCTGCAGAAGAACACCTCGGTCACCTACCCCGAGGGCACCATCACCGGCCTGACCCGCACGAACGCCTGCGCCGAACCCGGCGACTCCGGCGGCTCGTGGATCACCGGCGACCAGGCGCAGGGCGTCACCTCCGGTGGCTCCGGCAACTGCACTTCCGGCGGCACCATCTACTTCCAGCCGATCACGGAGATCCTGAGCGTCTACAGCCTGCGCCTGACGGTCAGCGGGAACCCGCCGTCCAGCACCACCACGACGCCGACCACGCCCACCACCCCGACCAGCCCGACGACGTCGAACCCGCCGGGCGGCACCTGGGCGCCGTACACCTACTACGGCTCCGGCGCGACCACCACCTACGGCGGTAGCACTTACCGCGTGATCCAGCCGCACACCTCCATGCCCGGCTGGGAACCGCCGAACGTGCCCGCGCTTTGGGAACTCGCCTGACCTGGACCGCCCCCGGTGAGCTCACCTCGCCGGGGGCGGCTCCTTCCCCCGACAACGTCGCGCTGACGGCGGATCTCGAGTCCCTCGTCCCCCGCGCCCGTCGCGGCGACCCCGCCGCGACCCGGGAGCTGATGGGCCTCGTTCAGCCGGTCGTCGCGAACTACTGCCGCAGCCGGATGAGCGGGACCGACGCACGGGTGATCGCCGCCGAGGACGTCGCGCAGGAGACCTGCCTCGCCGTGCTCACCGCGCTTCCCACGGCCCGGGTCACCGGCGGCGCCTTCCTCACCGCCGTCCTCAGGATCGCTGCCAGGAAGGTCGCCGACGCCTTCCGGGTGCGGGCCCGGGACAGGTCCGAACCCACCCCCGATCCGCCCGATCGCGCGACGCCGGAGCCCAACGAGCCCGAACGACAGGCCCTCGCCGCCGACGGCCACGACCGGCTGACCCGGTTGATGAGCACCCTGCCCGGCATCCAGCGGGAGATCCTCCGGTTGCGCATCACCGTCGGCATGTCGGCGCCCGAGACGGGCGCGGTCCTGCGGGTGAGCCCTGGCCTTGTCCGGGTCGCCCAGCACCGCGCCCTGCACAAACTCCGCACGATCGTCAGCGAGGACGACCTGTGATCAGCCCTCTGATCGGTCCCGGAAACGGACAGACCTGGCCGGTGGAATTCGACGTCCGGCATCTTCGCCTCCTCGACGCGATCGCGTCGGCGGGCAGCATCGCGAAGGCCGCGGCCGCGCTCGGACTCTCCCAGCCCGCGCTGAGCGCACAACTCCACCGGGTGGAGCGGATCTTGGACCGGACGGTGTTCGAACGGGACCGGCACGGCGTGCGCCCCACCGCTCTTGGCGAGGTGCTGCTGAGCCACGCACGGCGGGTGGTGGCCGCGGCGGACGACCTCGACCAGGCGATCCGCTGGTTCGACCGCGCACCGGCCGACGGCCTGCTGCGGATCGGCGCCCTCCCGACGGTCTTCGCCGAGACGGTGAGCGGCGTGGTCGCCGAGGTCGCCCCCGGCCGTCCGGTCGAACTGCTCACGGTGACCAGCAGGACGGCGTTGTTCTCCGCGCTTCTCGACGGCACGGTGGAACTGGCGCTGTACGTCGACCATCCGGGCCAGGAAATCGTTCCCCCGGACGGTGTCCAGATGCTTCCCGTAGGAACGGAGCCGGTTTTCGTGATCGTGTCTCCAGGGCATCCCACCGCCGGGCGCGCCGAGGTGTCCTTGACGGAGCTGGCCGACTCGACCTGGCTGACTCCGGCGGGCGGGGACGACGCGTTCCACGATCATCTGAAGGACGAATGGGCCCGCGCCGGACTCGGCACGATCACCATGCGAGAGCTGAAACCGGCGGTGCTACGGCAGACCTTGCGGCACGATCCCCGCACAGTGGCGCTCACCCGGTCACTCGACTCCGGTTCCACGACGCCCGGCACGGTGGTGGCCCTGCGGGGTGTGCCGTTGAGGACGCGGCATCTCCTGCTGTGGCGCGACGGCTCACCGGTCGACGTCCCGGCCGTCCGAAGTGGACTGGTGCGGGCGATCGCCGAGCTGGCCGCGATCCGGAACCGGCTTCCCGAGTGGGCGGCCGCCAATCCCGGCTGGCTCGGCACCTGACCGGGCTCAGCACTGGACGCAGTCGAGCCCGAGCCCGAATTGTTCCGACCTCCCCCAGCATGGCCGGCCTAGGCCCGCAGGTGGGCTCGATCCGGCGCGACGGCGTGCTGGAACGGCTGCCCGAGCACGAACCGACGCAGTTCCCGCGCGACGAGCTCACCCATCCGCGCCCGCTCGGCACCCAGCGCGCCTGCCAGATGCGGGGTGAGCACCACGTTCGGCAGCGTGTAGAGCGGCGAGTCCGGTACGGGCGGTTCGGGCCAGGTGACGTCGAGGATCGCCGTGAGGTCCGGGCGCTCGCCGAGCACCGGGATGACCGACGGCTCGTCGACCACGGCGCCGCGCGCGGTGTTGATCAGGGTCGCGCCGATGCCCATCCGGCCGACGAGGTCCCCGTTCACCAGTCCCTCGGTCTCGGGGAGCAGCGGCGCGTGCAGGCTGACCACGGCGCAGGTGGCGAACAGTTCGTCCAGCCCCACCAGCCGGACGCCGAGTTCGGCGGCGGCCGCGCTGTCGACGACGGGATCGCTCGCGAGGACTTCGACGTCGAAACTCCGCAAATGCGACGCCACGAGAGCACCGATCTCGCCGAGACCGAGCAGCCCGACCCTGGAGCGGTACGCGCCGGCAACCCTGGAATCGGGCGGGTAGGACCGCCGCTCCCGGATCTCACGGGAGATGCGATGCGCCTGTTTGAGTCCTAAGAGGACCTGGGCCAGGGTGAACTCGGCGACGGGAACGGCGTTCGCGGCCGCGGCCGACACGATCGGGATCTCGCGTGCCCAGAACTCCGGCGTGGTCAGCGGACGTACCGATCCGGCGGCGACGAGCACCGCTCGCAGGTCCGGCGCGTGTGCCATCAGTACGGAGTCAAGAACAGGCGATCCCCAGCCCGAGAGCAATATTTCGACGCCATCCATGGCCTCCGGGCGCTCCGCCAGCCGCTCGCGGGTGAGCGGCTCGCGCAGATCCGCCAGCGCCCCGATCTCCTTCAGCACCGCCTCGGGGTAAACGTCGTCGCGGCGTCGCTCCTCCATCACGAGAAGCGCTGTCGGGCGGTGTTGCAGCTCGGTCATCCCTACCTCCGCGGCGACCATACATCGGATGCCTGAACCGGTCCACGGGCGGCAAGTCCGACGGATAGGCAACAGCCGTTGATGGAAATTCGTAATCATCGGACCATTGACCGGAGACTGTGAAAGCGCTTACCGTCCCTGCGGAGTAGACAGCGTGGTCCACAGTGAACAGGAGAAGCGATGCGGAAATCGCGATGGATCGGCGTGGGACTCACCGTCTCAGCGCTGGTCGTTTCGGGCTGCTCGGCAGGCCCCGCCGGCACGAACGTCGCGCAGGACACCAAGGCACCACTGGAACTGTGGACCAGGACGACTCCCGGCGGCGCCGGTGAGCAGGCCACCAAACGACTCGCGGAAGCCTTCGAGAAGGCCACCGGGTTCAAGGTGCAGGTGACCGCGATCTTCGACGACTTCGAGACGAAGCTGGCCCAGCGCGCCGCCCAGCGCGACCTGCCGGACATCGTGATGAACGACGTCACGCAGGTCGGCACCCTCAAGAGCCAGGGCCTCGTCCGCGAGGTCGAACAGGGCAAGATCAAGCACGCCTCGGAACTCACCGAGCAGGCGCTCAAGTCCAACCAGACCCCGGACGGCAAGCTGTACGGCCTGCCGTACAGCGCTCAGGCCTCCGCGCTGCTGATCCGCAAGGACTGGCGCGAGAAGCTCGGCAAGAGCGTGCCGCAGAGCTGGCCCGAACTCGTCGACCTCGCCAAGGCGTTCACCACCGGCGACCCCGACAGTAACGGCAAGAACGACACCGCCGGGCTGACCGCGACGCTGTCGACCAAGCGGGGCTACGCCTCCTGGTACTTCTCCAATTTCCTGTGGGCCGCGGGCGGCGACTTCATCACCGAGGCGGGCGGCGGCAAGTACAAGCCGTCGATGAGCACGCCCGAATCCCAGGCCGCGGTGCAGTGGTTCCGCGACCTCGGCTGCAAGGACAACGTGATCCAGCCCGGTTCGGTCACCATGCCGACCCCGGCGACCAACGAGACTTTTGAGGCGGGCAAGGCCGGGATGTACGTCGTCGGCCCGTATCTGCTACCGCGCTTCGACAAGTCGCTCGGCAAGGACAAGTACGAGGTCGTCCCGATGCCGAAGGGTGCCAAGAACTCCGACGTCCTGGCCGAAGGGCTGTCGATCTACATGATGGCCGGTTCCCCGAACCAGGCCGGGCAGGACGCCTTCGGTGACTTCGCGATCTCGACCGACGGCCAGAAGATCGGCATGGCGGGCGAGTCGGCCTTCATCGTGCAGCTCCCGGTGAACAAGAACGTCGACATCGCGCAAGTCCGCCCGGACCCGCGCTGGAAGACCTACGCCGAGATCTACGCCAAGTCCGGCCACTACGCACCGTCCATCCCGAACTGGACGCCGGTCCGCCAGGACACCGCCGACACGGTCAGCGCGCTCGTCGCCGACTGCAAGCTCGACACCAAGGCGGAACTGTCCAAACTCGACACCAAGCTCACCGCGACCTTGCAGCAACAGGGGATCAGCGCGTCATGACCGTAGATCACGCCAAGCCGGCTGCCGTCGGCGCGGACCGTCCCGCCGCCAAGCGGACGCCCGCGCCGAAGGCCCGCGGGCGCAGCGGCCGCGACGGGAAATGGTGGACGCCGTGGGTGTTCCTGGCCCCCGCCCTGATCCTGTTCGTGTACTTCAAGTTCATCCCGATGATCACCGCGGTCACGATGTCCTTCCAGGACGTCCAGCCGTACCTGGGCAACCAGTGGGTCGGCGGGCAGAACTACAGCACCGTCCTCGGTGACGAGGCGTTCCACTCCGCCATCTGGCACACCATCGTGATCGCCGTCGGGCAGACGGTCGGGTCGATGGTCATCGGCCTCGCGCTCGCCCTGCTGATGGAGGGCCAGAGCAAACGGCTGAAGTTCCTGCGGTCGGCGGCGTTCCTGCCGGTGGTCGTGCCGATCGCGGTGGTCGCCGAACTCTGGCGGATCATGTACCACCCGACCGAGGACGGGATGCTGAACTCCATCCTCGGCATGGTCGGGCTGGGGCCGTCTGGCTTCATCAACGATCCCGACACGTCGATGATCTCGGTCATCGTCACCGGTATCTGGCGCGGCGCGCCGTACGACATGATGATCTTCCTGGCAGGCCTGGCGGGAATCGACCGCGGGCTCTACGAAGCGGCCACTGTGGACGGTGCCTCCCGCTGGCGCAAGATCCTCCACGTGACGCTGCCCGGCCTGCGGTCGGTGTTCTCGATCCTGTTCGTCCTCGCGGCGATCCGCGGCCTGCGGGTGTTCACCGAGGTGTTCCTGCTGACCAACGGCGGGCCGAACGGCTCGACGGAAGTCGCGATGACCCTGATCTACAAACTCGGACTGGAACAGAACCGGCTGGGCGTCGGCGCGGCGGGAGCGGTCCTGCTGTTCCTCGCGACGCTCGTGCTGACCCTGTTCGTCCAGGTGCTCCGACGGAGGCGAGACGCATGACCGCGGCCAACGATTCCGCACTCGGCCTCGACGCCGTCAAGTCGCCGGGCGGACGGATCCTGAAGTACACCGTGTACGCGCTTCTGCTGGTGGTGTTCGCCGGCCCGCTGCTGGCGCTGCTGGTCGGCGCGTTCAGCGACGTGTCCGACCCGACGGCACTGAGCGTCATCCCGTCGAGCCCGACCCTGGACAACTTCGGCATCGCGTTCGACCACGGCGTCGGAATGTACCTGCTCAACTCTTTCCTGGTGGTCGGCTTCGGCCTGCTGTTGCAGGTCGTCGTCTCGGTGCTGGCCGGATACGCGCTGGCACGCAAGAAGTTCCGCTTCATGACCTTCGTGCTGGTCGCGATCCTGGCGACGCTGATGCTGCCGGAGGAGATCCTCGCCATCCCGCTCTCGCTGATCCTGTCCGACCTTCCCGTGGTGCACATCAACCTGATCGGCAGCCTGGCCGGGATGATCGTGCCGCTCGGCGCGTGGGCCTTCTCGATCCTGGTGATGACCGAGTTCATGAAGGACGTGCCCCGCGAACTCGAAGAGGCCGCGCGGATCGACGGCGCCGGGGATCTGCGGATCTTCGCGCAGATCATCCTGCCGATGTGCAAGCCCGCGCTCGGCGTGATCGGTGTTTTCGGCTTCACGATGATCTGGGACCAGTACCTGCTGCCGATGCTGGTCTCGTCCGACGCTTCGACCTACACGCTGCCGCTGGCCCTGCGCACGCTGCGCATCGACGCGGACGTGACACCCGGCGTGATCATGGCCGCCTCGCTGCTGGCGCTGCTGCCCTCGGTGGCCGCGTTCCTGTTCTTCCAGCGTTCGTTCGTCCGCGGCCTCGCCTCGGGCGCACTGAAGGGCTGACGCACCAAAGACAATCAAGGAGCGATCCTGAAGTGAGTTCCACCGCCTGGTTCACCCACGACCGGTTCGGGATGTTCGTCCACTGGGGCCTGTATTCGCTGGCCGCCCGGCACGAATGGGTGCAGAACCGCGAAGAGCTGACCGACGAGCAGTACCGCGTCTACTTCGACCACTTCGAACCGGACAAGTACGACCCGCGCGCCTGGGCACGGGCCGCGAAGGGCGCGGGCATGACCTACGTCGTGCTCACCACCAAGCACCACGACGGGTTCTGCCTGTGGGACAGCGATCTCACCGACTTCAAGGTGACGAACACGCCGTACGGCAAGGATCTGCTCGGCCCGTTCGTCGACGCCTGTCGCGAGGAAGGCTTGAAGGTCGGCTTCTATCACTCGCTGATCGACTGGCACCATCCCGCGTTCCCCGTCGACGGCACCCATCCCCGCCGTGACGACGCGGAGTACATCGCCGCGCACCAGTACGCCGACATCGCCGAATACCAGCTGTACCTGCACGGTCAGGTCCGCGAACTGCTCACCCGCTTCGGCACGATCGACTACCTGTTCTTCGATTTCTCGTACCAGGGCCGCAAGGAGTGGTGGGGCGGCAAGGGACCGGACGACTGGGACTCCCCCGGCCTGCTCGACCTGGTCCGCGAACTGCAGCCCGGCATCCTGGTCAACGACCGCACCGGCATTCCCGGCGACTTCATCACCCCGGAGCAGTACCAGCCGTCCGGGCCGATGACCCGCGACGGCGTCCCGGTGGTGTGGGAGGCGTGCCAGACCCTCAACGGCAGCTGGGGTTACGACCGCGACAACTTCGACTACAAGAGCCCCGAACTGCTCATCCGGATGCTGGTCGACGGTGTGTCCAAGGACGGCAACCTGCTGCTCAACGTCGGGCCGAACGGCCGGGGCGAGATCGACCCTCGTGCGCACGCGGTGCTCGCCGAACTCGGCCGCTGGATGGACCGGCACGAACGCTCCGTCCGCGGTTGCGGTCCCGCCGAGTTCACCGCTCCCGCGGACGGCCGCTACACCCAGCGCGGAGACCGGCTCTACCTGCACCTGTTCAGCTGGCCGATGAACCACGTCCACCTGCCGGGGATGGCCGGGCGCGTCCGCTACGCCCAATTGCTCGACGACGCATCGGAAATCCGGCAGGTGCACACGGATCCAGGACAGACCGCGCAGAACACCCAGATGGGCGGGCAGCTGGCAGGCACGCTCACCCTCAAACTCCCCATCCGGAAACCGGACACCCCGGTCCCGGTGATCGAGCTGTTCCTCACCAGCCCCGCCGCCGAAACCCTCCCCACCGATTGAGCACGGAGGCATCATGGATCGCAGAAGGTTCCTCACCGGCGCCACTCTCGGCGCCGCGCTGGTCACCGTCCCCTGGGTCACCGCCGGAACGGCGTCGGCCAAGCCGAAGGGGCTGTGCGCGCTGAATGTCAGTTCGCTGACCGAACTGCAGAACGCCATCAATTCGGCGGCCGCCGGCGCGGTCATCACCGTGAACAACGGCACATACACCGTGCCCACGGGCAAGCCGATCAGCATCAAGGGCAGGCGGGGCACCAAGGACCAGCCGATCACCATCGTCGCGCAGTCCCGCGGTGGAGTGACCCTCAACGGTGAGCAGAGCTTCGTCTTCGACGACTCCACCGGTGTCACGATCAGCGGGTTCAAGTTCCGCCAGAGCACCACGCTGGAGATCCCGCCGAACTGCTCGCGGATCCGGCTGACCCGCAACGATCTCCAGTTCGCCGACATCACAGACCTGCACTGGGTGATGGTCCGCGCCGACAACAGCAAGATCGACCGCAACCACTTCCACCACAAGACCACGCTCGGCGTCATGCTCTGCATCGAGGGCGCGGACGACGACAAGATGGCGTCCGGCGTCGAGGTCTTCCGGAACTACTTCTCCGACCACACCTTCGCCGGCGACAACGGCGGCGAGCCGATCCGGCTCGGTGTCAGCCCGCGTGCGCTCAGCACCGCCGGCGCCAAGATCGAGTTCAACCTCTTCGAACGCGCGAACGGCGACCCGGAGGCGATCTCGGTCAAGTCGTCGGGCAACTTCATCCGCAACAACACCATCCGGAACAGCCTGGGCGGCATCGTGCTGCGCCACGGGAACAAGTCCGTCGTCGAAGCCAACTTCATCCTCGGCGGCAAGGAAGGCATCCGGATCTACGGCAACGACCACAAGATCCTCAACAACTACGTCGCCGGAGTGTCCAGCAGCGCGCTGGTCGTCGGCAGCGGCTCCGTTCGAGACCACTTCCCGGGTGAATCAAAGGAATCGCGGCGCGGCAACGACGCGGCGGACCGCGTGCTCATCGCGCACAACACGCTGCTGAACAACGGCGGCACGCTCTCCGGCGAGACCAAACGGACGATCGAACCGCGCGACTGCACGATCTCGGACAACATCTTCGTCGGCGGCAACGGCGACCTGGTTTCGATGAGCACCACGGGCAACTTCACGTGGTCCGGCAACATCCTGTGGGGTTCGGGCGGGGACGGCAACATCCCGGCAGGCACCTTCCGCCGGATCGACCCGAAACTCGTGCAGGCGTCGGACGGGGTCTCGCGCCTCGCCTCGAACAGCCCCGCGATCAACGCGGCCACGCTGTCCACCGCGCCGACCGCGTTCGACATCGACGGCCAGGCCCGCGGCAGCCGGCGCGACGTCGGGGCGGACGAGTACTCGACGGCCGCCATCGCGAACCGGCCGCTCACCACCGCGGACGTCGGTCCCGCCGCTCCGTAGCGAAACCCGGGCTCACGCCGGCGGCCGTCCTCGCCGGCGTGAGCCCGTACCACCGAGGAGGAACCATGCCGCAGCGCGCCGCGGGTTCGGTCACCCTTGCCGACGTCGCCCGCGAGGCGGGAGTGTCGCTCGCGACGGCGTCGAGGGCGCTCAACGGCGGGACCAGACAGGTGAGCGGGGACCTGCGGAAATCGGTGCTGCAGGCCGCGGAACGGCTCCAGTACACCGCGAACGTGCCCGCGCAGGCAATGGCCCGCGGCCGCGGCAACGTCGTCGGCCTGCTGGTGCACGACATCGTCGACCCGTACTTCTCCTCGATCGCGTCCGGGGTCATGCGCGTGGCCGCCCGGCACGGGCTGACGGTCACCATCGCGAGTACGGAAAACCGTCCGGAGAAGGAACTCGAGTACGTCACGACGTTGCGCGGGCAACGGGCGCGGGCGGTCATCCTCGCCGGGTCGCGCAACGAGGGCGATGCCCTGGAACGAGATCTGACGAAGGAACTCAAGGCGTTCGAGGCCGCCGACGGCCAGGTCGTGGTGATCGGGCAGCGGAAGCTTCCGTTCGACACCGTCATGCTGGAGAACCGCGCTGGAGCAGCGGATCTGGCTGAACGTCTCGTCATCCTCGGACACCGCGATTTTCTCGTCCTCGCCGGGCCACCCGGCCTGATGACCTCGCGGGATCGTGTCCTGGGTTTTCGTGACGGCCTCATCCGACAGGACATCCCGTTGCCCGAGAACCGCGTGCTGCGCGCGGAATTCACCCGCGACGGGGGCTACGCGGCGATGATGCGGGCGATCGAGAACGGCTTCCGCGGTTGCGTTTTCGCCGTCAACGACGTGATGGCCGTCGGCGCGATGGCCGCTTGCCGCGACCACGGCCTGGAGGTGCCGTCGCCCATCGCGATCGCGGGATTCGACGACATCATCACCTTGCGCGACATCCGGCCTTCACTGTCCACCGTGCGCGTCCCGATCGAGCGGATGGGCGAACAAGCACTCGACTTCATCCTCGACGACCGCGCGGACGGCCCCCGCGTCAAACCGATCACCGGCGAGGTCGTGCTGCGGGAAAGTACTCAACCGTTGGAGGGAAAATGATCCGGCCGGGACTGTGTTCGGTGACGCTGCGACGACTGGACGCCGACGCGGTCGCCCGCCGCGCCGCGGAGGCGGGCCTTCAGGTGATCGAGTGGGGCGCCGACGTCCATGTGCGTCCCGGCGACGACTGGGCGGCCGACCGCGTACTCGAAGCCATGGCACAGCACGGCCTGAGCTGTGATTCCTACGGGTCCTACTTCCGCGCCACCCCGATGGAGGCCGGGAAGTTCGGCGACATCGCCGCCACCGCCGTCCGGCTCGGTGCCACCAGGATCCGGGTGTGGGCGGGCAAAGCGGGCTCAGCGGACGTCGACCCCGAAGAGCGGGAGCAGGTTGTCGCCGGTCTCCGTGAGGCCGCCGACGTCGCGGGCGGGCACGGTCTGGAAGTCGCGCTGGAGTTCCACGGCGGGACGCTGACCGACACCGCCGAGTCGACCGTCCGGCTACTCGACGAGGTCGGTCGCGACAATCTCGGCACCTACTGGCAACCACCGCAGGACCTGCCGGACGAGCAGGCGCTGGCGGGACTGGAGTTGGTCCTCGACCGGGTTCGCGCGGTACACGTCTTCTCGTGGTGGCCCAGCAACGAACGGCATCCGCTGACCGCGAGGACGGACTTGTGGACGCGGGCGTTCGCCCTGCTCGCGCGGGCGGAACGACCGCTCGACGCGCTGCTCGAGTTCGTCCCGGACAACGATCCCCACCTCATCCCTGGTGAGGCCGACTCGCTGCGCAAACTGATCGAGGCGGGCGCGTGAGGTTCACCGAAGCCGATCGGCTGCTGTTCGCCGGGGACTCCATCACCGACTCCAGCCGCGACCGCGGAAATCCGGCGTCGCTGGGCAAGGGCTACGTCCGGCAGATCGCCGACCGCTTGGGCGACGGCCCGGAGGTACTCAACAAGGGGCTCAACGGCAACCGGATCTACGACCTGGAAGCGCGCTGGACCACCGACGTCCTCGCGCTCCGCCCCACGGTGCTGACCGTGAAGATCGGCATCAACGACACCTGGCGGACCTTCGACCGCGGCCTGCCGAGCCCGATCGGGAAGTTCCGCGCGGCCTACGCCCGGCTGCTGTCCGCCGCGCGGCAGCACCTTCCGGCGGAGCTGTACGTCATCACGCCGTTCCTGCTGCCGGTCGAACCGGAGCAGCACGACTGGGTAGCCGATCTGGCACCGCGTCTCGAGGTCGCGCTGGAAGTGGCCACCGAGTTCGGCGCCCGCCTGGTTCGCGCGGATCTGTTCATGCCGCGCGCCGCCGAGGAACACGGCGCCGCGACGCTGGCCCCGGACGGCGTTCACCCCAGCCCGCTCGGCCATCGGCTCCTCGCCGAAGCGTGGCTCGCGGCGGCCGGTGTGCCGGTCGAAAGAGCTCCGCGGCTCTAGCTCTCCCCCCGAGGTCACGGACGGCGAGGAACCCGGCTATCCCTGCCGCAAGTAGTCCTCTAGTGGCGGTAGTTGCGCTTGCAACTACCGCCACTAGAGGACTACTTGCGGTCGGGTAGTGGCGCGGGGCCACTCATGAGGACCTCGCTCAGCGGCTGGTCGATTCCCGCGCGTTCAACCGGACGGGCACTTCGATCCGGCGTGGCCCGCCGTCCGGAGCGCCGCCTTCGATGAGGTCCATCAACGCCGTGGCCGCGCGGCCGCCCACCTCGCGTGGATGCACGAACATCCCGGTGACCTGCGGCGAAGTGAGCCGAAGCGAACCGCTGTCCACCGCACTGCAGATCCCGAGTTCACCGGGCACCGCGAGCCGTCGGCGACGAGCCTCGTGGAGAACGCCGAGCGCGAGATTCTCCGACGTAGTGAAGACGGCGTCCGGGCACACTCCCCGGTCGAGCAGTCTGCCCAGCGCTGCCGCCGTGCCGTCGGTGGTCGGCGGTTCGTCGATCTCGACAACCACCGGCTCCAGTCCCCGGTCTTCCGCCCAGCCGGTGTACCCCGCGACGAGATCCGCCGCGTAGGAGCGGCTGGTGTCGGTGGTGATCATCGCGGGGCGCTCATAACCGTTGTCCGCCAAGTGATCCAGCATCAACCGGGCCGCCGTGACGAGGTCGTTGTCCACGACGACCGGCACGGGGCACGGCGACGCGAGCGGGCGTCCGACGGTCACCAGCGGGCGGTCGCGGCACCAGCCGGTGGCGAAGAACGGCTCGTCGCCACGGGGGTCGACGAGGACGGCGCCGTCGACCGCGAACGCGTTGAGCCGGTCGAGGTCCGCGTCCGGCGGCGTCAGCAACAGGCCATACGACCGTTTCGACGCGGCTTCGGCCGCGCCGTTGAGAACTTCGAGGAAGTAGTCCGAGTTCGGCACGAGCGCGCAGGCATTGCTCGCGTCGACCGAGTTCGCGAGCTGGATCGCCAGGGTCCGGCTGCGCCGCGTGACCAGTTGCTGTGCGTGCACACTGGCCTGGTAGCCGAGTTCGGCCGCCGCCCGCGCGACGCGCCGCCGGGTGTCCTCGGAGATCCTGCCCTGCCCGCTGAGCACATGGGACACGGTGGTGATCGAGACCCCCGCGGCGGCGGCGACATCACGGATGGTCGGCGACAATCAGACCTCCACAGGCGGTCCCCAAACGCGGTTCGGCCGGTCGGTGTCCAGCCGATAGTCGGTGACGTGGGCGTCGCCCAGCCTACGTCCGAGGTCCGCCGCGGCCTCCAGCGGCCGAGCGGGATCGCGCTCCACCTCGCCCCTGCTGTTGCCGACGCCGACCACGATCCCGGCGAGGTCCTGGCGCAGGTACCGGGTGAGTTCCTGGAACTGCGCTTCGAGGCCGAGCGTCGCGCCGCGATAGCTCTCCTCACAGGAGATCACCACGGCGGCACGCTTGTTCATCAAGCCCGGCACGACCTGGCCGGTGTGCGGCGAACTCCCCGAGGTGTAACAGAAAAGCCGGTCGAAGAACGACTTGAGCCGTCCGGTCATGCCGTACCAGTGCAGCGGGGTCGCGTACACGATCGCGTCCGCCGGGAGCACATGGTCGAACAGCAGCCGCTCGTAGCCGTCCGCGATCCCGCAGGACCGGTCGCTCAGCCGGCAGCGGCGGCAGTCCCCCAGCGGCGACTCGACGAAATCCGAGAGGCGGACGAAGTCGATCGTGTGACCGGCCTCCTCCGCCCCTTTGGCCAGTGCCTGGGCCAGCGCCCAGGAATTCCCTTCACGACGCGGGCTCGAATCGAGCACCAAGACCTTCACGTGGTCCTCCCCGAAAGAGACTGCAAAAACGCTTTTGCAGTCTCTCCGGAGAGGGTTTCACCTGTCAAGCGATGGCGGCCGCCGCGAGGATGACCTCGGCGACGACGTCCGGCCGCGAGACCGAGACCGCGTGCGAGGCCTCGATCCGGGTGACCTCCGAACCGGCCCGCTCGGACATGAACGCCTGCGCGGCGGCGGGAATCGCGTGGTCCTGCTCGGCGATCAGCGCCCAGGACGGCACGTTCTTCCACGCCGGCTCGCCGTCGAACGGGGTCGCCAGCGCGCGCTCGGTGACCGGGCGCTGGGTGACGGCCATGACGTCGGCGGTCTCCGCGGGGACGTCCGCCGCGAACACGTCCGAGAAGTTCTCGGGCTTGATCGACAGCTCGCCCTGTGCCGCGAGGACGTTCGTGGTGTCGGGGCCGAGCTTGCTGCCTTCGAAACGGCCGGACAGCTCGAACACGCTCTCCCCCACCTCCGGCTGGAAGGCGGCGATGTAGACGAGCGCCTTCACGTTCGGCGCCGTGGTGGCCGCCCGGCTGATCACGACGCCGCCGTAGGAGTGCCCGGCCAGCACCACCGGGCCGTCCACTCCGTTGACGACGTCGGCGACGTAGTCGGCGTCGGACTCGATCCCGCGCAGCGGGTTCGAGGCCGCCAGCACCCGGTAGCCCTGCTCACGCAGCTTCGGGACGACGCCGTTCCAGCTGGACGAGTCTGCGAAAGCGCCGTGGACCAGGACGATGGTGGGCTTCTGGTTGCTCATGGTTGCTCCTTAAGAGCTAGCGAGAACGATCGGTCTTTCTGCCTGAACAATGCCCGTCCGTCAGATCTTCCACAATGTGGCGTGGGCCATCTAGTGGAATGACCGTTCTTTCTCTAAGCTGCGAAGATGACAACTGCCGACCGGGGGCCGCACCCGAAGATCCGGCTGCTCGAGACCGCGTCGCGACTGTTCTACGCCGAAGGCATCCACGCCGTCGGGGTGGAGCGCCTGGTCTCCGAGGCGGCCGTGACCAGGGCGACCTTTTACCGCCACTACCCCACCAAGGACGACCTCGTCGCCGCGTACCTGAACATCACGAGCGAGCGGATCCGCGCGGGCGTCGGCGCGGCGACATACGGTAAATCCGCCCGCGAGGCCCTGCTGGCGGCGCTGGGCATCATCGGCGACCGCACGCTCGACGACGACTTCCGCGGCTGCCAGTTCCTCAACGCCGCCGCCGAGTACCCCGATCCCGAGCACCGGGTCAGGCAGGTCATCGACGACCACCGGGACTGGTTCTTCGGTTTGCTCCGCGACCTGGCGAGCGACGCCGGCCATGCCGACCCCGAGCACGCCGCCCGCACGCTCGTCCTCCTCCGCGACGGCGCGCTGCACGGCGGGAACCTCGACGACGCCCAGACCGTACGGAGCACGCTGCGCCGCGCGGTCACCGACGTCGTCGGCTGAGTTTCAATGACGCCGCGTTGCGCACTCGTTTCGTCCGGCCGTTCCCGGCGAGGACGGCGAGGACGGCGAGGGTTTCTGGCGACGTGGAGCATTCGCAAGCCTTGCGCTGCAACCAATCCGTGGCGGCGAGCAGGTCTTCGGTCGCCCGCGGCGCGTTCAGCGTGATCGTCCGGTCGTCGAGATGCCCCGAGATGGCCGCCTCAGCCATCACCCGGTCCGGGTCGGCGAGCACTTCGGCCACCAAGACGACCTCGTCGGCGTCCGCCACTCGCGCCAAAGCCCGGCGATAGTCGGTATAGCGCGCGTGTTGGGGCGGTTCGACGTCCACAGGGGACATTCTGCCATGGCATTGCGCCTTCTCGACGGTCGTGACAAGTGCCGGCGCGCACGTCCTCGTCGACGACTTCGGTGTGGTGCCGGGAAACCGCGTACTCCTGAGAGGCACCAACACACCGTGCGCGCCGCGGTCTCGCTGGCCGTGCTCAAGGCGGGCGCGCTGGCGGTCACCGAGCGGAACGCGAGCGGGAAGCTGCGGCGGTACCTGTTGCGGGAGCAGTGAACCGGCCGAGCGCGTGGAACAGGGTAGTGGCGAGCACGAGGCCTTCCCTGGCGATCGGCGCGAGCAGGTGTTCGTCGGGCGCGTGCTGCAGGCAACCCGGGTAGGAATGCGGCAGCCACAGCGTCGCGATGCCGAGGATGTCGGTGAACACGTGGTTGGGCAAGCCGCCGCCGAAACTCGGCAGGATCGCCACCGGCCGGTCGGAAACCTCGTCGAGGACGCCTTTCGCCCAGCCCACCCACGGGTTCCCGACCGGGGTGCGACTTGCTTGAAAACTCGCTTCGGCGCTGACCTCGACCATCGAAAACCCGTGCGAGGCCAGCTGTTTCGTGATCGTGTCCGCGACACCCGAGACATCGGTCCCGGCGACGTAGCGAAGTTGAAGTACCGCGCGGGCCTTGCCGGGGATGGCGTTGACAGGCCGGTCGATGTCGCCGGCTCCCAGCGAAAGGACTTCGAGGGTGTTCCAGCCGTAGAGCCGCTCAGCGGCCGAAAGCCCGGTGTCGCCCCAACTTTCCTCCAGTGCCGGATCACCTGGTTTGCCGTCGATCCGGATCTCCGCGAGTGCCTCGCGGACGCTGTCCGGGAGTTCGGGCGGCAGGAGCCCTGGCACCTGGATGCGACCGTGCCCGTCGACGAGACAGGCGATCGCCCCGGTGAGGGTGGTGGCGGGATTGCGCAGCACTCCTCCCCAGTTCCCCGAGTGATAGGCGTCGGGGCGCAGGTCGACGTCGAGCGAGATCCGGACGCTGCCGCGCGCGCCGAGGAATACCGTCGGCGTCGCCGCGTCCAGCCGCGGGCCGTCCGAGGCGATGAGGACGTCGGCGCCGAGTGCCGGCGACTGTGCCGTGACGAACTCGCCGAGACCGGGTGAGCCGATCTCCTCGCCGGTCTCGAACAGGAACTTGAGGTTGAACCCCAGCGAGCCCGTTTCGGCGAGGAGCAGCCTGAGCGCGGTCAAGTTGATCAGATGCTGTCCCTTGTTGTCCGCCGAGCCACGGCCGTACCAGCGCTCGCCGTCCGCGGTCAGCGTCCACGGGTCGCGGCCCTCGCTCCACCGCCCTTCATGGCCGTCGACGACGTCGGCGTGGCCGTAGCACAGGACGGTCGGCAGCTCCGGCGACTCGATCCGGGTGCCGATCAGGAAAGGACCACCGGCGGGGTCGGGGTTGGGATACCGCCGCACCGAGCAGCCGAGCGCCGTCAGTGCCGGAGTCAGCACCTCGTCCAGGTATGCCTTGATGGCAACGCGACCGTCCGGATGGTCACTGACGGTCGGATACCGGACCAGTTCGGCGAGTTCGGCGAAGAAGGCGCCCGAGTCCACGTGTGCTCGGGCCTTCGAAACCAGTTCCGCTGGGGTGGGCACGTTCTCTCCCGATTCGTCCGCCGAATGTCGAGGAGAGCGTAAGCCGGTTCGCCCTACACTGACCATTGCCGTTTACGGTGCCCTGCGTTCTGATCGAGGCAAAGGAAGACCCATGCGCCTGCTGCCGATCGCGCTGACGTACTTCCTCGAAGTCGCCCGCACCGGCTCGGTGTCCGAAGCGGCAGCCGAACTGACCGTCGCGCCATCGGCGATCAGCCGTCAGATCTCGAAGCTCGAAGCCGGGATCGGGGTACCGCTGTTCGTCCGGCATCCGCGTGGCATGGAGCCGACCGACGCCGGGAACCGGCTACTCGACCACGTCCGCCGCGGCGAAGCCGAATCGGCCGTCCTCGTCGACGAACTTCGCACCGGGCGGGGGCTTCAAGCGCGTTCGGTCACCGTCGCCTGCTCGGAGGGATTCGCCCGCCGTGTCGTGCCGCAGGCGATCGCCGCCTTCCGCCGCGAAAACGACGTCACCTTCCACATCGACGTCGTGAACCGCGAGGAAGCCACCCGCCGCGTGCTCGACGGCGCGGCCGACGTCGCCGTCACGTTCACGACAGGGCCACAGCACGGTGTGCGGGTCGAAAGCGCCGTCGTCGTTCCGGTGTACGCGATCGTCCCGCTCGGCCATCCGCTGACCGGCCGCGACTCCGTCGGGCTCGCCGAACTGTGCGGACATCCCCTCGCCCTGCCGTCGCAAGGCCAAAGCCTGCGCGATCTGTTCGACATCGCCGCCCGGATCGAGAACCTCGCGACGCGTCCGGTGCTGGTGTGCGACGAACTGAGCCCCAAGTACGAGTTCGTCCGCTGCGGCGGCGGGCTGGCGCTCGTCGGCGGACTGGGCGACGTCCGGCGGGACGCGGCCACCGAGGGTGTCGCCTACGTGCTTCTCGACAACGCCGTCTTCCGCAAGCGCGAAGCACAGGTGCAGACCATGGCGGGGCGGACGTCGTCGTCGGCCGCCCTGCGGTTCACCGCGCTGCTGACCTCGTTCGTCCACCCGCCGGTCAGCGGATCAGCACACCGGGGTTGAGGATCCCCGCCGGGTCGAAGGCGGTCTTGGCGGCGGAAAGCGCGGCGGCGAACGGATCGGGACGCTGCCGGTCGTACCAGGGGCGATGATCGCGGCCGACGGCGTGGTGATGGGTGATCGTGGCGCCGTGACCGGCGATCGCCTCGGACACCGCGGCCTTGATCTCGTCCCACTGCCCGACCGTGCTCCCCCAGCGCCCGGCGGCGTAGATCCCGTAGTAGGGCGCGGGACCATCGGGATAGACGTGGGTGAAGCGGCAGGTCACGACACCGGCGCCGCCACACACCTCGTCGATCGCGGCGCGGGCGGCCGAGGTGATCGCGTGGTGCAGTTCGTCGAAGGCTTCCCAGGTACACGCGGTCTCGAAGGTCTCGACGATCAGCGACCGGCGGGCGAGAGCGTCGCGCTGGTACGGCATCCGCAGGAACGAAGAACGCCACGCCGACGCCGAATCGCCACCCTGGCGCCCGGAATGCTTGTCGCGGCGGGCTTTCACCAGGCCACCGTGACCGATGGCCAGTTCCAGCGCACGGTCCAGCCAGGTGTCCACTGGATGGTCGGCGGATTCGAATCCGACCAGGAGAAGGCCGCCGCCCACACTCGCGCCCGCGTTGATGAAGGCTTCGGCCGGGTCGAGGAGGCGGCAGTTCGACGGATACAGCCCGGACTGCGCGATCGCGCGGGTGGCGGCGACCGCGTCTTCCTGGCGCTCGAAGGTGACCGACGCGGTGACCTGCCAGACCGGCCTGTCCTGCAGGCGCATCCAGGCTTCGGTGATCACGCCGAGGGTACCCTCGGAACCGAGGAACATTCGGTCCGGCGACGGTCCGGCGCCCGATCCGGGCAGCCGTCGCGATTCACTGATCCCGGCCGGGGTGACGACGCGCATCGACTCGGTGAGGTCGTCGATATGCGTGGCGAGCGTGGCGAAATGCCCGCCCGCGCGCGTGGCGAGCCAGCCGCCGAGGGTGGAATGGGCGAACGACTGCGGAAAGTGCCGCAGGGTCAGCCCCAGTGGGCGAAGCCGGTCTTCCAGGGCCGGGCCGAAGATCCCTGCCTGTATCCGGGCCGCGCGGCTGACCGTGTCCACTTCGAGCACCGCGTCGAGACCCGCCAGATCCATCGACACCGCGGGCCCGTCGAAGCGCGGTTCGATCCCGCCGACCACGGAACTGCCGCCACCATAAGGAATCAGCGGGGTTCCGGAAGCCGAACACCAGTCAAGGAGATCGATGACGTCCTGTTCGGTGCGCGGCCGGGCGACCAGATCCGGGATGTGGTCGAGATGTCCGAGCAGATTACGGACGACGTCGCGGAAGGCCTTGCCACGAGCATGGGACAACCGGTCGACGGGTTCGTCACCGCACAACGCCGCGAGCGCCCCGGGAGGGCGGATCCGCGAAGGTGGGACATCGAGGTCCGAGGGTTTCGGCGGGGCATGGTCGGTGAAGTCGTGGCCAGGCAGGACCGCCGCCGTGCGCGCGACGAGCGCGTCGGATTCTTGTTCGGATAATTCGCCGTCGGTGGTGCCCCAGCCCCACCAGGACCGGTTTTCGGTCGACATCGTTGTCCCCGTTCGATCTGACTCCTCAGTAAGTTACTTATCGGTCAGTTGCTGTGTCAACGAGAGGAGAAACGAAGCCTGATCGCTCGGCTGATGTCTCCAATGCCCCATTGGAGACATCAACCCTTCCTCCGCACCCTTCGACGCTTTACAACGTTGTATCAACGATGTAAAAAAGTCTGACGGCTTGCCGTGGCCCAGCTCACACCGGTTCCCTCGGCCACGGGGCCGTGGTTTCACGCCTGCACAAGTCCAACGGGAGGCGTACCTCCGCCGAGGCGGCCGCCCCCGGAGAAGGGTGTCGAGCAGATGTTGTCAACGTTGTCACCTCATCGCCCCCGAAGTAGTACCAGACGCTGTCGAAAGACACTGGCCACCGCCGTCGCGATGGTCTCCGCCCTGGCGTTGACGTCAGGGGCCGCGACGGCTGCGGAAAGCGGCTGGAAAATGGGCAAGCCTCGCCTGACCACCCCGTGGACCAACCAGGTATCGCCGTCCAACGCGTTGCCCGAGTATCCCCGGCCGCAGCTGGTGCGTGAGAACTGGCAGAACCTCAACGGGGTCTGGGAGTTCGCCGGCGCCGCACCCGGCGAGGTCCCGCCGTTCGGCGAGCGGCTCGCCGAGAAGATCCTGGTCCCCTACCCCGCCGAGTCTGCGCTGTCCGGGATCCAGCGCCACGAGGACCACATGTGGTACCGGCGCACATTCACGGTGCCCAAGAACTGGGGCGTCGGCAAGGACAACACCCTCCGGATCAACTTCGGCGCCGTCGACTACAAGGCGAAGGTCTACGTCAACGGCAGGGAGGTCGCGGCGCACCAGGGCGGCTACGGCGCGTTCTCCGCGGACGTGACCTCGGCGCTGAAACCGAAGGGAGAACAGGAAATCATCGTCGGCGTCGAGGATCGCGCCGACGCCACCTGGCAGCCCGTCGGCAAGCAGCGCCTGACCCCCGATCGCGGGATCTTCTACGAGGGCGCCTCCGGTATCTGGCAGACGGTCTGGATGGAGCCGGTCGCGGCAAGGCACGTCGGCACCCTTGGCATGGTCCCCGACCTCAAGTCCTCCACGCTGAAGCTTTCCGTCGACACCGGCGGCGCTTCCGGGCTGACCGTCGAGGCCGTGGTCCGCGACGGCAGGAAGGTGGTCAGCCGCAGCAGGGCCTCCGCCGCCGGGACGATCTCCCTGCCGGTGCCCAAGGCCAAGCTCTGGTCGCCGGATTCGCCCTTCCTCTACGACCTGGACGTCGAACTGAAGGACGGACGGCGCACCGTCGACAAGGTGTCGTCCTACTTCGGCATGCGTGAATTCGGGACCGCGAAGGGTGCCGACGGCAAACTCCGGTTCACCCTCAACGGCAAGATCCTCTTCCTGCAGTCCACTTTGGACCAGGGATACTGGCCGGACGGCATCTACACCGCGCCGACCGACAAGGCGCTGCGCTTCGACCTCGAGCAGCACAAGGTCCTCGGCTTCAACACGGTCCGCAAGCACATCAAGACCGAACCCGACCGCTGGTACCACCACGCCGACAAGCTCGGCCTGCTCGTCTGGCAGGACATGCCGTCGATGCGTACCGGCGGCCGCCCGCCTGCCGACGCGCAGCGGCAGTTCCAGGTCGAGTTGAAGGAACTGGTGGAGCAGAAGAAGAACTGGACCTCGATCGTCGGCTACGTGCCGTTCAACGAGGGCTGGGGCGAGTGGTCGCGGGACACCACCGGGAAGATCGCGGACAGCGTCAAGGCACAGGACCCGACCCGGCTGGTCAACGCGCACAGCGGCGTCAACTGCTGCGATTCCCTCGGCGACTCCGGCAAGGGCGATGTCATCGACTGGCACGCCTACCCTGGCCCCGCGAAGCCGATGCCCGACGGCAAGCGGATCTCGATCGACGGTGAGCACGGCGGCTACGGCCTCGAGGTCAAGGATCACATGTGGTTCGGCGAAGGCCACGCCTACGAGATGGTGAAGGACCAGACGACCCTGAACAGCCGCTACGTCCAGAACCAGCGTGACGTGCTCGCGTCGGCGCAGAGCTGCGCCATCAGCGGCTCGATCTACACGCAGATCACCGACGTCGAGCACGAGGTCAACGGCTTCTTCACCTACGACAGGCAGGTGAAGAAGATGGACTTCGCGCAGGTGCGCGCGGTCAACCAGGCGATCATCCGCAACGCGGACGGCAGTGGTTCCGGCGCGCCCGACCCGGGCCCCGGCACCCCGGGTCTCACCGGTGTGCACGCGTACAAATTCAACGAGGGCAACGGTTCCCGTGCCGCGGACTCGGTCGGCAACGCGCACGCGGCGCTGACCAACGCCCAGTGGGCAGGCGGTGTCGAGGGCGGTGCGCTGGCCTTCGCCGGGAACGGACAGGCTGACACCGGCGCGAACCTCGTAGACACGGCGGGCAGTTACTCGGTCTCGGCGTGGGCGAAGCTGGACGAGGCTAGCGGCGCGTTCCAGACCGTCGTCAGCCAGGACACCGGCCGCGACAGCGCGTTCTTCCTGCAGTACTCCGGGCAGGACCAGCGGTGGGCGATGAGCTTCGTCGGTCTCCGCGCCCTGTCGCCGGAGAAGCCGGAAGTCGGCCGCTGGTACCACCTGACCGGGGTCCGTGACGCGAAAGCGGGCTCATTGTCGCTCTTCGTCGACGGCGAGAAAGTCGCCTCGCAGAACGCCTGCGCCGCTCAGCCGAGCACCGGCCACACGGTGATCGGCCGCGGCCAGTACGGCGGCCAGCAGGTCGACTTCCTGCGCGGGGCGGTGGACGACGTCCGGTTCTACGACCGGTCACTGTCCGACGCCGAGGTCGCGACACTCGCGAAGCGCGACTGAGAACACGCGGCGCCGGGGACACTCCCGGCGCCGCGTGCTCCGCACGAAAGAAGACCCCCGGAGAGCGCGAAACGAGAAGACTGGACGTCCAAGTCCGTGATCGTGCGCGTGGAGGGGTCGAGTTGAAGGTCATCGCCATCGAGGAGCATTTCACCCACCCGACCTTGTACAACGAGGAAGGCGAAGGGGAACTGGGTGACCACCCGATCATGGCCGGCATCCGGAGGAAGCTCCGCGACCTCGGCCGGGGCCGGATCGCGGAGATGGACGCGGCCGGGATCGACGTCCAGGTCCTGTCGCACGCCGTCCCGGGCGCGGAAGCCTTGAAGCCGGAAGAAGCGCATCGGGCGAGCCAGGCGAACGACGCGCTCGCCGACGCGATCTCCCACCATCCCGACCGGTTCGCCGGTTTCGCCGCCCTCCCGATGCAGGCACCGGACGCGGCCGCCGACGAACTCCGCCGTGCCGTGACCGAACTCGGGCTCAAGGGCGCGATGCTCAACGGTCTCACCACCGGCCGTTTCCTCGACGACGCCGCGTTTCAGCCGGTGCTCGCCGCCGCCGAGTCACTCCGCGTCCCGCTCTACCTGCACCCGGCGCTTCCGCCGAAACCCGTGCTGGACGCCTACTTCTCGGGACTTTCCGACCTGCAAGCCGACAACCTCGCCACCGCGGCCTGGGGCTGGCATTCCGAGACCGCCGTGCACCTGTTGCGGCTCATCGTCTCCGGGGTCCTCGACGAGTACCCGGACCTCCAGATCGTCATCGGTCACATGGGCGAGATGATCCCGTTCGCGCTGTCGCGGATCGACGTCGTGCTGACGCCGATCAACGAGCACCTGCGCCAGCCGGTCGCGGACTACTTCAAGACCAACGTCCACATCACCACCAGCGGTTACGCGACGTTCCCGCCGCTGCAGTGCGCGCTGGCCGTACTCGGGGCGGACCGGATCATCTTCTCGGTCGACCATCCGTACACCCCGAACGAGCCCATGGTGGACCTGCTCAAGACCGCGCCCATCGACGAAGCCGACCGCGAGAAGATCGCGCACGGCAACGTCGAAAAGCTACTTCGCCTCTGACTCGATCCACTCTCCGACGATGTCGCCGAGTACGGGCAGCGGCACCTGCCCCTGTTTCAGCACGAGGTCGTGGAAGTCGCGGACGTCGAAGGCCTCGCCCAGGCGTTTCTCGGCGAGGGCGCGCAGCCGCTGGATCTCCAGCCTGCCCGTCATGTACGAGAGCGCCTGGCCTGGCCATTCGATGTACCGATCGGTCTCGGACTGCACCTCGATGTCGCTGAGCACGCAATGCTCGGTGAGGTAGTCCACGCACTGCTGCCGGGTCCAGCCCAGCACGTGCAGTCCGGTGTCGACGACCAGCCGCGCCGCACGCAGGGAATCCTCGGCGACCATGCCCAGCCGCATCACGTCGTCGGAGTACAGACCCATCTCGTCCGCGAGCCGCTCGGTGTAAAGCGCCCAGCCCTCGTCGAACGCCGACAACGGGACCAGCTTGCGCAGCGACGGAACGTCGTCGAGGGCGTGCGACAGGCAAGCCTGGAAATGGTGCCCTGGAACGGCTTCGTGGAAGGCGACGGACTCGGCGATGAACCGGAACCGCTCTTCCACCCGGTAGGTGTTGGTGTAGTAGACGCCCGGACGAGTGCCGTCGGCCGACGGCGTCAGATAGTACGCCTGCGCGGCGGACGGCCCGTCCGATTCCGGCACGGCCCGCACGACGCATTCGGCGGACGGCACCTCGCGGAACCAGCCGGGCGCCGCGGCCGTGGCCCGCGCGACCGCTTCCGCGGCGGTCGTGACCATCTCGTCCGCGTCACGCCAGCACAGCGACGGGTCGGTGCGCAACCGGCGCCGGACCTCGGCGGGATCGTCCACCCCGAACACGGCGGTGCCGAGACGGCGGTACTCCTCGTCCAGCGCACGACCGATTTCGAGGCCGGTCTCGTGCAGTTCCGCCGGGGAGATCCCGGTGGTGGTGTGCGTCCGGGCCAGCCGCGCGTAGGTCTCCTCGCCACCTTCCAGCCAGCAGAGACCCGGCCGTTCGTCGGGGCGCCCGTGCCCGGCGATGTCACGGGCGAGCATCTCGCGATAGGCGACGAGCGACGGCCGGACCTGCTCGGTGAACAGCCGTTCCCGCCGTGCGCCACGATCGCCGGTCAGCGGCGGGAGTAGCAGGGCGTTGGGTTCGACGGCCAAAAACCGGTCGACGTGGGCGATGGCGTTGCCGACCGCGCGTTCGACCGGCGTCCGTCCCGCGTCGATCCCGGTGCGATAGCGGTCGGCCAGGCCCGCGAGGTACGCGGGGATCGCCGCCATCCTGGCCAGGTAGTCCTCCTCGGCTTGTTCTCCCGACGGTGCCAGCTGCGGCAGCCAAGAAAGTACCCCGGCCGCCTCGGCGGCCATGGGATCGCCGAAGATGAACTCGATCTTCCGGGAGTCCAGCCTCGCCAGAAGCCCTTCCGCGTGATGGGTGATCACGCCGAGCGTGACCCGGTCCGGATCGGCCGACCGTGCGGCGTGCCCCGCGACCCGGACGGCCACCTCCCGCAGCCGCGCGTCCCCTGCCTCGGAGACGTCGCGCAGTTCGTGGTCGTGCCCAGGGATGTTGTCGAAGGTCGCCATCAACGGCATCTCGGCCGCGAGGGCGTCGAGGAGTTCGTCCGCGAGTTCGGCGGCGGTCGGCTGGTCGCTCATATCCGACAATTACCAGATCCGGTTCACAACCGGTGGAAAGTCCCGGGTCGGCGACGCCGTGAAGGACTCCTTCCAACTTTGAGGGTCAAGGTCCCGGCAAAGTCGAAATCTTGTAGGTCAGGCGGTATTCGTCACTGCGTGAGCTGACGATGGAGAAATCGGGACGTTGAGTGTCCCTATTCCTCCATCGTCGCGGGATCACACCGGTCGCGGAGCTTGATCAACAAGGGTTCAGGGGGACATGCCCCGGCACACGCCCGAGCGGGGAACCTTTCGGGCGCTCAACGTCCAAAATCCTCCCCACTCGGCCCTTGCAGGCACCAGAAATCAAGCCCCGACTACCGCCAGCAGCTCTGCAGTGCCTGCCGAGAGCTTGCTCGAAGAGGCCCACGCGGTCGCGGCGAAGATCGCGAGCATGTCGGCGTCCCGCGGCCATGATGGTCAAGGAAGCCGTCAACCAGGCCTCCGAGTCCGGTCTGGCCGACGGGCTCCGGTTCGAACGCCACCCAGGACCAGAAAGAGGGTATGGCCGCGTTCACCGAGAAACGCGAGCCGGAGTTCTTTCACTCCTGACCGGTGAGCACCCGATAGAGCGGTCGAAGCAGGGCAGTGACCGAGGTTCCGGCCACCGTGGCCTTGAGCGGCGGGACCTCGTCGAGCAGTCCCAGCGGGTCACCGGACGGCGGTCGTCGCGTGTTCGTGACGTCCCCGGCCGGGCCCCAGCCGAAAAAGTCGTCCATGACCTCGTCCAGAGCGGGTGCCTCGGCATTGGCCGATGGGGCCGTGACGCGGGCGCCCGCTTGACGTCCGATGTCTTCGAGCAGCGTCGTGCGATCGCGTCCGCGAAGCGCGAAGATCGAGAACGGTTCCGTCTCGGCCTCTTGCTCCAGTGCGATCAGCCCGGCGACAAGGTGATCGCATGGAACGCGGGTGCCCGGGCACGTGCAGTCCAGCGACAGTTCCCACGCGGCTTCGGGAAACAGCGGCACCTGCTCCGCGACGAAGAAGCGTTCGACGTCGTCCGGGACCCGCCCGTCGAGCAGGGCGGCCGTCGTGGCCTCCTCCGCGACGATGGCGGCCGTGACCGCCGTCCACACCTGCTTGCCGAACGTCGGCAGGCCGACGCGGACCTCGTAGAACCGTTGCCGCGTCACCCGGACCTCGGCGACGGCCGCGCCGGGCCCGATCGTGAGGGTGTCGACCCGACAGGGCGGCACGAGTCCTTTGTGGACGCCCAGTTCGTCGAGTGCCCGGCGGAATCCGTCAGTCATCGGCCGCCTCCCGTCCCAGTGCGAAGACGTCACGCAGCGAATCGGTGGACAGCTCCGTGAGCCAGTCCTCCCCGTCGGTGACGACGAGGCCGGCCAGCGCTTCCTTCTTGGTGATGACGGCGTCGATGCGTTCCTCGATGGTGCCGGGGCAGACGAACTTCCGCACCTGGACGCTCCGCCGCTGGCCGATGCGAAAGGCGCGGTCGGTCGCCTGTTCCTCGACAGCCGGATTCCACCACCGGTCCAGATGCAGGACGTGGGTGGCCGCGGTGAGCGTCAGCCCCGCTCCCCCGGTCTTCAGCGACGCGAGCAGAATCGGCGGACCGTCGCCCGATTGGAAGTGTTCGACGATCGAGTCGCGGCGCTGCTGTGACAACCCGCCGTGCAGGAAGGCGATCTTCGCGTTCAGCCTATGCGACAGATGCGGCACCAGCAGATGCCCGAACTCGGCGAACTGCGTGAAGCACAGCGTGCGGTCGCCCGACTCCAGGACCTCCGCGAGGAGTTCTTCGAGCCGGTTGACCTTGCCGGAACGGCTTCCGATCGGCGAACCGTCGTGCAGCAGATGCGCGGGATGGTTGCAGATCTGCTTGAGCTTGGTGATCGCGGCGAGGATGTTGCCACGCCGCTTGACCCCGGCGCTGTCGGCGATCTTGGTCATCATCTCGTCCACGGTCGCGCGATACAGCGTCACCTGCTCGCGGGTGAGGCGGTATTCCTGGCGGATCTCGATCTTCTCGGGCAGGTCGGCGAGCACCGTGGGATCGGTTTTGAGCCTACGCAACAGGAACGGCCGGGTCAGCCGGCGCAGTTCGGTGGCCGCGGTCAAGTCGCCCCGGCGCTCGATGGGCACCTCGAACCGCTCGCGGAACTCCTGCCTGACACCGAGGACGCCGGGGTTGAGCAAATCCGACAGCGACCACAGATCGGCGAGCCGGTTCTCCACCGGCGTCCCGGTCAGGGCGACCCGGTGCCCCGCCGGGATCCGGCGCAAGGCCTGTGCCGGACCGGTGTTCTGGTTCTTGACCGCCTGCGCCTCGTCGAGCACGAGCCGGTGCCACCGGGTGCCCGCGAGTTCGTCGGCGTCGCGGGCGGCGGTCGAGTAGGTGGTGACGACGAGGTCCGCGCCGCCGATGCGCGCGGCCAGCCGTGCCCCGTGCTCGCGGTCGGCGCCATGGTGGATGTGGACGCGCAACTCCGGCGCGAACTTGGCCGCTTCGCGTTGCCACGTCCCGAGCAGCGACATCGGGCAGACGAGCAGTGTCGGTCCGGTGTCGTCGTGCGCCCGCTCGATCGCTTCGAGCGCGAGCAGCTGGACGGTCTTCCCGAGTCCCATGTCGTCGGCGAGGCAGGCGCCGAGGCCGATCGACGTCATGAACGCGAGCCAGGCGACGCCCCGGCTCTGGTATGGCCGCAGGGTCGCCAGGAAGGTCGGCGGCGGCTCGACCGGAGCGATGGTGCGCTGGACGCGGCCTGCGAGGAAATCGTCGATCCAGCCGTCGGTGGTGACCTCGGTGACCGGCAGCGGCGTGTCATCGAACCCGTGGAGCAACGCCAGCAGTTCGGCAGGCGTCGGCAGTGGCGGTTTCTCCCAGTCCGCGTCGCGGCGCAGATACTCGAGGCCGGAGCGCAGCAGCTCGGGGTCGACGCTCACCCACCGGCCGCGCAGCCGCACCAGTGACGACTTCGCGGCGGCGAGCCCGGCCAGTTCCTCGTCGGTCAGCGCGTCCTCGCCGATCGCGAGCGCCCAGCGGTAGGAGGCGAGCTGGTGACGGCCGAGACGGTGCACGGCGGCCTGGTCGACGGGCGCGCCGCGGACGGACAGCTTGAGCGCGAGCTTCCGCCTGCCGCCCCAGCTCGCCGGGAGCTGGACGTCGAAACCGGCCGCGACCAGTCGCTCCGCTCCGCCGTCGAGGAACTCCACGGTTTCGGCGACGGTGAGGTCGTAGAGACCCGGCTTGTCGGCTTGGACCGCCGGACCCAGCAACGGCAGCACTCCCGCGGCTCGCTCCAGTTCGGCGGCGAAAAGGCCTTCGGGGTCGGTGAACTTCGCTCCGGCCTTGCCGGACCAGACGTCCTCGGCCGGGAGGAGGAGGCTCGGGTCGGCCGCGGAGCGCAAGAGGAACCGCAGCTGCCACTTTGTTCCGTCGCCGGTCTGGTCGTCGGGGTCGTCGACCGGGCCGTACAGGGTGGGGACCTCGTCGAGCCGGAGGCAGACGGTGCCCTCGGTGAGGTCTGTGTCACCGAGGGCGTCCCAGGCCGCGATGCCCTCGGCGACGATCCCCAGCCGCCCCGGTGCCTGGCTGATCCGGTCGTCGGCGGACTTCAGGGCGTGGAGCCACGATCCGAATGGACCTTCGCGCCCGTCGCTTTCCGTGGCGTGGCCGGCGGCGGCCAGGCGCTCGCGGACCGCGGTGTCGACGAGAGTGTGGAGCGCGTCGGTGACGAGCGCCGCCGGGTCCGGCCTGGTGTGTTCGGCCCGGCCGACCGGCGGGGTGGCCGCGATCAGCGCCTGGAGCGCGACCGCGTCACCACCGCGGGCCACCGGCCGCCAGCGCGCTCGCGCCACGATCTCGTTCCGCACGAGGGTGGGCAGCACCCGGCCGCGGCGCACCAGGTCGTCCGCCAGCCGGACGATGGCGCGGAGGTGGCGGACGGAGGTGCCGTAGCTGACCGTGTCGGCGAGATCCCCCAGCTCGGTGGGGTCGATCAGGAGCGCCGGTACCGACCAGGGTTCCAGCGACAGTTCCTGCTGCGGACGGCCGCGGGCACCCAGTTCGGGCGAAGCGACCGGGCCGCCGCGCCGTGACGGCAGCAGCAGGGTGGCCGACGCGGGCTTGCCGGGGTGCAGCGCGGTCAGATCCGCCACCGACGCGGCGAACGGATGCGGCCGGGCCGACATCGACGGCCGCATCGACGTCGTCGCGGGGCGGTCGCCGTGTTCGCCCCAGAGCACGATCCCGCGGCCTGGGGACCACAGGCCGTGCACGACGAGCGGCGGCATGCTCCTCCTTCGATGTCTGTGCTCCCCAGCATGCCCGTGCCCGGTCAGCGTCCGATCAGCGCGTCACCGGATAGGCTCGCCCGGTGGAGGCATCCCGTGTTTTGGACGCGATCGGTCCGCGCGGGGCCCTGACGATCCTCGGTTGTTCGAAGAGCAAGACCCGAGGCGGGCACGCCGATGAGACCGGCACCGTCTGGTCGGAGACGATGCTCCGCGCACGGGCCGGGGTCCTGGCCAAGTCCAAGGTCGATGACGGCGGGCTGCGTGGCGTCCCACGTCGGGACCGCGTTGATCAAACGCGACGGAGGATCCGGGGAGCTGCTGACAGCGTGGGCAAGGAAGCGCCGCCTGCCCGAGTGGGCCGAGACCGAGATCGAGCGGCAGGTCAGCGAGTACATCGGCCGGATGCCGTTCCGCTCGCCGACGGTGCCCACCGACCTTGACGGTACCAGCCTGCGCGGCTACATCGAGCGGAACAGCATCGCGCCGCTCTCGAACCGGCGCGACGCGCCCGACCGCCCGAGCGGGGGATGGCTCGGCCAGCACGCGGAAAGCGAGAAGGTCCGCGATCGGGATTGTGGAACGTCAATCACGTCGACGAGGACTACGAACCGGAGTTCCTCACGCGGTTCCAGACGTTGACCAACCGCTGACTCACGGCCACTGCGCCTCGGACAGCACGCGCGCGGCTTTGAGGAACGCCTCGCGGTCGGCGGCGGGCAGCTGGTCGAGCAGCCGCTCCTCCTGTTCCTGGATCCGCGTCTGAGTGGACCGCCGCGCGGCGCGGCCGGCGTCGGTGATCCCCAGCAGCCGGACCCGACGGTCCCTCGGATCCGGCTCGCGGGTGATCAGGCCGTCCTCCTGGAGTGTGTCGAGGGTGCCGATGATGCGCGTCTTGTCCGCGCCGATCGCCTTGGCGAGCGCGGCCTGCGTGCGGACGGGGCCGTCGTCGAGCGCGCTGAGCACCACGTAACCCCACATGGTCAACCCGTGCTCGGCCAGCACCGGCGACTCGGCCGTCATCAGCCGTCGCATGAGCCCGCCGAGCATCGCCGCGAGATCCGGCCTCCTCTGCTCCGCCATGCGCAGACCATACCGATCGATCTCCCGAAATCGGTTGACTAACTCATATGCATATGTAGATGATATGCATATGCCTATCAATGACCTTCGCTTCCTCGACGCCATCGTGGTCCGGGCCAGCCTCGACCTCGTCTCCCAGATCACCCCCAGCGACCTGGAAAGACCGACACCCTGCACCGCCTGGACCCTGCACGGCCTCCTCTCTCACATGGCCACCCAGCACTACGGCTTCGCCGCCTCGGCCGACGGGGAAAGCCACCTCGACCACTGGCGCCTGATCCCCTTGGGCGAAGACCCCATCGCCACCTACCGCGACTCGGTCAACCGAGTCCTGAACGCCTTCGTCCCCCACGACCTCGAAGCCCGCAGGTTCGCGCTCCCCGAGTTCTCCACCGAAATCACCTTCACCGCGGAACAGGCCCTGGGTTTCCATTTCGTGGACTACCTGGTGCACTCCTGGGACGTCGCCAAGACCCTGGGCCTGCCGCTCAAATTCCAGCAAGAGGTACTCGACGCCGGGCTGCGGTTGGCCGAGTCGATCCCGGACGGGCAGATCCGGAGGGCACCGGGTGCCGCGTTCGGCCCGGCCGTCGACGAGAAGGGACCGTCCGATTTGGACACGATCGTCGCACTGCTCGGCCGTTCCCCCTCATGGCCGGACGCCAAGCCCCAGGCTTGACCGGGACGGCCTCGAGAATCCGGGCGGTGAGCAGTTCCGGTTTCTCGAGGAACAGTCCGTGCGTGGTCTTGGGGACGACCTCGACGCGAAGGTGCGGACTCAGTGATTCGAGCCGGGCCGCCACCTCACAGGCCTGGTGAAGGACACTCCGTTCGGCGACGACGATCCGGATGAGTACGCCGATGGCGCACAGCTCGTCGTCGCTGAACAGGTGCATCTCGGGAAATGCTGCCTGTACTTGAGAGCGCCACCACGGCCGCATCCTCGCCCTCCAGGAGTCCGGTCCCCGGCCGTACGAACTCGACGACGAGCTGAACACGTTGGGGCCGTTCGATTTCAGCGGTTCGCTGGAGGTTTCTACACCGCGCACACCAAGTTCGACGCCCATGCCGACGTCACCTACTAACCGACCTGGGACCACGTACGGCATCTGATGATCGACCGGACCGGCCGCGTGGTGCGGACCACCCGGATCCCGGTCACCGAAGGTCACCCGCCGGTGAGCACCTCCTCCAGCGCCGCCGCGGAGTCCGGATACCGCTCAAGCAGCCCCAAGCCTGTCGGCGCGGTACTCCCCCACGGCTCGTCACAGCCCAGCAGGTTCGCCACCGCGTCGCAGGCCGCCGGATGCGCGGCCAGGAGTGCCAAGCCGCTCCCACCCGATTTCCTCGGTGCGGCAGGGTTTTCCGGCTGGTTCTTCCAGGGCGGGACCCATGCGTCGAGCGCCGCGAGACGGCCGGGAAAGACCCGCCCGGCTTCGCGGACGAGCAGCGGAACGAGGTCCGCCCCACGCGAGCGCAGCGTGGTGATCAACGTCGGCAGCCAGGGCAGCAACAACCTGTCCGGAAGCTCGGCGAAGGCGTTCGACACCGCCTCGACGACGAAGTCGGCCAGTCCTGGCGCCGGTTCCAGCGCGTGGACGAAACCACTCAGGTAACGCGGGTACGCGGGCAGCACCAACGGGTTCGCCAGCAGACCGGCGCACCTCTCCCGCAGTTCCGCACGAGAGAGCCGGCCGAGCTGTACCTGGGCCGCCCACAGCAGCGCCACCTTCGACGGCTCCTGTGGATGCGATCCGGCGATCGCCAGCTCCAGTTGGGTACGGTCGCAACCCAAGGACAGGGCGAGCGCCTCCATGCTGAACAGGAAGCCCAGCATCGCGGCGACCTGCTCGACACCGGCCTCCTCGTCGGTGAAGGCCGCCGGAAGCAGGGTGCAGTAATGCGCGTACCCCGTCCTGACGAAGTCCTCGACCCACCGGGGTAGCACCGGCTCGCTGGTCCGGTAATGCGCCAGCAGCCTTCGCACCCGCCGCAGTACCTCCGGCGCGCCGTCGACGGTGCGTTCGGTGGACAGGACTTCCAAGGCGCGCGTGCCCAGTTCCCCCGCCAGCCGGGCGCCGCGCAGATAGAGCGTCGCGTCCTCGACGGCTCCGAGCGCCTTCGCCGCGGTGACCTGCGGGTGGTACGCGGACCGCCGGAGCCGTTGTTCCAGCACCTGTTCGATGCTGACACCCTCGTAACCCAGCTCGATGAGCGCCCGCTGATGGGTGCCCAGCGCCAGATCCCACGACTCCTGGATCGGCCGTTCGCCGAGCCGCCGCTCCCCCATGATCGGCCGCGCCGCGCCGTGCGGCATCAGATACCGGAGCATCCACAGCAGATCAGAGCAGGGTTCGAGTTCCGGTTGGGAAGCGATGTCGAGCAGCGCTCGTTGCACACCTCGTTGCTGCAATTTGAGGTTCAGCGGCTCGAGCCTGTCGTGCACGTCGCGTGCCAGCGGTGGCAGCGCGTCGTAGCCGACCTGGCCGATCCGGTCGCCGCCCATCATGATCTCGACGATGCGGCGCACGTCGCGCCTGCCTGGCACGACCTCCTTCTCGATGCAGGTGACCGCCGCGTCCTGGAAGTCGTACGGCGTGGGCTTCGCCCGATCGCGCAGGCCGGCCAGCAGGATCGAGGTCTCGAACACCGCGATCGCGTCGGCCGTCGAGGACAGATATCCGTTGCGGCGCGCCGCCCGCACGACCTCGACCGACCAACCGAGCAACTCGGCCTCGTCCAGCCGGTCCAGGACCGGAGGTCGTTGCAGGAAGCCGGAAAGATGATCCGACGACACCGGATCCGGCGTGGGAGTGGGCAGCTCCGCGGCTTTCTTTCGCTTCGGCCCGCCCACCTGCCCTTCCAGCTGGAACTGCTTGACCTTGGTGCGTTTGAGATTCTTCGCCCACTCGGTCGCGGCGATCGACACCGATCCCCCGGCGAGGCCGAACTGCGCCTCGATCGACGCGTGACTCGACGGGATCAGCCCGTACTGCCAGGCGCTCGCGCTGCGCGGGCTGATCACGAACCCGTCCGTGCCCTCGACGCCGAACTCCGCGACCCGGCTGGCCGCGTGGAACGCGCCGCAGACGTAGAGGCAGTCCGCGGGATCGGCACCCGAAGCGGCGAGGTGCTCGCGCATCCGGGTCCACATGTAGCGCTCGCGGTCCTCGTCCACCCGCACGCGGCGGGTGTCCCCGGGGGCGAGCCTGCGGAACAGGCTGCCGATCAGGAACATGACCTGGCGATAGGTGTCGTGGTCGCCGTCGCCGAGTGGCAGTTCGACGTACTGGTGCCACCATTCCGACCAGTGCCGCACCCGCCCGTGACGCAGCAGGTGTTCCTCGAGTTCGGCGAACCGAGGCCGTAGATCACCGATCTCGACACCGATCGCGTCGCCGTGCAACGCCGCCTCTTCCTCGGCGGGCGGGGCGTCCGGATCCACCTGGGGCTCGCGCTCGTCCCACTGGAAGACATGGTCGGCCGAGCGGTCGACGAGGACGAGTTCGACACCCGGGGTGTCGAGGGCATACGCGATCGCCTGGTACTCGGCCGAAGCCTCGGTGATCGGCGCGACCACCGACAGCGGCGCCCAGTCGGCGGGGAATCCCTTCACGTCCGTCGCGAAAGCCTGCACGGCCACCGGAAGACGGCAGTTGCGCAGCTCGGTCAGCAGCGGCGCCATGTCCTCGCACAGTTCGAGGTAGACCACCTTCGGCTGCTTCTCCCGCAACCGCCGCGCCATCGCCACGGCCGAAGCCGGGGAATGGTGGCAGACCGGGAAGATCTCCAGCGGCTCCCGCACCGCGCGGTCGACGTCGTCGACGAGACCGAGCAGGATGCCCTCCAGTGCGCCGGGCCCGTCGGCGAAAGCGGCCGCGGCCTCCTGCAACTGGCCGCGCAGCGCCTCGAAGGCGCCGCTCACGAGAGGGTGGCGATCGCGTCGCGGCCGCCGTCGAGGAACTCCGGCCAGTCCCCGCCCTCGTCCTTGCTGCGCGGCTCGACGACGCCGTGCAGGTACTTGTTGAGGATCGCCAGGTCCTCCGGCTCACGACGGGCGAGCGAGCCGACGAGCGAAGACGCCAGCGCACGGGCGGTCAGCGCGCGTTCTCCGAAGAAGTTGCTGTGCAGTACCGCGTCTTCGAGGACGCCGATCTGTTCGGCGGTGGACAACGCGGACTCCAGCTTCTCGTCGTCGCTGCCCGCAGATGCCGCCGCGGCACGCAGGTCGCCGAAGCTGCGCAACAGCACGTCGAGCAGCGTCGGCGGCACGTCCAGCTCGATCTGGTGGCGGCGCAGGAGTTCCTCGGTGCGGAAGCGGACGATCTCCGCCTCGCTCTTCTTGTTCGTCACCACCGGGATGCGGACGAAGTTGAACCGGCGCTTGAGCGCGGACGACAGGTCGTTGACACCTCGGTCGCGGCTGTTGGCGGTGGCGATCACGGAGAAGCCGGGCTTGGCGAAGACGATGCCGTCGCTGTCCAGTTCCGGCACCGAGATGTACTTCTCCGACAGGATCGAGATCAGCGCGTCCTGCACGTCGCTGGTGGAGCGGGTCAGCTCCTCGAAACGGCCGATGGAGCCCGCCTCCATCGCGGTCATGATCGGCGACGGGATCATCGAGTCGCGGGACTGGCCCTTGGCGATGACCATGGAGACGTTCCATGAGTACTTGATGTGGTCTTCGGTGGTCCCGGCCGTCCCCTGCACGACGAGCGTGGAGTTACGAGAGATCGCCGCGGCCAGCAGCTCGGCGAGCCAGCTCTTGCCGGTGCCGGGGTCGCCGATCAGCAGCAGCCCTCGGTCGGAGGCGAGCGTGACGATGGCTCGCTCGACGATGCTCCGGTCGCCGAACCATTTCTGCGAGATCTCGCGGTCGAGGCCGTCGGCGCGCTCGGCGCCCAGGACGAACAGGCGAACCATCTTCGGGGACAGGCGCCAGGCGAACGGTTTGGGGCTGTCGTCGACCGACTCCAGCCAGTCCAGCTCTTCGGCGTACTTGAGTTCGGCGGGGGCGCGCAAGACGTCGGACATGTCGTGCCTTTCGGAAAGTTCAGGAGGTGAGGAAGGTCTTGAGTTCGTGGACGAGCTTGGTGATGTGGCCGGAGATCACCGGTGTGCCGAGGTCCTTGAAGCGCTCGCGGAACCACGGGTTCACGCTGCCTCGGCCGGCGCTGGTGACCGAGCCGACCGGGATGAACTTCGCCCCGGATCGGTGGATCGCGGCCATGCTTTCGAAGAGCTGCTCGACGCGGGTCTCGTAGAAGTCGGAGATCCACACCACCACGGTGTTGGCGGGCTCGGCGATCTTCGGCTGGGTCAGCGCCATCGCGACCATGCCGTCGTTGCCGCCGCCGAGATTGGTGCGCAGCAGGGTTTCGAAGGGGTCGTGCACCCACGGCGTGAGGTCGAGCGCCTGGGTGTCGTAGGCGATCAGATGAACGTCCACTTTGGGCAGCCCGGCGAAGATCGAGGCCAGCACGGCACAGTTGACCATCGAGTCGACCATGGAACCGGACTGGTCGACGACCGCGATGAGCCGCTGTGGCGTGGTCTTCTTCGCGGTCTGCTTGTAGTAGAGGCGATCGACGTAGAGCCGTTCCTCTTCCGGGCTCCAGTTGGTGAGGTTCTTCCAAATGGTGCGATCGAGGTCGAGGTTGCGGAACACGCGCTTGGGCGGGACCGAGCGATCCACCTTGCCCGTCGAGGCCTTCTCGACCTGAGTCCGCAGGACTTCCGCGATCTCGTCGACGTAGCGGCGGATCAGCGACTTGGCGTTGGCCAACGCCACTCCGGACAGGTTGTCCTTGTCCCGCAACAACTGTTCGATGAGCGACATACTCGGGCTCAACTTCGCCGCGAGCGCCGGATCGGCGAGGACCTCACGTAGATGCATCCGCTTGACGAGGTCCGCCTCGATGGCGCCGAGTTCCGGGCCGATCGCGGGGAGCAGCGTGCTCAAGTCGGGCGCCCCGCCTCCGCGCCCGGTCAGTGCTCCGCCGGGACGACCGCCACGCAGTTCACCCGGACGGCATCCCAGCGAGCGCTCGAGCCAGCCCGCGTCGGCTTGCCAGCAGGACAGCTGCCCGGCCGTCACCGTGTGGGGTGCGGCGGCGAAGACGTTGAGGAGCACCTTCGACACCAGCGCCGCGCGCCGCACCTCCGCGGCCTTGTCCCGGCTGTCCTCGGGTTCGGGAACCATCAGCCCGTCGAACTCGGCGGCCAGCTCGGGATGGCGCTGGACGATCGAGTCGACGGCGACGTTCGGGTCCAGCAACGCGGACGGCAGGCCGATGTCCTCGACCACGGCCACACTCGCCGATTCGAGCGTGGCCTGCTCGTCGTTGTCGAAGAGCCGGGCGAGCAGCCGCCAGTACAGGACCTGGCGGCGGTTGTCCTCGGGTTCGGTCATTTCCGCAACAGCCTTCCGGCACGTTCGCGCAGCACGGCGGCGGCGTCGGTGGCCGCCTTCTCGGCTTTCACCCCGACCTTGTCCGTGGTGCCCCCGGCCCACGCTCCGGCGTGCACGGCGGTGGTCTTCTTGCGGACGGTGGTCTCCACGGCGAGCGGCTGCAGCCGGAAACCGCCGTCCCACCGGAGCAGGCCGATGCACGCACTGGAGCTCGCGACCGCCTTCGGGGTCAGCGGACCGGCGGCGGGGATGCGATCGGTCTCGACGGCGAGTTGATTTCCCGCGAACGTGAACGTGAGCGCGTCTTCGTCGCCTTCAGTGCTGTAGCCCTCCAGGAAGACAGGGACGGCGATTCGCGCCGGATGCCGGTCCAGTGGCGCGGCCGACGGCGTGGTGGCCTTCGGCAAGACGACACGTGCGGTGGCGAAAGGGTCCGCGGGCTCGCCAAGACGGGCGAGTTCGTCTTTCCAGAGAAGGTCGCCCTCCGCGGTCACCGGCATGTCGGCGAGGTCCATCGAGCGCCCCTCGCCGACCGCCGCGAGCAAGGACAGATGCGGGCGTAGCAGTTGCCAGATCCCGGCTCCGATGATCGTGTCCGGTTTCGGCACGGTCACGCTCGCGCGGACGAGACGTGGCGCGATGCCGTCCTCCGGTTCGAACACCGCGTGGACCTGGGCCTGCGCGGCCGTCGCATGCTCCAGCAGGTCGACCCCGAGCGGCAGCAGGCGGCCGGTGAGGGTGCCGATCGCGGGCGTCGCCGCCACTCCGGGCACGGTCAGCAGCATCCCGCGAGACCATAGATCACCCCAGCGCCGGACGGGAACGCGCTCCAGCGCCGCACCAGGGCAGGACGCCGCGAGTTCGGCCGCGAAGCCGTCGAGCAGGACCGCCAGCCGTCGCAGGCCCGGTTCCGCGAGCAGTGCGGAGATCACCGGCGCCGAGGCCGAAATAAGGTCGTGGTCGATGCCCTGCCAGCCGGCACGGGCCAGATCGGACAGCCAGGAACGAACGGCCGCCAGCAGATTCGGCGATTCCGTCTCGGCGGCTGTTCGAACGGCTTCCTCTCCAGACGACCGACCAGTGGCTTCGGCGGCCCGGGTGACAAGGGCGTCGTGCACCGAGCCGAACACCGCGATCCTCGCTGCGGCAAGGGAAACGAAGTGCTCCTCCCCCGCCGCTCCAGCCGCGGTTTTCTCGGCGGCCTCGGCGACCCGCGCCGCCAGCGGCGACCCCGCGACGGCGTCGGCCAACCCGGTCAGCCCGGTGATCTGTTGGGGGCGAAGCAGCCCTGAGACGAGTACTTGATCGAAGGCGTCGACGGTCGCCAATGCCTCGTCGAGACCGGCGATGGGGTCGGTGAGCAGATCGGTACGCATCACACCACCGTCCTGGTCGGCGGGAACCAGTGCAGTTCCGGCACGGGAGCAGTCGACGGCTCGAACTCCAGGTATGCCAGGTGCCGCAAGAACTGGCTGAAGACAGACGCGGCGGCGGTGTTGTCTCCTTGCGACGGCCGGGTCGCGCTCATGGTCTGCGAAATGGCCTGGCCGGTCAGTTCGTCAGGCTCCACACGCAGATAGCGCGCGACACGCTCGCCGCCGTACTGAAGGACGGACTCGTTGAGCAAGGCGAGGATGTGGTTGCAGAACATGCCCCGCGCCCCGCCGCAGGGCCGGTTGTTGTTGGTACTGCAGGCGAATTCATACGTGCCCGCCGCGACCGACGAGACGTACACGCGCCCGATGTCCGATCCGCTGGACACGACGCCCTGCACCCGTCCGTCGGCCAGTTCGACGAACGGGACCTTCGCGAGCTTGCGCGGGCGGGCCGGTGGCAACACCCGGGCCGTACTCGCTCTTTCCCAGTCTGACAACGCATCTTCTCCTTGCGGGGTGCCTCGGTGGGGACTGGGAAGAACCTAGCGGGAAGCACCGACAGTTCTGATCAGATTCGATGATTTGCGAGCTGAACGGCCAGATCCGCGAGATCTTCGGCGTGGAAGTCGAACCGATCCGTCGCCGACGGGGGGTCCCCGATGGGCCTGGCGACGTAGGCGGTCCGCAGACCGACGCTCTGGGCACCTCGCAGGTCCCAAGCGTGGGCGGCGACCATCAGCAGCCGCTCCGGCGGCACATCGGACACCTTGACGGCCAGTTCGTAGACGGCCGGGTCAGGCTTGTAGCTCTGTACCTCCTCGGCCGAGAGCGCCTGATGCCAGCGGAGGCCCGCGTAGGCGTTCATCCGGAGCAGGGTCGTCCGACTGGCGTTGGAGAGGCCGATGAGCGCGTACTTCTCGCCGAGGCGAGCAAGCCCTTCGACAGTGTCAGGCCAGGGCGGCATCCTGCGGCCCGCTGTCGCGAGCGCTTCCGTCCGGGCGGCTTCGCGGTCGAGGACGTCACTCGCGACGTACGGCCTCTCCCCTGCGACGATGCGCCGCTGCTCGGTTTCGACGTGACCCAGCCACCGGCTGACCAGCTCATCCGCGTCGGCAGCCGGTACGGCTTGACGGACCGCCGCACGAATCCCGGCGGGCTCGTCGACGAGCGTGCCGAGTATGTCGAACACCAAAGCGTCGATCTCCACGGACAACCTCCAGGTAAGGGTTAAAGTGGCGGTTAACCGTGAACGTACGAGAGGTTGGTAAGGGATGCAAGTAGCGTTGGACGATTACGTCTGGGCGGCGGGCATCGCTACTGACCTGGTCAACACCGCTTCCGAGGTCTGGCACGGCGAAGATCACCTGCCCGATCTCGCGTCTCTCGCCGTCTTCGCTGACCTTCACTCGCTACCCGAGCCCACTCGACCCGGTGATCTGCGCGCCGTCCATCGGCTGCGCGCCACGGTGCGGGAACTGATCGATCACCCAGACCGGGCACGCCTCATCGCCGGTGCCTCCGCACTCACATCACCGGCCGGTCACGTCACCCTCGCCGACAATTCCGTGCGCTGGGCGGTTTCACTTCAACCGGGCACTTCCGTGTCGGACGCACTGTCCGTGATCTGTGGCGTCGGGATCCTCGGCGTCGTTCAGGCTCTCGGCACGGAACGGTTCCGTGCGTGCGGCGCGCCTACTTGCCGAGGCGCGTTCATCGACACGACACGACCCGGGCGGCGTCGCTATTGCATGCCGGGGTTGTGCGGGAACCGCGTCAACGTGGCCAACCACCGGGCACGCCTCAAGCATCGCGACGTTTGAAGCCAGCCACTCCGGCGACCAGCGATAGCGCGACGCGGGAAAGCATCACCAGCACCGCCCCGATCGGCGGAAGAACGTATGCGTCGTTCATTCTTGTCAGCTGCGGCGGCAAATTCGACGGCATGAACGAGGCGACACGTTCTCCGAGCGGTAATGGGAGAAAGTGCGCGAAAATCGGGATCACCAGCAGCGCGGCGCCGAGAGTGACCAGAGTGCCGGTCATCGAACACAGGAGCAGGCCGAGGCCCAGTGCGATAAGAGCGGCGATGACGCCGGTCGCCACCACGGAAGGGATGGCGTTACTGCCCGGTGGCGGTGTCGCGAAAGCCACTTTCGGGACGTCTGACGTCCCGAAAGTGGCTTTCGCGACACCCGGGGGTGGCTGGTGCGCCCCTCACGGCGAGGGTGAGGACGGCGGAAACCATGCGGGCCAGGGCATGGCGCGCTTGTCATCGCGACAACGCCAGGCTGCGAATAGTCTCCATTCAAGCGAACCTCTCGCTGCTCAGGCGAGGAGTCAAGCGCCACGGGTGAGGCGAACGTCGAGCTTAGGTGACCAAGCACGAAGAGCCGGAGCCCTCCCCGGCAACCACCGGGAAGGGCTCCGCTCACACCAAGGGGTCAGACCCCGGCGATCTGCTGGATCCAGGGCCGGTACCGCGTGATGTTCGTGTAAGCGGTGGTCGTCTGCCGGTCACTGGTCGAAGCGACGCCGACCTGGCGGCCGGAAGCGAACATCGGGCCACCCGAGTCCCCGCCGGCGGTGATGCCGTCGCCGCGGCGCGCGCACACCGCGATGCCACCGTTGTAGTCACGGCAGGAGACCGACGTGACCGAGACGTTGGCGACCTTCAGGTAGCGCGACTGGCAGTTGATCTCCGAGCCGCACTGGCTGGTCGCGCCCCAGCCGTAGACCTGGACGGTCTGCCCGACGGAGACGTTGGCGGTGGTGCCCAGCGGCGAGTACGTGGCGTTCACCGGCGCGGTGAGGCGCACGATCGCGAGGTCCGCGCTGGCGTGGCGGGTCACGGTCGAGCCGGTGGCCATGGTGCCGCCGCTCTGCTGGTCGAGGCTGCCGATCCGGAAGGTGAACGTGCCGCCGCCGGCCACACAGTGTTTCGCGGTCAGGATGTACTGCGGCGCGATGATCGTCGAGGTACAGGTCTGACGGCCGTTGGCGAAGAGCCGGGCCGCCCACGGGCCGCTCGACGCGTTCTGGCCGCCGATGATCATCGGCTGGACATCGGAGGACGGTTCCGCGGCGGACGCCACGGGGGCGGTCACGCCGAGCAACGCCGCGAAGGCGGTGCCGGCGATCAGGGCGAAGGAGCGCAGTCGCATGGTTCCGGCTCGTTTCTGCGGCCCGGGGTTCAGCCGCGCGATAGGGACGGGTGTGCTGATTCTGGGACGCGACAAGAGAAATCGGACACCGCCGAAAGTCGTGCAATAGGTACCTATCTCGTCGTCACGACCACCCTTAAGGGTTCTTCTAGGTATCGAACCGAGCGGTTCGATACTCCGCCCGGCGTCCGTCCATTTGGGACAGATGGCGGCATAACGCCGGGGACATAACTTGTCGCCGGGGCTTCCGGTGAGCGCCGTGCGGCGCCAGAATCGGGATCATGACCGCAGCACAGTGGACCCCGACCTACGGCGACCCCTTCGAGCCGGTGCCCTACCACCCCACTCGCCTGTCCGAGGAAGAATCGCTGGCCACCGCCGCCGATCTGCGCCGCCGCATGGACACCCGCCGCACCGTGCGGATGTTCTCGACCGACCCGGTACCCGAGCAGGTGCTGGTGGACGCCATCGCGGTGGCCTCCACCGCGCCCAGTGGCGCGCATCAGCAGCCGTGGACCTTCGCTCTCATCAAGGACCCCGCGACCAAACAGCGTATCCGCGAGGCCGCCGAAGAGGAGGAACGCGTCTCCTACGAGGGCAGGCTCGGCGAAGAGTGGCTCTCGGCGTTGCGCCCGCTGGGCACCGACGCCGTCAAGACCCACCTCACCGACGCCCCGTACCTCATCGTGGTCTTCCAGCAGCGCTACTTCCTCGACGAGGACGGCACCAAGCACAAGCACTACTACGTCGACGAGTCGGTGGGTATCGCGGTCGGCATGCTGCTTACCGCGTTGCATCTGTCCGGGCTGGCCGCGTTGACGCATACGCCGTCGCCGATGCGGTTCCTCGGCGAACTTCTGGAGCGGCCGCAGAACGAGAAGGCGTTCGCCGTCATCCCGGTCGGCTATCCGGCGGACGACTGCGTGGTGCCGAACCTCGTGCGCAAGTCGATCGACCAGGTGCTGATCCGCCGCTGAGCGGACGCGTGACCCAGGTGCGTGCACGCACCCGGGTTGCGCGAACCGCTTGTTTCCACACAGCCAAACTGCGCATTAGTGCACTTTTATGCTCGCTTTGATGCATCTCTTGACATATCTGGCGGCGATTGGACACAGTCTGGGTACCGAAGGTGACACGAAGGAGTGTTCTTCATGGCCGACCTGCCCTCTGTTTCCCGGCGGACACTGTTCGGTGGCGCTCTCGCCGCCGGGGCGCTCGCCGCGATCCCGGTGAGTGCCGACGCCGCAGAGACCACCGGAGCGGAAAGCGCGCCCCGCCGTCCGGGCCAGCGCAGCATGATCGGGGTGCCGTTCGACCGGCACCAAACCGTCCGGATCGGGCTCATCGGTCTCGGCAACCGCGGTATGTCCATGATCGGCGGGTGGAGCGCCGTACCCGGCGCCGTGGTCACCGCGGTCTGCGACATCCGTGCCGAGCGCGCGAAGGCCGCCGCGGACAAGCTCGCCGCCGACGGGCGACCGCGCCCGGCCGAGTACGGCGGCTCCGCCGACGCCTACAAGAAGATGCTCTCCCGCACCGACATCGACCTCGTCTACATCGCGACGCCGTGGGAGTTCCACTACCCGCAGGGCAAGGCCGCCCTGCTCGCCGGCAAGCACGTCGGGGTCGAACTGCCCATCGCCACCGAGCTCGGCCAGCTGTGGGACCTCGTCAACACCAGCGAGCAGACCCGCAAACACCTGTTCCTCGCCGAGAACTGCAGCTACGGCCGCAACGAGCTGGCCATCCTCAAGATGGCGCACGAAGGCGTCTTCGGCGAGGTCACGAACGGGCACGGCGGCTATCTGCACGACCTGCGAGAACTGCTGTTCTCCGACACGTATTACACCGACGCGTGGCGCCGCAAGTGGCACACCCGCAGCACCGCGAGCTTCTATCCGATGCACGGTCTCGCCCCGATCGCGGCCTGCATGGACGTCAACCGCGGCGACCGGTTCGCCACGCTGCGCGCCACGGCGACCGAACCGAAGGGACTCGCCGACTACCGGAAGCGGCACATGCCGCCGGGCCACCCGTCGTGGAAAGAGACCTACATCAACGGCGACCTGGTGAGCTGTCTGATCGAGACCGAACGGGGACGGATCATCCGCGCCGAGCACGACGTCAGCTCGCCGCGTCCCTACAGCCGCATCAACAGTCTCGCCGGCAGCCGCGGCATCGTGGAGGACTACCCCGCCCGCATCTACGTCGAACCCGACCACAGCGGGCACGCGTGGAAGGACTTCGGGCCGTACCGCGAACGTCACGACCACTGGCTGTGGAAGAAGCTCAAGGACGACCCGAACCTCGGCGGGCACGGCGGCATGGACTACGTGCTGCAGTGGCGGATCGTGCAGCAGATGCGCGCGGGCCTGGTGCCGGACATCGACGTCTACGACTCCGCGGTCTGGTGCTCCCCCGTGCCGCTGAGCGTGGTCTCGCTGGCCCGCGGCGGTAAACCGGTCGCGGTGCCGGACTTCACCCGCGGCGGCTGGTCGAAGCCTCGGGCAGGGCTGGATTCGCAGCCGTCGGAGATGCCTAAGTAGGCGAGTAGCGAGGGACGACGCGGTACACCCGGAGATCCTTCGGGGTACCCTTGGCGCGGAAGTTCCGGCGCGGACGCACGATGACGGCGTCCGCGTCGAGTTCTTCCACGACACTGCCGCTGGCCAGCACCTCGTCGCCGTCCGCCGCGGCCATGACCCTGGCGGCGATGTTCACGTCGACACCGAGATAGTCGTTGCCGACACGCTGCGGGTTCCCGCGGTGCAGGCCCGCCCGCAGGTGGGGCAGGTAGCCGTCGGCCTTGATCACGCTCACGGCGGAGCACGTCTCGTAGGCGGCGTTCACCGCTTCACCCGGGTCGGCGAACACGGCCATCACGCCGTCACCCAGCCCCTTGACGACACTTCCCCGATGCCCGGTGACGACGGACTCCGTCACGTCGGCGACGGCGCGGAGCAGTTCGAGGACACGGTCGTCGCCGGCGTGCAGCGCCCAGGTCGAAAAGCCGACGAGGTCGGTGAACAGCACCGTGATCCCGTTCGCGGCCAGTGGCTGGTCGCCGGATCGACGGACGGCCTGCCAGGCCTGCACGGCGGCCAGCCCCAGTTCACGGGTCGCGCTCGGGCGATCGGCGCCCGCCTCGGTGAGCAGCCGCGCGAGCCTGTCGGACGAACGGCCCGTCGACGTCGCCAGCGGATCACCGGGCGTGTCGGCCCCGGGGACGAGCTTGCGGAGGAGCCGCGCGCCGCGCACCAGTTCACCACGCTGGTCCGTCGCCCGCAGGAACTTGCGGGTCCGGAGGTGCCACGGCTCGGGTCGGTCGGTCACGATCATGACCCTAGCCGGTCACCCTGCGACCGGAGCACCTGTCACCGGGGTGACAAGAAACTCCGGCAGATTTCCCCTTTCCGCTTTCGCATGACAAGTCGCGATCACATCATTCCGCATACCCGTGACAAGATCGGCGCGCAAAGAAAACGCAAGTAATCTTTCCCTTTCCCCGTTGGTGACTTTCCACCTAGATTCGGCGGCGAGCCCATTCAACGACGAAAGGACCAGACATGACGGAAACCCTCGTACGGAAGGGTGTTCGCCGGTTCTGCGCGGCCGGGATCGCCGCCGTGGTCGCCGGAACCGTGATGCTCACCGCGGCCGGAACCGCGGCCGCCGTCGAAAAGAATCTCACGTACAAGGGTGGCTTCCCCCTCATCGGCGACCAGCAGGTGGCGGTGGTGGTGAAGGCGGAAATCCCGGCGACCGCACAGGCCGGAACGCCGATTTCGGTGCCGTTCACCCTCGACGTCGATTCCGGACAGGCCGCGGGCGACGGACTCCGGCTGGTCGGGGCCACGAAGCTTTCCGGCACGATCAGCTCGAAGGTCAACGTCGCGCTCGGCGAGCAGAAGGTGTCGATCCCCATCGAGCTGCCCATCCCGGACACCGAGGTGCCCGCGGAAGGATCGCTGAAGTTCACCGCGTCGGGCACGGTCGACTTCACCATCCCGGCGGGGACCCCCGCCGGTGAGGCGACCAGCAGTGTGGACCCCGCGGCGACCTCGCACATCGTCACCGACAGCTCGCTCGGCGAGTTCGACGTCCAGCTCACGCTCGACCCGCCCGGCCAGGACGCCACCCTCGGCAAGACGACCGTCAGCTGAAACCCCGTTTCCCCCGGCTCGGCGAGCCGGGGGAAACGCGTCTTGACCTCCAGCACACTGGAAGTTGCACGCTGTCGATCATGTGGATTTGCGACAGGTGCGGTATCGAACATCCCGCCACTCCGGAGCCGCCCCGGTGCGTTCTCGACCGCGGCGAGGTCGGCATCGAAGAAGCCGGCGACCTCGGCGCGCACACCGGACGCTGGTGGACGCACGAAGAACTGATTTCCGCGCCGCACAAGACCTCGCACCGTGACCACGGCCGCGGCCTGCACAGCATCAAGCGAGAGCCGCATTTCGCCATCGGGCATTGGTCGTTCATCGCGGTGACCCCGGCGGGCACCCTGCTCTGGGATCCGCCGTCCTGGTTGGACACCGAAGTGCTCGACGTGGTCCGCGGTCTCGGCGACGTCGCCGCGATCGCCACCAGTCACCCGCACATGTTCGGCGCCCAGCTCGGCTGGAGCCGCGCGCTGGGCGGGGTCCCGGTGCTGGTCAACGAACGCAATCGCGAATGGCTGCCCGCGCCCGACCCGGCGTTCGAGTTCTGGGACGAGCACGCCGAACCCTTGCCGGGACTCGAACTCGTCCGGCTCGGCGGACACATGCGCGGCAGCGCCGTGGCCCGCACCCCGGACGGCAGCATTCTGGCCGGGGACACGATCACCGGCGGACTCGCGCCGGACTGGGTGTCGTTCCAGCGCAACTTCCCCAAGCACATCCCGATGTCCGCCGCCGTGGTGCGCCGGATCGTCGACCGGCTCGACGACTTCTCCTACGACCGGCTCTACACCCTCGGCGGCGACACCATCGATCGTGACGCCAGGGCCGTCGTCCACCGAAGCGCCGAAACCCACATCCGGTGGGTGAACGGCGACTTCGACCACCTCACTTGATTGCGTTCTTCTCTTTGCGGCGGAAGGACAACGCGATGAAGCCCGCCATCGCCATGAAGAACGCGACGGACCACATCCCGGCACGGAAGCTGCCGGTCAAACCCTGCAGCCACCCGGTGAGATAGGGGCCCACGAAGCCCGACAGGTTGCCGAACGAGTTGATCAGGCCGATCCCGGCGGCGGCGCCGACGCCGGTGAGGAAGGCGTTGGGAAGCTGCCAGAACACCGGGATCGCGGTGAACACACCGACCGCGCAGAGGGTCACCGCGATCATCACCATCAGTGGCGATCCCAGGTACAGCGCGACGGCGATCGAGACCGCGCCGACGAACGCGGCGATGGCGACATGCCCCGCCCGTTCGCCGGTGCGGTCCGAATGGCGTGCCCACAGCACCATGGCCACGGCGGCCACGGCGTAGGGAATCGCCGTGATGAGCCCGATCTCCACGACGCTGTACGTGGTCTGGAACTGCTGCTGGAAGCCCTTGACCACCTGGGGGAGGAAGAAAGCGAGTACGTAGAGGCCGAAGATGATCCCGAAGTAGACGGCGCTCAGCGCGAGCACACGCGGGTCGGTCAGGGCCGATCGCGTGCTCACCTCCTTGCCGACCTCGCGGGTGTCCTCCGCGTCGATGGATGACTGCAACGCCGTGCGCTGCACCGGAGTCAGCCATTTCGCGTCCTTCGGCCGGTTCGGCAGCAGGAAGAACACGGCCAGGCCGAGGAGGATCGAGGGCACTCCTTCGGCGAAGAACATGAAGCGCCAGCCCGCGTCGAAGCCGAGGACGCCTTCACCGTTCTGGATGAGCAGGGCGGAAACCGGGCTGCCGATGACCGACGACAGCGGCACCGCGAGGAAGAACAGCGCGACGATCTTCGCTCGTTGCTTACGCGGGAACCAATAGGTCAGGTACAGGATGATGCCGGGGAAGAACCCGGCCTCGGCGATACCGAGCAGCACCCGGACGATGTAGAAGCTGACCTCGCCCTGGATGAACGCGGTGGCCGAGGCGACGATGCCCCAGGTGACCATGATCCGCGCGATCCAGATCCGGGCGCCGACCTTGTGCAGGATGACGTTGCTGGGCACCTCGAAGAAGAAGTACCCGACGAAGAACAGACCGGCGCCGAGCCCGTAGGCGGCCGAACTGATGCCGAGGTCGGCGTTCATGGTGAGCGCGGCGAACCCGACGTTGACCCGGTCGAGATAGTTGAGCAGATAGAGCAGCCCGAGGAACGGGACCAGCCGGATCATCGCTTTGCGGACCGCTTGAGAGGTGGACACCTCTGCCGTCTGTTCGTCCATCCGCGGGAGTGTAGAGGGCGATCAGAACAACGGGGGCAGGAAGGCACCGAGGTTCCCGCCCGCGGCCCGATCCGCCGGGTCCGGATCGACCTGGACCGAGTCGGGATTGTGTGGGTCGTAGGTGACTTTCACCGTCGAACCGCGGGACGGGGTCTGCAACGGCGAGGTGGTCATCGTCGTGACCACCGTCCGCTCCCCGTTTTCCGTGGGGAACCGGACCTGCACCGTGAACCTCGGATTCCCCATCACCCAGACGTTCGTGAACTCGACGCCGATCAGCTGCCCGGTCACCTGGCGGCCGGTCTGCGCCAGCGCCTGCGCGCGGTCGTCCGCCTCCGCCCTGGTGACGAACGCCCGCCCCAGCACCATGACCATGACCAGCGCCGTCACCCCCGCCACTCCCGGCACGAGATACGGTTCGTAGTAGACGATCCAGTCGACGTCGGTCCACGGCTCGGCCACGCCGCCGCCGACCGGCAACCGTTGCCCCACCGATTCGGGCGGCGTCCACGACGGGATCGCGAAGCCGCTGCCCAGCGCCACACCGAGGGATGCGGCCAGGCTGCTCGCGCGGAAGCCGACGCCCATCCCCCGCAACGACATCCCACCGCCCCACAGCATCGCGAACCCGAGCGAGGACGCCACCGTGATCGAGGTGCTGAAGAACAGGACGAGCGAGACCGCCGGGCCCGCGTCGGCCCCCCACGCGCCGACGCGGTTCAGCGACATCAGCCGGAAGCCGTCCAGCAGCCCGAGGGTTCCCGACCAGCCCGCGACCGCCCAGGCGAGCGTCGTGGGCACACCGAGCAGCCACAGGCGCAGGCCGGGACGGCGGGCCTGCCGGGGGTCTTCCGGCAGAGCGAACTCGAAGGACCCGAACATCGCCACTCCCTACGCGATCGGGCCGAACACGGCGACCTTCGCCGGGTCGGCGGGGTCGACGCGGGCCTCGTGCCGGGTTCCTGGCGCGTACTGCTGGATCGTCGCCAGCGGCGTGATCAGCTGCGTCACCGTCCGGTAGGTGGCGCCGTCGGCGCGGATGACCTCGAGCGTCGCGGTGTACTGCGCCTGTCCGGCGATCTTCCGGCCGGTCGGCTCCAGGCCGCGGATCACCAGGGTGGCGGGCTCGCAGGTGTCGTAGAGCCGCCGCAGTTCGGTGCCGTATGCCTGCAGTTCCTGCCGCTGGCGCAGCTGCTCCTCCATCGGCAGCGCCAGGAACGCGGCCATGTCCGGGTCGGCGTTCATGGTCCGGAACGCCTGCGCGGCCAGCTGCGGCGTCGGCAGCTGCGGGGTGATGTCGTGCCCCTGCGCGGCGGCGGCCTGACGGAACTGCTCGGCGTGCCGCTGGAAGTCCTGCTCGCCCCGCGCCATGCCCTGCTGCGTCGCGTCGTTGATCTTGTCGCGGATCTTCTTGAACATCAGGTGCCGCCTTTCGCTGTGTCGTTCTCGATGAACACAGCTTCGGCCGGGCGGCCTGCTACCGAACCCAGGTTTTCCCGTCGTCGGTCGCGTCGAGGCAGGTCAGGGGCGCCCAGAAGACCGGCGACGCGGCCGGTTCGGGATTCTCGCGCCAGCGCGCGAGCCTCGACCGCTGCCAGGCGTTCAGCTCGGAGACCGGGTCCTCACCGGCGAGCGCGGTGTCGACGGCGATGACCAGTTCGGCCATTGGGTCCGCGCCGGGCACGGCGGCCGACGTCGGCAGGGCCCAGACGGTCGCGGCGACCAGCCCCGCTCCGGCCGCGACGGCGGCGAGCAGCACACCGAACGGTTCGGCCAGGCCGAAGTCGCCCGCGCTCGCGCAGCCGATCAAGGCCACCCGCGCGGGCATGGTGTCCACTTCGGACAGTGCGAGGTCGGCGGCGGTGTACGGCCGGTGCGCTCCGATCGGCTCGGCCGTGCCGGGGAGATCGGCCGAACAGGACAGGTGCAGCGCGGTCTGCGCGCCGTACTCGTCGCGGACACGGCTGACGTGTCCCACGAACACCAGCCGCGAACACGGCTCGGACAACAGGGAAGCGAGCAGACGGCGGTCGGTGTCGGTGCGGCGGACCAGATCGAGCCCGCGTGCGGCGGCGGGAAGGACCGGGCCGTCGGCCAGCCGCGCGTCCAGGTGCCGGATCAGCGGCGACGTCGTGTCCTGCTTGCCGAGCACCGATCCCAGGTCGCCGAACGCGCTTTGCCCGGGAATCCGCGGATCGAGCAGGTAGACGGGCGGGCCGTCGGCGGTGGGCGGACGACGAGGGATCCCGGCCGGGGCGAGCAGTGAGACGTCGGCGATGTCGAGAACGCGATCGTCGCTGTCGAAGCAGATGCCGAGCTCACCGATGTCGAGCACGCGATCGGCCCGCCGGTCGGGCAGGGCCAGCAGTCCCCACGGGATCCCGGCGAGGCTCGGCGACGGCTGGACGCGCAGGAGCGGACGGTTTCCTCCGTCGGCGGCACGCCGGAGCCGTTCGACCAGGTCGGCGGGCAGGAGATTGAGGGCAAGGACGCGGGCCAGGCGTTGTTCACCGGCGAGGCTGCCGAACGCTTCCTCGCTCAGTGAGCGCCGGACGGCGCCGGCGACACTCTCGCCTTCGTGCGGGGTCGGGGAGGCGGCGTCCAGGTACTCGCGAGCCGTCCCGACCAAGGCGAAGTCGAGCGGATGCGTGTGGACGGTGTCGAGATCCTCGGTGGTCCGCCAGGTGAGGAAGGTGTGCCCGGCGTCGGCGAAGCGCAGGAGGAAGGTCTCACGGCCGGGCTGGGCGGCGGGCCAGGTCTCGACGGTTTCGGCGGCGAGCCGCGGCAGGCGATACCGCTCGGTGGCGAGGCGGTGCCACCGATCCAGCTCCATGGGCGAGGATGGCGACCAGCGCAGGGCGGGCGGTGGAGCGAGCCTGAGCGGGAGCGACGACGTGACGGAACCCAGTGCCGCCAGTGGAAGTCGATCGTCCTCAGTGGACGGGAGTATTTCGAGGCTCGGCAGTGTTCCGGTCAGGTCGAGCGACGGCCCCTCGACCCCCGTGTACGCCCCGACCGCGCAGGTGCGCTCGATCAGTTCGGCCGCCAGCCTCGGCTCCTTCAACTGGGCCAGCAACGCCAGCGTGAGCCCCATCGTCGGAGCGGCGATGTCGCGCGCCCAGGCCGTGCGCGCCGGTGGCGAAACGAACTCGAACCGGTACTCCGCCGCCGCAAGCGTCAGCGGGAGCGCCAGATCCAGCACCGCCCGCAGGTCTTCCCCGCGGGCGAACCCGATCGTGGCCGCCACGAAATCCGTGTGCAGGTAGTCCGACCAGTCCCCCGACGCCCGCGCCGACTCCCTGGCGCGGGTCGCGTAGTCCTCCGCCGTCGCCCAGTCGCCTTCCGCCGCGGCACAGCGGGCCAGTGCCGTGTCGACGAGGCGCAGGCCCGGAACGTCGCCGTTGGCCGTCCGGATCGTTTTCGCGTGCTCGAACTGTTCTCTTGCCTGCGTGACGTCGCCCGTGTACAGCAGCAATGTGCCCAGCGCGTGGCTCGCCTCCGCGACGTCGCCGGTCAGGCCCGCCGCCGCGAGTTCGTCGCGGGCGGCGACGATCGCGGCGACCGCGCCGGGAAAGTCACCCGCCAGGGCACGGCCCTCCGCCAGCCCGATGTCGGCCTTCGCGGCCATCGGGGCGCTCGCGTGCTGAGCGCTCAGCCTCAGCAGGTCGGCCCGTGCGTCGGCGTCCTCACCGCCCGCCTGGCGGATCCGGGCACGTTCGGCCCTGGCCATGGCCTGCTGCTGGATGACCCGTTCGCGGACCTCGTCGATCTCCGCCATGGCCTCCAGCGCCGCCAGGATCTCCTCGAGCGCGACCCGCGCACCCGCCAGATCTCCGGCCGCGATCTGGACGCGCACGTCGAAGATCCGCAGTTCCATCTCGTCGGAACCGTGGATGTCGAGCAACTCGGGCGGATACTGTTCCGGCCCCGCTTCCTTGCGGAACGCCGCCCGGCGGCGCTGCCCGGCGATCAGCTCACGCGCCTTGGCGACGTCACCTTCCTCCGTGGCCAGGGAAATGAGCACACGCTCGGCGACCTCCCGTGAGCCTTCGATCATCCGCACCTCGGCGTACTGTCCGAAGTGGACGATGGCGGCGGTGCTCACCTTGAAGACCTGGAGTACGGCCTCGGCGCATTGCCTCGCGTTGCGCAGGTCCCCCGCGGTGTAGCAGACGTGGGCCAGATCGCTGACCGCGGCGACTTCGAGGTCGGTCCGGTCGAGTTTCCGCGCGATCTCCCGCATCCGCGCGTACTTCCGATGCGCACCGGCGACGTTCCGCACCGCGGCGAGCCGCTTGGCCTGGTCCTGGACCTTGGCGGCTTCCCTGAGCAGCTTGCGATACTTGCTCTCGGAGAGCGAACATGCGGGCACTTCGTCATACCGGACCGGGTCGAGACCGAAATGCCTTGCGACACAACGGCAGTTGTAGCCGTGCGAGGTCGCGGGGCTCAGCTCGGGCGGGAGCGGGCGGTCCGGCGGGGTCTGGGGCGGCGGCATGCCGACGAGCACGTCAGAACTCCTCTTCGGCGGAAGCGGCCGCCGCCCGTTCGGCCAGTGTCCGGTCTTCCGGCGGTCGAGCCCGCACCAGCGCGACCACTTCCGCCCGGTCTTCCGCCGTTGTCCCGGCGACTCCTTCGGCTGCCACACCCACGACGAGCCCGATGCGTCCACTGTGGACGCTCGCCACGAGGCGGGATGCGGCTTCGTCCAGGTCCGCCGTCCCGGTGAACCGCCCGGCTCCGAGCGCCAGGGACACCTCCGCGAAAGGTTCACCGTCGTGGGTCGCGACCGCGGTGAGCGTCGCGTCGGCGAACGCGCCCGCGACGTCGACTTCGAGCCGGGTGGCGGCCGCGGCCGTGACGATCCGCCAGGTCACCGTCTCTTCGGCGGCGTCCAGGATCCCTGACGGTACTCGCGCCCAGTCCACGCTCGCCCGTCCGCTCGCGAGTACGCTTTCCCCGGGTGCGCCGGGATCGGTGCCGGCCGCCAGCGTGTACGCGCGTTGGCCCGGCGCCGCGATCGCCAGGCGTGCCAGTACTTCCGCCGCGGCTTCGGCGCGCACGACGTCGTCCTGGTCGTCGAACCAGGCCGCGAGGCGGGTGCACAGGCTTCGGACCTCGTGTGCGACCGGTGGCGCGGCCGCCAGGAGGGCGTCGTCCGCGATCGCCGTGTCGAACAGCTCGGCCGGGGACGCTTCGAAACCGTCGAGGAGACCTTCGGCGACTTCCTCGACCTCGACCGTCGCGACCGCCGTTTCGAGGTCGAGCAACGCCGGGTCGAGCGAAGGAACTCCGAGCGATGGGCCGGCAGGCCACCAGCGACGCAGCCAAAGCAGCAAGGCGAGTCTGGCCAGTTCCGGCCGGGCGGGAAGGTCCGCGTGCCCCTTGGCCAGCACGGTGAGGCTGGTTTCCGCGCCAACGAGCCGGGTCAGCCACGGTTCCGCGGCTCCGGCGTCGCTGAGTTCGATCCGCATCGAGGACGCCCGACCGGCGAGAAGATCGTCGAGGGCGAAATGGACGAGGCCGCCGTCCGCCGCGACGACGGGGGTGCGCACCGGATGCGTCACGACACGGCCTCCAGATCCGGCAGGCGGGCCACGAGCGCGCGGCGCACCTTCGTCCGCAGATCCAGTGAGGTCGACCGGACCACGCCGGTGACGAGGTCGCGTACGTCGGCGGCGTCGGCGGGCAGGTCGCCGCGGACGTCGAAGCCGTGGAGCCGGACCCACAGTCTGCTGAGGAACTGCTTGGCGAACTCACGCAGATCGCGCAGGAGTTCGGCGTCGGGCCGCGGGGTGAGCGGCGTGGCCCCGGCCAGTGCGCGGCGGGCGTGCAGCACGTAACCCTCTCGCGCGACCTGGGCGTTGAGCTGCCGTGCGAATTCGGGGACGCCCGCTGGCGCCGCGCCATCGAGCGGACGCAACGCGGGCGCGAGGACGACACCGAGCGCGAAGCAGGCGGCCAAGGCGGGCAGGCCGAGCCCGAACCCGGCGGCGACACGGTCGAGTTCGTCGTCGACGAGTTCGGCCACGGAAGCTCGCTCGTCCGGCGGAAGGCGGCGCAAGGTCGCGCGTACCCGGCGCTCGACACTGCGTTCGAGGAGTTCGGCGCCGGTTTCGTCGCGCCGGTTCAGTGGCGGGACGGCGGTGCGGTCCCCGCGCTGCAGGCCGAGGTCCGGTACGGGCAGCCCGGAAATCCTTTGAACGGCCTGGCTCAAGGCCCGCGCCCCACCCGGCCTTCGCAGCGCGAGCCCGAGGGCGTGCCCGGTCGCCGAATCGGCGAGGACCCGCCAGGCGGTGTCGGAAAGACTCTCGACGAACGTCTGGAGCGCGGTGATGTCCTGAGGCGCGGCGGACTCGGCGTGCCAGCGGCGATGCAGCTCCGCGGTCAGATCGGCCGACAGCAGGGGATCCGCGAGATATCCGGTGAGCTGATCGACACCCGCCGCGCCGCCCTCACCGTGCAGATCACGCAACGCCGACGCGGCCGTCGCCGGTGCTTCCGGACCCGGCGCGCCGAAACCCGTCGCCAGCTCGTACGCCAGCGGGAAGCACACGTCCTGGACGTTGCCCGCCGTGATGCGCAAGACGCGGCGCTGCCGTTTCAGATGGATGAACCACGCGGCCGTCGCGCGCAACCGGTCCGCGTCGGCCAAGAGCAGTTCCGTCAGCTCCGCCGCCACGATCGGGTCCAGCACCGGACGGCCGAGCCGGGGACGCGCCGCCGTGCGGATCACCAGCGGGTCGATGATTTTCTTGATCGTGCGGGTCAGCGGGCCGCCGTCGGCCGACGACAGGACCTCCACCCCGGAGATGCTCTCCCACGCCTGCGCGAGAACGGCCGACCGCAGCCGGGACTCGCCCGATCCCGTCGTCATCGCCCTCCCCTCGCTCTGACCGCACTCTAACCGAGCAGACGACTTCCCGGTCCTTACCCCGGAAGGCCGTGGGCGGGAGAAGTCCTGGATGCCGACGTCGACGAACGCTGCCGTACCCGTCGACTAGGAGACCGATTCCGGGCGCTTCGCGGCCAATGGGCTTTCGGCGGCGCAGTTCTCTTCGTGCGGAAGGCTGCTCGCTCGTGCTGGACGTCGGAGGCGGCACCGGGACGCTCTCGCGGTTACTCACGCGCCGGAAGATTCGGACCGTGGTGGCGGACCTGTCGTCGCACGTTTCGCGAGCACCGGGGTTCGCGGTCCGGGCGGATGTCGCCGGTCTCCCCTTCCACGACGGGACCTTCGACGGCGCCGCGGCCCTGCGGACGCTGCACCACGTGCCCGAACCGATCGAGGCGCTCACCGAGGTGAGCCGGGTCTTCGCCCCGGCGGTTGTCAAACTTCGACGCGGAGGGTGCGGAAACCCTGCTGGGAAAGGTGTTCGAGGTGGAATCGGTCCGGTCGTGGGACGCCCGGCTCGTGACGCTTCCCGATCACGCCGCGGTCGCGTTGTTCCCCGCGCGGCCGGGGCCTTCCCGAACCGGCCGCCCGGCGGCTCGCCGGCGCGGTGGAAGTTCCGCTGACGCTCACGAAACGGAGGCTGGGCACGGAAACGGTGTTGAGGGTCCGGGTAGTGAGGGGGACTCACTTTGCCGTTTCGTGGCGACGGCCACAGACGCGGATTTCGTAGACGGTCTCGGGCTTGTTGGTGAGGTCACTGTCCCGATTCCTTCATGCACGCGGGTGGCTCTCGGGAGTCCGGCTCCGTGATGTCGACGCGGGAAGGGGTCGAGCCCTTTCCCCTTACCTTCAATAACCGCTTTTACCGCTCACGACCCCGGTGAGCTTGCCTGGATCCGCCGGAGCCGCGCGTACACGTCCGCCGCCCTCGGGGCGCCGAGTTCGTTGAAGATCTTCAGCGCGTCACCCCAGCAGTCCCGGGCCGAGTCGGTCTTGCCCTTCGTCTCCCAGAGCTGGCCGAGATGGTCCAACGCCGCCGCCTCGCCGTAGCGATCCCCCATTTCACGGCGGAGCCGCAGCGCCCGGTCCAGCTGTCCCGCCGATTCCCCGCTGCGGTCGATCTTCTGGAACACGAGCGCGAGCCCCACCAGCGTTTCCGCCTCGCCGTAGCGATTGCCGATGCGATGGCGGATGGCCAAAGCCTGCCGAAGGTTCTCGTAGGCTTGATCGAACCGGCCCAGCTCGTGGTTCGTGAGACCGACGAAGTGCAGGGTCTGCGCCGCTCCCCATTCGTCGCCGAGCGCGTGGAAGACCGCCAGCGCGTCGGCGTGATGTTCGAGGGCCTCGGTGAACCGCCCCTGTTCGTGGTAGGCGATTCCGAGGCTGATCAGCGCTTGACCCTGCCCCCAGGAGTCACCGATCCGGCGCCGGATGGCGAGCGCCGACTCCAGGTACTCCATCGCTTCTTCGAACCGGCACAGGTCTCGGTGCGCGATCCCCAGTCCGGCCAGGAGTGACGCCTCGCTGAACGGGTCGGAGCATCGCCTGGCGGCGTCCACCCCGGTCTTGTAGGTCGCGATCCAGTCGGCCCACGGTTTGCGCAGGGTGAAGAACGCCCACAACGCGAGCGGCAACCGGCACGCGATCGACGGCCGGTCCGCGGCCAGCGCACCGTGCACGGACGCGACCAGATTCGGTTGCTCGGCCTCACACCAGGCGAGCGCGTCCCCGTAGGTGTCGAATTCGAGCCTGTCGGAGGCGGAAATCTCGAGGGCGGTGCGCCTTCGCATGGGTGTGAGCACACGATCCGCGGAATCGGCACAGGCGAGATACCATTCCAGCAGCCGTTTGGACGAGTTCTCCCGCTCCTCGGCCGACTCCTCTGCTTCGACACACTCCTTCGCGTAGACACGCAGCAGGTCATGGAACCGGAACCGGTCGCGACCGACTTCGGACAACAGGCAGCCGCCGGTGAGCTTGTCGAGCCTGCGCCGGACATCGGCCGAGGGCGTCCCGGCCAGCACGGTCGCGGTGGCCACGCTGATCGTCGGGCCGGAATGCAGGCCGAGCAACCGGAAGACGCGGGCGGTCGCGGAATCAAGGGCCTGGTACGACCACGAGAACACGGGCCGCAAGGCGGACATTTCGTCGTCACCCGTCTCGAACGCGTCCAGCCTCAGCGCCTCCGACGCGAGTTCGGTCAGGAGGTCGGCGAGGCGTAGATAGGGATGGGCGGCCACGCGCTCGCCCGCGATCCGCAGCGCGAGGGGCAGATGTCCGCACAGATCGGCGAGTTCCGCGATCGCTCCCGGTTCCTCGTCCGCCCGTTCCGGCCCGATCGCCTCGCGCAGCAAGGCTTCGGATTCGTCCGGGGACAACATGTCCAAGGTGATCCGCCGCGCGCCGTTGCGTACGACCAGCCCGGACAGGCTGCTGCGGCTGGTCACCATGACGAAACAACCGGCCGTACTGGGCAGCAGGGCACGGACCTCGTCCGGGGACGTGACGTTGTCCAGGACGATGACGAACCGGCGATCGTCCACCAACGAGCGGAAAAGCGCCGATTTCGCTTCGAGGCTTCGCGGAATCATCTTCCCGGGGACTTCGAGCGCCCGCAGGAATCCGGCGAGGACCTCGTGCGGCGTACTCGGTGGCCCGGGAGCGTAGCCGTGGAGGTCACAGTAGAGGTCGCCGTGGGGGAACCGGTCGCGCTGCCGGTGTGCCCACTGCACGGCCAGGGCTGTCTTTCCCACCCCCGGCGCGCCGGCGACGATCGCGACCGCGATCGAGTGGCCGTCCCCGCCCCGGTCCGCGATCTCGCTGAGCTTGGCCAGTTCCACCTCCCTCCCGACGAAGGTGGCGGTCACGGCGGGCAGCTGATGCGGCGTCAACGGAGAGCGGGCCGCGGACTCGTCGTCCCGACGATCCATATCCAGTTGTCGCCCCGGCACCGTTCGCTGTCGCGGGTTCTCCCCCGTTCCCACCTGAATGGCGCAAGCAAGCGGCCCGCGTTTCGGCGATTCTCTTGACTGACCGTCGGCCAGTGGACCGGCTCGTCGATTCGCTGCTGGGGTCCTGACGCGTGACCAGACGGACGACGCGCGTGACGAGATGGACGGACACACGAGCGGCCGGGCTGCGCGGCGAGTCGTCTCTCTGGACACGCGTGTCGTCCATCCGATCACGCGAGTTGTCCGCTGATCACACGAAACCGCCACCCAAGCACCTCCGAAAGGGTCTCCGCGAGCCGATGCGGAAGATCCCGGAGGGGCGAGCGCGCCAAGGGGGAGCGAAGCATGGCGCGACCATTAGGCCTAACTTTCGCCCGGACTGTACATACTTTCGTTGACTCCTGACGAAAGTACTTCTAGGTTCAGCGGACGTCACAGAGGTGCTCCGCCGCCGACCTCGAGGAGCAACGATGCTTCCGTCTGTCCGCAAGCGCTTCAACCGGCCCATCTTCGCCTCATTGGCGCTGGTCACGGCTCTGTCCGGGCTGGTATCGGCCCCGGCCGAAGCGGCCATCCCGCCACAGCAACCAGGCGTCACCCTTCGCACGTACGACCTCCAGCGCGAGATCACCAAGCTCTGCGCGATCAAGTCCGGGCAGACGCCCAACGTCGACAAGCTGATGCCGGCGATCAACTGGACCAGCACGGCCGACTTCGGGCTCAACGAACGGTTCGTCTCCGAAGTGATCGGCAACCTCGACATCACCACCGCCGGTCAATACGAATTCCGGCTCACCAGCGACGACGGCTCCCGGCTCCGCATAGACGGCCAGGCGGTGATCAACCACGACGGCCTGCACTCGGGGACACCGGCGACCGGTTCGATCCAGTTGAGCACGGGATATCACGCACTGCGCATCGACCACTTCGACAACGCCGCCGATCAGCAGGTCACTCTCGAATGGCGGCCGCCGGGCGCGGCCGATTTCGCGCTCGTGCCGAATTCCGTGCTCAGCACCGACGCTGACGTCGTCCGGGTGACCGCGCCGGGGCGTAAGGAGTGCGAGGGCGCCACGGATTCGCCCGGTGACGGCCTGCCGCTGAACAGCGTCCACCCCGGCTTCGCGCTGACGAACCTGCGCCCGAACGGTTTCCAGCCGCAGGTCACCGGGATGGACTGGCTGCCCGACGGTCGGCTCGCCATCGCCACCTGGGGCGGTTCCGAGAAGGTGCTCGGCGAGGTCCACCTGCTGAGCAACGTCAGCGGGAACACCGACCCGACCAAGGTCCAGACCAAGCGAGTCGCCAGTGGGTTGAAGGAGCCGATGGGCGTCAAGTACGTCGACGGCAAGCTCTACGTGTCGGAGAAGACGCGGCTCGTCGAACTGAACGACACCAACGGCGACGGCGTGACCGACGACTATCGCACGGTCGCCACCTGGCCGTACGGCGGCAACTTCCACGAGTTCGCGTTCGGCCTGCTCTACAAGGACGGTTTCTTCTACGCCAACCTTTCCGTGTCCATCAATTACGGCGGCGCCACGACCGACCCGCAGCCCGCGCCGAACCGCGGCACCACGATCAAGATCAACAAGGCCACCGGTCAGGTGTCCTACCTCGCCGGCGGGCTGCGCACACCACACGGCATCGGGTGGGGGCCGGAAGGCGACGTCTTCGTCACCGACAATCAGGGCGGCTGGCTCCCGGCGAACAAGCTCGTGCGGGTCAAGCAGGACCGCTTCTTCAACCACTACACCAATCCCCCGGGACCGTTCGACGCGAAACCGGTGACCGCGCCCGTATTGTGGTTGCCGCACAACGAGATCGCGAACTCACCGAGCAACATGGTCATGCTGTCGCAGGGTCCCTTCGCCGGGCAGATGGTGTACGGCGACGTGACCTACGGCGGTCTTCAGCGTGCGTTCCTGGAGAAGGTCAACGGCGAGTACCAGGGCGCCGTTTTCCGTCTCACGCAAGGACTCGAATCGGGTGTCAGCCGGATCAGCCTCGGGCCGGACGGCGCGATCTACACCGGCGGGATCGACGGCGGCGGCAACTGGGGGCAGCCCGGCAAGCTCGCCTACGGTCTCCAGAAGGTGACGCCGAACGGCAAGAGCGCCTTCGACATCCTCGCGATGCGCGCCGTCGCGGGCGGGTTCGAACTCGAGTACACCCAGCCGCTTTCGGCAGAAACCGCACAGAACCTGGCGGCGAAATACCAGGCACAGCAGTGGCGCTACCAGCCCACCGCTGCCTACGGCGGGCCGAAGGCCGACGAGCAGACGCTGTCCGTCACCTCCGCGAGCCTGTCCCCCGACCGCAAGAAGGTCACGCTGCAGGTAGCGGGCCTGAAGGCGGGGCACGTGGTGCACGTACGGTCCCCGCGTCCGTTCGCCTCGGAGTCCGGTACGGCGCTGTGGAGCACGGAGGCGTGGTACACGCTGAACTCACTGGTCGGCGGCCCGCCGGCTAGCACGACGTACGAGGCGGAGCGGGCCGCGCTGAGCGGCGGCGCCGCGACCAACACCAACCACTCGGGCTACGCGGGCACCGGCTTCGTCGACGGCTACTGGAACCAAGGCGCCTCGACGACGTTCACCGTGAACGCGCCTTCCGCCGGGGCCTACAACGCGGCCTTGCGCTACTCGAACGGCCCGGATCCGGCGCCAGGGACGAAATCCGTGAGCGTCTACGTCAACGGCACCAAGGTCAGACAAGTCCGGCTCGCGAGCACCGGCAACTGGGACACGTGGAACTCCCAACCCGAAACGCTCACCCTCAAGGCCGGGGCGAACACGATCTCCTACCGCTACGACAGCGGCGACGCGGGCAACGTCAACCTCGACAGCCTCACCGTCACCGCCGCCCAACGGATCCAGTTGTTCAACGGCACCGACCTGAACGCCTGGGAGAAACGGGCGGGTGGCGCCGCGACCTGGCCGGTGGCGGGCGGCGCGATGGAGTCGAACGGTGGGGACGTCCGCACGAAGCAGCAGTTCGGCGACTTCCGGATGCACGTCGAGTGGAACGAGCCGAACTACCCGCCGGAAGTGACCGGGCAGGCCAGGGGCAACAGCGGCGTCTACCTCCAGGAACGCTACGAACTGCAGGTGCTCGAATCGTCCGGCGACACCACCCTCGCCAACAACGAGGCGGGCTCGATCTACTCGAAGCGGGCACCCGACCGGAACATGGCGACCGCTCCCGGTACCTGGCAGACCTACGACGTCACCTTCCGCGCCGCGCGGTTCGACGGCGCCGGGAACAAGACCGACAACGCCAGGGTGACGGTGATCTGGAACGGCGTCGTGGTCCACAACGACGTGGCCATCGACGGCGGCACGGGCGACAACATCCCGGAGAGCGCGAGCCCGGGCGCGATCCGCCTCCAGGACCACGGTGACCCGGGTGAGAATCCGAAGTTCCGCAACATCTGGATCGAGCCCATCGGTTAGGACGTGTCTCGCGATCCGGTTGCTGAGTCCGTGAAGGCCTCCTACCCTACTTTGAGGGTCAGGGTCCCGGCAAAGTCGCGGAGCTGTCGTTCAGTGCCGCTCTTGGCGATCCGGGCCTGGTCGCTGTCGGCTGGCCGGTGTCGCGAAAGCCACTTTCGGGACACCTGATGTCGCGAAAGTGGCTTTCGCGACACCGGGGACACTCAACGTCCCCGATCTTCCGTTGATCAAGGTCAACTCGGTCGAGTGGGGAGGACGACACCGTTTCAGTGGGCGGGCAAATACAGGTCCGCCAGAACCTGAATCGCCACACACGCCCCGCTTGACCACATCTCGACCTCGCCGGAACCCTGACCTTGAGCATAGAGAAGGAGGCCTTCACGGCACCGGCCGGTAGCTGACCGACTGTGCAACGCACGTGTCCACGCGTGCAACGCCGGTTCCCCAGGCGGGTACGAACGGTCAAGCTCGTCTCATGACCAAGCTGACCCCGGAGCAGATCGCCCGGCACGCCCACGACGCCGGTTTCCGGGGTGACGGCCTGACCACGGCGGTGGCGGTCGCGCTCGCCGAGTCCGGCGGGAACACCCGCGCCCACAACGCTACCCCGCCCGACGACTCCTACGGGCTCTGGCAGATCAACATGCTGGGCGGCATGGGGCCGGAACGGCGCAGGCAGTTCGGCCTGGACTCGAACGCCGAACTGTTCGACGCCACCACCAACGCCAAGGCCGCCAACAAGATCTCCGGCGACGGCAGGTCATGGACGCCGTGGTCGACTTACACGAACGGTGCCTACCGGCGTCATCTGCCCGCCGCGCGCAAGGCGGCCGAGGCCGTGCGGAAGCATTCCGGCGGACGTCCGACCGGCGCCGGGCTGGGGCGGATCCGGGTCGACAGGCAGACCCTCGACGGTTTCGTGCGGCGCACCCGGCGAGTCGGCGACACGCTCACCTCGGCTTCGGCCGACCAGGTCAAGGACGTCCGGTCGATCGCCGACGACAGCTTCGGCAAAATCGGCAAGGAGTCCGGGTTCGCCGACGCGCTCGGCGACTTCGGCGCCGCCCTGCAGGGCCAGGTCAAGGCGGTCGGCACTTCCGCCGACCGGCTCGCGGACGCCGCCGCCAAGGCCGGGAAGGCCTACCACGACCGTGATTCCTCGGCCGCCGCGCGCCTGGACCGGCCCGCCTGACAGCGTTGGAGACTTCGATGGACACCCTCGCCACCGCCCGGCATTTCGCCGCGGACATCCTGGCACACCGCAACAAGCTCGCGGGCAAGGCCGAGGACGCCGCCCGCGTCCAGTTCGCCCTGCATCAGGTCTCGAAGACCCTGCACGACCAGCACGACCTGCACAAGAAGGAGACCGACGTCGTCCTGAGCCATTGGGACGGCAAGGCGTCGGAGGAATTCGAGCGCACCACCATGCGGTTGCGTAAGGACATCCGCACCACCGCCGAGGCGAGCACCGACGCCGAACGGGTCGTCGCCCGCGTCATGTCCGCTGTGGATGGTGGGCACACCGCTGTCCAGCGGCTCGCCGACGAGTACATCGGCAAGGCCAAGAAGCTCCTCGACGACGCCGCCGGAGTGGGCTCGCGGGCCGCGATGGTCACCGCGATCGCCGCGGCCGCCGATCTGGCGCCGCGCTACACGAGACAGTCCGCCGCGACGCTGCGGAAAGTGAACGGCGAACTCGGCGACGCCGCGAAACGGCTGCGGGCACTGCGCAAGGAACTCCGGCACGACGGTGTCGCCGACCGTGCGGTCGCGGACCACTCGTCCGGCCACGGGAAACCCGGCCGCACCCAGCCCGCCAAAGCGTCCACCCGCGGGCAGAAGGTCGTTTCCGCGGCACGCAAGGAGCTCGGCACGCGGGAGAACCCGCCTGGCAGCAATCGGAATCCGTACGGCCCGACGGCACCGTGGTGCGCCTCGTTCACCACCGCGATGTGGCGCAAGGCCGGGGTGAACATCCCGATCCTGCCCTTCACCGGCGACGTCTACCGCTGGGGACAGCAGCACGACAAGGCGTACGGAAAGAACTCGTTGAAGCAGGCCAAACCGGGTGACGTGTTGTTGTTCGGGACCGGGCCGCAGAGCCCGTCGACGAGCACCCACATCGGCATCGTGGAGAAGGTGGAAGGCGACAAGGTGACGATGATCGAGGGCAATTCGGGTGATTCCGTGCGCCGCAACACGCACACGTTGTCCAGTGCCACGTTCTACGGCGGGGTGCGCCCGTGATCACCGGAAGCGCGCGGGACCGCGTGATCACGCTCGAGGTCGAACCGGGCGGGGCGCTGCGGGATCTGCGGATCGAGGAGGGCGCGCTGCGGCTCGGCCCTGAGGAACTCTCGAGGCGGATCCTCGGTCTCGTCGAGCGGGCGACCGCTCAGGCGAGCCGACGACTCGAACTGGACGACGCGGACTCCCTGGGACTCGGCACGAGCGCGGAACTGGCCGAAGCGGTCGAAGAGACGACTCCGGAAACCTGGAGGGTGCAGTGATCGACGAACGCAGTGTCGAGCAGCTGCTCGAAGACGCCGAAACCCCGGACACCGACTATCGCGGGCAACTGGCCGCTGTCACCGGCGAGGCCAGTAGCGACGGTGTCACCGTGACGGTCGACCTGTACGGGAAACCAGTCGGGCTGCGGTTCGACCGGCTCGCGCTCGCCTCGCGCGCGAGCGACCTGTCCGCACTGGTGCTCCGGCTCGCCGCGACGGCCACCGTCATGGCGCTCGACGCCGGAGAGTCCGTTGTGGACGGTCTCTCCGACGATTTCGCTCTGCCTGCCTGGCGTTCATGAGCTGTCTTCGATCATCGACGTCAGGCGCCCGGCGAGCCAGTCCGCGTCGGCCGGGGTGACCATCACCCACGGTTCCCCGCCGACGTTTTCGTGGGTGACGGCGTAGCGACCGGCCTCGGTGTCGAACCAGCTCAGCACCGGGCTCCGGCCGCGGTCGCCGTTCACCGCGAGCTGCCCGGCCCCGTACCGCGCCGAAGTCGCCATCGTCGCCAACGGCCGCACACTCCGGCCGGTGATCCCGGCTTCGGCCAGTGCGCGCTCGAAACCGTCGTAACCCGCTCTCGCGAAGCCGTCCATGGCCGCCGAGAAAGCGGCTCGCGGCAGGCGGATCTGCTCCCCCGGCCCTGGCACGCCATCGCCGAGCATCCGGCCGACGGTGACGATCAGGTCCTTCGCGCGCAACGGTTCGAGGACCAGGTCCTTTTCGTCGAGCACCGCCAGCACGCCATGGGCGCCCCGGACGGCCGCGAGCATCCGCCACGGTTGTTCGCCGAGCACGATCGCGTCCACCGACAGCGCGGGTGAGCCCAAAAGGACGAACAGGTCCTCGAACGCCGGGTCGACGTCCTCACCGTTGGTGAACCCCGCCTCGGCCAGCCCGGCGAAGACTTGTTCGCCCAGTTCGTCCCGTTCACCCCTGGTCTCGCCGTGCGAGGTCACTTCGAGCGGATAAGGCAGCTCACCGTTTCCGAGATCCGCCCACAGCAGGTCGAATTCCAGATGTGACAGGACGATGCCCGCCGAACTCGCCGAACGCCGCGCCATGGCCTTCCCTCCCCTGCTGCCGCCACCCCGGCGGGCACGATACCGATCGAACGGTGAAGATGAACGCGAAATCCCGACGAATCCGCGAACGGTGCCCATGACCGAACCCGAAGTCGCGACCGGACAGCTGATCGTCCGTGCCTCCGGCGCCGCGGCCGCGCGCGCGGCCATCCTCGGCGACCGGAAGACCGGCCCGGACGGCATCCAGCTCCTGCTGCGCTGCACCGTCCCGCGCGCAATCGCCGAGGAGGGCGCGAAGCTCGGGTTCGCGGGCTGTGTCCTGCACGTTCTGCCGGTCGGCGGGCACGACGGCGAGGCACCCGGCAGGCGCGGCGTCGTCATGCTGACCCTGCCGTCGGCGGAGCTCTCGTTGTCCTTCACCGAATTGCGTCCGCTGATGTTCCGCCCCGTCGACGTCGACGCGCCGCTGCGGGCGTTGTTCTCCAGCGCGATCGCCCACGTCCTCGCGGTCGGCCCGTCGCTCGATCCACACGGCCTCGCGCACCACCTGCGCGGACTCGCGGAACTGGTGCTGCGCAGCGTGCTGCGGGCCGAACTCGACCGCGCCGACGCGCTCGCGACCCGCCGACGCGAGGCCATCCGGTACATGCGCGGTCAGCTCGCCGATCCCTCGCTGAGCGCGGATCGGGTGGCCGAGGCGCTGTACATCTCGCGGCGTCGGCTCTACCAGCTGTTCGACGACGGGCAGGGCATCTCCGAACGGATCAAGGGGCTGCGGGTCGAGCGGGCGAAGACCCTGCTGGCGGATCCGGCGAAGGCCGCGCGCGGGATCGCCGAGATCGCCAAGGACTGCGGCTTCGCCAGCGCGGCTCATTTCTCCCGCACGTTCCGGAAGGCCGTCGGGGAAACGCCCCGCGAGTTCAGGGAACGCGCGCTGGCTCACTGAGGTCCACCCCCGCGACGAGCGTGCCCGCGAGCGCGGCGACGTCCAGCCAGCCGCGGCCGCCGGGCGAGTGCAGGGTGAACACCGCGACGCGTGGGCGTTCCTGGTCGAGCACGACGGCCTGCAGCTGTGCGCCCGGCCCGTCCACGGCGATCCGCTCGACGATCACCACCGGATAGCCGAGCGCCGTCGTCGCCGTGCTGACCTCGCGGATCCCCGACGTGGTGTCGGCCGCGAACCAGCTCAGCTCCGCCGCGGCCTCGACGCTCAGCGACCGCTCGACCGGGATCGACCCGGCGAGCAGCAACGCCGGGTCGGCGTCACGATGCTCGGCGACCGCCAGCAGGCCCGCGCGGTGCTCGTGGGCGCGTTCGGCGGCTTGGATGGCCGCGGCCTCAAGCCCGAGGTCGCGTTCGGCGTCCGGGCCGCGGAGCCGGATGAGCAGGGCGTGCAGTTCGGCCGTCGTGCGTTCGACCGACGCCAGGGAGACCGGGGTGATTCCCGGGACCGCGGTGAGTTTCACCGGCCACCCAGGGAAACGGCCGCCGCGAAAGCGCCGACCGCGCCGGAAGGCGGCGTGACGGCCGGACCGGGGGCGCGGGCCAGCGAAGCCGCGAGTTCCTTGCCCAGCGAGGAGAACAGTTCCATGCCGCTGGTGACTTCGGCGAAGAGCGCGGTGCCGTCGGGTGCCTCGCCCAGTGCCGTGCCGGGCTCGCCGAGCGCCCTCAGCCGGTCTTCGACCCGCGACGCTTCGGCCCGGTGGCCCGCTTCGAGCGCATGGGCTTGCTCCAGGACACGGTCGAGTTCGCGCCGCACCTCCTCGTGGCGCGCTTTCGCCGCCGTGAGATCGGCTTGTGCCGCGGCCGCGCCGGCGGCGAACTGGACGGCCGTTTCGGCGATCTCGACGGTGTCCGTCGCCTCGGTGAGTGCCCGCCGCAGCGTCACGGCCCGCCGGTCGAGCTGCTCGGCTCGCCGTACTCCGGCCACGACAGTGCCCGCCCAGGCGGTGAGGATCTCCGCCGTGGCACGCAGGACGGCCGGCGCGGGTTCGAGTGCCGTCCTCGCCGCGGCGGCGCGGGCGGCGACGGTGCCGGCGGCGTCACCCTCCCATTCGCTCGGCATTTCGATCCGGATGGCGGTCGCCGCGTCGAGTTTCGCGGCCGCGTCCGAACATCGGCGGGCGGCGGCCGCGACGGCGTCCGCGTCCCCTGGGACCGGGTCGAAACCGAGACCTCTGAACTCGGGCATCAGGAGCCCCCGCCCGCACGGCGCAGTGTCCAGACGGCGTCGTCGTCGGTGTTCTCATAGGACTTCGCCCCGGTGAGGATCCCGGCCGCGGCACCGGCGATCTCGGCGTGCGCCGCGGCGAGGGAATCCGACCAAGGACGGATCAGCCCGTCGAGCGCGGTCGCGATCCCTGGCGGCCCCAGATCACCCGCAGCGACTCCGTCGGTCAGCCGTGCGGCGTCGCCCAGGTCCGCCGCGACGCCCTCGAACTGCCGCGCGAGCGCCCGCAGCCGTTCCGGCTCGGCGCGGTAGCCGCTCATTCGCCGAACACCGGCGGATAGGCGGGCGGAAGATCGTCGAGGAGGTCGTATCCACTGCCGTAACGGTCGCGGTGTTCCTTCTCCTCTTCCCGCTGGGCGCCGGTCATCGGCGGGTACAGGCCGAAACCCGCTCCCCCGGCACCGCCTCGGGCGCCTTGGCCGAATCCCCCCGCGGCCGGAGCGGCGGCGCCACCGAGACCACCCACGAAACCCGCGCCGGTGCCCCGGCCGGCCCTGGCGGCGTCCTCGACGGAGATCGCGCCACCTGGCAGGGAGGAGCCGGGTGGCAGGGAGGAGCCGGGTCCGCCCACCCCGGTCGTACCCCCGGCCGGGAGATCCACGACTCCGGCCGAGGCGGCGTAGGTGGCGCTGTCCTCGGGGTTCACGACGTCCGGCGGGGACGACGTGTCCGGCGACGGAACCGGGACCGGTCGCGGCGGAACAGGCGTTGGCCGGGGCGGCACGGGTACCACAGGCTGAGCGACGGGTGGCTGTGGCGCCTGGATTTCGGCCGCTTTCGGCGGGGCTTCGAACATCGGCGGCAACCGGTGCCGGACGCCTTGGCTGGCCTCTTCGTACTGGTCCATCACCCGGACGGCTTCGGCCTTGGCCCGGTCCGCCTCCCGTTTGGTCGGGAGCTTGTCGTCGAGGAGGTCGTCCATCATGTACGCGCCGTTGGGCCCGTCGAGCGCCTTCACCGCGTAGCCCTCCCGGAACCAGCGCTCGGCGTTGTAGTGCACAGGCTCCGGCATCTTCCGGCGCGCCTCGGTGATCGCCGAGGTGTACGCGTCGAGACCGTCGCCGACGTGCCGGGAGGTCTGCGCGGCTTCGCTGGCCCAGGTGGTGAGACGGTGCGCGGACTCGGCGGCCTGCGCCGAAGACGGGCCGTGCCAGGACAGCAGCAGCTTCTGCACGATCGTGCGGACCTCGGCGGTCGCCGTGTCGACACCCTTGGCCAGCTCGCCCCAGCGATGCGCCTGCTCCCCCAGTTTCGGCGGCTCGGCGGATTTGATCATGTCCCACAACTGGCGGTGCTCGTAACAGTCCCAGTTGATCTTCCCGAGCGCGCCTTCCTTCAGGTTGGCCTCGCGGCGGCGGACCACCTTCCGCCGCTTGGCCCGCGCCCGGGCGCTCAGCGCATGCTTGTCGGTGTAGTACTCACCGCTCATCGGTCCCCCTCGCCACGGCGTCGACGGCGGACGCGTTCGCTTCGTCGGTGCGGACGTGCCGCTCGGCGACCAGGCCGATCGCGGCACGGAACGCGGCGAGCTCGGCCAGATAGGACTCGAGCGCGACCTGCACGCCGCCTTCCTCCGCCCCGCCCCGGCGGGCGAACGAGCGGCGCATCGGCACGGACACGGGACCTTTGCCGTCGGCCAGCGGGGTCCCCAGCTCGCGGGCGTCCGCCAGGTGCGCCTCCAGCACCCGTTGGCGCTCGTCCAGCGCCTTCAGCGCGTCCGCGATCTCCGCGTGGTCCAGTTCGATGCGGTCCGTGCCGTCGGCGACGATGGCCGCGGCTCCCTCCCCCGTCGGCTTCTCGACCTCACCGGCCTTGCCGACGGGCCCGGACGGCCGCCGCTGCTCACGCAGCTCTTCGCGAATCCGCTCGGCCTCCGCCTTGCCGTGCACCTTGACCATGTCGCGCGCTCCCTCTCGTCACCGACGCGGACATCCTCGCCGTTCCGGCGCGCCAAGACCAGTGCCGGATACACACCGGGACACGAACCCTGCACAGCCGATCAACCGGGGAGATCGCCTCAGGCCACCGGCAGTGTCCGATCGACCGCATCGCCCGTGAGGACTTCGCGGGCGACGAGCACACCACCGACGAAGCCCACCGGCATCACGATGAGCACGGCGAAGGGGATCAGGGACAGCAGCGACACGGGAAGCCCCAGCCCGAGGGCGAGCGCCCGGCGCTTGCGCAGCAGCGAACGCCGCTCCTTCAAGCCCATCCCGCGCCGGTAGAACGGCACGGCGATCATTTCCAGCGCCAGGAACCACGCCGTGACCAGTGCCAGCAGGACCGGCACGACGGTCTGCCCCACCACGGGGATGAAGCCCGCGATCAAGAGCGGGATCGTGAACATCAGCGAGCGCAGCACCAGCGACAGCCCGTCCTTCAGGCCCATCACCAGCAACCGCGACCACGACAACTCCACCGCGCCGGGAACCCCGCCGAAGTCGTCTTCGACCTTCTCCGCGATGTGCTCGTAGAACGGCCCGCCCACGGCGAGGGTGATCGCGGTGAACCCGATCATGCAGACGGCCAGCACCGCCCCGAACACCGCGACGCCGACCGCCACCCGGATCGTCGTCCGCCATCCCGACGACCAATCATCCGCGAAGGGCGTGAGCACCAGCGAAAGATCGTCGATCCAGAACGCCAGCGCGACGACTCCGCCGAGCAGCAGCAGCGTGGTCAGCACCGCGGGCAGCGCCCCGAGCAGCAGCAGTCTCGGTGACCGCAGCAGGATGCCCAGGCCTTGCCCGAACATCCGGAAACCCTTGAAGAAATCCCGCATCGGACATTTCTACCAGGGACCGTGATCACGACCGCCCGTTGCCGATGATCTCCGGATCCGGCAGGTCCCGCAGCCGGCGACGTGAGGTGATGCCGAGCTTGCGGAAGATGTTGCGCAGATGGGCGTCCACCGTGCGCGGGCTGAGGAAGAGACGTGCGGCCACCTCTTTCGACGTCGCGCCGGTGGCGACCAGCCGGGCGATGTGCACTTCCTGCAGGGTGAGTTCGTCGTGGCCGGTGACGGAACGGCCGCGGGCCACCTCGCCGGTGGCTCGCAGTTCGGCGGCGGCACGCCGGGCGAAGGCCTCCATACCCATCCCGGACAGCAGTTCGTGCGCCGTGCGGAGGTGTTCGCGGGCGTCCCGTCGTCTGCCCTCGCGGCGCAGCCATTCCCCGTAGAGCAGGTGAGCCCTGGCGCGATACGGCGTCGTCGAGCCGGCGGCGAGGCGTTCGACGGCTTCCCGGTAGTCGGCTTCGGCGCCGGTGACCAGCGCTCGCGCGTACGCGGTGACGCCGAGCGCCCACGGAGTACCGCTGGGAGCGGTGCGTGCGGTCAAGGATTCCAGTGCCGCCGACGCCGAATCGTGTTCGCCGCAGCGGATCGCGGCCTCGATCAGTTCTGGCAAGGCGACTCCGGCGAGGAACAGGTCGCCGGGCTCGGTCGCCTGCCGCGCGGCCGCCAGCGCGGCCGGATACTCGGCGAGGCCGTTGTACAGGACCGCCGACGCCCAGTGGACGTTGGCGATTAGCTGACCGGTGCCCTGTGCGGCCGCGGAGTCGAACAAGGCGAGGCCTTCCCCGCGGCGACCGCGCATCGCGGTCAGGTGCAGTCGCGGATACCGCAGCGCCGGGACGCCGAGCGCGTCCGCGATGGCCTCCTCTTCGGCGATGGCGGACATCGCCTTGCCGAGGTCACCGGTGAGCGCGGCGGCGACCGCCACTTGGGCGAGGCCGAGCCGGAGGGTGTGCGGCGACCCGGTTTCCCGTCCGGCCTCCATCAGCCTGTCGACGATCCCCGCGTGGGTTTCGACGTCCCAGAGTTCGGCCGCGATCATCGTGGCGAGCGCGGGTCGCCGTGTCCACATCGGACGGTCAGCGAGAATCCGCCGCAGCACCGGGACGGCCGTCTCGTGTCCTTCGGTGGCCAGCAGGATCAGCGCGTCGAGGATGTCGGGCGGGGACGACGCGGGCGGCGCCGAACGGGCCTCGTCCACCACGATGTCCAGCACTCCGCTCGCCCGTCCGACGACGAGGCTCACTTCCAGCGCGTCGAGGAAACACTCGCGGGACCACTCCGGATCCAGATCGGCGAGGCGCCGCGCCGCGCGGAGCATGAAGTCCGCCCCGTTGCCGTCGGTGTGCCGGGCGAACGCGATCCGCCCGCGCAGCAGGTCGACCTTCGCCAGGGTGAGTTCGTCGTGCGTGCCGGTCTCCACGGTGGTGAGCAACTCGGCCGCCGCGTCGGCGGCTCCGGCGTCGAGTTTCGCGCCGACCGCGCCAAGGGTGTGCCCGGTGCGCAGGCCGGCGTCCAGCGACAGCGCCGCCGCCCGTTCCAGGAACGCGGCGGCCGCCGCGACACCACCGCGTGCTTGGGCACGGGAGGCGGAACGGGCCAGTGCCGCGGCGAGGTCGTCGTCCGGACCGGTGGCAGCCTGCGCGAGGTGCCACACCCGCCGGTCCGGATCGACGGCGGGATCGGTCACGCTCGCCAGTGCTCGATGGGCGCGCCTGCGGTCCTCGGCCGAGGCGGCGAGGTAGACGGCCGAGCGCGCGAGGGGATGACAGAACCGCACCCGGGTCGAGAAGTCGACCAGCCCGGACGCCTCCGCCAAGGTTGCGCTCGCCGCCACGCCGTCACCCAGTTCCCGGGCGGCGGGCCACAGCAGGCCGGGGTCACCGGTCGGGTCGGCGCTCGCGAGGGTGATCAGCAGCCGGGTGTCGGCGGGCAGCCCGGCCGTCCTGGCTGCGAAGCCGCGCTCGATCCGGTTCGGCAGCGAAGACGTGTCCGGCAGCGCGAACCCACCCGACTTGGGCAGTTCGAGCAGCGCCAGCGGGTTGCCGCGCGCCTCTGCGATGACGCGGTCGCGCACCCGCGGGTCGAGGGTGGAAACGCCGTCGGCCAGCAACGTCCGCGCGTCGGTGTCCCGCAGTCCTTCGACCGTCAGCCCCGGCAGCCCGTCGGGCCCGCCGCCTCGGGTCGCGAAGATCATCGCGATCGGCTCGGCGGTGATCCGCCGGGCGAGAAAGGTCAGCGCCTTCGACGAAGCGTCGTCCAGCCAGTGGGCGTCGTCGATCACGCACAACACCGGGCTTCTCCTCGTCGCGGACGACAGCAGGTCCAGGGCCGCGAGACCGATCCGGAACAGGTCCGGCGTTCCGGCCGCGAGGCCGAAGGCGACCTCGATGGCCTCGCGGTGCCGGACGGACAGTTCGCCGAGATGCCCGAGCACCGGCACGCACAGCTGGTGCAGCGCGGCGAACGGGAGTTCGGTCTCGAACTCCGCCCCGGACGCCTCGATCACCCAGAAGTCCGACGCGCTCCGCCGCCCATGGTCCAGCAGCGCGCTTTTGCCGATTCCCGGGTCGCCGCGGAGCACCAGCGCGCCTCCGTCGCCCTTCCTGGCGGCGGCGATCACCTCGTCAAGGGCGCTGATCTCGGTGGTCCGGCCCACCAGCGGCGTCGGCATACCGCGAACATAGGCGATTTTCGCCGACGCGAAGCGGGGGGTGCCGCTGCAAGGTTGGTGGCGTGACGAACCGAGCAGACGCCCTGACGCCGACGCGACCGGCCCGCGGCACCGTGCTGGCCGCCGCGACGCTGACCATCATGGCCGCGGCGATCATCGCACCCAGCCTGCCCGCGATGCGGGAAGTCTTCTCCGGTACGCCCGGCGCCGGCCTTCTCGTGCGGCTGGCGCTGACCGTGACCTCCCTCGCGATCGCGATCAGCGCGCCGCTGTCCGGGATCGTCGCCGACCGCGTCGGGCGTCGTCCGCTGCTCCTGTCCGGCCTCGTGCTCTACGCGGTCGCCGGCACGGCGGGGTTCTTCGTGAGCGACCTCTATCTGCTGCTGGTCACCCGGGCCGGGCTCGGGCTCGCCGTCGGCGGGATCATGACCGCGGTCAGCACCCTGATCACCGACTGGTTCTCCGGCCCCGACCGCGCCTCGTTCCTCGGGCTCCAGCAGGCGTTCGCGAGTCTGGGCGGCGTCGTCTTCCTGCCGCTGGCCGGGCTGCTGGCCACGGTGGACTGGCAGGCGCCGTTCTGGATCTACTCGGCGTCGGCGATCGTGGCCGTCTTCGCGATCGTCTCTCTGCGTGAACCGCACCGGAACAGCTCCACGGCGACCGAGGTCCAGCGAACTCGGCTGCCAGGACGCATCATCGGCGTGTACGTCCTGGCGCTGATCGCGACGCTGGTCTTCTACATGGCGCCGACGCAATTGCCGTTCCTGCTGGAGGGCTTCGGCAGCGGCCCCGCCGTCATCGGCGCCGTGGTCGCGGGAAGCACGCTGACCAGCGTCGCCGGTGCGCTGTCCTTTCCCCGGCTGCGCGAGCGACTGAGCCCCGCCGCGATCACCACGCTCAGCGTCGCGCTGCTCGGGTCGGGCTGGCTGCTGGTCGGTACGGCGGGCGCGGTCGCCCAGGTCGTGGCCGGGCTGCTCGTCGGCGGCTTCGGCGTCGGCTTCGTCGTCCCGAACCTCAACCTGCGCCTGGCCGAGTTCGCCCATCCCGCGCAACGCGGCCGGGTGCTCAGCGGCCTGGTCACCGGGATCTTCCTCGGGCAGTTCCTGTCCCCGCTCGTCGTCCAGCCACTCGTCCAGACCATCGGCATCGCCGACGCCTTCACCTGGACCGGCGTCGCCATGGGAGCGGGCGCGGCGATCGCCGCTCTTCTCTCGAACCGAAACCACCGAAAGGAAGCACGATGATCTACCACGGCAACCGTTTCACCCTCCGGCCCGAGGCCTCCCCGGAACAGATCGAGGAAGCTCTGGAAAGTCTCCGTGATCAGGGCCGGGTCATCCCGTCGGTGAATTCCTTCGTCGTCGGCCGCGATTTCGGCGGCGAATACGAGTGGGGCGCCGTCTTCGTGATCGAGGATCTCGATGGCTACTGGGAGTACCTCATCCATCCGGCGCATCGGAACACCGACCGGGTCGGGCTCCCGCTGGTCGACAAGTTCGCGTCGTTCGACATCACCGACGACGCGGACCCGGAGATGGCCGCGAAGATCGCCGAACTGCACCAGCGCCGCTACGACAACGACGCCGAGCTGACCAAGCTGGTCTCCGATCTCGGCGAGTACTCCGGCAGCGCCGCGCCCGGAAAGCACGGTGCCTGACCGGGCGCGAGAACTACCGGTCAGGACACCGTGAAGGAACTGAGCACGGCCAGGTGGTCCGACGGCCAGCCGGTCCCGCCGCCGAACGTGCGGGTGCTCTTGGGCGTGATCGAGCCGCCACGGTAGAAGACGAAGTCGATCCGGTCCTGCGGTTCCGGCCTGCCCTGGTTGTCCTTGACCACCGGCGACCAGGTGTCGCCAGGGTCGGCGACGGGGTCGGGCCGCAGCTTCCGGTAGGAGTCGGTGAAACCGCGCGTGGTGAACGCCTTCGTGGTCGGCCAGGCAACCTCGTAACCGCAGTGCCTTGACTTGGCGGCCGCCGTCCAGTCCTGATGGGACGGACTGTTCAGGTCGCCGGCGACGATACCGGGGCTGCTGCCCGTCCACTCGGCGATCTGCTCGGCCTGACGGCGGCGGTTCGTCTCGTCGGCGAGGATCGTGCTGAGGCCGTCCTTGTCGAAGCACGCGTTGTACGGGCCGTATTTCGTGTAGTCCAGGTGGATCGCGTAGACCCAGACACCGGCGATCTTCGCCGTGATGGCCTGCGCGCCCGTGTCGCTCCAGGACTTCCAGTCGGTGTCCTGGATCGGCAGCGCGCTGAGCACGTCGATGTCCCAGCCGGGTTCGGTGTGCTGCCAGCCCAGCGCGTCGGCGATGGCTTCGGTGGCACCGCCGCCGGTCTCCGACAACGCCACCACGTTCGCGCCCGAAGCACGGATCTGGCTCACCACCGAACCGATCCCGCCGTGCGAGCCGCGCATCCAGATGTTGAAGCTCAGCACGGTGAGGTTCGTGGCGGCGGCGGCCGGAACCGCGGTGCCCGCCATCGTGAGCACCAGGGCGGCGAGGACGCCGGCGAGGCGGCGTGGGGCGAAGGTCACGGGATCCTGGTCTACCGGTGGGCCGACGGGAAGTCCAGCCGTCAGGCGACTGTTCAGCGACTGGACACTTCGGGTGAACGAGCCGGCGAAGGGCTTCCGGTGAGCGTTCCCGCGCGTGGGTCGTGAGTGTGGCCTGAGCTTGATCAACGGAGGATCAGGGACGTTGAGTGTCCCCGATCCTCCGTTGATCAAGCTCCAAGACCGGCGCGACCTCGTGACGATCGAGGAATCGGGACACTGAACGTCCCGATTCCTTCATCGTCAACCTCGGGGCAGGCCGGGCAAATACCGGTCCGCTCCCACGCCATCTGCCACTCACGACCCCGAGCACGTCGCCTCGCCTTCGCTAACCCGGAAGCGAGCCACTGCCATCCGGTCCGGTCACGATGACACGGAGGCTGACGTCGGCCCCGAACGGGACGGCGATGACCTGCCAGGTCTGCGGCGATCCGACGTCGATCGTGGTCGTCGCCTTCTTGACCAGGGCCGGGACGCGGTCGACGGCCATTGCTCGGAGGTCGAACCACGGCACCTGGGCGTCGGTCGGCGCGAAGACCACGGTCAGCCGCCGCTCCTCGACCACCGCGGTGATCACCCGCGAGACGTCCGCTGTCCGCGCCAGCGCGTCGATCACCCGGCGCAACTCCCCCTCGCCCAGCAGCGACTGGTCGACGGTGACCGTGGCGGAGCCCGACGAAGACGTGGTCACGCTGGACTGGATTTCTTCCGCCCGCGCGGGCGCTTCCGGCGCGAACAGTTCCGCACGGAACAAGAACAGCACGAGCGCCGCACCGAGCAGCAGGCCGAGAAGCGTGAGCCCGCCGGACAAACAGCCCTCCGGCGGCTCTTGCACCAGACTGGACTCCGGAGCGGACTCGATCGAGGCTTCGGCCACGCGGCGCTCCCACTCCGGTGACAGCCGCTCTACGATCTTCGCCTTCCACAGCCGGTCCGGCGGGTACTGGACGACGATGATGTTGCCGGGCCGGTGGTTCGGGATGTCGACCAGGTTGACGCCGTGCTGGATCTCGACGCGGTGGGTCGCCGCGCCGTCGGGGGCGACGGTGAGGACGAAGTCGACCGGGACGTCGCCCGTTTCCGTGCCACCGGCACGCAGGCTCTCGATCTTGGCGAGCGCGACCACCGGGACGACCGCCGCCTCACGAGCGCGACGCGGGGCTCCGGCGAGGTAAAGCAGGATTCCGTAGACGAGGGGAAGCCCCAGGCCGGCGATGATCAGCGGGACGTACTCGATGATGATGCCGACGACGAAGGCGCACAGTGCCGTCCCGATGACGATTCCGGCAAGGAGGCCGCGGACGAGGGCGACCGGACCGAGGCGCGCGGGTGCTGGGACAGACATGAACGTAACTCCAGACTTTCAGGCCGCGGGCAGCCAGTCACTGAGGGCGGGATAGCGCCTGAGCGCCACGAAGATCTTTTTGTCGTCGGACGGCGAAGCCGGATCGAACAGCACTTCGGCGGTCGCGATCGTGGTGTCCCGGGTACGACGGGTCACCCAGTGTGAGACTCCCGCAGCGTCGACGAAGCGCAGCGTGACGGTCGTGCCGACGACCCGGGTCCCCGATTCGTCCCCACCGAGGTGCACCTTCACGTCGACGATCTGGGCAGGCACCCGGCGGCCGTAGCCCAGCAGCCAGTCCCGGTTCCGGACCATCTCGGCGTACCGGCGGGAGACCTGGATGGCGTACCACAGCACGAGGAGCGTCAGAACGAGCATGCACGCGGGCACCCACAGGTCCGCGTAGTACATCGACCATCCCCAGAATCCCCACTTTTCGTCCGTGTGGAAGACCGGGTCGACCGCGATGCCGACGGCGAGCGGCGGAAGCCACTCCCGCGACGAAACCCAGATGCCGAGGGTACTCATCGCGAACACCAGTACGACCGGGAACACCGGTCCCGACGGGCGTCCCTGGTAACGCCGCATGGCGACACTGGCGAGGCTCGCCCCGGCGATCCCGCCGAAGACGGCGAAGGTTCCCCACACCGGGCCGTACGGCGGGTCACCGTCGCCGCGGTCGTCGAAAACGCTGTCGATCGCCATCGTCCGGATCATCTCGACGAGCGAGCCGAATCCGCGCCCGGCCAGGAATCCGCAGACCAGGGCGGCGGCCGAGGCCACGATCGCGCCGACGAGCAGGCGCCGGTCTCCCCTCCAGCGCTCGATGCGGTCGCGCCGGGCCCGGGCCGGGTCCACTGTGTTCATCACGCTCACCTCCGTTCGGACCGCACTCAGCGTCCTTCAGGACGGCCGCTACCGAACCCAGGTTTGCTTCCTAAGCTTATTAGGCAAATACAAAATGGACTATGCTAATGTGGCGGACATGGCACGAGCGGGATGGACCACGGAACGCGTGGTCGTGGCAGGAGCGGAGCTGGCCGACGAGGTCGGCTTCGAGCAGGTGACCCCGACGGAGCTCGCCAAACGGTGCGGCGTCAAGACGGCGAGCCTGTACTCGCATGTGAAGAACGCCCAGGAGCTGAAGACCGAGATCGCCCTGCTGGCCTTGACCGAACTCGCCGACCTGGCTTCCACGGCGGTGGCCGGGCTGGCGGGCCGGGACGCGCTGATCGCCTTGGCGAACGTCCACCGCGACTACGCCCTCGAACATCCCGGCCGGTTCACCGCCGCGAGGTTCCGGCTCGCACCGGAGCGGGCCGCCACCAGCGCGGGCGTCCGGCACGCCGAGTTGACGCGCGCGATCCTGCGCGGGTACGACCTGGCCGAACCGCACCAGACGCACGCCGTACGGCTGCTGGGCAGTGTCTTCAGCGGCTTCGTCGGCCTGGAGTCCGCCGGCGGTTTCAGCCACAGCACCCCCGGCTCGCAGGAGAGCTGGACCGAAATCCTCGACGCGCTCGACGTCCTGCTGCGCGCTTGGCCACGAACGAAATGAACGAGAAGATGCTCACGACCCCGATCACCGCCGACCTCGTACGCGGCGCCCTTGACTTGGAGTACACCGAACGCGGCGTACTCCCCCACCGGCTTCCCGCGCGGGCCCGGCAGCAGATCCCCGACGGCCAGCTGGCCATGGCGGAGTCGCAGCCGTCCGGTGTACGACTGGTCTTCCGCACCACGGCAACGCTCGTCGAGCTGGACGTCATCGCCACCAAACGGGTCTACGCGGGCGTGCCACCCCGGCCCGACGGCGTCTACGAACTCCTCGTGGACGGGCGGCTCGCGGGACGGGCCAGCGTGACCGAAGGCGACACGCTCACCATCGACATGGCCAACGGCACCACGCGAACCCGGCCCGGCCCCGTGCGGACGCTGCGTTTCACCGACCTGCCAGGGGACGAGAAGGACGTCGAGATTTGGCTGCCGCATGACGAAAGCACTCAGCTGGTCGCGTTGCGGACCGACGCGACAGTCCACAGTGCACGGCCCCGCGATCGTAAGACCTGGTTGCACCACGGCAGCTCCATCAGCCATGGCTCCACCGCGGCGACCCCGACCGGGACCTGGCCCGCCCTGGCCGCGAGGCTCGCCGGCGTTGATCTGGTCAACCTGGGTTTCAGCGGCAGCGCGCTTCTCGACCCGTTCACCGCCCGCGCCATGCGGGACACACCCGCCGACCTGATCAGCGTCAAGATCGGCATCAACCTCGTCAACTCCGACGCGATGCGGCTGCGCGCGTTCGTCCCGGCGGTGCACGGTTTCCTCGACACCATCCGGGACGGGCACCCCACCACCCCGTTGCTGGTCGTCTCGGCGATCCACTGCGCGATTCACGAGCACACCCCCGGTCCCTGCGCCTTCGAGCCCGGCGGGCTGAGCGAAGGAAAAGTGCGGTTCACGGCCACCGGTGATCCCGCCGAGACCGCCGCGGGAAAGCTGACCCTCACCACGATCCGCGGCGAACTCGCCCGCATCGTCAAGGAGCGGAGCGCGACCGACCCGAACCTGCGCTACCTCGACGGTCTCGCCCTGTACGGCGAAGCGGACCAGGCCGCCATGCCGCTCCCCGACAACCTCCACCCGGACGCGGCGACGCACCGGCTCATCGGGGAACGGTTCGCCCGGCTCGCCTTCGACGGCTGGCCCTGAGTGGCGGTTCGGGTTCAGGTCTATGAAGGAAGTCTTCCTCGGCCACACCTTCCATTACAGGAAGGCCCCCTTCACCGCGCTAGACGCCAGGGTCTCGGCAGAGTCAGGGTTTTGCAGGTCAGGCGGCTCTTCGTCGCGGCGAGAGGCTGACGATGTAGGCCGCGCTGCTCTCGGACCTTCGCGTTGACACCAGTCGCCACTCACGACCAAGTAGCGAACCCCGTACTGCCGTCCACGGCAGGCGGCACAGAGAACGATCTCTAGGCCGGGCGTGTGAACATACCCGTGTTACGGCGCCGCTTGCTATGCGCGGATACGTCGGTAGCCGTAGCGGCGCGGTACCTATCTTTCTTCCTGTCCAACGAAAGTCGGTACCCCGCCCCGGTGGACACGGATCACCCTGATCGACACCGGATCACCGGTGCCGGGCCACCTTGGCCATGCCCGGCTACCCCACTGTGTCCAGTGCGGCCACCCTTCGCGCTGGATCCTCCCTCGCGAAAGTGAGTTCCCGGTATGCGCACAAACCCCTTAGCCCGTACCGCCACCACATTGGTGGCCGCGGCCGCGGTCATCGGCTTCCTAGCCCCGTCCACGGCCACCGCCACCACCATCGAGGGCTACTCCCCCACCGTGCAGAGTGAAGCGGTGACGTCCCTCGCTTCGGACGCCGGGATCAGCCAAGCCGCCGCCGTCGACTTCCTTCGGGCGCAGACGGCAGCCGCCGAAACGGTGCAGAAGGTCACCGCCTCCCTCGGGTCCCGTGCCGCCGACGGCTACCTCGACGACTCCGCCAAGCCCGTGGTGAACGTGCTGGACCAGGCCGCCGCGGACCAGGTGACCGCGACCGGGGCGCGGGCCCGCGTGGTCAAGCACTCCAGCGCGGCGCTGGCGGGGGCACAGAACGCCTTGCAGGCGCTGCCAACGGTCGCGCACACGTCGATCGGCCTCGACCCGAAGTCCAACCAGGTCGTGCTGACCGTGTCCGACGCGGCGAAGGGCTCCGAAGCCCTCGTGAAGGCGGCTGAAGCGCTGGGCGACCGGGTCCGGGTGGAGCGGACCACCGGCGAAATGCACACCGCGATTTACAACGGTGAGGCCATCACCGGCGGCGGTACCCGCTGCTCGGTCGGGTTCAACACCAACAAGGGCGGCCAGAACTACATCCTCGACGCCGGCCACTGCACCCGCGCGGTGTCGCAGTGGAACGTCGGACCGTCGCAGGGCGCCAGCTTCCCGACCAACGACTACGGCCTGATCCGCAACACCTCCGGCAGCGGCCCCGGCGCGGTCACCCTGTGGAACGGCTCGACCCAGCGGATCGCCTCCGCCGGTTCCGCGACCGTCGGGCAGAGGATCAGCAAGAGCGGCAGCACCACCCGACTCACCTCGGGCTCGGTGCAGCGGCTGAACGTCACGGTGAACTACGCCGAGGGCTCGGTGTACCAGCTGATCCAGACCAACGCGCTGGTCAACCCCGGTGACTCGGGCGGCTGCCTGTTCTCCGGCAGCATCGGCCTCGGCATCACCTCGGGCAAGGGTGGCGGGAGCTCGTACTTCCAGCCGATCGGCGAGGCGCTGAGCGCTTACAGCGTCACGCTCAACCCGTAACATCTCCCGAAGCCGGGTCCTGGTCAGTCCGACCGGGGCCCGGCTTCCGCCTGTGCGTGGAAATGGTCGACGGTGTGGTCGCGAAAGCGTCGGGCCGCGGCGGAAAGATAGGTGTCCTCGCGCCACGCGACGCTGAGCACGCGACGGCATTCGGGGTCGTCGACCTCGAGCCAGACCACCGTCGGACTGGTGTCGGCCCGCAGCCCGAGGGAAGGCACGAACGCGATCCCGAGACCCGCGTCGACGAGCTGGAAGAGCACAGCGGCTTCCTGGCCTCGCAGGCGATGCGAAGTTCGAGGTCGGCCTTCGCGAACAGGTGATCGGCGAGCGCGCGCTGCCAGTAACCGGGCCGCGCGGTGAGGAACGGCTCTCCGTCGAGGTCGCGAGGCCGACGCGACCACGTCCGGCGAGCCGGTGGCCGGATGGCACGCACAGCATCACGGGTTCGTTGAGCAGCACCCGGCTTGGACTTTTCGTCCAAGACGTATACAGTCAGTCTCGTGAGCAACGAGCATCCGTATCCCCCGGCCTTCCGCAGCGGCGACCTGGTTTCCGTATCCGGACGGCTCGGCGTGACCGAGACCGGCGACCTGGTCCCCGGCGGCTTCGACGCCGAATGCCCGCAGGCCTTCGCCAACCTCGACGCCGCGCTGCGTTCGGTCGGCGCGAGCCGGGCCGACGTGGTGAAGGTCGTCGTCTATCTGACCGACATCGCCGACCGCGACGGCCTCAACCGCGTCTACGAAGAGTTCTTCGCCGAGCCCCGGCCAGCCCGCACCTGCGTCGGAGTGGCTTCCCTTCCCTACGGCGGCACTGTCGAAGTCGAGGCCCTCGCCCGAACACGCGATGTCTGAGCAGGACGCGATCCTCGACGCGCTCGCCCCGGTCGCCGACGGCATCGCGGCGACGCTCGGCTCGTTCTGCGAGGTCGTGGTGCATGACTTCCGCCGTCCCGAGAAGTCGGTGGTGGCGATCGCCGGATCAGTCACCGATCGCAGTGTCGGCGGGTCGATGAGCGAGATCGGCATGGGTCTGCTCGCCCGTGGCGACGACGCCGAGGACGAGCTGAACTACGTCACCCGGACGGCCTCCGGGAAGCTGGTGAAGTCTTCGACCATGCTGCTGCGTGACAGCGGCGGCTCGGTGTTCGGTGCGCTGTGCGTGAACCTCGACGTCACCGCCTTGGGCCAGCTGCGGACACTGGTCGGCGAACTCGCCGACGTCGGCACCGCCGCCGCCGAAACGCCGACCACCACCTTCGGTGACAATGTCGACGCCGTGGTGGACGCGATCGTCGACGACCACCAGCTCCGGCTGAACAAGCCCTGGGCCGCACTCAGCCGCGAAGAACGTCTCGACCTGTTCCGCAGCCTGCACGCACGGGGCGTCTTCGCCGTGCGGCGGGCCGTGCCGCTGGTCGCGGCCCGGATCGGGATCTCCCGCGCCTCCGCTTACAACTATCTCGCCGAAATCCGTGATCAAGGAGCATCATGACCGCCCCCGTGACCATCGACGACATCCGCGACGCCGCCACCCGCCTGGCCGGTGTCGCGCACCGGACCCCGATCGTGCGTTCCCGCACCCTCGACGACCTCGTCGGCGCCGAGGTCCACATCAAATGCGAGAACCTCCAGCGCATCGGGGCGTTCAAGTTCCGTGGCGCCTACAACGCCGCCTCCCGGCTCTCGCCGGAGCAGCTGGCCAAGGGCATCGCCGCGTATTCCTCGGGCAATCACGCCCAGGCCGTCGCGCTCGCCGCGCGGGAACTCGGGAGCAGCGCGGTCATCCTGATCCCGGAGGACACCCCGCAGTCCAAGAAGGACGCCACCGTCGGCTACGGCGCCGAGATCGTCACCTACGACAGGTACACCGGCGACCGCGTCGCGATCGGCGAGGCGCTGGCGGCGGAACGCGGCCTGGCGCTCATCCCGCCGTACGAGCACCCGCACGTGATCGCCGGGCAGGGCACCGCGGCGCTGGAACTGCTGGAGGAAGCCGGTTCGCTGGAGACCCTGGTCGTCCCGGTCGGCGGCGGCGGTCTCATCGCGGGCAGTTCGACCGCCGCGAAGGCCGTGCAGCCGGGCATCCGCGTCGTCGGCGTCGAACCCGCCGCGGGTGACGACACCAAACGCTCGCTGGAAGCGGGCGAACGCGTCTCGATCCCGGTGCCGAGGACGATCGCCGACGGGCAGGCCGCCGAGATCCCCGGCGAGCTGACCTTCTCGATCAACCGGAAGCTCGTCGACGACATCGCGCTGGTCACCGACGACCAGGTCCGGGACGCGATGCGGTTCGCGTTCGAACGCCTGAAGCTCGTCATCGAGCCGAGCGGGGCGACCGGTCTCGCCGCGCTGCTCAGCGGGCAGGTGGCAGTTTCGGGCAAGGTGGGGGTGATCATCAGCGGCGGGAACGTCAGCCCTGAGCGCTTCGCCGAACTCGTCGCCACCCCGCCGCAAGTAGTCCTCTAGTTGCGGTACTTGCGCTTTGAACTACCGCAACTAGAGGACTACTTGCCGTAGGGAAACAGATCAGAGTCCGAGCCCGCCCGCCAGCACCGGCCAGGAATCACGCAAGGCCCGTTGCCAATAGGGCCAGCTGTGCGTGCCGTTGCCGTAGTAGTCAACGGTCACCGGGATCCCTCTGAGCTTCAGCCGATCCGTGAAGCTCACGGAAGACGACAGCGCCGCCGGTTCGAAGAAGTCGGACTTCCCTGGCGGGTCGAGCGGGCCGGTCTTCCCGTTTCCACAAGAGACATAGAGGGCCGTGCCGCGCAGGTCGTCGACGTGATCGAAGGGGTTGTTCGCCGACCACAGCGGCCGCATTCCCCAGCTGTCGCCCCAGAGTTCGAGGTAGTTGAAGATTCCCGCGCGGGCCAGGATTCCTTGGATGAACAGGGGCGCCCCCTGGTTCAGCGTGTTCGGCACACCGCTGTAGGACGCCGCGGCGGCGAACATCCCCTTGTGCTTGAACGAATACGCGAGCGCGCCGTACCCGCCGATCGACAGCCCCGCGATCGCCCGGCGCACACCCGCGCGATAACCGCGTTCGACGAGCTGCCGTACTTCCAAGGTGTGGAAGGTGTCCCAGTCGGGAGTGCTCTTCAGTCCGAAGTTCCACCACTTCGTGTACATCCCGGCGGGTCCGCCGGTCGGCATGACGACGAGAGCGTCCTTGTCCGCGGTGAACGCCTTGACGTCAGTGAACTGGTCCCACGAGCGGTAATCGACCGGTTCGCAACAGCCGTGCAGCAGGTACAGCGCCGGCCAGGTCCGCGTGGGTTGCGCGGCCCAGCCGGTCGGGACCAGCAGGCGGACCATGCCGGTGGTGCCGAGCGCGGGCGAACTGATCTTCAGGTCGACCGTGCGCGCGTCCAGCCACGTCTCCTCGACGACCTTCGCACCGTTGTCGGCGGTGACCCTCGCGGGAGCCGCGATCGCGGGGACCGAGCTTCCGAGCAGGGCGACCACGGACAACATCAGCAGGCCCCATCGCCGCCTTCGGTTCATCACTTCTCCTCGCTCACAAAGGGATGTTTCCGTGCTTCTTGGCCGGGAGGGTCTGCCGTTTGGTCCGCAACGCGCGCAGGGCCCGCGCCACTTGCAGGCGGGTCTGCGACGGCGCGATGACCTGGTCGACGTAACCGCGTTCCGCGGCAAGGTAAGGGTTCGAATGCCGTTTGCGGTACGCCTCGGTGAGCCGCCGCTGTTCGACGGACCGCTGTTCCGGGGGCATCGCGGCCAGTTCGCGCCGGTGCAGCACCCGCACCGCGCCCTCGGCGCCCATCACCGCGATCTCCGCGGTGGGCCAGGCCATGTTGACGTCGGCGCCGAGATGTTTCGACCCCATCACCGCGTAACCGCCGCCGTAGGCCTTGCGGATCACCACGGTCACCTTCGGCACGGTCGCCTCGGCGTAGGCGTAGATCAGTTTGGCGCCGCGGCGGATGATGCCGTGCCGTTCCTGGTCCGCGCCGGGCAGGTAGCCGGGGACGTCGGCGAGGGTGAGGATCGGGATGTTGAAGGCGTCGCAGAACCGCACGAACCGCGCGGCCTTCTCCGAGGCATCGATGTCGATCACGCCCGCCTGATGCCGCGGCTGGTTGGCCACGACCCCGACCGTGCGGCCCTGCACCCGGCCGAAAGCGCAGATCATGTTGGGCGCGAAGGCACTGTGCACCTCGGTGAACTCGCCGTCGTCGACGAGGCGGAGGATCACCTCTGCCATGTCGTAGGCCTGGTTCAGCGAATCGGGCACCAGCCGGTCGAGTTCGAGATCGGCGGCGGTGAGTTCGGGGGAGGTGTCGTCGGCGTAGTCCGGGGCGGCGTCGAGGTTGTTCGACGGCAGGTAGCCGAGCAGGGTCTGCACCCAGTCGATCGCGTCCTGTTCGTCGGCGGCCCGGTGGTGGGCGTTCCCGGAGACCTCGCTGTTCACCGCGGCGCCGCCGAGTTGCTGTGCGGTGACCCGCTCGCCGCTGACCGCGTGCACGACGTCCGGCCCGGTGACGAACATGTGCGCCGTCTCGTCGACCATCACGGTGAAGTCGGTGATCGCCGGCGAGTAGACCGCTCCACCGGCACAGGGACCCATGATCAGCGAGATCTGCGGGATGACGCCGGAGGCGAGCGCGTTGCGTCTGCCGAGTTCGGCGTAGTAAGCCAGCGAGACGACGCCTTCCTGGATCCGGGCGCCGCCGGAATCGTTGATCCCGACGACCGGGCAGCCCAGTGTCATCGCCAGGTCCATCACCTTGAGGACCTTTTCGCCGAAGACCTCGCCCATGCTACCGCCGAACACGGTGAAGTCCTGCGAGAACACGCAGATCTGCCTGCCGTCGATGGTGCCGTGCCCGGTCACCACGCCGTCGCCGTAGGGCCGGTTGGCGTCCATCCCGAACTCGGCGCACCGATGCCGGGCGAACTGGTCGAGTTCGACGAAGGAACCCGGGTCCAGCAACAGGTCGATGCGTTCGCGCGCGGTCAGCTTGCCCTTGGCGTGCTGGCGGTCGACCGCGCGTTTCTCGGCGATCCGGACGGCTTCGTCCTGCCGGGCGGCGAGATCGGCGATCCGGAACGCCGTCGTCGGAGCGAACGGGACGTCGGTCATGGCCGCACCGCCCTCGGTGCCGCGAGCCGCGCCGCGAGCGCCGCGGCGACCACCTCGACGTGCGGCGGATCGATCATCGACAGGTGGTCGCCCGGGACGCGCACGACCTCGAGATCGGCGCAGAAGGCGTCCCAGCCGAGGGCGTCGTCGGTACGCAGGTAGCGCGGGTCGAGGGTGGTGGTCAGCGGATGCGGTTCTCGCGCCCGCATCAGCAGCACCGGTCCGGCATACGGCTCCGGGTCGTAGCGTTCGGCCACCCGTGCGTCCACATAGGACTCGTATTGGTGCCGCAGCACTCCCTGGCCCATTCCGGGCACCTGCGCGGCCAGCTTGGCGATCACCAGCCGGATCTGTTCGTCGTCGTCGAGCCGGACGAGGTCCGCACGCGGGATGTCCAACGGCACGCCGTAGGTCTGCTCGACGTGCTCGGCGAACCGGTCGAACCGGTCCAGCAGGATCTCGTGCGCCGGTATCCCGGGTGCGGGCAACGGCAGGATGCTGTCGATCATGAACACGAGGTCGACCCGCTCCCCCGCCGCGGTCAGCCGCCGGGCCGTCTCGTAGGCCAGGCAACCGCCGAACGACCAGCCGCCCAGCCGGTACGGCCCCCGCGGCTGGATCTGCCGGATCAACTCGAGATAGCAGTCGGCCTTGCCCTCGACGGTGTCCTCTTCGTCGATTCGTTCGAGGCCGTAGACGGGCCTGCCCGCCGGCAGCAGGCGGACGAGTCCGTCGTAGACGCTCGTCGGGCCGCCCGCCGGATGGAACAGGAACATCGGATCGGTGCCGCCTTCGCGCAGTGGCCGGACCGGACAACCCCCGCGTCCCTCGATCCGGTCACGCAGCAGATCGGCCATCGCCGCGATCGTCGGTGTGACGAAGAGCCGGTCGACGTCGGGGACCGTGCCGAGCAGGCCGGCGAACGCCGAGCGCAGCCGCTCCGCGCCCTCGGAATCGCCTCCCACGGCGAAGAAGTCTTCGTGGACGCCGGGTTCCGTGCCGCCCAGTTCCGCCTGCCAGTGCCGGGCGACCCAACGTTCGGCCGGATCGCGGGGTCCGAGCACCACGCTCGACCCGGCGGGCCGGGCGCTCCCCCCGCCGAACCCGGCCTCTTCGGCGAGATGGTCGGCGAGTTCGGCCAGGCTGGCGCCGCGCAACAGCAGCGGAATCGGCAACGGCAGGCCGAAGTCGCGTTCCACCACGCCCCTGGCGCGCATGGCGGTCAGAGAGTCCAGGCCGAGCTGGGTGAGCGAGACGTGCCGGTCGATCTCGTCCGCGGCGAGGCCGAGCATCCCGGCGACGAGCCCGGCGAGGTAGTCGGCCAGCATCTCGCGGGCGGCTTCCGGCAGGACCGCCCGGAGTGCGTCCAGTCCGTCCCAAGTGGACGGTCCGGAATCCGGTTCCTCCCCCGGTACCAAAGTTTCGAAGAACGGTCGTTCAGCGAGACGCGGGAAGAGAGCCAGCACGGTTCCGGCGTCGACGCGGGCGATGCCGGTCGCCACGCGGCCTCGCGTCAGCACGGCGTCCATCGCCGCCAGCGCCTCCTCCGTGCCGAGTGGTTCGAGCACCGGGTTGCGGCTGCCGACGGCCGCTCCGGCCTCGCCCCAAGCTCCCCAGCCGATGGTCGCGGCCGGAAGTCCCGCCGCCCGCCGCCACGTGACGAGCGCGTCCACCCAGGCGTTCGCGGTGGCGTAGGCGGCCTGGCCCGGTGAGCCGAACAACGCGGCCGCCGACGAGTACGTCAGCCACCAGTCGAGTTCGTATCCGGCGGTCGCCTCGTGCAACCTCCAGGCTCCCAGCGCTTTCGCCCGCCAGACGGTCTCGACCGCGCCGTCATCGACCGTGACGGCGGCACCATCGGACAGCACACCGGCCGCGTGCAGCACGCCGCGCAACGGCAGACCGCCTTCCGTGGCCGCCTCGACCAACGCCTCGGCCGTCCCCGGCTCGGCGATGTCGCCTGCCACCACCCGGACGTCGGCGCCAAGTCCACGCAGATCCGCCAGCATCGGTTCGACGTCCTCGGTCGCGCCGCGCCGTCCGGAGAGGACCAGCCTGCCGGCACCGCGTCCGGCGAGCCAGTCCGCCGCCACCAGACCGAGGCCGCCGAGCCCGCCGGTGATCACGTAAGCGCCGTCGCGCACGACGGTTTCATGGACGGGTTCGCCGAGGTCCGGACGGGCGAGCACCCTCGTGTACCGGATGCCCTCGCGCCACGCGATCTCGTCGTCCGGCGCGTCCGCGCGAATCTCCGCCATTAGCGTGGCGACCCACACCCGGGCGGGATCCGGCTCGGCGTCGAAGTCGACCTGGCTCGCCCGCAGCTCTGGATGTTCGAAGGCGAGGACCCGGATCAGGCCGCGCAGCGAGGCCTGACCGGGGTCACCGCGCTCACCGGGTTCGACGGCCGACGCCCCCGCGCTGACCAGCCACAATCGCGGAGGGCGCACCGCTTCGGCCAGTTCAGCGAGAACACCGGAGAGCGTGACGACCACTTTTCCGGCCCGCATCGGGTCGGGCACGCCCGTGGTGGCGACACACGCGAGCACACCCGTCACCTCACGGGATCGCAGGAGTTTCGCCAACGCGGCCCGGTCTCCGAGCGGGACGATCGCCAGCTCGTCCCCGGACTCGGTGAGCTGCTCGCGCAACGCCGTCAGCCAAGGCCTGCCCTCGTGTTCGCCGTCGTGCAGCACGACCCAGCTGTGCGTGCCCGGTTCCGCCGCGGGAAGTTCGGCCTGCCGCCAGACGGTCTCGAACAGCAGGTCCGTCATCGGCACCGGCAGGGACGAACGCCGGAACCGCCGGCAGTAGACCTCACGGAACTCGACCAGGACGTTGTCGTGCGCGTCGACCAGCTGGACGCTGCCGACCAGGCCGTCACCGGCCGGATCGAGCGAGTCGAGCACGGCGTCGACCCGGACACCGCGGCTCGGGTCGCCTGCCAGGACGACCTCGCCGAGGGTCAGCGGCAGGAAGACACCTTCGGCCTCGTGCAGCGCGTCTCCACCGGCCGCGGCCAGCGCGTGCAGGCAGGCGTCGGCGATCACCGGATGCAGGACATAGGCGGGGTGATCGGCGGGCATGGTGATCGACGCCGATGCCCGGCCGGGCGCGGCCGAAACGCCGCGCAGCCCGCGGAAAGCGGGACCGTAGCTCTGTCCCATCCCGGCCAGCACCTGATAGAGGTCGACCGGCCGGGCGTCCTCGGCGACGGCACCGAAGGGCACCACCGTGGTATCCCCGGTACGGACGCGGGCCGTGGCGTGCCGGATCCAGCCGCCGTGCGCGGACCGCGCGTAGACGTCCACTTCGGACGGTCCTGAACCGGTGCTGAGACTGGTCGTCACCTCGGTGTGGGCGGCGAGCGGGAGCACCCGGTGCAGTTCGAGGCCACCGACGCGCAGTTGCCCTCCGGGCCGCTGGACGGCCTTGGCGGCCGCGAGCGCGAGTTCCAGGAATCCGGCGGCGGGGAACAGCGGGACCCCCATCGCCGCGTGGTCGGCAAGCCATGGCAGCACCGCGGTCCCGACGTCCGCGCGCCACAGGTGTCCACCGCCGGTCGGCAGTTCGATGTGGACACCCAGCAGCGGATGCGCGCCACCGGAACCGGGCCGGGAGGCCGCGCGCCGCGGCCAGAACCGTTCGTGCCGCCAGCGCGGGGCGGGCAACGCGACCGGGACCGGGCGGGGGCCACGGGCGTCGAGCACGCCGGGCACGCCGAGAGTGTGGAGCCGGGCGAGCGTGGTCAGGAACGCCGTCCGCTCGTCGCTCTTGCGGCTCGCGGACGGCAGCGCGAGCGCCCCGGTGCTCTGCTCGATCGCGGCCAGCGCCACCGGATGCGGCGAGATCTCCACGAACACGCCGTACCCGTCGGCGGTCGCCGCCGCCAGCGCCTGACTGAACCGGACCGGACGGCGCAGGTTCGCCGCCCAATAGTCGACGTCGAATATCGGCGTCCGCCGTGGATCGTCGAGAACGCTGCTGTAGCAAGGGATCTCGGCCGGTCGGGGAGAGAGCACGCCGAGGCCGGCCCGGAACCGGTCGAGCACGGCGTCGACGGCTTCCGAATGCCCGGCACCCCGGACCGGCAGCCGCCTCGCGAGCCTGCCGAGGCTCTCGACGTGCGAGACCAGCGCCTCGACCTGATCCGCTGCGCCGCTGACGGTGCACTGGACCGGCGACGCGTAGACGGCGATGGTGACCCCGGGGAATTCCGCTTCCAGGTCGGCCAGTTCGGCCGGGGACAGTTCGACCACGGCCATCGCGCCGTCGCCGGTCGCGTCGACCTCCGCGAGCAACCGGGCCCGGGTGGCCATCACGCGCAGGCCGTCCGCGACGTCCAGCGCCCCCGCGACGACGGCGGCCGCGACCTCGCCCATCGAATGCCCGAGCACCGCGGCCGGGACGACGCCGTGCGCCCGCCAAAGCCCGGCGAGGGCGAGGTGCATGCCGAACAACGCGAGTTGCGTCGCGCCGAGGTCCGGCAGGTCGCGCTCACCGGAGAACACCTCACGCAAGGAAAACCCGGCTTCGGCCCGGAACACCGGATCGAGTGCCTCGACCTCGGCGCGGAACGCGGGTTCGGTACGCAGCAGGAGGCGGCCCATCCCGGGCCATTGGGAGCCGTAGCCGGAGAAGACGAACACGACACCGGGCACGGGCCCGGCCTCGGCGGCGGTCAGTTCGCGCAACGCGGCGGCCGCCCGAGCACGCCCGTCGGCGACCACCGTGCCGCGCACCGGAAGATGGTCCCGGCTCCGAGCCAGTGTCGCGGCGACGACGTCCAACGGCACCGCGGCGTTGGCGGGGTCTTCAAGCCAGTCCGCCAGGTCGGCCGCCCGCGCCCGAAGTACTTCGGGCGACCGTGCCGACAGCGCGAGCACCTGCGGACCTTCGGCTTCCTTACCGCGAGCGGGGAACGACGCGGCAGGCCACTCTTCGAGTACGACATGGGCGTTGGTGCCGCCGAAGCCGAACGCGGAGATCCCGGCGCGCGCGACGCCGGAGTACCGCGGCCAGTCCGTCCCGGCGCCGACCACCCGCAGGCCGAGACCGGCGAAATCGATGTACGGGCTGGGTTCGCGATGGTGCGGGGTCGGCGGCAGCCGCCGGTGGAGCATCGCGAGGACGACCTTGATCAGCCCGGCGATCCCCGCCGCGCCTTCGAGATGACCCAGATTGCCCTTCACCGAGCCGATCAGGAGCGGGCGGCCGGGTTCGCGTCCGGTTCCGAGCACCTCGCCGAGCGCGCCCGCCTCGATCGGATCCCCCAGCGCGGTGCCGGTTCCGTGCGCCTCCACGTAGTCCACCGAGGACGGGTCGACGCCCGCGGCCGCATACGCGTCCCGCAGCAGCGCGGCCTGCGCGTCGGGACTGGGCGCGACGAGGCCGTTGGACCGGCCGTCGGAGTTCACCGCGCTGCCGCGGATGACCGCGAGCACGCGGTCCCCCGCGCGGCGGGCGGCCTTCAGCGGTTTGAGCACGACCACACCGCAGCCCTCGCCGCGGGCGATGCCGTCGGCGGCGGCGTCGAAAGGCTTGCAGTGACCGTCGGGAGCCAGCACCCCGGCACGCTGGAAGGTCGCGGTCACGGCGGGCGTGAGCAGCAGGTTCACCCCGGCGGCGAGCGCCGTCCCGCATTCGCCGCGACGCAGGCTCTGCACCGCCTGATGCACCGCCACCAGCGAGGACGAACAAGCGGTGTCGAGGGTGAGGCTGGGCCCCCGCAGGTCGAACAGGTACGAAAGCCGGTTGGCGGCGATGCTCGTCGCGGCTCCGGTGGCGGACCAGACGTCGACTGCGGTGGGGTCGGTCATCGTCAGGTGGCTGTACTCGCCCGCCGAGAGCCCGACGAACACCCCGGTCCGGCTTCCCCGCAGGGTGGACGGCGGGATCCCGGCGTGTTCCAGCGCCGCCCAAGCGACTTCGAGCAGCATCCGCTGCTGTGGATCCATCGTTTCGGCCTCACCCGGCACGATGCCGAAGAACTCGGCGTCGAAGCCGGCGATGTCGCCGAGGAATCCACCTCGGCCCGGAAGCCAGTCGAGGCCGGTGTCCCAGCGGTCTGCCGGGATTTCGCGAATGCCGTCGCGTCCGGCGTCCAAGAAGCGCCAGTACCCCTCCGGGGACTCGGCACCGCCCGGCAGGCGGCAGCCGACGCCGACGATCGCGATCGGCTCCTCCGCACGGCTTTCCACGCTCGCGACGGCTTCACGGTCCACTGTGGACAGTCGTCCGGCGAGAGCGGTGATCGTCGGGTACTGCCACACCAGGGTCGGCGGCAGCGGACGGCCGAGGTACCGGCCAAGATCGGCGGCGAGCTCCATCGACTCCCGCGACGACAAGCCGCTTTCGTGCAGCGGGCGGTCCGGATCCACCTGATCCTCTGGCACTCCGGTCCGCTCCGCCACCCGTGTGATCAGCCAGTCACGGATCTCCGCGTTCACCCGAGCCGCCGTGCGGCCCGCAGGCCATCCACATAGGACTTCCGGCAGAGGGCGCGGCTGATCTTGCCGCTGGAGGTACGCGGAACCGCACCCGGTTCGAGGAAGACGACGTCGTACGGGCGTAGGCCGTGCGCGGCCGAAACCGCTCTCCGGATCTCCGCCGTCGCCACGGTGACGTCGTCCTGGAACCCCTTGGCCCGCTCCAGCACCACGACCGCCGCTTCACCGTCTTCGTGCTCGATCGCGAAGGCCGCGGCGGAATGCGGCCGGACCGCGGGATGCGTCTCCACGGTCTGTTCGATGTCCTGCGGGTAGTGGTTACGGCCGTCGACGATGACGAGATCCTTCAGCCTGCCGGTCATGAACAGCTCACCGTCGTAGCGCGTGCCGAGGTCTCCGGTCGCCAACCAGCCCACACCGGACTCGGGATCGACCGGCGGCAGGCCGAAGACGGCGGTGGACGCGGCGGGCCGCCCCCAGTAGCCCACGCCGACGTTCGGACCGCTGACCTGGATCTCCCCCACCCGGCCCGGTTCGACGAGCGCGCCGGTGACCGGGTCGGCGATGCGGATCCGCTGGCCTGCCGGAAGTCCGCAGGAGACGAGCGTGGTGGACACCGCGCCCGGTCCGGCGGGGATCGCGAACCCGGCGGCGAGCCGGTCGCGGTCGAAGGTGACCTGCCGCGGTGCCTCGCCCGCGTCGGTGACGGAGACGAGCACGGTGGCCTCGGCCAGCCCGTAGGAGGAACGGTGCACCTCGGGGCGCAGTCCGCACTCCGCGAAGGCGTCGTGGAACTTCGCGATGGTCGCGGGCAGGACGGGTTCGCTTCCGTTGATCAGCGAGACGACGCGGCTCAGCTCGAGATAGCTCTTCTCGTCCTCGGTCACCCGCGAAGCACTGTAGCCGTAGGCGAAATTGGGGGCCGCGCTGATCGCGCCGGGGCTGGCCGAGAGTGCCCGCAGCCAGCGGGACGGACGTTCGAGGAACGCGAGCGGGTCCATCAGGACCGAGGCCACTCCCGCCGCCATGGGCGCGCCGATGCCGAGGATCAGGCCCATGTCGTGGAAGAGCGGCAGCCAGCTGACGGTGGACGTCGCCGAGGTCTCGATCGCGTAGGCGTCGCAGGCCTGGCGGGCGTTGGTGAGCGCGTTGCGGTGGGTCAGCATCACTCCCGCCGGGGTCCGCGTGGAACCGGACGTGTACTGCAGGTACGCCAGTCCGTCCGGTTCCGGTCGCGGCCAGGAACGTTCACCGGCCGCGACCGGGGCTGGGGTGTCGACGGCGAGCACCGCGGGGCGCTCGATGTCCGTCGAGGAGAGGAAACCGGAAACGCCGTCGATTCCGTCGTCGGTCGTGAGCACGACGCGCGGCGCGCAGTCGGCGAGCACGGCGGCCAGCCTGCCCGCGTGCCCGTGGAGATCCGGGGCGAACAGGGGGACCGCGACCAGCCCGGCCCGGATCGCGCCGAGGAAGGCGACGACGTAGTCGGCGGACTGCCGGGCCAGGATCGCCGCCCGCTCCCCAGGGGTGGCGAAAGCCGCCAGCCGTGTGGCGAGAGCACCGACCCGGTCGTCAAGTTCGCGCCAGGACAGGGTGATCGCCCGGCCGTCCGAGCCGGTCCGATGGTCGAGGTAGGTCACGGCGACCTCGTCGCCGAGCCGCCGGGCCCAGTACTCCAGCAGGGTCGCGAACGACTCCCCGCCGGATGCGTCGTCCTGCCCGCGGGTGGTGACGACCGTTTCCGAAATGGTTTCCATAGCCCCTCGTTTGACGACGTGAGCAGGAGCAGGTGAATTCAGAACGGCACCGTTGCCGAAAATCGGATCCCATTCCGGAGACCGTTCTCTATCTGCCGGGAACTGTATGGATCGGCCGGGAAGAGTGTCAATGAAAGGAGTACGAAACGCTGATGCCGGTGCGGTCATGCTCACCGGGAAGAGAGAAACGGGTCACCCCGCTTGTCACTTCGGGACGGACTTTGCCCCGTCCGGCCGCTCAGCAGTCGAAACGCGAGGATCGCGCCGACGAGTTGCAGCGCCGCCGCGGTCAGCAGGCCCGCTGTATACCCACTGGCCAAGGCGGGTGCGGGACCTTCGTCGAGCTTCGCCGTGCGCACCACCGTCAGCACGGCCCCGATCAGCGCGACCCCCAGCGCGCTCGACAGTTCACGAGACGCGGTGAGCAGGCCCGAAGCGGTACCGGCGTGCTTCCCCGCCACGACTTCCAGCGCATGCGAGGTCAGCGGCGTGGTCAGCGCGGATCCGGCGCCGATGAGCACCAGTCCGGGAATCCTCGGGAGCACCTCCGGGACGTGGTTGACCGCGGCGACCGCCAGCAGTCCCGCGGCGACCGTGGCCAACCCCACCGCAACAGTCCGATGTGGACCGAATCGCGGCACCGCCCAGGGCACCAGCGGGGTCGCGGCGACGACCGCGACCGCCACCGCGACCAGCGGCAATCCGGCGAGCATCGGCCCGAGCCCGAGGGATTCCTGGTGCAGCAACGGGGTGAAGAAGAAGACCCCCGAAACGCCCAGTCCCCACAGCAACTGCACGATGAGCGAGCCGGTGAAGACCCGATGACCGGTCAGTTCCGCGGGCACCAGCCGCTCGCGCGCGTGTCTTTCCTTGCGCACGAACCAGATCGCCAAGCCCGTCCCGGCTGCGCCGAACGCCGCGGGCAGCACCGCGCCGCCCTCGCCCAGTTCCACCACCGCCGCGGTGACCAGGACCATCCCGGCGGTCACCACCAGCATCGACAGCGCGGCGGGCCGTGCTCTCGATCCCCGATCACGACCGGTGGTGTCGACCGTGCGCAGCAGGACCAGCATCGCCGCCACGAACGGGAGATTGACGAAGAAGATCCAGCCCCAGCCCAGGTACTCGCTCAGCACGCCGCCGAGTGTCGGGCCGAGTGCCAGCGCGACCGCGAGGCAGGCCGTCCACACCGTCGCGCCGAGGGCCCGTCCTCGCGCGTCGAGATTCGTCCGCAGCAGACTGAGCAGGGCCGGGACCAGGAACGCCGCGGCGGCGCCCTGCAGCACCCGCGCGGAGATGACGAGCCACGCCGTCGTGGCCAGCCCGCCGGCGGCCGCTCCGGCGCCGAACGCGAGCAGCCCGGCCCGCAGGGTCGCGGCCTGCCCCCAGCGGTCGACCAGCGTGCCCGCCACCGGCAGCAGGCCGGCGAACGGGAGCATGTACCCGATGCTCACCCATTGCAGAGCGGGCAGATCGAGGTCGAGGTCGCGGGCGAGCGAGGGCGCGCCCGCCGCGACGATCGTGTTGTCGAGGGTGGTGACGAACGCCCCGAGCGCGATCATGACCAGCGTCGGAATCATTTCTCACCTCGCGAGTGGTAATTGACGGTCAAAACCGTCTTTACCACTCACGACACCATCACCCTTACTCGAGTGATAACTCCTGCTTTCCCCTTTGATGTCCCCGCGACAGAACCTCACGAATGTGAGCCCGGTTGTTGCCAACTTCCTCACGCGAGTGAGTACATCTCGTTCGCGTACGTCGTCGTGCGGCAAGGAGTGACCATGACCCTGGAGGAGATTCAGCAGGCCGTCCCCGAGTACGCCAAACCACCGGACGGGACGATCCGTGAGAGGCGGTCAGCGTTGGTCGACGGCAGGCCCGTGAAGGTCGCCTTCCCTACCTCGCCTACCGGGCGTGGGGAGCGGATCACCCACAACCTCGCCGCGCGAAGGGGACTTCCCGCATGGCATGCGGGGAAAGTCCCCTTCACCCCGCACAGGCAGGGCAACGCCACCAGCGACTCAGAGCCAGCCAAGACGTGACGCCTGTGCTCCCAGCTGGAACCTGGTCTGCGCGCCCAGCAACTGCTGCAGACGGCTGATCCGCCGGAGCACCGTGCGCTCGCTGACGCCGAGTTCGCGCGCGATCGCCTCGTCGGTCAGGCCGCCGCTCAACAACGCGAGTAGCCGACGAGTGGCGAGCGTCGGTTCCCGCGCCGCTTCCGCGCCGTCCGGCCCGCCTGCCCGGACCGGCACGGCCAACCGCCAGAACGATTCGAACAGCTCGATCAGCGCGCACAGCAGCATCGACGGATGGATCAGCAACGCCAGCACGTCGCCGGCGTCGGAGTTCGGGACGGCGATCAGCGCCCGGTTGCTGTCGGCGATCACCAGTTTCAAGGGCAGCCTGAGGAACACCCTTGCCTGCTCCCCGAGGGCGATACTCGACTGCACGTGGGCGAAGCCGTCGTCGTCCTGGAGCACGGCCGAGTCGTAGACGACGCGGTAGCCGATGCCGCGCGCCATCGAACCCGGTTGCACCGTGCTCACCTCGGATTTCGGGCTCATGTAGGACCCTGGATCCAGCGCGACGATGTCCACGCCCGCCTGGGTCTGCATGGCCTCGAACGTGGCGATCACCTCGTCGCGGCTGTGCAGCACCTCGACGAAGTCCGCGTCCCGGCCGGTCCGCAGGGAGTAGGCGGCGCCGAGGACCTCGGCCGCTTCCCGCGCGCGGACGGCGGCGGCCTCGTGCTGCGCGGCGAACGCCGAGAGCGCCGCCCGTGGCGGGCGCACCTCGACCCCGGCCGCACCGGCTCGGACCAGGCCGAACCGTTCCAGTTCGGTCAGCTCGGCACCGGGCGTGATCGGGTGCCCGTCCAGCAGGGCCCGGTACAGCTGCTCCGCCTCCATCGACAGGCCCCGCGACTCGGCCGGCATGACGCTTTCTCCTCCCCCACCCGGGATTGACGCCCTGACATCGATGTCAGGCGTCGCGGTGTCTGCTTCCACTCACCGGTCCTGAGGGAGAAAGCGGCGAGCTCGTGCGCCTGAACCAGTAACGAAAGGATCACAGATGCACGCCGAAGAGGCTCCCGCGAACCGGATCGGGTCGCGGGAGCCTCCGTTCAGCGCTTCGGGGACTAGCTGTTGGCGGGCATCCCGTTCTCGTCGGCCTCCGGCGTGGCGGTGCCTTCGAGCAGCTCACGCACGATCTCGTTCGCCTTGCGCACCTGGGGCGTGATCATCTTGAGCTTGATCTTCCCGTCGTGCCCGAGGTTGCCGCCGACCTCGACCGTCTGGTCCTCCCCCGGCAAGGGCAGCCCCTGGCAGCCGGTGAACTTCTTCTTCGGCGTCAGACCGGTCTGGAAGTAGGCGACGATCGGGTCGTCGACGCAGTCGGTGTTGTACGGGAAGATCCCGTGGCTGCCTTCGTTGTCGACGCTGATCATCTTGGCGCCCGGCAGGCCGTTCGCGGTGGCGAGCGCGCCCTCGTACGGCGTGGCCGCGTCGAGTTCGGTCTGCGCGATCAGCAACTTCGGGAACGTCTTCCGGTCCGGCGCCGGTTTGGCGTTGGTGGTCGGCCAGAACGCGCACAGCGGCGCGCCCGAAAGGGCCATGATCGGCGCGATGAACGGCGCGTTCACGGTCAGGTCGGCCTGCCAGTAGTTCCAGTAGTGCAGATTCTGGTTCCACTGGCCGTCCTGGCAGCGGATCGCCTCGAACGCGGCGTCCCAGGTCTCGACTTCGGCACCGCCCTGGTAGGAGGCCTTGCGTTCGACCGAGTCCTTCTTCGCGATGGCCTCCAGCGCGTTCTTCTTGCCCTTGGCCAGGAACGCCTTGTTCGCGTCCGTCAGCCCGGGCGTGGTCAGCGCCTCGGCGACGACCTGCTCGAGCTTCTCCGCGTCGGTCCCGGCGGGAGCGGGCTTCTTGGCCAGCGCGGCCACCATGGAGGCGGCCGACGGGTACTGGTTGGTGTTGTACATCGCGGGGATGATGAACCAGGCGGCGTAGAGCATGCCCGTGAACTCCCGGGTGCCGCCCGCCTTCTCCCAGTTGCGGCGGATCTCCAGCGGGTCGGTGCCCGTCTTGTATTTGGCGTCGTTGCGCGCCATGTAGGGCAGCAGCGCTTCCTGGAACTGGCGGTCACGGCTGCGCGGCTGCAGGTCCCAGGTCTTCTCCAGCGTCGAGCGGCTCGCGTCGGTCGACGAGTCCAGCAGGAACCGGTGCGCCTTGCCAGGGAACGTCGTGGCGTACCAGGTGCCGAGCCACGTGCCGTACGAGTAACCGATGTAGCTGGTCTTCTTCTCGCCGAGCAGCACCCGGATGAAGTCCATGTCGTACGCGGTCTGCTCAGTGTTGATGAACTTCGTCAGCGGGTTCTCGAGGCAGCCCGCGACCTTCGCCCGGCTGATCACGTTCTGATCCGTGCTGTCCGGAACGGTGTAGCTGCAGGTCAGCGGCGTGCTCAAGCCGACGCCGCGGGGATCGAAGCCGACGAAGTCGTACTGCGAGGCCAGCACGGGGCTGCGCATCGCCATCGCGGCACCCCACGGCAGGCCTTCCCCGCCGGGTCCGCCGGGGTTGACCAGCGCGATGCCCTGCCTGCCCGTGCCGGGATAGGCGGTCGCGGTCTTGGAGACGCGGACGCCGATGGTGTTGCCGTCCTGCGGGTTGTGCCAGTCACGCGGCACTTGGATGGTGGCGCAGGCGAGACCCTTGACCTTCTTCAGTTCGGCTTCCGTCGCCGGGGCGACCGAGGGGAACGAACACTCACCCCAGGCCACCGCCTGCTTGGTCAGCGCGCCGGCGAGCGCCGCGGTGTCCGGGTCGGCCTTGGCGGCGGGTGCCGCACCCGCGGCAGGGGCCAGCCCCAGGCCCGAAGCCAGGAAGGCACCGGCGATCACCGCCACCGTGCCTCTCCGCGTCTTTCTCGTACTACTGATCACCATGATCCCTTTCGACAGGAGCCCCCGACGTCCGTACGAGAAGTAAAGACAGGTGATCAGCACTCCTACACGGCCGCAAGCTGGCGGATACCCGACATGGCGGGATCCCGACACCGACGGCGCGACCAGCGTAACGACTCCGGATCATTCGCGACCTGTGGGTGTGTCCGCGACCGATCTCAGCACCGTGTCCTTCCCCGGGTGGGCCGTGCCCACCTCCCCGCGCGGGGAAGCCGTCGCGGGGCGGACGCTGGCTTGGGGATCCGGCCGCGGTCTTGCGGCCGGACCGGCACAACCTGATCCCAGGGCTCGGACCGTCCTTCTTCACGAAGTTCCCGTATTCCGCCGGCGGCGGAGCACCGGAGCATCCCTGCCTGGTCCTCGACCGGGTGGTCGCCTCCGCCCTGCGCGAATTCGGGTGGGAGTCCCTCCCAGGCCCAGGGTCAGTCGGGATGCAGCCCAGGACCGGAGTCCACCGGTTGCGCGATCGGAGTCGGACTGAGCGACGCTTCGTCCTCGCCCTCCTCCAGGAGGGTCGCCGCGGCGCCGACCACCTTCAGATCCGGCTCGCCGACGGTGTCCTCTGCCTTGTCTGCGTAGTCCACCCGCGCGAGCACGCTGCGCATCGCCTCGACGCGGGCACGTTTCTTGTCGTTGCTCTTGACCACCGTCCACGGCGCGATCTCCGTGTCGGTGGATCGGAACATCGCGACCTTCGCCTTGGTATAGGAGTCCCAGCGGCCGAGCGACTTGATGTCGTTGGAACTGAGCTTCCACTGGCGCACCGGGTCGACCTGCCGGATGAGGAACCGGGTCCGCTGCTCGGATTTCGACACGGAGAACCACAGCTTCACTAAGATGATCCCGTCGTCGACGAGCATCCGCTCGAACGTCGGGGCCTGCCGCATGAACCGCTCGTACTGCTCGTCGGTGCAGTACTCCATCACCCGTTCGACGCCGGCACGGTTGTACCAGGACCGGTCGAACAGCACGATCTCGCCTTCCGTGGGCAGATGGTTCACGTAGCGCTGGAAGTACCATTCGCCCTGCTCGCGTTCGGTGGGTTTGCTCAGCGCCACCGCCCTCGCGCCGCGCGGGTTGAGATGTTCGGTGAACCGTTTGATGGTGCCGCCCTTGCCCGCCGCGTCCCGGCCTTCGAACAGGATGACCATGCGGCCGCCGGTCTCCTTGATCCAGTACTGCAGTTTCAGCAGTTCGATCTGCAGCGACCTCTTCACCACCTCGTACTCGTCGCGGGTCATCCGCGACGGGTACGGATAGTTCTCCCGCCAGGTGTCGATCGGGGAACCGTCCGGGCGGCGCAGGATCGGATCGTCGGCGTCCTCGTAGTCGACGACGAGACGCTGGTCCCGCAGTTCCGGGAAGTGCGCGGCGAGATCAGGCGATGGGTCGAGCACAAGCCGCTGATACCCGTGGCGGCCGTCCCGCAAACGCGGTGTCAACTCGTGGCCGCCAGCGCGCCACCGAGTCCGACGAGCGCGGTGCCGGTGACCCGGTCGAGCACCTTGCGCGGGCCACTCCTGCGCATGAGACCCGACAACCGCGCGGTGAGCAGCACGAACAGCCCCCACCACAGGACACCAAGGCCGATGTCCAGCAGGCCGAGGGTCAGCACCTGCGGGGTCGCCGCGGCCTCGCGGTCGATGAACTGCGGCAACACACTCACGAAGAACAAAGCGGCCTTCGGATTGAGCACGTTGGCGAGGAAGGCCTGGCGGAACACCCGCCGCGGCAAGGACTCTTCCGCTTCAGGTGCTGGGGAACCGCAGTCGTGCCAAGACCTCCACAGCGCCTGCGCTCCCAGGTAGACGAGGTAGGCCGCGCCGACGATCTTGAGGACGGTGAAGGCGACGGCACTGTGCAGCAGCACAGCCGAGACGCCGAACACCGCGGCGGCCATGTGCACGGCGAGACCGCACTGCACACCGGCGGCCGCCACGAGTCCAGCCGAGCGGCTCCGGACCGACTGGCGAAGGATCACCACCCAGTCCGGGCCGGGGATCACGTAGGCGACCATGACGACACCGGCGAACACCGCCAGGGTTCCCGCGCTCATCGACACTCCCCTTCCGCAGGCCTCGGCCTTCGAGGTGCCCAGAGCCGGACTCGATCAATCACGGAACCCTTCACGAGAAGGTGCCAACGAAGTCAGCCGGCGCGCAGGTGATCACGCAGCGCTCGTGCCACGCGGGCCATCAGGACCTCGGCCTCCGGCTGGATCGCCGCGGGCACCCGGGATTCGGTCAGCGCGGCGATCGCGAAGAGTCCTCCGTCGGCGTGTTCGACCACCCCGACCTCGTGCCGCATGTTCAGCAGGGTGCCCGTCTTGGACGACCAGGTCGTGGCATCGGAGACGAAGTCGGGGCTCAGCCGCTGGCGCAACAGGTTGAGCCCCATCAGCTCCCGCACCCTCGCCGCCACCCCTTCGTCCACTTTGGACGGCTTCCACAGCGCTTCGAGCAGGCCGACGAACGCGCGGGCCGAGCCGGAACTCGCACGGGTGATGTCGAGCTGGGGAACGGGATGTCCTTGTCCCACGGTGCCCGCGCTGATCGCGAGGGCGTGCGCGAGGTGGACGTCCGCGGGATCGAAGCGTTCCGCGGGCGTGTCGCTGAGGTCCGCCGCCGGATGCCGCGCGGAGATCCCGGCGACGCCCCATTCGCGCGTCATCCTGGTGACTTCGGTGGGCGGTGTCAGCGAGAAGAGCGTGTCGGCCGCGGTTTCGTCGCTGATGGCCATGGTGAGGTAGAGCAGGTCGTCGATCGCGACCCTGGCCGGATGCCGGAACCGGGTCAGCCCGGTCGGCCCTGGCGCGGTGGCCCGGCCCGGCTGGACGTCGATCGCCGCCGAACCGTCCAGTTCGCCCAGCCGCATCCGCTCCAGGGTCACCGCGGCGAGCGGGACCTTCACCAACGAGGCGCTCGGGAACACCAGATCGGGATCGATGCCGATCTCGTGGCCGGTCCGCAGGTCACGCACCAGGAACGAGCCCCGCAGGCCGCCGTCGTCGAGTTCCGCGCGCAACCGCAGGAGCAGCGTTTCCGTGGTCAAGTCGTCTCCTCGGTCTCTTCCGCGCCGAGACACCGGGCGATGTCAGGCCACAATCGTGCACGCAGCCGCTGTGCGTCCTCGCCGAGCCCCGCCGTGATCTCGAAGCCGCGAGCGAGCCGGATCTCGCCGATGGGCAGCCAGTTCAGCCCGAGTTCGGTGGCCTGGGCCGTCGAACACACCAGCAGATCGGCCGAACCGAACACGGCCGCCGCGGCGGCGGTGAGCGCATCGGCGACGGCGACCTGTGCCGGCCGCAGTCCCACCGAGTCGCGCACGCGGAACAGGCGGTCGCGGATATGCGGGACGTCGTCCTCGGGCTGGATCCAGACCCGGCGCGGCGGGCGGCCGGATCGGCCGACCCGCAGCGTTTCCAGGTGGAAGGAGCCCGACGGCTGCCTGGTCCCACCGGCGACTCCCAGGGGGACCTTCCACGTGCCCTCTTCGGCGGGGACGGCCGTGAGCGCGGCCCGGACCTCTTGAGTGCGCACGAGTTCCGCTCGTTCCCGCGGCGCGGCCCGCCGGAATTCCAGGAAGACGTCGAGTGTCCGTGCCGCCGCGTCGAGTTCGGCGAGTTCGCGGGTCGTGCAGGTTTCCGGCACCGCGAGCCGCATCGGCCGGAGTTTGGCGCGTTGCGCGTCGTGCTCCATCGCGTCGGCCAGGGTCACCAGGCGTTTCGCCGACGGCAGCATGTCCTGGCCGAACGGCGTCAGCAGGGCGCGACGGGTGGTGCGGTCGAACAGCCGCTCGCCGAAATGCCGTTCGAGGGCGGCGATGCGACGGCTCGCCACAGGTTGGGGAATACGCGCGATGGCGGCTCCCGCGGTGAAGGAGCCGGCCTCACTGACGCTCACGAAGGCCCGGCAGCTGCCGATCAGGTCCACGACCACATACTATGCGTGAATCGCATGGAACCGGTCATTCGTGTCTTGGACAGCATGGACGGTCATGGACAGACTGCGGGCATCGAACGATCTTGAAAGGAAGTCACCCATGCCCGTCATCTCCCGCCGCTGGACAGGCCGAGCCGCTCTCCTGGCGCTCTCGGTCGTATCCCTCGCCGCGTGTTCCACCCCCGCCCCGGCGCAGCCGCCCGTCACCACCCCCGTCGCGACGGCAGGACGAGCTGACTTCGAGCAGCTCGAGCGTGCCTTCGGCGCCCGGCTCGGGCTGTACGCGGTGGACACCGCGACCGGCCGCGAGGTCGCCTTCCGCGCCGACGAGAGGTTCGCCTACGCCTCGACGCACAAGGCGTTCAGCGCCGGCGGTGTCCTGCAGCGGACCCCGGTCGCGGACCTGGACCGGACGGTGACCTACAGCAGGCAGGACCTGGTCTCCGACTCACCGGTCACGGAGAAGCACGTCGACACCGGCATGCCACTGCGCGACGTCATCGACGCCACCCTTCGCTACAGCGACAACACCGGCGGCAACCTGCTCTTCCGTGAACTCGGCGGTCCCGCGGGCCTCGCCGCGGTGCTGCACGGGATCGGCGACACCACCACTCACGTCGACCGGATCGAGCCCGAACTGAACGACACCACTCCGGGCGACATCCGGGACACCAGCACGCCTCGCGCCCTCGCCGTGAGCCTCCGCGCCTTCGCCCTCGGCAATGCCCTTCCCGAGGACAAGCGCAAGATCCTCGTCGACATCATGCGCGCCAACACCACCGGCGACCCGAACATCCGCGCCGGAGTCCCTGGCTGGCCGGTCGCCGACAAGACGGGAACCGCGAGCTACGGGACACGCAACGACATCGGCGTCGTCTGGCCGCCGGACCGGGCTCCGATCGTCATCTCGGTGCTGACCGACCGGGCCACCAAGGACGCCCAGATCGACAACAAGCTGCTCGCACAGGCGACGGCGGCAGCGGTGAAAGCTCTTTCCTAGACAACTGGGTACCGGCCGGGGTGGAGAGATTCTGTCCACCCCGGCCGGGTTCACCGGATCAGCGCCGGCAGGGGTTGCCCGCCGGGTGCGCGGCGGTGCCGTGCACGTCGGCCTGGGATTCCGCGAGCACGATCTTCGCGAGCGCGGTGTCCAGTGCGACGGCCTGCTGCTTGACGACGCCGTTCGCCACGGTCTGGCCGTTGAGCTTCAACGAGCCGATGACCAGTGGGATGGTCAGCGGCGCCGAGCCCACCGTGATCGCCTGACCGTTGATCTTCAGCGAGGCGACGTTCGAATTACCCGCCAGCACCGGGGCGAGTCCGCCCGGCGCGGGCTGACAGGTCGCCGTGGCCTGCGACTGGATCACGCCGAGCTCGATGTTCAGCCCGAGGGTGCTGATCACCGTCTTGTCGATCTTCGCCGACGCCAGCGCGCGATCGCCCGCGGCGGGCGCGACCGACTGGTTGTCCGGCGTGAGATCGGTCGACGCGGTCAGCACCTGGGTTTCGACCTCGATCAGGCCGGCGTTGAGCGTCGCGGCGGCGACGGTGCTGAAGTCGTCGGCACAGGGCAGGTTCGCCGGGTTGGCCTGCGCCGCGACCACGCCGACAACGTTCGCCGCGGTGCCCGTGCAGGAGAAGACGCCGTCACGGTCGTCGTCGAGGATCGTGCCGACACCGGTCGGATCGACGAGGCCCGCGCCCGACGGGGCCGAGAGGTTCACCGTGAACGTCTCGTTCGGCTCGTCGACGGTGTCCGGGACGACCTGGACGGTCACCGGTTTGACCGTCTCACCGGGAGCGAAGGTGACCGTGCCACCCGCCGTCAAGTAGTCGGCGGGCGCCGTCGCTGTGCCGTTGGCCGTCGAGTACTGGACCGTCACCGGGTTCGGGCTCGGGCCGCCGAGCAGCGACACCGTGAAGGTCGCCGGTACCGGCGCGCCACCCGAGCCTTCGTCGACCGTCACGTCGTTGATGCTCAAGCCGAGCACGCGCACGGTCGTGGTCTCGATGTAACCACGCGAAACGCCGTCGACCTGATAGTCGACCACGCACTGGTACGTGCCGGGAGCGGCACTCGCCGACGCCGTGATCTTCTCGGTGAACGTGGCGACGTCGCCGCTGGCCACCTTGACGCTGCCGGGGGCGTTGGTGACCGTGAGCTGCGGATCGCAGCTGGTCACCGTCGGGGTCACCGTGACCTCGATGGCCTTGATGCCGTCCAGGATGGCCTGGGAGACCTGGCCGGCGGGCACGTTGTTCAGCAGCACCCCACCGGTGGCCGAGGTGATGGCGCTGGCCTGTCCGGTGGCGTCGAGACCCCCGACGTTGACGGCGACCACACTGATCTTCGCCGCCTGCAGCGCCGCGATGGTCTGTGCCAAGTTGTGCCCGCCGCTCGGATCGTGCGACGGCGCGTCGCCGAACCACGCGATGATGCGGGTGCCGTCCGGCCGGAAGGTGACCGCGCCGGTGGCCAGCTGGTACAGAGCGTTCAGGTTCGCCTCCGGCGTGTCCCCGCCGCCCGAAGCCGCCCACTGGTTGATTCCGGTCTGGACCGCGGTGGTGTCACCGGTGATGCCCTGGTTGACCTTGAACGGCACCGAGTCGGTGAAATCCTTGTACTCGGCGACGCCGAACTGTGCGGTCGGCTGCGCGGCGAGCACATCACCGGTGATGGTGCCGGCGTTCGCCTTCACGTTGCCGATCGGGCCGCCCATGCTGCCCGTGGTGTCCGCGAGCAGGACGAGATCGGGGTTCGGCGGCACGGCCGAGGTCGTCACGTTCTTGGTCACGGTGGTGCTCTGCCCCGCGTTGAGGGTCAGGTCGAGCGTGGCCGGGTCGACCCCCGGTGGGGCCGCGGCGGCGACCGCGGTGGACGCGAACACCGCCGTGACGGCGGTCAGAACGACGAGCAGTGGTCTTCGTGACATGGACTTCCCTTTCGAGAACCGGCGACGGCCGGAATTGCGGTGGGTTCTGGGAAAGACGGAATACCCGCCATTTCGTTAGCGCCTGGGCCGGATGTCACCCAGAGCGCCCCCTGTCAAGACGCTCAACGGGCGGTCACCGCGAATCCGGGCTACGCGGACCATGTCCGCATTGCGCCATCCAGCCGAACGACCTTCGACGCCTCTCACTCTTCAGTGTGAGAGGCGTCGAAGGTCTTATGTTTTCCGTGAACATCTCGCCGGGCGAAAATCGGCTTCGACCGACTTTCACCGGCGAATGTTCACCGAATGTCGTAACCTCGCCCGGTCCGCCGATACCGTGATGAGACATCCGGCTCGGCCAGTGAATACAGCGGACCTCCCCGTCATCGAGCCGGACGTACTTCGCCGGGCCACCGTTGTTGCCGTAGATCGGTTGCGTATGGATATCGGCCAACCTGGCCAGTTTGGCAGGGAACACAGTGCTGGGTTGATAATCAGCCCCGCCGTCGATCCACTTCACGGGGTGGGAGATTTTCTCCCAGTTCGCCGGTTTCCGGACCTCGATACCCACGTTCGCCTCGCCGTTGACCGGATCCGCGTGGATGGTGACGGAGCAATTCGATCGATTCGACGGGAACGCTGAGCGATTCGGCGATCCTCATCGCCGACCAGCCGTGCTCGGCGACGCCCAGAAATGCCTCAGGTGAGCGTTTCACCCACCCGCACTGCTCGAAGCGTTTGACCACATTGGACAGACGAGAGAGCGAACCGTTGGCGAGGTGGGCCAGTTCACTCATCCGCCGCCGACGAGATCGTCAAGGCCTTCGAGAACGTCGAACGGACCCTCGCCACCGCGGGCGCCACCTGGCGCGACGTCATTCGCCGTGAACTCCTACCACGTCCCGGACTCCCCCGAGACCATCGGCGAGGCCCACAACCGCGTGATGGTCGAGCAGTTCCGCGAACGGATGGGCGATCGCGCGCCCCTCTGGACCGAGATTGGCGTCCCGGCCCTTGGCGCGCCCGGGATGCGGGTGGAGATCCGGGTGACCGCGATCGCCGGGTGGGAGGACTGACGCCGACCTCAAGCTTTTTCGGCGCTCTCGACGGAGCGGTAGACAGGGAGGACGTCCGTGAGGCCGGTGCTGCTCAAGCTCCGCAGCAGGTTCTCCGGCGGGTTCACCAGCGCGATCGCGGCGCTCGCGGCGACGGCGAGGTTCCGGGCGGCCAGCAAAGCGGAAATCCCGCTGGAATCGCAGAAGGTCACCGCGGACAAGTCGATGATCAACGACTGTCCACTTGGGACGATCAACGTCCCGATCACCCGGCATGCTTCGGAAGCGGTGACGACGTCGAGTTCGCCGGTGAGTTCCAGCACCGTCGCGGCCCGAGTGACGCGGATGGCGATGCCGAGCGCGCCGGTCACCGCCGGATCCTGGTGACGTCGGGGACTCCGAGCGCGAAGAGTGCGGTGTCGTCCTCCACCCCGTCGCCGAAACCGGCGAGCAGAACAGCCAGCGCGTCGACAGTCTCCTTCGCGCCGACCGGGCCGAGGGCCGCGAGGAACTCCAGAAGACGCTCCTCGCTGTAGCGTTCCCGGCCGTTCGTGGGGCGCGCTTCGAGGAGGCCGTCGCTGTAGAGAAGCAGGACGTCACCGGGCGTCAGCCGCACCGTGGTCTCCACGAAACGCGCACCGGGGATGGCGCCGACGAGCATTCCGCCGTAGGTGTCGACGAACTCGACGGAACCGTCCGCGCGAAGCAGCACCGCCGGAGGGTGTCCGCCACTGGCCAAGGTGACGGCACAGCCGTCGGGGCCTGGGCTGAGCGAGCCGTACACGGCGGTGCAGAACCGCGGATCGCCGCCCTGGAACTCCTGGTGCAGCACGGTGTTGAGGTTCTCGAGCACCGCGACGGGATCCGGGTCGTAGACGGCGGCCGAGCGCATCGTGTAGCGGGCAAGGGATGTCACCGCGGCCGCCACGGCGCCCTTGCCGGAAACGTCGCCGAGAAAGAAGCCCCAGTTGTCGCCGGTGAGCGGGAACAGGTCGTAGAAGTCTCCACCGACCTCGTCGGCCGAGGCCGGGTGGTAGTAGGCGGCCGTCTCCAACCCCGGCACGGTCATCAGCACCGGCGGCAGCAGCGTGCGCTGCAGGGTGGACGCGAGTTTCCGCGCCCGGTCGCGTTCGTGATCGGCCTGCCGGCGCGCGCGCAGCAGTTCCTGTTCGTAGGCGCGGCGCTCCCGTGCGTCGAAGACGACGACGCGGATCAGCTGGGCCGTACCGTCCGCGCCGGTCTTGACCGTCGCGGTCACCAGCACCGGGATCCGGGTCCCGTCGGCGCACCGCAGTTCCAGCGCGAGCCCGCCCGCCTCGCCGTGCATCGCCAGCATCGGCGCGACATGGGTCTCGTGATAGATCCGGCCGCCGACGGTCAGCAGGTCGGCGAAGCTCCGCCTGCCGACCAGTTCGTCGCGGTCATGGCCGAGCCAGCTCAGCAGGGTGGTGTTGATCTTCGCGATGGTCCCGTCCATCAACGTCGACAGATATCCGCACGGGGCGTTCTCGTACAGATCTTCGGCGCTGTCTTCGAGCAACGACGGGAACGTCATCCCCGTCTTGTTCCCGTCGCCGCTCGTTTCACACATCATGGGGTGCTCATGAACTCCATGATCGCCTTCGCGGTCGCCTCCGGCGCGCTCAGCTGCGGGCAGTGTCCCGTCGCGTCGAGGGTCACCAGCTCGCTGCCGGAGATCTGCCGCTGCACGAAGCGGCCGACCTCCTGCGGGGCGATCGCGTCGCGAGCGGTCTGGATCACGAGCGTCGGGACGGCGACCTTCGCCAGGTCCGCGCGGTTGTCGGACAGAAAGGTGAGGCGGGCGAACACGCGCGCGATCGCGGGATCCGTCCGGCAGAAGCTGTCGGTCAGCTCTTCCCCGAGTTCGGGGCGTTCGGGGTTGCCCATGATCACCGGCGCCATGGCCGCCGACCACCCGAGGTAGTTGGACTCGAGCGATTCGAGCAGTTCGTCGATGTCGGCCCGGCTGAACCCGCCCCGGTAGTCCCCGTCGTCGACGTAGCGGGGCGACGGGGTGAGCAGCACGAGCTTCGCGAACCGCTCGGGCTCCCGGTTCACGGCCAGCACGGCGATCGTCGCCGACACCGAATGCCCGACGAGCACGACGTCGCGCAGGTCCAGCTCTTCGCAGATGTCCAGAACGTCCTCGGCGTAGGCGTCCAGACTCACGTAGCGCTCGGGCGACCAGGCCGTGAAGTCGGATCTACCGGCGCCGATATGGTCGAACAGCACCACGCGGAATCGTTCGGCGAGCGCCGGGACGACGAGCCGCCAGAGGTTTTGGTCACACCCGAAGCCGTGGGCGAGCAGCACGGTCGGCCCGTCGGGCCGGCCGGTCACCACCACGTTGCTCCTGCTTCGCACGTCCACCGACGTATCCTTCCACGCCGGAATCATCCTCGCGGCACGAGTGTGAGCGCCCTCCTGCCTGGGTATTCCTCCGATGCGCCCATGCTCTTGGCCCAGCTGGGAAACCGCTAAGGAGATACGCATGGGTTTTACCGGAACACGCCACGCCTACGAATTCCCCAGCGGTAGCGCCCCTTCGCTGCGAGAAGTCCGGGCGTGGCTCCGCGACCGGCTCGGGGGCGTCGGACGGGGCACCGTGGCCGACACCGAGCTGCTGACCACCGAACTGGTCACCAACGCGCACGAACACGCCAACGGCGTCACCGAACTGAGGGTGTCCGTCCCCTGCGGGCGTGCCGTCGTCCGCGTCGAAGTCGACGACCGCCGCCCACAGCTGAGGCCCCTTCGCGTGGTCAACCGGGATCCGACGAGCCCGCACGGACGGGGACTGGCGCTGGTCGAGGCGATCAGTGCCGATTGGGGCGTGGACACCGGCGCCGGGATCAAAACGGTGTGGGCGGAGATCCCGGTGCTCTGACACGATCGCCGTGTGGACGAGTCGCAGAGCAGCGGACGCCGTGGCCTGGTGGCGCCGAGACCGCGTCCGGGTGACCATGTTCGTTTGGTCTCACCTGCCAGCTTCCCAGCCGTGAGCTCCTCGCGAACTCCGTGGCGGTGCTGGAAAGCTGGGGCCTGATCGCCGAGGTCGGCGTGCACGCGCTCGGCCAGTGGGGATACCTGGCCGGTCGCGACGAGGACCGCCTGTCCGATCTCAACGACGCCTTCCGCTCCCCCGAGGTCCGCGCGGTGATCGCCACCACCGGCGGCGCGGGCGCGTACCGCAGCGCTGATGAAATCGACTTCAACGCGGTCCGGGCCGACCCCAGGCCCCTGGTCGGTTTCAGCGACATCACCTCCCCGCACCTCGCCCTCTGGCGGCACTGCGGCCTGGCGGGAATCCACGGTTTCCTGGCGGGCTCCCGGTCCGCCGCGTCGACCCGGCGGCTGCTGATGAACGGCGCGCCCATCACCCTGCGTCGCGACCCGTTGTTCCTCGAGGTTGAGCGCTCCATCGGCCTCGGCCAGATCGACCGGCAAGTGACCCAGCTGATCCGGTCCGGCTCGCTTCGAGGCGTACGCGGTGTCGCACTCGGCCGGTTCCCCGGTTTCGACGACTACACCGATCGTGGCTGGACCCTCGTCGACGTCCTCACCGATCGCCTGGGCTCGCTGGGTGTCCCGGTGCTCGGCGGCCTCGACGTCGGACGCGGCACGGACCCGCTTTCCGTGCCGCTGGGGCCGCCCGCCGTCCTGAACACGGTCGCGGGCACGCTCACCGTGGCACCGGGCGTGAGTGGTAAGGACGGTTAAAGCGGATCCGTATTCGCCTAGGCCGACGATGTAGGAATTGGGACGTCCATGGTCCCAATTCCTACATCGTCACCAAGCCGCACCGACCCGGACCTTGATCAAGGGAGGATCGAGCACCACCGGGCTGACCGACAGGACGAATTCGGCGGTCGAAAAGCTCATAACGTGACTTTACTCTTGGATCGACGAACTAAAACGGAGCAATGTTCCATGAACATACGGAGCACTGTTCCGTTTTGTCGAACGCCCCTCACCGATCAGGCCGGTCCAGTCGTCAGGGGCGGTGCCGCGATAACCTCGTAAACGACCTCACTGGTTTCCGAGCACCGGACCCAGCCGCGCTCAATTCAGTTCCTGGGCGTGCACTAAGGACCAAGACGGCGGGCGAATTCCTTGTCATACAAGGAGAACCTCGCGCACGTCTTCCGGAAATCAAGAGTACGGGCGTACACTCAAGCACAGGCTAGCCGCGTGGAGGTCGATCCCTGATGGACGTGACAAAAACCTTGAGGTCCGCACTCACCGGGACGACAACGGAGTCGCGGTCCGCGGTCCGTGAGCTGCGTCGGGAGACCGAGGACCTGGTGGCCCGCCGGGCGGGCAAGACGGCGAACCGGGTGACCGAACTGGGCGAGCGCCTCGCCGATCTGGTCCTGGTCTCCGGGAGCAGGATCGCGGGTCTCGCCGATCGACACAGCAAGCCCGTCGGCGAGGGTGTGCGCCGGGAGGCGGGCCGGATCGGTCACTCGCTGGAGCGATTGTCCGCGACGCTGTCGGACCGGGCCATCCTCATCGCCGAAGAACTGCTCGAGCCCGCGCCGCCTAGGAAACGCCGTCGGCGATGAGGCCGTGAAGGCCTCCTTCCTACTTTGAGGGTCAGGCCTTGGCGAAGTCGAAATTTTGCAGGTCAGGCGGTTATCCGGACTAGGCATCGCTAGTGCTGCAAGGGACGAGTGGGGAGGATTCGAGACGTTCAACGTCCGAAATCCTCACCGCTCGGACGGGTGCCGGGATTCCTTGGGGGAGGCATGTCCCTGAACACCTGTGGTGATCAAGCTCTGCAACCGGTGCGACCCCGCGACGATGGAGGAATGGGGACACTCAACGTCCCGATTCCTACATTGTCAGCCCCGCACAGCGACAAATAGCCGCCTGCCCCGCAAGACCTCGACTTTGCCGGGACCCTGACCTAGAGAGTAGTGAAGTAGGCCTTCACGGACTCCCCTCGGCCAGACCACACTTCTCCGGGAGCCGTGACACATCGGTGCCATCGGCACTTCCGTGCCGAGAGGCCGGGTGCCGTGCCGCTCAGCGCGCCCTTCTCCCGTCTTTAGTCGCTATCGACGGCCGTATCCGCTTGCCTAGCATGGCAAAACCGGCATCGGATCCGGCCGGGCGACCCCTGGCGATCCCGCCGCGCCATGAACGGGCGACCCGTCGAATTCCCATTCTTTTCGTAGTTTCCTGTAGTGGAAGGCATCCATGCGTATCCGAGGTCTACTCACCGCACTGCTGTGCGCGGCCGGGCTCGCGACGGTCGCGCCCGCCGCCGGCGCGGCCCCCATCATCGACGGCGAATACGCCCAGTCCGGCCCGTGGGCGGCCATGATCGAGCAGAACGGCGAGCAGTGGTGCTCCGGCTCGATCATCAGCGCCCGCTGGGTGCTCACCGCCCGGCACTGCATCGACGAACCCGGTGCCGACTACTCGGTCCGCGTGGGCGACGTCGACCACCGCGCTGGAACTTACGCCGTGGTGGCGGACATCTACACACCGTCCAGCGGAGCCGACATCGCGCTGCTCAAGCTCGACCGCTCGGTCAGCACGACGTACGCGTCACTCGGCACTTCCGTCGCCACCGGGAACACCGAATACGTCTATGGCTGGGGCTACAACGAAGACGGCGACCTTCAGCGCTACCTCAAGGTCGCCCGGATGACGGTGACCAGTGTCGGAAGTGGACTGATCAAGGCACGCAAGGGCGACGGGCTGACCAACGGCGGCGACTCGGGCGGGCCGGTGTTCGTCGGCGGCAAGCAGGTCGGCGTGCACATCGCGGGTAACAAGGTGGACAGCTCGACGCACACCGGCATCGCGGCGAACCGCACCTGGATCCGCGAGACCTCGGGCGTCTAGGCCATGTCCTCGGACGGACTCGGCGCGCAGCTGATCAGGCTGGGTCTCGGCGAGACCGCCGCCCGGATCTACCGCCGGATGATCGAGAGCGCGCCGGTGTCCGCCGGGGACCTGGCGTGGCAGGAGGACGACGCGGAGACCGTCCATCTGGCACTGAAAGAACTCGCCGACGCGGGGCTGGCGGTGTCGTCCGGAGTGGACGGCACCGAGTTCCTCCCCGCGAATCCGGGTGAGGCGCTGGCCGCGCTGACCACCCGACGGCAAGCCGAACTGCACGACGCGCGGCTCGCGGTGCAAACCGCGTACCGCGCCTTCCGGCGAGCGCATTCGGGAATGCCGAACGCGCAGGACCTGCTCGAAGTGGTCACCGGCGACGCCATCGTCGCGCGGTTGCACCATCTCGCGACCACGGTGCGGCACCAGGTGCGCCGTCTCGACTCCCCGCCCTACTTCACCGGCGGCCAACGGAACCTCCTCGAGGAGGAGCAGCTGCGGCGCGGGATCACCTACCGCTGTGTCTACAGTGGAGCGTCACTGGGCGATCCCGGCTATCTCACCGGGAACATCCTGCCGTGCCTGCGCGCGGGCGAGCAGGCACGGTTGCTGCCCGAACTCCCCGTGAAGCTGACACTTTTCGACAACCGGGCGGCCACCATCGCACTGACCATCCGCGAGGCCGATCGCAACCAGTCCATCGTCATCGTCCGCCCCTGCAGCCTCTTCTCCGCGTTGGAAGGGCTGTTCGAAACGTCCTGGGCCGCGGCGCTCCCGCTCGACCGGGGAGCACAGGCGTCCGCACAGCCGATCCGGCCGATCGAACGAGAATTGCTGATCTTGCTCGCGGCCGGGCGCAAGGACGACGAAATCGCCGCCGGACTTTGCGTCAGCAGACGCACCCTGTTCCGCTATCTCGAAGCCCTGATGGACCGCGCCGGTGTCTCCAGCCGGTTCCAGTTGGGCGTCTTCGCCGCGCACAACGGCTGGCTCTGACGCACGCAATTAGTCCTCTAGTTGCGGTAGTTGGTGAACCGACCTACCGCAACTAGTGCTGTGACCACATAGGTTGGCCGGGTTGGTTTAGGCGGCGTGGGTGGCGCGTTGGCCCCAGATGTGCTGGCGTTCGCTGCGGACGCGTGCTCGTTCGCGGCGTTGGGCTGCGAGGACGTCGGGGTGCCGGGCGTTGGCGTTGCGCCAACGTAGGTAGTCGTGCAGGGCGCGGGTCGCGACAGTGTGGTTCGGGTGGTTCGATCCGGCGACGACGAAGGTTTTCAGCGGCC